>NZ_CAWQKG010000022.1:0-638995 GCF_963895295.1 Aeromonas sp. sia0103 | reverse complement strand
CGATGCCGACGGCAACTGGACCTACAACCTCGACAACAACGACCCCGCGGTGCAGGCCCTCAAGGAGGGTGAGACCCTGCCGAGCGAGCACTTCGTGGTCAAGAGCGCCGATGGCTCCGCCGAGCACGGCGTTACCGTCACCATCACCGGCACCAACGAAGCGCCCGATGCCCGGGACGATGGCGCCAGCACCCAGCAGACGGTCACGCTCGATGGCCAGAACTGGGATACCAGTGGCGATATCAAGGTCGATTACTATGTCATCGATGCGACGACCGGGTTGAAGATCGCCAATGCCGAGCAGTCGGATTACACCGGCGACGGTGATCATCGCTACGGGGTGAAGTCAGACATTGAGCAGCCCAATGCGGATGCGGTGCAGGCGGGACAGCTTGGTTATCTGGACAGCGAAAACAAGAGTGAAGCCATGCGCTTTACCTTCCAGCAAGGGCAGGTCGCCGATCACGCATCCATCGAGATCAAGAATCTGTGGTCTGATCGTCTCAATGGCGGCTGGGAGCCCGGCTGTGAACGCGGCGTATGGAAGGCCTTCTATAAGGGTGAGCTGATCGCAACCGGTGTCTTTGAAGGCACCTCTGGCGGGAAGCAGACGCTCCAGATCGAGGCCGGCGGCCGCTACTTCGACACCATTGAGATGTCGGCCATTGGCTACAAAGATGGCATCGTCGATCCGCAAGGCTCCGAATACTTCATCACCAAGGTGACGGCAGACCTGACCCACTTCGATCAGGCCTTCCAGACCAACGAGACAGGCAGCCTCGATCTCGATGTACTGAAGAATGACACCGATCCCAATCAGGATGCGATCGCTATCGTAGAGGGCGGCTACCCGGACTACATCACGCTGGTGAATGGCAAGTTGCACTTCGATGCCGCCAAATATCTCCAGACATTGCCGGCGGGGCAACGTGACCTGCAACCGGGAGAGGTCAAGTCGATCGAGTTTGAATACAGCATCCGGGATATCCACGGCGCAACCGATCAGGCCAAGGTCACCATCACCATCATCGGCGATCCCCTCTCCGGCACGGCCCCGCTACATGTCGAGATGCAGGAAGGCGATCTGGCGGGAGGCGCCACCGCTCACAGTGAGGGCCTGCTGCCGGGCGCCCATGAGGCAACCCCTCATGACTACCGCTTTGCGACCCAGCAGAGCGGGGCCGAGGTGCACAGCGGCGGCAATCCCCTCAGTTATGAGGTCAGTCAGGATGGCCTGCAGCTGACAGGCTTCATCATGGAAGGGGGACAGAAGGTGAACGTGCTGGTCGCGCAGCTGGATCCCCAGCAGGGCTCCTATCAGTTGGATCTCTTCCGGCCGCTGGACCATGGCCTGCCGGGCAAGGATCTGCTCTCCCTCCCGTTCGACATGAATATCCAGGTCGGGAACCAGCTTACTCAGGGGAAACTGATCGTCGACATCATCGACAGCGCCCCCACCCCCGGCACCATCAGTCATGCGGTGGGCGATGTGGAGCCACAATCCAACTCCGTCATCATAGCGCTGGATATGTCCGGCTCGATGAAAGACTACGTGCACGATGCCAACGGCCAGTGGACAACCCGTTGGTCTATTTCCCAGCAGGCCATCAAGGCGATGTTCGAGCAATATGACAAGGCGGGAGAGGTGCAGTTCAAGATTGCGACTCATGCGGGCTATCCGGATGGTCAGGTCTCCGGCTGGTTGCACTCCCTTGCCGATATCCAGGCCTTCTTCGACACCATAGTTCCATCAGGCTGGACTCCCTATTACCAGGCGCTGAACCAGCTCGATGCCATTCTGAGCAACCCGCAGGATCAGGTTGCCATGGAGGGTACCAACAAGCAGTTCTATTTCCTCTCCGATGGCGCCCCCTCCGACTTCGGCTACTGGACCAACGGTTCATACAAGTCCCAGGAGATACGTGACCGGCTGATGAGTGGCATCAGCCCGGATGAAGTGGGCGGGGAGCAGCACTATCAGGAGCTGCTCAAGGGTACCGTTTCGCCTACCAAGGCTGAACAGTTCCTCATCCTGGGTGAGTCCATGGATCACATCATGGACAAACACGGCAACCCCTTCGACAGCATGAACATGCTGGCCATAGGCCAGAGCTCGTCACTCGAGTACCTGACGCCACTGGCCGGCCAGGATGGCACCGCCATCCTGGTAGAAAAGGATGCCGATGTCGTCAACATCCTGACGGAATCGGTGCCGGGTCAACTGCAGGGTGATGTCACCTTGCAGTCGATCGAGGGCGAATGGGTGCAGAGCCTGACCCACGATGACCGCACCTACTTCTATGACCAGACCAAGGGCGGCATCTTCATCCATGACAGCGCGACCGACAACAAGGTGGTCGATGGCGCCAAGCTGACGCTCGATACCACCAACGGCAAGCTGGTACTGAACTTTGAAACCGGGCAGTACGACTATCAGGCCAAGGATGTGCATGGGAATGGGCAGGACAAGTTCCTGCTCACCTTGCGCGACGGTGATGGCGATACCGCAGATACCGCTCTGGTTATCGACGTCACGGATCTGCAAGGGGGCGTCAGCGCATCACCGCTGACTCTGGGGACGGCTGAGAAGCCTGCCGCCTTTGCCCTCTCAGCCCCGCTGCTCGGTCCAGAGGCGCAGGATGAGCTCATCGAGCTCCCCGTCAGCCAGCCGGCGGCACCTGCCAGCCATCTGGAGAGCCTGACAGCAAACGGGATAGCCATCGGCGACCTGCTTGATCATGATGAGATGGACAGCCTGCTCACTCAGGTGGCGCCGGCCACGCAGGACTCCCCGGGTATTGCGGGTGAAGGTGCGGCCATGTCGGCGCTGCCGGATGGCAATGTCCCTGACTTGCTCAGCCATACCATGCCCAATCCGGTATTTGATGAGCTGTTGTCACAACAGCAATTTATCCAGTAACCCCTCAAACCAGGCCCCCAACCCAAACGTTGGGGGCTTTTTGTATGCAGACATGCTCCTATTGAACCCCACTCACACCCCACGAAACAGTTAACCGCTCACAGTTTAAGATCCTGATCTGGAGTAATATCCCACTCTCCCCTCATTCCCACGATCGAAGAGGCATGTTCTCCTGACCGACCTCAACTGCGAGCCGACCTACATGAAGCAGACCCTACTCTCCCTGACCCTGGCCAGCCTGTTGGCGCTGCCGGCGTTTTTCCCCTCTGTTGCCTGGGCTGCCCCGGTGCGCTCCCTGCAAAAAGAGCAGAATTACGATCAATACATCAGCAAGCGCCAGGTGGTGGATCAGCTGCTGGCGGATGCCTGGCAGATCTTCAAGTCACCGGCCCGGGTCTCGACCGCCGGTTTCACCGCCAAGATGCCGAGCAACATGGAGCGGGTCACCGAGCTCTTGTTGCAGGCCTATCAGCTCGAGCCCTATCGCACCGATCTGCTCATCTCGGCGGCCAACGCCCAGATCTACAACGGCAACGTGGAGCGGGCCATCAACCTGTTCGAGCAGGCCCTCACCACTGCGCCGGACGACTTGGACCTCAATAGCTACCTCGCCACCTGGAAGCGCTTCAAGGGTGATCAGGCCAAATCTGATGCCTATCTCAAGCGGGTGAGCGAGCTCAATGGCGGGCGGGCCGCCGATCTGCAGCGCCTGTTCGACACCGTTGACCGGGTCAACGCCACCCCGCTCAAGGAGCAGGGGGAGCGCTCACCCAAGCCGGGCAACAGGGCCATCGTCACTTTGGGCTATGCCCTCAATCCGGATGGCAGCATGCACGACATTCTGCTCGGCCGGCTGGAGACCACCCGCTCCCTGGCCCAGGCCAACCCGGCCGCGCTCATCATACTGACCGGTGGCGTGCCCCAGAACCGCCAGACCGAGGGCAAGCTGATGGCGGACTGGCTGGTGAAGAAGGGTATAGACCGCTCGCGCATCATCGAGGAGAACTACGCCACCAGCACGGTGGAGAACGCCCTCTACAGCGGCTATGCCCTCGCCCGCCACCAGATCCAGTACGCGACTCTGGTGAGCTCCGCCAGCCATGTGCGCCGGGGCCAGACCCTGCTGGAGATCGCCTGCTGGCAGAGCGGTCCGGCCGGGATCCAGATAGACAGCGTCAGCTACCCGGACCAGCCGCTGTCGGCCCTGGCCAAGGTGAGCGACGGCGAGCTGCTCGGCATCTACCGGGATGCCCTGCGCACCTACGGCCTGTGGAGCTACCGCTCGGCCCCGCTGATCGAACGCTAGGCCCCCTAGGCCCATCGACAGATACCCGCCGCTTGGCGGGTATCTTGTTTTTCCCCTGTTCTCGTCCCCTCATCAGCCCCGCCTATCTGGGTTGCAGCCCCCGCAGGATCCGGCTCGATTGCCAGCCAGCGAATAAGCATCCCCGCATTTGAGATATCCATATCTCATTGTTTCATTTCAGTTATTTATCTAAGAACCATAGCGTCTTAATGCAGGTTTCTCGTTCCTTCAGTCAGCGGGTCATTACGGGAAAGATGGCGTCTCCATCCCCGTAATCAGGAACGACATCATGACAGGAAAAGGAACTTCCCTCTGGCTGGCGGCGCTGGCGCTGGTCGTGCAATCCGCCCAGGCGGTCGAGGTCACGGTGGCCTACCAGACCTCAGCCGAACCCGCCAAGGTGGCCCAGGCCGACAACAGCTTCGCCAGGGAGAGCGGCGCCAAGGTGGACTGGCGCAAGTTTGACAGCGGCGCCAGCGTGGTCAGGGCGCTCGCCTCCGGCGACGTGCAGATCGGCAACATAGGTTCCAGCCCGCTGGCGGTGGCGGCCAGCCAGAACGTGCCCATCGAGGTGTTCCTGCTCGCCTCCAAGCTCGGTGACTCCGAGGCACTGGTGGTGAAGAAGGGGCTCTCGACGCCTCAGGATCTGGTCGGCAAGCGCATCGCCGTGCCCTACAGCTCCACCACCCACTACAGCCTGCTGGCGGCGCTCAAGCACTGGGGCGTCGATCCCACCAAGCTGGAGATAGTGAACCTGCAACCGCCGGCCATCATCGCCGCCTGGCAGCGCGGCGACATCGACGGCGCCTATGTCTGGGCCCCGGCCCTCAACAAGCTGACCAAAGAAGGATCCGTGCTGACCGATTCGGCCCAGGTCGGCAGCTGGGGCGCCCCGACCCTGGATGTGTGGGTGGTGCGCAAGGACTTTGCCAAGGCCCATCCCGAGGTGGTGCAGGCCTTCGTCAAGAGCAACCTGGCGGCGCAGCAGGCCTACCTCGACAACCCGGCCGGCTGGCTGGCCCAACCGGCCAATCTGGACAAGCTGGCGAGTTTGAGCGGCGTCTCCGTGGCCGAGGTGCCCGATCTGGTGCGCGGCAACACCTACCTCGGCGCCCGTGAGCAGAGCGCCCAGCTCGGCAGCCTGGTGAACCAGACCATCATAGACACCGCCCGCTTCCTCGAGGCCCAGGGCAAGGTGCCGAGCGCCGCCCCCGACTACAGCCAGTTCGTGACCGATCGCTTCGTCAAGCCCCTGGCCCAATGACCCTGAGGAGAAGACCATGCTGCAGCTCGCCTATGTCTCTGCCGAATACGCCGGCAAGAAGGTGCTCGACAACATCAACCTGAGCCTGGCCGAGGGCGAACTGATGGTGGTGTTAGGCCCGTCCGGGTGCGGCAAGACCACCCTGCTCAACCTCATCGCCGGGTTCGAGCCCTGCCAGAACGGCCAGATAAGCCTGCAGGGCAAACCGGTGAGGGGCCCAGGCGCCGAACGCGGCGTGGTGTTTCAGAGCGAGGGGCTGCTGCCCTGGCGCAACGTGCAAGACAACGTCGCCCTCGGCCTGCAGCTGGCCGGGGTGCCCCGCGCCGAGCGAAGTGAGCAGGCACTGACCCTGCTGCGCAAGGTCGGCCTGGAGGGGGCGGCCGAGCGCCCCATCTGGCAGCTGTCCGGCGGTCAGCGCCAGCGCGTCGGCATTGCCCGCGCCCTGGCCACCCGGCCACAGCTGTTGCTGCTGGACGAGCCGTTCGGCGCGCTCGACGCCTTCACCCGCGAGCAGATGCAGACCCTGCTGCTGAGGCTGTGGCATGAGGGGCGTCGTCAGGTGTTGCTGATCACCCACGACATCGAGGAGGCGGTGTTCCTGGCCAGCGAGCTGGTGCTGCTCTCCCCCTCCCCGGGCCGGGTGGTGGAGCGGCTTAGCCTGGACTTCGGCCGCCGCTTCGCCGCCGGCGAACCCTGCCGCAGCATCAAGTCCGATCCGGCCTTCATCGAGCGGCGCGAATACGTGCTAAGCCGGGTCTTCAACGAGCGGGAGGTCTTCGCATGAGCATCGCCCTCGCCAGATCCACCGCCGCCGGTCGTGCCCTGCGCTGGCCGCTGCCACGGCGGCTGAGCCTGAGCCTCGCCACCCTGCTCGCCCTGCTGGCCCTGTGGTGGCTGGTGGCCCGGCTCGGCTGGGTCGATCCGCTGTTCCTGCCGCCCCCCGGTCGGGTGCTGGCCCAGCTCGTCACCCTCGCCGGCCCGCAGGGCTTCATGGACGCCACCCTGTGGCAACACCTGGGCGCCAGCCTGCAGCGCATCCTCATCGCCCTGCTGGCGGCGGCGGTGTTCGGCATCTCGGCCGGCCTCGCCATGGGGCTGAGCCCCACGGTGCGCGGCATGCTGGATCCGCTGATCGAGCTCTATCGGCCGGTGCCGCCGCTGGCCTACCTGCCGCTCATGGTGATCTGGTTTGGCATCGGCGAAACATCCAAGGTGCTGCTCATCTATCTGGCCATCTTCGCCCCTGTGGCCATGGCGACCCTGGCCGGGGTGCAGAGCGCGCAACAGGTGCGGCTGCGGGCGGCCCGCTCGCTCGGCGCCTCCAGGGTGCAGGTGCTGTGGCATGTGATCCTGCCCGGCGCCCTGCCCGAGATCCTGACCGGGCTGCGCATCGGCCTCGGCGTGGGCTGGTCGACCCTGGTGGCGGCGGAGCTGATCGCCGCCACCCGGAGGGTGGGCTTCATGGTGCAGTCTGCCGGCGAGTTTCTGGCCACCGACGTGGTACTGGCAGGCATTCTGGTGATCGCCCTGGTCGCCTTCGTATTGGAACTGGGTTTACGCGCACTGCAGCGCAGGCTGACGCCCTGGCATGGAGAAGGACAATGAACGACAAGCTGACCGCCCTCATGGTGATCCTTCACATCGCCTTCGTATTGGAACTGGGCTTGCGAGCCCTGCAGCGTCGACTGACGCCTTGGCATGGAGAAGAAATATGAACGACAAGCTGACGATTACCCCGCTCGGGCCCCACATCGGCGCCGAGATCGCCGGCCTCACCCTGGCCGAGCCCCTGACGCAGGAGCACTTCGAGCAGCTCCATCGCGCCCTGCTGAAGTATCAGGTGCTGTTCCTGCGGGATCAGCCCATCAGCCCCAGGCAACAGCGGGCGCTGGCCAACCGCTTCGGGGATCTGCACATCCACCCCGTCTATCCCCATGCGGAGGAGGCCGAGGAGATCATCGTGCTCGACACCCACGACGACAACCCGCCGGACAACGACAACTGGCACACCGACGTGACCTTCATCGAGACGCCGCCGGCGCTGGCCATCCTGGCCGCCAAGCAGCTGCCGCCGAGCGGGGGTGACACCCTCTGGGCCAGCGGGATCGCGGCGCTGGCGGCGCTCTCCCCACCTTTGCAGAAACTGCTGGCGGGGCTGGAGGCGGAGCACGACTTCACCAAGTCGTTCCCGGCCCACCGCTACAACGGCAGCGAAGAGGAACGCCAGCGCTGGCAGGCCGCCGTGGCCAACAACCCGCCCCTGCGCCACCCGGTGCTGCGCACCCACCCGGTGAGCGGGCGACAGGCGCTGTTTGTCAACGAGGGCTTCACCAGCCGGCTGCCGGATTTGCCGGCCCGGGAGAGCGAGGCGCTGCTGGGCTTCCTGTTTGACCATATCCGTCGACCCGAATTTCAGGTGCGCTGGCGCTGGCAGGAGAACGACATCGCCATCTGGGACAACAGGGTGACCCAGCACTATGCCAACGCCGACTACCTGCCGGCGCGTCGGGTGATGCACAGGGCCACCATCCTCGGGGACAAGCCCTACTGGCGGCCTTGAGCGAAAGAGAGCCGCCGGGTGATGCACATGGCCAGCATGTTGGGGACAAATCCTGCTGACGACCTTGACCGAAAGAGATCCACCGGGTGATGCACAGGGCCGCCATGCTGGGGACAAATCCTGCTGGCGGCCATAACGAAGAGGCCCGCCAATGTGGCGGGCCTCTTCTGCTTTCAAGACACCTCAGCCACGCAGATCCAGCACTGGGCTGAAACCCCCGAAGATCATGCGGGCACCATCGAACGGCATCGCCAGATTGGCGGGATTGCTCGGATCCATCCTGGCGTCTTTCATTATCTTCGCCATGGCCTCATCCCGGGTGGCCTTGTCCGGCCACTCCACCCAGGAGAAGACCACGCTCTCATCTTCCTTCGCCGCCACGGCGCGGTAAAAGTCGGTCAGCTTGCCGTGAGGCACATCGTCCCCCCAGCCCTCCAGCACCCGGGTGGCGCCGTATTCGAGGAAGATGGGATCAATTTGCCGGGCGTGATCGATCAGGGCCTGCTTGCTGGCCGTGGGCACGGCAAGCACGAATCCATCTATATATGACATGACACTCTCCTCCTTATTGAGGATCTCAGCATAGCAACGGGGGCTGCCCGCTGCGCTGCCCAGCGTGAGTGCCCGTCAGATCGCCACCAGTCGCTCCAGATCGCTGCGCGTGAGGTGTTTGGTATCCACCTTCACATAGAGCGAGCGTTCGGCTTCGACCAGCAGCACGTCGCTCACCCCCTCACAGGCGCGGATCTTCTGCTCCAGCGCGGGGGTCGCGGCGACCCCCTCCGGCAGCACTATGCGCAGGCTGCTGACATAGGGCGGCTCCTGCATGGTGAGGCTTATCCCCAGCCAGAGCAGGGCCAGCACGGCGCAGCTGCCGAACACCAGGGGCGCACCGCCGAGGCTGTAGAACAGGCCGCCCAGGCTGCCACCGATGGCGACCCCGATGAACTGGCTGGTGGAGTAAACCCCCATGGCGGTGCCCTTGTAACCCGGTGGCGACTCCTTGCTGATGAGGGACGGCAACAATGCCTCCATCACGTTGAAGCCGATGAAGAAGATCTGCAGCCCGGCGAGCAGGCCCCAGAGCTGCAGGCCGGCCTGCCACAACACCACCTCGGCGACGAGCATCACCAGCACGCAGAGCTGGAAGACCCGTCTCATCTGGCGGCGTTTCTCGGCATAGATGATGAAGGGCACCACGCTGACAAAGGCGATCAGCATGGTGACCAGATAGGCCTGCCACTGGCTGTCACGGGGCAGACCCGCCTGCTCCAGCAGCGGCGGCAGCGCCACGAAGCTCGACATCAGCAGGGTGTGGACGCAGAGGATGCCGAGGTTGAGCTTGAGCAGCCGCGGGTTGGTGAGCACTGTGCGGATCCCCCCCTTCACCAGCGCCGACTCGCGGTTGCGCAGGTGGCTGGTCGGGGTCGGCACCCACCACAGGGTGATGCCGATGCCCCCCAGCGCCAAGAGGGCGATCAGCCAGAACAGGCCGGACAGCCCCAGCGCATGGGTGATGATGGGGCCGGTCACCATGGCGATGGCGAAGGTGATGCCGAAGCTCACCCCGATGAAGGCCATCGCCTTGGTGCGGTTCTGCTCGCGGGTGAGATCCGAGAGCAGCGCCATGACGGCGGCAGAGATGGCCCCGCTGCCCTGCAGGGCGCGGCCGACGATGACCCCCCAGATGGAGTCGCTGAGGGCGGCGATGACGGCCCCCAGGGCGAACATCAGCAGGCCGCCGACGATGAGCGGCTTGCGGCCGATGCGATCGGAGAGCAGCCCGAACGGGATCTGGAACAGCGCCTGGGTCATGCCGTAGATGCCGATGGCCAGCCCGATCAGGGCCTCGGAGGCACCGGCCAGGGACATGCCATAAGTGGTCAGTACCGGCAGAACCATAAACATGCCGAGCATGCGCAGGGAGAAGACGGAGCCGAGCGCCCAGGTGGCCCGGCGCTCGCCCCTTGTCATCGTGAAATCATTCATGATGGCCTCGATGAATAAGAGAAGTGGGTGATCACAGGTTGCGGATTATGCAATCTACACGAAGCCCGAGAATATGAGGGAAAACGGACCGGACCCGATGTGGGTCGGCCCACATAATAACAGAGCCGGGAAAGTTCCCGGCTCTGGATTCTACTGATTTTCCTGTGTCATATCACAACACTGGGGCTCGGCTTACCGAAGCCTCAGGGCAGCATGCTCACCAATACCGGCGCTGCGTCCGGCTGGAAGTCCACCGACATCATCACGCTCAGGCAAGTAATGGTGACGATGGAGAACATGAACAACTTGCGGGCCCACAGGGAGTCATCGACCGCCTGCTTGTAACCCGACAGCGCCATCCCCAGCCACCAGACACTCACCGCCGTGGCCACGATCAGATACTTGTAACCGGCATAACCGCCGAGGAACAGCATCAGGGTCGGCACCATAAACGCCAGGATGTAGAGGGTGATATGGTGTTTGGCCACCGAGATCCCCTTCACCACCGGCAACACCGGAATGTTGGCGGCCTGGTAATCCTTGAAGCGGAAGATGGCAATCGCATAGGAGTGCGGCATCTGCCACAGGCTGAAGATCGCCAGCAGGATCAGGGCGCCCGAGTCGAACTCGTTGCTCACCGCACAGTAGCCGATGACGGGTGGCGCGGCGCCGGAGAGGCTGCCGACCAGGGTGCCATAGACCGAATGGCGCTTCATGTAGAGGCTGTAGACGCCCACATAGACCAGGAAGCCGAGCACTGCCAGCAAGGCGGCCAACGGATTGGCCGCGAAGTAGAGCAGTGCAATGCCCGCAACGCCGAGCGCGCTCGCATACCAGAGCGACACGCCAGGGGCGATCAGCCCCTTCACCAGGGCGCGGTTCTTGGTCCGCTCCATGATGCAGTCGATGTCCCGGTCGATGTAGTTGTTGAACACACAACCGGAGGCGACCACCAGTGACACCCCCGCCATGGTCAGGATGAACAGGGGAACGTCCAGGCTCCCCTTGGAGGCCAGCAGGAATCCGCCGATAACCGAGATGAGGTTACCGAAGATGATGCCCGGTTTGGTCACTTGCAGGTATTGCTTCATCATCACACCAACCCGCTTAGTGAACCATCATGTTGACGTTGAGGTTGTACATGATCCACAGGGAACCCACCACCACTATGGCGATGATGAGCACGGTAAACACCAGTGCCACCAGGTTCCAGCGCTCCTCTGACGAGGTGTTCATGTGCAGGAAGTAGGCCAGATGCACGAAGATCTGGACCACCGCCATGGCAACCACGGTACCCAGCACCATGGCATGGGAGGCGCTGCCGTCCATCACCATCCAGAACGGGATCGCGGTCAGGATCACTGACAGCACGAAGCCGATCAGGTAGGACTTGGCGCTGCCGTGGCTGGCGCCGTGATTATCGACTGCATGACTACTCATTTACATTGCCCCCATCAGATAGACCACGGTGAAGACGCAGATCCACACCACGTCCAGGAAGTGCCAGAACAGGCTCAGGCACATCAGGCGAGTACGGTTGCGCTCGGTCAGCCCCTTCTTGGCTACCAGCACCATCATCACGATGATCCAGATAAGGCCGCTGGTCACGTGGATACCGTGGGTACCGACCAGGGTGAAGAAGGCGGACAGGAAGCCACTGCGCTGCGGACCGAAGCCCTCGGCGATCAGGTGGTGGAACTCGTAGATCTCCATGGCGATGAAGCCGGCGCCGAGCAAGAAGGTCACCAGCAGCCAGCCGTTGACGGCGGCCACCTTGTTCTTGTTCATGGCCAGCATGCCAAAACCGAAGGTGATGGAGCTAAACAGCAGCAGCATGGTTTCGGCGAACACGAACGGCAGCTCGAAAATGTCCTTGCCGCTCGGGCCGCCGGCGGTGCCGTTGACCAGGACTGCATAGGTTGCGAACAGGGTCGCAAACAGGATGCAGTCACTCATCAGGTAGATCCAGAAACCGAACACCTTGGTGGCACCGGCATCATGGTGCCCATGATCGTCATGGGCGCCGTGAGTGTGATGTAGAACGTCAGTTGCCATAGCGTCAGGCTACCTTGTTGATGTTGTCGAAATGCTGACCTTCGATGCGCTCGATCTCGTCAACCTGTACGTAGTAGTCCACATCCTCGTTGAAGCTGTGGATGATCCAGGTGGCGATCATGCCGACGAAGCCGGCGATGGCCATCCACCAGATGTGCCAGATCATGGCGAAGCCAAACACCACGCTGAGGGCGGCGATGACCACACCGGCACCGGAGTTCTTCGGCATGTGGATGGGGGCGTACCTGGCCGGCTGCTGGAAGGCAGAGCCGTCCTCTTTCGCTTCCCAGAAGGCGTCGAGACCCTTCACCTTCGGCTCGATGGCGAAGTTATAGAACGGCGGCGGAGAGGAAGTGGCCCACTCCAGGGTACGGCCACCCCAGGGATCGCCGGTCCAGTCACGGTTCTTCTCGCGGTCACGGATACTGACCACGACCTGGATCACCTGGCACAGGACGCCGATGGCAATCAGGCCCGCACCGCAGGCGGCCACGACCAGCCAGCCGTGGAACTCGGGATCGATGTTCTGGCTGACCCGACGGGTCATGCCCATGAAGCCCAGCACATAGAGCGGCATGAAGGCCACGAAGAAGCCGGTGATCCAGAACCAAAACGCGCGCTTGCCCCAGACGTCATCCAGCTTGAAGCCGAATGCCTTCGGGAACCAGTAGGTGATACCGGCGAAGCAACCGAACACCACGCCGCCAATGATGACGTTGTGGAAGTGAGCAATCAGGAACAGGCTGTTGTGCAACACGAAGTTGGCGGCCGGCACCGACAGCAGTACCCCGGTCATGCCACCGACGGTGAAGGTGATGATGAAGCCGACGGTCCACAGCATGGGGGAGCTGAACTCGATGCGACCGCGATACATGGTGAACAGCCAGTTGAAGATCTTCACCCCGGTCGGGATGGAGATGATCATGGTGGTGATGCCGAAGAAGGCATTCACGTTGGCGCCCGATCCCATGGTGAAGAAGTGGTGCAGCCAGACCACGAAGGAGAGCACGGTAATGGCCACGGTGGCCCACACCAGGGAGGTGTAACCGAACAGCTTCTTCTTGCAGAAGGTCGCCACGATTTCGGAGAAGATCCCGAACACCGGCAGCACCAGGATATACACCTCGGGGTGACCCCAGGCCCAGATCAGGTTGATGTACATCATCATGTTGCCACCCATGTCATTGGTAAAGAAATGGGTGCCGAGGTAACGGTCTGCGGTGAGCAGGGCGATGGTGACGGTCAGGATCGGGAAGGAGGCGATGATCAGGATGTTGGCGCACAGGGCGGTCCAGGTGAACACCGGCAACCGCATCATGGTCATGCCTGGGGCACGCATCCGGATGATGGTGGCAAAGAAGTTGACACCGGTCAGCAGGGTACCCAGACCCGAGATCTGCAGACTCCAGATCCAGTAATCGACCCCGACGCCCGGACTGAAGTCCACGCCCGACAAGGGCGGATAGGCCAGCCAGCCGGTTTGGGCGAATTCACCGACCGCCAGGGAGACGTTGATCAACACCACGGCCGCGGCGGTAAACCAGAAGCTCAGGTTGTTGAGGAAGGGGAAGGCTACGTCACGGGCACCGATCTGCAGCGGCACCACGATGTTCATCAGGCCGATCACCAGTGGCATGGCCACGAAGAAGATCATGATGACGCCGTGGGCGGTGAAGATCTGGTCGTAGTGGTGCGGTGGCAGTATGCCCTCGCCCCCGGCCGACGCCATCACCTGCTGGGTCCGCATCATCACCGCATCGGCGAAGCCACGCAGCAGCATGACCATCCCCAGGATGAGATACATGATACCGAGGCGCTTGTGATCCACCGAGGTGAACCACTCTTTCCACAGGTATTCCCACTTGCCGAAATAGGTGATCAGCCCGGCAATGGCCAACCCGCCCAATATGATACCGGCTATCGTGACCATGATGATGGGTTCATGGTACGGGATAGCGTCGAGTGTTAACTTTCCAAACATCGATTATTCCTCGGATCCTGCTTTCACACTCTTGTCATCCATCGGCATGGCCATGTGCCCGGCATGCTCAGCGGAGGTCATGTCGCCATGATCCATGTCGGCCATGTCCATCCCGTCGTCATGCTTGGCGGCGGTTTCGTGCTGCATGCCTTTGTGCTCACCCGGTTTCATGTCACCCATGAACTTGTTGATCACATTGACGAACAGCTTGGGATCGGCGCTGGCGAAGTACTCTACCGGATGGTTTTCGCTCTTCTTGGCCAGCACATCGAACTCGCCCATGGTGTTCAGCATCTTGGGAGACTGCTTCACCTTGGCGACCCAGGCATCGAAACCGGCCTGATCGGTCGTGGCGATGGCCTTGAACTTCATGCCGGAGAAGCCGGCGCCGCTGTAGCTGCCGGAGATCCCCTTGTACTGACCCGCCTCGTTGGCAATCAGATGCAACTTGGTCTGCATCCCGGCCATGGCGTAGATCTGACCGCCCAGTTGCGGAATGAAGAAGGAGTTCATCACGGTGTCGGAGGTCACCCGGAAGTTGACCGGGGTATTGACCGGGAAGGCCAGCTCATTGACCGAGGCGATACCCAGTTCCGGATAGACAAACAACCATTTCCAGTCGAGGGAAATAACATCGACCTGGATCGGTTTGACGTCCGATTCCAGCGGTTTATAAGGATCCAGCGAGTGGGAAGTTTTCCAGGTAATCACCGCCAGGATGGCGACAATAATGACGGGTACGGTCCAGACAACCGCTTCAATCTTGTTGGAGTGAGACCAATCCGGGGTGTATTTGGCGGTGGTATTGGATGCTCTGTATTTACGAGCAAAGGCCACCGTCATAATAATCACAGGAATCACTACAATTAACATCAGACCGAGTGCGGTTAATATTAGTGACTTCTGTTCCAGACCAACCTGCCCTTTGGGGCTCATCAGAGCCATGTCGCAGCCACTCAGCAAGCCAGCGGTTGCAATCAACAGCAAAGCGCCCAAGCCCCTCTTTACTTCAAAAGGTCTCATGCAATGTCCTCATCGTTTCAAGGCTTATTGGTATAATAAAAATGCAGCATTTTATTGCATCAGACCGGCATGTGAACAACATGAAAAATTAATCCGGAAGTTGTTTTTTGTTTGGTGCGAAGATGCGTTATTTGTTAAACGCTTGACAGTGACGATTTTTATACGATCACAAATTTCTGATTCAGCCTGCATTGCTTTCATTTCGATCCCTCATCGAGCAACAACTGGGCAATACTCTCACTTACCCTTAATGTTGTCATGGTCAATATCCATCATTTTCTGCTGGCGGATATTCTGACTGCGCGCTTTTTAATCGATAAAACCTTGATCTGATCAGGGTAAGTGATGAGATAAAATAATAAATAATTAATCAAACAACTGTGTGATTAACTTCCTGCCAAGGCGGGAACGGCGGCAAAAAACGGCCATTAGAGTCCGCCTCCCATCCATGCCTCATAAAAAAGGCCTCCAATGGAGACCTTCCTATCGAGCTTCCCTGCTCCTGTTCACACCAGGTTCATCTCCCTGGATGACAGGGCGGCCATGCCCCTCTCCAGACTCAGCTAAGCGGATGTTCCATCCGGGTGGCGACGGCAATCCGGTTCCAGGCGTTGATGGTGACTATCTGCATCAGACACTGGGCCAGCAGGGTCTCGCCGAGCAGCGCCAGCCCCTGCCGATAGACCTCCTCGCTCAGCCCCTGCCCGGCGATCAGGGTCACCTCGTCGGTCAGCGCCAGCACGGCCCGCTCACGCTCATCGAACAGCGGGGATTCGCGCCAGGCGGACAGCGCCAGCAGACGTTGCGGGCTCTCCTGCTGCTTCATCGCCACCTCGGCGTGCATCTGGATGCAGTAGGCGCAGCCGTTGATCATGGAGGCCCGCAGCTTGATGAGCTCCTTGAGCCGGGAGGGGATCTCGGTGCCACCGAGATAGGACTCCAGCCCCATCATGGCCTGGATGGCGGCGGGGATCTGCTGGGCGAGCTGGATACGGTCTGACATGGTGCGGCTCCTGTGGCGCTATGCCCGTCTCGGGCGATGACGGCATTGTTCACCTTCTCACCGATGAATAGAATACCGTCACAACCTGCAACAGTTTTGCATTAAACGCAAAGGAGTGTCCGTGCTGGATCGCATTCGTATCCTGGCCCAGGTGGTGGAGTCAGGCAGCTTCTCCCGCGCCGCCCGCGTCCTCAATCTGGCCCCCTCCTCGGTGACCCGCACCATCGACAGCCTGGAGCAACAGCTGGGGGTGCCCCTGTTCAAGCGCAGCACCCGCCAGCTGGTGCTGACCGAGCAGGGGGAGTATTTTCTCGCCCGCTCGGTGCCCCTGCTGGAGGAGGCCGAGCAGCTGGTGCAATCCCTCCAGCCCCTGCACGTGGCGCCCCGTGGCCCATTGCGGGTCTCGGTGTTCGAGAGCTTCGGGGCGGCCTGGCTGGCGCCGCAACTGCCCGCGTTTCTAGCCCGCTACCCCGGGGTCAGGGTCGAGATCGAGTTCGACAACCGGCTGGTGGATCTCGATGCCGACAACGTGGACGTGGCCATTCGCATCGGGCGCCCGACCGACAGCAGCCTGCATGCCCGCCATCTGCTGGCGAACCGGACCCTGCTGGTCGCCTCCCCCACCTACCTGGCGCAGCATGGCGAGCCCGCCCATCCCGATGAGCTGGCCAGTCACAACTGCCTCATCCGCGGCCAGGGCCGTCAGCGCCGGCATTGGTATTTCCAGCGCGGGCCTGAGCGGCGCAAGATCGCGGTGCAGGGCAATCTCGCCTCCGTCGGCGGCACGCCCCTGCTCTGCGCGGCCCAGGCGGGATGCGGGCTCTTGCTGCTGTCGAGCTGGATGGTGCAGCAGGGGATCGACGATGGCAGCCTGCGCCAGCTGCTGCCCGACTGGCAGGCCTCCCCTTACGAGGATCGCCACGACGAGATCTTTGCGGTGTTTCGCGGTGGCCGCTTCTTGAAGCCACAGACCCGCGCCTTCATCGACTTTCTGATCGAGGTGATGGCGCCGCTACAGGGGTCAGACGGGAAGGCTTGACCGCCTGCTGCCAAGGTGGCCAGGGCGATGGGAAAGAGAGGATGCGAAAATAAGAAAATAAACAGCCGGGCACCTGGCCCGGCTGCGGCTCACGGGGTATGCATGTCGGCTCTATTTATGCGGCTTGCGCCCGTCCGGGACGGCGGGAGGGGTACGGTAGTCACCATAGGGGAAGATGTTGCGCAGCCGCTGGGCCACCGGCTCGGGGATGGAGCGGGAGAAGACCAGCCTGACGCCGTTGTCGTCGCGCTGACCCAGGATCCGGCCCCGCACCGGATCCTGCTGCAGGATCTGCTTGGCCTGGGCCAAGAAGCGCGGCGACACCGAGCCTCGCTTCAACTGCACCTTGCCAGGTTGCAGCCGGATCTCGAACAGGGCGCCACGCCCCAGCTTCATCAGCCACCAGATCAGGGCTATCGCCACCAACAAAGACAACCAGGCCATCCGTTTCCCCTTCCCATGCCTAACTTCTGGTCAGTATAGGCCGCGCCGGCCGGTGATTACCTGGCGAGCATCACGCTTTGTCCATCCTGCGGGCGAGCCTCAGCAATCCTTGCCCCAGGCCACCAGCGTCTCGCGATAGAGCGCCAGCAGCGCCTGATCCCGTACCGCCACCCCGACCCGCTGAGCCGGATAGCCCGCCCACTCATCGTGGGGATGCGCCTTGTCATCGAACTTCTGCAGGGTGTGGCCGATGGCGGGGCCACCGTCGATGACCCGCACCGGCCCTTCCCGCAGGGTAAACAGGGTCGGATCGATCACATAGGCGATGGCGGAGGGATCGTGCACATGGCAACCATCCAGGCCGATGCGCTCGGAATAGAAGCGCAGGTAGAAGCGGCTCACCGCCCACAGGAAGCGACCCGGCTCGCCCGCCTCATCCCGCAGCGCATCGAGGTAACGGCTGCTGAAGAAGCTCTGCTGGGTCACATCCAGCCCGATGATCACCACGGGCCAGGGGGCGGTGAACACCACATCCGCAGCCTCGGGATCGTCGTGAATATTCGCCTCGGCATAGGGGGTCACGTTGCCGCGATGGCCGTTGACGCCAAAGGCGCCGCCCATCACCACCACCTGCTTCACCAGCCCGGTGATCTCGGGCGCCTCCTGCAGCGCCAGCGCCAGGTTGGTGAGCGGCCCTATGGTGACCAGGGTGATCTCGCCGGGAGCGGCCTTCACCGCCTCGACTATGTATTGCCAGGCCGGACGGGGATCCGCGCTGATGGTCACCTCCCCCGCCTCCACATCCCCCAGCCCGCTCGGGCCGTGCACCACTGTGGTCGGCCCGACCGGCTCGCGTCGCAGCGGCGCGGCCGCTCCCTGGGCCACATCCGCCTTCATGCCGTATTTCTGCTTGAGCCAGAGCGCGTTGCGGGTACCGTTCTCGATGGTGGCATTGCCAAACACTGTGGTGATGGCGAGCAGATCGATGGCGGGGTGTGCCTCGGCAAACAGTATTGCCATGGCGTCGTCGATACCGGGATCGGTATCCAGAATGATCTTGTGGGTCATGGGGCCTCCATACAACAGAACTGCCAGTGTAGCGGTCTGCCACCCGTTTAACAGCGCAGGGATCACAGCCTAGCGCTTTGCTCTGCTTCAACCCCATCGACCGACGACATCTTGAGCAAGCCAGACTGACCGGCAGAGGGCGGCCCATGCCGAGAGGGTCAAACTGCCGAGATTATGGGCAACCGGACGGGGATCGGCCTCCATCGCCTTGTGGGCCGACGTGCGGGATGGTATCACTTGGCCTCATTGCCACCCACCCCAACCACTTGCCGAGGCACCCTAGTGATCACCCTGATTAAAGAGTCTGACCAGCTGAAGATGCCCTGGAAGAACAAGCAGGGCACCACGGCCCAGATCCTCATCTCCCCCAAGGGGGCGACTCTGGACAAGCTCGACTTCGATTACCGTCTCAGCTCCGCCCCCATCAAGGCGGCGGGCCCCTTCTCCACGTTTCCCGGCTACAGGCGCATCCTGCTGCCCATCAGCGGCGCCGGCTTCGTGCTCAACGGCCACCCCTATGCCACCCATGAGGCGGCCCACTTTGACGGTGACGAGGAGACCCACTGCGAGCTGCTGAAGAAGGAGGTGACGGATCTCGGCCTCATCTATCATCCCGAGCGCATCAGCGCCAACGTGCGGGTGCTGAATCTGCCCTTCCCGCTCACCCTCACCCTGGAGGCGGACAAGACCTATCTCTGCCATCTGCTGAGCGGTCAGCTCAGCGTGCAGGATCGGGCCCTGGCCATCAACGAGACCCTGGTGATCAGCGGCGAGGAGAGCATCCGGCTGGAGTGCCAGAAGAAGACCGCCATCGCCTTCTTTACCCTGCAACGACGCGCATAGCGCGTCGGGGTCAGCGTTTAGGCGCGCGCCCCCCGCTGTCGAGGCAGGCCCGCATGCTGTCGTAGGGTTCGTAGTGTTTGGTGCGGCTGTAATAGGTGCCGCCCTGGGGGTGGCAGATGCCGTTGCGGCTCTTCTTGACCGGGGGCTCTGCGGCCAGTGCCATGGCACAGACCAGCATCAGGCAGCCGCTGATGACCCACTTCATGGCGCTCATGGCCCCTTCTCATCGGGTTCGTTGCCGGGTCACCTGACCCGGCTTGCGGCCCATTCTACCCCGTCACGGCGAGGAGATACCGCCCGCCAGATCATGAAATTCAGCCATGAATTCAGTTGGTTCGCGCGAGCGAGCCATAAAAAAAAGCCGGGCAAGCCCGGCTTATTCTCAACACTGGAGGTGGTCTAGCCGACCTTGAAGGAGCCCTTCATCATGGCGAAGTGGCCCGGGAAGGAGCAGAAGAAGGTGAGATCCTTGCCCGCCAGCCCGTCGGTCTTGAAGGTGACGCTGGTGCTCTCGCCGCCCCCCACCAGCTTGGTGTGAGCCAGGATCCTGGCATCTTCCTTCGGCAGGTAGTCGTGATCGACGCCGGCGCTCATGCCCGCGGTGGCGATGGCTTGATAGTCGGCGGTGTTGGCCAGCACCCAGTTATGACCCATGGCCGTCACCGGCATCTTGCCCGTGTGATTGAGGGTCACAGTCACCTCTTTGCAGCTGGCTGGCACGCTCATCTCCTTGAGGTTGTACTGCATGGCATCATTGCCTTCGATGACCAGTGCGCACTCATCGGCCAGGGCCGGTGCCGCCATGCCCAGTGCAGTAAAAATACTCAGAAACAGCAGGGTAATCGCCTTTTTCATCATTTTCTCCTTTGATTGGCAGTGGATGGCAACACGCTTGCCTGAAACTCGCGTTGGCGATGGGCAAAGATGCTGTCAGAATCGATCTTAATTGTACTCAACTGTTGTCAATCGACTATGGCTTTTGCTCAAAGCTGCGGCCCAAGTCACCTGTTTACCCTCGAAACCATTCAACTTTGGAACAGATCTGTCGGGTTAACAGCCTGAGTCGCTTAATTATTTTCCGCCCCGCGCCCGGCTGAAGGCTCGTCAAGCCGGGCCCCGTTGGCTAAGCTGCTCCCCCGTCGACGATTCCCGCGAGGATGCAAGATGCCGTTCCCTTCCCCCACCCTGGCCGCACGCGGCCTGCTGCTGAGCCTGATGCTGATGCTGACCGCCTGCCAGCCCGCCCCGACCCAGCTTCGCATTCAGGGTAAGACCATGGGCACCTTCTACGTGGTGACGGTGAACGACGCCTTTCCGGGGGGAGAAGCGGCGCTACAGCGCGAGGTCGATACCCTGCTGGTGCGCATGAATCAGGAGATCTCCACCTATGATCCGGGCTCGATCATCTCCCGCTTCAATCAGGGGCCGGCCGGGGAGCCCATGGTCATACCGGCCGGCATGGCCAAGATAGTGCAGCAAGGGATAGACGCGGGCCAGCTCACCAGCGGCAAGCTGGATGTGACCGTGGGGCCGCTGGTCAACCTCTGGGGCTTCGGGCCGGACAAGCGCCCGGTCAAGCGGCCGACGGCGGAGCAGATCGCCAAGGCCCGCGACCGAGTCGGCATCGACAAGTTGAGCCTGACGACCCAGGATGGCAAATTCCTGCTCGGCAAAGCCATCCCCGATCTCTATCTGGATCTCTCCACCCTGGGGGAAGGGGCGGCCGCGGACGAGCTCGCCGCCCTGCTGGAGGGCAAGGGGGTGAGCAACTACCTCATCGAAGTGGCGGGGGCCGTGCGCAGCGAGGGCCACAACGCCAAGGGCAATCCCTGGCGGGTGGCCATCGTCGAACCCTCGGATCGGCCCGGCGCCATCGAGGACGTGGTGATCCCGAACGGCATGGCGCTCAGCACCGCCGGCAGCTATCGCAACTACTACGAGCTGGATGGCCAGCGTTACTCCCACATCATAGATCCCGCCAGCGGCGCCCCGGTGACCCACAGACTGGTCTCCGCCAGCGTGATCACCCACACCGCGCTCGAGGCCGACGCCCTCGACACCGCGCTGATGGTGATGGGGCCCGAGCCTGCACTGGCCTTCGCCAGGGAGCACCGGCTGGCGGTCTATCTCATCGTCAAGACCGAGCAGGGCTTCGAGGCCAGGTTCAGCCCCCAGTTCGCCCCCTATCTGGTCCCCAAACAGCCATAAAAACGAGGCCCCACTGCGCGGGGCCTCGCTGTTTTAAAGACGACGCTACTCGATGGGAATACGGTGGGGCGCCGGGGTCACTGTCTGTTTGGGTCGCCGCAGGGTGCGTTCATCCTTGCTCTGGCTGTCGTGCTGGCGGACCTCCGCCTTCAGGGTCACCAGCTTGCCGTGCACATCCACGTGGAGGTCCCCCTTCGCCACTCCGGGCTGCCCGGCCCGGTGGTGGAGCGCGCCTTCGGCGACATCAAGCCAGTGGCCGTCGAGGTCAAGTGGACCGACGGGACCCTGACCGCCGACAAGGTGCTCCCCTTCTAATCCCCTCAGCCGGCCGGACGGCAGACGGACGCGCCGCCCGGCTGCCTGCCCCGTAGAGGACAAACACCAGCACGCAAATCGCGGTCATCACGGTGAACAGGGCCGGGCCGCCCCACACCTGCAGCAGCCAGCCCCCCACCAGAGGTGAGAGCGCCCAACCGAGCCCAGCCAGGGCGCTTGCCCCGAAGTAGCTCCCCTTGAGGTGGGCCGGCGCCATCTCGTCGATGAGCACGTTAAAAAGCGGAAACAGCACCGCCTCCCCCACGCTCAACAAGAACACCGCCACCAGCCAGGGCCACAGCAGGGCCGGACTCGACAGGGCGAACAGCACCTGGGCGGCCGCCATCAGCAGGATGGAAAACTGCAGCCGCAGGCTCACCCGCCAGCGCCGGGTCAGGTGCAGCAGGGGGAACTGCAGGGTGATGATGGTCAACGCATTGGTGGCCACCAGCAGGGCCACCAGGGTCTCCACCTCGGGGGCACCGGCGCGGGTCAGGTACTGGATCAGCGGCGACTCCACCTGGGCGTAGACCAGCATCATCAGCAGATTGGCGAGGATAAACAGCATGAAGGCCCGATCCTGCCCCACCACCTTGAGCATGGCCCCCAGGGTGAGGCCCGCATCCGGCCGGCCGGCGCACTCACGGCGAAAGCCGAACTGGAAGGCGATGCCGAGCAGACCATAGCTGACGGCCGTCACCACGAAGGTCTCCTGCCGCGCGCCGAGCCCCACCATCACGCCGATGAGGGGCCCCACCCCCGCCCCTACGTTGAGCAGGAAGTAGCGCAGGTGCTGGGCCAGCTCCCGCAGCCCCTTCTCGGGCAGCAGATCCCCCATCAGCGCCTTGCCCGGGGTATCGATGAAGGCGTAGGAGAGGCCGGAACCAAACACCCCGAGGGCGATGAGCCAGAGGGAGTGGCCAAAACCGAGCAGCAGGTAAGCAACGCACGACAGGGCGCAGCCCAGCAGCAGTATGGTACGCCGGCCGAGCTGGTCGGAGAGCCAGCCGACGTAGAAGCCGATGAGGCAGGAGAGCACAGCCGCGCCGCCCAGCAGCATCCCGATGCCGGAGGCCGACAGAGCGTACTCCCGGTAGAGCAGGATGGAGAGGAAGGGCCAGACCATGAAGAAGCTGGTGCGCACCATGAAGGTGCCCAGGATCACGATCCAGACCAGAGGGGGAAAGGGGGGCAGGCGCATGGGAACTCCTTGTCACGCAATGGCAGCATAGCCGCAGGGGAAAGCACTCGAAGGTATCGAAAGACTCCCATTTACACAATCCCCGCTCATAAAAAATGCCGCCCCGAGGGACGACTGCTGATCCGGCCGGCGTCACACCAAATGGAAACCTTGATGCGCTGGATGTTGCGGCTCAGCTCATCGGATACCGCATCCTGCTGGCCGCAGACGCTGGCGATCTGGATCCCCAGCTCGGCGATGCTGGTGGCCTTGTCGGCGCGCCCCTGCAAGGAGGCGATGGCCTCGCCAGGACGCACCGGCTGGCGGTCTATCTCATCGTCAAGACCGAGCAGGGCTTCGAGGCCAGGTTCAGCCCCCAGTTCGCCCCCTATCTGGTCCAGAAGAAATCATGAACGGCGGGGCTTCGCGTAAAAACCGCGGCGCCACCCCGTGTTCAATTGCCTGGCTGCGGACTTTGGTGGCACACTTCAGTCACCCGCCCGCAGCGCCCCGACCCAAGCAGATGCAGACTCCCGAGCCAGAGAAGAAAGCCCAGCCCAAACCCAGGCGCATCCTGCTGGTCAACGAACAGCGATCCTTCCAGATGATGATGAAGGCGATGCTGATCAACATCGGCATCAACCGCATCACCTATGTCAACTCGGCCGACGAGGCGCGGCGCCGCTGCCAGAAGGAGAGCTTCGACATCTATCTGCTCGACTACGAGCTGGGGGCCGGTGAGAACGGCCGCCAGTTGCTGGAGAGCCTGCGGGATCAGCAGCTGATCCCGCCCCAGAGCGTGGTGATCATGGTCAGCAGCGACGGCTCTCGCGCCATGGTGCTGAGCGCCCTCGAGGCCGAGCCCGACGAATACCTGATGAAGCCCTTCTCCCAGGAGCAGTTCTCGTTTCGTCTCAAACGCGCCCTCGCCCGCCGTCAGGCGCTGGAGAGCGTCTTTATCGCCCTCACCAAGGACGATCCATCGGCGCTCATCGAGGCCTGCGCCACCCAGGCCGACGCCGTGCCACGCTTTGCCAACTTCTGCCGCTGCCTGCAGGCCGACACCCAGCTCAAGCTCGGTCAGGCCAGGGAGGCCCGCAGCCTGATGCGCCAGCTGCTGGCCGGGCAGGAGAACAGCTGGGCCAGGCTGACCCTGGGCAAGGCCTGCCACACGCTCGGACTGCACGAGGAGGCGGTGAGCCACCTGCAGGCGACCCTCAAGAACACCCCGTTGATGGTGGAGGCCCACCTCTGGCTGGCGGAATCCCAGCTGGCGCTCGGCAAGGGGGAGATCGCCCAGCAGGAGCTGCGGCGGGCGGTGGACATCTCGCCCCAGTCGGTGCAACTCTCCCGCCGTCTGGCGGAGGTGTGCCTGTTGCGCCACGACTACGGCCAGGCCAAGGATGTGCTGCTCTCCCTCATCGATCTGTCGCGCAACTCCATCCACCGCACCCCGCACTACCTGGGGGCCTACATCCAGACCCTCACCCTCTATGCCCTCAACAGCAACGACAGCTACCACATCGCCAACCTGCAGAAGCAGGTGAACTCGGCGCTGTCACGCATTCGCGATTCGCTGATGATGGCGGAGTTCAACTACCCGGTGTTCGAGCAGATCTGCCAGGCCCGGGTGCAGATCGCCCTCGGTGAGCTGCTCAAGGGCAAGAAGATGCTCTATCGCGCCAACCAGAACTGGCTGGATCGGCCGGAAACCATGCCCCCCGCCCTGCTCGGCGAGACCATACTGGCGCTCTACCAGCTCGGCGAGTTCGAGTACGCCGAGAGCCTGCAGGCGCTGCTGGCGGAGGATGAGGATCGGCTGCTCACCACCTGTATCCAGGTGACCCGCGACGACAAGACGGTGCAGGAGCGGCGCCAGCGCTATCAGCAGCTCAACGACCTTGGCATCAAGGCCTATCAGGGCGGGGAGCTGGAGCAGGCCCTCGGCCACTTTCGCGAGGCGCTGCGCCGGGCCCCGGCCAATACCGGCGCCGCCCTCAACAAGATCCAGGTGCTGTTGCAGCTGATGCAGAAGAACCGCAAGAGTCCGGAGTTCGGCGCCGAGTGCAAGGAGACCCTGGAGGTGTTGGAAGGCATCCCCTTGAATCCCGCCCAGCAGGATCGCTTCCGCAAGCTGCGCCAGGAATTTAACCAGTTCAACTAGCCAGCCGGGCCGGCGCCTCACCTATGCTGATACAGACTCAGCAAGGAGAGGCGACAGCATGGCGATGTGCCGATATCTGGTGGCGGATGGCCGCCACTGCAGCGAAGAGGCGGGGGAGCACGACTTGTGCCGCTGGCACGATCCCCAGGCCGATCATCAATCCCCCGACACCGCCCAGGCGCTGGAGAACTACGTTCGCCAGGGCGGGCTCTGCCACGGCCTGCAGCTGGCCCGCGCCGAGCTGGCCGGCCTCAACCTGGTGAACAAGCAGGATCCCCAGGGCTTCCTGCTGGAGCAGTGCAACCTCTATCGCGCCAACCTGCGTGGCGCCCACCTCTACGGCATCCGCTTTCGCGGCGGCAGCCTGATGAAGGCGGATCTCAGCGACGCCAACCTGCACTGCGCCCAGCTGCACGACATCAACCTGCTCGGCCTGCGCTGGAAGAACACCCGGCTCGACAATCTGGATACCGGCAGGCGGCTGATGCAGGACCGCAAGGGGCGCAAGGAGCGGGATCCGGCGCAGGCCCGCATCTGGTTCAAGGAGGCGGAGGAGACCTACCGGGATCTGCGCAAGGCCTCGGAGGCCCAGGGCATCTTCACCATGTCCGGCCGCTACATCCAGCAGGAGCTGACCATGCGCCGGCTGCAGCTGCCGCTCTGCTCCTACCAGCGATTCGCCTCCTGGATAGTGGATCTGTTCTGTGGCTACGGCGAGGCGCCGATGCGGGTGGTGCTGTTCTCCCTGCTGCTGATCCTCATCTGCAGCATCTTCTACTTCTTCTTCGGCCTGAGCTTCAACGGCAACCACCTCATCTATCGCCCCGAGGCGTCCCTCGAGCAGAACGCCATCTTCCTGCTGGAGTGCCTCTACTACAGCGTGGTGACCTTCACCACCCTGGGCTACGGCGACTTCACCCCCATCGGCCTGTCGCGGATCTTTGCCGCCTTCGAGGCCTTCACCGGCAGCTTCACGCTGGCGCTGTTTGTGGTGGTGTTCGTCAAGAAAATGACCCGCTAAAACCTGTCCACGATCTTGCTGCGAGGCCGTGATCAAGGCTCATGTGCTGCTCGCTTATGTGTAACCAGGAGCTCTCATGTATACATATACACTCCGGTTCCTGCGCTTCACCTTGCTGACGACCTCTCGCGACAGATCGTGAACAGGTTCCGATGCAAGTTCAGGAGCGGCACCGGGCGTCCCCCGGAACTTGCATCCACGGCGGATTCCTAGTCCAATAGCGACTAATAAAAACGACATGAGCATCCCGGACATGAAGATCATCTCTTTCAATATCAATGGCCTGCGCGCCCGTCTTCATCAGCTGCAAGCCATCATCGACAAGCACCAGCCGGATGTGATCGGCCTGCAGGAGATCAAGGTACACGACGACGCCTTCCCGGTGGCCGACGTGGAGGCCATGGGCTATCACGTGGTGTTCCATGGCCAGAAGGGTCACTACGGGGTGGCGATCATGAGCAAGCAGCCCCCTCTCGAGGTGCAAAAAGGCTTCCCGACCGATCCCGAGGATGCCCAGCGCCGCATGATCATGGCCAGCTTCAAACGCGAGGATGGCTCCCTCATCAAGGTGATGAACGGCTACTTCCCGCAAGGCGAGAGCCAGGATCACGAGACCAAGTTCCCGGCCAAGCAGAAGTTCTATGAGGACTTGCAGCACTACCTGGAGACCCACCACACCCCGGACGATCCGCTGGTGCTGATCGGCGATGTGAACATCTCCCCCACCGATCTCGACATCGGCATCGGCGAGGCGAACCGCAAGCGCTGGCTGCGGGATGGCAAGTGCTCCTTCCTGCCCATAGAGCGGGAGTGGATGGAGCGTCTGAAAGGCTTCGGGCTGACCGACACCTTCCGCGCCGCCAACCCCACAGAGTGCGAGCGTTTCTCCTGGTTTGACTACCGCTCCAAGGGCTTTGACGAGAACCGCGGCCTGCGCATCGATCTCATCATGGCGTCCAATGCGCTCAAGGACAAAGTGACCGAGACCGGCATCGACTACGAGCTGCGCGGCATCGAGAAGCCGTCCGATCACGCCCCCATCTGGGCCTGCTTCGCCTGACCCCTCGCCAGTGGGGGCGCCCTGCCCCCACTGCTTCCCGCCTGACTCCCGACCTCCCCTCGTCAGGGATTGTCGTAATCCTCCCGCTTTCCCCCCTGTAGATCCTGTATGGAGCCGACAACTTCCCCTGCCGAGCAGCTCCAGTTCAACTTTGTCACTTTATTATTAAAAAACCCGCATATATCAAGATGTTGAGTTTGTAAACATGATGTTGTCCAGGTTTGTTAATAACAACGAAAAAGCGGGCCGTCGCGGCCCGTCCAGCCCGCGTGTAGGAGTGAAGGATCACCCCAACGGGCTGCGAGTATTGCGACGCGGTTGCATCGCCCTGGCGCTGGCCGGCGCCCTGACCGGCTGTGGCGACGACGCCGCCAGCCAGGTCCAGGCGCCGCCCCCGGTGCCCGTGGTGGTGGCCGAGGTCAAGCTGACCGACGTCCCGCTCACCACCGAGATGGTGGGGGAGACCGCCGGCTTTCGTGAGATCGATGTGCGCTCCCGGGTGAACGGCATCCTGCTGCAGCGCACCTACATCGAGGGTCAGCCGGTCACCGCCGGTCAGGCCCTGTTCCTGATCGACCCTGAACCCTACAAGGTGGCGCTGGAGCAGGCCAAAGGCACTCTGGCCCAGGAGCAGGCGCGCCTCAACAAGGCCCACGCCGATCGGGATCGCATCATCCCGCTCTACAAGCGCCAGGTGGTGAGCCGGCAGGATTACGACACCACCATCGCCAACTACGAGGCGGCCGTGGCCAGCCACCAGGCGGCCAAGGCCAAGGTGAAGGAGGCGGATCTCAACCTCAGCTACACCCAGGTGACCGCCCCCATCAGCGGCATGGCGAGCAAGAGCTCCCAGTCCGAGGGTAGCCTCATCGCCACCGGCGGTGACAGCGGCCTGCTCACCACCATCACCCAGTTCGATCCGCTCTACGTGAACTTCTCCTACTCGGAGCAGGATCGCCTCAACTTCGAGAACTCGGTGAAGAAAGGGCTGATCGAAGCCAGGGATGCCACCAACTGGCGCACCCACATCCGCCTCGCCGACGGCTCCGTCTACCCGCAGGCGGGCAAGCTCAACTTCTCCGACAGCCGGGTCGATCCGCAGACCGGCACCATCCGGGCCCGCGCCATCTTCGATAACCAGGAGGGCAAGCTGCTGCCCGGCCAGTTCGTGCGCATGACCATAGAGCTCGGTCTGCGCAAGCACGCCATAGTGGTGCCGCCGCGCGCCATCGTCCAGTCCCAGGCCGACCGCATGGTGATGGTGATCGATGCCGACAACAAGGTGGTGCCGCGGCCGGTCAAGCTCGGCCAGAGCGTGGACAGCGGCGTGCTGATCGACAGCGGCCTCGAGCCCGGTGAACGCTACATCGTCGAGGGCCTGATGAAGGCTCGCCCGGGCGCCGTGGTCAAGCCGGTCTCGGCCGCCGAGATGAAGGCGATCAACGCCAAGATGGTCAGCCAGATCGCGGCCAAGTAAGGAGTTCGTATGTTTTCCAAGTTCTTCATCGAACGCCCCATCTTCGCCAGCGTGATCTCCATCATCATAGTGCTGGGCGGGCTGGCGGCGATGCGAGCGCTCCCCATAGAGCAGTACCCGCAGATCACCCCGCCGGTGGTCTCGGTCACCGCCTTCTACCCGGGAGCCACCCCCGAGGTGATCTCTCAGACGGTCGCAGCTCCCCTCGAGCAACAGATCAACGGGGTGGAGGACATGCTTTATATGCAGTCCGGCTCCGCCTCCAACGGTCAGATGAACCTCAACGTCTACTTCGAGATAGGCACGGATCCGGATCAGGCCACCATCAACGTCAACAACCGGGTCTCGGCCGCAATGGCCCAGCTGCCGGAAGAGGTGAAGAAGCAGGGGGTGACGGTCAAGAAGAAGTCGACCTCCATCCTGCAGGTGGTGACGCTGCAATCCCCCGGCGGCACCTTCGACACCACCTACCTGTCGAACTACGCCCTGCTCAACATCATCGATGAGCTCAAGCGCATCCCCGGGGTCGGCGACACCACCCTGTTCGGCGGCACCGACTACGCCATGCGCATCTGGCTGCGGCCGGACCGGCTGGCCCAGCTCGAGCTGACCCCGAGCGACGTGATCGGCGCCATCCGCGAGCAGAATACCCAGTTCGCGGCCGGCAAGATCGGCGCCCAGCCCACCACGGCCCCGGTCGACTTCACCTACACGGTGCAGACCAAGGGACGGCTCGAGGACGTGCGCGAGTTCCAGAACATCATCATCCGCTCCATGCCGGACGGCTCCAAGATCCGGGTGAAGGACGTGGCCAGGGTCGAGCTCGGCGGCAAGGACTACGACCTGCTGGCCAAGGCCAACGGCAAGCCCGCCATCGGCATCGCCACCTACCTGCAGCCGGGCGCCAACGCCGTGGCGGTCGCGGATCAGGTGCATGCCACCATGGCGCGGCTCAAGGAGCGCTTCCCCCAGGACATCGAGTACCAGATCCCCTACGACACCACGGAGTTCGTCAAGATCTCCATCGAGGAGGTGGTCTACACCCTGTTCGAGGCGATAGTGCTGGTGTTCGTGGTGGTCTACCTGTTCCTGCAGAACCTGCGCGCCACCCTGATCCCCTGCATCGCGGTGCCGGTGTCGCTGATCGGCACCTTCGCCGGCATGCTGCTGCTGGGCTTCTCCATCAACCTGCTGACCCTGTTCGGCATGGTGCTCGCCATCGGCATAGTGGTGGATGACGCCATCGTGGTGCTGGAGAACGTCGAACGGATCATGCAGGAGAAGAAGTGCTCGCCCAAGGAGGCCGCCATCCTCGCCATGCAGGAGGTGTCGGGCCCCGTGGTCGCCATCGTGCTGGTGCTGTGCGCCGTTTTCCTGCCGGTCGCCTTCATGGGCGGCATGACGGGGGTGATGTACAAGCAGTTCGCCATCACGGTGGCGGTGTCGGTGGCCATCTCCGGCCTGGTGGCGCTGACCCTGTCGCCGGCCCTGTGCGCCGTGCTGCTGAAGGAGGGCCATCACAAGCCGGCCCGCTTCTTCGTCTGGTTCAACAACGCCTTCGATGGCCTGACCCGCCGCTACGTGCGCGGGGTGGCCTTCCTCAACCGCCGGGTCGGGGTGGCGTTCACCATCATCGCGCTGATCCTGGTCTCCATCTACGGCCTGCTGATGAAGGTGCCGGGGGAGCTGGTGCCGAACGAAGATCAGGGCTACCTGCTCTCCGCCATCATGTTGCCGGACGCGGCCGCCCTCACCCGCACCCAGGCGGTGGCGAACGACTTCGACCGCATGGCGATGGCCAACCCCAACATCAAGGACGTCATCACCTTCTCGGGTTTTGACATCCTCTCCAACGCCATCATCAGCAACAGCGGCATCAGCTTCATCACCCTCAAGGACTGGCGCGATCGCCAGGGCGAGGGGCAGGACTCCTTCTCCCTGGCCAAGACCCTCCAGGGCATGAGCCTGATGGGGCTGGCGGACGGCTTCGTCGCCTCCTTCAACCCGCCTCCCATCACCGGCATGTCCACCACCGGCGGGCTGGAGGCCTACCTGCAGAACCGCAGCACCGGCGATGCCCAGGCCTTCTCGGCCGAGGTGCAGCGCTTCCTCGAGGCGGCGAAGGCGCGCCCCGAGTTCGCCAGCGTGACCAGCACCTATCGCGCCAACGTGCCCCAGGTCTACCTGGATCTCGACAGGGAGAAGGCCAAGGCACTGGGGCTGCCCATCAACGCGGTGTTTGACACCATGCAGGCCACCTTCGGCCAGGTCTATGTCAACGACTTCAACCAGTTCGGCCGCACCTATCGGGTCCAGCTGCAGTCCGAGGCGGACTACCGCGCCAAGAAGAGCGACATCCGCAACGTCTATGTGCGCTCCAACAAGGGGGAGATGATCCCGCTCAGCAGCCTGGTGACGGTGCGTGACGCCACCGGCCCCGAGCTGGTCGAGCGCTTCAACATCTTCCAGGCGGCCAAGATCATGGCGCAACCGGCGCCGGGTTACAGCTCGGGTCAGGCCATAGCCGCACTGGAAGTCGTGGCAAACGACACCCTAGGCAACGACGCCAAGCTGGAGTGGACCGGCTCCGCCTATCAGGAGAAGGCCTCCGCCGGCAGCGCCGGCACCGCATTCGGCTTCGGCATAGTGATGATCTTCCTCATCCTGGCCGCCCAGTACGAGCGCTGGAGCCTGCCGTTCGCGGTGATCACCGCGGTGCCCTTCGCCCTGTTCGGCGCCCTGCTCGCCACCTGGGCGGTGGGGCTCACCAACAACGTCTACTTCCAGATAGGGCTGGTGACCCTGGTCGGCCTAGCGGCCAAGAACGCCATCCTGATCGTGGAGTTCGCGGTGATGAAGCACGAGGAGGGGATGAGCCTGATCGAGTCGGCGCTGGAGGCGGCGCGACTGCGTTTTCGCCCCATCATCATGACCTCGCTGGCCTTCATCCTCGGCTGCGTGCCGCTGGTGACCTCGAGCGGCGCTGGTGCCGCCAGTCGTCATGCCCTCGGCTGGCCGGTGATCGGCGGCATGCTGGCGGCGACCTTCATCGCCACCTTCTTCATCCCGCTCTTCTTCCGCCTCATCATGAAGCGGTCGGAACGGGGGGCCCCACTGCCCCCTCCCGAGTCCTGACCCAGAGCCCCCGCCGATGCGGGGGCTTTTTTGTCTGCCCCTTTTATCTGCCCCTCGCCATTTCCCCTTCCGGATCACCTATTTGCCGCTCCACTGCCGCCATACCTTGACCTTCTCCTGTAGGTAAGGTTTACATTTCACCTATCCGTCAGAGGGAAAGCATCCATGTTGTCATCGAGATTGCCCACAGAGCTCATCGCCCGGCTGTTGCTGGCGCTGGTGCTCGTCTGCAATCTCACGCTCTGCATCAGCTGGCATGGCGCGGCGACGGCAGAGATGGCCATGGCCACCGACACCCTGGTCATGACCGATGCCACCGAGATGTCGTCCGCCATGCAGGGACTGCCCTGCCACGATGCCGGCAACGGCATGGCCGGCGCCAGCATGAGCCAGGGAGACTGCCAGATGCACGGCGGCCTCACCTCCCCGGGTGCGGGTATCCCCCTGCTGGCGGCGCTGCTGACCCTGTTTGCCCTGCCCCTGTTGCTCATGCCCCGCCCGGGCGCCACCGCGTCCCTGCTGGATCAGTGGCTGCGGGATCCCTTCCTGCGCCTGCGTGGCACCCATCCCCCCTCCTGGCCCAGACGGCATCTGATGCTCTCTGTGCTGCGCCATTAGCGCGATCTTCTCCCCCTGCAAGGAAGTGGCCTGGCCCGACCTTGCACGCTGTGCCGTGCACCTGCTGATCCGTCGGCGGTGCTCCGTTTGCCGCCCCGTTCGTACGTTGTGAGGTTGTGAGAGGCAAGCCTGCCCAAGCGGGCACGCCTGTCCGGGTCTGAGAGACCCGCACTCCGACGACGACCCGGTGGCCCGACACGAGAGAAGATGTACCATGTCACCAGCCAACTTTGTCGCCTCCCCGGGCGCCCCCTCCTCCTGCACTTTCTGCATGCAGATCCGCGCCGGAGGCTTGCTATGAACAAGAGCCTGCTGATGTCCGCGCTGCTGCTCGCCCTCGGCGCCGGCGGCGGCTACTGGGCCGCCAGCCAGACCGCCGGCAGTGGGCCTGAGGCGAAGGCCCCGCTCTACTGGGTCAACCCCATGGATCCCCGCGATAGGCGCGACGCCCCCGCCAAGGACAACATGGGGATGGACTTCATTCCCGTCTATGAGGAGCAGAAGAGCGGCTCCCCCGGCACCGTCACCATCAGCCCCGAGATCCAGCAGAATCTGGGGGTACGGCTCGCCAAGGTGGAGCGCCTGCCCCTCCACCAGCAGATCGAGACGGTCGGCTACGTGGGCTACGACGAGGAGCGGCTGGAGGCCATCAACGCCCGCATGGCGGGCTGGATCCGCACCCTCGCCATCAAGAACGAGGGCCAGCGCATCGCCAAGGGCAGCCTCATCTATGAGCTCTACGCGCCGGATCTGGTCAACGCCCAGCACGAATACCTGCTGGCCCTCAACACTGCCAACCCGCTGCTGCTGCGCGCCGCCGAGGGCAAGCTCAAGTCCCTGCGGGTACCGGCGGATCAGATAGCCACCCTCAAGCGCAGCCGCCAGGTGAGCGAGACGGTGCGCATCTATGCCCCGAACAGCGGCTATGTCTCCGATCTCAAGGTGCGCGAGGGCCAGTACGTGGAGCCCGCCGCCGCCCTGTTCAACATCAGCACCCTGCAGCAGGTGTGGGTCAGCGCCGAAGTGTTTGAGCGCCAGGCTGGCCAGCTGAAGGTGGGCGACCCTGTCACCATGACCCTGGATTACGCCCCCGGCCGGCGCTGGCAGGGCAAGGTGGATTACCTCTACCCCACCCTGGACGCCGCCACCCGCACCCTCAAGGTGCGGCTGCGCTTCGACAACCCGGACGAGTTTTTGAAACCCAACATGTTCGCCAAGGTGAGCATTCGCAGCGGCAAGGGCGAGCCCCAGATGGTGGTACCGAGTGAAGCGGTGATCCGCACCGGCAGTCAGAACCGGCTGGTGCTGGCGCTGGGGGATGGCGGCTTCAAGTCGGTGGCGGTCACCCTGGGCGCCCAGTTCGGTGACAGGGTCGCCATCCTCGACGGGGTCGAGCCGGGGGACAACATCGTCAGCTCGGCCCAGTTCCTGCTCGACTCCGAATCCAGCATCGACTCCGACTTCCAGCGCATGACGGCGGTACGGCCGCAGCAGATCTGGACCCAGGGGGAGATCCAGACGCTGGATCTGGCGAGCCGCACCCTGACCGTCGCCCACCAGCCGATCCCCGAGTGGCAGTGGCCCGCCATGGAGATGGACTTCGCCGTGGCAGATGGCGTAGACATGAGCAAGCTCGCCAAGGGGCATCGCCTGCACCTGCAGGTCGAGCAGCAGGGGGATGAGTACCGCATCGTCAACATCCATGTCGAGGATGCCCCCGCCAGCCAGACCGCCCCCGCCAAGGATGAGATGAAGGGCATGGAAAACATGGAAGGCATGGACCACAGCCAGCACCAGATGGGGGACAAGCCATGATCCCGCCCATCATCTGCCGCTTTGCCGGCAACCGAGTCCTGCTGCCTGCGCGCCAAGCGAGAGGAGTCAAGCCATGATCCCATCTGTCATCCGCTGGTCCATCGGCAACCGCTTCCTGGTGTTGCTGCTAACCCTCATGCTCACCGCCTGGGGGCTCTGGTCGGTCAAGCAGACCCCGGTCGATGCCCTGCCGGATCTCTCCGACGTGCAGGTGATCATCAAGACTTCCTACCCGGGCCAGGCGCCCCAGGTGGTGGAGGATCAGGTCACCTACCCGCTCACCACCGCCATGCTGGCGGTGCCGGGCGCCACTACGGTGCGCGGCTACTCCTTCTTCGGCGACTCCTTCGTCTATGTGCTGTTTGACGACAGCACCGATCTCTACTGGGCCCGGGCCCGGGTGCTGGAGTACCTGAGCCAGGTGGCCCCGAGCCTGCCCGGTTCGGCGCAGCCCCAGCTCGGCCCCGATGCCACCGGGGTGGGCTGGATCTACCAATACGCCCTGGTGGACAGGAGCGGCAAGCACGATCTGAGCGAGCTCACGTCGCTGCAGAACTGGTTCCTGAAATACGAGCTGCAGACGGTGAACGGGGTCTCCGAGGTGGCGACCGTGGGCGGCATGGTGCGCCAGTATCAGGTGCGGGTCGATCCGGACAAGCTGCGCGCCTACGGCATCCCGCTCTCCCTCATCCAGACCGCCATCGAGCAGGGCAACCAGGAGACCGGCGCCTCCGTCATCGAGATGGCGGAAGCCGAGTATATGGTGCGCTCCAACGGCTATCTGAAGAGCGTCGAAGATCTCAAGCGAATCCCCCTCGGCACCCAGGTGCGGGGCGCCCCCCTGCTGCTGGGAGACGTGGCGGATGTGGTCACCGGCCCCCAGAGCCGGCGCGGCGTCGCCGAGCTCAACGGCGAGGGCGAGGTGGTGGGCGGCATCATCGTCATGCGTTTCGGCGAGAACGCCCAGCGCACCATAGACGGGGTCAAGACGCGGCTGGCCGAGCTCAAGAGCAGCCTGCCGGAGGGGGTGGAGGTGGTCACCGTCTACGACCGCTCCGATCTCATCCAGCGCGCCATCGACAACCTCTCCGGCAAGTTGATCGAGGAGTTCGCGGTGGTGGTGCTGGTCTGTCTGGCCTTCCTGTTCCACCTGCGCTCCTCGCTGGTGGTGGTCATCACCCTGCCCATCGCCATTCTGGTGGCCTTCATCGTCATGCACCTACAGGGGATCAACGCCAACATCATGTCCCTTGGCGGCATCGCCATCGCCATCGGCGCCATGGTGGATGGCGCCATAGTGATGATAGAGAACGTCCACAAGCATATGGAGCGCACCGAACTCACCGACAAGAACCGCTGGCAGGTGATCGTCGAGGCGAGCATAGAGGTGGGGCCCGCCATCTTCTTCTCCCTGCTCATCATCACCATGAGCTTCCTGCCGGTGTTCGCGCTGGAGGCGCAGGAGGGGCGTATGTTCCATCCCCTCGCCTACACCAAGACCTACGCCATGGCGGCGGCGGCCGGGCTCTCCATCACGCTGGTGCCGGTGATCATGGGTTACTTCATTCGCGGCAAGGTGCTGGCGGAACAGGCCAACCCCCTCAACCGTGGCTTAAGTCAGGCTTATATCCCGCTGCTCAACGCCGTGCTGGCCCGCCCCAAGACCACCTTGCTGCTGGCGCTGGCGGTGACCGTCATCGGCTTCTGGCCACTCAGATATCTGGGCTCCGAGTTCATACCGCCGTTCGATGAGGGGGACATCATGTACATGCCCACCACCGCGGCCAACATCTCGGTGGGCAAGGCCAGGGAGATACTGCAGCAGACCGACAAGCTGATCCGCACCGTGCCCGAGGTGCAGAACGTGTTCGGCAAGGCCGGTCGCGCCGACAGCGCCACCGACCCTGCCGATCTGGTGATGATGGAGACCAGCATCCAGCTTAAAGATCGCGACCAGTGGCGCCCCGGCATGACCCCGGAGAAGCTGAAGGAGGAGCTCGACTCCCTCATCCAGTTCCCCGGCCTCACCAACGCCTGGGTGCCCCCCATCAAGACCCGCATCGACATGCTGGCCACCGGCATCAAGACCCCGGTCGGCATCAAGATAGCCGGGCCGGATCTCAAGGTGATCCAGCGACTCGGCCAGCAACTCGAGCAGATCGTCGGCAAGGTGGAGGGGGCGGCCTCGGTCTATGCCGAGCGGGTGGCCGGTGGCCGCTACGTCAAGGTGGACATAGACAGACTCAAGGCAGCCCGCTACGGCCTCAACATCGCCGACGTGCAGGCGGTGCTGGCCACCGCGGTCGGCGGCATGGACGTAGGTCAGACCATCGAAGGCCGCGAGCGCTACCCCATCAACCTGCGCTATCCCCAGAGCTACCGCGACTCGGTGGGGAGCCTGGAGCTGCTGCCCCTGGTGACCCCCAAGGGGGAGCGGATCGCCCTGGCGGACGTGGCCAAGGTCTACATCAGCGACGAGGCCCCCATGCTGCGCAGCGAGAACGCGCGCCTCAACGGCTGGGTCTACGTGGATATCCGCGAGCGGGACATCGGCTCCTTCGTGGCCGATGCCAAGGCCCAAGTGGACAAGCAGCTGGTGCTGCCGGCGGGCTACGCCCTCACCTGGTCCGGTCAGTACGAATACATGGAGCGGGCCAAGGCGCGCCTCGCCTACGTGGTGCCGCTCACCCTCGCCATCATAGTGCTGCTGCTCTATCTGGCGTTCCGCCGCATGCAGGAGGTGCTGCTGATCCTCACCACACTGCCGCTCGCCGTGGTCGGCGGGATCTGGACCGTCTGGCTGCTGGACTTCAACCTCTCGGTGGCGGTGGGGGTGGGTTTCATCGCCCTGGCCGGGGTGGCGGTGGAAACCGGCGTGCTGATGCTGGTCTACCTCAACCACGCCTGGGACGATCTGGTGGCCCGTGGCAAACCCGATTTGCGCGGCCTGCATCAGGCCGTCATCCAGGGCGCCGCCCTGCGGCTGCGCCCCAAGATGATGACGGTGGTCACCATCATCGCCGGCTTGCTGCCCATCATGTGGAGCCACGGCACCGGCTCTGAGGTGATGCAGCGCATCGCCGCGCCCATGATAGGCGGCATGGTGACGGCCCTGGTGCTGACCCTGCTGGTGCTGCCCGCGGCCTTCTATCTGTGGCGCCGCCATGGCCTGGCCCCCGAGCAGGCCGACTGATCCGAATTTACAACCGATACAAATTCAACGACTTCAAGGAAAACACCATGAACTACAAGACGCTGACCCTGACCCTGCTGCTTGGCCTCGCCTCTCTCCAGGCCCAGGCCGAGATGACCATGAACCACGAGGGGCACGACATGTCCCAGATGGAGGGGATGGAGATGAAACAGGCAGAAGAGATCGTGATGACCAAGGGGGTCATCAGCCGCATCGACGAGGCGAACCAGAAGGTCGGGATCAAGCACGAGGCCATCGCCAACCTCAAGATGCCCGCCATGACCATGGTGTTCGTGCTGGCCGACCCGGCCCTGCTCCAGGGCCTGCAGGTGGGGGATGCGGTCGGCTTCCACGCCGAGAACCCGGCCGGCAAGCTGACCATCACCCGGCTGCAGAAGCAGTAAGCGGCGCACCGGACAAGAAGACGGCGGGCACAGGGCCCGCCGTTTTTTATCTGCTCTCTCGGCCTGATTCAGCCGCGAATATGGTCGATGAAAGCGTCGATCTGCTCGCGGCCGCAGGCCGGGTTCATGAACACCGCCTTCTCGCCGGCGATGTAGGAGTACTTGCCGCGGGCGTCATAGTCCGAGCGCGCCACCGCCTCCACCCAGTTGGTGAACAGCCCCACCTTGCCGCGCCCCTTGAACAGGCTGCGGTGATAGTCGGTGTTGCGCGCCAGCCGCGCCTTGTAGGCCGCATCCGAGGTGCGCGCCAGCTCGAAGGCGAACTCGGCCTCCGGATCCTGTACCCATTCCGGGTTGTAAATCTTGAAGCCCACGCTCGGCCCCTGGTTCTCCTGGGCCACCAGCTTGACGTTGCCGAGCTGGCTCAGGCGGAAGCGGAAGTAGTTCGCATTCTGCAGGCAGTGGGCCAGCACGGTGCGATAGCCTTCCACCCCCATGTAGTTGAGCGCCGCATAGGCACCGAACAGGCCGCTCGCCCCGCGGGAACATTCGATGGTGGACTGCAGGTGGGTCTGGCCCTGGATGTCCCGCTCGAAGTAGGAGAAGTTCTCCGGGTCATTCTCCATCGCCTTGAGATCGTCCTGCTCTTTTATCATCACCAGGCTGGAGGTGTAGGGCACATAGCCCCACTTCTGGAAGTCGACGGTGAAGGAGTCGGCGTATTTGAGCTCGGCGAAGCGCGCCACGTTGCGCTCAATCCCCGCCAGGGTAGCGGCGTTGATGGCGAGCGGGTTGGCGGCAAAGTCGTAATCCAGGAAGAAGATCATCGACCAGCCGATGGCGGCATCCACGTGGATGTGGGGCTTGACCGCCACCTCGAACCGCTCGCACAGGCGATCCCGTAATTCGACCACGGGTTTGACCTGATCCACTCCGAAGGTGTCGGTGGTACCCATGGTCAGCATGATGGTGGGGACCACGTGTTTGAGGGCGAAGCAGGCGGTCAGGGTGCGCTCGAGATCCACCAGATCGATGTCGTTGTTCTCACCGACCTGGATGCGGATGGTCTTGTGCTCTATGTCCACCCCGAGCAGGGAGAGGTTGGTGATGTTGGAGTAGTGGCCGCCCTGGGAGTTGATGATGCGGTAGTCCTGATAGTGGCCCAGCCCCTTGTGCTTGGCCTGTGGCAGGCTCTTGCGGATGCCGAGCAGGTAGCCGTAGAGGTTACAAAAAGTCCCCCCCTGGGTGAAGATGCCGGTGGCGCGGGCGGGATCATAGCCCGCCAGCAGGGCTATCTGGCGCACCACCTTTTTTTCCAGCTCCTCGGCCACCCCGGCGTACTCGGAGTAGACCAGGTTCGGGTTCGCCAATATACCCATCTGGGCGCCGTAGATGGCGGGATCCGCCGACATGGTGATGACGTTCTCGACGCTGGAAGGGTTCTCCCAGTCTTTGGAGAGGGCACCGGCGAACAGCAGCTCCGTCATGGGCTCGCCCGGAGCGCGCATGGCCTGCGGCACCGGCATGGTCTCGCAGAGATCCGCGAGGCGGGCACGACCATCGGGCCAGGCATTGAGGCGTGCGTCCGGCGCCAGGGCGCGGGCGCGAAACTTGTTGAGGGTGGCGAAACCGGGCTCGCGAAACACCGGCCAGAGCTCGGGATTGCGGGAGAAGTAGTGAGCCTTGACGGTGGCGAAGCGGGCGGCAAATTCGGGGGCGACGGCGTTGACGCCGTCATCTTTCAGATAAACCAGATCGCTCATTTTTAGACCATTAGTACTGCAAAGGTGCCCCGTTTATACCTCTGAGGCTGCGCTTGAGACAGCGACAATATCTAATGGCCTGCCCTACTTTTTATCATGGCAGCGGCGGGCCAAGGGCTGGCGGCGAGCCACCCCCGACCGGCCCGATACCGTTTCGTGATCCGGGTCATGCCCGCCTCAGCGCAGCGCCGCCACCAGCCAGGCCTCGAGCTCCGCCAGCTCATGGGCCTGGGCCGGAAACGCCAGCCCCAGCTGGCGCAACAGGGCCGCGACGGCCTCGGGTCGATAGGCAGTGCCCGGCAGCCGCTCGGCCAGCGCATCCAGCGGCGCCGGATCCAGGCTGTCGCTGAAGATCTGCACCCGGCCGATGAGCCCCTTCTCCACGTCGAAGTGCAGCTCGACCCCGCCCCAGCCGAAGCGCTCATCCAGCTGGTGACTGAAGGCGGGTGCGTGGCCGAAGTTCCACTCCCAGCTACGCTGACGGGCGAAGGTCTCGGCGAAACCGGGCAAGTCCGGCAGCCGCTCGGGGGAGATGTGCTCCGGGGCGACCCGGGTACCATGGTGCGCAAAGAAGGCGTCAGTCAGCGCCTGAACGACCCGCTCATGATCGATTCCCGGCAGCAGCTCGCAGAGGTTGGCGACCCGGCTGCGCACCGAGGTGATCCCCTTGGCCGCCAGCTTCTTGGGATCCGGGTTCAGGTAGTTTGCGAGCCGGCTCAAGTCAGCGTCCAGCAGCAGGGTGCCGTGATGAAAACCGCGATCATGGGTCTCTCTATAGGCGGAGCCCGAGACCTTGCGATCCCCGTCCGGGGTCGCCACCAGCAGATCGTTGCGACCGGAGGCGAAGGCCTCCACCCCTAGCTGTTTCAGGGCTGACAATACGATGGCGGTGGAGAGGCTCTTGTCATAGCCGGGCTTGCCGGCCATGAAGGTGAAGCAGCTGTTGCCAAGGTCGTGAAACACCGCCCCGCCCCCGCTGCTGCGGCGGGCCAGGGTCACCCCATCCTCTTCCATGCGGCGGGTGTTGCACTCCTTCCAGGGGTTCTGGGCGCGGCCGATCACCACGGTATTGGCGTTGCGCCACAGGAACAGCACCCGCTGGGCGGGATCCATCTGGCGGAAGATGCACTCCTCCACCGCCAGGTTGAACAGGGGATCGTGAGAATCTGAGATAAGCAGGCGCAGGGGCAGCATGGGCAAGCCTTGTCAAAACAACGGGGCTCCGATGTTACCACCTTCGGCCCCGGGAGGGAGCCGTCACGCCAGCCAGCGGCGCGATAGGCCCGGGAGACATCAGGGCTGGTTGCGTTGCTGCAGCCAGGGCAGCGCTCGATCGATGAGCAGGACGCCGGCCACCATGGCGGCCACGAACAGCCCTATCATGGGCTGGCCGCTGACGAGCAGGCTCAGCGCCGGGCCCGGGCAGATCCCGGCCATGCCCCAGCCGATGCCAAACAGCGCCGAGCCGCCGAGGAGACGCGCATCCAGCACGGGTGCAGGCAGGGCGCAGATGGCGTCACCCAGCAGACTGTGGCTGCGGGGTTTGACCAGCAGGAAGTAGCCCGGCATGAACACCAGCAGGGCCCCGCCCATCACGAATGCCAGGCAGGGGTCCCAGGCCCCCGCCACGTCGAGAAAGCCCAGGATCCTGGCCGGATCCACCATGCCGGAGAGAGCGAGGCCGAGTCCGAACAGCAGGCCGGACAACAGACTGATCAGCAGTTTCATCCCGTAGCTCCTTACAGCAGATGGTGGCTAACGAACACGGTGAGCGCACCGGTGGCCATGAAGGTGAGGGTGGCGGCGAGGGAGCGACGGGACAGCCTCCCCATCCCGCAGATACCGTGACCGCTGGTGCAGCCATTGCCGAGGCGGGTGCCCATCCCGACCAGCAGCCCGGCCAGCAGCACCAGCGGCCAGGCCGGCAGTGTCGCGAAGCTCGGCATCGGGACCCACGCCAGGCGAAACGCCAGCAGCGCCCCGCCGCCCAGCCCCAGCAGGAACAACCAGCGCCAGGCATCCGTCTGCTGCAGGGCGCCGGCCAGGATGCCACTGATGCCGGCCACCTTGGCATTGAACAGCAACAACATCAGGGCGGCGGATCCGATCAACATGCCGCCCCCCAGGGCAAACAGCCATTGGCTCTCAAACATAGGCACTCCCGGTAACGGGCTCAGCCTGCTGGCAGGCGGGCCCCGTGGCTTGACCCCGCCCACAGCGCCGGCGGGGATTATTAATAAATTAGCGATTGCTAATGTTTGGTCATTCTACGATCCAGGGAAACATTAGCAACCGCTAATTTATAGCCGCTGCCGGCGGCAGGCGCACCCTGCCGTGGTGGCGTCGCCCTTGAGGGTGCCGGGCCGGTGAAGTTGTTTCCGAATGTTGCCGCGTTAGGAGAGGGCTTTACCTCGGCGCCGCGGATGGGTACCATCTGGCCGTCCATCAACAGCGGAGACCATCAGTGGGCAATTCATCAAGTGACAGTTGTAGGCCGACCCTGATCGTCGGCACCCAGGTCGCGAGATAGCCGCAGCGTTGCCTCTGCCGCCCTCTCGCAAACCTGCGAGAAGCGGAAATCCACTCCCCTCTTCTCTCGTTTTACACTTGACGTCAGGTGAGCCCCTGTCCATGTCGGCGGCCACCTTGCCTGCATAGTTTCTGCTTCCCACAAGGAGGCTGCTATGCGCTTTGTTTCAACCCTATTGACCTCAACCCAAGCCCGTCCCCTGCTGAGCAGGCTGGGCCTGTTGCCACGCTGGCCGCGCGGCAAGCAGCGCCAGCACCACTACCGATTGCAGATCCGTTGTCAGGATCGCGCCGACATGGAGCTGGTGCTGGCCATGGTGGCCCGCAGCCTGCAACCGGCCGGGCTGCGCCCCATGCAGTCGCTGCGGCCGGGCCGCGGCGATGGCCGGGAGCTGGTGCTCAACCTGAGCTGCACCCCGTCCCAGCGCCGTTACCTGGTGCAGTTCGTCCATCAGGTCGGGGTCGCTCACCCCGTTCGTTGGGAGCTGCACCCACGGCGAGGTGACGAGACCCGGCTCAATTAAATGAAAAAGGGGCCAACTTGGTTGGCCCCGTTCAATCACACTTTAGTGCCCGCCCGCCGATGGTCTGAGAACGCGGGCCGGCTCGGCCTGTGCGCCCGCTTTCCATCATCATGATGGCCTTCACCGCTCAGACGCCATTTATCGGGGCATCCGACGGCCCCCTCATCCTTGCCGAAGGCCATCTTCAACCAGAAGGAGTACGCCATGAGAATGTGGCAACAACTAGACATGATTTCCCTGCTCGACACCCTGGCCAGCCTGCTGCTGGCCTTCGTGCTCGGCAGCTTGGTCGGGCTGGAGCGCCAGTACCGCCAGCGTACCGCCGGCCTGCGCACCAACGTGCTGGTCGCCGTGGGGGCGGCCCTGTTCGTCAGCCTGGCCCAGCGCATCTATGACCTGCACGGCGGCAACTACAACGTGGTCCACGTGGTGGCCTACATCGTCTCCGGCATCGGCTTCCTCGGCGCCGGCGTCATCATGCGCGAGTCCGGTAACATTCGCGGCATCAACACCGCCGCCACCCTGTGGGGCGTGGCCGCGGTCGGAGCCGCCTGCGGTGCCGGGCTGGCCATGGAGGCTGTGCTTGGCGCTCTGTTCGTGCTGGCCGCCAACACCCTGCTGCGGCCACTGGTCAATCAGATCAATCGCCGGCCGGTGGACAACACCGACACCGAGGTGACCTATCGCGTCACCGCCCTCATCCGGCGCGAGCACCAGAAGGAGGTGCTGCCCTGGCTGGAGAAGATGCTGGATCAGGCCAACTACCCCCTGAGCGAGCTGGATATCGAACCCTTCGGGGAGCAGGATCTGGAGATCTCGGCGGTGCTGCTGGCCACCTCCATCGACGGCGTCGAGCTGGATGCCCTGATGCAGACGCTCGGGCAGCACCCCTGCATCCGGCAGATATTCTGGCGCACCAGCATCACGGATTGAGCCCGCAGCCAACAGCAAAAAGCCCCGCCAGTATTGGCGGGGCTTTTTCATATGAGACGTGAACCTGAGTGACTAGCGGCGGCTGCGCCAGCGCACCCTGGGGAGGATCACCTGGGCGGTCTGTGCGGGGGGATTGCCTGCAATCAGTTGCTGCATCAGCTCGAAGGCGGCACGGGCCAGGGCCGGACAATCCTGGGCCACCGAATCGATGCGCATGGGAATGCAGTCGAGCAGGTCATGATCGTCGAAGGTACAGAGGCGCATCCCCGTCTCCATCAGCCCCGCCTCGTTGAGATAGCGCAGCACCCCCTCTAGCAGAGTGAAAGAGGCGGTAAATAGCCCTTTGGGCGGTGCCCCCAGCTCGGTGACCAACTCGGCCATCAGCTGATAACCCGAGCTCGGCTGATAGTCACGATGGCGCACCCGGGCAGGATTGGCCTCCAGCCCTGCCCGGTACAGACCGAGTTCATAACCTGCCAACCGGTGGCGGCTGGGGGAGAGATCCAGCAGACCGCCGAAGTAGTAGACCTCATCCCCACACTCATTGGCCATCTGATGCACCAGCTCGGCGGTGGCCTTGCAGGCGTCCGAGATCACCATGGGCAGGCGCGATTCGCCGATGTGGCGATCCAGCTGCACCACCGGTAAACGGTCGTGGATGCGGACATAGATGTCATCGCTGTGGCCGCTGGAGGCAACGATGAGGCCATCCACCTGACGGCTGATGAGGTTGTCCACCACCTTCTGCTCCAGGGTGGGGTCATCCTCGGAGCAGGCGATCAGCAGCTGGATGCCCGCTTCCCGGCAGTGGGCCTCGAGGGCGCGCGCTATGCTGGCAAACCCGAAGTTGGTGAGATCGGGGATCACCAGCCCCCAGGTGTAGCTGCGGGTCTCGCGCAGGGAGCGGGCATGAAAGCTCGGCTGGTAGTGACACTCGTCCGCCACCGCCTGGATCCGCTTGCGGGTATCGTCGGCAATCCTGTACTCCGCACTCTTCCCGTTGAGCACCAGACTGGCGGTCGCCTTGGACACCCCCGCCAGTTCCGCTATCTGGGCAATCGTGATCCGTTTCTTCTTCTCCACCTGGCCTCCCGGCTGACTAGCACCGGGCTATTGTACTAGGCAAGCCGCCAGCGGCCAGTGATCAAGGCAAATTTTGCTGCCATCATCGCCGTTACCCGATGAAAGTTGAGGCTTTTCCCCGGGGAAGTAGCGGGCTGACAGGCTGTGGCGGCCGCCATCGATGAAATACTCCAGACTGGAGCGATCGCAAAGCACTGTGATCCGCCCACCCAGCCAGGGGGCGGATCGCATCTCCCACACCCCGCTCTGCCAGTTCTGGCGGCGCAGGGTGATACGCCCCGGCTGCCACACCAGCTCGGCCACTGTGCCAAACCAGAGGCTCCCCTCACCACAGAGATCCAGATCGAGCCAGGCCGAGTCGATGGCGAGCCCCGGAAACTCCCTGAGCGCCCCCTCGAAGCGGGTCAGTTCCCCCTTGAGGGCGGCCAGCTCGGCCACTGGTCGCTGGCAGAGCCACTCATCCTGCCAGAACAGCTCCCGCGGACAGCTCATCTGATGAAGCCAGCCATAGGGAATGGTCGGCTGGCTCATTTCGTTCTCCTCCGGCAACCCCAACCAGCCAAACAGCAGGCGGCGACCCTGACCGTCTTGTGTCGTCTGCGGCGCGTAGAACTCGAAGCCACGATCCAGCTCATGAAAATCCCCGTGCGCAAACTGCGTCCCGTCGAAAGTGCCCACCAGCCAGCCACACTGATGGAGGTTGAGATAGTCATCCTCCTCAGGGGCAATGCCCTGTGGGCAGCAGATCAGCAGGTGGCGATCCGCTAGCGGAAAGAGATCCGGGCACTCCCACATATAACCAAAGTCACCGAGCCCACCGCGCCCGCTGCCGGCAATGGGGCCGATCCACTGCCAGTCGTGCAGGGTCTCACCGCGATAGAGCAGCACCTCACCTTTATCATCCAGGGTGCGGGCCCCCAGCACCATGAGCCACTGCTGCCCGTCGTGCCACACCTTGGGGTCGCGCACATGGCCGCTGTAACCTTCTGGCAAATCCAGCACCGGGCCCAGCTTCTCGAAGCCCCCGACCCCATTTCCGCGTGCCAGACACTGGAAGGCGGTACGGTTACCATCGGGGTATTTGACGTTGCCGGTGTAGATCAGCGTGAGGTGCCCCTGCTCATCGTTCACCGCCGAGCCCGAATAGCAGCCGTGACTCTCATAGTCCTCGGTGGGCAGCAGCGCGATGGGCTCGTGCTGCCAGTGCAAGAGATCGCTGGAGCTGACATGGCCCCAGCACTTGTTGCTGTGACTGCAGCCAAGCGGGTTCCACTGGTAGAAGAGGTGGTAGCGTCCGTCGTGCTCGATAAAGCCGTTGGGGTCATTGAGCAGCCCCACCGGGGCTGCCAGATGCCAGCGGGGCCTATGGGGATCGGCCGCCGCCTTGAGCTGTCCGGCCAATAGCGACCGGACAATCTGATTGAGGAGATGGCTTTCCTTCATCACTCCACCTTGTACTTGAGCAGCCAGGAGGCAGCGAAGGCGGCACCGAAGGCGATCACCAGCCCGATGACGTAGTGAATGAGGCTCATGGGCTGGACGATGGCCATGCCCGGGATACCGGTCAGGCCCACCGCCGTCATCCCCACCTTGGCCGCCACCACATAGGCGCCACCCAGGGCACCGCCGAGCAGGCCGGCCAGGAAGGGCTTGATGTAGCGCAGGTTGACGCCAAAGATCGCCGCCTCAGTGATGCCGAGCAGGCAGGACATGGCCGCCGGCACGGTAATGGCCCTGATTTTCGGATCCCGGGTCTTGAAGTAGACCGCCAGACAAGCCCCGCCCTGCGCCACGTTGGCCATGGCCCAGATGGGCAGCAGGAAGTTGACCCCTATGGCCGGATTGGTGAGCAGTCCCGCCTCGATGGCGTGGAAGCTGTGGTGGATGCCGGTGATGACGATGAGCGAGTAAGTTCCGCCAAACACCAGCCCTGCCAGCCAGCCCGCCTGCTCATAGAGCGCACTCAGGCCAAAGGAGATGCCGTCCCCCAGCACCCGCCCGGCCGGGCCGATAAACAGCAGCGCCACGAAACCGGTGATGATGACTGTGAGGAAGGGGGTCAAGATCAGATCCAGCGCATCCGGGATCCGCTTGCGCAGCTGCTTCTCCAGATGAGACATGAACCACACCGCCAGCAGCACCGGGAAGACGGTGCCCTGATATCCGATCATGGCCACATCAAGCCCGAAGAAGTCCATGGTCTTGAAGCCACCGGCCACCCCCCAGGCGTTGGTCAGCGCCGGATGGGTGAGGATCCCCCCCATGGTGGCGCCCAGATAGGGGTTGCCGCCAAATTCCCGCGCCGCGGTAAAGCCGATGAGGATCGGCAAGATGATGAAGGCCGCCGAGCTGAACATGTCGAGCATGACGAACAGGGCGCTGTCGGCATTGACCCAGCCGTAGGTGCGCACCATGCCGAGCAGCCCCATCAGTAGACCGGAGGCCACTATGGCCGGAATGATAGGCACGAAGATGTTGGACAGCGTGCGTGCCAGACGCTGGGCCACATTGAGCTTGGCGCTGGCCATGTCGGTCAGCTCCGCCTTGCTGGCAGTGCCGGTCCCGGTCAGAGCCACAAACTCGGCGTAGACCCTGTTGACCAGCCCTGTGCCGAAGATCACCTGGATCTGACCCGCGTTGCTAAAGCAGCCCTTGACCCCGTCCAGCTTGTCGATGGCGGCCTTGTTCACCTTGCTGTCATCCGCCAGCACCAGCCGCAGCCGGGTGGCACAATGGGCGGCACTGACGATATTCTCACGGCCCCCAAGCAGGGGCACCAGATCCTTGGCTATCGCACTGATATTCATACTCTTCCTCTTATGGCCCGCCATGCTGGCGGGCCCTTGTCATACGTGATTAAGACCAGATCGTAAAAACACATCCAGTTGAGTGCGGGTCGGCAGCGCCGTCATGGCCCCCTTGGCGGTGGTGGCGAGCGCCCCGCAGCCATGGGCCTGGGCCAGGATGGCGGGCAGCTCGCCCATAGTGGGCAAGCGCTCGCCCTGGGCCAGCGCGGCCAACAGACCGGCGACGAAGGCATCCCCCGCCCCCGTGGTGTCGAGCGGCGCCACCTTGGGCCCCACCCACTCCAGCCGCTCGCCATCGAGCCGGGCGACCACACCAGCCGCCCCGCGGGTCACCAGCACCAGAGCGGGTCCATCGATGGTGGCAAGACCGGCAACCAGATCCTGATGGCCGCTTAGCAGTTGCAGCTCCTCGATGGAGAGCTTGACCACATCAGCCAGCCCGATGGCGTCTCGCACCACCGGTAGCATCTCGGCCGGGTTGCCCCACACCTCCGGACGCAGGTTGGGGTCAAAACAGACCCGTCCCCCTGCCACCCTGATGGCGGCCATGGCCTGCAGGCAACTGGTGCGCACCGGCTCGTTGGCGAGCGCGATGGAACAGGTCAGCAGCCACTGCCCGGCTTCGAAGCGGGGCAAGTCTGCCGGTTCGAGGAACTGGTCGGCACTGGGGCGCACCATGAAGGTGAAGCTGCGCTCCCCTTCTTCATCGAGCTCCACCAGCACTGTGGAGGTTCGGTGGGCCGGATCCTGGGTCAGATGACGGATATCGACGCCCTCTGCCACCAGGGTATCGGCCATAAAGCGGCCGAAGGGATCGGCGCCGACCCGGCCGATAAAGGCCGATTCACCGCCGAGCCGCGCCACCCCCACCGCCACGTTGGCGGGCGCACCGCCCGGACATTTGAGGTAGTGCAGCTCCCCTTCCGGGATCAAATCCACCACCGCATCCCCCATTACCCACACACGATTCCCCACCTTGCTACTCCACTGCTGCATCGGATCCACTGCCAGAGCCGGGCTCTGTTCTCTTGGTCGGCATTATCAGCTAAACCGTTTTAGCTAACCAACAGATCCCGGCGTCGGCTGCCATTTTTGTGATCGGGATAACGAACTAGAACCAGGTTTCCATCTGCACGCCAAAGTTCCACTCGCCACCGGCGGTGAAATCGCTCTGGCCCATGGCATCGGTGCTGGCGTAGTTGTCGAGCTCGGAGGACCAGTCCATCCAGGTGGCGAATACCCGCAGCTCGGGCCGCTCGAAGAAGCCGGCGGTCTGTGCCTTGAAGGTGGGGGCGAAGGTGAGCTTGGTGAAGTTGCCGCTCACCGCCTGGCGTCCCTTGTAGCCCTTGGGATCCAAGTCCATGTACTGCCAGGCGGCCTCGTAGACCAGCTCGACGTTCTGGCTCAGCACCTGGGCCACCCGGGTGTTGAGGGTCAGCCACTGATACTCGTCCCCCTTCACGTAGCGATCCTGGCTCTGCTCCGCCAGCAGGGCCGGGGCCAGCCGCCAGCGCGGAGCGATATCGGTAGCCCCGAACACGGCGACCCGTACCGCGTCGGCATCGGGCAGCAGCTCGCTGTCGGAGCCCAACCCCTTGAGCTCGGCCCCCAGGCCATGGCCGTAGAGCACCGCGGCCTTGGAGAAGCCGGGATTGATGCCAAAGAAGCTGTCGCCATGGTAGGCCACCAGGGTGTGCGCCCCCTTGTTCGCCGCCTCGCTGCCGGTGCCGCCGTCGTTGATGCGCGCCTCGTTGTCCTTGGCCGAGAGGCCGTTCAGCATCCACTGCCAGTTGCCGAACCTGTTGTTCATGGTGAGGATGTAGCTCTCTATGTCCGAGAGGCCGCTGGCGCTGATGTCGCCGTAGTCGCGGCCGTAGAGGGAGAAGTTCGCCTTCCAGCTGTCGGCCAGCTGCACGTCGTAGACGCCGCCACCTGTCCCGGCCAGGAAGACCACGTCGGAGTCGAGCCAGTGGATGTCGAAGTTGTCCCGATCGAAGCGCTTGCCCGCCCAGAGCACCGAGTGCTGGAAGGGGCCGCTGAAGCTCGCCAGGTCGCCGATTTCGGCAAACACCTGACGGGTGTTGAGGCTGGAATCGCTGGCGGTCCAGTCGTTGCTGGTCTCGACTCCATCCGCCAGCATCAGCTTGTAGCGGGCCCAGCTGCCATCGGCGAAGGTCTGGGTCTTGAGCAGGTTGGCCTCCATGTAGGTGTCGTCTTCGTTGCCTAACCTCCCTACAGCCCCCCCCACCGAACCGGCTGGCGTGATGTAAGGGCCGCCACGCCCCCCGTTGCCGTTGCTGTTGGCCAGCAGACCAGAGCGGGCGTAGCCGTGAAACTCGAAGCCCTGCGCGCCGGCGGTCTGCTTGTCCACCTTCTCGCTTTGAGCCTTGGCGACCACGGCTGTCTCCCGGGCCTCGCTCGCCTTGCTCTCGGCCTGGTCAGCCCGCGCTTCGGCAGCGGCGGCGCGGGACTCTGCCGCCTGCACCCGCGCCTCCAGCGCCGCCAGACGCGCCTCTATACCGCCCTCGGCCGCCCACAGCGGGCCGCTCATCCCCAATCCCAGCGCCACTGCCAACGCCAATTTGCTCTTGAACATCGTCATCTTCCTCACCTGTCGTGTGTTACCCGATCGGGCTCTGTTTTTATCGGCGAAGAGAGCATAGCTAAACCGCTTTAGCTAACTCAATATGACAGCTAAACCGTTTCAGCAATAATGTGAACGGGATAACATTTGTACAGGGAAAACTGGCGGGAGTTGTGAGGAGGATCCCTCATCGGGATCCACTCAATAGCGGGGATCCAGGCTAAATCGCAGACAAAAAGAAAGCCGGCACAGAGGCCGGCTTGCATCACGCTTACGGTGATTACTTGGTCAGGTCATCGAAGAAGCGTTTCACCCCTTCGAAGAAGCCTTCCGATTTTGGCTTGTGGGTCTTGGCGGCGGCACCGCTGAACGACTCGTCCAGCTGACGCAGCAGCTCTCGCTGGGTCTCGGTCAGCTTGACCGGGGTCTCGATCACCACCTTGCACATCAGATCGCCGACCTGGCCGGAGCGCACGGACTTGACGCCCTTGCCGCGCAGGCGGAACAGCTTGCCGGTCTGGGTTTCCGCCGTGACCTTGAGCTTGACCCGACCATCCAGGGTCGGCACCTCGATCTCGCCGCCGAGCGCCGCCGTGGTGAAGCTGATGGGCACTTCGCAGTAGAGATCGTTGCCGTCACGCACGAAGATCTCGTGCTCCTTGACGTGTACCTGTACGTACAGATCCCCTGCCGAGGCCCCCGCTTCCCCCGCTTCCCCTTCACCGGAGAGACGGATGCGATCACCGGTATCGACCCCGGCCGGGATCTTGACCGACAGGGTCTTGGTCTTCTGGTAGCGGCCCTCACCGTGGCACTTGCGGCACGGATCCTTGATGATCTTGCCACGACCGTGGCAATGCGGGCAGGCCTGCTGCACCGCGAAGAAGCCCTGGCGCATCTGCACCTGACCCGCACCGTGGCAGGTCGGACAGGTATGGGCCTGACTGCCGGTGTGGGCACCCGAGCCGTTACAGACCTCGCAGTGGACCTGAGTCGGTATCTTGATCTCCTTGGAGACCCCGCGTACCGCCTCTTCCAGAGTCAGCTCCATGTTGTAGCGCAGGTCGGAGCCACGGGCCGGGCCACGACGGCCACCGCCACTGCGGCCACCGAAGATGTCACCAAAGATATCGCCGAATGCATCACCGAAGTCCGCGCCGCCGCCAAAGCCGCCGTGACCACCGCCACCCTGGCTCTGATCCACCCCGGCATGACCGTACTGGTCATAGCGGGCGCGCAGGTTCTCGTCGGTCAGCACCTCGTAGGCTTCCTTGACCTCTTTGAACTTCTCTTCGGATGCGGCATCACCCTGGTTGCGATCCGGGTGATACTTCATCGCCAGACGCTTGTACGCCTTCTTGATCTCGCGCTCATCGGCACCTTTCGACACCCCGAGCACTTCATAGAAATCGCGCTTCGACATACTCATCCTGTTGCTACTTAAACAGTTATGCAGACGGGCGTTGGTCACCCAACGCCCGCAAATTCAGTGACTAAGCCAATGGGCAGAGCGAACTCTGCCCAGCTGGGTATGGCTTATTTCTTGTCGTCTTTCACTTCTTCGAACTCGGCGTCGACCACGTCGTCTTCGGCCTTGGCAGAAGAAGTCTGACCGGCATCGGCGCCAGCGCCCTGTGACTGCTGCTGGGCAAGCTCCATCAGCTTCTGGGACGCTTCCAGCAAAGCCTGTTGCTTGGCTTCGATGGCCGCCTTGTCGTCACCCTTGATGACGGCTTCCAGCTCGCTCAGTGCGGTCTCGATCTTGGTCTTCTCGTCGGCGGGCAGGGCGTCACCGGCTTCGGTGATCTGCTTGCGGACCGAGTGGACCAGACCGTCAGCCTGGTTGCGGGTCTGCACCAGCTCCTCGAACTTCTTGTCTTCGGCCGCGTTGGCTTCCGCCTCGCGTACCATGCGTTCGATCTCCTCGTCGGACAGACCGGAAGAAGCCTGGATGGTGATCTTCTGCTCCTTGTTGGTCTCTTTGTCCTTGGCGGAGACGTGCAGGATGCCGTTGGCATCGATATCGAAGGTCACTTCGATCTGCGGCAGACCGCGCTGTGCCGGACGGATGCCTTCCAGGTTGAACTGGCCCAGAGACTTGTTGTCGCTGGCGCGCTTGCGCTCACCCTGCAGCACGTGAATGGTCACGGCAGACTGGTTGTCTTCGGCAGTGGAGAACACCTGGGACTTCTTGGTCGGAATGGTGGTGTTCTTCTCGATCAGCGCAGTCATCACGCTACCCATGGTCTCGATACCCAGGGAGAGCGGGGTGACGTCCAGCAGCAGCACGTCGGTCTTCTCACCGGACAGTACCGCGCCCTGAATGGCAGCACCCATGGCCACGGCTTCGTCCGGGTTGACGTCTTTGCGCGGCTCTTTGCCGAAGAAGTCAGCCACGGTCTTCTGCACCAGCGGCATACGGGTCTGACCACCCACCAGGATGACGTCGTCGATCTCGCCGACTGCCAGACCGGAGTCTTTCAGGGCGACACGGACCGGCTCCAGGGAGTCTTTCACCATGTCTTCCACCAGGGATTCCAGCTTGGCGCGGGTCACCTTGATGTTCATGTGCTTGGGACCGGTGGCGTCTGCGGTGATGTACGGCAGGTTCACGTCGGTCTGCTGCGCGGAAGAGAGCTCAATCTTGGCTTTCTCGGCGGCATCTTTCAGACGCTGCAGAGCCAGCTGGTCGTTGCGCAGGTCGATGCCCTGCTCACGCTTGAACTCGTCAACCAGATAGTTGATGACACGGTTGTCGAAGTCTTCACCACCCAGGTGGGTGTTACCGTTGGTCGCCAGTACTTCGAAGGTGGTTTCCCCTTCGACTTCGTCGATCTCGATGATGGAGATGTCGAAGGTACCGCCGCCCAGGTCATATACGGCAACCTTGCGCTCACCCTTGACCTTGTTCACGCCGTAGGCGAAGGCCGCAGCGGTCGGTTCGTTGATGATGCGCTTGACGTCCAGACCGGCGATGCGACCGGCATCCTTGGTGGCCTGACGCTGGGCGTCGTTGAAGTAGGCCGGTACTGTGATGACGGCTTCGGTCACCGGCTCGCCCAGGTAATCCTCGGCGGTCTTCTTCATCTTCTTCAGCACTTCGGCAGAGATCTGCGGCGGTGCCATTTTCTTGCCTTTGACTTCTACCCAGGCGTCACCGTTGTCGGCCTTGGCGATGGCGTACGGCATGATCTTCAGATCGCGCTGTACTTCTTCATCCTCGAAACGACGGCCGATCAGACGCTTGATTGCAAACAGCGTGTTCTTCGGGTTGGTGATGGCCTGACGCTTAGCCGGCTGACCAACCAGGATTTCGCCGTCATCGGCATAGGCAATGATGGACGGAGTAGTACGGTCGCCTTCCGCGTTCTCGATCACGCGAGCATGGTCGCCATCCAGAATAGCAACACAGGAGTTGGTAGTACCCAGGTCAATACCGATGATTTTACCCATTTGACGAATCTCCAAATACTTTGAATAAACTGGCGAGGTGCTCGCCTTAATACGTTAACGGCTAGGTGGGGGCTGCCACTGTGGCTTTCAAGCTCCCGACATCAAATTCTTGCCACTGTGCAGTGCAATAGTCTGTGCCGCCGTGGCCTTGCCACCTATATGGGGCCGCGATGTTGAGCTTCAAGTCCTGCGCATAAAAAACCGTACCAACTTGTCGGTCAGCGGCCACATTTTCACCCACTCGCCGCGGATCCCAATAAAAAGCCCGCCGAGCGGCGGGCTCAATGGGAGGATGCGTCTCAGGCAGGGGCCTTGGAGACCATCACCATGGCCGGACGAATGACCCGACCGTTGAGCTCGTAGCCCTTCTGCATCACGGCGATGACGGTGTTGGGTGCCAGCTCGGCATTCTCGATCATGCTGATGGCCTGATGGGCATTGGGGTCGAACGGCTGGTTCAGGGGATCCAGCGCGACCAGACCGAACTTGCCCACCGAGCTCTGCATGGACTTGAGCGTCAGCTCGACCCCTTCGATCATCGGCTTGAGGGCTTCGTCTTCTTTGTCTGCCAGCTCGATGGCCCGCTCCAGGTTGTCCAGCACCGGCAACAGTTCCCCGGCAAACTTCTCCAGCGCGAACTTGTGTGCCTTCTCCACGTCCTGGGCGACGCGGCGACGCAGGTTTTCCATCTCGGCGGCGGCGCGAATGGCGCGCTCGCGCTCGTCGGCAGCGGCCTGCTGGGCAGCTTCCAGCTGGGCTTCCAGCTCGGCAATGCGGGCCTGTTCGGCTGTCACTTCACTGTCTACATCGGTCGGCTCGACTGGCTGGACTTCCACTTGCTCCATCGCTTCAACCTTTTGTTCTTCGTGGTTCATGACATCTCCAATATTCAGGGTTACTTGTTAGGGTCTGTTGACGTTTAGGCGCAAGCCGCGTTGCTGCAACAAATGACGTCAGGCTAGGCGCGAAACGCTGGCAATGGTTGTTCCCTTGGCAAGTTCCGCAACAACGCATGGCCTCATTTGCGGCGCAACCCGCAGGGACGGGTCAGTTTTTGCGTGTAACGTCGTTACTCGACGGCTCATTTGGATGACCAAACTTCGCGTCTCGCGCCTAGCTCCGCGCAAAAACTGACTCCGTCGCGGTCGCAACGAAACATCAACAGACCCTATGTTGGCGCTATTATGGGGACGTCGCCCCGGCTTTCAAGGGGAAAAGGGCCCTCTCATGGCCAATGAAGTGAGCCAACCGGCATTTTTGCCGCTTTTCCGGGCCGGATCCGCCCGCCGGGCATGGCAGCAGACAAATCCCCACCAAAGCGCGGTATACTCCCCTCAATACTCAGCCCCAGACCCGATAACCTATGGATTCTCCGTTCAAAACCATCGCCCTGATCGGCAAACCCCATCATGAAGGTGCCAACCAGACCCTCAGCGGCCTCTATCAATACCTGAGCAGCCGCGGCTTCCGGGTGCTGCTCGAGAGCCGGGTCGCCCACACCCTGGGCGTGCTCTGCGATGACGTGATGGATCTGGTGCAGCTCGGGGAACAGGCGGATCTCGCCATCGTCGTCGGCGGCGACGGCAACATGCTGGGGGCCGCGCGGGTGCTGTCACGCTTCGATGTGGCGGTGATCGGGGTGAACCGGGGCAACCTCGGCTTTCTGACGGATCTCTCGCCCCAGGACTACCTGCCGCCCCTGGAGCAGGTGCTCTCCGGCCACTTCAAGAGCGAGCATCGCTTCCTGCTGGAGGCCGCCGTCTATCGCCACGGTGAGCGCAAGTCCAGCAACCTGGCGGTGAACGAGGCGGTGCTGCACCCGGGCAAGATAGCCCACATGATCGAGTTCGAGGTCTACATCGATGGCAGCTTCATGTACAGCCAGCGCTCGGACGGCATCATAGTCGCCACCCCCACCGGCTCGACCGCCTATTCCCTGTCGGCGGGGGGCGCCATCCTCACCCCCAAGCTCAATGCCATCACGCTGGTGCCCATGTTCCCGCACACCCTGAGCAGCCGCCCCATAGTGCTGGATGCGGACAGCGAGGTGCGCCTGCTGGTCTCCCCCGACAATCAGGATGACGCCATGCAGGTGAGCTGCGACGGCCAGGTGACCCTGGCGGTGCACCCGGGTGACGAGATCCTCATCAAGAAGAGCAGCCACAAGCTGCATCTGGTCCATCCCCTCGATTACAGCTACTTCCACGTGCTGCGCAACAAGCTCGGCTGGGGCAGCAAGCTGTTCTAAGCCGATCAGGTCGCCTGTGTGAGGCCGACACTTTACTGTATGGAAAACCAGTATATACTGGATGCATACACAGTAATGTTGGCCCATACAGGATGAGACCATGCTGACCCAGCTGACCGTCAACAACTTCGCTATCGTCAAGTTTCTCGAACTCGATCTGCAATCCGGCATGACCTGCATCACGGGTGAGACCGGCGCAGGCAAATCCATTGCCATCGATGCGCTCGGCCTCTGCCTCGGCGAGCGGGCCGAGGCCAGCATGGTGCGACCGGGCAGCGACAAGGCCGAGGTCAGCGCACGTTTCCTGCTGGACGGCAACCCGGCCGCCCGCGCCTGGCTCACCGCCAACGAGCTGGAAAATGAGGGGGAGTGCATAGTGCGGCGGGTGCTCTCCGCCGAGGGGCGCTCCCGCAGCTACATCAACGGGGTGCCCGTGCCCCTGGTGCAGTTGCGCAGCCTTGGCCAGCTGCTGGTCAACGTCCACGGCCAGCACGCCCACCAGATGCTGCTCAAGCCCGATTATCAACTTGCCCTGCTGGATGGCTACGCCGGCCACCATCTGCTGCTGGACGAGGTGCGCCAGCACTACCAGCAGTGGCGCCAGCTGCAAAACGAGCTCAACCGCCTCAAGGCCGAGCAGCAGCAGCGGGAGGCTCGCCGCCAGCTGATCGAATACCAGGTGCAGGAGCTGGATGAGTTCGCCCTGCAACCGGGGGAATTCGAAACCATCGAGGAGGAGCATCAGCGGCTCGCCAACGGCACCGAGCTGATGCAGGAGTGCGGCCAATGCCTCGATCTGCTCTATGACAACGAGGAGACCACCATCGCCGGCCTGCTGCAGGTGGCGGTGGACAGGGCCGAGACCCTGGTCGCCATGGATGGCCGTCTCGGCAACGTGCTGGGGATGCTCAACGAGGCCCTGATCGGGGTGCAGGAGAGCCACAGCGAGCTGCGCAGCTACCTCGATCTGCTGGAGCTGGATCCCGAGCGCTTCAACGAGCTGGAGGCCCGTCTCTCCAAGGCCATCAACCTGGCCCGCAAACACCATGTCAAGCCGGCCGAGCTGGCCCTGCATCATCAGGATCTCGCCAGCGATCTCGCCCGCCTCAACTCGGATGAGGAGCGCCTCGAAGGCATGGAAGACGAGCTGGCCCAGGCCCGCCTGGCCTTCGTGCAGGCGGCGGAGGTGCTCAGCCAGAGCCGTCAGCGCTATGCCGAAGAGCTCGGTGCCAAGGTGACCAGCAGCATGCACGAGCTGGCCATGCCCGATGGCCGCTTCATCATAGAGGTGCGACCGGATGCCCAGAGCAGCCTATCCCCCCTTGGCATAGATAGGGTGGAGTTCATGGTGACCACCAACCCGGGTCAACCGATCCAGCCCCTTGGCAAGGTCGCCTCCGGCGGGGAGCTGTCGCGCATCAGCCTCGCCATCGTGGTGATCAGCGCCCGCAAGGTGTCGACACCGACCCTCATCTTCGATGAGGTGGACGTGGGGATCAGCGGCCCGACCGCGGCCGTGGTCGGTCGTCTGCTGCGCCAGCTCGGCGAGTCCACCCAGGTGATGGTGGTCACCCACCTGCCGCAGGTGGCCGGCAAGGGTCACCAGCACATGGTGGTCAGCAAGCATACCGATGGCAAGACCACAGAGACCCAGATGCGGGCCCTCAATCCGGGTGCCCGCCTCAACGAGCTGGCCCGTCTGCTGGGGGGGGATCAGATCACCGACAATACCCTGGCCAATGCACGCGAGCTGCTAGCCTCCTGAGCCCGGGGCGACAAGGGGTTGATGCCCCCTTGTCGCCCGCTTGGCCGCGCCTTGCCTGCCAGCGAGCCAGCTGGCGCCCCCACCTGGCTGTCACCGGGTTCTGCCTGCGCCCCTTTGCCCAGCCAGGGCTGACCAGGATTGCCCCCGCGGCCACCACGCAGTAAAGTTGAACCGACTAGGGCCCAAGGCCCTCTCTCTCATGGCCCGGCACCGCGGCCACCACCCCACATCAGGAACACCCCATGCTTCATGTCTTTGGCCACAAAAATCCCGACAGCGACAGCATCTGCACCGCGCTGGTCACCGCCGACTGGCTCAATGACCAGGGCCGCTCCGCCCAGGCCTTCGCGCTGGGCAGCCCCATCGCCGAGACCCGCTTCATCCTGGAGACGGCGGGGATCGAGGCACCGCCCGTGCTGCTGGGCAGCGTGGCCGACAAGCCGGTCTTTCTGGTGGATTTCAGCGAACTGGAGCAGGGGCCGGAAGGGCTGGCCGATGCCGATGTGCAGGGCCTCATCGATCACCACCGCATCGGCACCCTGATCACCCGTGGCCCGCTCGATGCCTGGATCAGGGCGGTCGGTTGCAGCGCCACAGTGCTGCTTGAGCTGATGGGTTATGACAAGCTGTCCCGCGCCCAGGCCCGCCTGCTGCTGGGGGCCATCGTCAGCGACACCTTCAACTTCACCTCCCCCACCACCACTGAGCAGGACAGGGTCGCGGTCGACCGGCTGCTCCCCATCGCCGAGCTGGCGCTTGCCCCCTTTGCCCAGACCCTGCTGGAGCGCCGCACCCAGCTGGGCGACGCGCCGCTCAGCGAGTTGCTCACCGCCGACGAGAAGGCCTATCAGATCGCGGGCCACTCCCTGATGGTCAGCCAGATCTGTGTGATGAACCCGGCCGAGATCCTGGCCCGACAGGATGAGTTGCAACAGGCGATGCAGGAGCGGCTGGCACGAGACAAGCTGGATGCCTATGTGCTGATGCTGACCGATCTGGCCAAGGGGGACAGCCAGCTCCATTTCGCCAGTGCCGGCATCTTGCCGGGCGAACCCGTCCACCTTGCCGGCGCCGTCAGCCGCAAGAAGGAAGGACTGCCCTGGCTCTCCAGACACTTCGCCTGAGCGCCGAGCACCCCATACCCCCTCATCACTGCCCTAGCCCCCATGCCAGCCCGCATGGGGGCTACCCAATCCAGCATCGAGTCCGTTCGCGATCCCCCTCACAATCCCCTTCATTTTCCATTCAACTCAATTTGTTATGATGTGTTAAGCGGGCCGATGCGCGGCGACGCACAATGGTTCGCTCGATGTGACATCTCGCGGGATCGCCATGGGAAGGGACAGCCGTCTTGTCCTCCATGACCCGCACATGCCAAGGAGAACTGCTTATGACCCCAACCAATATAGTGCTGTTGCTGGAAGGCAAGGATTACGAGCAGGAGACGCTGGCCAAGGCGAGCCAGTTGGCGCAGGGAATGGGTTGCACGCTGACCCTGCTGCACCTGACCCACAGTAGCAAGACCCGGCGTGACAGCCTGTCGCTGTCGGAAGAGGAGCGCAGTGCCCAAGGCACCCTGGACGCCAAGGCCGTCATCAGCGAGCTCATCACCACCTTGCGGCATCCGGTGGATTACCAGTGCCTGGTGGTGAATGAGGTGGTGTCGGATCTGCGACGCTGGCTGGCCGCACACCCGACCCAACTGCTGCTGGTCGGCAGCCGTCACCACTGGATGGAGGGCTCCCTGGCGCGCCTGCTCATCTACAAGCTGCCCATCGATATCCAGATCTGCCACGAACCCTATGCCGAGCAGAGCAAGGCCGTCGCCTGATCCCTCGAGCGCCCGCCCCTGGGGTGGGTGCTCTCTTGTTCCCCTCCCCTTTTCCCGCGCAGCTCAACCCGGTGCCATGGCACCCGATCGGGGCGTGACTGCCCGCTGGCAGTGCGTTACTGACAAGTCCATCTACATGATTTCTTACATATTGCTCGCTGTTTTTTCAGCGCCGTTTGCTGCAGGATATTGCCCTTGCACGGCTTCGCACGTTTCGTTCAGGTGATAAATGAAAATACTCCCCAAGCAGGGCAAACTCGTCCTGCTCGTTCTCGTTCTGCTGGCCATCATCGGTTGGCTGGCCTGGCCCGGCAAGACGCCGGCCCCGGTATTGACCGCCTCCGTCATCCGCCAGGACGTGGAACAGACCGTGCTGGCCAGCGGTGTCCTGCAAGCCATAGAACAGGTGGATGTGGGTGCCCAGGTCTCGGGTCAGGTGACCTATCTGGCCGTGGAAGCCGGGCAGCACGTCAAGCAGGGAGACCTGCTGGCGGAGATAGATCCCCTGATCGCCCAGAACAACCTCAAGACCGCCGAGGCGGATCTGGCCAGCCGCCGTGCTCAGCTCAAGATCAAGCAGGCGCAGCTCAAGCAGAACGAGCTGGCCTGGCGCCGCCAGCAGCAGATGTTCAGGCAGGAGGCGAGCTCCCGGGCCGATCTGGAGAGTGCCGAGGCGCAGCTGGCGGTCACCCGGGCCGAGCTGCAGAGTGCCCAGGCCGACGTCGACAGCGCCCTGATCAAGGTGGATCGCACCAAGACAGAGTTGGGCTATAACCGCATTCAGGCCCCCATGGATGGGACAGTCGTCTCCATCGTGACCCGCCAGGGCCAGACCCTGGCCGCCAGCCAGACGGTGCCGACTCTGCTCAAGCTCGCCAACCTGGAGACCATGACGGTCAAGGCCCAGATCTCGGAGGCCGATGTCACCAAGGTCAAGGCTGGCATGCCGGTCTATTTCACCCTGATCGGGGATCCGGATACCCGCTATCACGCCACCCTGCGCACGGTCGAGCTGGCCCCCACCAACATCAACGAGCAGACCGCCAGCAGCACGGCGACCAGCAACGCGGCCGTCTACTACTACGCCCTGTTCGATGTGCCCAACCCGGACCATCAGCTGCGGGTCGCCATGACGACCCAGGTCACCATAGTGCTGGGTGAACGCAAGCAGGTGCTGGCGATCCCCCAAACCGCCCTCGGCAAGAAGCTGGGGGACAACGAATATGAGGTCAGCCTGCTCAAGGACGACGAGCAGAAAGAGACCCGCCGCATCAAGACCGGCATGAAGGACGACATCAAGATCGAGGTGGTGAGCGGCCTGAACGAGCAGGACAAGGTCACCCTGGAGCAGGGCAAGCCCGTCCAGGACGATGACGGGGAAATGAGGCCGTGAGCGAGCCCCTGATCCGGCTCAAGGGCATAGAGCGTCGCTACCAGAGCGGGGAGCAGGAGGTCACGGTGCTGCACCCGCTGGATCTCTGCATCCAGGCGGGGGAGATGGTCGCCATCGTCGGCGCCTCCGGCTCCGGCAAGTCCACCCTGATGAACCTGCTGGGTTGCCTCGACCGCCCCAGCTCGGGCGAGTATCTGTTCCGCGGGCAGGACACCGCCCAGCTGGATGCCCTCGCCCTGGCCCGCCTGCGCTGCCACCACTTCGGTTTCATCTTCCAGCGCTATCACCTGCTGCCCCATCTGGATGCGGCCGCCAACGTGGAGATCCCGGCCATCTACGCCGGCACCTCGCGCCCCGAGCGCCAGCTGCGGGCCCGCACCCTGTTGTCCCGCCTCGGCCTGAGCGATCGCAGCCACCACAGGCCGGGTCAGCTCTCCGGCGGGCAGCAGCAGCGGGTCAGCATAGCCCGGGCGCTGGCCAATGGCGGCGAGGTGATCCTGGCCGACGAACCCACCGGGGCCCTCGACAGCCACAGCGGCAAGGAGGTGATGGCCATCCTCAAGGAGCTGCATGGCCGGGGCCACACCATCATCCTGGTGACCCACGACATGGCAGTGGCCAACCACGCCGATCGCATCATCACCCTGCGCGATGGACGGGTAGTGGAAGACAGTGGCCAGCCCGCGACGACGACCACAGACCAGGCCGAGCCTGGCCTCCCCCTGCCCGCAGGGACCGAGGCGGCGCACAAACCCACGCCGCCCCACGCCACCGGCCAGCCCGCGACGTCCATCGCCAAACGGGGCAGCCAGGGCTGGGATCGCTACCGGGAGGCTGGCCGCATGGCCCTGCACGCCATGCTGGCACACCGCATGCGCACCTTCCTCACCATGCTCGGCATCATCATCGGCATCGCCGCCGTGGTCAGCGTGGTCGCCCTCGGCCAGGGGGCCCGCGCCAAGGTGATCAATGACATCAACGCCATGGGTACCAACACCATCGACATCTTCCCCGGCAAGGACTGGGGGGATGAGAAGGCGGCCAGCATCCAGACCCTGAACGAGCGGGATCTCGACGCCCTGCTCGGCCAGCCCTATCTGGAGGGGGCCAGCCCCCAGATCGCGACCTCGGGTCAGCTGCGCTATCGCAACAAGACCAGCAGTGGCAACGTGGTCGGGGTCGGCAGTGACTTCTTCCGGGTCAAGGGGATGACGCTCACCCAGGGCCGGCTGTTCGATGAGCGGGATATCCAGAGCCGGACGGCGGTGGCCGTGGTGGATGGCAAGACCATAGAGAGTCTGCTCGGCAAGGAGGACCCCATCGGCCAGGTGGTGCTGGTCGGCACCCTGCCGGTGCGCATCATCGGCGTGGTGGCGCAGGAGACCGGCTTTGGCCGCAGCAGCCAGTCGGTCACCGTCTGGTTGCCCTACAGCGCCGTGATGAGCCGTCTCATCTCCCAGAACCACTTCAGCCAGATCACCATCCGGGTCAAGGACGGGATCCAGCCCGCCCTGGCCGAGCAGGCCGCCGTGGCGCTGCTGACCCAGCGCCACGGGGTGAAAGACTTCTTCACCTTCAGCAGCGACAGCATCATCAAGTCGGTGGAGAAGACCACCGCCACCATGACCCTGCTGGTCTCCGCCATCGCGGTGATCTCGCTCATCGTCGGCGGCGTCGGGGTGATGAACATCATGCTGGTGTCTGTGGTGGAGCGCACCCGGGAGATCGGGATCCGCATCGCGGTCGGCGCCCGTCAGTCCGACATACTGCAACAGTTCCTGATCGAGGCGGTGATGGTCAGCCTGCTGGGCGGCCTGCTCGGCATCGGCCTGGCCCTGCTCATCGGCTTCGTGTTCTCACTGATAGTGGAAAGCTTCCAGATGCACTTCTCGCTCTTCTCCATCCTGATGGCCTTCGGCTGCTCCTCGCTCATCGGGATCCTGTTTGGTTACCTGCCTGCTCGCAACGCGGCCCGGCTCGATCCGGTCGAGGCGCTGGCGAGGGAATGATGATGCACAAGTTGTCCAGACAGAGGCGCCGCCTCTTATCCAGACAGGGCCGCAGCCTCTTATCGCGACCAGCGCTCTGCCTCGCCGCCGGCCTTGTCCTCAGCGCCTGCAGTCAGCAGAGCACCTATCACCAACCGGATCTGGTCGTGGCGCCGAGCTGGCAGCAGGCCGACGAGGGGCTCACCCAGCAGCAGGCGGGCCTCTGGTGGCAGGGGTTTAAGGATCCCGCCCTCGACCGGTTGGTCGATGCCGTGCTGGCCGCCAACCCGGATATGCAGGTGGCGGGGCTCAGGTTGAAGAACGCCCTGCTTGGCGCCGATCTGGCCGACACCAATCTCACCCCCTCGGTCAACGCCAGCATAGGGGTCAGCGGCAACAAGAACATGGGCACCGGCGTGACCAGCCGCAATCTGGGCCCCTCTCTCAACCTGGGTTACGAGGTGGATCTGTGGGGCAAACTCGCCTCGGTCCGGGATCAGGCCGGCTGGGAGGCCCAGGCCAGTGAGCAGGATCTGGCGGCCACCCGTCTGATGCTGATCGGCAAGGCGCTGGAGCAGTACTGGCAGCTGGCCTATCTCGGCTCGGCCATCTCCCTCGGCGAGCGCCAGCTCGCCAACTACAGCCGCGCCGAGCAGCTGACCCGCGCCAAATATGACGCCGGTGCCGTTACCCGGCTCGATCTGGTGCAGGCCGGCCAGCAGAAAGCCGGCAAGCAGGCGGAGCTCGCCTCCCTCGTCCTGCAGCGGGAGCAGGCTGGCAATGCCCTGCGGCTCTTGCTCGGCCGCAGCAGCGGTCCGCTGGAGTTCATCCCGGCCGCCCTGACGACCAGCCCCATCCCATCGCTGGCGGTCGGCATTCCGGCCGACGTGCTGGCCCGGCGCCCCGATGTGCGGGCCGCCGAGCTGCGGCTGCGCAAGACGCTGGCCAGGGGGGACGAGATCCGCACCAGCTTCTACCCCAGCCTCAGCCTGACCGGCAGCGCCAGCACCACCTCGGACACCCTGACCCAGGTGCTGCAGAATCCGGTGGGGACCCTGGGGGCCACCCTGGCCCTGCCCTTCCTCGAGTACAACAAGACCAAGCTATCCATCGCCAGCTCCGAGGTCGATTACCAGATCGCCGAGACCGAGTTTCGCAAGCAGCTCTACGGTGCCTTGCTGGAGGTGGAGGATGGGCTGGCCGCCCGCCATCAGGGCGAGCAACGACTGCACTATCTGGGGCAGCAGCTGAGCTATGCCAGGGAGGCCGAGCGGCTGGCCCGGGCCCGCTTCCAGGCCGGTGCCACCGGGGTACAGCCCTGGCTGGATGAGCAGAATCGGCTGTGGGATGCCGAGCTCAGCCTGTTGACCCAACAGCAGAGCCAGCTCAACACCATGGCCGGGATCTACCAGGCGCTGGGGGGGAGCGATCGGAGCTAGTCTCCCGCCTCTCTGTGCCACGGCCGGGGTAAATATCCCTCCCGGCCGTGGCCTCCTTCCCACCCACAAACCAATTGATAATAATTTTCATTTGATGAAGAATGAGCGCCATTGCCTGTCAGGAGTACTCAAATGTCACAGCCCGCCCCGGTCAATCGCCCTCGCCTGCTCACAGTCAAACAGGTCCATGATGTGGGCCCCCATCTGCGCCGCGTCTGTCTGACCAGCCCTGAGCTGGCCGACTACCCCTTCAGCTGTGGCGGCGCCCATATCAAGATCATGCTGCCCCAGCCGGGCCAGCCCCATGCCGTGCTGCCGACCCCGACCCCCAAGGGGCCCCGCTGGGAAGATCCGAGCCAGAAGCCCATCCTCCGCACCTTTACCATCCGCGCCTTCCGGCGTGAGGCGCTGGAGCTGGACATCGACTTCGCCCTGCACGGCGATGCCGGCCCGGCCAGCCGCTTCGCCCTGCGGGTCCAGCCTGGCGATCTGCTGGCCATCTCAGGCCCCGGCGGCCCGGATCCCATGCTGCAGCCGGCCCTGCACTACTACATGGCGGGGGATCTCACCTCCCTGCCCGCCATCAGCGCCATGGCAGAGGTGATGCCGGCCGAAGCCCGGGGCCATATCGCGCTGCTGGTGCCCCATAGAGAAGATGTGCAGGATCTGTCGCTGCCCGTCGGTGTCAGCCTGCGCTGGTTTGTCGGTACTCCCGACCAGACCGAGCCCCTGGTGAACCATTTCACAGCCCTGCCCATGGCCTCTGAGCAGAGCTATTTCTGGTTCGGTGGGGAAGAGGGGCTGGTGGTGCCGCTGCGCCGTCATGTCAGGCGCGCGCTGGAGGTGGATCGCTCCCAGGTCTATGCGGTGCCCTACTGGCGCCACGGCAAGGATGAGGACGCCTACCATCAGGATCGCCATGTCGTGATGGATAGCTGATAACGCCTTATTTTCCTTGTATTTATCGGGCCTTTTCCCATTCTGGATCGGGCCCGATTGCAATCCGGTTTCTGCCCTTTTTACCCCCTCCCCCCCATTCTGGTGATCCTCGTTCTAGTGCTTGCATTTGAGACTGACAACAAGATAATGATAATCACTCTCAACAAATGGTGATGTGTCAGCGTCCCTCGCCGCCTGATCCGGCGTCCAGGTTTCGCAGGCACCTCATCGACCCCATTTGCACAGCAAGGTAATCCCAGATGGCAGTTTTGAATTCGGTAATGCGCGCCTTCGCGGTGGAGGCGCTCCCCACTCCTGCCGACCTGTTGGCACAGCATCCCTGCCCTGCCGAGATGGCGGAGCAGATTGACCAGCACCGTCACCAGGTTCGCCAGATCCTGACCGGTGCAGACGATCGCCTGTTGGTGGTGATCGGCCCCTGCTCCATCCATGATCCCCTCGCCGCGCTCGACTATGCACGGCGCCTGACACGCCTCGCCGAGGCCTATCAGGACCGGCTGTTGATAGTGATGCGCACCTATTTCGAGAAGCCACGCACCACCGTCGGCTGGAAGGGGCTGGTATTCGACCCTCATCTGGATGGCAGCAACGACATAGGCCAGGGTCTGTGCCTGGCGCGCCGGCTGCTGCTCGACATCAACCGGCTGGGACTGGCCACCGCCACCGAGTTTCTCGATACCACCAGCTTCCTCTACCTGGCCGATCTCATCAGCTGGGGGGCGATAGGGGCGCGCACCACCGAGTCCCAGGTACATCGGCAGCTGGCCTCGGCCCTGCCCTGTCCCGTCGGTTTCAAGAACGGCACAGATGGCAATATCCGGGTGGCCATCGATGCCATCCAGGCCAGCGAGGCCTCCCATCTGTTCACCGCCCCCGGCAGCCAGGGTGGCATAGTGGTGATCAAGAGCGAGGGCAATCCGAGCGGCCACATCATCTTGCGCGGTGGCACCCTGCCCAATTATCACCAGAGCGATGTGATGGATGCCGCCGAGCGGCTGGCACGGCAGGGGCTCAACCATCGGCTGATGGTGGATTGCAGCCACGGCAACAGCCAGAAACAGCACAAAAACCAGATCCGGGTCGCCGGGGAGCTCTGTCGCCAGTTGAGCGAGGGCAGCGAGGCCATCGCCGCCGTCATGGTCGAGAGCTTCCTGCAGGGGGGGAGCCAGAAACCGGCCCCCCTGAGTGAACTCCAGTACGGCCTGTCGGTCACCGACGCCTGTCTGTGCTGGGATGACAGCCAGACGCTGCTGGCCATGCTGGCCGATGCCGTCGAGGCTCGTCGGCAATACCAGGGGACAAGCTCGCCGTCGACCCGCCGCGAAGAGGTGCAACCGGTCAGTTAATCGACCGCTTATTTGTTAATGCCAGGGATCGCTCCAGATCCCTGCATTAAATAACCGCCATCATTATCCCCCAGACAAGCTGCACATATCGCCAGTCGCCGAGGGTCAAATAGACCTGCGATAACCCGAGTTAAATAACCCGACATGAGTTAATGCCTTTATGGCCACGCGGACAGCATCTCGGGGAGAACGAAGAAGTCTGACTGAAAGAGTGCCCTCTCATTTCCTCGATGAGGGGGTCCGTCACAGGGTTCTGCGAGTTTCATAGGTGAAAATAAATGGGCTGTATGAGTCCAACTTCAAGTGGTCGGCAATGATGGGATCAGGGTTGATCCCATTGCTTCCAGCAGGGGGAATCTTCTTTATTGGATCGAGATGATCATGCAGATCCAGATATGCCGGCGCAAATAGTGCAGCGGCGCCATGGGGGTGATTTTGTATTATCCCAAAAATAATAATGCCGCCCATTGGGCGGCATTATTGACAAGCGGATCCAGACAATCAGATCAAGAAGTCGTTCAGATCCTTGCCCAGCGCAACCTGCTCGGCAATGGCTTTCGGCATACGGCCCTGACCGGTCCAGGTCTTCTCCTGGCCATCTTCCTGATACTTGTACTTGGCAGGACGCGGAGCACGCTTGCTCTTGGCTGCGCCAGCGGCTGCCGGGGCAGCGACGCTGCCGATCAGCTCACGCGGGTCGATACCGGCTTGTTGCAGCATCTCGGTAAATTCGCTCAGCTTGCGCTGACGCTCTTCCTGCTCGGCACGTTCCTGTTCAACAGACTCGGCACGCTCGTTATATACCAGATCAAACTTTTCTTTCGCTTCTTGCAGTTGCTCAAACGGCAGTTCACGAATGGCAGCACGCAAGCTGCGAATGTTCAGTAGAACTTTCAGAAACTCGTTCATTACTTCCTCACAGAATTATTTTTGTATGTCACAGGGATAACACAGTTTGAGAATAGCATGTCCGCTCGATAACAACATAATGATTTTATAGTGCCAGCAGAAGGCTTGACAACATCATGACCATTATTCGTTGCCGTTAATTCACACTGTTGTCGTAATTGAAAAAGATGGCGGCTAGACATTATTTTCTTCAGCCTTGGTTAATCGCGGTCAGATCCTCAGCCAGGATATTCGTCGATCCGATAAATGAGCATGGAGTCATCCAAGCACCGGGGGATGATAAAACACCAGATCTCTCCCGACTCATGTCAGTCTGCCATCCACTGCGAATACCGAGGGCATTATCCGCCCCCGGATAAAAATAAACCGCGGCGAGTCAACCAGTCCCGACAGGAATACCCCGCCTTGCGGCCCTCCGACTCAGCACGCCATCGCGGCCTGGGTGCCTATCCAGTCGATGAAGGCCTGGATCTTGGGGCACTGGCGGTTGGGGAGCGTCGCCATGTAGTAACGCTGCTCGCAGCGCACCTCCCTGCCCGGGAAGGGCTCCACCAGCTCGTTGCGCTCCAACCGCTGGCGTACCAGGTTCTTGCGGCCCATGGCCACCCCGGCGTGATTCATGGCGGCGATGATGGCGAGATCGGAGCGATCGAAGCCCATGCTCGACTGACAGCCGTCGAGGGAGATCCCGGCCTGACGGGCCCAGCTGCACCACTCGTCGGTGTCGGAATCGTACCCCCAGGCCTGCCTGTCGTGCAGCAAGCGACAGCGAGACAAGTTGTCAGGGTTATCCAGCAGCCCATGCTGCTCGGCATAGTCGGGGCTGCATACCGGCACCATGTATTCATCCATCAGCGGGTGGATGGCGAGCCGCTCCGGCATCTTGTCGTCGAAATAGATCGTCAGATCGATGCCATAACCGTGCAGGTTGACGTTCTCGTTGCCGGTCATGATGTTGAGATCGATCTGGGGATGCAGGCGGGAGAAGTCCGCGAGCCGCGGCACCAGCCAGCACTGGGCGATGGAGGGGCGGGAGTAGACAGTCAGGGAACCGGACAGCTCCTGATTCTTGATCTCCAGGATCTCCTGATTGATGAACTCCAGCGAGGACTTGAGCGCCCAGAAGATCCGCTGCCCCTCCGCCGTCAGCATCACCTTGCGGTGAAAACGCTGAAACAGCTTGAAGCCAAGCTCCTCTTCCAGCGCACCTATCCGGTGGCTCACCGCGCTCGGGCTGAGCGCCAGCTCATCCGCCGCCAGGGCGAAGGAGCAGTGACGGGCCGCCGCCTCGAAGGTGTGCAGCTTGGAGAGTTGATAGCCGCTCAGCAGCTTGTTTCTCGATACATAGTTGTCTTCGGTATACATCCGTCTTCCCCATCACCGGCTAAAGATCGCCGTCATGATATCCCGGAAAGCCCGCTTTAGGATGAAGCAACCGAATCCAAGTCACAGATCTACAGCTAAATGTGATGAATGTGGCACCTTTGCATCAACCCAGCTCATCCAAGACGCCATTTTCATCATTTGTCAGCCCGGCGCCATTCCCGTTCAATAGGCCCATCGTTCATCTCTTATCACCCTTGTCGAGGCGCAGTATGAATTCTGAAATGTGGGTCGTCGGTACCTTGCTGACTAGCATCATCCTGATCGTCTTCACCATAGTGAAGGGCAGGATCCACCCCTTCCTCGCCCTGCTGCTGGCGAGCTTCTATGTCGGCACCATGATGGGGATGAACCCGGTCAAGATGGTCAATGCCATGGAAGAGGGCATAGGCGGCACCCTGGGCTTCCTCGCCGCCGTCATCGGTCTTGGCACCATACTCGGCAAGATGATGGAGGTATCGGGCGCCGCCGAGCGCATCGGTCTCACCCTGCAGAAGTGCCGCTGGCTCTCGCCTCAGGTCATCATGGTGCTGGTCGGCCTGGTGTGCGGCATCACCCTGTTCGTCGAGGTGGGGGTGGTGTTGCTGATCCCGCTCGCCTTCTCCATCGCCCGCAAGACCAACACCTCGCTGCTGACGCTCGCCATCCCGCTCTGCACCGCCCTGATGGCCGTGCACTGCATAGTGCCGCCCCATCCGGCCGCGCTCTATGTCACCAATCAGCTGGGTGCCGATATCGGATCCGTCATCGTCTATGGCCTCGCGGTCGGGCTCTTTGCCTCCCTGGTCGGCGGCCCCCTGTTCCTGAAGCTGCTGGGCAAGCGGGTGCCGTTCAAGAGCGTGCCCGCCGCCTTTGCGAATATCGAGGCGCGCGATGAGGCCGAGCTCCCCTCCCTCGGCGCCTCCCTCTTCACCGTGCTGCTGCCCATACTGCTGATGCTGGCCAAGACGGTGGCCGAGCTGAACATGGATCAGAGCTCCATCCTCTATACCCTGCTGGAGTTTATCGGCAACCCCATCACCGCCATGTTCATCGCCGCCTTCACCGCCTACTACGTGCTGGGGATCCGCCAGAGCATGAAGATGGAAGGGCTGCTGGACAAGACGGAGCAGTGCTTCTCCTCCATCGCCAACATACTGCTCATCATCGGGGCCGGCGGCGCCTTCAATGGCGTGCTCAAGGCCAGTGGCCTGGGGGACAGCCTCGCTACCATCCTCTCCCAGCTGGACATGCACCCCATACTGCTGGCCTGGCTGGTGGCCATAGTGCTGCACGCCGCCGTCGGCTCCGCCACCGTCGCCATGATGGGGGCCACCGCCATCGTCGCCCCCATCATGGTGCACTACCCGAACATCAGCCCGGAGATCATGACCCTCGCCATCGGCTCAGGCGCCATCGGCTGCACCATGGTGACCGACTCCCTGTTCTGGCTGGTGAAGCAGTATTGCGGCGCTACCCTGAACGAAACGCTCAAGTACTACACCAGTGCCACCCTCCTCGCCTCCCTGATGGCGCTGGCCGGCACCTTCCTGCTCTCCTATATCGTGTAAAAGACAGAGACATCCCATGAAAAATACCGACATTGCGCAACTCATCGCTCAGTACCCGCTGGTTCAGACGCTGATCTCTCTCGAGCCTGTGACCTGGTTCAACCCCAATGCCACCACATTGGCGGCCGGCCTGCCCTACGTGGGGCTGGATCAACGCGACGTCGCAGACGCCTCAGCCCGCCTGGCCCGCTTCGCCCCCTACCTGTGCCAGGCCTTCCCCGAGACCCGTGCCATGCAGGGCATTCTGGAGTCCGAAGTCGCGGCCATCCCCGCCCTGCAAGCGACCCTCAACCAGCGTTACGGCGTTGACCTCACCGGCCGGCTGCTGCTGAAAAAAGACAGCCACCTGCCGATCTCCGGCTCCATCAAGGCCCGTGGCGGCATCTACGAGGTGCTGACCCATGCCGAGCAGCTGGCGATCAAGGCCGGGTTGCTGCGCGAAGACGACGACTACAGCAAGCTGTTCAGCGATGAGTTCCGCCGCTTCTTCGGCCAATACAGCATCGCCGTGGGCTCGACCGGCAACCTCGGCATGTCCATCGGCATCATGAGCGCCAAGCTCGGCTTCACCGTCACCGTGCACATGTCCGCCGATGCGCGGGAGTGGAAGAAGCGCAAGTTGCGCGAACACGGGGTCATAGTGGTGGAATACGCCGAGGATTACGGGGTGGCCGTGGAGCAGGGGCGCAAGGAGGCCGAACGCGATCCCAACTGCTTCTTCATCGATGACGAGAACTCCCGCACCCTGTTCCTCGGCTACTCGGTGGCGGGTGAGCGGCTGAAAAAGCAGTTCGATGAGATGGGCATCGAGGTGGATGCCGAGCACCCGCTGTTCGTCTACCTGCCCTGCGGGGTGGGCGGCGGCCCGGGCGGGGTGGCGTTTGGCCTGAAACTCGCGTTCGGGGATAACGTTCACTGCTTCTTCGCCGAGCCCACCCACTCCCCCTGCATGCTGCTCGGGGTGCACACCGGCCTGCACGATCAGATCGCGGTACAGGATCTGGGGATCGATAACCTCACCGCCGCCGATGGCCTGGCGGTGGGGCGCGCCTCCGGTTTCGTCGGCCGCGCCATGGAGCGGTTGCTGGATGGCTTCTACACCCTGAGCGATCAGGAGATGTATGACCTGCTGGGGCTGCTGGACAGGGATGAGCAGATCCGCCTCGAGCCTTCCGCCCTCGCCGGCATGCCGGGCCCCTGGCGGGTCAGCGCCGATGGCGAGTGGCAGGCATCCCGCGGTCTGGATGCCCTGCGCATGGCACAGGCCACCCACCTGGTGTGGGCCACCGGCGGCGGCATGGTGCCGGCGGAGGAGATGGAGAAATACCTCGCCACCGCCAACATCTGATCTTTTTTTAAGCCGAAAAACCCGCCACCCTGGCGGGTTTTTCTCTTCTGGGATCAGCAAGATGGCATGCTCTTTACCCAAGCTCTGCCGGCACCCACGTCACTCCCCCTGCCGTCAATCCCCCCAAGTTGGTTATTTTGTGATACGATAGGGGCCGTTTTTTGACATCTGCGCCCCGTTGACGCCCATATCCGGCGAGATCACTACCCAATCCGGTGATAACAACGAGCAGTCGCGCAGCACAACAAGTGACCTGGTTGAGTCATATCTGGCGAGTTTGCTCGGCCAGAGGGCAATCACCAAGGGCACCTTAGATAAGGAGATCGGGCAATGAAACAGTATCAAAGCTGGCTGGGACAATATCTGATGAGCCGTCGCGATGGCGATCACGCCATGGCCTCCGAACTCGCTAACTCCATCTGCGAGTTCTGGCAGGCCCAGGGCGACGAAGCCGAGAGCAGCAAGTGGCAGCAACGTTATCAACAACACATAGAGCAGGCGCAATAAGGCAAGAGCCTTCGTCTGTCACCCATAAAAAAACCGGCGCTCATGGCGCCGGTTTTGCTTTTGGGAAACCCGATTACATCTGGTCGACCATGTCCTGGGCGAACTGGGAGCAGGAGCGCAGGGTGGCGCCTTCCATCAGTCGCTCGAAGTCATAGGTGACCGTCTTGTTGGCGATGGCCGCTTCCATGCCCTTGATGATGAGATCGGCCGCTTCGACCCAACCCAGGTGGCGCAGCATCATCTCGGCGGAGAGGATCAGCGAACCCGGGTTGACCTTGTCCTGACCGGCATACTTGGGCGCGGTGCCGTGAGTCGCCTCGAACAGGGCCACACCGTCACCAATGTTGGCGCCGGGGGCGATGCCGATGCCACCGACCTGAGCGGCCAGGGCGTCGGAGATGTAGTCACCGTTGAGGTTCATACAGGCGATGACGTCATACTCGGCCGGGCGCAGCAGGATCTGTTGCAGGAAGGCATCGGCGATGACGTCCTTGACGATGATGGTCTTGCCGGTCTTGGGGTTCTTGAAGGAGCACCAGGGGCCGCCGTCGATCAACTGGGCGTCGTACTCTTTCTGGGCCAGGGCATAGCCCCAATCCTTGAAGGCACCTTCGGTGAACTTCATGATGTTGCCCTTGTGCACCAGGGTCACGGAGTCGCGATCGTTGTCGACGGCGTACTCGATGGCGGCACGGACCAGACGCTCGGTCCCGGCCTTGGACATGGGCTTGATGCCGATGCCGCAAGACTCGGGGAAGCGGATCTTCTTCACGCCCATCTCGTTTTGCAGGAAGGCGATGACCTTCTTCGCTTCATCGCTGTCAGCCTTCCACTCGATGCCGGCGTAGATGTCTTCGGCGTTCTCGCGGAAGATCACCATGTCGGTCAGATCCGGACGCTTGACCGGGCTCGGGGTCCCTTCGTAGTAACGGACCGGGCGCAGGCAGATGTAGAGATCCAGCTCCTGGCGCAGGGCCACGTTGAGGGAGCGAATACCGCCACCGACCGGGGTGGTCAGCGGGCCCTTGATGGCCACGCAGTATTCACGAATGAAATCCAGGGTTTCGGCCGGCAGCCAGGCACCTTCGCCATAGACATGAGTCGATTTCTCGCCGGTATAGATCTCCATCCAGGCGATCTTGCGCTCGCCTTTGTAGGCTTTCTCGACCGCGGCATTCACCACACTCAACATGGCCGGGGTCACGTCCACACCGATGCCATCCCCTTCGATAAACGGAATGATCGGGTTGTTGGGAACCTTCAGCTTGCCGTTGGCATCGACTGTGATTTTCTGACCCTGGGTCGGGATAACTACTTTGCTTTCCATCGGCATCTCCTAACTTCCGTTTGTTATAAATCTGATCGTTGCGCGCGGCCATCTTAGCCCATCCATTTTCATAATCAAATGGCGAGCGTGCATGTCCGACCATAGTCGAGTACTGGATCACAGTGCGCTCTGTCCGTGCGTGCCCGGCACGCGGCGAGGCCCGCCGGCGCCAGCGCCGATGCGGGTCCAATGGCATCCGTCCTCATCCCGCCAGATCCTCCGGCTGCCCCTGGGGCTGGCTCAGGGAGCGGTACTGGGACGGGGTCAACCCGGTCTTCTGCTTGAACACCCGGCAGAAATAGTTCACATCGCCGTAACCGCAGCGGCTCGCCACCTCCTCCAGCCGGAAGCGGTACTTTTTCAGCATGAACTTGGCCCTGTCGATCCGCACCCAGCTGATGTAGTCCGCCAGCCGCATGTGGCCCTGCTCGCGAAACAGGTGGGAGAGATGGCTGGCCGAGACGTTGAAGCGGTGGGCGATGGAGTCCCGGGTGACGGGGCGGTGAAAGTTCTCCTGAATGTAGATGCAGATGCCGTGAAACAGATCCGCCCCCCTGGGCCGCTCGGCGGCGGACTCTGCCAGCAGCTGGCGGGCGCTGGTGAGCAGCGCCTGCAGCAGGTGGTTGTCGGTGGGGGAGCGGCCGGGATCCTCGGTCAGCACGTTGAGCGCCGCCAAGATGTGTTCGAGCACGTGGCCGGCCCTGGCCATGATGCTGTGCTTTTGCACATCGAAGAAGTCGGGGTCCTCCCGCCGCTTGCTCACCAGGCTGAAGCCGAGCTGGCGCTTGCCAAACAGCAGGCTCAGCACCGAGCAGTCGGTGGTCCATTGTGGCTTGTTCCAGCCGTTGGGGGGGATGTAGAGCGCCTGCCCCGGCAGTACGCTGATCTCCTTGCAGCCCAGCTCCTTGTCCCAGATCTGGTTGCGGTATTCGCCGCTGAACACCAGTTCGAGGCGCGGAAAGTTGACCTGATAGCTGAAGCCGGGTGGAACCCCCTGTTCGCTGGCGAACCAGATCTGCTCGAAAGGAACCTGTTCGTGGAGGGCGCCGTCGAGCAGCTGGCTGAAGATGAGTGACATGATGATCCCGATCAAGAGAGAGGCAAGCGATTGCGGCGGCAAAGGTCGCCCATGTTATAGTCCGGGCCGGACCGTCAATTCCACCCTTTTCTGCAAACCACTTTCTTCAAACTCAATGAGGCGTCCCTTATGAGCAGTCGAGATCTGCCCTCCTTTCTGTTGATGCAAAACCCGATTCAAGGCTATGACTGGGGCAGCCATGACGCCCTCACCACCCTGTTTGGCATCCCCAATCCGGACGGCAAACCCCAGGCCGAGCTGTGGATGGGCGCCCATCCCAACGGCTGCTCCGAGGTGAACCTGGCGGGCGGCGCACAGAAGCTCTCCGCCGTTATCGAGGCCGCCCCCAGCGCCGTGCTGGGCGAGGCCACCGTCGCCCGCTTCGGCAGCCTGCCGTTCCTGTTCAAGGTGCTCTGTGCCGAGAAGGCGCTCTCCATCCAGGTGCATCCCAGCAAGGCGCAGGCCGAAGCCGGTTTTGCCAAGGAAGAGGCCGCCGGCATCGACGCCAAGGCGAGCAATCGCAACTACAAGGATCCGAACCACAAGCCGGAGCTGGTGTTTGCCCTCACCCCCTATCAGGCGATGAACGGTTTTCGCGCCATTCCCGCCATCCTGGCGCTGTTCGAGCGGGTCAAGCTGCCGGCCCTGGCCGAGCTGGTCGCGGCCCTCGCCGCCAACCCGCATGAGGCGGGGCTGCAACACTTCTTCCACCAGTTGCTGATCCTGGCAGGCGCACGCAAGGAGGAAGCCCTGGCGGGGCTGCTGGCCTATGCCGCCGAGCATCGGGACGAGGAGACCTTCGCGCTGATCACCAGCCTGGCCGCCCAGTACCCGGGGGATGTGGGGCTCTTCTCGCCGCTGCTGCTGAACGTGGTGACCCTCGAGCCGGGCCAGGCCATGTTCCTCGATGCCTGCACCCCCCACGCCTATGTGCGCGGCACCGGCCTCGAGATCATGGCCAACTCCGACAACGTGCTGCGGGCCGGTCTCACCCCCAAGTACATAGACGTGGCCGAGCTGCTGGACTGCACCCGTTGCGTCGCCAAACCCGACGATCAGATCCTGCTTACCCCCCGCGTCGAGGGCATGGCCGAGAACATGGTGCAGCACTTCGAGGTGCCGGTGCCGGACTTCACCTTCAGCGTCTACCCGGCCGGTGAGCATGCCCTCACTACCTCCAGCGCCGAGATCCTGTTTGCCATCGATGGCACAGTGACGCTCAGGCAGGGTGAGCAGATACTGCGGCTGGAGAAGGGTCAGTCTGCCTTCGTCCCCGCCGCCACCGGCCACTATCGGCTGCTGGCCGAGGGCCGGGTCGCCCGCGCCGGCAACCGCTGCTGACGACTGTCTTGCTGCAGCGATAACCGGACAAGGGCCATCATCGATGGCCCTTGTCATTGGTGCCAGATCCCGACCTGGCCTCCCTCTCTTGGCCCTCCCGCAGCGCGGTGCCTTGACGGGCGCCGGCCGTCACATGGTACGATTCCGCACCGGCCACGGCCCCCTGATAGAAGCTCCCCATGAATGACCCCCTGACTCGATCCGTTGCGCTCACAATCGCGCTCGCCTGCGGCAAACCGACCCACAACCAACACAATGACTGCCAGCCAAGGCTGCTCTGCAAGGGTCCTCTCCTGTGAGCGCCGAGCCGAGCGGGCTGATGCCGCTCTGGACGCTGTTCCAGCAACAACCCCTGGCACAGGGTATAGGCCTTGCCGCCATGCTGGTCGGGATCAGCGCCTTCCGGCAACGGGACGACGGGCGTTTTCGACTGCGGCTTTGCCTCTATCAGGCGGCCATCGCCCTCCACTTCTTCCTGATGGGCGCCAGCACGGCGGCCCTCAGCGCAGGTCTCAGTTGCATTCGCACCACCGCCTCGGGGCACACCCGCAGCCCCTGGGTGATGCTGTTCTTCCTGATCCTGGTCTGGGTGCTCGGCATTCCCCAGATCACGAACCCGGTGCAGTGGTTACCCATCCTAGGCACCACCATAGGCACCTGGGGACTGTTTCGCGCCCAGGGCATCACGCTGCGGCTGAGCATGCTGGCGGGGGGCCTGTGCTGGACCAGCCACAACATACTGATAGGCTCCATCGGGGGCAGTCTGATCGAAGTCAGCTTCCTGTTCGTCAACTGCCACACCATGTACCGCATGTGGCGGCAACCGCAGTCGAGCCCGGCCTGACCCCGCCCGGCTCGCGGTCTGAGAGAGTCGAGCAAGGCCGAGATGAGCCCTAAAAAAAACCACCGCCCTGTCTCGGGGCGGTGGTTTTTGATTATCTGCGCAACCGGTAGCCATGATGGCCGTCGGCAGGCTAGTGTTCTGCCGCTTCCGGCTGGGGAACCTCGGTACGCTCCCGCTGCAGTTCATCGACCCTGGCCTGCCACTTGTCATGGGCCTGCTTCTGCCCTTGTGACTCAAACTCATGGCGCATGGTGTCGATCTCTTGGTCAAGTTTTTCCATCAGGATGTCTCCTTACATCAATAGGGTTACACACTGGCTGACGGCACTGTTGGCCAACCTGCTCACAGAGTGTGACACCACTATCCCCCCAACTGTCCAACTAAATAAACGATTGATTATCCATAAACCAATCTAAAAATTGGGTGCAGACTCTCCTGCAAGCAGGCCGGCAGGGCCAGAGCAAGGGCGCTTGCCACCCCTGCCCGTTCCAATTGCGCAGCAATATCAGCCACCTATCCCCATGGCTCTCGCCGTCACTTTCCTGCTGCCGGCCCGTACACGCCTCCGGTTTGGCCGCCTCAAGCCGCGATGGCAACAGTCTGCCCTAGCCCCCGCCAGCCGCATTTTTGCCAGACGGCTCACATTTCAGGGGGTGGCAATAGCACACAAATCTCCATCCCCCGTGGCTGACCGGCGAGACAGATGGCACCTTCCCCTCTTGGCTCTTATTCCAAAAACCACAATAACCATATGTTTTTAAATGATATTAAATGCGGACCGGCAGACTCCCCTCTCGAAACCAAAATGCGAGCAGGGTCACAGGCCCGGCGCACTGACACAAAAATCCAGTAAAGGGCACATATGTCCGATTTCGATGAGCCGGCAAGGGCGAAACAATAGACGGGTCAATTGTTACCCATCGCAACGGCTCCACGAAGGAGCCAGGAGACACATATGCTCACCTCGTTGATAGATGAAGGACTGATCTGCCTCGACATCGTCGCCAAAGACAAACAGGGGCTGTTTGTCGAGCTGGCCGCCCGGCTCAAGGCCAGCGGCAAGATTGCCAATCAGGACCAGTTCGTACGCGACCTCTGGGCACGGGAAAATCTCGACAATACCGGCTTCGAGCAGGGGGTCGCCCTGCCCCACGCCAAGAGCGAGGCGGTACTCCAGCCCGCCATCGTCATCGGCATCAGCCGGCAGGGGATCGACTACGGCGCCGAAGATGGGCAACCCTCCAAGCTGTTCTTCATGATTGCCTCCCCGGCGGGGGGCGCCAACCACCATATCGAGGTGTTGGCCGAGCTCTCCACCAAGCTGCTGGAGCCAGGCTTCATCCCGCAGATGCAGGCGGCCAGCAGCAAGGCCGAGGTGCTCAGCCTGTTGACCAGCGCCCAGCCCGACACCAAGCCGCGGCCACAAGCCAAAGCCCAGGCGAAGCCCAGCCTGCCTGAGCCCCAGGATCGCAGCATCAAGGCCCAGCTCGGCACCCTCAAGCAGCACCTGTTGTTTGGCACCTCCCACATGATCCCCTTCATCGTCGCGGGGGGCGTCTTGCTGTCGCTGTCGGTGATGATGAGCGGCAAGGGCGCGGTGCCCGAGGCCGGGGTGCTCAAGGACATGGCCGATATGGGCATCGCGGGGCTGACGCTCTTCACCGCCGTGCTCGGCGGCTACATCGCCTACTCCATGGCAGATAAACCTGGCCTGGCTCCGGGCATGATCGGCTCCTGGATCGCGGTGCAGCAGTTCCACACCGGTTTTCTCGGCGCCATCCTGGTGGGCTTCATCGCGGGCCTCATCGTCAATCAGCTCAAACGCATAAAACTACCGGACTCCATGAGTTCGCTCGGCTCCATCTTCATCTATCCGCTGATCGGCACCTTCCTGGTGTGCGGCATAGTGATGTGGGTGATAGGCGCCCCCATCGCCGCCATGATGGACGGGATGAACCACTGGCTCTCCAGCATGGCAGGCTCAGGCAAGGTGATGCTGGGCGCCATCCTCGGCGGCATGACCGCCTTCGACATGGGCGGCCCGGTCAACAAGGTCGCCACCCTGTTCGCCCAGACCCAGGTCAACACCCAACCCTGGCTGATGGGCGGCGTCGGCATCGCCATCTGCGTTCCACCGCTCGGCATGGCGCTGGCCACCCTGCTCTCGCCCCGTCGTTACAAGAAAGAGGAGCGTGAAGCGGGCAAGGCGGCCGCCATCATGGGCATGATCGGCATCAGTGAGGGGGCCATTCCCTTTGCCGCCGCCGACCCGGTGCGCGTCATCCCAGCCATAGTCGCGGGCGGCATCGTCGGCAACATCACCGGCTTCATGATGCACAGCATCAACCACGCCCCCTGGGGCGGCTGGATAGTGCTGCCGGTGGTGGAAGGCAAGATGGGCTACATCCTGGGCACAGTGCTCGGCGCCCTGACCACGGCCCTCATCGTCAACCTGCTGAAAAAGCCGGTGACCGAGGATGAAGAAGTGAGCCAGCCCGACAGCGACTACCAGGCCATCGAGGCCGAGGGTGAGGCGGACGTGCTCGCCATCACCGCCTGCCCCTCAGGCGTGGCCCACACCTTCCTCGCCGCCAAGAGCCTGCAAAAGGCGGCCGCCAAACAGGGGATCAAGCTGAAGGTAGAGACCCAGGGCGCCAACGGCATCATCAACCGCATCACCGCCAAGGACGTGGCCAACGCCCGCTACGTCATCCTGGCCCACGACGTGGCTATCAAGAACCGGGAGCGATTCAAGGACATCGAGATCATCGATGTGAAGACCAAGGAGGCCATCCACAATCCGGAAGGGTTGCTGGCCCGCACCCTGGCAGGCAGCAGCAAGGTAGCCTGACGAGACTGGCACTGACTGCAGATGAAGAAAAGCGAAGGGGCCTCAGGGCCCCTTCTTGTATGTCAGCGTGCCACCCCCTATGACGAGGCCAAGCTTGCTCTCTTCAGGCGGCACCGATACGACCGGGCAGCAGCAGAGCCCCATCTGTCATGCGCTCATATCGGCGATTGACCCAAGTAGGGATGGCAGCCCCCCTTGCCGGCTCGCTAACATACTGACGCCATCCTTTCCCTATTCGGAGCCCCTGCATGGATCTGTTCTTACTGTTTGGCCTGCTCGCCATGGGGGCGATGCGCTGGACGGCGCCTGACCAGGGCCTTGAACCGCAACATTGATCACTCAGGCATAGAAAGGAAGGATGAGATGGACGCTGATCTGACAGCCCTGCGCAGGCGCTGGCTTAAAAAACATCTGCAAGAGCTGCGAGCCGCGAAAAACGAAGAGGAAGAGAAAGGGGGAATGCTGCGTTTCGTCGGCATTCTGTTAGCCGCCATCCCACTGCTCACCGCTGCCGTGTATTTCGTGGGGATGCGCTACTACCATGGCTATGTCGGCCAATTTGGACTCGATAGCACCGAGTTCTCTCTGCCCGCTGACGCCACGCTTCTCTTCGGGTTTTCTCTACTCGTCAAGCTGCTGATGCCATATATCAGTCCCTTTGTTTTCACTGTTTTGGGATTGGTTATCATGCTCGGCGTCCTGTTTTTCAAGGCGAGGTGGCGCCTGACGCTCTCTTGGTGGCTGATTCGCTGCTTCGTGCTGCTTCCCATCGTGCTGAGAGGAGTAAAAATTGCCCATCAGTATCCCGCCCCCTTTACCTTCAACTGCTTGATTTGGCTAAAAAGTGCCTACTTGAAATTCGCCATTTTCATCCTTCCCCCCTTGCTGGTCATTTTGGCAGCCGAGCACATCAGATCCATGGGTGAAGAGCTGGCCCGCAGCCAGATCACCCACCTCGAACAAGGCAGCTGGCCGATGAGCGAGGCCCATAGCCAGTCGCCCCTGCTGGGGAATGAGCCCCATATCCGCATCGCCTGCAACGGCAGCCATTGTGCCTATCGCCTCAAGGGGGGCGACACCCTGATCCTGCGCTTCGATCAGATTGAGCAGACCCGCTACCGGCCCGAACCGCCCCCTCAGGACGAAGCCAGCCCAGCTGAGACGCCCGTCCACCCTTGACCCCGACGATCGGCCCCTGCCATCGTCATAAAAAATCCGGCGCCAATGAGTGGCGCCGGATGATGTCATGGTGGGCGGCCGTTATCGGCCGTGTCGCCCGTCTGTTCGCGGCTCGATCAGATGAGCGCGACTGATACTCCGCCGGCTTAAGGGGCCGGCTTGACCAGGGTATCGAGTCCGCTCACCACCAGGGTGCCCCTGCCTCCCGTCATCTTGTGGAAGTTGGTGCCCTGCTGGGAGGGGTTGTCGGTGCGGGCCAGCAGGGTGGCGCCGTTGTTGTAGTTCTGGATCTCGGTGGCGGTAAGCGGCCGATCCGACAGGATCAGCAGCAGAGTACGAAACTCCTTCTGCGCGCTCGCGGCGTCAGGCACCCTGGGCTTCTGGTCGGCCGGGATCAGCTCGTAGGCGGCCAGGCTGGCGGGATCCGTCATCTCGGACGACTCCATCAACCCCATCAGGTAGAGCTCAATGTCGGCGAAATTGGCGCTCACGTTGTTCAGCTGCCCGACGATGCCCAGCCAGGGCGCCCAGTGGCCGGTGGCCGGCGGCACCACCCAATTCGCCCAGCGATGGGCCATCTCGTGCAGTATGGGGCCGTAGGTCGAGGTCGACAGGTACCTTTTCGCGTACAAAAACCAGATGCCCTGCAACTTGCCATCCGAGTGAAACTCCGCCGAGCTATCAAACATGCCAAGGCCGATGCCCGCCACATCGTTCCTGACGTGGGCGTACTCGCCGGTGGGCATATCTACAGGGGTCGTGGGAACCTCCTCGTTGTTCATCACCACGGTGATGAAGTCAAACTCGTCCCGGAACTGCTCGTAGACCCGCCCGCTCAGCTCCCTCAGGGCGCTCTGTCCCTCGGGCGAGTTGATGGAGTTCGCATTCCAGAATGCGAACTCCGCCTGGCTCAGCTGCAACGAGGCGATCTGGTTATACCGCGGTTCTATGATGATGGGTGCCACGGGTGCTACCGGCATCACAGTGAGCTGCGCCGCCGTACTGGTGACGCCGGCCAGGCTGGCGGTGATGAGCGCCAGCCCCTCGCTCAGGCCGTGGGCCTCTCCCCGGCTGCCATCCACGTTGCCGATAGTCGCGATGGTGGGGGCATCGGAGTACCAGATGGTGGTGGCATCGCCCGTCACATCCCGGCTGCTGCCATCGGAGAGGGTCGCCATGGCCTGGAACTGCAGCCGGTTCCCGATGGACAAGGACGCCGCTGGCGGCGTGACCGCCAGACTGGTCACCACGGCGGATGACACGGTCACCGGGGCAGAGGCGCTGAACGGCATGCCCTCGACAGTACCGCTCGCCGTGATGGTGGCAACGCCCGCCGTTTGTCCCGTCACCAGCCCCTTGCTGCCCTCGAGGTTGCTGACGGTCGCGATCTCGGGTTGGCTGCTGTGCCACTGGACGAGGGGGTTGTCGGTGACGTCGAACGATGTCCCGTCGGACAGATGCGCCGTGGCGGTGAAGGCGAGCTGCAGCCCCACCGGGACTGTCCCTTCCGTCGGTTGCAGCTCGAGCCGGGTGACGAAGGCCGAGCTTACCCTGAGCTGCTCGGTCGCATCGAGGGGCACTCCGTTGATGGTGCCGCTCACCCTGATGGTGCTGCCGCCCTGCGCCAGCCCGGTAACCAGCCCGCTGTCGCTGATGCTCGCCACCGCCGGATCGCTGCTGCTCCAGCTCAGGGCCTCATGCTCGGTCACATCGATGGGGGCACTGCCATCCGACAGGCTGGCGAAGGCGCTCAGCTGCGCACTCATCCCCACCGGCAGCGGATCTTGCGGGGCATGGATATCCAGCCCGGTGATCAGGGCATCCGTCACTTCCAGCGGGGCGGAGGCCTGGAGCGGCTCGCCATTGACCGTTGCGACGGCCTCCAGGGTCAGTGCCCCGACCGCCAACCCGGTGGCCAGCCCCTTGCTGCCCTCCTCGTTGCTGACCTGCGCCAGGCTGTCGTCACTGCTGTACCAGCTCAGAGCCGAGGCGTTGGTCACATCCCGCGACTGGCCGTCTGAGAAGCTGGCGGTGGCCACGAAGGCCTGGCTCAAGCCCACCGGCACAGTGGCGCTGGCCGGGGTCAGCTGCAGCCCGGTCACATAGGTGTCGATGACCTCCACCCTGGCGGTGGCGCTGTAGGGTTCACTGTTCACCGTGGCGGTCGTGGTGATGACCACCGTGCCCGGGCTGATCCCCTTGGCGAGGCCATGCTCATCCACTGTCACCACGGCGGCATCGCTGCTGCTCCAGACGACGTCGGGGTGCTGGGTCACGTCCTGCACCGAGCCATCCTCCCAGGTCGCCTGCGCCTGGAACTGCTGCTCGAAACCGACGGGGACCCTGGCCTCCCCCGGGCTTATCTGCAACGAAGAGAGGGGATGACCATCCCCCGTGGAGCCTCCCTCATCGTCATCACCACAGCCCAGCAGCGCCAGGGCCGCCAATCCTATCATCAAGCACTTAGCCAACTTCATTGCCACTCCTTCCTCTCTCACTCCCTTGCCCGGACCACTCAGGGTGAGCCGGGGCCGCTGGTCGCCGCGGCTGTTTTTACCTGGCGCGGAGTAGAGCAACGGGGCCTGTCGTCGTCCACCGAAAGCCACGGCAGATACAGGCTGCGTTAAGAAAGCGTCAACAAAAGGTTGCGCCTGGCGCGGCAGCCCGCTGACGGCCTGCCCTGCACCCACCCAGGCCCTCGCGTCGGCCCCAAAGATTGAGGCCCTTGCGGGCCTCGAAATGGGGATGGGACGAGGCGCCGACTCATGGCGTCGCCAGCAGGCTGATGGTCATGCCGAGGCTCATGCGATCGCCGCGCGCCAGCAGCCGCAGACCGGGGTGACCGGCCATATGGTGGGCGTTGGCGGCGTGACTCTGGGGCTCAAGGCAGACGAAACCGCTGCCCTCATCAGGCTGATAGAGCATCAGGAAGCCGCCATCGCTGGAGATCTGCAATCCTTGCCGGCGGGCGGGATGCTCGATCTCGGCCTGCCCGCGCCAGCCGCCATAACAGTGGTTGAGCCACCCCTGTGGCCGCCGCCACTGGCGAAAGTCCAGGTTGGGCGCCAAGGCGCTGCTCCAGTTGGTCGGCAGATGATCCGCCCCCTCCTGCCAGACCCCGCTCGCCAGAAAGCGCAGCCGGGTCTGCTCATCGCGCCAGAAGAAGGGGTGAAAACCCGCGCCATAGAGGCAGGGCGCCTCCCCCAGATGGGTCAAGCCGATGCGCGCCACCAGGCTCGGCCCCTGCAGGCGATAGTCGATCTCCGCCAGATAGTGAAAGGGGCCGTTATGGCCGGTGAGCTGCAGCGTCACCGAGCTGCCGGTCTGCGCCACCGTCTGCCATGGCCGCAGCCACCCCTCCCCGTGCAGGAAGAAGTCGGGATCGGCGTCGCTCTCGGGCAGGGGCTGCGCCTCCCCCCACAGCTCGAAGCCATTGCCCGCCACCCGGTTGGCCAGCGGCAACATGGGAAACAGGGCGCTCTGCCCCGGCTGCCAGGGAGCCTCGGAGTCGGTGTCCCGCAGCAGCGGGCGCCCTTTGTCATCCTCCAGCCCCAGCAGGCAGGCCCCCTGGGTTGAAACCCGCATCCGAAGATGCGGGTTGTTCAGGTTGTGCACCTTCATGCAGAGGTGCTCGCCTTGGTCTGGGTCAGCTCCACCTTGCCTTGGGCCAGCTGGGCTTCCAGCGCCTCCAGGGTCACGCCCTTGGTCTCGGGCACCTTGCGGTAGATGAAGATGAGGCCGGCGAAGCAGATGAGGCCATAGAGCAGGAAGCTACCCGCGGCCCCCAGTCCGGCATTGAGCAGCGGGAAGGTGTAGGTCAGCACAAAGCAGGCGATCCAGAGCGCCAGGGTGCCCGCCGACATGGCCAGACCCCGCACCCGGTTCGGGAAGATCTCCGAGAGCAGCACCCAGGTGACCGGCGCCAGGGTCAGGGCATAGATGGCGATGGCCGCCAGCACCAGCAACAGCACCGGCAGGCCCAGCACGCCGCTGGCGTAGGCCGCCGCCATCATGCCGTAGATGATGGTGAGGCCGGCGGAGCCTATCAGCATCAGCTTGCGGCGACCTATCTTGTCCACCATGGGCAGTGCTATCAGGGTAAACAGCAGGTTGATGAGGCCGGTGGCGACGATGGACTTGAGGGTGCTGTCGATGTCAAAGCCGGCGGAGGCGAAGATCTCCTGCGCATAGTTGAAGATGACGTTGATGCCGCACCACTGCTGGAACACCGCCAGCACTATGCCGATGATGAGGATGGGGCGCACCGAGGGCTTGCCCAGCTCCGCCAGGGACACCTTGTGGGTCTCTCCCACCAGGGTCTGGCGGATCTCGGCCAGGGTCTGTTTGGCATAGGCATCGCCGCCTATCTTGCTCAGCATGCGGGACGCCTTCTCATACTGCCCATCCTTGGCCAGCCAGCGGGGGGATTCCGGCACGAAGAACATCAGCACCAGAAACGCCAGGGCGGGCACCAGCTCGGCGCCGAACATCCAGCGCCAGCCGGACTGACCATTCCAGGTCGCCAGGATATCGGCCTGGGTCGCGCTGCTGGCCACCGGATCGGCGATCATCAGGTTCACCAACTGGGCGGCCAGCACCCCGATGACGATGGTGAGCTGGTTGATGGCCACGAACTTGCCGCGCCTGTCGGCCGGGCTTATCTCGGCGATGTACATGGGGGAGAGCGCCGACGCGAGACCTATCCCGATGCCACCGATGATGCGATAGACCACGAACAGATCGAAGTTGCCGGCCGCGGCCGTGCCCCAGGCCGAGATGGTGAACAGGACGGCCGCCAGGATCAGCGGCTTCTTGCGGCCAAAGCGATCGGACGACCAGCCGGAGATGGCGGCCCCCAGCACGCAGCCCACCAGCGCCGAGCTCATGGCCCAGCCGGACTGGGCCGGATCCGTGATGGCGAAATAGGCCTCATAGAAGGGCTTGGCCCCGCCTATCACCACCCAGTCGTAGCCGAACAGCAGGCCACCGCAGGCGGCCACCAGGCAGATCATCCAGATGTAGCCCATATTGAGCCCACCCGTATCCATTTGATTTCGCGAACTTTTCATGACTCACTCTCGCTATCTTGTGATTGTAGGGTACTGGGGCGCGCCGCACCGTGGCGGAGCGCCGGTTTTTGTTATGAGTGGAGCTGAGATTGGCGGCAGAGCAGGCTGAACAGGTGCCCCTTGTCATGGGCCGGGTTCAGGGCGAGCAGCTCGCGCAGGCTCTGCTCGCCGCACGCTTGCTCCCCCAGCCCCAGCTGGCCGAGGGCCAGCACCAGCAGGCAGTGCTGGCGGTGTTTGTGCTGGGGATCGTCGTCGAGCACGATGAGATCGGGCAGGGAGACGGCGAAGAAATCCGCCCCGACCCGCTCGTCCATGGCCTGCCCGGCCCAGGCCACCATGCCCTCGAACAGACGCTGCGCCTCCTGCGTCTGGCCGAGGCGGGCCAGCGCCATGCCCCGATAGAAGAGGTAATCCACCGGCTGATCGTTGTAGTAACGGCTGGCCCCCAGCTCACCCTGACCGAGGCAGGCCTGCCGCAGACATTGCTCGGCCAGACTCTGCTGATCGCAGGCGAGGTGGCAGAGCGCCAGCAGGTAGTGGATGTCGTTGTCGCTCTGCCCCACCAGGCGCCCCTCACCCAGGTTGAGGGGATAGTGCAGCGCCTGCTGCAGCAGCGGGATGGCCTGCTCATGCTGCCCTTGCGCCATCAGTGCCGCTGCTCGGCGCTGCTGGTTGATGAGGTACTGGCCGGTGACCCTGCCCTCTCCCCCTTCCCAGGGGTGGAACTGGCGCAGCCGCAAGATCTCGGCCGCCGCCTCCAGTCGACCCTCGATGTGCTGGAGGCTGAGCAGCTCGGCGGTCAGATCGTCGCGCTTGAGGGCCACCTCCCGGTGTGCCTCCAGCAGCGCCAGCCGCTCGGCGGGTGCCATGGCCAGGCGCTTGTGCAGCTGATCCAACTCGAACAGCAGGCGGGCATCGTCCGGCTTGAGGGCGAAGGCGCGACTCAGGCACTGCTCGGCCGCCGCCAGATCGCCGCTCTTGTTGAAGTGATAAATGCCGAGGTTGCGCCAGGCCGGGGCAAACTCCGGGGTCTGCTCGCACACCCCTTGCCACAGGGCGATGGCCGGCTCATAGCGGCGCTTGCTGTAGTGGAAGCAGCCGAGCAGGTAGCGGGCGAAGCCGCTGTGGGGCAGCCGCTCGAGCATCGCCACCTCCCCCAGGGTGTTGGGGAAGCGCACCTTGCTGGCAAAGGCCCGCTCGGCCCGTTGCAGCAGCCCCTCTTGTTGCGCCCCTGCCGGCAGCAGGCTGGCCTGGAACAGCAGTGGCAGGCTCTCCTCCACCGGCAGTTTTGAGAGCAGTTGCTGCGCCAGCTCGGGACGACCCAGCTCCAGCAGATTGCTCGCCAGGAAGCAGAGGTTCACCCCGCGCCCGTTGCACAGGGCCCGCAGCGCCTCGAGATCCACCGCCTGCTCGCTCCCCTGCCAACGCAGGAAGGCCAGCTGATAATGGAGCGGGTAACGGACCCGCTGCTCGTCTATGTAGGCGAGGGCCGCCTCCCGCTCGCCGCACTCCAGCAGCGCCAGCCCCTTGAGGGCGATGGCGCCGTAGTGGGTACCGTTGACCGCCAGGCTGCGCTCGACAAATTGCAGCGCCTGCACCGGATCGCGGCGCACCATGGCGATCCGGGCCAGGCCGAGGAAGCCGGCATCCCGGCCGTTGCCGCTCCAGGTCGCCTTGTGGAAGTCGTCGAAGGCGGCGTCCAGCAGGCCTTGGCGCTCCTCGATATGGGCGCGCAGCAGGCTGGCCTTGCCGCACTGGGGGTTCTTGTTGAGGCGGTGGGCCCGGGTCAGCGCCTGGTTGGCATACGCCAGCGCCTGCTCATAGTTGGCGCGGTTGTATTCCAGCGTCGCCAGCGCCAGGTTGCAGCGATAGTCGCCCCCGTCCAGCGCCAGCGCCCGCAGGTAGTAGTCAAAGGGGGAGCGGCTGGCGTGCAGGTACTGCTCAAGATGTTGGCCGATGAAGTAGAGCTCATCGACCGAGTCGAGATCCGCCGCGGCCAAGGGCGCCGAGGCCGGATCCGGCAAGGCCTCGCCGGCCGGCTGATGCTCGAGATAGCTCAGCACCGGCTGGCCCTGCTCATCCAGCAGGCGCACTTGCAGGCGCCCCTCACCGGTGAGGGCGAACGGCTCAAGCCAGGCCTGACCCGGTTGCAGATCGAGGGACTGACTGAGCAGCACACCGCCCTCGTCACTCACCTCGAAGCGCGCCCCGCCCAGCGGCGCCACCGCATAGACGCCGCACAGCAGCCCGTCATCGGTGCGCTCCAGCTTGATGGCGGCGCGGGTGTTGGCGTTTTGCAGGGTGCCCAGGGTGTTGTAGGGCAGGAAGTTCTGGACGAACACCTTCTCCTCCCCCGCATCCAGCCAGGTGAAGTCGGGCTGGTTGTCGGTGTAGACCCCGGTCATCAGCTCGATGTAGGGGCCGTTGTCGTCGGTCAGGTTGCGATCCCAGGCCAGGCCAAAGTCACAGTTGCCCCAGCTCCACTGCTTCTTGCCGGGGGAGACATGGTGATCCGCCACGTGCAGCAGGCCGCCCCGCTCGCCATGGCAATAGGCGCCGACGAAGTCGTAGTCGGACTTGTCCGCCATGTAGGAGGTGGGCACCGGGATGTTGCGGTAGCGGGAGATGTCGACCCCGGCGGAGTAATCCACCTTGTAGTAGGTGCCGCGGGCGATGGGGAAGGCGCTCACGTCGCGCTTGCCGTGGTCATAGACGGCGGTGACATCCGGCGGGAAGACGCTCTGGTGATCGTCCCCGCCCTTGACGGCCGGGTTGGACCACCAGAGGAAGTGGCGCGGGGTGTCGTTGCCGTTGAACACCTTGCCGGTGATCTCGATCAGCGCCTTGTCCGGGTAGAGGGTGAAGCCGGCCATCACCTGCAGGCCACGCATCGCCTCCACCTCGCCAAGCCAGACGGTCTTGGCCCCGCCCTCACGCTCCTGGATGCTGACATCCACCGGCATGAAGGTGGTGGGCCTGTGGTGCTGGGGCCAGTTGAACTCGATGCCGCCGGAGATCCAGGGCCCCACCAGCCCCACCAGCGCCGGCTTGATCACCTCGTTGTAGTAGACAAAATCGCGCTGCATCACCTTGTCGTAGGCACGGTGGATGCGGCCGCCCAATTCCGGCAGCAGCATCACCTTGATGAAGTCATTCTCCAGCCAGACCGCCTGATAGGACTTCATCTGCTTCTGACCGGTGAGGGTGTCGATCACCCCATAGGGATAGACGGCCCCCGAGGAGCCCTGATAGACCCGCTTCTCGAGAAACATGGGGTTGGGATCTTCGGCACCGACCTCGTAGGTCGGCAGGGTGACGGCTTCGACCCAGACTCTTACATCAGCTCTCATCAATCTCGCCTCATTCAACATTTATTAGTAAACGTTTGGATGAGGCCAGTTTAGAATGGTCATTACAGCGATTTTTGCTTAAAGATCACGCAATACAGTAAGCGGAGTTTAGTGAACCAATGATCATCGGCCTGAACAACCAGAAGGTTCGCCACCACAACAAACAGGTGTTGCTGGCGCTGCTCTACCAGCTCAAGGAGGCAAGCAAGTCCACCCTGGCCCGCCACTGCGAGCTCTCCATCCCGGCGGTCAGCAAGATCCTCGACGAGCTGGTAGCCGACGGCGCCATCAGCCACAGCGAGCAGAACCTCTCCCTGCGCGGCATCAACGGCGGCAGCTACCGCATCGCCAGCGGCAAGGGGGCCATCCTCTGCCTCAACATCAGCCCCACCCGCCTGGAGAGCATACTGGTGGACAACCTGATCACCCCACTGGATGAGTTCAGCGGCCAGAAGATAGCGCCGCAGACCCCGGACGAGCTGCTGCGCCTGATCGAGGCGCACTACTACCAGCACAAGCGCCGCCACAAGGGACTGGTGATCCGGCTGGCGCTGGCGGTACACGGCCAGGTCAATCCGGCCACCGGGGTCTCCCAGACCATGCCGCAGGCCCCCTGGCACGCGCCGGTCGAGCTCAAGTACCTGCTGGAGGAGCGCCTCGGCTGCGAGGTGATGGTGGACAACGACTGCATCATGCTGGCGCTGGCCCAGAAGTGGCAGGGCCGGGAAAATGGCGGGGATTTTTGCGTCATCAACGTCGACTACGGCATCGGCTCCGCCTTCATCATCAACGGCCAGATCTACCGGGGCGCCCTGTTTGGCAGCGGCCAGATAGGTCACACCATCATCAACCCGGACGGCAGCGCCTGTGCCTGCGGCCGCTACGGCTGCCTGGAGACGGTCGCCTCGCTGTTTGCCATCAAGAAACGGGCGAGGGTCTTTCTCAAGCAGCAAGCCAGCGCCGACAACCCGGCGCCGGCGGGCGGGGAGCTCGACACGGCCCAGCTGCTCGCGCTCTACCATCAGGGGGATGCCATGATCCGCGCCCTGGTGGACGAAGGGGCCCGCGCCATTGGCCTGAGCCTCTACAACTTCCTCAATATCCTCAACATCAACCGCATCTACCTGTATGGCCGCAGCTGCGACTTCGGCGAGCCCTGGCTGCAGACCATCATCAGCCAGACCGGCGCCAACCCCTTCGACTGCAGCGATGCGGTCAATGCGACCCAGCTGCGTTTCGGCGAGCTCAACCGTGCCCAGCAGGTGATGGGCATCGGCTATCTCTACGTGGAGCGGGCGCTGGCGCGGCGTGACGCGGCAGGCTTTAGTCAGTGACGCTTCTTGCCCCGACAGATGATGCCGATTTCAACCAGGGAAACTTGCCGCCCCTTCCCCCGGCAGATAACCCGGCAGATAAAAAGTGAGCCCGCTCCCGATTGCAGAACTCCGCATGGGGAGTAGGAGAGCCAAGTGGAGAGGAATATGATGAGCGCGCCATCCAGAACAGGAGCCAGCGCATTGTGACAACCCAGCGTGAACAGCAAAAACAGAGTGAACAGCAGGAGCAGAGCGAAATCCATCGCTGCGACAAGTGCGGGGAGCGCACCAGCCATATAGTGGTGCTGGTCGCCCGCGACCACAGTCAGGACATCATGCCCAAAGACCCGCGCAAGGCCTTCTGGCAAGCCTTTCGCACCAGCACCCTCACCAACTGGGCATTCGGCTCGACCCTGGCCTATCAGACCACCCATGTGCGCCACCTTATCTGTGAGCGCTGCGGCGAGAAATTTCTCGAGTATTGAGCCCTGTTCCTAGCACCATGTCACAAAGTAGCTGGAGCCGGAGCCAGTCACCGCAAACCCTCAGGCGGCATCACAGATCCGCCGCCAGCACCGTCCATCGGTAATTTATTGAGCTGCCGCCGATTTTTATCGGCTCCCTGTGTTGCTACCCACCGCCTTGGTTAAGATGCTTCAGTTGGCAACCAAGCCTCGACGGAGTCACGTCCATGAGTCGGATCGGCCATGTCCTATCGGGTCACGCGCAGGTAAAAATCAGCAAGCTGGGGGGCAGGAACTTAGGGGCGGTAGCCTTGTCTGAGAGAAATTGAATGGGTTTCTTATTAACACACTCAGCACTGTTTATAAGGCATTAAGCGAACATGATCGATCACAAGAAATTTCAAAGTTTGGTAAAGCAGCTCTATTCAACGGTAGAAGAGCTTGTGTCCATGTTCCCAGGGCGGCACTTTACGCCAGATGGCCATATGGTCGGCAGCATAGGTGAATGTTTGGTGGCTGATGCATATGGGCTGGATCTGATGAACGCATCGAATAAAGGCTATGACGCTGTATCAGCTTCCGGGTTGCAAGTTGAAATCAAAGCAACTCAGGCAAAATCAGCTTCATTCCGTAGCCAGCCGGAACATACGATTGTCATCAAAATATTTCCCAACGGCACATTTGAAGAGATTTTTAATGGCCCTGGAGACTTGGTATGGCAACAGTTTAACGGGAAGCCGTTACCTTCAAATGGTCAATACCAAATCTCTCTCAACAAGCTCAAAGAATTAAACAAGTTGGTTGATGAATCTCAGCGTGTGCCAAGAATTTCCTAACCCGAGTACAACTCCCCCATCGAGTGAGCCCGCTCGCCAGAGCACGGAGCCACAAGGTGATCGCCATTACTTCGATGGCGCAATATCCGCCCCCCCATCGGGCCAGAAGTTGATAGTTCTGGCCGATCAGGTACTGGACAACTGCATGCCGACCAGCGATGACCTGTGCGAGGTCAATGAGAGGAAAGGGTTTTGGCTCCCAGCTGCTGCGCTGCGTGACAGAAAAGCTCCTGAACGCTCCAGAGGCCATCGCCACTTTTCTGCATGCGGATATCGACCATCACTACTACGAGAAGTTGGGGTATCAGCGCATCCAGAGTGGTGATTGCATGTTCTTCTCTCTCAGACACCCACACTATGCGGGTGTGCCGCCCAGCTACTTTTAACCCGCCATCCATATGGCTATCGCCTCGATGGCCTGCGACTTTTCTCCAGCTTGCTCTCCCCTATCCTCCCCTGATGGCCGTCATTTATGTGCGCTGGCTCACAGCCTGCCGACTCCTTTCATCTCACAAATTTACAGAAGAGGCCTCTCTCTCCAGTTCCCACTGGTAGGGCCACATCTATCCAACCACAAAAAAACAGCAACTAACTTAATGATTTAATGCATAAAAATACTAAACACATACGCCTTACGCCCAATCTATCACTTTGAGATCCCGCTCACACTCGGGTTTTTACCGCACAAAAATCCAGTGATTCGCATATTTGTCCGATAGGGCGGTTGATGCCGTGCCGCCATAATATGAGTGTCAATTTTGTCCGCATGCCTCGACCCGTCAACGGGCGTCGGCATGCCAACAGGCTTCATCAAGGAGCGGGAGAGCGCCATGATCACCACACTGATCAACGAACATCTGATCAATCTCGATTTAAAAGCGACGCGCAAGGAAGAGGTCTTCAGCGAGATGGCCCGCCTGCTGGTCGCCCAGGACAAGGTCAGCGACGAGCAGCAGTTCATCAAGGACCTGTGGGCCCGGGAAGAGCTGGACAACACCGGCTTCGAGGAGGGCGTTGCCCTGCCCCACGCCAAGAGTGCGGCGGTGAGCACCCCGGCGGTGGCCATCGGCATCAGCCGCGCCGGTATCGATTACGGCGCCGAGGATGGCAAGCCGTCCCGACTGTTCTTCATGATTGCCTCCCCGGCCGGCGGCGCCAACCACCATATCGAGGTGCTGGCCGAGCTCTCCGCCAAGCTGATCGAAGAGGGTTTCATCGCCAAGTTGCTGGCCGCCAAGACCTCCGCCGAGGCGTTGGCCCTGCTGCTTGAGCGCAAGGAGGAGCAAGCCGCCCCCGCCGCCGACAAGGGCTTCATCATAGGTGTCACCGGCTGCCCGGCCGGTATCGCCCACACCTATCTGGCGGCGGAATCCCTGGAGCGTGCCGCCAAGGAGCTGGGGTACGAGGTGAAGGTGGAGACCAATGGCTCCATCGGCGTCAAGAACAGCCCGACCGCGGCCGAGATAGCCCGTGCCAGCGCCATCGTGGTGGCCTGTGACAAGCAGGTGGACATGGCCCGCTTCAACGGCAAGCCGCTGATCAAGACAGGGGTGAAGGCTCCCATCAAGGATGGCAAGGGGCTGATCGAACAGGCCCTGAAGGCCCCCGCCTATGTGGCCGACAAGGAGGACAAGAAAGGGGAAGAGCAAAGCGCGGGCGGTAGTTCCGACCTCTACCGTTACCTGATGAACGGCGTCTCCCATATGATCCCGTTTGTCGTCACGGGGGGTTTGCTGATCGCCCTGGCGCTCGCCATCGGCGGCGACCCGACCCCGAGCGGCATGCAGATCCCGGCAGGCAGCATGTGGAACCAGATCCTCAACGTCGGCGTGGCCGCCTTCACCCTGATGATCCCCATCCTGGCCGGTTATATCGCCTACGCCATCGGTGATCGCCCCGCCCTGGCGCCGGGCTTTATCGGCGGCTGGATCGCCAACAACGGCAGCTTCTACGGCGCCGACGCCGGTACCGGCTTCATCGGTGCCATCATCGCAGGTCTCCTGGTCGGTTATCTGGTGCGCTGGATCGCCACCCGTCACTACCACAAGATGGTGCAGCCGCTGGTGCCGATCCTGATCGCCCCCATCGTCGGTTCCCTGTTTATCGCCGCCGTCTTCATCTTCATCATCGGCGCCCCCATCGCCGACATGATGACGGGTCTGAACGCCATGCTGCTCTCCATGAGCGGCGGCAGCCTGGTGCTGCTGGGCATAGTGCTCGGCGGCATGGCGGGCTTTGACATGGGTGGCCCGGTCAACAAGGTGGCCTTCCTGTTCTCAGTCGGCATGATTGCCTCGGGCCAGACCCAGTTCATGGGGGCCATGGCCTGTGCCATACCAGCGGCACCGCTCGGCATGTCGCTCGCTACCGTGCTCGGCCGCAAGCTGGGTATCTTCGATGCCTCCGAAATCGAGGCGGGCAAGGCCGCCGGTGCCATGGGCCTGGTGGGGATCTCCGAAGGCGCCATCCCGTTCGCCGCCCGTGACCCGCTGGCCGTCATTCCGGCCAACATACTGGGCAGCATGACCGCCGCCGTGATGGCCTTCCTGTTTGGCATCACCAACAGCGTGGCCCACGGTGGCCCCATCGTCGCCCTGCTCGGCGCCGTCAACAAGCCTCTGCTGGCCCTGCTCTGCATGATCTGCGGCGCCATCGTCACCGGCGTCACCGCCGTCGCCCTCAAGAAACTGCGGGTGAAGAAGACAGACGAAGCGCAACTGGCCAAAGCCGCCTGAGTCAAAGCGTCACGCCCTCAGTGACGCCCCCGAGTAAACCAAGAGGCCACCGCAAGGTGGCCTCTTTCATTGGTGAAGTTCTGTTATGCCTTCAACAGGGGACGCTGCTGCCCCTCTGCCAACGCCATCAGCACATCCAGTTGCTCCTCTTTTTGCACCATGACGCCGTTGCGGCTGGTGCGCATTTCACTGACGACATCTTCCACACTCAACTGGTTGTTACGTGGATCATGCATGGCCATGGCACCTATCACCTGAGCGGTACGCCCCACCCCGGCACGGCAGTGCACCACTGGCAGCAGCTTGTTGTCATCCCCGACAGCGGAGCTGCCTGCTTTTTCATACACGGCCCGCTGCTCTTGTGCCTTTTGCTCCAACAGGGATGACAACTTGTCAGTGACCTCTGCACTGACGGCGGTTTTATCCGGCCAGTTGCTGACATGCACCACCGGTACCGTGATCCCTTTTTTGCCAAAGCCGGGCATGGTCAGCGCCAATTTATAGACATCGGCCTTTATGCCGTCACCAAGATCGATGCTCTCATGGTGCTTTGAAGCCAGCGAGATAGCGCCATACTGACCGCTCTGGCGGAAATAGTCAGGCATCTTGAAGTCGGAATTGCGGATCTCATTTGCAGAGGCCAATACCGCCAATACCGGGGTCCGGTTATCAAACAGCATCTGCAGATGGCTCTCCAACTGCGCCTCAAGAGGGTACTGACAGGCGATCGAGCGATGCGCTCCCACCTGCACATAGTTGGCGTTGAGATCTGAGCGGACGGCCGTGGCCTTGCTGGCCGGGATGTCATTGAAACGGTTGAGCTTGGCCCCGCCAGTCGCCTGCAGGTAGCGGCCGGCATTGGCCGCAGGAGACAGCTGGCTCTGCAATTTTTTGAGTCTGCCGCTCAGCTCTTGCTTCGTCTCTGCACCATAGGGATCGACCGCCACGGGGACGACCATTTTGGGGGCAACACCCATCAGCCGCTCATGCATCTGTGCCATGACGGGACGCTCGCCACGAGGAGGCAATGCCGGCGCCTGGCGGGGAGGCAGCGGGGGCGGCGTATCCTGCTGTGGCCGGGCATTGGTTGCCTCCTTAACACCGTGCTGGCGCATGGCAGCATCCAGCAAGATCTTGGCATCCTTCAATGTCAGCTGATCGCTGCGCAGCGCGACCAACCGGCTTTCCCCATGTCCGACGGAGCGCAGATCGAAGTTGTTATGATTGAAGCGGGTCGCACTCTTATGAAGTGCAACGACATCATCCTGACTGAGGGCAATATTCTGCACATGCTTGAGCACCTCTTGCGCAAAAGCTTTCTCGGTATCTCTGGCACCATTGGTGACTGTCAGCCCTTGAAACGTCCCCTCCTTGTTGGCCGCGACGTTCCCCTTCAATTTGCCGGTCAGTTCGCCGTCATGATTCTGAAGTTGCTGGGTTACCTGACGATGAAGGGTTTGAATAGCTAAGGTCATCTTTACCTCGGATGGCTTGAGTGAGGCCCGAGTATAAAAAGCTGACCGCTTTCGTCTTTGCAGCGCTGGTCGGAAAATTTTAGGCCCGTCGCTAAGTGGCCAATAGAGACAAAATCAGCGGTAATAAGTGACAAATGCGATGGTAGTTTTTCGGTAGTTTGCTCGCTTCTTCTTTACTGTTCACCGGACAACAGCACATGAGCGAACAATTTGAAGCCTCTCTGAAGGCGCTGGGCACCCATCTCGGGATCACATTGACGACCGAAGAGGGCATCGCCAGCCTCACGCTGGATGGCAGTCAAACCATTCACCTCGCGGCACTGGGCGACGCCCAGTTGGCCATCTTTATGCAACTCTCGCCACTAGCGGACGCACAACAAGCCATCGCCTTGTTGCAACACAACCTGTTTTCGGCAGATCTTGCCCGCCCGCGCGTGGCGCTGTCGCCGGATAATTACCTGATTGTCTGGAGCCAGCATCCTTTGTCCAGCATGGATGACAGTACGCTCTATCAGGCCCTGACAGTCCTGAGAGAGTACGCCTCGGAGTGGCTATCAGGTGACGATCCCTCCGCCCCCCTCTCCAGCCATGATGTCCAGACCGCACCGATGATGATGGTCTAACCACAAGAACACTCTCCGGTCATGGCCAACCGGGCCATGGGTGCGCAGCCACGTCAGACCAGCTCCGACCGCCTCCTTCCATCCCCTCCCGACCGCCAAAACCGTCACCACCAGAGCGGCGATGGCGTGATCCTCTTCACACTTCATGGTCAACCGCCGCCAAACTAGGAAATTTTCTTAAGCCCACTAGGGATGGCTCTCACGCCATCCGCGCCGCGCCTCATTACAGTCGGCTCACCTGATGTAGTAACCCGACCCTCGCACTGGCGCAGGGCTTGGCATGGGTTCAATCGACAGGGCGGCGAAGCGCACAGTCCGCGCCTTCCCTGTTGTCCTTTCCGTGGCGTGACCTCCCATAACAGATTGAATTATTTCAATACACAAATGAGGGGCGCGGCGGAAACACCGACTATCTCGCAGAGGATGAATATGTTGGATTTTCTCAAGCAGGTACGGGTCCCGACCCTGGACTTGCCGGTCGCAGCCCGGCGCAAACTCTGGTTCAAGCCCTTTATGCAATCCTATCTGGTTGTATTCATTGGCTATCTGACCATGTATCTGATCCGCAAGAACTTCAACATTGCGCAGAATGACATGATCCAGGAGTACGGTCTCTCCATGACCGAGCTCGGCATGATAGGCCTCGGCTTCTCCATCACCTACGGGGTGGGCAAGACGGTCGTCTCCTACTATGCCGACGGCAAGAACACCAAGCAGTTCCTGCCGCTGATGCTGATCCTCTCTGCCCTCTGCATGCTCGGCTTCAGTGCCAGCATGGGCGGCACCGGTTTCAGCCTCTACTTCATGATCTTCTTCTATGCGCTGAGCGGCTTCTTCCAGAGCTGTGGCGGCTCCTGCAGCTACTCCACCATCACCAAGTGGACCCCCCGCAACAAGCGCGGTACCTACCTCGGCATGTGGAACCTCTCCCACAACGTGGGCGGGGCCGGTGCGGCCGGGGTGGCGCTGTTCGGTGCCAACTACCTGTTCGATGGCAACGTGCTCGGCATGTTTATCTTCCCGTCCCTCATCGCGCTGGTCGTCGGCTTCGTGGGTCTGCGTTTCGGCAGCGACTCACCGGAAGCCTATGGTCTGGGCAAGGTGGAGGAGCTGTTTGACGAGGTCGCCAGCGAAGAAGATATCGCCACCGAGGAGCAGAAGCTGACCAAGGGTCAGATCTTCGTGAAGTACGTGCTGATGAACAAGGTGATCTGGCTGCTCTGCTTCGCCAACATCTTCCTGTACGTGGTGCGCATCGGCATCGACCAGTGGTCCACCGTCTACGCCCACCAGGAGCTCGGCTTCTCCAAGGAAGTCGCCATCCAGGGCTTCACCTTCTTCGAAGTGGGCGCCCTGGTCGGTACCCTGATGTGGGGCTATCTCTCCGACCTGGCGAACGGTCGCCGTGGCCTGGTGGCCTGCGTGGCACTGGCGCTGATCATCGCCACCCTGGGTCTCTATCAGCACGCCACCACCCAGTTCATGTTCCTGGGTTCCCTGTTCACCCTGGGCTTCCTGGTGTTCGGCCCGCAGCTGCTGATCGGCGTCGCCGCCGTGGGCTTCGTACCGAAACAGGGCATCAGCGTGGCCGATGGCGTCAAGGGCACCTTCGCCTATCTCATCGGTGACAGCTTCGCCAAGCTGGGTCTGGGCATGATCGCCGATGGCACCCCCATCTTCGGCCTGACCGGCTGGACCGGCACCTTCGCGGCGCTGGACATGGCCGCCGCCGCCTGCCTGGTGCTGATGGCCTGCGTGGCCGTGGCCGAGGAGCGCAAGATCCGCCGCATCAAACGCGAACTGCGCGCCGCCGAATTGGCGACCCAGTCCGCCTGATAGACACAACAGGTTCCACTCCGCAGTGTGCATTCGGCCCGCCCTTTGGTGGGCCGTTTTTTCATGCCAAGCGCCGACCGTCAGCAAATGACACCAAATTGCAGCCATCCTCTGTGCAAACAGGCACGGCAGCACCGCCGAGATCCCATTTTTGCCCCGCGGCTTTGGTAAAGGCCGGCGGTTGGCGCTATCTTGTTGCCCCCATGTCATTAGCCCCGAGAACCGATGAAGATCCTCGCCGTCACCGCCTGCCCCACCGGCATAGCCCACACCTACATGGCCGCCGAGGCGCTGCAGAGAGCCGCCGACAAGCTGGGGCTGAAGATCAAGGTTGAGACCCAGGGCGCCATGGGTCTGGAGAACATACTGACCGCCCGGGACATCGCCGGCGCGGATCTGGTGCTGATCGCCTCCGATATCGAGATCGAGCAGAAGGAGCGCTTCCTCGGCTGCCCCTTGCGCCAGGTATCGCTGGAAGCCGTGCTGCTGGATGCGGCCGCCGTGCTCAAGACCCTGACGCCCGGCGTCTGAATGCTCCGCCGCGAACTCACCTTCTGCTGCCGTCAGGGCCTGACCATAGCCCAGGGCAAGCAGCTGAGCCGACTGGCCGGGCTGTTCAAGTCCCAGATCGGCTTCATCAATATCAGCCGTCGCCAGAGCGTCGGGGCGGACAACCTGCTCGCACTGCTCACCCTGGGCACCCAGCCCGGTGATCTCTGCCAGCTGCTGATCGAAGGGTTGGATGCCGAGCTCGCCCACATGGCGTTTACCTGCTGGTGCGGCGAGCTGGGTCAGCCCCTTGGCCGTCCGGGATCGGCGGCCCTGGCCGAGCAGCGCCTCGCCGCCGCCCAGCCCGACTACTGTTTCGCACTCAACCAGCTTGGCCACGCCACGGCGCCGCTCGACAAGGCCCTGGCGCTGAAGGTGCTGGTGGATCTGCTACCGGCCGAGTTGGTACGCGACAGGCCTATGCTGGAGCAGGCCATCGCCAGCCGCGAACGGCTCGCCGCGACCATCATCCGGCCGGGCCTCGCCATGCCCCATGTGATCTGCCCCGCCATCCGCCAGCCCGCCCTCTCGCTGCTCCACTGCGCCGAGCCCATCGAATGGGGCTCAACCCTGGGCCCGGTGCAGACCCTGCTGCTGCTGGCGATCCCGGCCGGGCTTCCCCCCGAGCAGTTGCGCCCCCTCACCCGGCTGGCCCGCGCCATGATGGACGAGGTGGTCAGCATGGCACTGCAACACGCCAGCACGGCCCCCGCCCGTCAGGCCATCGTCATCGAGAGCCTGCTGAGCTGAGTTAGGGTTCCCCGCCTGCCCACCGCCGTTCATCTCCCAGTCGCCCCCCTGTGATACACTGCCGCATCCCTTGCTGTTGGTGTGCATTCGATGAAATCTGCCCGTCCCCGTCTCTCCCTCTCCGGCCGCCCGGCTGCCGCAGACCGCCCCCTCAATGCACGCTCACGCATTGGCAATCCTGCCGAGCAAAAGCCGGTGCTGGCGCCAGCCGATCGCAAGTTGCTGCTGCTGAACAAGCCCTACATGGTGCTGTGCCAGTTCACCGACGAGGCGGGACGGGAGACCCTCAAGGATTACATCAAGGAACCCGGCCTCTATGCCGCCGGCAGGCTGGACCGCGACAGCGAGGGGCTCTTGCTGCTCACCAACGACGGCAAGCTGCAGGCGCGCCTCACCCAGCCTGGGGAGAAGACCCCCAAGACCTACTGGGTGCAGGTGGAAGGCGTGCCGAGCGAGGAGGCACTGGCGGCCCTGCGCGCCGGGGTCGAGCTCAACGACGGCATGACCCTGCCCGCCGGGGCGCGGATCATGAACGAACCCGAGCTGTGGCCACGCAATCCGCCGATCCGCGAGCGCAAGGAGATCCCCACCCGCTGGCTCGAGATCAAGATAGTGGAGGGACGCAACCGCCAGGTGCGGCGCATGACCGCCCACATCGGCCATCCCACCCTGCGCCTCATCCGCTACGCCATCGGCGACTGGACACTCGATGGCCTGGCCCCCGGCCAGAGCCGCAGCCTGCCCGCCCCCGAGCTGGCGGCGTCTTCCCGCACCAGCGGCCGATCCCGCCAGCCCGAACGGGCGGGCACGGGCGCGGCGACACGCCCGACCGGCACCAAGGCGCGCTCCCCTCAGCAGAACAAGCCCGGGCGCAGCGCCAGCGCCCAACCTGCCGCACAGGCGACCGAGCGCAATGGCGGCCAACCCCGCGGCACGAGCCGGGGCACGGCCCGCCGACCCGCCCGTCATCCCAGCGACAAGGAGTCATCATGATCGAACATCACCCCATGCCAGCCAGATTGACGGTCGCCGCCCTGGTGCACTGGCAGGGCCGTTTCCTGCTGGTGGAAGAGGAGATCGCGGGCCAGCGCCGCTTCAACCAGCCCGCCGGCCATGTGGAGCCGGGCGAGAACCTGATCGAGGCCGCCTGCCGCGAGTTGAAAGAGGAGACCGGGCTCTGCGCCCATCCCAACGCCTGGCTGGGGGTCTATCTGTTCAAACCGGCGGACAGCGAGGCCACCTTTGTGCGCACCGCCCTGGTGTTCGACCTTGAAAAGGCGCCGGGTCAGCACCATCCAGAGGATCCTGACGGCGATGTGCTGGCCTGCCACTGGCTCACCCTGGACGAGATCGCCGAGTGCAAGCCCGCCCTGCGCAGCCCGCTGGTGTGGCAGTGCATCCAGGATTATCTGGGGGGCACCCGCTTGCCGCTGTCGGCGCTCAAGGCCTTTATCTGATGCCATTTGGCACCGGTTTGGTATCAGGTGGCCCACGAACGGAAAAACGATTTCCTGCCGACCTCCTCTTCATGGGGACGCCGGCATGGATATGTGACCGGGGGCGCGAAATTCTGGTAGAATACGCCCCGTTTAAACGAACTGGTAACTTCGACTAATGACAGACAACAGCCAAATCAAGGTGATCGTCGGCATGTCCGGCGGCGTGGATTCTTCCGTCTCGGCCTACCTGCTGCAGCAGCAGGGTTATCAGGTCGAAGGCTTGTTCATGAAGAACTGGGAAGAAGACGACACGGACGAGTATTGCTCCGCCTCCCAGGATTTGGCTGATGCCAAAGCGGTCTGCGACAAGCTGGGCATGAAGTTGCATACCATCAACTTCGCCGCCGAGTACTGGGACAATGTGTTCGAGCACTTCCTGGCGGAGTACAAGGCAGGGCGCACGCCGAACCCGGATATCCTGTGCAACAAGGAGATCAAGTTCAAGGCGTTCCTCGAATTCGCCGCCGAAGAGCTGGGTGCCACCTACATCGCCACCGGCCACTACGTGCGCCGTGACGACAGCACCGGCCGCCCGCGCCTGCTGCGCGGCCTCGATGGCAACAAGGATCAGAGCTACTTCCTCTACACCCTGAGCGAGCAACAAATCGGTCAGAGCCTGTTCCCGGTCGGGGATCTGGAGAAGCCGGAGGTGCGCCGCATCGCCGAGCAGCTGGATCTCGTCACCGCCAAGAAGAAAGACTCCACCGGCATCTGCTTCATCGGCGAGCGCAAGTTCAAGGACTTCTTGGCCAAGTTCCTGCCCGCCCAGCCCGGCCCCATCGAAACCGTGGACGGCAAGGTGATCGGCGAGCACCAGGGCCTGATGTATCACACCCTGGGCCAGCGCAAGGGGCTCGGCATCGGCGGGCGTAAAGACGCCACCGAAGAGGCCTGGTACGTGGTCGACAAAGAGGTGGAACGCAACACCCTGATCGTAGCGCAGGGCGAACACCCGCGGCTCTACTCCGACGGCCTCATCGCCAGCCAGCTGCACTGGGTGGATCGCACCCCGATCCGCACGCCGCGCCGCTGCACCGTCAAGACCCGCTACCGCCAGGAAGATATCCCCTGCCTGATCCAGCCCATCGACGACGAGACCATTCGTGTCATCTTCGATGAGAAACAGGCCGCCGTGACCCCGGGGCAATCCGCCGTCTTCTATGACGGGGAAGAGTGTCTGGGCGGTGGCATCATCGAACAACGTTTCAGCCATTCGGTTTGAATCCTTAACAGAAGGCAGCAGACGTGAGCGACAAATTCCAAGACAGAACTATGGCTTTCGCCGGCATCTGCCAGGCGGCCTACCTGGTGCAAAAAGTGGCCCGTGATGGCAGCTGCGATGAAGCCTCCCTGCGCGAGAGCCTGCAAAGCGTGCTGGTGACCAATCCCAAGCAGCCGCTGGAAGTGTTCGGCAGCCACCTCGCCATCCGCGATGGCTACCGCGCCCTGGTGGAGCAGCTTGGCGCCGATGGCAGCCAGAAGAACGCCGAGCTGACCCGCTACGTGGTGAGCCTGATCGCGCTGGAGCGCAAGCTGGCCAAGCGCAAGGACATCCTCAACATGCTGGGGGAGCGGATCGGCCAGATCGGCCGCCAGCAACAGCATTTCGATCTGCTCGACGAGCAGATCCTGGCCAACATGGCGAGCATCTACAGCGATCTCATCAGCCCCATAGGGCCGCGCATCCAGGTGGCGGGCACCCCGCTGTTCCTGCAGCAGCCGCTGGTGCAACACAAGGTGCGCGCCCTGCTGCTGGCGGGCATCCGCGCCGCCGTGCTGTGGCGTCAGCTCGGTGGCAGCCGTACCCAGATCATCTTCGCCCGCAAGAAGATGGTGGAACTGGCCAAACGTTTTTGAGTTTCTAACCCCCACACACATCAGGAGTTCACCCCATGGAGCTGTCCGCGCTGACTGCTGTTTCCCCGATTGACGGTCGTTATGGCGACAAGGCCGATGCCCTGCGTCCCATCTTCTCCGAATTCGGTCTGCTGCGTTTTCGCGTCGAAGTCGAGGTTCGCTGGTTGCAGAAACTGGCAAGCCACGCCGGGATCCCGGAAGTCCCTGCCCTGAGCGCGGCCGCCAACGCCCTGCTCGACGGCATCGTCAGCGACTTCAAAGAGGCGGATGCCGCCCGCATCAAACAGATCGAGCGCACCACCAACCATGATGTGAAAGCGGTGGAATACTTCCTGAAAGAGAAGGTGGAAGTGAACCCAGAGCTGGCCGCCGTCAGCGAGTTCATCCACTTCGCCTGCACCTCGGAAGACATCAACAACAACTCCCACGGCCTGATGCTGAAGACCGCCCGCGACCAGGTGATCAAGCCCTATTGCGAGAAGCTGATTAGCGAGCTCAAGCGCCTGGCCCATGAGTACCGCGACATGCCGCTGCTGTCGCGCACCCACGGCCAGCCCGCCACCCCGAGCACCATGGGCAAGGAGATGGCCAACGTCGCCTACCGCCTTGAGCGCCAGTACAAGCAGATCATGGCGGTGGAGATCCTCGGCAAGATCAACGGCGCAGTCGGCAACTACAACGCCCACGTCAGCGCCTACCCGGAAGTGGACTGGCACCAGTTCTCCGAGCAGTTCGTGACTTCCCTCGGCCTGTCCTGGAACCCCTACACCACCCAGATCGAGCCGCACGACTACATCGCCGAGCTGTTCGATGCCATGGCCCGCTTCAACACCATACTGATCGACTTCGACCGGGACGTGTGGGGTTACATCTCCCTGGGTCACTTCAAGCAGCGCACCGTGGCGGGCGAGATCGGTTCCTCCACCATGCCGCACAAGGTCAACCCCATCGACTTCGAGAACTCCGAAGGCAATCTGGGTCTGGCCAACGCCGTGTTCCAGCATCTGGCGAGCAAACTGCCCATCTCCCGCTGGCAGCGTGACCTCACCGACTCGACCGTGCTGCGCAACCTGGGGGTGGCGGTGGGCTACTCCCTGATCGCCTATCAGGCGACCCTGAAGGGGATCTCCAAGCTGGAAGCCAACGCCGGTGCCATGGCCGCCGATCTGGATGCCAACTGGGAAGTGCTGGCCGAGCCCATCCAGACAGTGATGCGCCGCTACGGCATCGAGAAGCCCTACGAGAAACTCAAGGAGCTGACCCGTGGTCGCCGCGTCGACGCCGAAGGCATGCGTACCTTCATCGACACCCTCGAATTGCCCGAGGAGGTGAAGGTCGAGCTGAAGAAACTGACCCCGGCCAACTATATCGGTCAGGCCCAGCGTCTGGTGGATCTGCTGAAGTAAGCCGATAGCCTGATACGACAGGGGCCCTGTGATACGCGCAGGGCCCCTGTTATTTTTGACTGCCACACCGTTTGCCAAGCTTTTTGCCATATATAAAGAGGCCTTGCCCAAGGCCGGCAGCTCCCTTGGGCAAGACCTCTCTTAACTTTGTCTGACCTTTTGACGAGAAGAACCATGTACGAACTGAATCTGGATATCGCTCACTTCCTCGAACATTACTGGCAGAAGCGCCCGCTCCTCATCAAGGGTGGCTTCACCGACTTTCAGGATCCCATCAGCCCGGACGAACTGGCGGGTCTGGCCATGGAAGAGACCATTGAATCCCGTCTGGTGACCCGCTTCGACGGCAAGTGGGAGGCGGCCCACGGCCCCTTCGAATCCTACGATCACCTGGGGGAAGAGAACTGGACCGTGCTGGTGCAGGCCTGCAACCACTGGGCCCCCGAGGTCAACGAGCTGGCACTGCCGTTCCAGTTCATCCCGGGCTGGCGCTTTGACGATGTGATGGTGAGCTTCTCCACTCCCCACGGCGGCGTCGGCCCCCACATCGACAACTACGATGTGTTCATCACCCAGGGTCAGGGCAAGCGTCACTGGCGCGTCGGCGATGCGACACCGCGGAGCGAGTTCGCCGCCCACGCGGCCCTGCTGCACTGCGAACCGTTCGAGTCGATCATCGACGTCATCATGGAGCCGGGCGATATCCTCTACATCCCGCCTGGATTCCCCCACGAGGGCTACGCCATCGAGCCGTCCCTGAACTTCTCGGTGGGCTTCCGGGCGCCGGATGCCAAGGCGCTGATCTCCTCCTTCGCCGATCACCTGATCGACAACGAGGTGCGCACCGAGCGTTACGGCGATGGGGATCTCAAGCCCCGCGCCCGCCACGGCGAGATCCAGCCCCACGAGCTGCACCGTCTGCGCGAGCTGATGCAACAGGCGCTGGACGACGAGACCCTGTTCAAGGAGTGGTTCGGTACCATGATCTCCGAGGCCAAGCACGATCTGGACGTCAATCCGGTCGAGCCGGACTACAGCGCCGAGGAAGTAGCCGATCTGCTGACCCAGGGCGAGCCCGCCATCAAGGTACCGGGCCTGCGCTCGGTCTGGTTCAGCGGCGACAGCCAGCAGTGCTACATCGACGGCGAAGCCTGGACCCTGCAGAGCGAGGACGCCGCCGCCATATCCCTGCTGTGTGACAAGGACATCATCACCCAGGCCGACATGGTGGAGCTCGCCGATCAGGCTGGCTTCCTGCAACTGCTGACCCGCCTGGTCAACCGCGGTTACTGGTTCTTCGCCTGATTTCGCGACACATGAAAAGCGCCGCTGGTGACAGCGGCGCTTTTTTTTGCCTGATGCTGCTTCCTTTGATGGCGAGACTCGGCCTTTTGCCCGCGCTATCCGCCATCTTCCATGCCGTGTCGTCCGCTATCTCCGCCATCGGCTCACCAGGGACCGACACCGCGGCTACACTTGAGGGCGGCTCGGCCAGGGAGCGATGCTAGCCACCCCCTGCTGGTCCGGCGATCAGCCGAACGGCGCCGTCCAACCTGCAGTGGTTGGCCGCGAAGCTACCCCAGATCCAGGCAGCCCCACCATAGTCCGGTAGCGGCTCCGTTGTTTGTCATTTAACAACATCTTGGACGGACGCTGATGCGTCCAACCATAGGAACCGAATGGGTTTAAATATGGGAAACCAATTATTTTAGCCCCTAAAATCAGCTGTGAGCGAAAACGTTATCTTCCAAAATGGGGCGGTTTTAGCTCAAAACGTTGTTTCTGGATCATAAAAAGTATCCAAAAACTGGTGTATATTGCACGGCGGAAACTCCTTAACCATGAAGACTGACATGAAAAAGACCAAAATCGTCTGCACCATAGGTCCCAAGACCGAATCCAAAGAAATGCTGGGCAAAATGCTCGACGCCGGCATGAACGTCATGCGCCTGAACTTCTCTCACGGTGATTACGAAGAGCACGGCACCCGTATCCGCAACCTGCGCGAAGTGATGGCCGCTACCGGCAAGCACGCCGCCATCCTGCTGGATACCAAGGGTCCGGAAATCCGTACCATGAAGCTGGAAGGTGGCAACGATGTCTCTCTGGTCGCCGGCCAGACCTTCACCTTCACCACCGACCAGACCGTTGTTGGCAACAAAGACAAAGTCGCCGTGACCTACGCCGGCTTCGCCAACGACCTGCGCGTCGGCAACCGCATCCTGGTGGATGACGGCCTGATCGGTCTGGACGTCATCGAAATCACCGAACGCGAAGTCATCTGCAAGGTGCTGAACAACGGTGATCTGGGCGAGAACAAGGGCGTCAACCTGCCGGGCGTCTCCATCAAGCTGCCGGCCCTGGCCGAGAAAGACAAGCGCGACCTGATCTTCGGTTGCGAGCAAGGTGTTGATTTCGTTGCTGCTTCCTTCATTCGCAAGAAAGAAGACGTGCTGGAAATCCGTGAGCACCTGAAGGCTCACGGTGGCGAAGCCATCCAGATCATCTCCAAGATCGAAAACCAGGAAGGCCTGGACAACTTCGATGACATCCTGGCCGTGTCCGATGGCATCATGGTTGCTCGTGGCGACATGGGTGTGGAAATTCCGGTAGAAGAAGTGATCTTCGCCCAGAAGATGATCATCACCAAGTGCAACAAGGCACGTAAAGTGGTCATCACCGCCACCCAGATGCTGGATTCCATGATCAAGAACCCGCGTCCGACCCGCGCCGAAGCCGGTGACGTGGCGAACGCCATCCTGGACGGTACCGATGCAGTCATGCTGTCCGGTGAGTCCGCCAAGGGCAAGTACCCGCTGGAAGCCGTGACCATCATGGCCACCATCTGCGAGCGTACCGATGCCGTGATGCCGTCCAACCTGTCTGCTGCCAACGACAGCAACAAGCTGCGCATCACCGAAGCCGTCTGCAAGGGCGCCGTCGAGACCTCCGAGAAGCTGGATGCCCCGCTGATCGTGGTTGCCACCGAAGGCGGCAAGTCTGCCAAGGCCATTCGCAAGTACTTCCCGAAAGCCTGGATCCTGGCCATCACCACCAACCAGAAAACCGCAGCCCAGCTGGTCCTGACCAAGGGTGTGGTTGCTCACGTGGTTGACAGCATCGCCTCCACCGACGATTTCTATCGCATCGGTAAAGAAGCGGCGCTGGCCAGCGGCATGGGCCTGAAAGGCGACGTCGTCGTGATGGTCTCCGGTGCTCTGGTACCGAGCGGCACCACCAACACCGCCTCCGTTCACGTACTCTAACCAGTCCTGAACCGATAAAACGGCGCCCTTTGGGCGCCGTTTTTTTTATGCCGCCCCCCTGCTTCGCCTTCCCGGCCGGTGTTAGAATCCACGCGGATTTCCCCCACGAGGGAAACCTCCCAAATTTCGCGTAATAACCCGGAAGTTTTATGCCCTCAACACAGTTCAGAAGAGTCTCGGCCACCCTGTTGCCGCTGCTCTGTTTACTCATCAGCCTCTGCGCCCCGCAAGCCATGGCGCAGGATGTGCCCCAACGCGCCACAGTACAACGGGCGCTTGATGCCCTCGGCAAATCGGATACCCTCACCGTCAGCCAACAGGCCGATCAGAAGTTTCTGACCGATACCCTCAGCCTGCTCGACAACATCGAGAAGGAGCAGGAGAAGGCCAAGGCGCAGACGCAACGGATACGCACCCTCCCCACCGAGATGAAGGAGATAGGTGCCAAGCTCGACGGCCTGACCCAGGGCAAGAGCCAGGAGCAGCTCAAGAGCGAATACGCCAGCATGAGCCTGGCGGAGCTGGACAGCCGCCAGGCCGAGATCATGGCCAACCTGCAGGCCTCTCAGGAGGCCCTCGGCACCATCGGCAGCCAGATCACCAGCCTGCAGACCCTGCCTGAGCGAGCCCAGGCCAACATGAGCCGCGCCTATCAGCGCAGCCAGGAGATCCGCTCCCGCCTGAACTCAGGTGACACTATCAGCAGCGCCGAGAAGATGAAGCTCAATACCGAGCTGGTGTTGCTGGACCTGCAGCTGGCCAACCTGCAGAAGGAGCTGGACAACCGTACCAGCATGCAGGATCTCGCGGTCAAGCAGCGCGATTACCAGAGTGCCCGCCTCGCCAGCGAGGAGCAGAAGCTGCTGGCACTGCAGGAGCAGAGCAGCGCCAAGCGTCTGGGTGACACCGAGAAGGCCGCCGAACAGACCGGTGAGCTGGTGGCCATCGCAGACAATCCGCTGGTGCAAAAAGAGCAGGAACTCAACCACCAGCTCAGCCAGCAACTGATCAGCGCCACCTCCAATCTCAACTCGCTCGCACAGAAAAACCTGCAGGCCAAGAGCTGGCTTGAGCGTGGCACCCAGACCGAGCGCAACCTCAACGAACAGGTGCAGATGCTCAAGGGCAACCTGCTGCTGTCGCGCATCCTCTACCAGCTCTACCAGCAGCTGGAGGCCGCCCCCTCCACCCTGGTGAAGAACCTGGAGGAGCAGATAGCCGATCTGCATCTGGCCCAGTTCGAGTTGAGCCAGCAACGGGATCAGCTGTTCCAGAAGACCCAGTATCTGGATAACCTGGTAGCCAGCAGCAGCGAGCCGGTCAGCGAAGAGGACAAGGCCAGCCTGGCCAAGCTGCTCGACACCCGCATCAGCCTGCTCGATCAGCTCAACCGCCAGCTCGACAGCCAGCTGACCAACGCCATCAGCCTGCAGCTGACCCAGCAGCAGCTGACCCGGGTCTATGCCTCCATCGAGTTCACCCTGCAACAACACATCTTCTGGGTCAGCAGCAACAAGCCTATCGATGGCAAGTGGTTCATCAACTGGCCTGCCCAGGCCTACAAGCAAGCCTCCGACTGGGTACTCAAGCCCGACTGGAGTGGCTGGGGCGAGATGCTGTTGCCGGTCTCCCTGCTCGCCTTCCCGCTGCTGCTGGTCGGCGGTCTGCTGCTGTGGAAGCGGCCGACCTTCCTCAAGCGCCAGCAGGCGATCACCAAGGATCTCGGCCGTTTCCGCCAGGACAGCCAGTGGCACACCCCGCGCGCCCTGCTCTACACAGTGCTGCAGCGCCTGCCGGGCAGCCTCTTCATCCTGGCCGCCGGCCTTTGGCTCACCTACTGTGGTCTGCTGAGCCCCAAGCTCATCTTCCAGATCACCCTGAACCTGGCGCTCGGCTATCTGGTGTTCAGCGTCTACCTGTCGGTGATGCGACCCGGTGGCCTCGGCGAGACCCACTTCCGCCTGCCGAGGGCCGAGCTGCAGGCCAAGCGCAACAGCATGCGTTACCTCTGGCTGCCGCTGCTGCCGCTCATCATGCTGTCAACCAAGGCGGTGGTTGAACCCTCCTCCCTGGGCAATGACGTGATAGGACAGGCGCTGACCATGCTGCTGCTCGGTCTGACCGCCTACCTGGTGCTGCCCATCTCCCGCGCCCGCATCAAGGGCGAGGCCAGTATGGTGCAGACCCTGACGGCGGTCGCCCTGGCGCTGGCCCCATTGGCACTCATGGTGCTGGCGGCGCTGGGTTACTACTACACGGCCCTGAAGCTGACCGGCCGGCTGATCGAATCCTTCTACCTCATCATCATCTGGGGCCTGGTCTACCGCACCGCCCTGCGCGGCCTGGAGCTGGCGGCCCGCCGCCTGGCCTATCGCCGCGCCGTCGCCAAGCGGGAACACAGATCCCAGGAAGATGCGGAAGGGGGCGAGGCTATCGAAGAGCAGCCCATGGATCTGGAGGATGCCAGCCAGCAGTCCCTGCGCCTGACCCGGATCATGCTGCTGCTGGTGTTCGGCGTCGCCTTCTACTGGCTCTGGTCCGATCTGGTCGCGGTCTTCACCTACCTCGACAGCGTGGTGCTGTGGCACAAGAGCGAGGGCACCGGCGCCAATGCGGTGCTCTATCCCATCAGCCTGAGTGATGTGCTGACCGGCCTGTTCCTGTTCGGGGCGGCCCTGTCGCTGGCCCGCAACCTGCCCGGCCTGCTGGAGGTGCTGGTGCTCTCCAAGCTGCGCCTCGCCCAGGGCACCGCCTACGCCTTCACCACCATGCTCAACTATGTGTTGATCGGGGTGGGCTCGCTCACGGCGCTGGCCATGCTGGGGGTCCAGTGGGAGAAGCTGCAGTGGCTGGCCGCGGGTCTCTCGGTCGGTATCGGCTTTGGCATGCAGCAGATCGTCTCCAACTTCATCTCCGGCATCATCATCTTGTTCGAGCGTCCGGTCCGGATCGGCGACACCGTCACCATCGGCACCATCTCGGGGACAGTCAACAAGATCCGCATCCGCTCGACCACCCTCACCGACTTCGACCGCAAGGAGGTGATCATCCCGAACCAGCAGTTGATGATAGAGCGGCTGGTCAACTGGTCCCTGTCCGACACCGTCACCCGGGTCATCGCCCGGGTCGGGGTGGCCTATGGCTCGGATCTGGAGCTGACCCGCAAGCTGCTGATGCAGGCGGCCATGGAGAACAGCCGGGTACTGAAAGATCCGGCCCCCATCGTCTACTTCCTCACCTTCGGCCCCAGCACCCTGGATCACGAGCTGCGCTTCTTCGTGAGTGAGCTCGGCGATCGCAACCCGGCCATCGATGAGCTGAACCGCAAGATAGACCTGCTGTTCCGCGAGCACGGCATCGACATCGCGTTCAACCAGATGGACGTCTACATCAAGAACATGAAGGGGGACGAGCAGAAGGTGGAATCCCACCGGAGCCTGCCACCGGCAAGCGACGGCAACCCCGCCTGATCCCGACCTCCTGCACATGCAAACAGGCTCCTCAACGGAGCCTGTTTTTTTACCTGGACGGCCGGGCTTGAAAGCGGGAGGGAACCCCCAATATAGAGAGGACTATGGACGGTTATCGCACGAGGATCGCAATGGACTATCTCTACGCCGTGGTGCTGTTTGCCATCTCGGCATCGGTCACCCCGGGGCCGAACAACATCATGGTGATGAGTGCCGGGGCCAACTTTGGGATCAGGCGGAGCCTGCCGCTGCTCGCCGGGATCTGCGTCGGCTTTACCCTGATGTTGTTGCTGGTCGGGCTGGGCTTCGGCCAGCTGTTCAGCCTCTTCCCCGGATTGCACCTGATCATCAAGTGGGTGGGCACCCTCTACCTGCTCTATCTGGCTTGGCTGATCGCCCGCTCGGCGGATGAGATCACGGGGCAGCCCGCGGCCCGCCCCCTCGGCTTTCTCAAGGGGGCCCTGTTCCAGTGGGTCAATGCCAAGGCCTGGGTGGTCGCCACCGGCGCCATCGCCGCCTTCACCAGCGTCGGTGCCGACTTCTACCAGCAGAACCTGACCATAGCCCTGACCTTCTTCGTCGTCTCCTTCCCCAGCGTCGGACTCTGGCTGCTGTTTGGCTCCCTGCTCAAGCGCTGGCTGACCAGCACGCTCGCCCGCCGCCGCTTCAACCATGCCATGGCAGCCTTGCTGGCCCTGTCGGTTGCCCCCGTCATGTACGAGCTGCTGAGCCCGCCGGGCTGAGCGGCACAGGTCCTGTGGATGCGGGGCCCCATACGTGCGACCATCCTTCCAGACCCCTTTCCCCGTGACGGGTGGCCGACGCGGGCCCCCCTCACTTTCAGGAGCGAGCAATGCAGCAAGTCGTTTATGTCGCCAACCCGGTCAGCGGGTTGATCCATGTCTTTCAGCTGCAGGACAATGAACTGGTCCCGCTGCAAGAAGTCCAGACCGGGGGTGAAGTGCAGCCGCTGGTCATCAGCACGGACAAGCGCTGGCTCTATGCTGGTGTGCGGCCCGACTTCAGGGTGCTGAGCTACCCCATAGCGGCGGACGGTCGGCTCGGGACGCCCGCCTCGGCGCCGCTCTCGGGCAGCGCCTCCCACACCTGCACCGACGCACGGGGCAAGCTGTTCTTCGCCGCCTCCTACGCCTTCAACCACGTCAGCATCTCGCGCATGGACGTCGCCGGTCGGGTGCTGGCACCCCATCAGCGCATCGATAAGCTGATGGCCGCCCACTCGGTGACCCTGCTGCACGACAAGCAAGGCCATCAGGAGCTGCTGGTCGCCTGCCTCAAGGACGACGCCATCCGCCGCTTCGCCCTGGACGACCAGGACAGGCTGAGCCCCCATCCACTAGGCGACCTCCACACCGCCGCCGGTGCCGGGCCGCGCCATCTGGCGCTGCACCCGACCAATGGCGATCTCTACTGCCTGAACGAGCTCGACTGCACCCTCAACCGCTATCACCGGGAGCCGGATGGTCGCATCAGTGCGCGGGAGAGCCTGGACATCATGCCGGCAGGCTATGAAGGGGAGCGTTGGGGGGCGGATATCCACCTCAGCCCAGACGGGCGTTTTCTCTATACCAGCGAGCGCGCCAGCAGCCTGCTGACCCTGTTCGGGATCGACGAAGGAGACGGCGCCCTGACCCTGCTCGATCACTTCCCGACCGAATCCTGCCCCCGTGGTTTTGCCATCGACCACAGCGGCCACTATCTGATCGCCGCCGGGCAGACGTCCCACAGCCTGGCCGTGCACCGCATCGCGGCACAGACGGGCCAGCTCAGCCTCTCAACCCGCCAACCCGTGGGGGAAGGAGCCATGTGGGTGAGAGTGCTGGCGCTGGAGGGCGAAGCCCGCTAAGGGCGTCTGTCGAGAGGGAATAGAGAGCCATGAATGACAAGGCGCGGTGCTCGTTGGAGCACCGCGCCTTCGTTGTATCAAGCCGAGCGGAGATTATTTGGTGCCGTTGAGCTCATCATCCGGCCAGTACTTGTAACCCTGCATGGTGGCCTGCACCGCGACCCCCTTCTCGGTGAGCTGATACATCTTCACCTTCTGGAAATCGGCGTTGGCCGCCTCGCTGACCACCACCTTGCCATCGTTGGCCGATTTGGCGGCCATGTCCGCCTGGGCGCTGGCATCGAAGCCCGTGGTGATGAAGCGATCCAGTGCGGCGGTATCGTTGAAGATGATCACGGCCTGGAATTTCTTGATCCCCATGCCGATCCCCATCCCGGCAGTCGCCATCTTCATATAGGTGTCACGACCGGTGCGGTTGTCACGCAGTACGCCATAGCCACTCCCCGCGCTGAGCACCAGCAGGTTATTGTTCACATTGTTAAAGACGGCATAGCCCTTGGATCTTGCCACTTCCTGTCTGATGTTCGGATTCTGCCCATACAGCGTGGACAGCGTCTGTTGACGCATCTGCTGAATGTTGCTGCGCTGCTCGGCAGGGTTGTCTCCCTTGGCACAACCCACCAGCAGCAATATGATGAAAATCGGGCTCCATAGACGCAAGTCACGCATGTCATTACTCCTTTGTATGTAACTGCGGTGATGGATGTCGCCTTGTATGACAGGCCATCTCCCGCTCCTGGACAAGTCAGAGGTAATCCCAGTGACCCACTATCGGTGCTCAGACTCCGTCGCCCATGGGCTCTCACCGGATACAAGTACCTCATTGGGTCAGTATAACCAGCTTCCACTGAACTTCTGCTGACCCGCCCGCCGGCACCCAGGCGGGCAGGCGCGACAAACCGACACAGATACAAGGCGTTAGTGACATGGCGGCCCAATCTGGCCCTGCCTGCCACCGGCCGCCCTACCCCTTGGTCACCTCGCCGAGAAACTCGGTGAAGCGCTGCCAGGATTTGGCATCGGCATCGGCGCGGTAATTCTCCGAGCCGAACACGCTGAAGGCGTGGGGGGCCCCGCCGTAGCTGATGGCCTCATGCTTGATGCCCGCGCTCTCCAACTCGGAGATGAGCCCGGCAAACTGGCCAAGCGACACCGCCTGATCCGCGCTGCCATGCTGGATCAGCAGGCTCGCCTTGGTCTGCTTGTAGTCTTGGCCGGCCGGCGTCTCCAGCCCGCCGTGCACGCTCACCACCCCCTTGAGCTCGGCGCCGCTGCGGGCCAGCTCCAGCACAGCCGCCCCGCCGAAGCAGTAACCGAGCGCCACAGTGTTATCGAGCCGCCCGCCCAGCTTGCCCGCCTCGGCCAACGCCCCCGCCAGCAGCTTGCGCATCCTCGGCCTGTCCTGATAGAGAGCCCCGGTGAGCTTCTTCTTCTCTTCCATGGCCGTCGGCCGCACTCCGACCCCGTACAGGTCCACCGCAAACACGCTGTAACCGAGCGCCGCCAGCATCTCGGCTCGCTTGACCTCATAGTCCGTCAGACCGTCCCAGTCATGCACCAGCAGCACCAGCGGCGCCTTGGGGCCGGCGGCCAGGTAGTAGCCCTCGAATGACTGGCCATCGATGTCGTAACGCACCGCGCCAGCCTGACTGGCCCCACTCCATATCAGCCCGAGCAGGGCCAGGATCCATGCCTTCTTCATCGCCATCTCCTCGATCGTGAACGACGCCCATGATTGTAGTCGCCAGGCTCCCGGGCCGTGCATCGGGACTCCAGCGTTGCCCTCTTGCGGCAGACCACCGAACAGAGATAAGCCGGATAGGATAAAACCGAGCCAAAAAAGAGAGGCCACCCTAAGGTGGCCTCTTGGCTGCTAACCCTTGGCGAGACGCCGTCGCTTAATCCTTGGCGGCGTCCATCACGCCCTCTTCGGAGTGCGCGGGCAGGATCAGGTTGAGCAGAAATAGAGAGAGGCCACCCTAAGGTGGCCTCTTGGTTGCTAACCCTTGGCGAGGCGCCGTCGCTTAATCCTTGGCGGCGTCCATCACGCCCTCTTCGGAGTGAGCGGGCAGGATCAGGTTGAGCAGGATCGCGGCCACCGAGGCCAGACCCACGCCCGCCAGGGCGAAGTCACCTATCTTCATCTCCAGCGCGCCGACACCCACGGTCAGGGTCACGGCGACGATGGCGATGTTGCGGGCGAGGCCCAGATCCACCTTGGACTCCACCAGCGTCTTGAGGCCGATGGCGGCGATGGATCCGAACAGCAGCAGCATGATGCCGCCCATCACCGGCATGGGGATGGAGGTGAGCAGGGCGTTGAACTTGCCGAAGAAGGCCAGGATGACGGCGAACACCGCGGCCCAGGTCATGGTGACCGGGTTGAAGTTGCGGGTGATCATCACGGCGCCGGTCACTTCGGCGTAGGTGGTGACGGGCGGGCCACCGATGAAGCCGGCGAAGCAGACCCCGATGCCGTCACCGGCCAGGGTGCGGTGCAGGCCCGGATTCTTGGTGTAGTCCTGCCCGGTCACACCACCGATGGCGAGCACGCCACCTATGTGTTCGATGCAGGGGGCTATGGCCACCGGCAGCATGAACAGGGCGGCGGCCCAGTTGATCTCCGGGGTCTCGAAGTGAGGCAGCGCCAGCCAGGGGGCGTTGGCCATGCCCTCGAAGCTCACCTGGCCCATCAGCACCGCGGCCACATAACCGGCGATGACGCCGGAGAGGATGGGGATGAGCTTGATCCAGCCTTTGCAGAACACGGCCGCGATCAGGGTCACCGCCAGGGAGATCCCCGCCAGGGTCAGCGCGGTGGCAGGCGCCACCACCTGCTCACCTCCGGCCCGACCCATCGCCATGTTGCAGGCGACCTGGGCGACCGACAGACCGATCACCATGATCACCGGGCCAATCACCACGGGTGGCAGCAGCTTGTGCACGAAGCCCATGCCCCGCACGCGGATCAGCGCCGCCAGGATGAAGTACATGAAGCCGGCGGCAAACAGACCGAACATGGTGGACGGCAGTCCCCAGGTCTGGGTGGCGTAGATGATGGGGGCGATGAAGGCGAAGCTGGAGCCGAGGAAGATCGGCACCTGACGACGGGTGCAGAGCTGGAACAGCAGGGTGCCTACACCGGCGCCAAGCAGGGCCATGGAGGGGTTCAATCCGGTGAGCAGGGGCACCAGAACCATGGCACCGAAGGCGACAAACAGAATTTGCAGCCCGGCGACACTTTGCTTGACCAAGGAAAACATGGGTGTCCTTAATTTTTTGATGACTGACAGGAATAATTGACACTTTTCAGTCATCACAACACATTTTCAAGGCGTGAAATGCGCAAAAAGGCGTCATTTGTTACCTTTTACTGCTTGGGGAGGGCATGAAACTGGCTTTTTAGGCGGGATTCGTTGCTACAAGCATCGAATACGCGATTTTACGCACTTTTATGGTCGACGCCAAACGTTTTTCCAGCTCCGCTTATTGATGAGGGCGGCAACGGGTTCAAATATTGAACGCCAACCCGAACTTTTGCCGACAGGGCCAAGCGAGACAAGGGATGGCGGGCCCTGGCGAACCGCAACGAAAGAGGGGATGGCCAGGCCATCCCCTCTTCTCGTCAACGCCTTACCCGATCAGACCCGGCGATAGGGCAGATAGAGCGGCTCCCACATGTGGCTCAGGATGTGCTGCTGCAGATCCTGGCCGATCAGCGGGTGGGAGGGATCCCGGCGCACTATGTCTTTGAGCACGGCGGTCGCCACGTGTACCGAGATGCTGCGCAGTTCGCGGATCCGTGGATAGACCGAGCCCTGCGCCAGATCGGCCTCGCTCACGCACTCGGCAAGGGCGAAGGCGGCGGTGGTGAAGATGTCGGGGCTGATCTCGCGGATCTGGCTGACGATGGCGGCCAGGCCCACGCCGGGGAAGATGAAGACGTTGTTGCCCTGGCCGATGCGGTAATCCCGCCCCTCGTGGTGCACGTCCTTGAACGGGCTGCCGGTGGCGACGATGGCGCGGCCCTGGCTCCAGCGGTAGATGTCTTCCGGCAACGCCTCGCAGTTGGCGGTCGGGTTGGAGAGCGGGAACACCATGGGGCGATCGCAGTGGGCCAGCATCATCTGGATGTGCTGCTCCTGGAAGGCCCCACCCGCCCCGCTGGTACCCAGCAGCACGGTGATAGGCACATGGCGCAGCACCTCGGTCAGGCCAGCCTTGCCCTGCAAGTCCCACTGCGCCAGCAGCAGGCCCGGCTTGGCGTAGCGGCGCTTGTATTCGTCCAGCCCCTCCCGGTTGTCACACACCAGCCCCTGGGTATCCAGGATATAGATGCGATCCCGCGCCGCCTGTGGATCCAGCCCCTCGCGGATCATGCCCGCACAGATCTGATCCGCCACCCCGACCCCGCCGGCACCGGCGCCATAGACCAGGTAGTGCTGCTGGCCCAGGCTCTCGCCCTTGGCCTTGACCGCCCCTATGATGCCCGCCAGCACCACGGCTCCGGTGCCCTGAATGTCGTCGTTGAACGAGGGCAGCGCCTGCTGGTAGCGGGACAGGTTGTTGAAGGCGTTGGACTTGCTGAAGTCCTCCCACTGCAGCACGGCATTGGGGAAGTGGCGCTTGACCCCGGCCACGAACTTGTCGATGAAGTCGTCATACTCCTTGCCGCGAATGCGGCGATGGGGCTGACCGAGATACATGGGATCGTCTAGCAGGGTCTGATTGTCGGTGCCCACGTCCAGCGCTATGGGCAGGCAGCAAGCGGGATGGATGCCGGCCGCCAGGGTATAGAGGGAGAGCTTGCCGATGGGGATGCCCATGCCGCCCACCCCTTGATCGCCGATCCCCAGGATGCCCTGGCTGTCGGTCACCACTATGATGCGCACCGACTTGCTGTCCACGTGGCGGGCCAGGGAGCCCATGTCATCGACGTTCTTCGGGGTGATGTAGAGGCCGCGCGCCTTCTGGTAGCGGTGGCTGAACTCCTGGCACGCCTTGCCCACGGTCGGGGTATAGATGATGGGGGTCATCTCCTCCACGTGACGGGAGAGCAGGGCGTAGAACAGGGTCTCGTTGCGATCCTGCAGGGCGCGCAGGTTCTGATACTTCTCGATGTCGCTGCAGGCGCTCAGGAAGCCCTGATAGACCCGATCCAGCTGGGCCTCGAAGGTCTGCACCTGGGGCGGCAGCAGGCCGTCGAGCTCGAAGTCGGCCCGCTCCTGTTCGGTAAAGGCGGTGCCCTTGTTGAGATTGCGATCGTTGAGCAGATCGGTGCCAGTCAGTGCAACGGGGCGAAAGTCCTCTCCCTGTGCGTCTTTCCACAGCAGATATTGTCCGGTAGCCATAATCATTCTCTTTGATACGTGGGAAGTGCCATTGCGGCGAAGAAGCGAGACACATAATGAAATCAATCATATAACTTTTGCCTTACCCATTTTGTGAAGCCGGGCATAAAGTCGCCCACCCCGGCCTTCTCCCCGACCCACAGACCTCCTCCCTGCCAATCCCCCTGCCTGTGGCTAAGCTAACCCATGGACAAGCTGCCGCCCGTTATTCGGCTTGCCGAGCCGGCCACACAACACCAGAGCACCTGACTCAAGGAAGGTCATCATGGGAAGCACTCGACTGGAAGCCTTCAGCGATGGGGTCATCGCCATCTTGATCACCATCATGGTGCTGGAGCTCAAGGTGCCCCACGACGCCAACTGGCAGGCGCTCACCCCGCTGCTGCCGGTGTTCCTGAGCTATGTCCTCAGCTTCATCTACCTGGGTATCTACTGGAACAACCATCACCACATGCTGCACACCTGCCGCCAGATCACCGGCCCCATCCTCTGGGCCAATCTGCACCTGCTGTTCTGGCTCTCCCTGATCCCCTTTGCCACCGGCTGGATGGGGGAGAACCACTTCGCCAGCCTGCCGACGGCCCTCTATGGCCTGGTACTCTTGATGGCCGCCATCGCCTACTTCCTGCTGCAGGCGCTGATCATCCGCTCTCAGGGGCCGCACTCACTGCTCAAGCGGGCGCTCGGCACTGACTGGAAGGGCAAGATCTCTCCCCTGCTCTATTTCAGCGCCATCCTGGCCGCCTTCTGGGCCCAGTGGTTGTCCCAGCTTATCTATGTGCTGGCCGCCCTGATCTGGTTGGTACCGGATAGCCGCATCGAGCACATCCTGGCCGAGCATGAGGCCGACTAGCTCTCTCCTTGCTCTGGCTCCCGGCAACGAGGGGCCGTGCCGTACCAAGGCACAACGAAGGACTCAAGGTGGATCAGATTGACCTGGATCACCGCGGGATGCGCATCATCCGGCTATAAATGCCATTGCCCTGCCGGCCCCCTTGGCGCAAGATCGGCCGGAGCCGGGCCTAGAGCCCAGGGTCAGCAACCTTGGCCCCTTGCCGCTGCACAGGGCAATAGCGCCAGCAACAAGCCCGCGGCCAGAATCCATCTCACCGAACCCGACAGAGCGACATGACCCCAGATCCTGCAACCCCGAGTGACCACTTTCCCGTCTCCGCCGTGATCCTGGCCGGTGGCCGCGCCACCCGCATGGGGGGCGAGGACAAGGGCTGGGTGCCCCTGGTGGGCAGGCCCCTCGTCGAACATGTGATCGAGCGGCTGCGGCCCCAGGTGGACGAGCTGCTGATCAACGCCAACCGCAATCAGGCCCGTTATCGGCAGCTAGCCCCCGTCATCGAGGATGGTAACCATGACTTCCTCGGCCCGCTGGCGGGCATGCAGGCCGGCCTGGCCGCCGCCCGCCACGACTGGGTGCTGTTCGTGCCCTGTGACGGCCCCGGCCTGCCGCGGGATCTGATGCGCCGCTTTCGCGCCGCGCTGGTGCCGGAGGCCGGACTGCTCCCCGAGCTGGTGGTGGCCCATGACGGCCAGCATCTGCAACCCGTGGTCGCCCTGCTGCACAAGTCGCTGCTTCCCTCCCTGCAGCAGGCGCTGGCCGAGGGGGAGCGCAAGATAGCCTGCTGGTTCGGCCGCCACCGGATGGCGGTGGTGCACTTTGCCGATCAGCCGGACGCCTTCATCAATCTCAACGATCCGCGCGAGCTCTCGGCCTACGAGGCGCGTCTGCTGGGTGCTGACGAGCTGGCGGGGGGGATGCGATCATGATCTCCCAACTGCCGCTGCTCGGCTTCGTCGCCTGGAGCGGCACCGGCAAGACCACCTTGCTGGAGCGGCTCATCCCCCTGCTCGGCCAGCGCGGCCTGCGGCTCGGGGTGCTCAAGCACACCCATCACGATTTCGACATGGATCAGCCGGGCAAGGACAGCTATCGCCTGCGCAAGGCTGGCGCCCGGCAGGTGATGGCGGCCTCGAGCCGGCGCCACGCCCGCATCGTCGAGACCCCGGACGGCGAGCCTCCCTTTTCCGCCCTGCTGGCCGGCTTCGACTGGGCTCAGCTCGATCTGCTGCTGATCGAAGGCTTCAAGCACGAGCACTTCCCCAAGATAGAGCTGCATCGCAGTGCCATCGGTCGGCCACTGCTGTTTCCGGAGGATGGCGAGGTGATGGCGCTGGTGAGCGACAGCCCCCAGGCCACCACCCTGCCCCAGTTCGATTTCGAGGCGCTGCCCGCCATCGCCGACTTTATCTGCGCCTGGCTGGGCGAGCGGCAAGGGGCCAGCCCCCATCAAGACCGGATTGCTGACCATGACCAGCAGCCACCGGCGCAGGCGGCCCTGCTGGCGAGCCAGGCTCTCATCCGGCAGCCACTGCGTCTCAGCGCCCTGGCCATGACGGCTATCCCCAACCCGGCGGGTGACGGCTATCTGCCCGCTCATCTCGGCCAGGATGCCAATGGCATCTTGCAGGTCAGCCCGACAAGTGCTTTTATGCCTTCTGCCCTCCCCGCAGCCAACTGTCTGATCGAACTCGATCCCTCCCGCCCGGCCATCGCCTCCGGCGAGCGGGTCTGGGTTCGTCCGCTGGCGGGGTGGATGCCGTGACGCCGGCGCGGCGACACGAGAACATCAATCTGACATGAGACGATTCCCTTGCGCCTGAACGCCCCGCTCTCCCGCTTAGATCTGCTGATCTATGGTCGCTACCGCCTGGTTCACGGCCTGCGCATCTCCCTGGCCTTCACCCTCACCTTCCTGCTGACCCGTGAGCTCAAGCTGCCGGAGAGCACCTGGCCACTCATCACCCTGGTGGTGGTGATGGGCCCCATCTCGTTCTGGGGCAACGTGCTGTCGCGTGCCCTGCAACGGGTGGTCGGCACCATCTTCGGTGCGGCCTGCGGGGTAGTGGCGCTCTATCTGGAGCTCTACTCCATGCCGCTGATGTTGATCTGGTGCAGCGGCATCATGTTCCTGTGCGGCTACCTGGCGCTCGGCAAGCGTCCCTACGTGGGGCTGCTCATCGGCATCACCCTGGCGGTGACCATGGGCGCCATGCCGGGGGACATAGAGACAGCGCTCTGGCGCAGCGGCGACGTGATCCTGGGCTCGGTGCTGGCGCTGTTGTTCTGCAGCATCTATCCCCAGCGCGCCTACAGCCACTGGCGGCTGCAGATGCACGACACCCTGCAGCAGGCACACCGCCTCTATCACACCCACCTCTCCCCCAACATCCTGGAGCGCCCCAAGCTGGCCCGCAGCCATTCCCAGCTGCTCTCCAAGATGGTCAGCCTGCGCCCCTTGCTGACTCCCGCCGTCAAGGAGACCCGCCTCAGCAGCACCCTGTTCGAGGCCATCCAGACCACGATGCGCAACACCTTCTGCACCCTGGAGATGCTGGCCAACACCTACTGGACCGATCGCCAGAGCCACTTCCTGATGCAGAGCAGCCCGCAATTGCGCGCCTGCCAGCAGGCCACCGAGGAGGTGATCACCCAGCTCGCGCTCATGCTCAAGAGCGGGGATCCCCGCGCGGCCGAGCAGGCCATCGCCCGCTTGCAGGCGGCTGCGGCCCAAGTTCAAGCCCAGGTGCGGCTCAACATCGATGCCGAGGCCACCGTCAGCGGCTACCTCTGGCTCAACGTGCAGCTCATCGAGCAGCTCAGCCACCTGTACCGCCTGCTGGGGCTGGTGCTGCAGCCCTACAACAAGCCCTCGGCGCGGCCATGAAAAAGCCCCGCCGAGGTGGGGCTTTTCTTTTCAATTGACTGAGGGGACGGCAGAACGCATTTCACGACCTGAACAGCCCCTTGCGCCCTCTCTAGGTCGGCCTGTCCGCAGGCCCTGCCGGTGAACCCGCGGATGGCGTCTGAGCGCCAAACACCGCCACCGCGTTCCTGCCGCCCTGCTTGGCACGGTACATGGCCTCGTCGCCAAAGTGCAACAGATCCCGCTCATTGTCTGCCTGGTCTGGATACATCACCACGCCTATGCTCGACGAAATATCCAGCTCAACGCCGTCATCCATGACAAAGGGCATGTCGAGCACCTTGCGGATCTTTTCCGCGACAAACACGGCATCTTCCATCTTCCTGGCATCGGGCAGGAGGATGACGAACTCGTCGCCACCGATGCGCGAGGCCGTATCGGATTCACGCAACACGGCCCCCATCCGTGACGCGACCTGCTTCAACAACCAGTCTCCGGCCCCATGCCCGTGCTGGTCATTGACCGCCTTGAACCTGTCCAGATCGATGAACAGCAGCGACAGTTTGCGTTGCTCCCGCCTCCCCAGCGCGAGCAGCAGGCTGAGCCTGTCTTCCAGCATCCGGCGGTTCGGCAGACCGGTCAGCTGGTCGTAGAACGCCATCTTCCGAATGGCGTCTTCGGCGGCCTTGCGCCGGGTGATGTCCCGGGAACTGCCGACGATGTGGGTCGGTCTGGATTCACCGTCCAGCATGATGTTGGCCACGACCTCGACCGGGACCAGGCTCCCGTCCTTGTGCCAGACCTCCAGTTCGATCTCGATGTGGCGGGCCGTCAGGTCTCCCTCATCAATGCGTCTGATGTGATCCTCCACCGCCTCGCTCCACGCGCGGGCAGCCTGTGGCGGCAACCAGTGGCGCAGAGGATGGGCGGCTATGTCTTCCTGAGTCAGGCCACGCAGCCGTTCGACCGAGGGACTGGTGTAGCTGTATTGCATGGAGGGATATTGCATCACCCAGATCACATCGTTGCTGTTTTCCGCTATCAGGCGATACAGGGCCTGACTCTCCTGCAGTGCCTCTGCCAGACGCGAACGCTCTATGGCCAGCTGCGCCAGTCTGGCGTAGTCCGCCAGCAGGGCGAGATCATGGGCATCCGGGGCGGCGGGTTCCCGCCGATAGAGGTTGAATACGCCGATGATCCGGCCATCCCCATTTTTGATGGGCTGGGCCCAGGCGGCGCGCAGCCCGCTCTCGACCGCCTTGTCGCGCACCGCGGCCCAACTGGGATCGGTGGCAACATCCTGTGCAATCACCCTCTCCCCACGGAGCACGGCCGCCACCGCAGAGCCGTTCCCCTCCGCGATAGGCATGCGCCCGGTGGGGCTTCGCCACTCATCAGGCAAGTCAGGGGCGGCGCAGTTGACCAGCTCAGTGCCATCGTCAGCCACCAGAAATACGGTGCCCAGCACACCGGGGTGATAGGCATTGATGATGCGCACCATGGCATCCAACACCTCGGACAAGGGGACGTTATGGCCCAGCTGCTCCAGCACCTGGTTGTTCAGATAGAGGTAGTGATTGTGCGCCGCCAGTTCCCGCTCGGCGGCTTCACGGGCGATGGTCTGGTTATGCAATTCGGTCACGTCGGTGGAGACACCGATCAGCGCCAGGGGTTGATCCGGCAGTTGCACCGGCACCTTGACCGACTCGTAGTAACGGGTCTCCCCGCTCGGGGTGGTGGCGACCTCCTTGCCGCTTTGCTTGTTGCCCGTGGCGAACACCTGGCTATCGAGGAGCCAGAAATGGTCGGCCACCTCCGGCGTCAGGATTTCGTGATCCAGGCGTCCGATGATCTGCTCGGCCGGCAGGCCAAACATCTCGGCGGTCTTGGCGTTGACGTAGACGAAGCGCCGCTCGCTGGTCTTGAAATACACATAGGCGTCCAGGGTGTTGAGGACCAGGTTCAGCAACTCGCGCTGCTGGTGATTCTGGCGCAAGAATTCCACCAGCAGCCACTGCAGGACGGAGAGACAGGCCAACGCCACCACTGAGAAGATCACCTGATTCCACCAGTGGAACAGGTACGCCGCCTTGCTCACCGCCACCACTTGCTGCCACTGCCCAAGGTGCAGCGGGGTCAACACCGCAAGCCGCTCCACCCCGTCCACCGTGGAGCGGTAGAATTTCACATCCGACCCGTGCTGGGTCTCCTGAAAAGAAGGTTTGTGGCTGGCCTGCCACCCCGCCACCCCATCGGCAGGCGCACCTGAATTCGCATAGCGATACAGCAGCTTGCTCGTGCGCTGGTCAAACATGGCAAGGACCACGTTTTCCCCCAGGTTGAAGCCGCGCGTGTCATCTGTATTGAGCCAGGCTGACAGGCTCTGCAGGCTGAGATAGCCGATGGCACTGCCCAGCAACTGCCCGTCCGCAGACTGTATCTTTCTGAACATCACCATGCCCCCGCCCCCCTGTTCGCTGTCCTGGTCACTGGACACAAAGAAGAGGGAAGAGTCGGCCCCGCTCTCATGGAAGGCCCGATAACGGGGTGAATGCAGGAAGGAGCCGGTCTTCAACAGGGTCGGCGGCAGCATCGATGCCAGCGGTATGCTGGATGCGATGCTCAGGATGCCGCCATCGGGATCCAGGACGGCGACGGTATCCAGCCAGGGGTGCTTCACTTCCTGTTGCAACAGGAGTTGCTTGTCTTGCGGCGCCGGCCTGGCCAGGGTGGCAGTACCAATCGAGCCGAGCCGATGATCCAGGATCTCCTGCAGCCGTTCAAAGCTGCGCAGATGCATCGCCGACACGTTTCTCAGATTCTGCACCACCCCGGTTTCAATCCAGTAGCGATCCAGATAGAGGTAGCCCGCCGTAACGGCGCTCTGGACCAGCAGCACCAGCAACAACAGGTCCCGTCTGGCCGCCAGACGGGAGAAGCGCGAGCTCATGAAGGCTCGCAGACGCATAGCAGATACTCTCATATCACCATCCCGTAACATCAGGATCAGACCCCGGCCGTCCATGTCTGTTTACCGCCAGCCGGGACGCAGGAGCGGGGTAAATCAACCAAGATTAACCCCTCACCTCGATTTCAGGCCAAACCTTTTAATAATTAATGACATAAATGCCATACAGAGCACCATTTGCGCCCGCTGGAATGGCGGCCGCCGCCTTGCAACCAGCCCTCCGTGCTGTCATGAAAAAGCCCCGCCGAGGCGGGGCTTTGCTGCTGACTGACGGCACCTGAGGTGCCGTCCATCCTGCCGGTCGCCGGCACTCAGGCGAGGGTGCGTCCTTGCGGGGTCATCTCTGCCAGCTGCTGCTGGGTCAGGGTCGAGACCAGCTTGTCGTCGAGATAGAGGTCCAGCAATTCGCCGCGCATCTCGCCGCGCATCATGCTGCTGCGACCGTCGATGTAGTGGATCTCCATCTGGGCCGTGCGCTCGCCCGGATAGCTGACCTTCACCTCGCGCACCCCTTGCGGCAGCATGGCCAGCGGCACCTTGTTGAGGGCCGGATCCAGATGCTGGTTGACCTTGATCACCGCATCGGCCTTCTGATCCACCAGCGCCGGTGACTTGCCGGTGATGGGGTTCTTGCCGGACCAGAATTCTATGGTGTTGAACACGAACAGATCCGCCGTCGCCGCCAGGCCATAGACGGGGGAGAGCAGCACGAAGACACCGGCACGGCCATAGCGATTGTCCACCACGCTGAGGTTGCCCTTGGTCAGCATGGCGGAGAGCCCCATCTGTCCCATGCAACCGCTGAGCCCCATGCTCGCCACCATCCCCAGCAACAGGGCCGCTGCCCTGCCTTTCTGTCGTACTGCCATCGTTCTCTACCCGCTCAAAAAAAGGAGTCGGCAGCCTAAACAAGCCGACAGGGCGGGACAATTCACAAGGCAGGGGCGGTACAGCCAGGATTCAGTTTCGCCGCTCGACCGCTCACACTTTTGGCACTCTCGCCAGATACCGTCGCAAGGGCCGGCGGGGCAAACCGCCGGGCTCAGATGGATAGACTGGAAACCGTCTCCGAGACCCGGTTCGCCTCCTGCCGGATCTCGCTCATCAGCCGATCGACGCCGGCGATCTGCTGCTTGCCGAGCTCGGCGCTGCCCGCCACCCCGGCCATGTCGCCGGTCACCCTGGCGGTCAGCTCGCGATTCTTCTGCACCACCTTGGCAATCTCACCGGTCGACAACGAGGTGCGAGCCGCCAGCTGGCGCACCTCGTCGGCCACCACCGCGAAGCCCCGTCCCTGCGACCCCGCCCGCGCCGCCTCGATGGCCGCGTTGAGCGCCAGCAGGTTGGTCTGATCGGCGATGGCGCTGATGGTCGAGACGATGGCCTCGATATGCCTGGACTGCTCGTTGAGCTGGCCGATGAGGGTGATGGCCTGATCCACCTGGCCGGCGATAAGGGAGGAGGTATCGACCACGGCGCGCAGCAACTCGGCCCCCTGCTCGGCGCTGTGCAGGGTCTCCTGCGCCGTGCTGTGGGCAAGCCGGGCCGCTTCCCGGGTGGCATGGCTCTGGTGGATGCGCGTGGTGATGTCGCTGGCGAACTTGACCACCCTGACCACCTTGCCGCCCTCGTCCCGGATCGGGTTGTAGGTGGCCTCCAGCCAGATGACCTCGCCCCGGCTGTCATAGCGCCTGAAGAGGCCGGACTTGAACTGGCCGCGGGCCAGCTCTTCCCAGAAGTGCGGCTGCTCGCGCAAGAAGGCGTCGTCGCAGAAGAGCCGGTGATGCTTGCCCTGCAACTGGCCGAGGCCGTACCCCATGCAGGCGAGGAAGTTCGCATTGGCGGTGATGATGTCGCCGCTCGGGGTGAACTCTATCATCGCCTGGGATCTGTCCAGCGCCTGGGCCAGCGCCTCCTGGCGTTGCAGGTGCTGCTGCCGGGCCGTCATGTCGGTGGCCAGCTTGATCACCCGGGTCACCCTGCCCTGCTGCTTCACCGGGAAATAGCTCGCCTCCAGCCAGCGCGTCTCACCCTTGTGATCGATGCGCTCGAAGAGGCCGGACTGGGCCTGCCCCTGCCGGAGCCGGGTCCAGAACTGCTGATAGTCCGCCGAGCGGGACGCCTGCGGACGGCAGAACAGAGTGTGATGCTGCCCCTGCAACTCGGCCGCCCCGTACCCCATCAGGCTCAAGAACGCCTCGTTGGCCTCCAGGATCGCCCCGTCCGGGGTGAAGATGATGGTCGCTATGCCCTGCTGAATGGCCTCGACGAAGCCCTGCTGCTCGTCGAGCCGGCTCTGGCACGCCAGCAGTTGCGCCTTAAGTTTGTGATTGAACATGGTACTCCTTGAACTGACGAACCGGGCCAACACACCCGCCCATTGCCGGACGGTATCGGCCGCGCGGGCGCCGATATGAGTGGTCTGATGACTCGAGGGGGCGCGGGGCGCGCAGTGTAGAGAAAAGCGGCGCCGCCGCCAAGACCGCCAGTACGTAGAAGAATCGCTCCCGGATCAACCGGAATCGATCAGGGGACCGGGCACCACTCCAGGCAGGCCGGGTTCGCCACGAAGCCGAGCCGCTCATACAGTGGGCGCCCCTCCTCGCTGGCGTGCAGCCACAGCTTGCCCAGCCGCTGTTCACGGGCATAGGCCGCCATGACATCGAGCAGGGCGCTCGCCATGCCCCGCTTGCGCCAGGCCGGCAATGTGTACATGTTGAGCAGATAGGCCTCGCGCCCCGCCAGGTTGCCCGGATAGGGCGGCCGCACGAAGAGTGCCAGGGTGCCGCACGCCACCGCCTCGCCATCGACCTCCACCAGCCAGGAGCGGGCGCAGCCATCCCTCTCTGCCGCGCTGAAATAGGCCTCGGTCGCCTGCCACAGCGCCCCATCCGCCAGCGGATCATCGAGCTCCCCCAGCTCGCAGAACAGCGCCATGCGCAGCCGCACCAGGGCGGGGATATCGGCGGCCTTGGCCTCGCGAATTATCATGTCTCTTCCTCGGGTTGCACGACCGGGGCGGCTCGCCCCCTGTCACCATGACAATAGGGGCCAGCAGGCCCCTTCATTTGACTCTCACGTTAATGGGCGCCCGCCCCCCTGGCAAGGCGCCAGTGATCCAGCGCCAGCGGGCCTGCGCCCCACACCGCCAGGGTCAGCAACATCCAGCCCCACAGCTGGTGATCGTGGAAGCCCCCCGCCCACAGGGTGGGGTAGGAGATGACCGCCATGATGTTGAACGCGAACAGCAGGGCGGCGACGGGGCGGGTGAACAGGCCGGCCAGCAGGAACAGCGGCAGCAGCAGCTCGGTCGCCGTCCCCACATAGGCCGCCCACTGCCAGGGCAGCAGGGGCACCCGATATTCGGATTCAAACAGATAGAGGGTGGAGTCCCAGGCGTTCAGCTTGAGCCAGCCCGAGCGCAGGAAGACCGAGGCCACCCACAGCCTCGCCAGCAGCAGCACGCCGCCGCTGAGCCAGGGTTGGATGCGCCCGGCCCACAGGCAGAGCGGCTTGGAGAGCTGGTGTTCCGTCATGGCATTAGCTCCAGATCGACCAGCAGATCGAGGGTGATGAGTGGGGTCAGGTGCTCGGCCGCAGAGGGCGTCTGCGCCAGCAGCCTGGCCAGGGGTTCACCCTGCCGGCAGCCCAGCAGCAGACTCCAGGCGGCCAGATCCAGGGGGAGCGGCATCACCCTGTGATCCCGCTGCTTCTTCAGCACCAAGTGGCAAGGCGCATCCAGCTCGGTCACGGTGGCCCCCTGATGCAGGGCCATCTGCCACAGCCCCAGCACGGGGTAGGAACTCTCGAACAGCAGGAGGTCGCTGGCGGGCAGCAGCACCAGCTGCTCCCAGCGCTCGGGAGGGACGGCGGCGAGTCGCTCGGCGGGCCAGCGCCTCGGCTCGGGCGCCAGCAGGGCGGCCCTGTCCAGCGCCCATTCGAAGCGGGCAAGCTCCCCGAGCCAGGGCAGCGTGGCCGTGGTCGGCAAGTGGGCGAGCCAGTCACCGAAGCCCTCACCATAGTGCATGACGCTCCCCTCCCGCAGCGGCTCGGCCAGCACGAAGCCGCGCGCCGCGGCGGCGAAGAATGCCTCCCCCACCATGGCCTTGACCGCGGGATAGCTGCCGGCCAGCACCTCGGTCAGGCTCAGGATGAAGTGGTTGCGATAGACCCGCAGCACGGACTCGGCCGGCAGGAAGCTGGAGTGGATCTGCGCCAGTATGGCGTCATCCTCGCCGAGCAGGCCGCGGGCAAAGGCTTGCTGCAACTGCGCGAGCTCAGACATGGGCGGCCTCCTGCCCTGTCCCTTGCGCCGCGCTCAGGATCTGGTGGGCGCGCTCGGCCTCCCCCAGCAGCACCGGCAAGGGGGGAATATCCAGATCCCACTCGATCAGGGTGGGGATGGCGCGCTGCCGGCAGACCTGCCGATAGAGCGCCCACACCGGCGGCGCCACCGGGGCGCTGTGGGTGTCGATATAGAGGTGGCCCTCGGGCAGGCGCTGATCGGTAAAGCCGGCGAGGTGGATCTCGCCGACGGTGTCCAGGCTGATGGCGGCCAGATAGTCGGCGCAATCGAAGCCGTGATTGACGCTGCTGACATAGAGGTTGTTGAGATCCAGCAGGATGGCGCAGCCACTGCGGCGCTGCAGCTCGGCCAGGAAGGCCCACTCGCTCATCTCGCCGGGCAGTTGCAGATAGGACGAGGGGTTCTCGATCAGCAGCTGGCAACCCAGGCTCTGCTGCACCCGCTCTATCTTGTCGCTCAGATGGCCGAGCGCGGCCCGGGTATAGGGCACCGGCAGCAGATCGTTGAAGTAACGCCCGCCTATGCTGCCCCAGCTCAGATGCTCAGAGACCCGCACCGGCTTGATGGCCGCGATCAGGGCCGCCAGCTGGCGCAGATGAAGGGGATCGAGCGGGTCGGCCGAACCGAGCGACATGCCGACCCCGTGCAGGCTGATGGGGTAGTGCCCGGCCAGCTCGGCCAACACCTCGAAACCCCGGCTGTGGCGCTCGAAGTAGTTCTCGCTGTGCACCTCCAGCCAGCCGACCCCGGGCAGGGTCTGGCGGATCTCGTCCTGATGGGGGGTGCGTAAACCTATACCGATCAATGGGTTCATGGCGGGGCTCGCTGTCATAGTGGGAACCATGATGTGGCAGGGGCGCCACATCATGGCATGGCGCTTATTTGGGTTGCAGCGACCCACCCGTCAGCTTCTCGCACAGACCCTTTGGCATCACCAGAAACGCATCCCCCTGGGCATCCATCTTGGCGGTGCCGGCGCAGGAGTTGCTCTTGGTGGCGCAGTCGTTGTTCCCCGCCTTGGCCACGCCGTAGCACTTCTCCTTGTCGTCGGCCGCCATGGCCGGGGCGGCGATAAACTGGGCACCGAGGGCCAGCAGACCCGTCATGGCAGAGGCGATGGCAGTGCTCTTTTTCACGTTCATGTCAGTCATCCTTATCGTTGGGAATGGTGTCTCCGGTGTGTGGCATCCGGCTACCTGCAATAAAACCGGCAGACGGGGGAAATTATTCCCAACAAATTGCATTAACGCGTTATTAACAGATGCAATAACGCTAACGCTTTGTTTTAAAAACAGATCAGATGGCAGGGTGCCGAGCATAGCCAAGGCGGCCGCCCGCGCAGAGGCCAGAGCGCCCTGATCCCAGGCCCGCTATCTCGCGCCGCCCTCCCCGCATCACAGGCCAAAAAAAAGGGCCAGCGGGCCCCCTTTACTGCTCATGACTGACCGGCAGATGCGGGTACTCAAGCCGTCTTGACGCACTTCTGGACGAAGCTGTTCTTGGCCGCCCCCGCCAGCTTCTTGTCGGCCGCCGCCTTCTCGCACTGGCTCGCCTTGTCGGTCGCCGCATCCGTCTTCACGCATTTCTGGATAAAGCTGTTCTTGGCCGCCCCCGCCAGCTTCTTGTCGGCGGCCGCCTGCTCGCACTGGCTCGCCTTGGTGCTGGCCGAGGCATCCTTGACGCACTTGCCGACGAAGCTGGTCTTGGCAGCGCCCGCCAGCTTCTTCACCGCCGCCTGGGCCTCGCACTCCTGCTGCGCGCCAGAGGTAGCGCCCTGGGCCACCCCCATTCCCATGCCCATGACCGTCACACACAGACTCAACACCATCAGGATCCGCTTCATATGACCAACTCCCTTCGTTCTATCCATTGTGGTTAGCCCCCACTCACGCGGGCCAAACGAGGCACTCTCGCCACGCTGCACTATAGTCCCCTTGCTTGATGACAACCAAAGTGCCGCCGTGCTCGCACAGCCTTCCTTCCCCCTGCCCGCCCCCGCTCGACCAAGAGACGAGAGACAAGATTGGTGAGCTGGCGCAAAAATTCAGTGCTTGTCGACAGTTGCGTCAATTTTTGACTGGTGAGACCAGATTCAATTGGCCTAACATAGCCATCCGGTACCTATTGAACGGTGATGGGTTACTGCCCTCGCTGGTTAATGGAGCATTTTGGAAGCTGTAATCCACGGGCGGTAGCGTCAAAGTTAGATATATTTCCGCTCTTTAATTATTACTAAATATGTTTTCACAAGAAGATTTCTTACCAAAACAACTGGGCAAGTTAACATGGATTTTGATATTTTAATTGATGAGCATTTTGTAGGTTTATGTCAAAGAGGAGATTTATCCCCTATTGACAACAAATACGTTCTGAGCATTATTAACGATTATGAAGATGAACAATGGCGATATAAAAAGTTTCAAAATTTCATATGGGACAATATAGCAGAAACCGCTTTATCCCATTCAGAAAGGCAGTGTCTCATCAATCAGTCTCATTCTATCCTTACTGCCGCAGCTCAAAACCTAAGGCTAACAGATAAAGAAGGGGATATTGGAAAAGGTAGCGAGCTAGCTGAAATTGTTTTATATGGTATTATGAAGCACCATTACAATGCGCTACCGGTTGTGCCAAAAATCTTTTATAAGCAGAATAGTCAGGATAATGCAAAAGGTGCTGACTGTGTTCATATAACCATTCAGGATGGTGACTTCGCACTGTGGTTTGGTGAGGCAAAATTTTATAACTCCATAGAAGACTCTAGACTATCGAGCATAATCAGCTCTGTTGGTAACTCACTAAATACAGAGAAGTTAAAAAAAGAAAACGCCATTATCACTAATATTTCTGATCTTCACGGATTGATTGATGACCCCGAGCTAAAGAAAGAAATTCAATCTGCACTCTCAAACAGAAACAGCATTGATAACTTAAAACACAAAATCCACATACCAATACTCATATTACATGAGTGTGAGATTACTCGTAGAAGCATGCAACTGGATGATGAATATAAGACTTCCATTATAAAATACCATACCGAACGAGCACACTCATATTTTGAAAAGCAAATATCTGCCATTGGCAAAATATCAAAATATGGAGATGTGAAATTTCATGTCATTTTATTTCCAGTCCCTCACAAGAGCTTTATTGTAGATAAGTTCATTCAAAATGTTGAGCACTATAAGGAACAATAATCTTGGACATTTTTACTAGTTGCCACAAAATTAATGATCTTATTACTTCGGGCTCTGAAAATAATGCTAGAGAAGAGCTAATAAAACTGCTTGACTATCATGAGAGGGAAGGTATTTCATACTCCCCCCTACTAAATAGTCTAATTCGCCAAGTTGGTTTATATCCTTACCTTCAAACTGAGACATCAAGTTGGCAAGATCAGTTTGTATATGAATCATTTAAAACTAATGTAGGACCCGATACCAAACTAACACTTCATCGCGAGCAATCATCTGTGCTCAAAAGGTTATTAGAAGGCCAAAACTTGGCAGTAAGTGCCCCAACTAGCTTTGGAAAAAGTTTCATTATAGATGCGTTTATATCAATAAAACGCCCCAAAAATGTTGTAATAATAGTACCCACGATAGCCTTAACTGATGAAACTCGCAGAAGACTACAGAAAAAATTCTCTAATGAATACAAAATAATCACCACTTCAGATGTAGAAATTTCCGAAAAAAATATTTTTATATTCCCCCAAGAAAGATCCATTAACTATCTTGAAAAACTTGATGAAATAGATATTTTGGTTGTTGATGAGTTTTATAAGGCAAGCCAAAAATTTGATAAAGAGAGAGCCTCATCATTAACAAAGGCAATAATAAAGCTCAGCACTAAAGCAAGACAAAAATATTTCTTAGCCCCAAACATCTCATCACTTAATGACAATATACTAACAAAAGACATGGTGTTCTTGCCCATTGACTTTAATACTGTTTTTTTAGAAATGAACGAGTTATATAAAGAAATAAAAAAAGATGAGAACTTAAAAAGCGAGACCCTTCTAAATATTCTAAATTCCACAAAAGGAAAAACTTTAATATACGCAGGGACTTACCCAAACATAAATAAGGTTGCAACATTATTAATCGGCAACAAGTTTCCGATTCCTGGAGAAAAGCTTAAGTCATTTGAAAAGTGGCTTACTATTAATTATGAAAGAAATTGGAATCTAACTAGTCTTGTTAAAAGAGGATGTGGTATTCATAATGGTCAAATGCATCGTTCATTAAGTCAGATACAAATAAGGCTATTCGAAGAAGAAGATGGGCTTAAAAACATTATATCAACCTCATCAATTATTGAGGGAGTAAATACTTCCGCTGAAAACGTTGTAATATGGGCTAACAAAAATGGTCAATCACGGCTTAATGATTTTACATATAGAAATATCATAGGTCGTGGCGGAAGAATGTTTAAACACTTTATTGGCAAAATATATATATTAGAGGAGCCACCAGTATCAGAGGAAGTAGAACTAAATTTAAATTTGCCAGACAACATTCTTAGTAGTATTGATAGCGAGGAGATTCGTCAAGATCTAACTCCAGAGCAAATATCAAAAATAATTGCGTATGAAAATGAGATGTCTGACCTTCTAGGCGATGAAACATTTACAATGATGAAAGGAAATAGCATCTTCGACTCGAGTGATGGCTATCTAATCCGAGATATTGCAAGAGACATATCATCAAATAAAGATGAGTGGAATGGTCTAGGTTTCCTAAATTCGGCTTTTCCTGATGACTGGGATAGGTTTTTATATAAGGCAATAAACTTTCATCCAGGTGGATGGGGTATTGAATACTGGAAATTTGTAGAGTTTATTAAAGTAATTTCAAATAATTGGAATAAATCAATCCCTGAGCTTCTGGAAGAGCTCGAGCAATATGACATAGGAATAGATGAATTTTTTAAACTTGAAAGAAATATAACCTTCAAGCTTTCCGCAACATTCAATGATATAAATATTCTACAGAAAAAAATGCTTGAAAAACCGACTGACATATCTCCTTTCATATCAAAACTTTCGCACGCATTTTTACCACCGCTTGTTTATCAACTGGAAGAGTATGGGCTTCCAAGAATGATAACAAAGAAAATTCATCAAGCTAAAATTATAAATTTCGAACATCCTGAGATTGAGTTGCATATCGTTTTGAATATATTCAAAACTATACCGCTCGATATCTTGATAACCCTCGTTCCTGACCTAGATGTTTTTGATAAATATATACTTTCATATTTTTACGATGGTATATGAGTTGCTATTTAAAAGTCCGGAAAAACCTGGGGTGTTCACCTTTCTGGGCCAGCTATTGCCATGCTGGCTCAGAACTTAGCTACCCTATCCTTCCAACCAATACTCCCTTTCAACCCCCACCCCGGCCACAAAAAACCAGCAGCAAAGTGCCCGGATAGTCGACCAGCAGGGTCTGCAACTTATAGGTCTGCATCCAGCAGCGCTGTACCGTAGGAGTTGTCTACGGTGCAGCGCCACTCTCCATCCGCCTCCTTGCGAAACACATAGGTGGCGCGGCGGTTCTCGTCGATCCAGCCACCCTCGCCGTCGGGATAGCGCAGCCGGGTCTCCATGATCACCAGGGCATTATCGGCCCCCTCGATCACCTCCATGGCCCCCTGCTCCACCCTGAGCTGGCCCTGAAAATAGTCGGAGATGGCGCTAAAGGCGCGGCGGATGGCGGGAATGCCGTGCGCCACCATGCCGGGCTTGACCACCAGGGTGGCGTCCTCGGCGTAGAAGGCCATCAGGGCGTCGAAGTCACGGCGCGAGATGGCGGCGTCACAGGTCTCGATCAATGCGCGAAGGGGATGCTGGCTCATACTGTGCTCCTTGTTTCAGGGTGATCATCCAGGGCTGGATTCCCCGCCCTATGCCGGAAATAAAAAATCCCCCATTCTTTGCAAAAAGGCGGGGGATTTTCATTTTTCATTAGCGCTTAACCGAGCAGGAAGGCCCGCAGCGGGGCGAACTCCGCCGGCAGGTTGTGGGAGAGCAGCGGCAGAACGGCGTGCTTGGCAAGCGGGGCTGGCAATGGCACGTCCAGCCCCAGGATCTCGTCCACCGACTCCTTGAACTTGGCGGGGTGGGCGGTGCAGAGGAACAGGCCCACCTCGTCCTCGGCGAGCTGCTCGTTCAGCAGATCCCAGGCGATGGCGCCGTGGGGCTCGCACAGGTAATCCAACTGGTGCAGGCGCTGCAACGCATCACGAGTCTGGGCATCGTCACGCATGCCCGACCCTAAGGTCTCCAGCGCCCAGCCGTTGCGGCGGCACAGCTCCTCTACCCTAGGCCAGTTGTTGGGGCGGCTGACATCCATGGCGTTCGACAGAGTGGCCACAGTCTGGTGCGGCTCCCACTGACCGGTTTTCAAGTAGCGCGGCACTGTGTCGTTGGCGTTGGTGGCGGCGATGAAGCGCTTCACCGGCAGCCCCAGCGCCTTGGCGATGAGGCCAGCGGTGAGGTTGCCGAAGTTGCCGGACGGCACGCTGATAACTGCCTTGGCGCGATCGGCCTTGGGCAACTGGGCCAGGGCCTCGAAGTAGTAGCAAACTTGCGCCAGCAAGCGGCTGATGTTGATGGAGTTAGCGGAGTTGAGGCCGATGGCCTGTTTCAGCTCGGCATCATCGAAGGCATCCTTCACCAGTGCCTGACAGGCATCGAAGTCGCCGTCGATGGCGATGGTGCGGATATTTCCCCCCAAGGTGCAGAACAGTGCCTCCTGCAAGGGGCTGATCTTGCCCTTGGGATAGAGGATCACCACCTCGATCCCCTCCAGCCCGTAGAAGGCGTGAGCCACGGCGGCACCGGTGTCGCCGGAGGTAGCGGTGAGTATGGTGATCTTGTCGTTGGTTCTGAAGCTGGCCAGACACTGGGCCATAAAGCGGCCACCGAAATCCTTGAACGCCAGGGTCGGGCCGTGGAACAGCTCGAGAGCGTAGGTGCCGTCTTTCAGCTTCACCAGCGGCGCCGGGAAGGTGAAGGCGGCATCGATCAGCTCGCTGACCTTGGCGGCGGGCACCTCATCCCCCAGCAGGTGACTGATGATGCGCGCCGAGCGCTCGGCCAGCGGCAGATCCAACAGAGCATCCACGTCCGCCAGCGGGGTGATCACTTCCGGGAAGAAGAGCCCCTGCTCGCGGCCCAGCCCCTGGCGCACCGCCTGGGCAAAGCTGACCTGTTCACTCTTGTCCTTGATATTGTAAAGATTCATAGCTCGCTTCCTGTTACCCGTGCCCCGGCCATGTCCAGTTTGCAGACCCGGGCAAATCCATCTTCGTTCTGCACGAAATGTGCGTCCATCCAATCCTTCATGCGCTCGGCCTGGGCCAGATCCTTCATCACCACGAAGACGCTGGGACCCGAGCCCGAGATGCCGGTGGCAAGCGCCCCGTTCTGGGCGGCCTGGGCCCGCACCTCGTTGAAGCCTTCGATCAGCGCCGCGCGATAGGGTTCGGCGATCACGTCTTTGAGCACGCTCGCCGCCAGCGGCTCCTGCTGGGTGTAGCTGGCGTGCACGAAGGCGGCCAGCCGGCGGCCATAGGTGAGGCAATCCTGGCGGCGATACTGGGCCGGCAGTATGGCGCGGGCGGCGGCGGTGGAGACCACAGTGCCCGGGTAGCAGACCACCCAGTACCACTGCTCGAACACCGGAATACCCTGGCTGATGACACCCCCCTCCTCCACCACCAGCTGCAGGCCACCGAGATAGCAAGGCGCCACGTTGTCGTAGTGGACCGAGCCGGAGATGCGTCCTTCCATCTCCCCCATCAGCAGCAGCATGGCGTGCTCGTCCAGCAGATCGCCGTGGAAGGCGTTGAGCCCCTCCAGCGCCGCCACCACGCTGCAGGCGCTGGAGCCGAGGCCCGAGCCCACCGGCAGGTTCTTCTCCAGTACCATCTCCAGCGGCAGCATCTCGCGGCCTATCTTGGCCAGCGCCTCGCCATAGGCGAGCCAGCAATCGTAGAGGATGTTCTTCTTGGGATCATCCGGCAGCTTGTGGGCGTAGCGGCCCACGGAGGAGAGCGCGAAGGGCTCGGCGGTTGCTGACGCCGCCTTGACCTGCACCCGATCCCCCAGCAGGGAGCCATCCACGGGGGCGAGCGCCGCCCCCAACACATCGAATCCCACGCTCAGGTTGGCACTGGAGGCGGGAGCATAGGCAACCACACTGCCTTTCTTTTCCAAATAGGGGTTCATGTCTGAACTCATGCTTATAGCTCCTGCTTCCAGTTCTGGGTGCGCAGCACGTCGGCGAAGACGCCGGCGGCAGTCACTTCGGTGCCCGCGCCATAGCCGCGCAGCACCAGCGGGATCGGCTGGTAATAGGTGGAGAAGAAGGCGAGCGCGTTCTCCCCGTCCTTGACCTTGAACAGCGGCTCATCGGCACCGACCGCCTTGATGGCGACCTTGCACTTGCCCCCCTCGATGGAGCCGACGTAGCGCAGCACCTTGCCCTCGCTCTGGGCCAGGGCGAACTGGTCGCGGAACCAACCGTCGGCCTCGGGCAGGCGGGCCATGAAGGCCTCCACGTCACCGCTCACATCAAAACCAGGTGGCAGCGCCTGCTCCACCTCCACATCAGACAATTCCAGCGCCATGCCGGACTCGCGGGCCAGGATCAGCAGCTTGCGCGCCACGTCCATGCCGTTCAGATCGTCGCGGGGATCCGGCTCGGTGAAGCCGTTGCCACGGGCGATGCCGGTGGCCTCGGAGAAGGCCATGCCCTCGTCGAGCTTGCCGAAGATGAAGGAGAGGGAGCCGGACAGGACGCCGTCGAAGGCGCGCAGCTTGTCACCGGCCTTGATCAGGTTCTGCAGGTTCTCGATGACCGGCAGGCCGGCACCGACGTTGGTCTCGTACAGGAACTTGCGACGGGTCTGGCGGGCGGTGCGACGCAGCGCCTTGTAGTAATCCAGGGAGCCGGTGTTGGCCTTCTTGTTCGGGGTCACCACGTGGAAACCGGCGGCCAGGAAGTCCGCATACTGCACGGCGATGACCTCGCTCGAGGTGCAATCGACGATCACCGGGTTGATGAGGTGACTCTCCTCCACCAGCTTCTTCACGACTTCCAGGCTGAAGCTGTCGCGGGCCTCCACCAGCTGATCGCGCCAGTTGACGAGATTCAGCCCATCCTTGTTGACCGCCATCTGGCGGCTGTTGGCGATGCCCACCACCCGCAGGCCCGTGCCCTGCTCTGCCAGCACCGGTTGCTGGCGCGCAATCTGATCCACCAGAGCCGCGCCGACACCGCCGACGCCGACCACGAACAGGTCGATGAACTGCTGGCTGCCGAAGAAGTTCTGGTGGCACGCCTTGATGGCCTCCGCCACCTTGCGATCCCGCACCACCGCCGAGATGGAGCGCTCGCTGGAGCCCTGGGCGATGGCGACTATGTTGATGGAGGCCTGGGCCAGGGAGGTGAAGAAGCGCGCCGCCATCCCCTTGCTGGTGCGCATGCCGTCGCCGATCAGGGAGATGATGGCGAGATCGCTCATGATCTCGAGGGGATCCATCAGCTGGTTCTTGAATTCCAGCTCGAACTCACGCTCCAGCACCTTGCGGGTCTTGTCGCTGTCATAGCTGTGGATGCAGAAGCTGACGCTGTACTCGGAGGAGGACTGGGTGATCAATACGATGCTGACCCCGGCGCGGGAGACGGCGGAGAAGATCCGGCCCGCCATGCCCACCATGCCCTTCATGCCGGGACCGGAGACGTTGAACATGCACATGCCGGACAGATCCGAGATGGCTTTTACCTTCAGGTCGTCATCCCCCTGCTCGACGCCGATAAGCGTGCCCGGCCCCTGGGGGTTGAAGCTGTTCTTGATGAGGCAGGGAATGTGGAACTGGGCCACCGGGGCTATGGTCTTCGGGTGCAGCACCTTGGCGCCGAAGTAGGAGAGCTCCATCGCCTCCTTGTAGGAGAGGGTCTTCAGCAGATAGGCGTCCGGCACCAGACGGGGGTCGCAGTTGTAGCAGCCCTCCACGTCGGTCCAGATCTCGCAACATTCCGCATCGACGCAGGCGGCCAGCACGGCGGCGGAGTAGTCGGAGCCGTTGCGGCCGAGCAGCACGGTCTCACCCTTGTCGCTGCCGCCGGTGAAGCCCGGCATCAGATAGAGACATGACTCTTTTCCAGAGGGGCCCTGCCCCTCTACAACCGGGCGCAACCCCTTGGCGGCGAAGCGCAGGCGGGAGGCTTCGATGTCCACGTGGGCCTCGAGGTAGCCGCCGTCGGTGACCAGCAACTGCTCCGGCACGATCGAGCCCAGCTCGACCCCACGCACCCGCAGCAGCTCGTGCATGAAGGCGATGGAGAGGTTCTCGCCCCGGCTCAGGATGCGGGCCTGCACGTTGTCCGGGCAGAGCCCCAGCAGGCGGATGCCCTGCATCAGCCGCTCGACCTGATCCAGCTCGGCGGTGAGACGAGCCTGCAGCGCCTTGTCGTCCAGCGCCGGGTAGGCGGCCTTCAGCCCGGCCAGCAGGCGGGAGAAGATGCCGTTGATCTCAAACAGGGTACTGCTGGCATCCATGCCGCGACTGGTCTGCTCCACCAGGGCCACCAGGTGATTGGTCACCTTGGCCGGTGCCGACAACACCAGGGCAACCTGGGACTGACCATGGGTATTGACCGCGATATCGGCTACCCGTAAGAAACGCTCTGCGTCGGCCAGTGACGACCCGCCAAACTTCAATACTCTCATCGCATTCTCTCCCTGTATTCCCTGCAAAGTGACCGGCAAATCGGCCTGAAAACTGTCCAACAAAAAGGCCCGTACTGGGTGGGTACGGGCCTTTTCTGATTTCTGTGCTTGTTCGTCAGCGCATCAACCGGCCCCAGTGCCACCTGTGGTGGTACCGGTAATAATGGTGGTGGTGATGACGTTGATGAATGACTGCATGACGAACACTCTTGAACGAAGCTGGCTTTTAGCAATACCGCGCCGGGCGCCGGGCTGTCAACTTAATCCTCTTTGCCGAGTCGGCGGGCGAGGTCTTTGCAGAGCAGATGCAGCATATTCAAATCCCGCTGCGGCAGCATGGGCACTCGGTCCATCACCCATTGATGCAGTTTTTCATCCTGCGAAACCCCGAGTTCACCGAGAATTTCTGCTGTTTTTGATTTGAGTACCCGAACCTGCCCGACGCTATCAAAACTTTCTGCTACGGCCTGGGGTTCGTCCAGCAAGGGACTCATCTCGTAGGCATACAGCATGATCGCCTGGCCCAGATTCAGGGAGGGATAGCTCACCTTGAGCGGCAGGTAGCTGATGAGGTCCACCTGAGCGAGCTGCTCGTTGGAGAGGCCGGACTCCTCGCAGCCAAACACGATGGCGACCTTGTTCACCGACGGCTTGGCGCGGATCTGGTCGCGGATCTCCCCCGGCGTCAGGTAGTGCTGGTAGCGACCGCGCTGGCGGGCCGTAGTGGCGATCACCAGATCCATGTCGGCAAGGGCTTCAGGCAAGGTATCAAAGGCCTCAGCCTCGGCCAGGATCTCCTGCGCCCCGTGGGCGACCCAACTCGCCTCTTCCTCTTCGTGTACCCGGCTGGCCACCAGGCGCATGGCATCGAAGCCCATGGTTTTCATGGCGCGGGCGGCCGCCCCGACGTTGGCCGCCCGGGCTGGTGCCACCAGGACAAAATAGAGTTTCATTGGGTTTCCTCTTGGGCAGGGCCGACCTCTCTCATCAAGGGTAAAGCATCGGCAAAACAGGGGCGCAATCTACCGTTTATCCCCGAAAATTGCCACTTGAACAGACGTTTGAATGTTGCCATAGTGACCCAATAGGTGGCCAAATTGCCGTCAATGATCCGCGAAGATACCGCGATGGACTGACGGCGTGCGGATCGGGAACGAGCCGGCAGACAGGCCACCACCGCCGTGCTATCGAGCCGGCTCATCACAAGGAAGAGAGAGATGCAGCAGCCATTGGAACAGGCCGTCGCCGAGACGATCTTGCAGCGCTTCGAGTCGTTTTACAGCCGGTTTCTCGAAATCACCCAGGGCAGCAAGAGCCGCTTCGAGCACGGCGACTGGCTGGGGGTGCAGCTCGCCGGGCGCGAGCGCATCCGCCTCTACGATCATCATGTCGGCGCCACCACGGCCCTGATCAAGCAGATGATGGGGGAGCAGTTGCCGAGCCAGGCGCTGCTCAAGCAGGTGAAGGGAGCCTTCAGCGATCTGCTGCCCCGCTGTGACAACTTCGAGGTGGCGGAGTCCTTCTTCAACTCCGTCTACCGCCGCATCTTCCGCCATCGCAACATCCGCGACGAGAACCTCTACATACACCCGTTCCGCAGCCGGGGGGATCACCCCGACCTGAGCGCACTGCTGCGGGTCTATCGCACCGATCTCGCCCATCTGCCACAGACCCTGAGCCAGCTGCTGGGGGACTACAGCTTCACCCTGCCCTTTGAGGACAAACAGCGGGACATCGTCGACATCCACCGTCATCTGGCCGAGAACGGCCCGGGCATTCTGCACGATGAGCCGTTCGCCATCGAGCTGCTCAAGGAGGTGTTCTACCGCAACAAGGGTGCCTATCTGGTGGGGCTTATCCGGGTAAAGGGCGAGGTGCACCCCTTCATCCTGCCGCTGCTCAGCACCGGCCAGAGCATCTATGTGGATACCGTCATCTTCGAGCCGGAGCTCGCTTCCATCGTATTCGGCTTCGCCCGCGCCTACTTCATGGTCTATGCCCCGGTGCCGGCGCTGTTCGTGCTGTTCCTGCGCCAGATCATGCCCCGCAAGCCCGATTACGAGATCTACAACGCCATCGGCTGCCAGAAACACGGCAAGACCGAGCTCTATCGCCACTATCAGCAGCACCTGGCCCAGAGCCGGGAGCAGTTCGTCATCGCCCCCGGCATCAAGGGCATGGTGATGAGCGTGTTCACCCTCCCCTCCTACGACGTGGTGTTCAAGGTGATCAAGGACGAGTTCACTCCGCCCAAGGATGTGAGCCACGAGCAGGTCAAGGCGAAGTACCGACTGGTGAAACAGCACGATCGGGTGGGCCGCATGGCCGATACCCAGGAGTTCACCAACTTCGAGTTTCCCCTCGAGCGGATCTCCCCCGAGCTGCTGGTCGAGCTCAAGACGGTAGCCCCCTCTGCGCTCACCCTCACCGCCGACAAGCTGGTCATCAAGCACCTCTACACCGAGCGCAAGATGATCCCGCTGAACCTCTATCTGGATAAGGCGGACGAGCAGCAGACCCGGCTCGCGCTGGAGGAGTACGGCAACGCCATCAAGCAATTGGCGGCGGCCAACATCTTCCCCGGCGACATGCTGTTCAAGAACTTCGGCGTGACCCGCCACGGTCGGGTGGTGTTCTACGACTACGACGAGATCTGCTATATGACGGAGTGCAACTTCCGCCAGATCCCGCCGCCGCGCTATCCCGAGGACGAGTGGAGCGCCGAGCCCTGGTACTCGGTCGCCCCGAACGACATCTTCCCCGAGGAGTTCGCCACCTTCCTGCTGCAAAAGCCCCAGGTGCGAACGATCATGATGCAGGTGCACAAGGAGCTGTTCGATGCCAGCTACTGGAAGATGCTGCAAGGCAACATCAAGGAGGGAGTGTTCGAGGATGTCTATCCCTACCGACGCAAGAAACGCTTCCGGTTTCAGCGGGGGGGATGAGACGCCCCATAGCTCAGATACCCAGCAAAAAGGGACGCCGCGGCGTCCCTTTTTGCTCCGGGCCCAGCGGCTCGGCTACGACAGTCTCTGACGAGACTCTCTCTTACTTAGTGGCCGGCAGGGCATCGAAGGTAAGCAGGGCCGTCTTGTTGGCATCGCTCAACACCAGCTGCTGACCGGAGATCCGATAGGTCGCGACCTTCTCCAGCGCCTGCAGGTAGTTCGCCTCCTTGCCCGCCAGATCCCCGGCACACATCATGCGGGTCGCGCCCATGGCCCCCAGCGTCAGGACGCCGTCGCCCTGCTGGGTGATGCCGCCAAAGTAGCGGTTGCAGCCGCCCTTGCCTGCCACCTTGTCACCCGCGACCTGCAGGGTGAAGGTGTCACCGCTCGCCCCCTGCAGTTGCCAGGTCGATGCTTGCAGTTGAGCCAGATTGGAACTCGCAGTCATGGCGCAGCCTCCCAGAGCCAGCGCGGCCAGCAGGGTCAGTTTCTTGTTCATGAGTTCACCTCTTGATGGAGAAAATAGTGAAGACGCAGAGTGATGGGGGCCTGTGTATCATGAGTCGGAAGCGGATTAAAACTCTTTTATTGTGATGCGGGTTGCCTTTACTACCTGCTGGCATGTGCCATGCTTAGGGTCCTGTTCCGGACCCAGGGAGGGGAAACGAATGGTCAAGTCTCTCATCATCGCACTCGCATCAGGCCTCGCGTTTTCGGCCCAGGCGGCCGACTGGAGTTTTCTCCAGACCGAATCAGACAGCCAGCTCTACGTGAAGAGTTATTCCGGCGTGCTGCTCGGCAATCAGACTCATCACGGCGACAATTTCGACCTCTGGCTCATCAACACCGGCTACCAATACCCGGTGCAGGATGATGTCACCCTCTACATGGAAGCCGGCCCCGCCGTCGGCACCCGCAGCGATCAGGCCGGCTTCAATATCAGCTCAGGGGTGCGCTACCAGCTCTCCCCCTCGCTGAACATCGGCAGCCAGCTCAAGCAGTTGGAGGTGAGCAAACCCAGCACCCTGGTGGAGCTCAACAGCAGCCTGCTGCTGACACCACAACTGGCCATCACCGCCAACTACGGCGTCAGCGCCTTCAGCACGGAGCAATTTCTCACCCTGGGGGTTGGCTTCAACTTCTGAACCTTCAGATGAGCCGGGCACCACTGATCAGCACGCCGTTGAGATCGGCGTAGACATAGTCACCCGGCGCTATGGTCACCCCGGCAAAAGAGAGCTCGGCATCCAGCTCACCCTGCCCCAGCTTCTCGGTCTTGACCGGACAGGCTGCCAGCGCCTTGACGCCCAGCGCCAGCGTCGCCAGGGTGCCCACATCCCGCACCGCGCCATAGATCAGGATCCCCTCCCAACCCTGCTCCACCGCCTTGATGGCCAGCTGATCCCCGAGCAGTGCCCGGCGCAGGGAGCCGCCCCCATCGATCACCATCACCTTGCCCCGGCCGGGCTGCGCCACCAGTTCCCGCACCAGGCTGTTATCCTCGAAACAGGAGAGGGTGACCGCCTGGCCATGAAACAGCGGCTTGCCGCCATAGTCGTGGAACAGCGGCTCGGCCACCTGCACGGCATCGCCGTGTTGATCGCAAAGGTCGGGGAGTAAGTCCAGCATCGTCAGCGTCCTTCCATGGAGTGAGTCCGTTCATTCTTTCATCATGTCGGGTCCCTGACAATCCAGCAGGAGGCCAGTCTGCCCAGATGGTGTGGCTCCCCCTTCATCAGCACGGGGATCAGCCAGATCTCTCCCCCTCGACCCAGTAGCAGGCATTCTGGCCGAAACGGCTGGCCAGCCGGACGGCATCGGCACGGGGCATCTGTAACAATAACGACTCTTCCTGCCAACTTTCGTCCAAAGAGCTACCCCACACAGGCCCCATGACGAGCAAGTCGGGGGCGTCGTCGATGAGCCGCAACAGGGCAAGATGACGACGAGAGTTGCGACGCATTCCTACCCATCTGCTGGCCAGATTCCAGGCCGTGACGATGGCATAGGCGGGCCAGGAGGGCGGCTCGAACGGGGCAAAAAAACAGACTTTTCTGTAGTTTTCCCACAAAATCATGTCAATCACATGTTACATCCCATTACATTCCATAGGGGCGAAAAAGCGGGCCAGCCCAAGTATCATGCAGCGAACTCAGGGTTTGACTTATATCAAGCCAGAGTTAAAAAGTTGCTATCTGACGGCAAAGAGTGTTGTTATGCGCCTGTTAACTGATAAAATGCAGCAACTTTTGTAATGGACTACCTTTCAGGGCTTCGCTCGTTCAGGCTTGTTGAGACCCCATGTGTGGCACAAGGATGTTTGCCAACATCGATACCAAATTCGCGATGATTCGACCTGATATTCATACCCAGGATGACGTAATAAATTTTCAGGACCGGTCGAATAACGCCAAAGAGTGTTAAAATTTCGAAAATTAACTGATAAGAATCTGGGAATACTCATGCAAACACCACACATTCTGATCGTCGAAGACGAACTGGTCACCCGCAACACTCTGAAAAGCATCTTCGAGGCCGAAGGCTACATCGTGCTCGAGGCCAACAATGGCGACGAGATGCATCAAGCCCTGACCACCCACACCATCAATCTGGTGATCATGGACATCAACCTGCCGGGCAAGAACGGCCTGTTGCTGGCCCGTGAGCTGCGCGAAGATGACAACATCGCCCTGATGTTCCTGACCGGTCGTGACAATGAGGTGGACAAGATCCTGGGTCTGGAGATCGGCGCCGATGATTACATCACCAAGCCGTTCAACCCTCGTGAGCTGACCATCCGTGCTCGCAACCTGCTGAGCCGCACCATGAACGTCACCGCCGGTGGTGAAGAGAAGAAGCTGGTTGAGCGTTACCTGTTCAACGGCTGGGCACTGGACATCAACAGCCGCGCACTGGTCAGCCCGGCTGGGGACATGTTCAAGCTGCCCCGTTCAGAATTCCGTGCCATGCTGCACTTCTGCGAGAACCCGGGCCAGATCCAGACCCGTGCCGAGCTGCTCAAGAAGATGACAGGCCGCGAGCTGAAGCCCCACGATCGCACCGTCGATGTCACCATCCGCCGCATTCGCAAGCACTTCGAGAGCGTGGGTGACACCCCGGAAATCATCGCCACCATCCATGGCGAAGGCTACCGCTTCTGCGGTGAGCTGGAGCAGGAATAAGCCCGACCGGCAGAGTGTGGAGTGAGAGGCGCCCTTGGCGCCTCTTCTGTTTCCGGCAACCGGCGCCTTGCGCGACGCGGGAAAAACAAAAAGCCCACTCGGTTGAGTGGGCTTTTTGTTTGATATCTGGAGCGGGCAGCGGGAATCGAACCCGCATCATCAGCTTGGAAGGCTGAGGTAATAGCCATTATACGATGCCCGCAAGGCTCAGAAACTGCTGTCGATATTCGGGGAGTTGATCGGCGTCAGGGGTAGCGTGCGAGGCAGAGGCAATAACGAGACGGGTCGTCTACCGGATATCGGAATGTGGAGCGGGTGATGGGAATCGAACCCACGTATGCAGCTTGGGAAGCTACCGTTCTACCATTGAACTACACCCGCGTCAGTGGCCTCTACTATATGCATTTTGCCGGCGAGCGCAATCACCGCCGTCCTGTTTTTTGCCATAAATCAAGCTGTTCGGCCAACTAATGAGCATGCAGCTGCTTTTTCAATCAATCATCTTCACGCCGCCGGATCTGCGAGGTTGCCAAGCCATGGGGGCGACGATAGTCTTGCGCCACTCGACCGAGGAGGGTGGTAATGGACAAGAACACGCAGAAACATCTCTATGGCTGGTTGCGCAAACAATCGAGCCATGGCCGACGCTGGATCGGCCTCTCCATCGGCTTTGGCCTGGGTCAGGGCATGCTGATGGTTGCCCAGGCCTGGTTGCTGGCCACCCTGCTCCATGGCTTCATCATCGAAGGCACCACGCCAGAACAGTCCATCCCCCTCTTCATTAGCCTGCTGCTGGTGACTGCGGCCAAGGCCGGGCTGGCCTATGGCCGCGAAGTTGCCAGCTTCAAGGCGGGCAGCGCTGTGCGCCAGGCCATCCGCGAGCTGGTGCTCACCCGCCTCGGCCGGCTCGGTCCGGCCTACATCCAGCGCCGCCCCGCCGGCAGTTGGGCCAGCCTGCTGCTGGAGCAGATCGAAGACATGCAGGAGTTCTTCTCCCGCTATCTGCCGCAAATGGCCGTCGCCGTGTTCATTCCCCTGGTGATCCTGGTGGCCGTGTTCCCGGTCAACTGGGCCGCCGGCATCATACTGCTCGGCACCGCCCCCCTGATCCCGCTCTTCATGATCCTGGTGGGGGTCGGCGCCGCCGATGCGAACCGCCGCAACTTCCAGTCGCTGGCGCGGCTCTCCGGTCACTTCCTCGATCGCCTGAAGGGATTGCGCACCCTGCAACTCTTCCTGCGCACCCAGGCCGAGGGTGAGGCCATTCGCGACGCCTCGGAAGATTTTCGGGAGCGCACCATGGAGGTGCTGCGGCTCGCCTTCCTCAGCACCGCCGTGCTGGAGTTCTTCGCCGCCATCGCGGTGGCGCTGGTGGCGGTCTATTTCGGCTTCTCCTACATAGATCACCTGAACTTCGGCAACTATGGCGTCAAAGTTACCCTCTTTACCGGCCTGTTCGTGCTGTTTCTCGCCCCCGAGTTCTACGCCCCGCTGCGTGAACTCGGCGCCCACTATCACGCCAAGGCGCAAGCCATAGGTGCCGCCGAACAGCTGCTGGAGTTTCTGGAGGCCGAGGTCAGCGAACCCGCCTCCGGGCATGCCCCCTTCCAGGCCGATGGCCCCATCAGAGTGGAGGCCCGCGCCCTGGAGGTGCTGAGCGCAGAGGGCAAGGTGCTGGTCGGCCCGCTCGACTTCCAGCTGGTGCCCGGCTCACGCACGGCCCTGGTCGGCATCAGCGGCGCGGGCAAGAGCTCGCTGGTCAACGCCCTGCTCGGCTTCGCCCCCTATCGCGGCGAACTCCGGGTCAACGGGCAGGAGCTCGCCGAGCTGGACATGAGTCAGTGGCGCCTGCAACTGGGCTGGCTATCCCAGAACCCGCAGCTGTTCCACGCCAGCCTGCGTGACAACCTGCTGCTGGCCAGGCCTTCCGCGAACGATGCCGAGCTGGAAGCAGCCCTGAAACGGGCCCAGGCCTGGGAGTTTGCCAGTGAGAAGGGATTCGACTATCAGGTCGGCGATCAGGCTGGCGGCCTCTCGGTCGGCCAGGCCCAGCGCCTCGCCCTGGCCCGCACCCTGCTCAAATCCACCCAGCTGATGGTGCTGGATGAACCCACCGCCAGCCTGGACCGCCACTCCGAGCGCGCCATCATGAGCACCCTCGAGCAGGCGAGCGCAGGCCAGACCCTGCTGATGATCACCCACCGCCTCGATCAGCTCAGCCAGATGGACAACATCCTGGTGCTGGAGCGCGGCCAGCTGGTGGAGCAAGGCCATTTCTCCCAACTCAGCCAGGCCCGGGGGCCCTTCGCCCGGCTGCTGTCCCAACGTTCAGGGGATTCTCTCGATGACTGATCTACTGCCGTTCCTGCGCCTCTACCGCCAGCACTGGCTCAGCCTCTCGCTGGGTCTGCTGCTGGCCTTCGTCACCCTGGTGGCCGGCATGGGGCTGCTGTCCCTCTCCGGCTGGTTCCTCTCCGCCGCCGCCGTGGCCGGGCTGGCCGTCGCCAGCCGCGACACCTTCAACTACATGACCCCGGCCGGCGGGGTGCGCTTCTTCTCCATAGTGCGCACCGCCAGCCGCTGGGGCGAGCGGGTGGTGAGTCACGACGCCACCTTCCGGGTGCTGACCCGGCTGCGAGTCTGGTTCTGGCAGAAACTCTCGCCGCTCTCCACCGGCACCCTGGCCGGCTTTCGCCAGGCGGACCTGCTCAACCGGCTGGTGGCCGACATCGACGCCATGGATCATGTCTACCTGCGCCTCATCACCCCCATAGGGGCGGCCCTGCTCAGCTGTGCCGGGCTGGTATTCTTCCTCTCCTTCTTCGACAGCCGCCTGGCGCTGATCCTTGGGGCCATACTGCTGCTCGGCATGATTGCCCTGCCGCTGGTGTTCTACTTCGCCGGGCGCAAGCCGGGCCAGGCGCTGATCGCCGAGAAATCCAGCCTGCGCACCCGGCTGGTGGACTATCTGGACGGCCAGGCCGAGCTGCAGATGTTTGCCGCCGCCCCCAAGGCGCTCGCCGAGCTGCAACAGGCCGAGCAGGCCCTGATCCGCGCCCAGGCCCGCATGGCCAGGGTGAGCGGCCTGGCCAATGCCAGCGTCCAGCTGCTGAGCGGCTGGACCCTGACCCTGATGCTGTGGCTGGCCGGTCATGGCGTCGGGGGCGCGGTGCCGGATCCCATCACGGCGCTGATGGTGTTCGCCACCCTGGCGAGCTTCGAGGCACTGCTGCCGCTGGCGGGGGCCTTCCAGCACCTCTCCACCAGCCTCACCTCGGCCCGTCGTCTCAACGAGATCCTGCAAGATGCCAAGGCCCCCGAGTGGGGGGATGAACAACAGCATGCCCGCGAGGGTTCCCTGCAGATCCGCGACCTCCATTTCACCTACCCCGGCCATGACCAACCCGTGCTGCGGGGCTGCTCCTTAGAGCTGCAGGCTGGCGAGAAGTTGGCGCTGCTGGGCCAGACCGGCTGCGGCAAGTCCACCCTGATGGGGCTGCTGACCCGCGAGTGGGAGATGCAGGCGGGCGAGATCCTGCTGGATGGCAAGCCGCTCACGACTTATGGGGAAGAGGCGCTGCGCACCTCCTGCTCGGTGGTGAGCCAGCGGGTGCACCTGTTTGCCGCCACCCTGCGGGACAACCTCAAGCTGGCCGCCCCGGCCGCCAGCGATGAGCGGCTTGTCGAGGTATTGAACCTGGTGGGGCTCGCCGCCCTGCTGGAAGATGAGATGGGTCTCGATGTCTGGCTGGGGGATGGTGGACGGCCCCTCTCCGGCGGCGAGCGCCGCCGCATCGGCATCGCCCGCGCCCTGTTGCACGATGCGCCGCTCTGGCTGCTGGATGAGCCGACCGAGGGGCTCGACAGCCAGACCGAGCGCGAGATCATGGCCCTGCTGTTCAAGCTCGGCGCCGAGCGCTCCCTGCTGCTCATCTCCCATCGCCTGCTGGGGCTGGAGCAGATGGACAGGATAGCCCTGATGGAAGAGGGGCAGATCCGCCTCTGCGCCCCTCACGCAGAGTTGCTGGGCGACGACTACTACCGCAGCCTCCATCAGCGGTTGGCACCGGTCTGATCCGCCGTTATCAGGCCTAAATAAAGGAACAGGGGCGGATCCACCGATGCGCCCCTCACTCTTCCAGGAGTTGCTGACCGACGACGACTATCGCAGCCTCCATCAGCGGCTGGCGCCGGTCTGATCCCCGTCACGCCCCCTCCCTATGGCTAAAAATGGGGCTGGTCCCGGGCAGCGACTGGCCCCTATAATGGCCCCCTCACTGTTCAACAAGAAGCCGACATGAAACGCCTGACTCTACTGCTGCCCCTCATCGCCTCTGGCTGCGCCGATTTCTCCTTCAACAGCAATCTGGACAAGGAAAACTTCGACGAGTATTTCAAGCCGGGCGGCGTCCAGATCTATGAGCAGGGTCAGCTTGCCGACCTCAACTACCTCTACCTCGGCACCGTCGAGGGGGAATCCTGCCAGATCGATGCCAATCAGCCGGTGCCCAATGCCGGTGAGGCCCGTACCCTGGCCCGCCGCCGCGTGGCGGACATGGGTGGCAACGGCGTCAGCTTCGACAAGTGCGCCGAGTTCAGCGATGTGCCGGGCTGCCTGAAGCAGGTGATCTGCTACGGCCAGGCGCTGAAAGTCGCTGAAGTGAAGTAAGCCGCCCCCATGGCACTGGCCATAGTCCGGCTCGGCAGCCCCCGTCTGCCGGATGAGGGACTGCGCATCGGCACCGTGCGTCGCCCACCCCGCGGCGTCCCCAAAGCTAAGTTTGCCAGCCAGGATTGGTACGATGTCTGGTTCCCGAACCTGGCTCCCAGTAGCGACACCATGAAGCTGGGTCAGGCCGCCGAGACGCCCGCTCAGTGGACCGCCTTCTGCCGGCAGTACAAGGCCGAGATGGCCAATCCCTCTGCCCGCCACGATCTGGCGTTGCTGGCTGCCCTCTCCCACCACACCAACCTGTCGCTGGGCTGTTATTGCGAGCAGGAGTCCCGCTGCCATCGCGCCATCCTCAGGGAGCTGCTCGTCGGCTGCGGCGCCACCCTGCGTTGAGCCACCGATAAGCAGAGAGGGCGTCCCATGGGACGCCCTCTCTGTTTTTACTCTGCAACCAGATGCTTGCCTGTTCACACGACGCTCTGCGTCGAGAGCCGCCGCCGCAAGTCCAGCTCCTCCCCGGCACTGAGCCCGGTCTGCGCCTCATCGACGACCCCGGTCGCCAACCAGTCGGCGAGATCCGCCACCGTCTCCTCCAGCGGCCGGAAGTTGAGCCCCTGCACTATGGCGGCCTCGGCACTGATGCGGCCATAGCCGGCATATTCGGCCAACTCGTTGGGCAATAGCGTGGGGTAGCTCTGCCAGGGCTCGATGCCGGCGGCCAGCAAGGCGGGCCAGGGCACCCACTCAAGCTGCAGCGGTTCGCGCGGGGCCAGCCGGGCGGCGAGGCGCGCTACCCAGTCCGCCAGTTCAATGCCGGGTTTGAGCAGGTTGAAGCAGCCCCCCAGCTGCTGCTCGGCGGCCCGCAGCACGAATTCGGCGCAGTCCCGCACATCCAGATATTGCAGCCGATCCTGACCCGTGCCCGGCAACAGCCAGAGCCCTCCTCGCTGCACCCGCTTCACCCACCAGGCCAGGCGAGCCGTGGGATCCTGGGGGCCGCACAGCACGCCGGGGCGCAGGATGCAGAGCCGCTCCCCCCAGCGGGCGCGATATTCGGCCTCGCACAGCACCTTCAGCGGACCGTAGTCGGTGACTGACTCGTCGGTGGCCACCTCGTGCAGCGGTGCCGACTCATCCATCCCCTCCTGGGCGAAGTCGCGATAGACGCTGATGGTGGAGATGAAGATCAGCCGCTCGCAGCGCCCCAGCAAGGTCCTGGACAGGCTGGCCGCCTGCTCGGGCCGGTAGCAGCAGGTGTCGATGGCCAGATCCCAATGCAGCCCTTCCGCCTGCAGCGCACCGAGCTGCTGATCCCTGTCACCCTGTAGCAGGGTCAGCTCGCGCCAGTCGGGATGCTGGCGATGACCGCGATTGAACAGCGTCACCTCGTGGCCCCAATCCAGCGCCAGCGAGCTGAGATAGCGACCCAGAAACCCGGTGCCGCCGATGATAAGCAGTTTCATCCATGTCCCCTTGTTCGGTACGAACTGACAGTCTCTGCGACAGCCCCTATTTCATACCGATATACCCCCTGTCCGGCGCAAACCAGCCGTCTGCGCGACAGCCCGCATTTCATGCCGATATGCTTCCTGTCCCCACCCTACGCAAGTTGGCGCCGGGGCACAGCCCCCGGCGGGCCGGGATGGGAGCAAGATCACGGCGGCAGCAAGGAAACCGGCATCCCGCGGCTATGCCTGCGTTTTCGGGTCGGCTGTGCTAAATTGCCGGGGTTTTTTAGCCGCGGATCCGCCATGAAGTTCGAAATCGACACCCTCGGGATCATCCATTCTCCCTACAAGGAGAAGTTCGCCATCCCCCGCCAGCCCGGTCTGGTCAAATCCGTCCGGGCCAGGCTCGAGCTGCTGCCCCCCTACGATCAGCCGGACGTGCTGCGCGGCATAGAGCAGTTCTCCCACCTCTGGCTCAGCTTCGTGTTTCACCAGACCATGGAGCAGGGTTGGCACCCGACGGTGCGCCCGCCGCGCCTCGGTGGCAATGAGCGGGTCGGGGTCTTTGCCACCCGTTCCACCTTCCGCCCCAATCCGCTCGGTCTGTCGGTGGTCGAGTTGCACGGCGTCGGCCGCGAGCGGGGCAAGCTGTGGCTGGAGCTGGGGGCGGTCGACTTGCTCGATGGCACCCCCATCGTCGATATCAAGCCCTACATTCCCTATGCCGACAGCCTGCCGGATGCCCGTGGCGGCTTCGCCCCCGAGGCCCCGACCCCGCCGCTGGCGGTGAGCTTCGGCGCCGAGGCGGAGCAGCAGCTCGCCCGGCTCGCCTCCCGCCACCCCGAGCTGCGCCAGCTGGTGAGCGAGGTGCTGGCCCAGGATCCGCGCCCCGCCTACAAGAAAGGCAAGCCGGATGAGAAGCTGTACGGCGTCAGGCTGTTCGATCTCAACGTGCGCTTTCAGATCCAGGAGCCCCACTGCCTGGTGTCGGCCATCGATCCCGCCTGAGCACCGCTGAGATCACACCCATAAAAAAACCACCGCCGGGTGGTTTTTGCATGTTACGCCTGTGCCTGCCAGATCAGAGCCGCTGCAACAGCAGACTGCCGATGGAGTAGCCGGCGCCGAAGGAGCAGAGCACGCCACGGGCCCCGCTCGGCAGGTCCTGGTTGAACAGGTGGAAGGCGATGATGGAGCCCGCCGAGCTGGTGTTGCCGTAGCTGTCCAGGATCACCGGCGCCTCCTGCTGGCTGGCGTCGTGCCCCAGCAGCTTGCGGCCGATGAACTGGTTCATGGTGAGGTTGGCCTGATGCAGCCAGAGCCGGCTCAGGGCATCCGCCCCCCAGCCCTGCTCGCCGAGCTGGCGCTCTATCTGCTCGCACACCAGCGGCAACACCTCCTTGAACACCTTGCGCCCCTGCTGGCGGAACAGCTTGTCATCGCCGTAGCGGGTGCGTGGGCTGAACCGGTTCAGGAAGCCGAAGTTGTTGCGGATGTTGTTGGAATACTGGGTCGTCAGCTTGCTGGCCACCAGTTGCCAGGCCCCTGCCACCTTGCAATCCGCCTCCCGCTCCAGCAGCACGGCGGTGCAGGCGTCACCGAAGATGAAATGGCTGTCTCTGTCCCTGAAATTGAGGTGGCCCGAGCAGATCTCCGGGCTCACCACCAGCGCCAGTTTGGCGGTACCGGCCGCCAACATGTCCGCCGCCGTCTTGATGCCAAAGGTGGCGGACGAGCAGGCCACGTTCATGTCAAAGGCCATGCCACCCGCCCCCAGGTAGTGCTGCAGCTCGATGGAGAGCGCCGGATAGGGGCGCGGCATATTGGAAGCCGCCACTATCACCAGATCGATCTCGGCGGGTTCGCGACCGGCGGCGATCAGCGCCTGCTCGGCGGCGGCCACCGCCATCTCCACCATGATGGAGGGTTTGTCGTCCGGACGCTCTGCCAGCAGCGGCTGCATGATGTCCGGATCCAGCACCCCCTCCTTGCTCACCAGGTAACGGCTCTTGATGCCGGAGGCCTTCTCGATGAACTCGCAGCTGGAGTGCTGCTTGGCCGCCAGCTGACCGGCATCGATGGCCGAGGCGTTCTCTTCGTTGTAGAGATCCACATACTGGTTGAAGGCGGCCACCAGCTCTTCGTTGCTGACGGCAAAGGGCGGGGTATAGAGGCCTGAGCCACTGATCACGATAGCAGTCATCTTTGCTCCTGGCCGGGTGCGATCCCGGCTTGTCTGTTTTGTAGGGTAAGAGTCATAGCTGATCGATCGCCGCGGCGAGACCGGCCAGGGTCAGCGGGTGCATACGCCCGCCAATCAATTCATTCATCAACTTGATGGAAGGGTGCCAGAGCCACTCCCGCCTGGGAATGGGGTTGATCCATGCCAGCCTGGGATAGTGCTGCTGCAGGCGGGCGAGCCACACCTGGCCCGCCTCCTCGTTCCAGTACTCGACACTGCCACCCGGCCAGCTGATCTCGTAGGGGCCCATCTTCGCATCCCCCACCAGGATCACCCTGTAGTCGCTGCCGTAGGTGCGCAGCAGGCGCAGGGTGTCGAATCGCTCCTCGGTCCGGCGATTGTTGTCTTGCCAGACGAAGTCGTAGAGGCAGTTGTGAAAATAGAAGAACTCCAGATGCTTGAACTCGTGGCGCAGGGCCGAGAACAGCCGCTGTACCTCGGCCACGTGGGCATCCATGGAGCCCCCGACATCGAAGAACACCAGCAACTTGATGCCATTGCGGCGCTCGGGCCTCAGCTTCACATCGAGCCAGCCCTGGCGGGCGGTGCTCTGGATGGTGTCATCGAGATCCAGCTCGTCCGGGCTGCCCTTGCGCACCCAGCGCCTCAGCTTGCGCAGCGCCAGCTGAATGGCGCGCTGACCCAGGGGGGAGTCATCGTCACTGAAGTTGCGATAGTGGCGCGCCTCCCACACCTTGGCCGCCTTGCCCTGTCGCCCCTCTCCCCCCATGCTGACCCCTTCCGGGTGAAAGCCGCCGTGACCGAAGGGGCTGCTGCCCCCGGTCCCCACCCACTTGTTGCCGCCGGCGTGACGCTCTTTTTGCTCCGCCAGCCGCTGGTTGAGGGTCTCCAGCAGCTTGTCGAGCCCGCCGAGGGATTGCAGCAGTGCCTTCTCTTCCGGACTCAGCAGCCGCTCGAACTCCTGGCGCAGCCACTCATCCGGCAGGGTCTCAGGCAACAGGGGGTTGGCCTGCAGGCCGTCGTAATACTCGGCGAAGGCGCGATCGAAGCGATCGAAGTGGGCCTCGTCCTTGACCAGCAGGCAGCGAGACAACAAGTAAAAGTCATCCATGTCTAGGCGGGCGAGCCGGGCCGCCAGGGCTTGGTGCAGATCCAGCAATTCGCGCAGCGAACAGGGCAGCCTGTGGCGCCGCAGATGGGTGAAAAAATCGATCAGCATTCAGCGACCGCGCCGCGCCAGGAAGGCCAGCTTCTCGAACAGGTGCAGATCCTGTTCGGTCTTGAGCAGGGCGCCATACAACGCAGGCACCAGCTTGCCCGGCTCGCGGGTGCGCATCGCCTCGGGGGAGATGCCATCGGCCAGCAGCAGCCGGATCCAGTCCAGCAGCTCTGAGGTGGATGGCTTCTTGCGCAGCCCCTCCACCTCCCGCAGCTCGAAGAACAGCGCCATCGCCTCGTCCAGCAGCTCCTCTTTCAGTCCGGGATAGTGCAGCTGGACTATGGCCTGCATCTCGGCCTTGTCGGGGAAGCGGATGTAATGAAAGAAGCAGCGGCGCAGGAAGGCATCCGGCAGCTCTTTTTCGTTGTTGGAGGTGATGATGACCACGGGGCGTTGGCGGGCCTTGACCCGCTCGCCGGTCTCGTAGACGTCGAACTCCATCCGATCCAGCTCCAGCAGCAGATCGTTGGGGAACTCGATGTCGGCCTTGTCGATTTCGTCGATGAGCAGCACAGGCCGCTGATCGGCCGCGAACGCCTGCCACAGCTTGCCACGGCGAATGTAGTGATTGATGTCCTCCACCCGAGGATCGCCGAGCTGGGAGTCCCGCAGCCGCGCCACCGCATCGTATTCATAGAGCCCCTGCTGGGCCTTGGTGGTGGACTTGATGTGCCAGGCGATGAGATCGGCGCCAAGCGATTCGGCAACCGCCTCGGCCAGCACCGTCTTGCCGGTGCCGGGTTCCCCCTTAATCAGCAGCGGTTTCTCCAGCAAGATGGCGGCATTGACTGCCATACTCAACGCCTCTGAGGCGAGGTAGCGATCGCTTCCTGCAAATCCCATAACGTCCATTCCTTTGGCGGCGGGAGACCCGAGCAAGGCCTCGGTAAGAAAGAATAAGTTCTATATGTTGTAATAACATATTGTTATAACGATTCGTCACTTCTCATTCAGAAACCACAGGGTAATCTTGTTTCATCGCCTTAACAAACACAGGGATAGCACCATGAGCAAAATTTTTGAGGACAACAGCCAGACCATAGGCAACACCCCACTGGTTCGTCTCAATCGTGTTACCAAGGGCCGCGTGCTGGCCAAGATAGAGAGCCGCAACCCCAGCTTCAGCGTCAAGTGTCGGATCGGCTCCAACCTCATCTGGGATGCCGAGAAACGCGGCGTGCTGACCAAGGGCAAGGAGATCATCGAGCCCACCAGCGGTAACACGGGCATTGCTCTGGCATTCGTGGCCGCGGCCCGTGGCTATCCCATCACCCTGACCATGCCGGCCACCATGAGCCTGGAGCGCCGCAAGCTGCTCAAGGCGCTGGGCGCCAACCTGGTGCTGACCGAAGGTCCGCTCGGCATGAAGGGCGCCATCGCCAAGGCCAACGAGATCCTCGAATCCGAGCCGGGCAAGTATGTGTTGCTGCAACAGTTCGAAAACCCCGCCAACCCCGAGATCCACGAGCTGACCACAGGCCCCGAGATCTGGGACGCCACCGACGGTGACGTCGATGTGTTCGTGGCCGGTGTCGGTACCGGTGGCACCATCACAGGCGTCTCCCGCTTCTTCAAGCAGACCAAGGGCAAGGCCATCATCTCGGTCGCGGTCGAACCCTCCGAGTCCCCCGTCATCAGCCAGAAGCTGGCCGGTGAAGAGATCAAGCCTGGCCCGCACAAGATCCAGGGCATAGGTGCCGGTTTCATACCGGGAAACCTGGATCTTAGCCTGCTGGACAGAGTCGAACAGGTGAGCAGCGAGGAGTCCATCGAGATGGCTCGCCGCCTGATGGAAGAAGAAGGCATTCTGGCGGGGATCAGCTCGGGGGCCGCCGTGGTGGCCGCCGCTCGTCTGGCCGAGCTGCCGGAGTTCGAGGGCAAGACCATAGTGGTCGTGCTGCCAAGCGCCGCCGAGCGTTACCTCTCCAGCGCCCTGTTCGCCGGCGTATTCAGCGAGCAGGAATTGCAGCAGTAATTGATCGTCTTACATCAAAACAACGGCGCTCTTCGGAGCGCCGTTTTCTTTATGAGCTAAACTCAGTAGTCGACAGTGTCAGTCGGCCCCTTATTTTTTGGGGTAAAATAACAAATTTGGATGTGACAAAAAAAGCAGACATTCTGTGATAAATCTCATATCCTGTGCCGCGTCACGAGGTGTTTGCTGGTTAAGTATCACAAGGTAACAAAATGTTATTTTTCGTTATAAATTAATTTCAAGCCAGTCATGGCGCGGCTTGTAGCCCGATAACGAAAAGACTTGGTCAGGACGCCGAATACTGCACAGAAAATTGACCTGGATTAAACCATTGCGGGTCTGATTTCGTTACTTTACAACATATCCATACTGACACGGTGAGACAGGAAGCCTCATAAGCGTCCATCTCTCCACACAATATCAATAATATGGGGTGAAACCATGTACGAGAAGTCTGTTGTTATTACTGCTGAAAACGGCCTGCACACCCGTCCTGCAGCTCAGTTCGTGAAAGAAGCCAAAGAATTCCAAAGCGAGATCACTGTGGTCTCCGGTGGCAAGTCCGCCAGCGCCAAGAGCCTGTTCAAGCTGCAGACCCTGGGCCTGACCAAAGGCACCAACGTGACCATCCAGGCCGATGGCCCGGACGCTCAGCAAGCCGTTGAGAAGCTGGTTGCCCTGATGGACGAGCTGGAGTAATCCAGCTTTATTCCTCCCCCACAGTCGTTTTAATAGGAAGGATTATGATATCTGGCATTCTTGCGTCCCCCGGTATCGCATTCGGTAAGGCGCTTCTTCTGAAAGAAGATGAAATCGTTATCAATCAGGGCAAGATCTCTGTTGACCAGATTGACGCCGAGATCAACCGCTTCCTCGAAGCTCGCACCAAGTCAGCCGCACAGCTGGAAGCCATCAAAGAGATGGCAGGTCGCACCTTCGGTGAGGAAAAAGAGGCCATCTTCGAAGGCCACATCATGCTGCTCGAAGATGAGGAGCTGGAAGGGGATATCAGATCCTTCATCAAAGACAACAAGGCTTCCGCCGACAAAGCCATCTATGAGGTGATCGAGCAGTACGCCAAGATGATGGCCGAGCTGGATGACCCCTATCTGCGTGAGCGCGCCACCGACTTCCGTGACATCGGAACCCGTCTGGTGAAGAACGTGCTGGGCATCGCCGTTGTCAACCTGAGCACCATCGACGAAGAGGTCATCCTGGTCGCCAAAGACCTGACTCCGTCTGAAACCGCTCAGATCAACCTGAAATACGTGCTGGGTTTTGTCACCGACATCGGTGGCCGTACCTCTCACACCTCCATCATGGCCCGCTCCCTGGAGCTGCCGGCCATCGTGGGCACCAACGACATCACAGCGCGCGTCAACAATGGCGAGATGCTGATTCTGGATGGCATCAACAACCAGATCATCATCAACCCGACCGCCGAGCAGCTGGCTGAGGCCAAGAAATTCCAGGCCCAGTTCCAGGCCGAGAAAGACGAGCTGGCCAAGTTGAAAGATCTGCCCGCCATCACCCTCGATGGTCATCAGGTCGAAGTGTGCGCCAACATCGGTACCGTCAAGGATACCGAGGGTGCCATCCGTAATGGCGCCGAAGGCGTGGGTCTGTACCGTACCGAGTTCCTGTTCATGGATCGCGATGCGCTGCCGACCGAAGATGAGCAGTTCAAGGCCTACAAAGAAGTGGCAGCGGCCATGCCGGATCAGCCGATCATCGTCCGCACCATGGACATCGGCGGCGACAAAGAACTGCCTTACATGAATTTCCCGAAAGAGATGAACCCCTTCCTGGGCTGGCGTGCCGTGCGCATTTTCTTCGATCGCGAAGACATCATGCACGCCCAACTGAAGGCCATTCTGCGCGCCTCCGCCTTTGGCAAACTGCGCATCATGTTCCCGATGATCATCTCCGTCGAAGAGTTCCGCAGCCTCAAGGCGACCGTGGAGCAGCTGAAGGCTGAACTGCGTGCCGACGGCAAAGCCTTTGATGAATCCATCGAAGTGGGTATCATGATCGAGACACCGGCTGCTGCCGTGATGGCTCATCATCTGGCCAAGGAAGTGGATTTCTTCAGTATCGGTACCAACGACCTGACCCAGTACACCCTGGCCGTCGATCGTGGTAACGAGATGATTTCCGCCATGTACAACCCGCTGTCACCCTCCGTCCTGACCCTGATCAAGATGGTAATCGACGCTTCCCATGACAATGGCAAGTGGACCGGTATGTGCGGTGAACTGGCTGGTGACGAACGCGCCACCCTGCTGCTGCTGGGTATGGGTCTGGATGAGTTCTCCATGAGCGCCATCTCTGTACCGCGTATCAAGAAGCTTATCCGTAACACCAACTTCGAAGATGTGAAGGCAATGGCAGACCAGGCTCTGAGCTATGCGACCGCCGCCGAAATCGAAGCCTGTGTAGATAACTTTATTAAGCAGAAGGCAGTCTGCTAAGATCGGCTGCAAACAGCGACAATCATCTCTAGGAGCTTTACTATGGGTCTGTTTGATAAACTGAAGAAACTGGTTTCCGATGACAGCTCTGACACCGGCGGCATCGAAATCTTTGCCCCCCTGTCAGGGGAAATCGTACCGATCGAAGACGTGCCTGACGTTGTCTTCGCCGAGAAGATCGTCGGTGACGGCATCGCCATCAAGCCGGCTGGCAACAAGATGGTTGCGCCGTGCGACGGCACCATCGGCAAGATCTTCGAGACCAACCACGCGTTCTCTCTGGAATCCGACTCTGGTATCGAGCTGTTCGTTCACTTCGGTATCGACACCGTCGAGCTGAAAGGCGAAGGCTTCACCCGTATCGCTCAGGAAGGTCAGAAGGTCAAACGCGGTGATACCATCATCGAGTTCGATCTGGCCGTTCTGGAAGCGAAAGCCAAGTCTACCCTGACGCCTGTGGTCATCTCCAACATGGATGAGATCAAAGAGCTGATCAAGATGACTGGCGCCGTGACCGTGGGCGAGACTCCGGTGATCCGCATCAAGAAATAATGCGCCGCTGGCCTGTGCCAGCTGCCGCAACGAAAAACCGAAGCCCTTGGCTTCGGTTTTTTTATGGGCCAGGATCCGTTGATAACGGACTCCCCCTCGCCCAGCGCCTCGGTCCGATACCGAGTCACAACCCTAACCTGCCTCCAACCCCTGATCCACACCATGCGGAGTCACGGGGCTGCCCGTCACGAGGGCCCATGATGGGGTCACCCCAACAACATGGCCCCCCGCATCGGCTGAGCCATGCAATCCGAACAGACCCCACCCATCACCGGGTCCTCATCTCACGACCCTCACAGGCAGGGTAGTCAGCCGTATCACCCCACGTCGACAAGTCTCCCATCAGTCACCCCTTGGGAAGTGGAATGAAGTGTCAGAAAGTTATCGAGATCAAGGTTTTGGCAAGCAAGCCTTGTAACATGGAGACGATTAAGACCGGGTCCGGGCGCAGGAAGCGAGCCCAAAGAGACAGAGACAGAGACAGAGGCAGAGGCAGAACCAGAGCGGATGCAACGAGCACCCCGAGCAGGAGATAAGCATGTTGAAGAATACGGAACGACGTTATGGCAGCCTGAGCATCGGGCTGCACTGGCTGACCCTGCTGTTGATGATCGCCGTCTACAGCCTGATGGAGTTCAGGGACATCTTCCCCAAGGGCTCCGTCGGCCGCGATGCCATGAAGGAGTGGCACTTCATGCTGGGTCTGCTGATCCTGGCACTGGTGGTGGTGCGCCTGCTGGTGCGCTTCAGCAGCCCGTCACCACGTATCGAGCCCGCCCTCTCTCCCCTGATGCTCAGGCTGGCCCAGCTCGCCCATCTGGCACTGTACGGCTTTCTGCTGCTCACGCCGCTGCTGGGCTGGCTGCTGCTGAGCGCAGGGGGCAAGCCCATCCCCTTCTTCGGAGCCGAGTTGCCCGCCTTGATGGCGCCGGATGATGGCCTGAAGGGGACCATCAAGGAGCTGCACGAGACGCTGGCCAACATCGGCTATGCCCTGATCGCCCTGCACGCCGCCGCGGCCCTCTATCACCACCATGTGCTCAAGGACAACACCCTGACCAATATGCTCCCCGAGAAGAAATAACTCCGGACAGGCCACGCCAACAAACAGGCCCCTATCATGGGGCCTGCTGCTAGGGTCGACGCATCGTCCTCAGGGCAAGACCACCCGGCTCTCGCCGCCACCGAGGGCCTCGACCCTTATTTGCACACCGATGCGTTCCACCAGGGTCTGGACGTGCGAGATGACCCCGATCTGGCGGCCCGCCGCCTGCAAGGAGTCGAGGCTGGAGAGCGCGAGATCCAGGCTGTCCGGATCCAGGGTGCCGAACCCCTCGTCGATGAACAGCGACTCGACCTGGGTCTGGCGGGAGGAGAGGCTGGAGAGCGCCAGCGCCAGCGCCAGCGACACCAGGAAGCTCTCACCGCCGGAGAGGGAGTCCACCGAACGCACCTCGTCCCCCATGTCGAGATCCACCACCTGCAACGCCAGATCGGTGCCGGGCACCCGCTCCAGCCGGTAGCGTGGCGACAGCTCCGCGAGCTGGGCATTGGCCTCCAGCAGCAGGCGCTCCAGGGTGAGGCTCTGGGCGAAGGTGCGGAATTTGGCGCCGCTGGCCGACCCTATCAGCTCAGACAACTGTTGCCAGTGATCCACCACCCCCTGCTGGCGGGCCAACTCTGCCTGCAGGCTCCCCGCCTTGAGCGCCGCCGTCTCGGCCTGGGCCAGGGTGCTCTTGCACTGGAACAGCTGCTCCTCCAGCTCGCGGCACAGCGCCGTGCTGGTGGTGAGGCGCTGGCTCAGCTCCTCGGTGGAGAGCGCGGTCAGCTCCCCATGATGCTCGCGGTAACGCTCCAGCTTGGCCTCCTCCTGCGCCTGCGCCCGCTGGCGCTCCCCGAGCCGGGTTCTGGCCTCGGTCAGGGCGTCCTCAAGCCGCTGCAAGGCGGCGCGCCGCACCTTGAGCTCATCCGGGCTGATGGCCAGCAGCCGGCGCAGATCATATTCGGCGATGCCGAGCGCACTGGCCTGCGCCGCCCAGCGCCCCTGCACCTCGCGCCGCCGCCGGCTGCTCAGCTGCCTGTCCTGCTCGAGATGGGTGAGCCGGGTCCTGAGCTCGGTCTGTCGCTCCCTGGTGGCCCGCAGGGCGGTCACCGCCTCCTCGAGCCGGCTGGTCGCCTGTTGCTGCCGCTGCTGCCATTCGTGCTCGACCTGGGCGATGGCGCGGCCATCGAGGCAGGCCTCGCGGCTGGCCAGCAGCCCCTGGCGCTGCTGTTCCCCTTCCTTGTAGTCGCGCTCCAGCTTGTGCAGCAGCGCGTTCTGGCCCTGCACCCGTACCTCCTGGGCGCTCAGTAGGGGGGTCAGGCTGGCGAGCTCGTTGCCGAGTTGCTCCCACTCTCCCTGCCCCTGCAGATAGGCCTCGCAGCTCTGCTGCCACTCCTGCCAGCGCTCACCCTCAATCCACTGGCGCCAGGGCTCGGCCCCCATCTGCTGATCGAGCCTGGCCTCCCCCTGTGCCAGCCGCTGGCGCAGGGTGCTCTCCTGCTCGGCCAGCGCCTTCAGCTCGGCCTCCCAGGCTACCTTCTGGCGCTCGTCTTCGTGCCACTGCTGTTCACACTGCTGATACCGGACGTTGAGTTGGGCCAGCTGCTCCCGCAGCCCCGCAAGCTGCTGCTGCCCCTGCTGGGCCTGCTGCAACTGCTGTTGGCCGGCCGCCAGCTCGTGCTCCAGGGCCTCCCCCTGGGCCAGTAGATCGGCCTGCAGCTCGACCCACTCCGCCGGGCTCTGGCGAGGTGGCAGGCCACGCCCTCCCAGCAGTGACCAACGCTGGCTCAGCTGTTCGGATCTCGCCGCCAGCTCGGGCTGATGCTGCTGGCGGGCGGCCAGCTGGCGGGCCAGTTCGACCCCTTCGCTCTCCCCTTGGATGTGCTGATGATGGAGTCGCTCCCAGTCGAGATCCAGCTGACGGACGCGCTCGGCCAACTGCGCCAGTATGCCAGCCACCTGGGGCTGGCTCTGGCGATAGGGATGCTCCTCGGCGCCGCAGAGCGGGCAGGGAGCCCCCTCCTGGAGCACGTGGCGATGCTGCTCGAAGCTGGCCACGGCGCGGGCCTGCTCCAGGGCATGGCGCGCCTCCTCCCGCTGGGTGCCGAGCCGCGCCAAGGCGGGCTCCAGCTCATCGCGCTGGGCGGCGAGCCGGGCCAGCTGCTGCTCGAGCATGCCGATCTCTTGCCACAATCGCTGCTGCTGTTCGCTGTGATTGCGACCCGCCTGTGCCAGCTCCAGCAACTGCCGCACCCGTGCCAGCTGCTCGGTGCGGGACTGACGCAGCTCCTGCGCCCTGGCGACCTGGGCGTCCCACTCCTGCGCCTGCACCTGATCGTGTTGCTGCTGCAGACGCGCACGCTCCTGCTGCCAATGGTCACGCTCCTGTTGCCCCTGCTCGAGGCGAGCCAGCAGATCGCGCAGGGCATGACTCTTGTGCTCACGACTCTGCAGCAAGCGCTGCAGCAGCGCCTTGTTCTCGGCCCAGTCCTGCATGGCCGCCAGCAGGGGTTGCCACTGGCGTGCCAGCGGGGCCAGCGTCTTGCGCTCCTCGAGCCAGCTCGCCCACTGCCGGCGGCGATCCTCGAGCGCCTGCGCCCGTTCGCGCTGCTGCTGCCACTCCTGTTGCAGCTGGAGTTGCAGGGTGCGTGCCTGCGCCCCCTGCTGCTGGATCTCCTGCAACTGGCCGGCCTTCTCCCGGATGCGGGTATCGAGATCCTGTGCCCGCTTGAGTTCGGGTTGCAGGGCCCCCCACTCCCGCTCGGCGCTCAGCTTGTCCGCCAGCAACTGTTGCTCGCGCAGGACGGCCTGTTGCTGCGCCTGCGAGGACAGCTCAAGCTCGGGTCCCAACTGGCCGATCAGCTGCTCCTGCTGCTGCACCTCCTGGTCAAGGCGGGCCAGCTCGTCGTGATCGGCGCGGGCCACCTGGGCCTGCTCGGCGCGGCCAAACTCCTCCCGCTCCGGGGCCGCCTGGGCATGAGCCGCCTCGGCGTCCGCGAGTGCGGTCTGCCCCTCCTGACAGGCCAGACGCAGGGCGGCGATGCGATCGTTGAGGTCGCGCAAGTCCTGCAACAGCTGACGCTGCTGCTGCTCGTGTTTGAGACTGGTGGAGAGGCGCTGCTGCTCGGCGACCCAGTGCTCGCGGGTCGCCTCGTCCATCAGCGCCACATCGCCGAGCCGCTGGCTTATGGCCGCGAGCGTCTGCTGCTCGGCACGGGCCCGCTCATGGGTCTGTACCGAGATGGCGGAGTAGAGCTCGGTGCCAGTCATCCGCTCCAGCAGCGCCGAGCGCTCGTCGGCGCCCGACTTGAGGAAGGCGGCGAACTCCCCCTGGGGCAGGATCACCGCGCGGCGGAACTGCTCCCAGGAGAGGCCCACCAGCTCGTCGATGCGCTCCTGCAGCTCCCGTTTGCTGCCGGAGAAGAGCTGGCCGGTAACGACGTCGGTCAGGCTGCGCTCCTGGGCCTGAAAGCGCCCCTCCGAGCGGTTGCGGGCCCGCCGCACCGCCCAGCGTGCCAGCCAGATGCGACCGTCACAGCCGCGAAACTGCACCTCGGCAAAGCCGCTGGCATGGCCACGGCTGAGGATGCCGCGCACGTCGTTGGCCTTGAGCTTCTCCTCGTCATCCGCCCGACCCACCTCGGCTACGTGCTTGCGATTGGCGATGAAGCGCGGCATCTCGTCATAGAGTGCGAGGCAGATGGCGTCGAGCAGGGTGCTCTTGCCTGCGCCGGTGTTGCCGGTGATGGCGAACAGGCCCGCGGCCCCCAGGGCGCCACGGGTGAAGTCGATGGCGAAGGTGCCGGTCAGGCTGGCCAGGTTCTCACCGGCGAGAGACAAGATTTTCATGCTTCGGACTCCTTCACCTGCGCCAGGATCTCTTCAAACGAGGCCACCAGTTCGGCCTCTGGTTCACCGTCAAACTGGCGCTGATAGCAGAGCCTGAACACCTCGGTCGGCGAGAGTTCATCCAGCCTGCGCCGGCTGGCACCATCGGCCAGCCCCTGACCCGAGCCCTGATAGCGGGTGCTGATGCGGGCCAGCCGCACCGGCTTGCCCGCCATCGCCGCCAGGATCCGCTCGCGGATGCGGGCCTCGGGCTTGGGCAGCAGCAGGCGCACCTCGAGGAAGGGCTGCGCCTCCTGGGGGCATTCGGGCAGGGAGAGGGCCTCTATGGCTTTGAGCGCCGCGTCGAGTTCACTCTCCGGCAGCCGGATCATCTCGACGCTGCGGGGCACGGGGAGTCGCTCCAGCCCCGCCAGTTTGCCATCCTCGAGCGTCACCTCCAGCACCTGATGGTTGTAGTTCGCCTCTGCCAGCGACAGCGGCAGCGGCGAGCCGCTGTAGTGCACCCCAGGGGCCGGGCTCTGGGCCAGATGCAGATGGCCGAGCGCCGTGTAGTCGGCAGCGGCGAAGATGTCGGCGGGCAGGGCGTGCTGATTGCCGCCGAGCACCCGCCGCTCGGACAGCTCGGAGAGCTGGCCCGCCGCCAGATAGGCATGGCCCATGGCGATCAGCGCCTGGCCGGGCTCACAGCGCGCGCGCCCCGCGCCCAGCACCTCTGCATAGACCTGACGGACCCCCTCGATCAGCCGATCCTGCCCCTCTTCCAGCGGCTCGACCCGCAGATCGCTGCTGCGCAGGAAGGGCACGGCGGCGCACCAGGCCGCAACCTTGCCCTCCTGGTCCTGCAGCGGCACCAGCAGGCGTTCGGTCTCGAGCCGCCCCTCCCCATCCCGGCTGATGCTGCCCACCAGGTGCAGATCGAAGGCCCGCAGCAGCTCGTGAGGGGCATCCAGCTTGGAGGGGGAGTCGTGGTTGCCGCCGATCAGCACCATGTTGAGCCTGGGCATCTCGGCCCGCAGCCGGGCCAAGAAGCGGTAGAGCTGTTGCCAGGCGCTGGCGGGGGGATTGGCTGTATCGAACAGATCCCCCGCCACCAGCAGGGCGTCGATCTGCCGGCTCTTGATGGTGTCGGCCAGCCAGTCGAGGAAGGCGTCGTGTTCGAAGCGGCGCTCGTGGCCATGGAGTTGATGACCCAGATGCCAGTCGGCGGTGTGCAGGATTTTCATGAGAAGGCGGCTCGGATTGTCGAATCGATCTGTCGAATCAATCTGTAGAATCAATAGGGGAGCGGTGCCGGCGGCACCCGATGCAGACAAGATGCGGATCTGCCATCACTTTTTCAAGCAAAACAGGCCGCCGGCGTCAGATTCAGGCGGTCGGGAAGCACATCCTGTATTGAGGGTGACCGGTCAGCGGATCGGACTGCTCCCCCGCGATCACGAAGCCGTGACGCCGGTAGAAGCGCACCGCCGGCTCGTTTTCCACAAACACCCGGGTATGCAGCTTGCCCTCCTGCAGCTTGGCCTCCTGCAGCAGGGCATGGCCGACCCCGCGTCCCTGCCGGTCGGGGCGCACGAACAGCGCCGCCAGGAAATCCTCCACCAGCGCCATGAAGCCGAGCAGCTCACCGCGCTCCTCGTATACCCAGATGCGGGCATGATCGAGGTAGCGGGTGCGCAGCTCCTCCTGGGCCTGCCACCAGCAGGAAGCGTCAACAAAATCATGAGCCTGCAAGGATGCCAGCAGCCAGATCTCGACTATCTCTTCCATGTCTTCCGGCCTGCTCGCTCTCAACATTTTCGCATCCTTGTTAACAAACTCGACACAGGCAGTCTAGGGGAGTTTGATGACACGATGGGGGTGAAACAGGACTCCCTGTGAACTCGATCTCCCTTTATTTAGCGAGAATGATTGGCTGATCACAAAGCGCCTCTCTAGTACAATGCCCGCCGGACAATCTATGAGACCGAGGACGCCATGTGGTTTAAAAACCTGCAGATTTATCGCTTTACCCGCCCCTTTGACCTGACCGTGGATCAGCTGGAAACCCAGCTCGAGGCCTGTGCCTTCACTCCCTGTGGCAGTCAGGACATCTCCCGGTTCGGTTGGGTCAAGCCCCTCGGCAAATTCGGCTCAACCCTGACCCACAGCGCCTCTGGCCACATCCTGCTCTGCGCCCGCAAGGAAGAGAAGATGCTGCCGGGCACGGTGATCAAGGAGATGCTGGCGGAGAAGGTCGAAGCGATCGAATTCGAGCAGGGCCGCGCCCTCAAGAAGAAGGAGAAGGAAGCGCTGAAGGAGGAGATCCTCCACACCCTGCTGCCCCGCGCCTTCAGCCGCACCAGCCAGACCTTCGCCTGGATCAATCCGGCCGACAACCTGATGGTGGTGGACGCAGGCTCCGCCAAGAAGGCGGACGATCTGCTGGCCCTGCTGCGCAAGAGCATCGGCACCCTGCCGGTGGTCCCGGTGGCCCTCAAGAACCCGCCCGAGATCACCATGACCGAGTGGCTGAACGAGGGTAACCTGCCCGCCAGCTTCACCCTGGAAGACGAGGCCGAGCTGCGCAGCGCCATGGAGCACGGTGGCATCATCCGCTGCAAGCAGCAGGATCTGATGAGCGAGGAGATCAAGAATCACCTGGCCAACGACAAGCTGGTGACCAAGCTGGCCCTGAACTGGGGCGAGACCCTGAGCTTCGTGCTGGGGGACGATCTCTCCATCAAGCGTCTCAAGTTCAGCGAAGAGCTGCGCGAGCAGAACGACGACGTGACCAGCGAAGATCCCGCCGCCCGGCTGGATGCGGACTTCGCCCTGGTGACCGCCGAGCTGGCCCAGTTCATCCCGGCGCTGTTTGCCGTCCTGGGTGGCGAAGAGCAGTCCATCTAGCCGAGCCGACCGGATAGGATAGTCCCCTGACGACAGGAGTCATCGCAAGCAACCGCCCTTCACTTAACAAGAAGGGCGGTTTTTTTATGTGTCGAGCCAGGGTGCCGGAGGCAGTCCCCGCCTCAGAGCGCGCCGCGATCCAGGAGCGTGCGGTGCAGCCGCTCGGCCAGGGCGCGATAACCCGCCCCGTTGAGATGCACCGCATCGGACTTGAACTCGGGGCTGCGCAGCAGCTCGCCGATGCTCTCCTCGTCCAGCACCAGTTGGTATTGCTCCGCGAGCTCGGCGTAGAGCGGCGCCCCCGTGGCGAACAGGGACCTGCGGGGCACGCCCACCAGCAACAGCTGGGCACCGCTGCCCTGCACCGCCTCTATCATGGCGGCCAGGTTGGCCTTGAGCGCCGCCTCCCCGCTGCCGCGCAGTATGTCATTGCCCCCCTCCAGCAAGATCACCAGCGCGGGCCTGTGCTCGGCCAGCAGCGCCGGCAAGCGGGCCCTGCCCGCCTGACTCAGCTCGCCCGAGACCCCGGCGTTGATGACGGGGTGACCGCTCAGAGCGGCCAGCACGCTGGGGTAGCTCTGGGTCGGACTGGCACCGCGCCCCTCGGTCAGGCTGTCGCCGAACGCCAAGATGGTCTCCCCCGCCGCCAGGGGCCTGAAGCTTGGCTCGCCGCAGGCTGTCAGCAGCAGGCAGAGCAGCCCCATCACGCATCTTCTCATCCCTCTCCCCCAAGCCCGCCGGGCGCCTCCGTGGATATGTCTGTAACCATATGAGTAGCAAGACAATCTTTCAATGAAGCCTCGATTGTGCCACATTCCAGCCTGGTGTTGAAAAAACAGACAAGGAGAGTGTCATGTCCCTCAAGCCCCTCGGCCTGCTGGTGGCCTTCGGCCTGCTCGCCGGTTGCGCCCCCCAGAATGGTTTCCATTATGTGCCCCCGCCCCAGACCCTGCTCGCCCCCGAGGCGGCCAGCGGCTGGACCGACAAACAGGGCTGGCAGGGCCGTGACTTCATGGTGGCCGCCGCCAACCCGCTGGCGGTAGATGCCGGCTATCAGATCATCAAGGCCGGCGGCAGCGCGGTGGATGCCGCCATCGCCGTCCAGCTGGTGCTGACCCTGGTGGAGCCCCAATCCTCCGGCATCGGCGGTGGCTCCCTGCTGCTGGTGTGGGATGGCAAGCGGGTGAGCGCGGTGGATGGCCGGGAGACCGCCCCCGCCGCGGCGACGGATCAGCTGTTTATGCGAGACGGCAAGCCGATGGCGTTCTATGACGGCGTGGTGGGCGGTCGTTCGGTCGGTGTCCCCGGCACGGTGCGCGCGCTGGCGCTGGCCCATCAGCGCTATGGCGAGCTGCCCTGGGCCACGTTGTTCGAGCCGGCCATCACGCTCGCCGAGCAGGGCTTCATCATCAGCCCGCGGCTGGCCAGTCTGCTGCAAAAGGATCCCTATCTGGCCAAGGATCCCGACGCCCGCGCCTACTTCTATCTGCCGGATGGCAGCCCGCGGGCCGCCGGCAGCAGGCTCAGCAACCCGGCGCTGGCCAGGGTGCTGCAGACCCTGGCCCGGGAGGGGGCCGACGCCTTCTATCGGGGGCCGCTCGCCGAGGCCATGGTGGCCAAGGTGCACCAGCACCCCACCAACCCCGGCGTGCTGGCGGCCGCGGATCTGGCCAGCTACAGCGCCAAGCTGCGGGACGGCCTCTGCTTCGACTATCGCCAGAGCGAGGTGTGCGGCTTCCCGACCCCCTCCTCCGGCACCATCGCCCTGGGCCAGATCTTCGGCATGCTGGAGAGCCGCGACATGGCGGCCCTCAAGCCGGTGCCCACGGCCGACGGCCGGCTAGCCGCCTCAAGCGAGGCCATCCACCTCTACAGCGAGGCGGCGCGGCTCGCCTTCGCCGACCGCAACCAGTATGTGGCGGACGGCGACTTCGTCGGCGTGCCGGTGCAGGGGCTGCTCGACAAAGGCTACCTCGCCGAGCGCGGCAAGCTGATCGGCACCCGCTCCATGGGGATCGCCCAGCCCGGCACGCCGCCACTGGCGCTCGCCCGGGGGCGGGACGCCACCCCGGAGCTGCCCTCCACCAGCCACATCTCCATCGTCGACAAGGCGGGGATGGCGGTCTCCATGACCAGCTCCATCGAGGATGGCTTCGGCTCGCGGCTGATGGTCAACGGCTATCTGCTCAACAACCAGCTCACCGACTTCTCCTTCACCTCGGTGGATGCCGCCGGTCTGCCGGTGGCCAACCGGGTCGAGCCGGGCAAGCGCCCGCGCTCCTCCATGTCGCCCCTGCTGGTGTTTGACAAGCAGACCGGCGAGCTGGAGATGAGCCTCGGCTCCCCCGGCGGCTCGGCCATCATCAACTACGTGGGCAAGACGCTGCTCGGCACCCAGGATTGGGGGCTGAACCTGCAGCAGGCCATCAACCTGCCCAACTTCGGCAGCCGCAACGGCCCCACCGAGCTGGAGCAGGGTCGCACGCCCCAGGCCGTGATCGAGGGTCTCAAGGCCAGGGGGCACGAGGTGCTGCTGAACGAGCAGACCTCGGGCCTGCAGGGGGTGGAGCGCAACGCCGCTGGCTGGTTTGGCGCCGCCGATCCCAGACGGGAGGGGGTCGCCCGGGGCGAGTGATCGCCGCAAGCTCATCACAGCGGAGGCGGCCAGGATGCCGCCTCCGCACCTTGTCCGTTTGCCTCGCGTGGCGGCCCTAACAACCAATCACCGATGAATTACTCCTGCCAAGAAAAGGGCAAACATCCCGCCTTCTCCCCTCAGTTTCATTACTTATTCACATTTAATCGCAGATATGGGCATAAATGTGGATAAAGATTGAAAATTTTGCATAAATGTATTATTTTTCAACAGAAACGGCAGCGTTGTCTTCAACACTCTGTGCTTGCTGCGGCCGACACTGTCTCTTTCGCCCCCTGCTCATTGACAGCTGCCCTCTTCGCCCCCGCGGTGATCTGGTAGCCCACTGACTGCCATTAGCGAGGTGACGATATGGACCATTCACTCCCCCTGATCACGACTCTGGTAGGCGGCCTGGTGCTCGCCTATCTGTTTGGCATGCTGGCCCAGCGCCTGCGCATCTCCCCCATGGTGGGCTACCTGGCGGCAGGCGTCGTCTGCGGCCCCTTCACCCCCGGCTATGTGGCCGATCTGAGACTCGCCCCCGAGCTGGCGGAGATCGGCGTCATCCTGCTGATGTTTGGCGTCGGCCTGCACTTCTCCCTGAAGGATCTGCTGTCCGTCAAACAGATCGCCATCCCCGGCGCCATAGTGCAGATCACCCTGGCGACCCTGCTCGGGCTCGGCCTCTCCCAGCTGCTCGGCTGGAGCATCACCGCCGGGCTGGTCTTTGGCCTGGCGCTCTCGACGGCCAGCACTGTGGTGCTGCTGCGGGCGCTGGAGAGCCGGGGCCAGCTCGATACCAGGGAGGGGCGCATCGCCATTGGCTGGCTGATCGTCGAGGATCTGGTGATGGTGCTGGCGCTGGTCCTGCTCCCCATCCTGGCCAAGCTGCAACAGGGCGACGAGGCCCTGACCCTCACGCATATCCTGTGGGATCTCGGTTTCACCCTGGCCAAGGTCGCGGCCTTCATCGCCCTGATGGTCATAGGCGGACGCCGCCTCATTCCCTGGTTGCTGGCCCGCACCGCCGCGACCGGCTCCCGCGAGCTGTTCACCCTGGGGGTGCTCTCCTGCTCACTCGGCATCGCCTTTGGCGCCGTCAAGCTGTTCGGGGTCTCCTTCGCCCTCGGCGCCTTCTTCGCCGGCGTAGTGATGAACGGCTCGCACCTGAGCCACAAGGCGGCCAACGACACCCTGCCATTGCAGGATGCCTTCGCCGTGCTCTTCTTCGTGTCGGTGGGCATGCTGTTTGATCCCGCCGTCCTGCTGCGCGAACCGCTGGCGGTGCTGGCGACCATCTTCGTCATCATCATCGGCAAGTCGGTGGCGGCCTTCATCATAGTGCGGCTGTTTGGCCACAGCCGACGCACCGCCCTCACCATCTCGGCCAGTCTGGCGCAGGTGGGGGAGTTCTCCTTCATCCTGATGGGGCTGGGCAGCCTGCTGGGGCTGGTGCCCGATGTGGCGCGCGACCTGGTACTGATCGGGGCCTGTTTCTCCATCATGCTCAACCCGCTGGTGTTCAATCAGGCCGAGCGCTGGTTGCGGCGCCACCCTGAGCCGCAGGCGGAAGAGGCCCCCATCCAGTGCCCCCTGCGGGGCCATGTCGTGGTGGTCGGGGCCGGCGCCATCGGCAGCCATCTGATCCGGCGCCTGCACGAGCAGGGGCAGACGATGGTGGTCATAGACAGTGACGAGAGCCTGCTCGCCCCCTGGCGCGCCCTGGGGATCAGCTGCCTGGCGGGTCAACCGACCCAGGGGGATCTGCTCGATGCGGCGCTGCCCGATGCCAGCTGGCTGCTGATCACCCTGGATGACAGCCTGCTGGCCGGCGAGGTCGCGGCCATGGCCCGTGAGCGGGGAGCCCTGCTGCAAGTGGCGGCCTGCGGCCAAGCGCCCGAGGAGGTGCATCACCTGCGGGGACGCGGCGCTCAGCACGTAGTCCAGAGCCAAGAGGAGGCGGCGCGGCGATTGTGCCAGCTGGTGATCCACTCCCTCCCCGCCGAGCCGGATCCGGCCTGACCCCTGCCGGGTTGCAGGCGCCGGCCCCTGGATCGCAGGGCGCAGCATGGCAAGCGCCCAGGATATGCCCCTGGCCCCAGCCCCCTCCCGTCACAAGATGAAAAAATCGAGGCCACCCTGGGGTGGCCTCGTCATGTTCAACGCCTGATAGAAGTCCGCGCCTACACCCCCAGTCGATCCCGCAGGCTGTACCAGGTGGCACCCGCCATGGTGAAGGGGATGCGGAACAGCCGGCCACCCGGGAAGGGGTAGTGAGGCAGTTTGGCGAAGGCATCGAACCGCTCGGCCTGGCCACTCAGCACCTCCGCCAGCAGCTTGCCCGCCAGATGGGTACAGGTCACGCCGTGGCCACTGTAGCCCTGCATGTAGTAGATGTTGTGGCCAATGCGGCCAAACTGCGGCAGACGGGACAGGGTCAGCAGGAAGTTGCCGGTCCAGGTGTACTCCACCTTGACGTCTCTGAGCTGGGGGAAGGTCTGCAGCATCTTGGGGATGATCAGCCGCTCTATGTCCGCCGGATCCCGCGCCCCATAGACCACGCCGCCGCCGTAGAGCAGGCGGTGATCGCCGGTGGTGCGGTAGTAGTCGAGCAGGTAGTTGCTATCTTCCAGGCAGTAGTTCTGCGGCAGGAGGGCGCGGGCCCGCTCCTCCCCCAGCACCTCGGTGGCGATCACCTGGGTGCCGCACGGCATGCTCTTGGACGCGAGCTCGGGCACCAGGTTACCGAGGTAGGCGTTGCCAGCCACCACCACGAAACGCGCCTTCACCGCCCCCTTGGCGGTCTTCACCAGCGCGGGCTGGCCCGGGGTGATGGAAGTGACGGCGGATTGTTCGAAGATCCTGCCCCCCTGCATGCGGATGGCCTCCGCCTCCCCCAGCGCCAGGTTGAGGGGATGGATATGGCCACCGCGCTTGTCGAGCAGGCCGCCGACGTAGCGATCGCTCGCCACCACCTCGCGGATCCCGTCCTCATCGAGCAACTCCAGCTCGTCGTTGCCCCACTGCTGCCAGCGGGCCTGCTGGGCCTTGAGCTCGTGCAGCTGGCGCTCGGTCTCGGCGGCAAAGACCCCGCCCTGCTGCAGATCGCACTGGATGTTGTAGCGCTTGATGCGTTCGCGGATGATGTCGCCCCCCTCAAACAACATGGAGCCGAGCAGCCTGGCCTGATCCGGCGGGCAATTCGCTTCTATGGTGTCGATGTCACGGCTGTAGGAGTTGACGATCTGGCCGCCGTTGCGACCGCTGGCCCCGAAGCCCACCCTGGCCGCCTCCAGCACCACCACCGAGTAGCCCTTCTCAACCAGATGCAGCGCGCTGGAGAGGCCGGTGTAACCCGCCCCTATGATGCAGACATCGCACTCCAGCTGCTCGGTCAGGGTCGGATAGGACGCGTGTTTATTGGCGCTGGCTGCGTAGTAACTGTTTACATGTTCGGTCATGATCCTTGTTTCCTTACCGGTTCTTTTCCAAAACTAGAAGTTGGCCGGGGTATGGGCGCTGACGATGCGGCAGCTCTGCCCCGACGGGTTGCTGAAACTGTGGGGCTCGCCGGTGTCGATCACATAGCTGTCCCCGGCATTGAGCCGATAGGTCTGCCCGGCCAGGGTCAGCAGCACGGATCCCTCCAGCACGGTGCCGACCTCCTCCCCCAGGTGCGTGACCTGGCCCCCGGTGTCCGTGCCAGGGGCGTAGGTCTCCAACATGAAGCCGAGCTGGCGGCGGTTGTTGCCGTTGTGCACCAGCTTCATGGAGACCCCCTGGCTGCCCAGCTCGATCAGCTGCTCGGCCTTGATCACCACGCTCGGCGTCCTCTCCTCCTCGGCGAAGAAGCGCGACAGCGGCAGCTCGTAGACGCTGAGCAACTTCTGCAGCGAGGCCACCGATGGGCTCACCTTGTTCTGCTCTATCATGCAGATGGCGCCGTGGGTCAGCCCGCTCAGCTCGGCGACCCGACGCTGGGAGAGCCCGAGGCGGCGGCGGGTGGCGGCGAGCCGCTCCCCCATGCTTTTATCCATCCCTTTGCCCGTCAAGGGGTTATCCGTCATGGCCTGCCACTGGGCCTCTCCTTGTGGTTGCTGCATCGCCCACCTCCCTGTGTACCTGCCTAGGTGCCTGCCTAAGTCCTGTGAGCCATCTGGTTAAAATAGCGGACCAATTCCACCGCAGTGTTCGTTATCCTGCACAACCAGGCCGTTCATTATTTTGCACACCCGAGTCCATGAAATCCGATAGAATCGCCTCAACAGCTCCATTTCTAGCATGTGACGGCCGCTTTACTCAAATATATTTAACACTTGAAAAACATTTCGGCTCAATTTATGGTCGTTACGTGCTTATTATTATATACGGTGGCACCGTCGGATGAGTTGGCCACCCGGACCCACAATCGAGGCTTCCTATCTATGTCAGCATCGTCAGCATCACAACCCGCTCAGGCTCACGCCTTGCTCAAATCCCTTGCCTATATAGATGGTCACTGGTGCGAGGCCCATGACGGGCGCCAGTTCGCGGTGCTCAACCCGGCCACGGGTGAGGTCATCACCCAGGTGCCCGACATGGGCGAGGCCGACACCCGCCGCGCCATCGAGGCGGCGCACGGCGCCCAGCCCGCCTGGGCCGCCCTCACCGCCAAGGAGCGCAGCACCAGGCTCTATGCCTGGTTCGAGCTCATCATGGCCAACCAGACCGAGCTCGCCCGCATCATGACCCGCGAGCAGGGCAAGCCGCTCGCCGAGGCCAAGGGCGAGGTGGCCTACGGCGCCAGCTTCATCCAGTGGTTCGCGGAAGAGGGCAAGCGCGCCTATGGCCGCACCATCCCGGGCTTCTCCGGGGATCGGCGCCTCGCGACCATCAAGCAGCCGGTGGGCGTGGTGGCCGCCATCACCCCCTGGAACTTCCCCATCGCCATGATCACCCGCAAGGCGGGCCCGGCCCTGGCGGCCGGCTGCACCATCGTCATCAAACCCGCCGCCGAGACCCCGCTCTGTGCGCTGGCGCTGGCGGTGCTGGCCGAGCAGGCGGGCATTCCGGCCGGGGTCATCAACATCATCACCTCCCATCAGGCCTCGGTCGTGGGCGACGAGCTGTGCCGCAACCCCAAGGTGCGCAAGCTCTCCTTCACCGGCTCCACCCGCATCGGCAAGCTGCTGATGCGCCAGTGCGCCGACACCATGAAGCGGCTGTCGCTGGAGCTCGGTGGCAACGCCCCCTTCATCGTGTTTGACGATGCGGATCTCGACGCCGCCGTCGCGGGCGCGCTCGCCTCCAAGTACCGCAACGCGGGCCAGACCTGTGTCTGCGCCAACCGCATCCTGGTGCAGGCCGGCGTCTACGACGCCTTCGCCGACAAGCTGGCCACCGCCGTGCGCGCCTTCAAGGTCGGGGATGGCATGAGCGAGGGCAGCCAGATAGGCCCTCTCATCAACCCGGCCGCCATGGCGAAGGTGACTAGCCTGGTCCGTCAGGCCGAGGCCGCCGGCGCTTGTGTGCTGGTGGGGGGCGAGCCCCATCCCGCAGGCCCGCTGTTCTACCACCCCACCATCCTGACCGAGGTGGCGCAGGACAACCCCATCTTGCAGGAGGAGATCTTCGGCCCCGTGGCCCCGCTGGTGCGCTTCGAGACCGAGGCCGAGGCCATCGCCATGGCCAACGACACCCCCTACGGGCTCGCCGCCTACTTCTATGGCCGGGACATTGCCCGGGTGTGGCGGGTCGCCGAGCGGCTGGAATACGGCATGGTCGGCATCAACGAGGGGATCATCTCCACCGAGCTGGCGCCCTTTGGCGGCATCAAGGAGTCTGGGCTTGGCCGCGAAGGGGCCAGCGAGGGCCTGGAAGAGTACCTGGAGACCAAATATCTCTGCTTCGGCTCGATTGCGTAAAAATGCATTTATTGTAATTATTAATTCTTTAATGACAGGGGTGTCTCGAATCGACCACCCCATGACATCACCACAAGGAGAGGGTCAGCAGCCAGGCTGCCGGCCCATCACAGTGAATTGAGGGGCTAGCCCCAGAGGGAGAATAGAGATGAGTAACCAATCCTGGCAGGCCCGCCGTGAAGCCGCCGTGGTACAGGGCGTCGGCACCCTGCTGCCGGTCTTTATCGAGCGGGCGCAGAACGCCGAGCTGTGGGACGTGGAGGGCAATCGTTACATCGACTTCGCCTCCGGCATAGCGGTGCTCAACACCGGCCACAACCATCCCAAGGTGCTCGCCGCCGTGCGCGAGCAGCTCGAGAAGTTCAGCCACACCTGCTTCCAGGTCACCCCCTACGCCGGCTACATCGAGCTGGCGGAGAAGCTGAACGCCCTGGTGCCCGGCCCCACCCCCAAGCGCACCCTGTTCCTCTCCACCGGCGCCGAGGCGGTGGAGAACGCCATCAAGATCGCCCGGGCCCACACCGGCCGCAGCGGCACCATCGCCTTCAAGGGCGGCTTCCACGGCCGCACCATGATGGGGATGGCGCTCACCGGCAAGGTGGTGCCCTACAAGACTGGCTTCGGCCCCTTCCCGGGTGAGGTCTATCACCTGCCCTTCCCGGCCGATTATCTGGGGGTGAGCGAGGCCGAGGCCCTGGCGGCGCTGGATCTCTGCTTCAGCTCGGACATTGAGCCGGCCCGGGTGGCCGCCATCATACTGGAGCCAGTGCAGGGGGAAGGAGGCTTCTACGTCGCCTCCCCGAGCTTCATGCAAGCCTTGCGCAAGATCTGCGATCAGCACGGCATAGTGCTCATCTGTGACGAGATCCAGACCGGCTTCTGCCGCACCGGCAAGACCTTCGCCACCGAATACAGCGGCATAGAGCCGGACATCATGACGCTGGCCAAGAGCCTGGCAGGCGGCTTCCCGCTCTCGGCCGTGGTGGGCAAGAGCGAAATCATGAACGCCGCCAAACCCGGTGGTCTGGGCGGCACCTATGCCGGCTCCCCCATCGCCTGCGCCGCCGCCCTGGCGGTGCTGGAGGTCATCGAGGAGGAGCAGCTCAACCTGAAGGCCCAGACCCAGGGCGAGCAGATCAAGGCCCGCCTGCACCGCCTGGCGGAGCGCTTCGACTGCATCGGCGACATCCGCGGCCCCGGCGCCATGGTGGCCATGGAACTGGTCAAGGGACGGGATGCCACTAAACCTGACCCGGATCTCACCAAGCGGCTGGTGGCCGAGGCAGGCAAGCAGGGGCTGGTGTTGCTGGCCTGCGGCGTGCGTGCCAACGTCATCCGCTTCCTGGCCCCCCTCACCGCCCCCCCGGCCCTGATCGACGAGGGGCTGGACCTGCTGGAGCAGGCGCTGGCCGCCGCCAGTCAGGGCTAGCGCCCGGATCTGCCCACCCGCACGAAGGATATCGTCAGATAACTGCAGGCCGTCCATCGCGGACGGCCGCCATATACGGTATCATCGCGCCCCTAAAAAATGATGGCAGGAGCAGTTGGCTCCCTCTGTGACGCATCACGCCGTCATGGAGCCCGTCTCCCTGCTCGGCAGGCGGGCTCTTCACCACTGCATTCTTAGGAGACAGGCCCCATGGCCCCACGCCCCGCGCGACTGAAGCAAACCCTGACCCTGTGGCAAGTGGTCGTGATGGGGTTGGCCTACATGACCCCCATGGTGGTGTTCGATACCTTCGGCATCGTCACCGACATCACCCAGGGTCATGTCACCACCGCCTACCTGCTGGCTCTGGTGGGGGTGCTGTTCACCGCCTCCAGCTACAGCAAGATGGTGCGCCACTACCCGATCGCCGGCTCGGCCTATACCTATGCCCAACGGGAATTCTCCCCGGTGGTGGGCTTCATGGTGGGCTGGTCCTCCCTGCTCGACTACATCTTCCTGCCGATGATCAACATGCTGCTGGCCAAGATCTATCTGAGCGCCCTCTTCCCCGGCGTCGAGCCCTGGATCTTCATCCTCGGCATGACGGTGCTGATGACCGCCATCAACCTGCGCGGCATCGATCTGGTGGCCAACCTCAACGGCCTCATCATCTTCATCCAGGTGGCCATCATGCTGGTCTTCCTCGGCCTGCTCGGCCATGGCATCTATCAGGGGGAAGGGCTCGGCACCCTCAGCCTGCAGCCCGTCTACAGCACCAGCACCGAGCTGCTGCCGCTGCTGACCGGCGCCACCATCCTCTGCTTCTCCTTCCTCGGCTTCGACAGCCTGAGCGCGCTGTCCGAGGAGACGCCGGAGGCCGGCAAGGTGATTCCCAGGGCCATTATCCTGACCGCGCTGCTTGGCGGCCTCATCTTCGTGGTGGTGGCCTATGCCCTGCAGCTCTACTTCCCGGATGCCTCCCGCTTCAAGGCGCCGGACGCCGTGCTGCCGGAGATCGCCCTCTATGTCGGCGGCAAGCTGTTCCAGAGCGTGGTGCTGGTCTGCGCCTGCGTGGCGGTGCTGGCCTCCGGGCTCTCCTCCCACGCCGGGGTCTCCCGCATCCTCTACGTGATGGGACGGGACAAGGTGCTGCCCCAGCGCACCTTCGGCTACATCCATCCCAAGTGGCGCACCCCTGTGTTCAACATCCTGCTGGTGGGCCTGCTGGCCTTGTCGGCCGTCAGCTTCGATCTGGAGATCGCCCTGGCACTGATCAACTTCGGCGCCCTGGTGGCCTTCACCGTGGTCAATCTGTCGGTGATCTCCTGCTACTACGTGCGTCAGGGCCGCAACAAGACCTGGCAGGATCGCCTGCAATACCTGGTGCTGCCCCTGCTCGGGGCCGGGACTGTGGCTGTCCTGTGGCTCAACCTGGAGCAGACCTCCCTGATGCTGGGGTTGATCTGGGCCGCCATCGGCGGAATTTACCTGTTTTTGCGCACCACGGTCTGGCGCGTCTCGCTGCCGAGCCACCCGGCGGAAAGCCTTGCCAGCAGCGGGCTGGCCCCCCTGCCGTCGACTCCGGAATAGGCGCGGTTTATTGATGTAAACCCTGTCCTTGCGCATTCTCTTGTCGGGAATGCCGATCCTGGCTTGTCATCCCCCCCCATCTGGGGCAAAATGCGCGCCGATTTGAATAACCGATGTGATCCTCACATCGGTTATTTTTCATTTTGAAAACAAGTGTCTACTTCGAGGCCGGAACGTTCCGGAAATGATATCTAGGTTCAGATGGACCTAATGCCGCAATGAGGAAAAACATGGGGCTCTTATTGGCTTTGTCTCCGGTTGTCACCGGAACCTGCTTTGGTCGCCGCGCGACCAACGTCTGTGGTTTGCATAGCAATGCGATGCATATGCGAGAAACCAGTCCCATGGCCTCAAGCCATTCAACTTCCTGCCAGCCGTGCAAGGAGGAAGCCTGAGTGAGCCAGCAACCCGTTCGTCTGAAAAAAACCCTCAGCATGTGGCAAGTGGTGGTGATGGGCTTGGCCTATCTGACCCCCATGGCCGTGTTCGACACCTTCGCCATCGTCGGTGACATCACCGAGGGCCGGGTCGCCACCGCCTATCTGCTGGCGCTCGGCGGCATACTGCTGACCGCGTTCAGCTACGGCCATCTGGTGCGCAAGTTCCCCTCCGCGGGCTCCGCCTACACCTATGCCCAGAAGGTGTTCAACCCCTACATCGGTTTCATGGTGGGCTGGTCTTCCCTGCTCGACTACATGTTCATGCCGATGATCAACATACTGCTGGCCAAGATCTACCTGACCGCCATGTTCCCGGGGGTCGATCCCTGGATCTTCATCTTCGGTCTGGTGACTGTGATGACCTTCCTGAACCTGCGCGGCATCAACCTGGTGGCCAACTTCAACGGCGTCATAGTGGTGATCCAGCTGGCCATCATCACCCTCTTCATCGGCCTGATGGGCTGGGGTATCTACCACGGCGAGGGCGCGGCCACCCTGATGAGCAGCCGGCCGTTCCATTTCGAATCCGCCAGCGTGCTGCCGCTGTTTACCGGCGCCACCATCCTCTGCTTCTCCTTCCTCGGCTTCGACGGTCTGAGCTCACTCAGTGAGGAGACCCCGAACGCCGGCAAGGTGATACCGCGCGCCATAGTGCTGACCGCCCTCATCGGTGGCGTCATCTTCGTGGTGGTCTCCTACTGCCTGCAGCTCTACTTCCCGGATCTGGCCCGCTTCAAGGAGCCGGACGCCGTGCTGCCCGAGATCGCGCTCTACGTCGGCGGCACCTTCTTCCAGAGCGTGGTGCTGGTGTGCACCACGGTCGCGGTGCTGGCCTCCGGCATGGCGGCGCACGCTGGCGTGTCCCGCATCCTCTACGTGATGGGGCGCGATCGCATGATCCCGGAGCGGGTGTTCGGCTACATCCACCCGAAATACCGGACTCCGGCCATCAACGTGCTGATGGTGGGCGGTCTGGCCCTCTCCGCCGTGTCCTTCGATCTGGATACCGCGCTGGCGCTGGTGAACTTCGGCGCCCTTGTGGCCTTCACCTTCGTCAACCTGTCGGTCATCGGTCAGTTCTGGGTGCGGGAGAAGCGCAACAAGTGCCTCAAGGATCACCTGCTCTACCTGCTGCTGCCGCTGCTCGGCGCCGCCACCATAGGGGCGCTCTGGATCAACTTGGAGCAGAGCTCGCTGGAGCTTGGCCTGATCTGGGCGGGGCTCGGGGTGACCTACCTGTTCCTGCGGCTGGCGGTGTTCCGCATCCCCTTCCGTCAGTACGAGGAAGCGGTCGACGGTCAGTAAGGATCGTGGATAAACAGAAGGGGAGCCGCGGCTCCCCTTCTTGCATTCAGACATCCGCGCGGGCGGATCATCAACCCTGATTGAGCACCGCGGTGGCGGCCGCCTTGACCGGATCCTTGGCCACCGCCTTCGCATCCCGCTGAGCCTGCTTGAGCTGCTGCCCGGTCTGATTGACCTTGCCCTGCGCCTCCTTCAGGCCGGCGCTCTGCTTGTTCAGCGCGGCATTGGTGTGCTGCTTCGCCTCTTTCAGGCCCGCCGTCTTCTTGTCCAGCACATCGGTGCTGCTCTTCTTCACCTCGGCCTTGGCCTTGTCTTTCTGCTGACGCATCAGCTTGTCGGCGTCGCAGTTGCCCTTGACCCCCAGGGTCGCATTCACCGCCTCGTTTCTGGCCGCCTTGTCGAGGTTGCACTCGGACTTGAACACGCTGGCCTGCGCACCGGCAGACAGCAACCCCAGAGACAGACACAATACCCATGCACGCATAACAACTTCCTCAGCTTGGAGACAGGAGAGTCCGGCAGCATATAACCCTGAGATCTCAGTGCAAGGGCGGGGGGCGGCTGTGGGCCAGATGGCGCCAGATCGGCGTTTACTCCGACACTTTTTGTCTGCGACGGCCCGTGCCGCCCTGTCACCAAATCATCATAAAAGTGTCACTTTGTCATATTTCTGTCATGGAGCCTTGCTGTAATGCGCCCGTCCACTCTTCACAGACTGCCCAGAGGCACCATGCACAGCACCCCATCTTCCGCACAGCAGCAGACCCGTCGTACCGGCCCACTGTTCAACTGGCTGGCTGTGATCACCCTGATCTACCTCATCCTGGTCGCCGTCGGCGCCGTCTCCCACGGCTTCAAGGGCTTCTCCGGCGGCGCCGAGGGCGCGGCCCAGATCTTCGCCTTCGCCAACAATCCCTTCGTCGCCCTGCTGCTCGGCATCCTGGCCACCGCCCTGGTGCAATCGTCCAGCACAGTCACCTCGGTGATCGTCGGCCTGGTGGCGGGCGGCCTGCCCATGGAGATGGCCATCCCCATGGTGATGGGCGCCAACCTCGGCACCACCATCACCAATACCATCGTCTCCCTCGGCCACATCCGGGATCGCGCCGAGTTTCGCCGCGCCTTCGCCGCCGCCACGGTACACGACTTCTTCAACCTGCTGGCGGTCTTCATCTTCCTGCCGCTGGAGCTGATGTTCGGCCTGCTGCAACGGAGCGCTGAGTGGATCGCCAGCCTGCTGATGGGCTCCGCCGACATGTCGATGAAGGGGATGGACTTCATGAAGCCCCTCATCTCGCCGGCACTGGATCTCATCGATCAGGCCGTCGCCATCCTGCCGGGCAAGGGCCCCGCCATCGCCACCATCTGCATCGGTATCCTGCTGATCCTCGCCTGTGTCACCAGCCTGGGCAAGGTACTGCAACAGGTCATGGTGGGCCGTGCCAAGGAGCTGCTGCACAAGGCGCTGGGCCGTGGCCCGCTGACTGGCATCGCCTCCGGCACCCTGGTCACCGTCATGGTGCAGTCCTCCTCCACCACCACCAGCCTGATGATCCCGCTGGCCGGCGGCGGCGTGTTCAGCACCCGTCAGCTCTACCCCTTCACCCTGGGCGCCAACATAGGCACCACCATCACGGCGCTGCTGGCGGCCACCGCCATCAGCGGTACCGGTGCCCAGCTGGCACTGACCATCGCCCTGGTCCATGTGCTGTTCAACCTGTTCTCCGTGGCGCTCATCTATGGCGTGCCCTTCCTGCGCGAGCTGCCCATCAAGGCCGCCGAAGGGCTGGCCCGAGTGGGCAGCGAGAACAAGCTGCTGGCCCTTGGCTACGTGGCCGGGCTCTTCTTCGCCCTGCCGGCGCTGATGATGGTGGCGGCCAAGTAATAACGTCTGATGGCACCAGGGGAGGGTCACCTTCACCCCCTGGTCATTTGTCTCGCCTGGGAGCGCCATCCAGCCAATCCAGACGACAGAAGAAGAGGGGCAACAATCGCTCCCTCCTCCTTTGTCAGCCCGCTCACATCCGCCGGCGGCGCGGCTCGCCCTGCGCCCCTGGCTGGGATAAGATGCGACTCTCATTGCACTCTTTGCATTTCAGGGAATAAGGAAAACCAATGAAGTTCATTCTGATCGCGCTGCTGGTTGCCGGGGTGGCCTACTACTTCTACTCCAGCGCCAACAACAAGAAACTGGCGGAAGAGAACGTACGCCAGGGCGCCGAGTTCCTCGCCGGCAACAAGGAGAAGCCACTGGTGACCACCACGGCCTCCGGCCTGCAATATGAGGTACTGACCCCGGGCTCGGGTACCGTCCACCCCACCGCCACCAGCAAGGTGAAGGTGCACTACGAGGGCAAGCTCTTGGACGGCACAGTGTTTGACAGCTCGGTCGCCCGCGGCGAGCCCATCGAGTTTGGCCTCAATCAGGTGATCAAGGGCTGGACCGAAGGGGTGCAGCTGATGGTGGAAGGGGAGAAGACCCGCTTCTACATCCCCGCCAACCTGGCGTATGGCGATAGAGCCGCTGGCAAGATCCCGCCTGGATCTGTACTGATCTTCGATGTGGAGCTGCTGGGCATCCAGTAAGCCCCAAGGCTCAACCGCCATCAAAAACCAAGGCCAGCGCTCACACGCTGGCCTTGTCGTTTCTGCCATCCCCCATTCCATCGCGCTCTCTGGCCGAGCCACCCTGGCGGGTTCGCGTCCATCCAGCAGCGCTTCTAACCGACCAGACTATCAACCCATGGTGAACAGTGCTTATACATGACAGTAGATTGTTAACCATGATTCCCGGGCAGATAATGACCTCATCCTCAGTGGCCCCGCCCTGAACCCGTTTCCCGCGGTGCCGGCCGACCCTGCTGAAGCCGCCAACAAGGAGTCTCATCATGGCTATCGCCCCCGTCTGGTTTATCTCCCACGGCGCCCCGGATCTGGTTCTGCGTGACCAGCCGGCTACGCAATTTCTAACGAAATTGCGCCTCGGCGACATCAAGGGGCTGGTGGTGATCTCGGCCCACTGGTTCAGCCGCGGCGAGCCGCAACTCAACGTCGAGCCCAGCCCGGCGCTGATGTATGACTTCTACGGCTTCCCCGCTCCTCTCTACCAGATCCGCTGGCCCGCCAAGAGCCCGGCCTGGCTGCAGGAGGCGGTGAGCGATCAGCTGCTGCTGGCCGGCCTGCCGGCCAGCCCGGTGCGGCGCGAGCTGGATCACGGCGTCTGGTCGCCCCTCTCCCTGATGGATCCCCAGAGCGAACTCCCTCTGGTGCAGCTCTCCATCCCGGCCGGCTTCACCCCGGCCCAGCTGTGGCAACTGGGGGAGGCGCTGCAGGGCCTGCGTGCGCAGGGCATCGCCATCCTCGCCTCCGGCGCCATCACCCACAACCTGAGGGCGCTCGGGCCGGATGACAGCCCGGTGCCCGACTGGGCGAGCCGCTTCGTCCGTTGGCTGGAGCAGGCCATGAGCGACGGCGATCGCCCGGCGTTGGAAGATTATCGGGCCCGGGCCCCGGGCGCGGTGGAATCCCATCCCCACGACGATCACCTGCGCCCGCTGTTCGTGGCGCTGGGCGCGGCCGGCCAGGACAAGCCCCACAAGCTGCACGACAGCTGGGACTACGGCAGCCTCTATATGGGTTCCTACCGGTTCGGCTAGGGCGACGGGGATGAGCGGCGGCTGACAAGGCGCAGCGATGGCGGGCCTGTCCCGCCATTTTTTCCTGTCGCTCCTGCGGGGAAATTCCGAAGAAAGGAACTGGTTTTGCGATAATTCCGGTAGAATGACCGCTTTCTGGTGCATTTGACCGACAAGGATGACTGTCGCAACCCGGGTGACATGATGAACCTGCTTCGATCGCTGTGCCTGCTGTGCCTGCTGTTCGCCCAGCCCGCGCTGGCGCTCACGCTGCACAGCCGCCACTACATACAGCACACCGACTCCCCCCGGCTCCCGGCCGAGCAGCGCTGGCTGCAGCAGACCGCGCAGCTGCGCGTCGGCATCCTGCACCACGACTATCGCCCGTTCAGCATGACAGCCTCGGACAGCCGCTTCGAGGGGATCTCCGCCGACTATCTCAACATCCTGGCCAAGGCCCTGCAAAAGCCGCTGATGCTGCGCCGCTTCGAGGACAAGGAGAGCGCCCTCGCCGCCCTGCGCCAGGGTGATGTCGACATCGTCAACCTCGGCAACCTGACCCTGGCCGACAGAGATCGGAGCGGGATCCGCCTCAGCCGGCGCTACTTCAGCAACACCCCCGTCTTCTCGGCGCCAAAGCAGCGCCAGGATCCCCTGCTGACCCCCGGGCAGAGCGTCGCCACCGTGCGGGGCTTTATCGATGAGCAGGCGTTCAAACGCGACTACCCCCTGCTCAGCCTGGTGACCTACCCCTCCAACGTGGCGGCCTTCGACGCCGTCTTCTTCGGCCGGCAGGATGTGCTGCTCAGCGACATCCACTCCATGTATTACCTCAACAGCGAGCGCTTCGACAAACTCAGGCGGCGCGGCGAGGCGCCACCGAGCCTGGCTTCCGACGGCTTTCGCTTCGCGGTCTCCGCTCGGGCGCCGCAGCTGCTGAGCCTCATCAATCGCACCCTGCGCGATGTCAACGACATCACCCGCAACCTCATCTTCAGCCAGTGGAACGGGCCCATCCGCGACATGGTCGACAACCCGGCCGATCTCTATGACGCCGCCGAGCTGGCCTGGTTGCGCAAGGCCCCCCCCATCAAGGTCTGGCTGATGGACGATCTCTACCCTTATGGGGTCAAGGATTATGATGATCAGCTCACCGGCATGACGGTCGACATGCTGGCCAAGGTGAGCAAGCGCACCGGCCTGCGCTTCGAGTTCGCCTCCTTCGGTTCGGATCGCCAGCGCAACAACGCAATGCGGGATGGCCGGCTCGATCTCATCGGCGCCATCTCCCAACCCGTGGCCGAGAGCTATGGGCTGCGCCCTTCCCTGCCCTATGCCAGCGACGACATCTATGTGATCCTCGCCCAGCAAGCGGATCGGACCACCTCCAGCCTGCAGGATCTGGCCGGCAAGCGCGTCGGCATGGCCCACTACCATCCCCTCGCCGCACGCCTCGGCAGAAGCGAAGTGAGTTTCATGGAGAGCGCCGAGGAGGCGATGCAGGCGCTCAACCGGGGCAGCCTCGACGCCGCCATAGTGCCGCTCTACTTCGCCCAGCATGCGGTGGACGGCCACCGCCTGACCCGGCTGCGCATCGCGGGCCCCGCCGACGACGAGCCGATCCGCATGGGCTTCGCCAGCCTGGCGGACAACGACATGCTGATGAGCATCCTCGACAAGACCATCCTCTCCATCTCCCCCAATGAGCTGGCCATGATGAGCTACGAGTGGCGCAACCGTAAGCTGCCGGCCCCCACCTTCATGGAGCGCCACGCCGACTACTTTTACCTGCTGTTTGCTGTCCTGTTTGGCCTGGCCCTGCTACTGCTGTACCGCAATCGCATGCTCAACCGGCTGGCCCGCTCGGAGCAGGCGTCCCGCCAACAGCTGGAGGCCCATGTCCGCTTCATCGAGGCGCTGGGGGAGAGCCTGCCCCACCCCATAGTGGTGCGGGACAGGAGCGGCAAGGTGCTGCTGTGCAACAGCAAGTACCTGGCGCTGCTCAATGCCCAGCCAGGCGCCGTGCTGGACAAGCCCCTCATCGAGGGCCTCCGTGGCCGGGTCGATGCCGATGCCCTCGCCGGGCTGGAGCGGGACTTCGCCAAAGTACTGCAGGATGGTGAGCCCATCTTCGCCGATCGTGTCTTCAACAAGGGGGATCACAGCAAGTGCATCTATCACTGGATGGTGCCCTACTGTGACAGCCAGGGGGTCATCAGCGGGGTGATCAACGGCTGGATCGACATCACGGAGCGCAAGGCGATGGAGAGCGCGCTGCGTCTGGCCAAGGAGCAGGCCGACAGCGCCAGTCGGGCCAAGAGCGACTTCCTCGCCACCATGAGCCACGAGATCCGCACCCCCATGAACGCCATCCTCGGCATGCTGGAGCTCGCCATCCAGGATCCGGCGCTCTCGCCCCATACCGGCGAGCAGTTGCGCATCGCCTCGGAATCGGCCAACGGCCTGCTGGATCTGGTCGGGGATGTGCTGGATATCTCCAGCATAGAGGCGGGTCAGATGACGCTGGTCCCGCAGCCGTGCGCGCTCACACCGCTGCTGCAGTCGGTCGCCCAGGTGTTCGCCGGCATGGCCGAACAGAAGGGGCTGGACTATCGCATCGAGCTCGCGACCCAGTCGTTGCCACTGGTGCTGGTCGACCCCTTGCGGCTGCGCCAGGTAGTCTTCAACCTGCTGAGCAACGCCATCAAGTTCACCGAGCGCGGCCAGGTCAGTATCCGGGCCACCCTGGAGGGGGAGCACGAGCAGGCCCCAGTGCTGCGACTGCGCATCAGCGACAGCGGGGTCGGCATCCCGGCCGACAAGCTGCCACTGCTGTTCACCCCCTTCTACCGCGCCCACTCTCCCTATCAATACGCGGGCACCGGTCTTGGCCTCAACATCGCCAGGATCCTGTGCCAGATGATGGGGGGCGATATCGAGGTCAGCAGCCAGATCGGCGTGGGTACCCGACTCGATGTCAGCCTGCCGCTGACGCCGGTGGTCTCGGCCCTGCCGTCGCCAGAGAGCCTGATCAGGCAGGAGGAGGCCGAACAGACGCCACTGCGGATCCTGGTGGTGGATGACAACCACGCCAACCAGACGCTGCTGCGCCAGCAACTCAAGTACCTGGGGCACGAGGTGAGCGTGCGCAGCAACGGGCTGGAGGCGCTGCGTGCCGTCGCCAGCCACCACTTCGATCTCGTCATCACCGACTGCCAGATGCCGACGATGGATGGCTTCGAGCTGACCCGCCGCCTGCGTGCGCGCGGCCATGAGCTGCCCATCTGGGGCTTCACCGCCCACGCCCTGCCCAGGGAGCGGGAGCTCTGCCTCGCCGCCGGCATGGACGAGTGCCTGTTCAAGCCCATCGGCCTAGCCCGCCTGCGCAGCGTGCTGGCCGGGCTGAGCCGATCGGAGCGGCGCGAGTCTTGATGGGAGGCTAGCTGCTGCCAGGTCAGAACTGGATCCCGATGGGCGATAGATGAGAGAGAGGCAGCCCTGGCTGACGGCTTGCAACTCCCAGAGACGGGGAGCAAGACGGCAACCACCTGCAACTCGAAGTGAAGCTAGAAGAACGGCCAGGGTGACATGAAGTACCAAAACCTCTTCAGGGTATGTTCACCCCTCTGTGTTAAAAGCGATATGGGCATAACAGGTGACACCAACGAGGGATAAAGCTGCAAAACTGTTGAGGTTTAGAAATGCTACTTGATTACTTTGCGTTAGGGGTCTTGGTATTCGTCGTCTTGGTGTTGTTCTACGGCATAATCGTCATTCACGATATTCCTTATGAAATAGCCAAACATCGTCAGCATCCCCATCAGGATGCCATTCATGTGGCTGGCTGGGTCAGCTTATTTACTCTGCATGTTATTTGGCCATTCCTTTGGATCTGGGCCACCCTCTACCGCCCCGAGCGGGGGTGGGGGTTCGTGCAACGCTTAAAGAAAGATGAAGAGGACATTTCAGCGCTCAGGCAAGAGCTCGCCACGCTGCAAGCCCGCATGGCAACACTCGAACAGAATGAGAGAGGGTGATAGCCATGGACCTGCTACTGATCCTCAGTTACGTTGCTTGCGCTACGGGCATATTCAAGATATTCAATCTCCCGCTCAACAAGTGGACCCTGCCGACCGCCGTGCTCGGTGGTTTTTTTCTCGTGGGTGGGCTCATCGTTCTGATGAACTACAACCATCCCTACGCGTCAATAGCGCGTAACTACTATGTCTCCACGCCTATTGTGCCGCTGGTGAAAGGTCGTGTCAGTGAGGTGCCCGTCCAGGCAAATCAGATGATCAAAAAGGGCGATGTACTGTTTCGCATTGAGGCCGAACCCTTTGAACAGAAGGTGGCCAGCTTGACCGCAAGGCTCGCGTCCACTCGGGAGCAACTCAAGTCCATTGATGCCAGGCTCCGCTCCGCCAGCCTGGATCGTGACCGAGCACTGGCATTGGTGAATCGTGGCATCGGCAAGCGGCGTGACCTCGATATGACCCAGGCTAATGTGGATGACATTACGGCCCAAATAGACCAACAGAAGGCCATGATCGTAGACCTGCAAGCCCAACTCAACGAGGCCAAGTATGAGCTGGAGCAGACCGTGGTCACGGCTCCCAGTGATGGCTATGTTTCTCAGTTGGCGCTTCGTCCCGGTATGATTGCGGCCCCTTTTCAATATCGCCCCGTGATGAACTTCATCCACCAAGATGATACTACCTATGTTGGCTGGTTCTGGCAGAACAGCATGCAGCGCTTAGCCGAAGGGGATGAAACCGAAATTGTAATAGATGGTATCCCTGGTCGGGTCTTCACTGCTGAGGTGATGTCTGTCATACCGGCGTTGGCGGCCGGGAATGTGCAGGCGAACGCCAGTCTGATCGATCAGACATCGGCCCAGACACCAGGGCGCCTGCCTATCGCTCTCAAGATCACGGATCCTGACTGGCCCAAGTATCAGGTTATTGCGGGCTCCAGCGGTCAGGCCGCCATCTATACCAAGTACTTCACCCAGGTTTCCATTATCCGCAAAGTGCTGTTGCGAATGACGAGTTGGCTTAACTATCTGTTTCCCTTTCACTAGCGCCGCGGCGGAACCAATGGCGGCCCGGAGTCCATTCGGGTCGCCTGAATGTGGGAAACAATCCTCTAAATATGTCTGACGTGGGCACAGGCACAACAACAGGTCAGCTACGTCTCGTTTGCAGGATTCCATTCTTGTCTGCGCGCCAACACCATGAGGGATTCACTCATGAACCGTTTACAACAGCAATGGACCTTGATCAGTCCATAGAGGGATATCTGTGAAAATATGCTTATGGTTCCTCGTAGCCAACTATTTTCTCGTGCTCTTTGATGTGTCCGTCCATCGCTCAGACGAATACTCAATTCTGGCTACTTACTACATCTTCTACCCCTTTGTATTGGTGCTTAGCATTGTGTGTGAGATCGTGTTCATTGCCAAAAAGCAGTGGGTATATACCACGATAAATGCCGTCCTTGGCGTCGCCACTGTCGTCATTGCGGACTACCTCGGCAGATAATCCCCACCAAATAAAAAGCCCCAGTCAAAACTGGGGCTTTTGCTTCCGATTATCTCAACGTGGTCAATGCGTGGACACGATAAGAAACAAATCATTTAATTTCATATAGTTAAAAATAAAAAAGACAGCCTTGGCTGTCTTTTTTTATGCGAGGAGACGGTTCAGTAGAAGATCCGCTCGCCCCGTTCGCTCATCTTGAGCCACACCGGCTTGGTGCTGGTCTTGCTCCAGATGCGGTGCAGGTAGCTGTAGAAGCGGGCGCGATCGCTGCGAAACAGCATCACCGGGAAGGCCAACACGCCCACCAGCAGCACGAAGATGCGGCGAAGGATTATCTGAGTCAGAGAGAAGGGATGAAACATGATTTAACGCCTCACTGGTAAGACCACTGAGCAAAGATTACTCCACAATTTGTAGGATTACTACACCAATAAACCCATTTTTTTATAAAAAAACCGCCTAAAAACCAAAAAGTGAAACCGGGTTACATTATTTAACCAAAGAGTAACAAGGCTGGCAAAAACCACTCCTTGGACAAGAGTTAGTGCATGGGCAGGGAGATGAAGGAAGAAGAGGATGAAACTGGCAGAAGTCGCGGTCCTGAGCGTGCTGGGCCTGCTGATCTGGTCGGAGTGGCAGGAGTGGCGACTCAACCAGCATGACGCCATCGCACTGGCGTACCAGGGGGTGCCTGTCGTCAGCCTGTGGCAATGCGGTCAACTGAGACAGAAGATGGCCGATCTGACCGAGCACTCCGCCGAAATGCAATTTCAATACCGGGGGCAATCCCTGAGCGACGTGAGTCACTATCTGCAGAGAGAGTGGCGCCAGCAGGGCTGCGAGCAGTTACTCACCCAGCAAGGATATTAAAGACAAGGGGGTATGCCGAAGAGAGGTTTCGAGACTGAAACAGGCATGGAAGACGAAGAAAACAGAGGAAGAATATGGAGGCACGTTCCGGAGTCGAACCGGACTAAACGGATTTGCAATCCGCTGCATAACCGCTTTGCTAACGCGCCATGCTGACAAGGCTGATTGCCTTGAAAGTGATACCCATGGTTGGTGCCATGAGAAATTGGAGCGGGAAACGAGACTCGAACTCGCGACCCCGACCTTGGCAAGGTCGTGCTCTACCAACTGAGCTATTCCCGCCTGACTGCTATGTGCCAGTTGCCTGACAACGAGGCGCATTATACGTACCTAGAGCACGGGCACAACCCTTTTTTCTGTCTTTCAGCACTTTTCCCGGTCGTTTGCTCAGGCTTTAAACGCCTTGGCCGAAATTCCCTCGGCCCGCTGTGACTCCGTAGGCGAATTCAAGATAAAGTCATTGAAATGATTAGTCTTTAATCAGAGACTTGTCGCGTTTAGTAACTGGATTCTCAATTGAAAATCACAAGATGAAATGGACCTTCAAGCCTCGTGGGCTCAGAGCTCAGCTGATGCTGGCTTTTTTCATGTTAGGCCTGGTGCCCTTCCTGGTCGTCACCCTGTTTTTCCTCTATAGCCACGGCAAGGACCTCACCACCCAGACCTCCAATCATCTGGTGTCGGTGCGCAACATCAAGAAGAGCCAGCTGGAAGACTACTTCGGCAACCTCAAAGAGCAGATCATCAACTTCTCCCAGCAGGATTTTGCCGGCAACAGTATCGGTCGTTTCTATGGCTTCACCGGGGCCTTCGAGAAGCTGGGTACCACCCCGCAGGAGGCGCGTGCCCGTGCCCAGGCCCGCTATGTGCCTGGCTCCTGGGATCAGTTGCAAAAACCCGACAGCAAGGTGGACATAGAACCCTCCATCAGCGCCCTGATCCTGGCGGACGAGATGTACGGCCGGGTGCATCAGCGCTTCCACCGCGGCTATGCCGACATGGTGCGCAAGTCCAACTACAGCGACATCTTCCTGGTGGATCTCAACGGTGATGTGGTCTATTCGGTCACCAAGCATGCCAACTTTGCCACCAACCTGCTCTCCGGCCCCTATCAGGCCAGCGGCCTCGGCGACACCTTCGCCAAGATCAAGCGCCGGCTCGATGGTGGTCAGAAACCCCAGCAGATCTTCGAGTTCACCGATTTTGGCCGCAACGAGCTGACCGGCCAGGTGGTCGCCTACCTGGCCGCCCCCGTCATGCAGTACGACTATGTGCGCGGGGTGGTGATCTTCGAGCTGCTGCCGGACAAGCTCAACCAGATCATGGCAGAGCGGGAGGGGCTAGGTGAGACGGGGGAGACCATACTCGTCGGCCCGGACAAGCGGATGCGGGCCAATGCCTGGCTCGCCCCCGAGTTCAGCGTAGAGAACAGCTTCAGCCCCAATTTCCGGCCGCTGCAAACCCCGCTGGTCGTCAAGACCCTCTCCGGTGAGCAGGGGGTCGGGCTGTTTCGCTCCTATCACGATGACGAGGTGCTGGCCGCCTACACCCAGGTCAAGGTATTCGACACCGAGTGGGCCTTCGTCGCCGAGATCTCCACCAGCGAGGCCTACCGCCCCATCCGTCAGCTGGAGACCCTGGTCATACTGCTGGGCGCCGGCTCCCTGCTGCTGCTGATCCTGTTCTCCCGCTGGCTCTCCCACTCCATCACGGCGCCGCTGCGCTCCCTCACCGCCGCCGCCGAGCAGGTGGCCGACGGCGCCCTGGACCACCCCATCAGCATCGCCCGTACCGACGATGACATCGACCGGCTGGCCCAGGCGTTTCGCCACATGCAGCGCTCGGTGAAGGACAAGATAGAACTCATCGAGCGCCAGACCCAGGAGCTGCAGCAGCAAGTCAAGCTGACCCACAAGCAGAACCTGAGCCTGCAACAGGCGGACAAGCTCAAGGATGAGCTGCTCGCCAACACCTCCCACGAGCTGCGCACCCCCATCCACGGCATCAAGGGGATGGCCGAATCCATGCTCGCCAGCCAGCAGGACCTGACCGAGGGTCAGCAGAAGCAGCTAGGCCTCATCATCAAGAGCGCCGACGGCCTGGCCCGGCTGGTGGACGATCTGCTCGACTACCACCAGATGCGCTACGGCCAGCTGGAGATCCATCCCCAGCCGGTCTCCTCCAAGGGGGTCATCCGGCTGGTGCTGGATCTCTGCCAGCACCTGGTGCAGGCCAAGCCGCTCACCCTGGTGGACATCAGTCCGGCCGAGCTGCCACCGGTGCTGGCCGACGAACAGCGCCTGGAACAGGTGCTCTACAACCTGGTGGGCAACGCCATCAAGTACACCCCCCAGGGCAAGGTGGTGCTGAGCGCCCTGGTGGAGGGCCAGTTCCTGCGCATCAGGGTGACCGACACCGGCATCGGCATACCCCGGGAACATCTGGAACACATCTTCGAACCCCTGGTGCAGATGAGCCCGGAGCTGAGCAAGCAGGGGGCCGGGCTCGGCCTCTCCATCACCCGCCAGCTGGTGCATCTGATGGGGGGCGAACTCAGCGTGGAGAGCGAACCGAGCGTCGGCTCCACCTTCGCCTTCACCCTGCCGCTCGCCAGCGGCAAGGCGGGCAGCCTGACCTTGGACAGCCGCCAGATGGAGCATCAGCTGGTGCGCCAGCAGCCGCTGATCCTGCCGGACTGGGAGAGCGATGACCTGCCGCCGCCGCCGGCCGATGCGCCCCTCATCCTGGTGGTGGATGACGAGCCCATCAATCTGCACATACTGCGCCACCTGCTGCAGCCCTGCGGCTACCGCATACTGCCGAGCAGCGACGGCCACGACGCCCTCGCCAAGCTGGCCCAGGCGCCGGTCGATCTCATCCTGCTGGATGTGATGATGCCGACCCTGTCCGGCTTCGACGTCTGCCGCCGCCTGCGCGAGCAGCATCCCAAGGACAAGCTGCCGGTGCTGCTGCTCACCGCCCTCAACCAGCCCAAGGACATCGAGGAGGGCTTCAACGCCGGCGCCAACGATTATCTGGTCAAGCCGTTCTGCAAGGAGGAGCTGTTTGCCCGGGTCAGGGCGCTGCTGGAGGCCAGTGCCGGCCGTGCCTCCCTGGTGGAGAACCGGCTGCTGAAGCAGGAGATAGAGCACCGCCTCAACCTGCAGGCACAGCTGCATCAGGATCAGGAGCGGCTGCTGACTCTGCTGGGGGAAGGGGCGGATCCCATGGTCTTCATCGACGAGCAGGGCATGGTGCTGTTTGCCTCCCGCGTGCTGGCGAGGCTGCTGGGACAGGAGCCGGAGGCCATGGAAGGCTTGCCCCTCGACGAGTGGCTGGCGACCCCCCTGGCGAGCCAGTGGCCCGACCTGACCGCACGGCCGGAGCAGGATCTGAGCTTCCTGGTGGCGGGTCAGAAGGATGAACTCAACGCCCGTGCGCTGCCCATCAGCCTGGGTGGTCAACGCGCCTTCGCCCTCACCCTCAGCACCGAGTCCCGCCAGGATGACAACCGGGTGATGGCGCTGGAAAACGCCCTCAAGAGCCTGTCGCGCCAGGCCATCATAGAGGATGGTCAGCTGCTGGGTGAACTCAGCCGACTCGGTGGCGAGTTCCGCTCCCTGGCGGACAACCTGATCCGCCAGCAGGATGACGAGCCGCTGCGCCGGGCCCTGGTGGACACCATGCGCCTCACCCTGGATGCCTGGCAGCAGAGCACCGGCAAGGGCAAGATAGTGCTGGCGGAGAAGAGCAAGCTGTGGCGCGTCTACATGGACAGATCCAGCCCCCAGACCCGCACCCTCGACAAATACCTGAGCCTGGACACCCTGCCCAAGGCCCCTCGCTGGAAGACGGTGGTGGCCAGCGCCGAATACGTGCTCAAGCAGTGCCCGCTGAGCGAGGTGCAGCAGCAGAGCCTGCACCAGAGCACCCAGCTGCTGCGCCAGCTCGCCAGCCGCAAGGGCTGACGGCCGTCCTTGGGGCCAGTCTCACGCTGCCCAAGGAATGGCGGAGCAGTTTGAAATCAGCCAGGCCGAAAACACCACAGCCGCGACTGGCGCGGCTGTGGTGCAATAAAGGCTGATGAGCTGACGCTCATAGGATGGGGCAATGGTGCGAATGCTCGATCATGACCCGGCTCGGCCGAGCCACATCCCCCACTCTCAGGCCTATTGCTTCAATTCGTTCTTCACCTGGGCAAATGACTTGGGCCAGGGCCCCGCCTTCTGCAGGGCAGGCGACAGCTTGCGAATGGCCGCCAGCGCCTGGCTCATGCTGGTATGCTCCCCCTTCAACACCACATACCAGGGGCTGCCGTGGAACTTGGTCTGATAGATCCACACCTTGCCAGCGAGCCGGTTGGCGAGCACAAACTGCTCTATGGCCGCCAGGCTGCCTGATCCCATCAACTGGACGCTGAGGTGGTTGCCGTTCTTCTGCTGCAGGACCTTGGCAGGCGTCAAGCTCACCTTGCCGGGCGCCTTGCCTTGCGGCTTGATCTCAGGCTTGGGAGCTGGCTTGGACACCGACTCCGGAGGCACCGACGGCTTGGCCGCAGGCTGAGCGGCAGAGGGCGGAGTGCTGGCGGTTATCAGCATGGGCGGCTGAGCCACCACCTTCTCGTCGGCCGCTATCGATACGGCCGCGCTCGGCTCGCCCAGCATGGGGGTGGGAATCGCCTCGTCGGCCATCCCCTCTCCCTGCACCCCATCAGACCCGATACCGGCCGTCAGCGCCGACAGGGGCAAGCTCGCCTCATCCGGCTGGCTCGAGGTTGCCGCGGCGCCACTGGCCCGGGGTGCGGACGAGAGGGGCTCTGCTGGCGTGGGGACCTCGACGGCCGCCTCGGGCTCGCTCTTTCGAGCGGCCGGGTCCGCATAGCTCAGCACCAGGAAACACAAAGCGCCGGCGGCCAGACCGAGCCCAATCTGGCGAATGAGAGAAGGGGTAATGCAGTTGCGCAGATGGCATTCGGTCATCATGTCCTCCAGGACGTCATGAGAATGGCGAGGTGACCACCGGTGCTGCAAAGAGGCATCATGGCCAGCAGCTCGTACGGCAGGGGATGGATATCGGCAGCGAGCGCGGCCCCTGACCGGGGTGGGCCTTGGGCTCGTGCATGTCGCTCAGCGTCTTGGCGGGATGGAAGATAGACGGGAATGACTGCGCCGGCAGCCATCTCTGTTTGTTATTCGTTACACCGCATAAACGCCGGAGCACCATACCGGGGGTGCGCTGAACTTGGCCTGAATCCTCCGACTATCCACAGGGCTCAGGCCGCTTCTAGCCGATTGTTTCGCCTGGTATTTGCCTCGGCTCACCCCGATGAGCGCTCTTCTGCATCCCATGCGCCTATGAGAGTAAGGGATGGGCCGTTCTGTGGGGTTCAACGAGCCGGCATGCTGGCAGAAGCGGCGGAAAACAAGCAGACAACAAAAAGCCCAACCTGTTGTACAAGTCGGGCTCAGAAGATGGCGGAGAGACAGGGATTCGAACCCTGGGTGGCATTGCTGCCACAATTGATTTCGAGTCAATCCCGTTCGGCCACTCCGGCATCTCTCCGCGGGCCCTCATATTGACCCAACCCGAGTCGGGAAATCAATGTAAATATCGTTGAAGATCATACGACTGACTATTAAACAGCCAGCCCGTGGCGGATCGCTCCCCTCCCCCGCCATCGTACCCTGGTCGCACATCGGCCATGCCACCCCTGGGTCAAGATGTGACTCTTCCCCGCCGGCGTCAGCGGCCATCAGTCGACCCGCGCTTATCCCCGTTTCGCCGAAAAAGCGGGGCCTGCGCGGTGAAAGGGGGTGGTGGGCTATGCCCAGCCGGCTCGGCAGCGCCTCAGCCCGGCGCTGGTAATCCCGGGACTATTGGTTACAATCTCTGCTCATTTTTTGGGAGGGAGCGCTTCCCTCAAGACAAGACTGACAGATAGGAAAAACCATGTTGTATCCACGTATCGTCTCACTGCTGCTGGTCGCCACCAGCCTCTGGGCCGCGCCGGTCTGGTCCAAAACCTATCCCCTCCCGCCGGCGGACAGCCGCCTGATCGGCGAGCTGGAAGATTACATAGTGCAACCAGGGGATCACCTGGAACTGGTCGGCAAGCACACCCAGATTGGTTTTCTGGCCTTGCTGGAGGCCAACCCTGGGGTAGACCCCTATCTGCCCACCCCAGGCACCCGGCTGACCCTGCCGACCCAGATGTTGCTGCCCGATGTGCCGCGGGAGGGGATCGTCATCAACCTGCCCGAGCTGCGGCTCTACTACTTCCCCAAGGGCAAGCAGGAGGTGATGGTGCTGCCCATCGGCATCGGTGACATCGGCCGCGAGACGCCGGAGATGACCACCACCATCATCGCGAAGAACCCGAACCCGACCTGGGTCCCCGGCCCCATGGTGCGCAAGTCCTGGTTGGAGCAAAAGGGCATAGATCTGCCGGTAGTGGTGCCGCCCGGACCGGACAATCCGCTGGGCAATTTCGCCATGCGCCTGGGCTACGGCCAGCGGGACTACCTCATTCACGGCACCAACAAGGATTTTGGGGTCGGTCTGCGGGTCAGCGCGGGCTGTATCCGGTTGCGTCCCGACGACATCGAGACCCTGTTTAACTTGGTGCCGGTCGGCACTCAGGTGCGGGTAATCAATCAGCCGGTCAAGATGGCGGTGGAGCCGGACGGCCGACGCTGGCTGGAGGTCCACTCCCCGCTCTCCCGTACCGAGGAGGAGATGGCACAAGGCGCCCCCCTGGTGCTGTCAACCGAGGTCGAGCAGTTCATTGCCGCTCCCGAGGTGGACAACACTCAGGTGACGGCCCTGCTCGACAGCAAGAGCGGGCTGCCCCAGCCCATCAGCGGCTGAGTGCTCACCGGCATGGCGGTGATGAGACAGGGCCTGCTAAGCCTGCTGCTCCTGTGCGCCAGCACGACGGCGATGGCCGACATCCTGTGGATGCGCAACGGCGATCGCCTGACCGGCGCCATAGAGGAGATCACCGACGAGCAGATCAGCATCAAGCCGGCTTACAGCCAGGCCCTGACCATCCCGCGTGATGCCATCAAGCGCTGGCGGCTGGACAAACAGGAGCAGCCGAGGCCGTTGACCAGGACCGGGATCCCCTTGCTGGACACGCCCGACGGGCTCAATGCCTGGCTCTTGAGCGGCACCGGTGATCTGAACATCAAGTTGAAGGAAAACGACAAGAAGACCAACAACGTCAACCTCAAGGTGTCGACCGAGCTGGCCAATCTGGACTGGCGTTATACCCTGGATGGCGAATACATCTACGAGACGGCGAACAGCATCACCGACAGCCATGAATACACCCTCAGCCCCAAGCTGGACTTCTTCTTCGATGAGCACTGGTTCCTGCGATCCTCCCTCGATGCCGACTACAACCTGATCGACAGCAACTATCTGGAGCTGAGCTATGCCTCTGGCCCGGGTTACCGCTTCTGGAACGACAAGCAGAGGCGACTGGAGTTTATCAGTCAGCTGGGCTTGCAGCGTTCCTACTTCACCCCCGAGGTCTGGAGCGATTCGGTTCTGTTCGATGAACGTATCATCAACTACCCCTTCATCAACCTCGGCTGGGACTATCGTCAGCCCATCTCCGTCTGGCAGCAAAGATTCGAGTTGTTCAGCAAGGGAACCTACGAGAAGTTTATCGATCAACCCTCTCCCTACCTGACCAGGAATCAATCCGTCAACGGCAGCCTGGGGCTCAGGTACTACTTCAACGACCACCTGCGCCTCTCCTGGTCGAGTGAACTGAGCTGGGACGATAACTGGCTCGAATATGGCGGAGATCAGCAGAGTCTGGATGACAAGGAGTGGCGCCATACCATCACCCTGGGTGCCAGCTTCTAACGCTGACCTGGCCCGCCACGGGCACCCAACCCGGAAACGACACAGGCCCACCTAGGTGGGCCTGTGTTTATCTGCAGCAAACGGGACCAGGGTCAGAAATAGACTCGGGTGACCGATTCGATGACGCAGCCGGGGCGGCGAATGCCCTCTATCTCTATCTTGATCTCTTTGAGCAACTCGAGCCCGCCCTTGATCGGCGTCACGCGGGAGAGCCTGGTGCGCGCACGGATGTTGCTGTCCACCTTGATCGGATAGGGGAAACGCACCTGCTCCAGGCCGAAGTTCACCACCATGCGGGCGCTTGGAAACTCCGGGGTCGCCTCATCCACCGAACCGGTCAGCTGGGGCAGCAGGGCCAGGGTCAGGAAGCCGTGGGCGATGGTGGTCTTGAACGGCGATTCGGCCGCCGCCCGCTCGGGATCGGTGTGGATCCACTGATGATCGCCGGTGACGGCGGCAAACTGATCGATCAACGGCTGGCTGATCTGCAGCCACTCACCGACATGAGTCTCTTCCCCGATCCGGGTCTGCAGCTCGGCGTACAGGCTGGCCGCCTCACCATCCAGCTCAATCAGGTCGTCCTCGGCCAGGGCCGGCTGGCTGTTGACCGCCTGGGCCTGGGATCTGCCCCGTCGCCGTACCAGCTGATGGTCGGCCTGCAGGTCGAGCACCCGTCCCAGCAAAGGGTGAAGGTGTGCCTTTTGCTGAAACTCACGCCAGTAGTCGCGGATCGCCGGAGAGAGCCAATCCTTGAGCTCAAAGGGGTGTTGCGCCAGTATCTCGCGCTTGTGCTTCAGAAAATCGACAACTTTCATTTACCGATCCCTATTCGATTCCATGCCTGTAAAGAGGTCTAACCAGTCCCATTTTATGAAAGTTTCAATGGTAAGTACAAAAAAATCTCGGCGTACAACTGTACCGGGGGTGAGAGTGATCACTAACCGGAAGGCTGAATGGGGGCTGTTCTGGCGGGAAAAACGATTATCTTGATGGCAACGTCACGAGAGCAGAGCGAATCCGAAAAGGGCTCTGCTCGACCTGTTTCTGCCATCAGAGCCCCGTTTCTCGATCATTTTTTCCCGGCAGACCACCAGTGACCATGAGCCTCGGCCTCCAGGAAGCTCCATGCCAGGATCCGGCTCACCTTGTTGCCCTGGGCCATGTCGAGCACCCGCACCTGGCGTGCCCCGGCCTGGGCCAATGCCTTCTTGGCGGCAGGCAGGTTCTCTTTCTTCGACACCAGCGAGCTGAACCAGAGGCACTGGGTGGCGAACTCCTTGCTCTGGTCTACCATGCCCGCCAGAAACGCCGCCTCGCCCCCCTCACACCAGAGTTCGGCCTTCTGACCACCGAAGTTGAGCAGTGGCGCCCCCGTCACCGCCTTCCCGAGATTGCGCAGCTTGCGCTCCGTGCCCTTGCTCGCCTCGGCCAGCGACGCGTGAAACGGCGGGTTGCAAAGCGTCAGGGCGAAGCGCTCCTTCGGGCCGACAATGCCACGAAAGATGTGTTTGGGGTTGGCCTGATGGCGGCATTCGATCTGCCCCGCCAGGCCATTGCTGCCCGCCAGCAGGGTCGCCGCCTTGACCGACACCGGGTCTATATCCGAGCCCACGAAGCGCCAGCCATATTCACGGGCCCCCAGCAGTGGATAGATGCAGTTCGCCCCCACGCCAATGTCCAGCACCCGCACCCCCTTGCCCGTCGGCACCTGGCCCGCGCTCTCGGCCAGCAGATCCGCCACCCGGTGCAGATAATCCACCCGCCCCGGGATGGGGGGGCAGAGGTAGCCCGGCGGCAGATCCCAATGCTTGATGCCATAGTGCAGCGCCAGCAGGGCGCGGTTCAGCGCCTTGACGGCGGCAGGATCGGCGAAATCCAGGGTGCGGGTGCCGTGCTCATTGATGAATACGAAGGGCAACAGCTCTGGCGTGCGCTGACAGAGCGCGTCGAAGTCGTAGGGCGCCTGATGGCGGTTGCGCGGATGCAAGCCGGATTTGCGATCGGAGTGGGTCTTCATGCTGAGTCTGCCGAGGAACGGGGGGCCACACTATAGAGAGTCGGCCCCGGAAAGTCTAAACGACGGCCATAAAAAACCGGGCTGCCTGAGCCCGGTTCAAGTGAGGTTGGAAAAACAGTCCGTACTGCGAGCCGTTTGTCCAGCCTGACTCAGATCTCGATCCGGCGTGCCTGCCAGAATTTGCCGCGCCAGTAAGCGTTGTCCAGTCTGGAGCGGGTGACCCCGGCCCGGGTGGAGGCATGGATGAATTCACCGTTGCCGACATAGATGCCCACGTGGTTCAGACGCTTGCTGATCTTGAAGAAGACCAGATCCCCTTCCATCAGATCCCGTTTGGCTACCCGGGTCCCTTCGTGTACCTGGGAGCGAGTATCCCGTGGCAGCTCGATGCCGACCGCATTGCGGAACACTTCACGGGCGAAGGCAGAACAATCGATACCGCGTTGACTGCTCCCGCCCATGCGGTAGGGAACACCACGCCACTCTTTATATACGGTCAGGATTTCGTTTACATCGGGTGTCTGCGAAGCTTCCGGTTCAACCACGGGTTCCATCATGGAAACTTCGATCTTGCTCGCGACCTCGGTCTGGGGTGCCGAGGCACAACCCACCATTCCGAGCGCGACCAGCAGTAGCATCAGGTGGCGCAATCCTTTATCCCCGCAAAAGAGTAAACATTGTTAAAATACGGCCGTAGAGGGCAATTTATAAGGCAACAGCACCCGACTATATCCAAGAATTCTATCGAGGCAAGTGAAAATCCCTATCGACATCACATTTTCGCAAGGAAATGCATTATTTTTCATAATTAATGTGATCATGCCCAAACAATATACAATCGCGAAAGTGGCCATCAGGGCCAGTTAAAACTGATTTTTATCGCTGCTTCACCCCCTTTTTTAAGTGAAAAATTATGATCTCAGCGGATCTCTATTTGTTAAAACCGGCTCAGATCTGTGCCGAGCAGCTGAATACGCTGCCCCATGAACTCTCCCGGGAAGAACATCAGCTCTGGCACTCTATCCAGCAGCCAAACCGCCGGCAGGAGTACCTGCTGGGCCGGGTGCTGCTCCGCCGTCTGCTGGCCGAGCGACTCCACTGCCCTGCCGATGAACTGGTGTTTTGTACCGGCCCTCACGGCAAACCCGTCTTGTGCGACGAGAGTTGGCAGTTCAACCTCAGCCACAGCGGCGACTGGCTGGTGCTGGCACTCTGCCAGGAGGGACCGCTCGGGGTGGATGTCGAGATGGGACTGCGCCGCCGCCAGATCCTGCCGCTGGCCAGACGCTTCTATGCAGCCAGTGAATACGCATGGCTGCTCTCCCTGCCTGCGCAGGCGCAGGAATCGGCCTTCTATCGGCTCTGGTCACGCAAGGAGGCGGTACTGAAGGCCCAGGGGGATGGCATCGCCGCCGGACTCGACAAGCTGTGTTTTGTGCCCGAGGAGGGGTGGCGGCTGGATAATCGGCTCGATGCCCACACCTATCAGGTGCAAGACTGGCCGCTCGACGGCGGCTGGCTCTGCCTCGCCGCCCCGACCCGCAACGTCAATGGCTACCTGCTGGACGAGCGCTTGAAATCCACCCCCCTAGACCCCATGTTAACTCACACCATTTTTCGAGAGTCAGCCTCATGATCGTCGACATCAATCCCCAGAACTTTCACGCCGAACTGATCGATGCGTCCATGAAGAAGCCGGTCGTCATCTATTTCCACGCTCCCCAGATGCCCGAATGCCAGGGCATGACCCCGCTGGTGGAGAGCCTGGTCGGCCCGGCCAATCCCCAGGTCACCCTGGCCATGGTCGACATGAATGATCCCCAGCTGCAGCCGCTGGCCAGCCAGCTCGGTCTGCGCGCCCTGCCCGCCCTGGTGCTGTTCCATCAGGGCCGCCCGGACGAGCAGGCCATCCTGGAAGGCCCGCAGGACGAAGCGACCCTGCGCCAATACTTCGCCGCCTTTGCCCCCAAGGAAGAGGAGTTGCTACTCGAACAGGGCCAGCAGGCACTTGCCGAAGAACTGCCCGATGCAGCGCACGCCCACCTCACCAAGGCCCATCAGCTGGCGCCGAGCCGACACGACATCAGCCTGTGGCTGGTGCAGGCCGCGCTGGATCTGAATCTGCTGGATGAGGCACAGGCGCTGCTCGCGACCATCCCCATGGTGGCGCAGGACGATCATTATCAGACCCTGAGCTCCCGACTGGCGCTGGCACTGCAAGCCGCCGACAGCCCCGAGCTGCGCGCGCTGGAGCTTCGTCACGCAGAGAACCCGGACGATGCGACCCTCACCCAGGAGCTGGCGGTACAGTACAGCCAGGTCGGCCGGCAGGAGGAGGCATTGGCGCTGCTGTTTACCATTCTCAGACGCGATATGGCGTTTGGCGATGCCAAGAAGATCTATCTCGATATCCTGACCACCATGGGTGCCCATCCGGCGGCGCAGAGTTATCGTCGCAAGCTCTATAGCCTGCTTTATTGATCGATGAAGAAATCAGGGGATGCCGAGCAATCGGCATTGCCTTGTTCAGGCAGGAAGTGCGGTAATAAGGGAAATGACAAATTTCAGGCAAAAAAAAATGGCGCATTAAAATGCGCCATTTTTTCGCATGGATTACTTCTTGTAGGAAGTAGCCATGTTGTCGATGCGCTGGTTAGCACGCGCAGCTTCTTGATTAGCAGTTGCGATATCAGCAGCCATCTTGGATTGATCAGCACGAACTGCGCTAACATCTTGAGCCAGTTGGTCAACTTTGTTAGACAGATTCTGAACGGAGGTTTCCAGTTCGCTGGTGTTCGCACAACCGCCCAGCAGGGCAGACAGACCAACAACACCTACCAACAACAATTTTTTCATTTTTAAAGCTCCCTTTAACTCGCCAGACGTTTAGCAAGCGGCGTGATTATGGCACAAATAAATACGAGTTTGGATAGGCCCCACCACAGATAAATGCATTAAAACTCTCATTTTTTTTTAAACGTACACTTTTTGTGCAAACTTAAGTCAAAAACGAGTGCTCTGGATGAGGTTCGCACCAAGCGTAACCAAAAAATGTACTTATTACAATTTCGTATGAAGCTCAGGCTGAACGTTCTGCCAATAATTGACGGTATTGCACCAAATCTTCGATGGTCAACACCGGCATCTGATGCTGGCGACCAAATTCCACCAGATCGGGCAGCCTGGCCATGGAGCCATCCAGCTTGGTCAGTTCGCACAGCACCCCGTACGGTTTGAGTCCAGCCAGCTGCATCAGATCGACCGTGGCTTCGGTGTGACCACGCCGGGTCAGCACGCCACCGGTGCGAGCCCGCAACGGGAAGACGTGACCGGGACGGTGCAGATCCGATGGCTGGGCGCCGTCGGCGATGGCGGCCCGGATGGTGGTGATGCGATCGGCGGCGGAGACCCCGGTGGTAACGCCCTGGGCCGCTTCTATGGTGACGGTGAAGGCGGTCTGATAATGGCTGGAGTTCGCCTCCACCATCATCGGCAGCTCGAGCTGGCGTACCCGCTCATCGGTCAGGCAGAGGCAGACGATGCCGGAGCATTCGCGGATCATCATGGCCATCTGTTCGTTGGTCATGGTTTGCGCGGCGAAGATGAGATCCCCTTCGTTCTCGCGATCTTCATCATCGGCCACCAGCACGCCACGGCCGGCACGCAATGCGGCCAGCGCCATTTCGACACGGGTAATGGGATCACCAAATTCACTGAGTAGAGACTGATTCATGGTAAGACTCCTAAATAAGACAAGGACCAGAATCAGGGCATGGAAAGGCAGACAGAAGTAGGTATGCGGCAGCCAGCCCTAGGAGGGCCAGACTGGCAAACTCTGTCTTATCCTCTTTCATCCGGACTGTGACCGTCGGCTCCGGCATCTCACCGGATCTGCTGACCCCGGCCCCGGTTCTACACCAAGGTCGGGCGCTCGCGGGCTCCCCGAGTCAGATCGGGATACCGCCGGTGGGGAATTTCACCCCGCCCTGAGAATAAGCACCGATAGCCTAAAGAAAAAAAACCTGGGATACCAGCGCAAAACCCATCAAGGATAAATATGGGCCCCGCTGGTATCGACTTGATCTGACGGCGCACGGCGCGCTGTCCTTTCTGATTTTGTTTATGGCATAGTGCCTGAAAAAACGCGCAGCCCGCGCAGACTCGGGCGCCAACACCACAAACGGAATCATGACAGAGATGGAAAAGAAAATACTGCTGACGGATTGCCCCGACGCCAAGGGCCTCATCGCCAAGATCACCAACATCTGCTACAAGCACCAGCTCAACATCAACAAGAACGACGAGTTCGTGGACCACGAGAACGGTCGTTTCTTCATGCGCACCGAGCTGGAAGGCCGCTTCAACGATGAGACCCTGCTGGCGGATCTCGACGACGCCCTGCCGGCGGGCGCCCAGCGCCGCCTGGTCAAGGCGGGCAAGAAGCGGATCGTCATCCTGGTGACCAAGGAGACCCACTGCCTCGGCGACATCCTGATGAAGAATTACGCCGGTGCGCTGGACATGGACATAGTGGCGGTGATCGGCAACTACGACACCCTCGCCGAGTTGACGGGCAAGTTCGAAATCCCGTTCCATGCCGTGAGCCACGAGGATCTGAGCCGCACCGAGCACGAAGAGCAGGTGCGCGCCATCATCGACGGCTATCAGCCGGATTACGTGATCCTGGCCAAGTACATGCGGGTGCTGACCCCGAGCTTCGTGGAGGCCTATCCGCGCAAGCTCATCAACATCCATCACTCCTTCCTGCCCGCCTTCATCGGGGCCCGCCCCTATCGCCAGGCATTCGATCGCGGGGTCAAGCTGATCGGTGCCACCGCCCACTTCGTCACCGACGATCTGGATGAAGGTCCCATCATAGAGCAGGACGTGATCCACGTCGGCCATGCCTTCAGCGCCGACGACATGGCCAAGGCCGGCCGGGATGTGGAGAAATCCGTGCTGAGCCGGGCGCTGGAGCTGGTGCTGAACGAGCGCGTGTTCGTCTACGGCAACAAGACGGTGGTGTTCAAGTAAGCCGCGGCGCACCGAACACCCAACAAAAAAGGCTCCACAAGGAGCCTTTTTAATTAGCAGGATGTCATTCGTGCAGCGCCAGGCCGTTGATGGTGGCCACGCCCTTGTCGAGCTTCAGCTCGGCACTGAGCTGTTCAGGCTCCGCCTTCAGATAACCCTGGGCGGTAAACTGCGCCAGCATGGGTGCCAGCTGCGGGACGGCCTTGCCCAGCTGGTCGCCGAGTTTGGCATGGAGCAGACCGGACAGGGCCTGCATCCCCTCCTCGCTGCCTACCAACTGCTCCAGCGAGGTCGGTGCCAGCTTGACCTCCCCCTGCAGGCTGACGGGTTCACCATTGAGCTGGGCGCTGAGATCCGTCAGCTGCAGCGTGGCGCCGCGTTGCAGCATCTTGTCCAGGGCCTGCTGGATGGCCACCTCATCCACCCGCTGGCCGCTGACCTCCTGCAAGGCCTGGTAGCCTTCCAGATCCAGCCCCTTCAGCTCCAGGTTCAGGTTGCCCTGCGTCAGCGCCAGGGTGTCGCTCTCATTCTCCAGATTGAGGGTCGCCACTTTCATCTGATAACGGCTGGAGAGCGTCTGGGCATCGTCCCCCACCAGCTGGGTGGTCGTGCTCATCCCCTGCAGGGAGACCCTGACGCTCTCCGGCAGGGTCAGGGAGAAGGCAGACAGGGTTGCGTCGCTGCGGGGGGAGAGCCAGATCCCGCTGATCTCGGCCAGATCGGCGCTGCCCTTGAGATCCGCCAGCACCATGTCCAGCTTGCCCTGTGCCTCATGCAGCGTCATCCCTTGCCACTGGAAGACCACATGGCCATTGCCCTCCAGATCGCCGCTGTAGGTACCGGTCATGGGCAGGAAGCTTAACTCGCTGCCCCCGTCCTTGAGCTTGAAGTCATTGGCCCAGAAGCGGGCGCTGTTGCCCATGGTCCAGAGGCTGCTTGCCGATTCCATGCCGACTTGCCACTGCTGCATGCCGAGCGCGGTGAAGACCGGCGCCAGGGTGCCTTGGGCGGTATCGAGCAGCAGATGGCTCTTAATATAGAGCGGCAGGATGCGGTTGTTGAAGCTGAGCTGCACCTCGATGGGCTCGCTCCCTGCCAGCTGGGGATCGAAGCTGGCCAAGGTCTGCGGCGTCACCACCACCTTGAGCACGCCGTCGCGGCTAAACAGATTCTGGCTGGACGGGATCCAGCTCAGCTCGATGCCGCTCTCCTGTTTGACCTTGATGATCTGCTCGGCCAGGGTCTGGTCGAAGCTATTTCCCGTGTACCAGCAGGCACCCAGCCCGCCCACCACCAATGCCGCACCGACGGCCAGCGCCACTCTCTTCTTCATCTTGATGTCATCTCCAAAGGCTCATTGGCGCACTCTACGGGGCAGAGGTGCGATGAGGCAAGCCCCATGCCGGGTCGAGGCTTATTATCTTGTGTCATAACAAGGGGCTAAGCGGACCGATCAGGCCCCTCGCCTGCCGCTATCTGCAGCGGTAAGCGACGCGTCAGCCACCAGGACACGAGCCACTGGCCTGCGTCAAAGCAGGGGGCTGAACATGTAGAAGATGTTCTCCAGCAATTTCTTGTACCAGGGGCGGGCCCGCCACTTGACCAGCGACATGGGGGTCGCCTCCAGCATGTAGCCCTGCACCAGCTGATTCATCTCGGCCACGAACGCCGGGTTGTCGATGAGCAGGGTCACTTCGAAGTTGAGCCAGAGGCTGCGCCGATCGAGGTTGACCGTCCCCACCAGGGCGAAGTCGTCATCCACCAGCACGCTCTTGGTGTGCAGCAAGCCGGCATCGTAGCGATAGATCTCGACCCCGGCCGCCAGCAGATCTTCCATGAAGGAGTTGCTGGCGTGGTTTGCCATCAGGGAGTCGTTGCGATGGGGCAGCACCAGCTGCACCAGCACGCCGCGGGCCGCCGCCGAGGAGAGCGCCGCCGCCAGCGGATCATCGGGCACGAAATAGGGGGTGGTCAGCACCAGATGGTGGCGCGCCTGGTAGATGGCCAGCAGCAGGCTCTGCTGGATGCAGTCGCCGCCGACGAAGGGGCCTGAGGGGATGAGCTGGGCCCGGTAGTTGGTCTGCGGCCAGGCTTCTGGCTCGTGCTGCAGGCTGTCGAGCAGGCGCTCACCCGTCTCCATCTCCCAGTCCCAGACGAAGGTGGACCACATCAGCGGCACCACGGGCCCCTGCACCCGGATCATGATGTCGACCCACTGGCCCACGCCCGCGTCCTGCTTGAAGAAGCGGGGGTCCACCATGTTCATGGAGCCGGTGTAGCCGACCCTGTCATCGATCACCACCAGCTTGCGGTGCATGCGCAGATCCTGGCGCTGGAACGGGATGCGCCAGGCACCGACCGGCAGCACCTCCACCAGCTTGACCCCGGCCTTGCGCAGTTGCCGCGGCCAGGCGGAGCGGAAGAAGGTCTTGCTGCCGATGGAATCGAGCAACACGCGACAATCCACGCCGCGTTGCGCCACCTCGATCAGCGCCTCGCACACTGTGTCGGCGTCCCCGCCGGGATGCCAGATGTAGAACTCCAGATAGCAGGATTGGGAGGATTGACGGATGTCGCGCACTATCTCCTGCAAGATGCTCTGTGGCTTGTGCAGCAGCGTCATCCGGTTGCCGGAGAGCATGGGCATGGCCAACCGCCCCTGGATCAGATCGTGCAGCGGCCGCGCCTTGCTGCCCACCTCGCAGCAGTGCTGGGGGAAGAGGCGGGCCAGCTGGCGGATCCAGATAGCATAGGGACGGTACATGGCCTGGGCACGTTCGGCCCGCTTGCGACCGAGCCTTATCTCGCCAAACAGCACATAGAAGCCGACCCCGGCGAACGGGATGGCATAGATGAGCGACAGCCAGGCGAGGGAGACCCCGATGGGGCGCCGTTTCATCACCACTCGCAGCGAGATCCCCGCCACTATCACGGTGTGAAACAGCAGCAGCAGCCAGCCGAGGAAGCGGGAAAACAGCAACTGGATGTCGTATTCCAAACCGTCGAGCAAGGCGATTCCTTGGTGCAATGAACGGATGACGTGGGCAGATCCCGGGGGATCAGAATGGTATGCTGTAGCACAAACCCATTCTATCAGGTCGTTAGCATGATCCTGCAATCTGTGCTGCTGAGCCTGGCCATGTTAGGTCAAGGCTCATATGACATCAATGAGCAGCAGATAAACCAGTACCTGCAATCCCAGGTGCAAGTCGACAAACAGCTGGAATTGCCCGGCATCATCAAGGCCCATGTTCAGCTCGAGCAGAGCGATGTCCAGATCGGGCGCCAGAGCCCGGATACCGCCCGGGTGTTTGGCAAGGGCAAGCTGAAGATCTCCCTGCCGGACCAGACCCAGTACGACGCGCTGCTGAACATGACCTACGAGGCGAGACCGCGCTACGACAAGGCCCAGAGCGCACTGTTTCTCGATAACATGAAGCTGATCGACTACAAGCTGGAGCCGGCAGAGGCCGAGCAGAAGTTCGGTTTCATGCTCAGGATGCTGCTGCAGAGCATGGAGAAGCGGCTGGAGACTCAACCCGTTTATCGGCTCGACGCCAAGGATCCCAATCAGCTCTGGCTCAAGGAAAATCTTGTGGGGCTGGAGCTGTCACCTGGCAAGATCCACCTGCTGACCAAGCCCCAGTAAGCGTTCAGTTGTAAGCCGGAGTATTGGCCTGGCGCACCAGCAGATCGATCTGGTAACCCTGCTCGCGCTGCTGGTGATACAGGGTATGGAGCGGCCCGCCCAGCTCGTGCAGGGGCAGATGGGCGAAGCCCGCCTTGAGGTAGAAGGGTTTCTCGAATGGCAGGGCGTGGCAGACCACCGGCTTGTCCAGCAGATCGTGACAGGCCCGCTGCAACAGGCGGGAACCCAGGCCCAGGGACTGGTAGTGCGGCAACAGCCTGAAACCGCACAGGTGATAGTAATCCTGCTCGTCGCGCAGGCGCACGGCGCCCACCAGCCAGTGGGCATCGCGCACCACGAAGATCCGCTCGGCCAGATCCGGCACATAGTGGGAGAATGTCGTCTCGTAATAGTCCCTGATCAGGGAGAGATCCGCATCGCAGTACTCTTCGAAACTGAACTCCATTGCCCGCCTGCTTGTCACACCCATTTCACCCTTGGCCCAGCGGCCCTCTCTTTTCCATTCATCATCCGTGCCCGGCCGACCTGACAGGTCAGACCACAACCAAGATAACACGCCTTGGCGTCACAAAAAAACGCTGTTATTGATATCACGCACTGTAACTTTAGTAGCCAGCCGAACATTGGCGTCCGGCGCTGCACTTATCCTAGATGCCGGTAAGATGCTGATGGATCCATCCTACCCGTTTTACGCATCTATGCCACAGAAACGCTCTCAAGATACTGATTTAAAATAAGAAGCTTGAAAAGCAAACATTTATTGGCAATGCATCATTTTGGCCAGGCCCAACAAATGGCTTCCCTTGCGCAGCTTTTGGACCGCGCCAACCTGGGTGACACCTCGTCGCAGCCCAGTAGTGCCGCGGCCTGAGTCGGGTGCCTGCCGCGCAACCGGCCATCACCCACGATATTCCAACCAACGACGGTTTTCGCTACCAGATCCTGAACCAGACCGACGAGAGACTGGCCTATGCCTATCTGCTCGGCAGCGGCGACTGCTTCGTGCTGTTCAAGCGTGGCAAGCAGGGGCTGGTCGGCATCAACAAGTGCGACTACGAGCAGGAGTATTGGCTCGATACCGCCAAGTTCGAGCTGGACTGGTATCGCACCTATAGAGACGTGCTCGAGCAGGCGGCCATCCTCAATGTGCAGAGCCAGTGGGTGCGGGTCGCCATCCCGGCGCGCAGCGCCCGGCTCTGGCTGCAGGAGTGAGCGAGCTGACGCCCTGAGCGAAGGCCGCCTGTGTGCGGCCTTCGTGGTTCCCGCTTTTATTGCGGCCCGGCGCCTCGCCGGGCTTGTTCTGCCTCGCCCCTGATGCTTTACTCAACGGGGCTACCGAGGCTTAAGGAGCAAGCCGTTGAAAGCATGGATGTTGCTGGGAGCCATCCCACTGTTTCCCCTGTCCGTCTGGAGCCAGATACCGCCGCCGGCCGAGGTGGTGATCCTGGCTGCCGAGGCACCGCCCTCAGTGCCCACCGTGACGCCTCCCGCACCGCCCGTGGCAGCGCCAGCGATCGTAGCAACGCCAACGGTCGTGGCCGCGGCCCCAGTGCCGGCCTCCCGCCAGATCCAGGTCTACAAGTCGGTGCAGAAGAACGGCGTGATCCGCTACTCCGACATCATGCCCGATCAGGGTCACTACGAGCTGCTGCTGTTCAACGACTGCTACGCCTGCGATCCCGCTTCCAAGGTCAACTGGCGCACCACAGGCCTCTTCCTCTATGACTATGCCAGCACCATCAAGGCGGCGGCCAAGACCTACAGCGTCGATCCCGCCCTCATCCGCGCGCTTATCCACGCCGAATCTGCCTTCAACCCGCTGGCCGTCTCCCGCAAGGGCGCCATGGGGCTGACCCAGCTGATGCCAGCCACCGCCCGCGAGCTCGGGGTGGGCAACGCCCTGCTGGCGGAGCAGAACATCTTCGGCGGGGTGAAGTACCTGGCGGGCTTGCTCAAGCAGTATGACGGCAACATCTCTTTGGCCACCGCCGCCTACAACGCCGGGGCCGGTGCGGTGCAGAAGCACGGCGGCATCCCGCCCTATGCGGAGACTCGCGCCTACGTGGAGCGAGTCAAACTGCTGCACCAGCGCTACCGGGATATGCTGAGCGCCCGGGGCCTGTAAAGCATCAACATTCCCCCACTATCCCCGATACTGAGACCCGCCCCCATATGGTGGAGCGGGTACAGCTGCTACACAGGCGCTACAAGGAGCTGCTAAGCGCCCGGGGCCTGTAAAGCCCACATTATCCCGCCCTATGCCGAGACCCGCTCCCATGTGGTGGCGCAGGTGCCACTGCCACACCGGCGCCACAAGGCGCTGCCAAGTAGCTAGGGGCCTGTAAAACCCACAACCCCATAAAACAAAAAACACGCCCGAAGGCGTGTTCTAGAGCGGCATGTTGCGCGAACTTATTTCTGCTCGGTCGCCACCATGCGATAGGCCAGAGCACCCAGGATGCCGCCGACGATGGGGGCAACCCAGAACAGCCACAGCTGGCTGACGGCCCAGTCACCCACAAACAAGGCGACACCTGTGCTGCGCGCCGGGTTGACCGAGGTGTTGGTCACCGGAATGCTGATGAGGTGGATCAGGGTCAGGCACAGACCGATGGCGATCGGTGCGAAACCGGCTGGCGCGCGGCTGTCGGTGGCGCCCATGATCACGAACAGGAAGAAGCCTGTCATCACCACTTCACACACCAGGGCCGCCAGCAGGCTGTAACCACCCGGTGAATGCTCGCCATAGCCGTTGGAGGCAAAGCCGGCAGTCACATCGAAGCCGGCCTGACCGCTGGCGATCACATAGAGCACGGCACCCGCCGCTATCCCGCCCAGCACCTGAGCCACGATATAGGGCAGCACACCGGAGGCAGGGAAACGACCACCGGCCCACAGGCCCACGGTCACGGCCGGGTTCAGGTGGCAACCTGAGATGTGGCCGATGGCGAAGGCCATGGTCAACACGGTCAGACCAAACGCCAGGGAAACCCCGAGCAGACCTATTCCTACATTGGGGAATGCCGCCGCCAGCACCGCACTGCCACAACCCCCCAGCACCAGCCAGAAGGTGCCCATAAACTCAGCTGCATATGGTTTCACGCTAATAATCTCCCATGATGATGAAATATGAGCCGGGGCTCATGCGGACACTGTCATTAAACAGGCGCCACATTATGGGAGTGTGAATCAAGAAGATGAAGTGAGCCCATTTTGTCTATGAAATGTGACTAACATCACAAGTTATTGATTAATTAAGAGGATTGTCATTATCACGCGCTACGAACCGCACTGGTCCGACCGGAGCCTGCGACAGGCTGCGGCAACAGTGCTGATTTAATCAACAGCGGCGAAACGTTTTGCCGGGCCGGCGCTCAGCGATAGCGGCCGCGCACCGAGCCGGTCACCGAGCCGGTCACCCGCCCCGCCATCTTGATCAGGCTCTGGCGGGTATGGAAGTGGCAGAGCGCCACCCCGAGGGCATCCGCCGCATCCGCCTGGGGCGTGGCCGACAGCTTGAGCAGATGAGTCACCATGTGCTGCACCTGCTCCTTGGCCGCCCCGCCCGTGCCCACCACCGCCAGCTTGATCTGGGTCGCCGAATATTCGCTGACCGGCAGCAGGGCGTTGACCGCCGCGACTATGGCGCTGCCCCTGGCCTGACCGAGCTTCAAGGCCGAATCGGCGTTGCGGGCCATAAACACCCGCTCGATGGCAAACTCGTCTGGCTTGAACTGGGTGATGATCTCGCTCACCCCGTCATACACCTGCTTGAGGCGTGACGGCAGCTCGCCCAAGTCGGTGCGGATGCAGCCCGATCCCAGATACTCCGCCTTGCCTGCGACTATACGGATCACGCCGTAGCCGGTGATCCGCGAACCCGGATCTATCCCCAAAATAATGCTCATGAAACCATCGTTGCTCTAAAGGCAGATCATGGGCGCCAAGATAGCAAACAAGCCCCCGCTTGGCTCGCACAGCCGCAGGCTGGCCCGCTGACTGCGCGCGGAAGCACCATCTTATACAGTGGTATGGCGACGCACTGACCAGTGCGCCCCATCAAGCCGTGGCCCATGCCAGCGTAAATCCCCTCCCCACCCGGGCGTTACTCCCCGGCCAGGGTCACCAGCTGCTCGGCCAGTTGATGGCTGCGCAGATAGCTGTCGATGAGGGCGCCATCGGCCTTGCCCGCCTCAATCTGTGCATACCAGTGCGCCAGCATGGCATTGAAACCGCGCCGCGCCAGCACCGGCTGCCAGTCATCCACCGCAATGGCACTCAGCTGCTTGCCACGGGCGAGGGTGCCCTGGGTGCAGTTCTCCACCTGCAGCGACAGATCCTCGCCATAGAGGCTGATGCGCTCCTCGGTGAGGCCGGCGCTGCGGTTCATGCTGCCGCTCACCGCCGCCTGCCCGCTCTGCCAGGCCACGCTCACCCCGGCCAGCAGCTCGGGTTGCTGGCTACTGCGCCTGAGCACGGCGTGCAGGGGGGCGGTGGGCGCGCCGCCATAGTGGCAGAGGCTGTCGAGCACATGGATAAAGTCATCGAACAGGAACTGACGGGGCAACCCGGGCAGGGCATGACGGTGCTTCTGCCAGTGCAGCTCGGTCACCGGCTGCTGACGAGCGGCCGACAGCACGGGCAGGTAGCGGCGGTTGAAACCCACGAACAGCGGGCAATCCTTCGCCACGGCCAGATTGCCCAGCGCCTCCACCTCGGCGGCGCTGTCACAGAGCGGCTTGTCGACAAAGGTGGGGATGCCGGCGCGCAGGCACTGCTCCGCCAGTCTGCCATGCACGGCGGTGGCGGCATGGATCATCACGGCATCCGGGCGGCTCGCCAGCAGCGCATCCACCTCGGTAAAGCACTCGGCGATCCGGTACTGGCGGGCCAGCTTGTCCAGCACTTCAGGGTTGCGGGTGCAGAGCAGCGGAGTGACTCGCTCGTCGCTGGCGAGCAGCGGCAGATAGGCCTTCTGGGCGATATCACCGAGGCCAATCAGGGCAATGCGCATGGGAACTCCTTGTCATGAGTGCGATAGCCGCAGGGTAACATCCGGCGCTTTCTATTCGAGCTCTTTCCCCATCCCTTTGGCCTGCTCTCTGGCATCCAACCACTTGCCGACTCGGGCACCCAGCTCGGAGCAGAGCATGGCACTGAATGCAGCCCAGAGCAGCTGGTCGAAATCAAAGTTCGCCTGCTTCTCAAACAACAGGGGCACCATGAGGTTGAAAGCTATGATCCCGAGCACCAGCCCGAGCCCGCTTCCCATCTTCTCTCTTCTGGATCTGACTTTAACTGCCATCTATGTCTCCTAATGCAGATAAGCCGGCTGAAGTGTTCGTGAAGGATTCACAAGAGAGGCAACCGTTCTGACTCTCCCCTTATCAATATTATCCGGCAGCACAAGATATCAATGCCGCCAGCGTTCGGCAGCTCCTCTCTAGAATTAATTCACCAACTGCGATGAATGCCATGTTTTATCCTGTAGGTGAATATTTTTTCGCCAATGCCATCGTGATAATGACGTAACGTGCCATCTCCTATTCTCCATCTTGCCGTGCCGCGACCCAATACGGCACAACGGCAGATCTCCCCCTCATAAACAGCCTGACAGCCACTCGCCCCCTTTGTCGTCGAGAAAGAAACCGCTTGGTAACATATTTTAAAAAACGATGTTTTTCTGATGGTTGCATCACTTTTGCGCTCGCTTGATCAGCCTCGTTTGGCTTATCATGGCTATTCGATACCTATTCAGTGGCATGGGCGATTGCCTCTGCTGACAAATAGGGCACACAGGAAACCGTTATTTACGAGAATTAGAGCGTTATGGGTTGATATTCAAAAAATCCACCACTAATGCCTTTCATGTCAATAACCGTCGATTATTCTACCGCGTATTGAGAGATCACTTTCTCTGCGCATTTTTTGCATGCCTGAATCTCGGCATTAAATAAGAATGGCAAGGAATAGCTATGGATAAATCGTTTCGTCTTGCACCCCTCAGTTGTGTATTGATTGCTGCCGTTGGCTGCAGCTCTCAACAGATGCAGAATTTCAAATCGACGGTCAATGACATCGGCAAAGATTATGGTATGCCCGTGCTGTGTGGCGCAGGCATGATCGCAGGTGGGGCCGCGGGTTACGCAATTAACGGGGAAAAAGGGGCTGTCGCAGGGCTGGCCATCGGCGGCGTACTGGGCTGTGCTGCAGGATATGCGTGGCAGTCCCGGCTACAAGAGCTTGACCGTATCGCGAAGGAAGAGAATCTCAAGATCACCACCGAACAGCTGACCCTTGCCGAACCCGCGGTTGCGACCAATGTGCCTCAGAATGCGGGTCTGGTTGCCCAGATACCCGACTCCGGCATGTTCGCCATTGGTTCTGACCAGCTGACGGAAAGCGGTCAACGGGTGGTGACCAAACTGGCTCAGGTTTATGCCAAAGCCCCTGCCGCCACTCAAGCCGAGGCATCCAGTGAGCGTCAAGAGCGCCGCATTCTCCTCGTAGGTCATAGCGATGCGACCGGCCCTGCAGAACTTAACCTGAAACTGTCCGAGCAACGGGCCAGGGCCGTCGGCAAGGTCCTGGTAAAAGCGGGGATCCCGGCCACCTCCATTTATTATCAAGGAGCGGGCTCTTCGCGACCTATCGCAGACAACAGTGATCCCTTGCTGCGCGGTCAGAATCGCCGGGTCGAGATCGTTGAACTCGCGAACGAGCATGCCCTGGTGATGCGGGCTCAGTCCGAAGAAGGCAACACCAGATATCTGCGTTATGGCGCTTCCGATGCTGCCAAGCCTCGTGTGGCTGCGGCTAAACCCGCTGCTCAGTCCGCAAGCATTTCAAGCAAGGTGGCGGCCACGTCGCAAACCACCCCTCTTCAAGCCACAACCAAACAGAGCTCACCTGACAGCAACACGGTCAAGGCTGCGCCCAACGCCAAGGCTGCAGTGGATTTCGGCGGTACACCTGCCGGAGCCTACCAGTGGAACATGGCCCAGAACATCAAGCCCAAGGCGAGCGGCTTTGCGCTGATCAGCAGTGCTTATGCGAGCGATATGCCGATGTCGAGCTGTGAGGCGGATAAGCCGCGCAGTGCGGGCCAGGTGCTGAGCATGGCAAACGACCAGCCCCTCGCACACCATGCCACCAAGGAGTACATGCCCGGCTACAACAATCGTGTCTGGGCCAATACCGTCAACGGCCACCTGGTGACCGTCTCTCCGGTTTCCATCTTGCGGGATAACGCCAAGGTCGATCGTCAGCCGATCCTGCAGGTGGTTCAGGGCTACCAATCCTCAAACAAGAAGAAGGCCCAAACCCTCAAGGCGGTGGCCAACACCTATGAGGGCGAGAGTGAAGTGCTTTACCGCGTCTTCACCAGCGATCCCAAGGCACCCGTGTCCTGCATGGATCTCGTGTTCAGTAAAGGCAACGCCAAAGTCAGCCAGGGAGCCCTGTTCTATCCGGCAGGTTCCGAGGCTTATGTGGCTTCGTACATGCCCATTCCCGCCACCCATTCCAAATAAGAAAACGGAGAAACTTAGTGGAAGACTTTTCTTTGGCAGCGCTCAAAGCGTTGATCCTCGCCAACCAGATGCTGACCGTTGGCATTATTTCATTTCTCATGAGCGCCGTTGTGGTGTGGCGACATTGGGAGAATGTGTCCTACTTCCTGATCCGGGTATGGCACAGCCTGCCTCTGATCGGCACAGTTGCTCGCCTCGCACGCAAGCCTGCCTCGGTCGATGGAGATGGCTGGATCAATCATGAAGTGACCCTGTCGAACGTGTACTACCGCGAGTACAAGAAATACTTAAAAGGTCCGGGCGCCTACAATGCCTCCCTCGACTACCTTGCCAAGGCTGGTGAGGCTGGTCGTTCCCCACGCCCGGCATGGGTGCTTGCCCTGGTGCTGATGCTAGTGCTGGTCGAGGCAATGGGGTTTGCCTACGTGCTCGCAGGCTGGATGAACATGGATGCGTCAACCAATGACCGCCACCTTCTGACGGCAGCGACGGCACTGTTGCTCGCCGTCGCATCAGCGTTCTTGGCTGAAGTTGCCGGCCACTCCTTGCATCACAACAGCCTGATCGCGCGAGCGCGCCACTGGTGGCAGGGAGAAGAGCCCTCAAAACGTTCTCGTACCCTCAAAGCAAACAAGGCTATCAATCTGGAAGACTCCTTCTCAGACTCGGATAAACCTGACTATGAACAACTGCTAGCACGTCTGAAAGATGTGAACTCGGGTGTTACCCGCAAGTTTATCTGGCTGATTGTCTGTGCTTCATTTGTTACCTGCATGGCCGTTGGTGCCTTCGTGGTGCGTTCAGCCACCCTCGACAGCATCGAGACCGAGATGGTTAACAGCATGCGTGCAGAGGCAACGACACAGAATGACAGCAGCATAGGTTCGCCGTTTGATCTGCCGGAGGAGTCCCAGGCTATCAACAGCGAGGCGGAAGAGGCCACCATCGACGACAAGATGCAGGCCATCCGTGAGGCCAGCCTGACCACCTACGTCATGCTGTCGCTGATCTACATCGCCATCCAGGGCATCAGCATCTGGCTTGCCAGCAAATACTACTTTGCCGGCACTCACTCACAAACTGCCTGGCGTCTGACTCACGAATACGCGACCGCCGAGGAGATGCTGGACGCGATGGACCAGCAACGCACCGCCATTGCCAGTCATGCCGATGACAAACTCCGCCGATTGCAGACCCTGCTGTCGAGCCGTGACCATACCAACTCAGGTGTGCTGGGTGCGCTGGAAGGGGAGAAATCCGCCCATCGTAACTTCCTGGCCTTTATCGAGTACAAAGCGGGCACTGTGCCACCCAAGCCCGCCCCTCAGGCGGCGCCTCAGGCAGCACAGACTGTGCAAGCCGAGCCGGCGCCTGCCGTGCAACCGGCAGTTGCTCAGGCAGAGGCGGCTCTCCCGTCCACCACAGATGCCCCCGGCCAGACCGGCACTGTCGTCAAGGCCGCTGATTTCCATGATGTCACTGGCCTGCCCGAAGAGAGCCTGGCAGCGGCCAGTCGCGCGCTGGGGGTGAACGAAGATCAGCTACGTGATATCCGTGAACAGCAGATGGCCCTCAAGACCCTGGGCCTGTTCCCCACCAAGCAGAGTGCCTAATCGTGAAGATCACCAAGGTACTACTCCTGGCGTTGACGCTGCCTTGTGCAGCGTTAGCCGCCGACCGTAACGACATACAGAGCTGCTATGAGCGCAATGGCCTGACCGACATCAAGCCCGCGGGGACAGGTCGCGAGCTGGTGGTCATCATCGATCAGACCATTCCGATGCCCGACGATCTGCAGCGCAGCAGCTGGGGCCAGATCGAACGGTTCGTGCAGGCCGGTGATCGCGTCAAGCTCTATACCTTCTCCGCTTTCCTGCCTGGCGAATACCTTCGTCTGGCCTACGCGGGGCAACTGGATATGCCGCTGGAAGGAGAGATCCGGGACGATGTCAACATGCGCAAATTGCGCAGTCTGGACACCTGCCTGGCGACACAGACCAAAGTCTTTCGTAATGGCTTTGGCAAACAGTTCGTGAAAGCGCTGCGTGATGCCCGCCAAGACATCCCCAAGAGCGAGATCATGAACTCGCTGCGAAAGGTGGGGGACGATATGAAGGCCGAGCAAGGCGTCAACGATCGCGTCGTGTTCCTCATTTCGGACATGCTGGAACACTCCGATTACACCAGCTTCTATGCCACCAACAAGATCAAGCAGCTCAATGTCGGTGACGAGCTCAAGCAGGCCAAGAGCAAAGGACTGTTTGCCGATCTGCAAGGCGCTCGCGTCTATATCACGGGCGCCGGACTGGTTACCGACTCGGTGAAACACGCCTATCGTTCCGGCAAGACCATGGATGCACTCGGTGACTTCTGGTCACAGTACTTCGAACATTCCCATGCCACCCTGGTGAACTTCGGTGCCCCCAGCCTGAGCACAGATTTGCAATAAGAGTGACATTCGCAGGGCGAGCCTCGCGCTTCAACCCCATAAAACTAAGGGCGACCATCTGGTCGCCCTTTTTATTTCTATCGCTTTCCCATCAAGGAAATATCAACGCGCTGGTCGCTTGGCCGCGTTACCTTTGGCGGCAGGCTTGCCACCCTGGGCTGCCGGTTTGGCGCCCGGATTGACGGTGCCAGCGCGGCTGGGGGCCTTGCCCTTATGGGTGGCTTTACCCTGTGCAGCCGGTTTGCCTTGGGAGGCTGGCTTGCCATTGGCGCCAGCGCCTTTGCCCTGAGCCACGCCTGCGGGTTTGCCATTGCCCGCCTTGGCACCGGCATGGCCGCCCTTGTTGGCGCCACCGTTGTTAACCGATGCGCCTTCGCTACGAGCCCCCTGCTTGCCTTGCGGCGCGGCAGCCGATGCGCCCTGTGCGCCAACGCCTTTGCCTGCAGGAACGCCTTTACCGGTAGCAGCCTTGCCCACGCCATTACCACGCTGATGCACGATATTGCTATGGCGCGTCAGGGCCGGTTTCAGCCCCTTGTTGATACTGCGCTCGGCCTTGACCTCACCACGCCCTTCCGGCGGCACCAGGCAGTCGGGGCCGTTGCCGATCAGGTGGCCCTTGCCCATCTCGAGCAGCGCTTCGCGGATCATGGGCCAGCCGGCCGGATCGTGGTAGCGCAGCAGCGCCTTGTGCAGGCGGCGACGGCGCTCGCCCTTGACCACGAACACGTCCCCGCCCTGGCGGCTCACCTTGTTGAGCGGGTTTTTCTCGGTGTAATACATGGTGGTGGCGTTCGCGAGCGGCGACGGGTAGAAGTTCTGCACCTGATCCAGCTTGAAGCGGTTGGTCTTGACCCAGAGCGCCATGTTCACCATGTCCTCATCCGTGGTGCCCGGGTGGGCCGAGATGAAGTAGGGGATCAGGTACTGCTGCTTGCCCGCCTCTTTCGAATACTTGTCGAACAGCTCCTTGAACTGGTAGTAGCTGCCCATGCCCGGCTTCATCATCTTGGAGAGCGGCCCCTCCTCGGTGTGCTCGGGGGCAATCTTCAGGTAGCCGCCGACGTGGTACTTGGCCAGCTCCTTGATGTAGCGGGGATCTTCCACCGCGATGTCGTAGCGCACCCCGGAGGCGATCAAAATCTTCTTGATGCCCTTCACATCCCGCGCCTTGCGATAGAGATCGATGGTCGGGGTATGGTCGGTGTCCATGTGCGGGCAGATGGTCGGCCAGACGCAGGAGGCGCGGCGGCAGGTCTGCTCGGCCCTCGGGCTCTTGCAGCGCAGCTTGTACATGTTGGCGGTGGGGCCGCCGAGATCCGAGATGACGCCGGTAAAGCCCGGCACCTTGTCGCGGATCTCTTCGATCTCTTTGATGATCGACTCTTCCGAGCGGCTCTGGATGATGCGCCCCTCGTGCTCGGTGATGGAGCAGAAGGAGCAGCCGCCGAAGCAGCCGCGCATGATGTTGACCGAGGTCTTGATCATCTCGTAGGCCGGGATCTTCTCCTTGCCATAGGCCGGGTGCGGTACCCGCTGGTACGGCAGGCCGAACACCCCGTCCATCTCGTCGGTTTCCAGCGGGAAGGCGGGCGGGTTGACCCAGACGATGCGATCGCCGTGAGCCTGGGAGAGCGCGCGGGCACAGCCCGGGTTGGTCTCGTGGTGCAGGATTCGCGACGCATGGGCGTAGAGTACCTTGTCTTCCTTCACCCGCTCGAACGCCGGCAGCTTCACATAGGTTTTCTCCCATGGCTTCTGCTTGGGCGGCTGCACCAGCACCGGCTTGGCCTCTTGCGCCGCCGGTGCCACCTCGGTGGCGTCGTCGGAGCAGGGCGCCCCTTCCATGTAGGGGTTCATGATGGGGTCGATGCGGCCGATCTGATCCAGCTTGCTCGAATCCACCCCGCGCCACTCGGGCAGCGGCTCCTTGCGGATCACCGCGGTGCCACGGATGTCCTGCATGGTCTCCATGGTCTCGCCGTTGGCGATGCGGTGCGCCACCTCGATCAGCGGACGCTCGGCGTTGCCGTAGATCAGGATGTCGGCCTTGGCGTCCAGCAGGATGGAGCGACGTATGGTCTCGGACCAGTAGTCGTAGTGAGCGATGCGACGCAACGATGCCTCTATGCCACCGATGACCACAGGGACCTCCTTGAAGGCCTCCTTGCAGCGCTGGGTGTAGACCAGGGTGGCGCGATCGGGCCGCTTGCCGCCCACATCCCCGGGAGTGTAAGCGTCGTCGTGGCGCAGCTTCTTGTCTGAGGTGTAGCGGTTGATCATGGAGTCCATGTTGCCCGCGGTCACCCCGTAGAAGAGGTTCGGCTTGCCCAGGCGCATGAAGTCATCCTTGGATGACCAGTCCGGCTGGGCGATGATGCCGACCCGAAAGCCCTGGGATTCCAGCATGCGGCCGATGACCGCCATGCCGAAACTCGGGTGATCCACGTAGGCGTCACCGGTCACCAGGACGATGTCGCAGCTGTCCCAGCCGAGCTTGTCCATCTCCGCGCGGGACATGGGCAGGAAGGGCGCCGTGCCGTAGCACTCGGCCCAGTAGCGGGGATAGGAGAAAAGGTGGGTAACCGGCTGCATTTTGAACACCTGGAACAATTCGGGTCGCGCATTATACCGGCAGAGCCGTGCGGGAGCGATGGCTTTTTGCCCCCATAAACCCAGAGGGATAAGGCGCAGCCGCCGCCACGGCGGCAGGCAGCGCCGACAACGGGCCAACGCAGAGGGCGCCCGCAGGCGCCCTTCTCAATCCAGCGGGATCAGCCTGGCCGCTCAGGCCGCCGGCTTGCCCCGCTGCTCGGGCTCGCTGTCCACCGCCAGCGCCTCGTCCACCAGCAGATCCCGCGCCCCCGTCATGCCGGCCCGCCGGGCCAGCAGGTGATAGATGGCCGGCACCATCACCAGGGTCACCAGGGTCGCCAGGGAGAGGCCGAAGAACACCACAGTCCCCACCGCCATCCGGCTCTCATAGCCGGCCCCCATGGAGATCATCAGCGGCACGGCGCCTATGATGGCGGTCAGCGAGGTCATCAGTATGGGGCGCAGGCGGCGCACCGAGGCCGCGATGATCGCCTCCTCGAATCCCTCGCCACGCTGGCGCAGCTGGTTGATGAACTCGACGATGAGGATGCCGTTCTTGGTCACCATGCCGATCAGCATGATCATGCCGATCTGGCTGTAGATGCTCAGCTCCTGCCCCGTCAGCCACAAGCCCAGCAGGCCACCGAAGATGCCGAGCGGCACTGTCACCATCACCACGGTCGGGGTCAACAGGCTCTCGAACTGCGCCACCAGCACCAGATAGACCACCAGCAGGGCCAGGCCGAACACCATCAGCATCTCGCCCTGATTGTCACGGTAGTCCTTGGAGTCGCCGGCATAGTCCACCGTCATGCCGGCGGGCAGATGGGTGCTGGCCCAGCCGTCGAGGAAGTCGAGCGCCTCCCCCAGGGTGTGGCCGGGGGCCACGTCCGCGGTGAGGGAGATCGCCTTCTGGCGCTGGTAGTGATTGAGGCGCTGCGGGCTCGCCACCTGCTTGACGGTGGCCAGGGTCGACAGGCTCACCATCTCGCCGCTGGCCGCCTTCAGATAGATGCGGCTGACATCGGAGATCCCGTTGAAGTCGCGCTGGTTGGCGCGCAGATAGACGTCATACTCCTCGCCCCTGTCCACATAGGTGGTCTGGCTGACGCCGCCGAGCAGGGCCTGCAACGAGCTGGCCACGGTGGAGACGGGGATGCCGAGCTGGCTGGCCCTGTCCCGCTCTATGGTCACCTGCAGCTCGGGGGTCTTCTCGGCGTAGTCCAGATCCGGCGCCAGCATCAGGCCACTCTGGGCGGCGGCCTGCTGCAACACCAGCCCCTGCTGGTAGATCTCGGCATAGTCCGAGCCCTGCAGCACGAACTGCACGGCGGCGTTGGAGCCGCCCTTGAAGCCGGGCTGGAAGGTACGGATCATCACGTCCGGGATGGCGGCGAGGCGTGTGCTCAGGGTGCGGGCGAACTCGGTCGCGGTCTCGCCGCGCACCGCCCAGTCGGTCAGCTGGATGATCGCCATCCCGGTCTGATCGCCACCGCGCCCGAAGGCCGGGGTGCTGAAGCTCATGGCCTGCACCACCCCCTTGCCGAGCAGCGGCATGACCGCGGCCTCCACCTGCTGCATGTTGCGCTTCATCCGCTCTATGCTGGTACCCTCGGCCCCCTTGACGAACACATAGAGCACGCCCCTGTCCTCGGTCGGGGTCAGGCTGGCGGGCAGCTGGCTAAACAGGGCGCCGATGCCGCCGAGGCAGAGCACCAGCACCAGCGGGGTCCAGGCGGAGCGGCGCAGCACCCAGCCCAGCAGACGCCGGTAGTGCAACTCCACCCAACCGAGGCCACGGTCCAGGGTCGCGGTCAGGGCGTTGGGCTTGTCGACCGCGCGCATCAACCAGGAGCCCATGGCCGGAGTCAGGGTCAGCGCCACCAGGGAGGAGAACAGCACGGCGAGCGACAGCAGGATGGCAAACTCGGTGAAGAGCCGCCCCACCATGCCATCCATGAAGGCGATGGGCACGAACACCATCACCAGCACGGCCGTGGTCGCGATCACCGCGAAGCCCACCTCGCGGGTGCCGTGCCAGGCCGCCATCAGCGGGGGTTCGCCCCGCTGCAGATGGTGATGGATGTTCTCCACCACGACGATGGCGTCGTCCACCACCAGGCCGATGGCGAGAATAAGGGCGAGCAATGTGATGAGGTTGATGGAGAAGCCGAGGTACCAGGCGCCGATGAAGGCAGAGATGAGCGACACCGGCACAGTGATGGCCGGGATCAGGGTGGTTCTCCCCTGCCCCAGGAACAGATAGAGCACGGCCACCACCAGCACGGCGCAGATGGCCAGGGTGATGTACACCTCGTGGATGGCCTGCTTGATGAAGACGGTAGAGTCGTAATCCACCTCGAGCTTGGCCCCCTCCGGCAGGAAGCGCTGCATCTCGCTCATCTTCTGCTCTATCCCCTGCGCCACCGCCAGCGGGTTGGCGGTGGACTGGGCGACTATGCCTATCCCCAGGCTCTCCTTGCCGTTGCGCTGGTAGGCGCTGTCTTCGTTCTTGGCCCCCACCTCCACGTCGGCGATGTCGGCCAGGTAGATGCTCTGGCCATTGGCGGCGGTCGCCACCGGCAGGGAGCGGAAATCTTCGGCACTGTGGTAGAGACGGGCGATCTGCACCGCCATCGTCATGCTGTTGTTACGGATCTCCCCGCCCGGCAGCTCGATGTTCTCGCGCTTGAGGGCATCCTGCACATCCGCCACCGTGATGCCGCGGGCCGCCATGTCGGCGGGACGCAGCCTGACATACATCACCTGGGTCAGATCGCCAGAGAGGGAGATCTCGCTTACCCCGTCCACCAGACTCAGGGGGTCGACCAGCACCCGGTTGGCGTAATCGGTCAGGGCGGTGCGGTCCATCTGGGTGCTGCTGAAGTTGAGCCAGATCGCCACATCCCCGTTACCGTTGTCCTTGGTGACCATGGGCTCGTCCACCTCGTCCGGCAATTTGGGACGGGCACGGGAGATGGCGTCACGCACATCCGAGGTGCCTTCCACCATGTTCCAGCCGAGCTTGAACTCCACCGTGATGGAGGAGCGCCCCTTGCGGGTCACAGAGTTGATGTTCTTGATGCCGCTGATGCCGGAGAGCTGATCCTCTATGGGCTTGGTGACCTGGCTCTCCATGACCTCGGGGGCGGCGCCGTCATAGGTGGTGGTGATGGAGACGGACGGGGTCTGCACGTCCGGCATCTCCCGCACCGTCAGCTTGGAAAAAGCTACCAGGCCGAACACCGTGAGCAGGGCACTGATGACCACCGCCACCAGCGGGCGGCGCACTGACATATCGGAGAGCCACATCAGCCTTTTACCTCTGCCAGATCGCGCACATAGGCACCGTCACGCAGGTTGACCAGCCCCTCGACCGCGATGCGATCGCCGACGCTCAGCCCCTTGATGACCCACACCTCCTCGCCGTGGGTATCCCCCAGCTCCACCGGGATGCGCTTCACCCGGCCGTCCGTCTCCAGTCGATAGACGAAGCGCTGCTCGCCGGCGTACTCCACCGATTGGGCCGGGATCAGGGTCATCTTCTGGGCGGGCAGGGAGAGCTCCACGTTCATCATCATGCCGGGCCTGAGCTGGCCGGTGGGATTGGGGATGATGACGCGGGCCTTGATGTTCTGGGTCTCGTTGGAGATCCGGCTGTCGAGCGTCTCCAGCACGCCGGAGAAGGATTGATCCGGCCAGGCCGAACTGGTGGCCGTCACCGCCATGCCGGGCCTCAGCAGCGCGAGGTAACGCTCGGGCACCGCCAGATCGAGCCGCAGCCGGGCGAGTTCATCCAGGTGGAGCAGCACGTCGCCGCTGTTGACCAGGGCGCCCTCGCTGAGATCGATCAGGCTGACGGTGCCGTTGAAGGGGGCCGGCAGGGTGCGCAGCGACAGCTCGTACTGGGCCGCGTCGACCCTGGCCTGGGCCTGGGCCACGGTCGCCTCCTGCCCCTCCAGCTCCGAATTGGTGATGGCGCCGCGCTCCACCAGCCGGCGCATGTCGCGCAACTTGCGCTTCTCATCGCGCAGGCTGGCGCTCTGCTCGGCCAGCTCCGCCCGCTGCTTGCCCTCATCCAGGGCGATCAGGGTCTCCCCCTGCTTGACCCGCTGACCGGAGCGCACTCCTATCTTGACGATGCGGCCGGTGACCTCGGGACTGACCGCCACTGAGCGGTTTGCCGCCAACTTGCTGACCAGCTTGATGGAGGGCTCGGCCAGGCTCTGCCGGACGGTCTGCGCCCGGATATTGACTTGCTTCGGCTGGGGTTTGCTGACCGGTTCGGCCTGACGAAGATACCAGAGGCCCGCCACCAGCAGGGCGAGCGGGAGGAGCCACAACCATATGCGCATTTTCATCAAACAATCCATGCAATGTAGGAGAAACGAGGAGACTTCATCAATGATGGCATCATGGTAACTCCTGACTATGCCGCGACTATGTATAAATGTGACAAATCGTAACAGCCCGGGTGAAAGATCATCAGCCTCGCCTGTGATGGGTGAATCTGACCCTAGGTCGGACCCTGGCCTGCGACCGCACTCAAGGTGAGGGCTAGCAGGATGACGGCCGGGAAAACAGGGAGTAAGCTGGAGCCCTTACTCATGCAAGGAGACGCACAGTGTCACGAAAACCCCGTTTGGGACTGGCTCTGGGCAGCGGCGCTGCCCGAGGCTGGGCACACATAGGCATCATACGGGCACTGGAGCGGCTCGGCGTCAAACCGGATCTGGTGGCCGGTTGCTCCATCGGCAGCTTCGTGGGCGCCGCCTACGCCGCCGGTGAGCTGGACAAGCTGGAGTCCTGGGTACGCGGCTTCAGCCGGCTGCAGGTGATGGGACTGCTCGATCCCGCCCTCTCCGGCGGCCTGTTTCGCGGCGAGAAGGTATTTGGCATCGCCGCCAACCACCTCGGCGATCCCCCCATCGAGAGCCTGCCGCTGCCCTTCGCCTGCGTCGCCACCGAACTCAACACCGGGCGCGAGATCTGGCTGCAAGAGGGCCCGCTGCGCCAATGCGTGCGCGCCTCCTGCGGCATGCCCGGCATCCTGACCCCGACCCGGGTCGACGATCAGTGGCTGGTGGATGGCGCCGTGGTCAACCCTGTGCCCATCTCCCTCGCCCGCGCCATGGGGGCCGAGGTGGTGATCGCCGTCAACCTCAACGCCGATATGCACCAGCCCTGGGCTGACGACTCCGACGAACCCGTTCAGGGCGGCCGGTTCAGCCAGTGGCTGAACCGGGGTGAACCGAGCACCCCCGGCATGTGGAGCGTGATGACCGGCTCCATCAACATCATGCAGGAGCGCATCACCCGCGCCCGTATGGCCGGGGATCCCCCCGAGATCCAGCTCTGCCCGCGTCTTGGCAGCTTCTCCATCATGGATTTCCATCGGGCGAGCGACGCCATCAGCGAGGGCGAGGCCTGCGTCGAGCGCAACCTGGAGCAGCTCAAGGAGGAGTTGTCCCGGCTCAGGCTCATCTGAGCGCCGTTAGTCACAATAAAAAAGAGCGCCACCGGCGCTCTTTTTTATCTCAGGGAAGGGGATCAGAACAGCCCCAGCCCCTTGAGCATCACGATCAGGATCAGCAAGGGCGACACGTAACGGATGATGAAGAACAGGGGTTTGAGGATCTTGAGTTCCAGTTTGCCCCCATTGGTCAGTGCCGCCGCCATCCGCTCATAGCCCCAGACCCAGCCGACAAACAGGCAGAGGAAGATCCCGCCGAGCGGCATCAGCACGTTGGACGAGATGAAGTCGAACAGATCGAAGAAGGTCTTGCCGGCGATCTGCACCTCCGCCAGGGTGCTGTTGGAGAGCGCACAGGTCGAACCGACCACCCCCAGCACCAGCAGGTTGATCAGGGTCGCCTTGGGGCGGCTCATGTGGAAGCGCTCCGACAGCACCGAGACCGGCACCTCAAGGATGGAGAGCATGGCGCCGGTCGCCGCGATGGCGGAGAGCACGAAGAACAGCACCATGAACAGATGGCCGAACGGGATGCTGGCGAACACCGCCGGAATGGTGATGAACAGCAGGGAGGGACCGGCCGAGGGCTCGAAGCCAAACGCAAACACCGCCGGGAAGATGGCGATCCCCGCCAGCATGGAGACGAACAGGTCAGCACACATGACCCGGACCGTGGTCAACGGGATGTGCTGATCGTCCCGGAAGTAGCTGCCATAGGTCATCATGCAGCCCATGCCGATGGAGAGCTTGAAGAACGCCAGCCCCATGGCCGTCAGCACCACGCCGGCGGTGATCTTGGAGAAGTCCGGGGAAAACAGGAAGCGCAGCCCCTCGCTCGCCCCCGGCAGGGTCAGGCTGCGCAGGCCGATCACCAGCAGCAGGATGAAGAGCACCGGCATCAGCCTCTTGGTCACCGCCTCTATGCCCTTGGCGACCCCCATCAACAGTATCCCCCCCATCAGCGCCAGCACCAGCCACTGCCACAGCAGGCTCTGCAGCGGGTTGGTGATCAAGGAGTTGAAGGCCGCACCGGTGACGGCGGGATCGGTCGACAGGATCTCCCCGCTGATCGCCTTGAAGATGTAGGCGAACACCCAGGCCGCCACCTCGGAGTAGAAGGACATAATAAGGAAGGCCGCGGTGACCCCCATGGCCGCGATCAGCCACCAGGGCTGTCCCTTGGGCGCCAGCTTGATGAGTCCGCTCACCGCGTCGGATTTGGCCTGACGGCCCAGCATGATCTCCGAGATCATCACCGGCAAGCCCACCAGCAGGGTGGCGATGACATAGACCAGCAGGAAGCCGGCGCCGCCATTTTCCCCGGTCAGGTAGGGGAATTTCCAGATATTGCCGAGGCCGACGGCCGAGCCCAGGGTGGCGGCGAGCACGCCGAAGGTGCTGGTGAAGCCATCTCTGGCTTTCGGTATGGTTTGACTCATGCTTGTCTCACTGTACGCATCACGGGAGGAGGCTCCCCATTCAAGGGTCGGAATTCTCTGGGGATTAATCCAGCTTGCCAAGCGGTTTTAATTAAAATCACTGCGCAGAGCACAGCCGGCAGCATTTAATTAAATATGGAGGTATTTTGATGGATAAAAAAATGCCGCCTCGAGGGCGGCACTTTTACCAAAGCTCCGATGATCAGGCCTTGGCAATATCGTCCGGACCGATCTGACCGATTTCGGCGACTTTCTTGTCAGCCAGCAGCCAGAGGGTGAACTTGTGCAATTCCGGGTGATGAGCCAGGGCGACCAGGAAGGCGCCTCCGACTTCACGATAACCCAGTTCATAGTTCTTCAGGGTAGTCGGGGGGACACCCAGCAGATCGGCAAACTTGGGACGGCTCAGGCCAACCGCTTCGCGGATCTGACGGATCTTCTTGCCAACAGTTACGATATTTGAATTCATGGTGTTCCATACTCCGTTCGGCGGATTCACTCCACCTGTATTTTTCGCGACGACTCGTAGTCAAGTGTATCAGTTTTGAACGGACTCGTTATGGTCGAGCCTCTATCTTTAATAAGCGTCTTTCGACGACAACCCTAACAAACATCGGGGATGGTAATCGCAGAGCAGCCTCAGGTAAACAGTCTCGAAAAGAAACCTTATTGTTGCCACGGCCATAACTCGTATAATCCGCCGGTTATCCCTTAAAGAGTAATCAGCATGGCATTTCCAGGCATCATCTCCCGTCTTCATCCCGATTCGGACCCCGCGACCCTCGCTCGTCAGCTCCATCAGGGCCAGCAAACCCGAGCCGAGGCGTTCTGGTTGCCAGCCGCCCTGCAAAGCGAGGCCGCGTCAGTGCTGGCGGCCCTCTCCGACCGGTGCAGCCTTTACCTCGAGCAGCCCGGCACGCTGCCCCTGCGCGGCCACGACGGCGTCTTGCAGGAGGATGGCACCCTGCTGCTCGGCAATGGTAATCATATGAAGCTTGCCGTGACGCAAGGAGATGGCGGCCTGGTGCCCGAACAGGGTCTGTGCGAGATGGCGCTGTGGCTGGAGGCCGGACATCGAAATTTCATTTGTTCAGCAGCAGTTCAGCCCGTGGCGCGGGCCATCCTCAATATCTGGCCCCTCGACCCCTATCTCGCCCGCCATTTTCTCCTCAGCTTCACCCCCTTGCTGTGCGAAGCAACCGAGGCCGATTACCTGGCGGTATTTTCCACGCGGGAGTCTGGAGCCACGGCACGGCCGGCCTGGGTTGAGGCCTATATGAAGCTTGAAAAAAAGCTGCACCGCGCCTACTTGGATCACTAATAAATTCGGATAAACAGCCAGTTACTCACACGACACAAATTGCCTTATCGATTATCTGTGAGCTTGATCATGTTTTGAAATGAGCATAAAGTGCGCCACGTCATCGGAATGACATCGGCTGTTCGTGAAGGGGGAAGCATTGTCGACAATGCAACCCGTTCACCTGTGCACCCAGATACGTGCCTCCTGGATGGATCTAGGATCCCTGCTCGGTGCAACCATTGTTGCCCGGCAGAGCCAGCAGCTTACATAAATTAAAAAATGCGAAGCACGTGGACTACGTGCCATCTCAACGAGGATTTTTTTATGATGAAAATGGCTCCTTCCCTGATCGCCATCGCTATGGCTACCATGGGCGCAACTGCTGCACACGCCGCTGACGACATCTACTTCGGTGCCGGTGTCGGTGCTACTCACTTCAACGGTCTGAACAAGATCGAAGGCGTTACCGCCGGTGAAGAAGACGCAGCTGCTGCAAATGCCTTCGTAGGTTACAACTTCAACGAATACTTCGGTTCCGAGCTGGGCTACCAGTACACCGGCCGTGGTAACACCGATGGCAACCGTTACGAGAGCCAGGGTGCCACCCTGTCCGGTATCGCTCGTCTGCCGCTGGGTAACGACTTCTCCCTGTTCGGTGAAGCTGGCGCCTACTGGGGCCACACCGACGGTATGGGCACCAGCGATACCAAAGTATCCCCGCTGGCTGGCGCCGGTGTGACCTACAAGGTTAACGACGCTCTGGATCTGCAAGCTCGTTACCGTTACATGTGGGACGTGGCTGACCTGACTACCGCCACCGGCGAGCAGTACAAGTCCAACCAGAGCGTGGCTACCCTGGAAGCCGTTTACCACCCGTTCCGTACTTCCTACGTAGCACCGGTTGCCGCTCCTGTTGTTGAAGAAGCCGCTCCTGCTCCGCAGATCGTTGAGAAGAACTTCGCCCTGAACTCCGACGTGCTGTTTGCCTTTGGCAAAGACAGCCTGAAGGCCGAAGGTGTTGACGCTCTGAATGCTCTGTACCAGCAGATCGTTGAGTTCCAACCGAAAGACGGCAACGCCGTAGTCGTTGGTTACACCGACCGCATCGGTTCTGACGCTTACAACCAGAAGCTGTCCGAAGCTCGTGCCCGCACCGTTGCCAACTTCCTGGTCAGCAAGGGTATGGCTGCCAGCAAAGTCGGTATCGAAGGTCGTGGCGAAGCCAACCCTGTCACCGGTACCAAGTGTAACGGCGTCAAGGCCAAGGCTGAGCTGATCTCCTGCCTGGCCCCGGACCGTCGCGTAGAAGTTCGCATCTCCGGCGTTCAGGAAGTTCAGCAGTAATCTGACTCCGCTCAGATAATGCGAAAAGGGGATGCCACGGCATCCCCTTTTGCTTGCCTGCGATCTGCGTCACGGCAACGCTCGCCCTCTCCTGCCCCCTTGCCGTCTCCCCCTCCTCACCGCTAGTCCCTCGCTGGATGTTTGTACAGAAACTTGATCAATGTGGGTCAAAAGAATACAGTAGCCTCGCTTGTAAGACATTGGATGAACTATTAAAAGTGCTTATTGCCCGGTTAGTTGTCCATGGAGAATTAGCTTCATGAGAATCCAGGTTACCATCCATTTTTTATTCAAGCCGCCCGTGATCGGCTCACGACGTCGCAGCATGAATTGTCATCTGCGGTCGGTATAACAGAAGAGTGCGCAGTACGCCCATAGCACGGCAACTCAACGAGGATAAAATGATGAAAATGAAAATGGCACCAACCCTGATTGCTCTGGCTATTGCAGCCATGGGAACTTCCACCGCCCAGGCGGCCGACGACTGGTACACAGGTATGGGTGCCGGTTGGGCATATGGCCATGACCTTGACTCCTTCGGCCAGGATGCCGACAAGGACGCCACCGCGCTGTCCCTGTTCGGTGGCTACAACTTCAACGAGAACTTTGCCGCTGAGCTGGGTTATCTCTACGCCGGCAAGGGTGGCGTCGATGGCGTCGACTTCAAGACCCAGGGTGCGACCCTGTCCGGTATCGCCCGCCTGCCGCTGAGCGACATCTTCTCCGTGTTTGCCGAAGGCGGTGCCTACTTCAACCACGTCAACGGCAATGGCGAGAGCGACAACGGCACGGCCCCCCTCGCTGGCCTGGGTCTGACCGCCAAGCTCTCCGATCTCATCGATGTGCAGGCCCGTTACCGCTACATGTGGAGCCTGGGTGACGAGCAGAAGACCTGGGAAACCGACATGAGCGTCGCGACCCTGGAACTGGTGATGCACCCGAACCGCACCACCTATGTCGCTCCCGTGGTCGCCCCCGTGGTCGCCGAGCCGGCTCCCGTCGTGGTCGACAAGAACTTCTCCCTGAGCTCAGACGTGCTGTTTGCCTTCGGCAAATCCACCCTGAAACCGGAAGGGACCGCCGCACTCAATACTCTGTATCAGCAGATCGTTGACGTTCAGCCGAAAGATGGCAGCGCCGTGGTGGTGGGTTACACCGACCGCATCGGCTCCGATGCCTACAACCAGAAGCTGTCCGAAGCACGCGCCCGTACCGTGGCCGACTTCCTGGTCGGCAAGGGCCTGCCGGCAGGCAAGGTGGCCATCGAAGGTCATGGCGAAGCCAACCCGGTCACCGGCACCCAGTGCGATGGCGTCAAGGGCAAGAACGAGCTGATCTCCTGCCTGGCTCCGGATCGTCGCGTCGAAGTGCGCGTCACCGGGGTGCAGGAAGTCCAGCAATAAGCTGCATACTTGCACGAAAAAAGGGGCCGTACGGCCCCTTTTTTTATGCCAAAATATTGCCGCCCAACCCCCTGGCCGGATCACAATAGCTGCCGGTTGTCTCACAGAATTTCTATATGGATGCGCCACTTAAGTGGTTAAACCTCTTATATCGCCTATACATAATGGTGGTTATGCATAACAAGGGCTGGGAGCCCTATAACACCCAACATCGACGAGGATACGCGATGAACATAAGACTGAAACCGGTATGGATTGCATTGGCATTGGCGACCACGGCGGCGCAGGCGGCCCCCGTTCACGACTGGTATATAGGGGCAGGGGCGGGCTGGGCATGGGCACATGATATCGATGACTTTAGTCAGGATGTCAGCGACGATGACACCGCCTACAACGTCTTCGCTGGCTATAACTTCACCGAAAACCTGGGCGCCGAACTGGGCTATCTGTCCGGCGGCGAATGGGATATCAATGGCCACGAGTTCAGCAACCAAGGGGCAACCCTGTCGATCCTGGGCCGGCTGCCATTGAATGACATCTTCTCGGTGTTTGCCGAGGGTGGCGGCTACCTCTACAGCGTCAAATCCATCAACGGCAACGAAGAGAACCTGGCGCCGCTGGCCGGGCTTGGCATGACCGCCAGGCTGACCGACTGGATCGACATCCAGGCCCGCTATCGCTATATGGTGCGGGTCGGTGATGACTCAGACAACGACAAGGTGGGCAGCGGCACCCAGCGCTGGGTCAGCGACATCAGTACTGCCACCTTGGAGCTGGTGCTGCACCCCAACCGCACCGTGGCCGCGGCCGTGGTCGCCGCCCCCATAGTGGCGCCGCCCCCGGCTCCGGCCCCCGTGGATCAGACCTTCAACCTGAGCTCGGACGTGCTGTTTGCCTTCGGCAAGGCGGAGCTGAAACCTGAGGGGATGCAGGCGCTGGAGTCGCTCTATCAGCAGATAGTCGACATCCAGCCCAAGAATGGCAGCGCCGTGGTGATGGGCTACACCGACCGCATCGGCTCGGATGCCAACAACCAGGCTCTGTCGGAAGCCCGCGCAAGCACAGTAGCCAACTTCCTGATCGGCAAGGGCCTGCCGGCCGACAAGGTCAGCATTCAGGGCAATGGCGAGAGCAACCCGGTGACCGGCAACCAGTGTGACGAGGTCAAGCCCAGGGCCGCGCTCATCGACTGCCTCGCCCCGGATCGCCGGGTCGAAATCCGGGTCACCGGCGTGCAGGATGCCGACGCCGCCATGCCCGCCACCTCTGAGCCAGCGACTGAGCCCGCCCTCGAGCCGGCTGCCGAGCAACCGGCACAGTAGCAACCGGCACTCATGCCGTGCACAAAAAAAGGGATGCTGCCGCATCCCTTTTTGCATCTGTGCCATCAACCCCGATCAGAACGAGGTGCGGCGATAGCGCCGGTATTCCGGCCGCCAGAAGTTCGCCTCTATGGCCTGATCGATCACCTCATCCGGAGTCTGCACCGCCTTGCCCTGCAGCATGGCGGTCTTGGCCACCATCTTGGCGATGTAGCGGGACACTTGGTGGATATCCGCCAGATCCGGCAGCAAGGAGCCATCCTCCCCCTTCACCAGCGGCGAGCACTCCGCCAAGGCACGGCTGGCCGACATCAGCATGGCATCGGTCACCCGGGTGGCGCCGGAGGCGATGACGCCGAGCCCGATCCCCGGGAAGATGAAGGAGTTGTTGCACTGGGCGATGACGTAGCGCTTGCCCTTGTGCTCCACCGGCGCGAACGGGCTGCCGGTCGCCACCAGCACCTGGCCGTCGGTCCAGCGGATGAGGTCCGCCGGGGTGGCCTCCACCCGGGAGGTGGGGTTGGAGAGCGGAAAGATGATGGGGCGGGTGCAATGCTTGTGCATGGTCTTGACCACCTCTTCGGTGAACAGACCCGGCTGACCGGAGACACCGATCAGGATGTCCGGCCGACCGTGCTCCATCACCTCCAGCAGGGAGATGTTGTCCCCCACCGGCCACTCCTTGATCCGCTCCACCGGCTGGGAGAGACGGCGCTGGAACGGCAGCTGGTTCGGGATCTTGTCGGTGATGAGCCCGAAGCGGTCGACCATGAACACCCGGCCCCGTGCCTCGGCGTCATTCAGCCCTTCGGCCTTCATCTGCGCCACTATCTGCTCGGCGATGCCGCAACCGGCGCTGCCGGCGCCGAGGAAGGCGACCCGCTTCTCGGAGAGCTTGGCACCGGAGGCCTTGCAGGCGGCGATCAGGCTGCCCAGCGTCACCGCCGCCGTGCCCTGGATGTCGTCGTTGAAGCAGCACAGCTCATCCTTGTAACGGTTGAGCAGCGGGGTGGCATTGCCCTGGGCGAAATCCTCGAACTGCAGCAGGATCTCGGGCCAGCGGCGCTTGACCGCCTGGATGAAGGCATCGACGAACTCGTCATACTCCTCCCCCGAGATGCGCGGATGGCGCCAGCCCATGTAGAAGGGATCGTTGAGCAGCTGCTGGTTGTTGGTGCCCACATCCAGCACCACCGGCAGGCAGTAGGCGGGCGAGATGCCGCCACAGGCGGTGTAGAGCGACAGCTTGCCGATGGGGATGCCCATGCCGCCGATGCCCTGATCGCCGAGCCCCAGGATCCGCTCGCCGTCGGTGACCACTATCACCTTGACGTTCTGCTTGGTGGCGTTCTGCAGCATGTCATCGATCCTGTCCTTGTCCGGATAGGAGATGAACAGGCCGCGGGCACGGCGGTAGATGTTGGAGAACTCCTCGCACGCCTTGCCCACGGTCGGGGTGTAGATGACCGGCAGCATCTCGGTCAGATGGTTGGTCAGCAGGCGATAGAACAGGGTCTCGTTGGTATCCTGGATGTTGCGCAGGTAGATGTGCTTGTCCATGTCGTTGCCAAACGCCATGAACTGGCGATAGGCCCGCACGGCCTGCTCTTCGATGGTCTCGATGTTCTGGGGCAGCAGGCCTTCCAGATTGAAGCTGCTGCGCTCCTCGCTGGTGAAGGCGCTGCCCTTGTTGAGCAGCGGCGTCTCCAGCAGGGCCGGGCCGGCGTAGGGAATGTAGAGAGGACGTTTCTGATTATTATCTTCAAACATGGATCTGTACCTTGACTGTGTGGCCCGCCGATCCTATGGGCTTGGGCCAACAATTTCAAAGAGTTTGCGCATCCGTGGCGACAGGTTTGCGACCCAGTCGACGAAAGGCCCCCGGGGTCTGCCCAGTGAGGCGGCGAAAACGGTTGGCAAAGTTGGCACCGTCGCTGTAACCGACCCGGCCGGCAAGCTCGCCGAGCGGCCAGTTGGTATAGAGCAGCAGCTGGCGCGCCTTGTTCATTCGCAGCTGGGTGAGCCAGGCCATGGGCCCCATGCCGAACAGCTGCCGGCAGAGGCGGTGCAGATGGGGCACAGAGCAGGCCATCTGGCCGGCAAGCAGCGCCACGCTCCAGGGCTCGTCGAGGCGTGCCTCCACCCGCCGAAACAGCGCCTGCAACCGCAGCTCCGGGGTGCCGCGCACCTCCCCCTGCAGGGTCCTGTCCAGCAGCGCCAGCAGCAGGCTGAGCAGTTGCGGCTGCAGGGGGGAGCGGACCCCCTCCCCCTGCATCAGGCTGAGCAGATGGTAGAGCTGCTCCCCCTCCTCCCCTTGCCAGATGCGGTGGCCGAGCCGGTGCAGGTGGCGCCAGCGCGGGATGTCGTCGAGCAGGATCCAGCTGGTCTGCCAGCGCTCGCCGACAAGCCGCAACCCGCCCGGTACGGCCGCCGGCAGGAACACCAGCGCGCCCGCGGGAATGGGCTGTTCGGTCGCCCCGGTCAGCAGCACGCCCCCCTCGTCGTGGCTGACCATCAGGATGTGGAACTCAGGCCGGTTGCGACGAATCAGGTAGTGATCCTGGATGTTAGAAAGACCGGTCAGGAAGATGCCCGCCTCACCGAGCAGGGGCAGTCCCTCCCGCCCCAGCATCCGCTCCTCGCAGCTCGGGGCGATCTCCAGGCACTCGCTAGCAAAGCCCATAACACCTCAACAAGATAGTTTTGCACAAGAAAACCGAGAGTCACTCACAGTGGCCCCGCCCCGGTCAGCCCCTATCATATCCCTGACAAGTGTCATCTTTTACACACCTGGTTAATATAAATGAATTATTGGCAAGCTATTTTAAAACAAACCACCGATCGCGAGTTCATGACGCGACTGTGGCGGCTGGCCCTGCCGGTTTCGCTGCAATCCATGATGTTCTCCCTGCTGGGTCTCATCGATATCATGATGGTGAGCCAGCTTGGCACCACGGCTGTGGCGGCGGTCGGCTTGGGCAACCGGGTCTTCTTCTTCAATCTGCTGGTGATAGCGGGCCTCTCTGGCGGGGTCTCGGTGTTGGCGGCACAGTATTACGGTCGTGGCGAACTGGGCGGGGTGCGCCGCTCCCTGGCGCTGGCGCTGGTGGGCGCCCTATTGGTGAGCCTGCCGTTTGCGCTCATCTATGTGCTCTCGCCGGGCAGCGTGCTCGGCTTTGCCAGCCAGGATCCCGCATTGCGCCTGCTGGCCGACGAGTTCCTGATGATCACCGGCGCGACCATCCTCTGCACCGCCATAGTCTTGCCGCTGGAGGCGGCCCTGCGCTCGGTGGGCAACGCGGCGGCGCCGACCCGGATCGGCATCATCGCCATCATCGCCAACGTCATCCTCAACTATGCCCTCATCTTCGGTAACTTCGGCTTCGAGGCCATGGGGGTCGCGGGCTCGGCCTGGGGCACCACGCTCTCCCGTCTGCTGCAGACCGTGCTGCTGCTGATCTACGTGCTGCGCCAGGAGCCGCGTCTCGTGCCGCGCAGACAGGACTGGTGGGACGCCTTTCGGCGCAAGGAGGTGGTGCGTTTCACCCTGATCGCCCTGCCGCTGCTGTTCCATGACGGGCTCTGGGCCTTCGGCATGCTGCTCTATGGCTTCCTCTATGCCCACCTCGGCACCGACTCCCTGGCCATCATGACCACCCTCGGCACCCTGGAGAGCATCCTCATTTCGCTCTTCTTCGGGCTGGCGGTGGCCTGCTCCACCCTGCTCGGCCACCGGCTCGGGGCCGAGGAGTACGAGGCCGCCTGGCAACACTCCCAGCTGTTCCTGCTGCTCGCCCCCGTCGGCGCCCTGCTGGTGGGGATAGCGGTCTGGCTGCTGCAGACCAACCTGCTGCAGTGGGTCGGCAACCTGCCGGCTGAGCTGATGGGGGAGGCGGGCCAGGTGCTCGCCATCATGTGCCTCGGCATGCTGCTCAAGGTGTTCAACATGGTGGGCATCATAGGGGTGCTGCGCTCCGGCGGGGACGTGAACTACAGCATCTTCATCGACATCATCGCCATGTGGTGCATCGGCCTGCCTTGTGCCTGGGCGGCGGTCAGCCTGCTGGGCTGGCCCCTCTCCTGGGTGGTGGCGGTGGTGCTGCTGGAGGAGCTGTGCAAGGTGCTGCTGGTGCAGCGCAGGATCCGCCAGCGCCACTGGCTCAAAAACCTGGTGATGGGCTAAAAAACGGGGTCATATCAATGACAGAAAATCCCCCTTTGCAGTATGCTAACGCCCTCTTCAATCAGCGACAGGGCGCGCCCGTGTCCTGTCAGTAGTCGTTTAAGGAGACGAGCATGCAAGCAGAGAAAGAGCTGATCACCGAGACTGCCCTGCTGGAGATGGCCAACGGCATCATCAAGAGTCACGAAGACTTCATCCACGGCATGCGCGCCGACGCGGTGGAGCAAAAGGGGGAGATCCTGGTGTTCAAGGGGGAATTCTTCCTGGCCGAGGATGGCACCCCAACCGGCAAGACCATGGCGGTGTTCAACATGTTTAAGCTGCTGGCCCAGCAGCTGTCGGGCAAGTACCGGCTGAACTAGACGCAGGCGTTGTGGATCGGGATGCCGCCCTCAGGCGGCATCCGTGTTGACCGGGCTGGGCAGAACGGGTTTTTCGCCGATCACGCAGTTGCGCCCCGCCATCTTGGCCAGATAGAGACACTCGTCGGCCCGGTTGAGCAGCTCTTCGATGCTCTCCCCGGAGCGGGCCAGCGTCAGCCCTATGCTCACCGTCACCTCCAGCAATTCGTCCGAGATCGGGCTCTTCACCAGCCGCGCCTCCACCGCTATCCTCAGCCGCTCCGCTATCCGCTTGGCCTTGGCCAGCTCGCCGCAACCGGGTAGCAGGATGGCGAACTCCTCGCCGCCATAACGACCGAGCACCATGCCGGGTTCCAGCTGCTCGGCCAGGGTGGCCGCCACCTCCCTGAGCACCGCATCCCCCGCCAGGTGGCCGAAGGTGTCATTGATGCGCTTGAATCTGTCCAGATCCAGCAGCAACACCGCAAAGGGGGCCTGCTTGTGGATCATGGTGGCCCTGGCCTTCTCTATCCTCTTCATCAACAGACGACGGTTCATCATGCCGGTCAGCTCGTCCGTGGTGGACTCCCGATAGAGCTGCAGCAGCATGTTGAGCTGGCCGCACTGCACCCAGGCGCTCGCCACCGTGAACAGCGCCAGCAGCCAGATCTGGTTGAGGGTCTGCAGGCTCCACAGCGGCTGCTCGGTCAGCCACCAGTTACCCAGCAACATGGTGACCAGGATGCCGCCCGCCAGTTGCAGGCCGAGGGAGAGCGGTATGGGGAAGATGGCAAACAGGCTGATCAGCAGATAGGGGAAGGCCATGTAGCCCGCCTGCAGCTCCTGATCCGCCCCGAAGCTGTGCAGGCAGATGAGGGCAAACAGCATCATCACCGCCATCAGATAGCCTAAGGCCAGCTTCATCCGCTCGCGCTTGAAGTGAATGAGATAGGAGAAGGGGATGAGCGGAGAGAGGGCCAGCAAGCAGAAGATGCGGGCCTTGAACAACTCGTCGAACTGGGCAGGTGCCAGGGTCAGCCAATCCACCAGCGCCCAGGCGGGAAGACCCAGCATCAGCACACAGGTCAGCAGCCGCAGACGTACCGTCATGAAACCCATGCGGGTCAGGGTAAAATCATCGGAGTGTTCTCTGGCACTCCAAAACTCCGACAGCTTCAGCATCCAGAGTCTCCACGTTACAGACGAGGGCTCATTCTACGCCGTACAGCCTCAAAACCCTATGCGACAGTGACCATTTGAGGGCGAGCACCGTCACACAAACCGGCGGATCATAATCGCCGCGCGCAAACGTTTCAACCCATCCAGAAATAAACCCGATCCCGCTCAATTAGCGCTGGTCAGCCCCATTTCAGCCACTACAATAGCGCCCAATTTTATCCCCCTCCCCACCATTTTTTGAGGTATTTATGGAACAGGCAGCCGCCACGCGCGCCCCCCTAGAGGCACATCCCCCCAGGCGAGCCCACAGCGAACTGGTCTACGGCATCGACGATATTCCCCCCCTGCCCCAGACCCTGTTCGCCGCCCTGCAGCATATGCTCGCCATGTTTGTCGCCATCATCACCCCGCCCCTCATCATCGCCAATGCCCTCGGCCTCCCCGCCGCCGACACCCGCTATATCGTCTCCATGTCGCTGGTCATGTCCGGCATCGCCTCCTTCATCCAGACCCGCCGCTTCGGCCCGCTCGGCTCCGGACTGCTGTCGGTGCAGGGCACCAGCTTCAACTTCCTCGGCCCCATCATCGCCTCAGGCCTCGCCCTCAAGCAGGCCGCCATGCCCACCGAGGATCTGCTGGGCACCCTGTTTGGCACCATGCTGGCGGCCGCCCTCACCATAGTGGTGATGAGCCGCTTCCTGCATCTGGTCAAGCGGGTGATCACCCCGCTGGTGACCGGCATAGTGGTGCTGCTCATCGGTCTGACTCTGATCAAGGTGGGCCTCATCAGCATGGGCGGCGGCTATGGCGCCCTGGCCGACGGCAGCTTCGCCAGCCACAGCAACCTCTTCCTCTCCCTGCTGGTGCTCGGCCTCATCGTCTTGCTGCAACGCAGTCGCAATCCCTGGCTGCGCCTCTCCGCCATCATGATCGCCATGCTGGTGGGTTATGGGGCGGCCTTGCTGCTGGGCAAGGTGAGCGCGCCAATCTTCGAGGGCCCATTGGTGATGGTGCCCATCCCCCTGCACTACGGCCTCGGCTTCGACTGGCAGCTGTTCGTGCCGCTGGCCATCATCTTCGTGGTGACGGCGCTGGAGGCCATAGGTGACATGACCGCCACCTCCGACATCTCCGGCGAGCCGCTGGACGGCCCCGTCTACATGGCGCGGATCAAGGGCGGCGTGCTGGCCGATGGGGCCAACTCCATGCTGGCGGCGGTCTTCTCCACCTTCCCCATGTCCACCTTCGCCCAGAACAACGGCGTCATCCAACTGACCGGGGTGGCCAGCCGTCACGTCGGCCTCTTCATCGCCGCCATGCTGGCCCTGCTCGGCCTGTTCCCGGCGGTGGCCAGCCTGGTACAGCAGATCCCCGAACCCGTGCTGGGCGGTGCCACCATCGTCATGTTCGGCACCATAGCCGCCGCCGGGGTGCGCATCATCTCCCGCGAGGAGCTGGACCGCCGCGCCCTGATGATACTGGCGGTGTCGATCGCCATGGGACTGGGGGTGGCGCAGGTGCCCGAGGTACTGCAGCACCTGCCGGAGCTGGCCCGAAGCGTGCTCTCCTATGGCGTTGCCACCGGCGGCCTGACCGCTATCATCATGAACCTGCTGCTGCCCATTCGCGCCAACACCAGCCACTGATCGGGTCCGACCTCCTCCCCTTGAAGCCCCGCCGTGCGGGGCTTTACCTTGCCCCTCCCCGCGGGTACTGTGCTGGCACCACTGCCGCCGGAAACCGCCATGCCCTACTCCCTGCTCAGCCCGACACCGGACACGCCATCCACTCCCCAGCCCCCCGATCTCGTGCTGGCCCAGGAGCAGCAGTGGCTGCGCGACTGCGCCCGCCAGGGTCGGGCCGGTGCCCACCTCTGGCAGGCGTCCCAGTGCCTCATCGTCACCCGCAAGGACATGCGGCTGCCCCACTATCAAAGCGCCTGTGAGCAACTCGCCGCCGAGGGCTGGCCCGTCTATGTGCGCGACAGCGGCGGCACCGCCGTGCCCCACGGCGCCGGCATCCTCAACCTCTCCCTGTTGCTGCCGCGCACCACCACGGATCTTGGCCACTACTACCAACTGCTGGGGGCGCCGCTGCTGGCCCTGCTGGCGGACTATGGCCTGCAGGGCGGCTACGACTTCGTGCCCGGTTCGTTTTGCGACGGTCAGTACAATCTGGTGATCGGGGGTCGCAAGATTACCGGCACCGCCCAGCGCTGGCTGGCGCCGGCCCAGGATCACGGCGGCGCCGTGCTGGCCCAGGCCATGCTGCTGGTGGCGGGGGATCTGGACGAGGGGACCCGCATGGCGAGCCGCTTCTATGAACTGGCGGGCGGAGAGCTGCGCTTCCTGCCCGGCACCTCCACCACGCTGGCACAGCAGATCGGTTGGCAGGGCAGTCCCGAGGAGCTGGTGGCGCAGGTCCGGCGGCGGCTGCAGGTGCTGCTGATCGGCGGCTAGGCCCCTGCCCTTCTCCAACGGGCAGGAGAGCTAACCACTAGGACGCCAACGAAAAAGCCACGACCGGGGTCGTGGCTTTTTCATTTCCTGCACGGAGCAAAGACAGGCTCAGGCCGTCTGCGGCTCGGGCTCCGACTCGGTATCCTGGCCCCGGCTGAAGCAATAGACCAGGGTCTCGGCTGTCACAGCATGGGATCCCAACAGAGACTCATGCAGTCTGGGGCTCGGATTCCGCATCCAGATCCCGGCTGAAGTAGGCGCGGGTCTCGGCGATCACCACGTGGCGCAGGCCGATGAGGCCGATCAGGTTCGGCACCGCCATCAGGCCGTTGACGATGTCGGCCAGCAGCCAAATCATGTCCAGATGGAGGAAGGCGCCACTCGCCACCAGCACCAGATAGATGAGGCGGTAGGGCTTGATGGCCTTGACCCCGAACAGGTACTCGGTGCAGCGCTCGCCGTAGTAGTTCCAGCCGAGAATGGTAGTGAAGGCGAAGAACAGCAGCCCTATGCTCACCAGATACTGGCCTATCTGCGCATCCAGTCCCTGGGCGAAGGCGGCGCTGGTCATGGCGGCACCGCTCAGGTCCCCGCTCCAGACGCCGGTGACCACCAGGGTCAGGCCGGTCATGGTGCAGATGATGAGGGTGTCGATGAAGGTGCCGGTCATGGAGACCAGCCCCTGCTCCACGCAGGAATCCGTCTTGGCCGCCGCCGCCGCTATGGGGGCAGAGCCGAGGCCTGACTCGTTGGAGAAGACCCCGCGCGCCACCCCGGACTGGATCGCCAGCATGATGCCGGCCCCGACGAAGCCGCCGGTGGCGGCATGGCCGGTGAAGGCGCTGTTGATGACCAACATCACCGCCTCCGGCAGGGCGCCGGCATTGTTCACCAGCACCCCGGCACAGGCGAGGATGTAGAAGATGGCCATGAAGGGCACCACCTTGCTCGACACGCTGGAGATGGACTGGATGCCCCCCAGGGTCACCAGCGCCACTATCAGCGTCAGCACCACGGCGGTCGCCTCGCGGGGCACCGAGAAGGAGAGGCTCATGGCGTCGGAGATGGCGTTGACCTGGGGGAAGGTGCCGATGCCGAAGAAGGCGACACCTATGCCAAACAGGGCGAACAGCTTGGCGAGCGGCTTGGAGCCGAGCCCCTTCTCCAGATAGTACATGGGGCCACCCGCCATCTGGCCGTTGGCATCCTGCTGGCGATACTTGACCGCCAGCAGACACTCGGCGTACTTGGTCGCCATGCCGAACAGGGCCGCCATCCACATCCAGAACAGGGCACCCGGGCCGCCAAGCTTGATGGCGGTGGCAACCCCGACTATGTTGCCGGTGCCTATGGTGGCGGAGAGCGCGGTGCAGAGCGCGGCGAAGCTGGAGACATCCCCCTGCTTGCCCTGGCCCTGATCGCGACCAAATACCAGTCGCAGGGCGAGCGGCAAGCGCACGACCTGAAGCAAACCCAGACGCAGGGTGAGATAGACACCGGTCCCGACCAGCAGGATCAGCAGTGGCGGACCCCAGATAAAGCTATCGATGGCGGTTAACGCCGATTGAATTGATGACATGCATCCTCCTTAAAAAACAACAATTAAGGAGGAGAAGGATGATCTTCCCATAGGTGTCGCGATCGCCAGAGGTGATCGGATGCGGGCCAAGCCCAGGTACAACCATCCCATCCCCTCTGTCCTTTTGCCTGAGAGTTTCCGACACCTGCCTGCGATGCAGTCATGGTGCCTTGCTCCTTCGGCGCCCGATCTAACGGGTCTCTCCAGAGTATCGTCCAGTAGCAGTCCACACCGGTTGCCCGGTACCTGAAAGATTCACTTCTTCGGTGGATGGTCCCCCATCGCTCTCCTGCTACCTTCATCCGAACTAGTTTGGATTAGGAAGCGGGCATGGTAATCCAAAAACTGTGAGCTGTCTCCCGCTCGGCCGCCCGGGGCCGCGCTTTTTTTCCACTGACGCCAGCATCCAGAAAAATGTTACTTGTTCGTTAACTATCAACAGCTTACCGAGTTTCATTCGACCCATTCTCGAGACAGCTTCGCCACCTCGTTGCATATCGACAGCATCTTTCGTCTCGACCAGAAAAACTTGCCAACATATCCAATCAAAATGCTTGCACAGAAACGCAATAAGCCGATAATCCCGCGCATAACTAAGCACTTTGCCGAGGAGTTATGCATTGTGCCTGGTGGGTCCCTCCGGACCACTCGCCTGAGCCGGCCGCTGCCGTCTCAACAAACCAAGGCTAGGGCAGACCTGCCCCCTAAGGACTTTCAAAAGAGAATGAACGAGACCCTGATCGCACAAGATTACCGTCAGCTGGTTGAACAATTTGGCTCCCCCCTGCTGCTGCTCGACAAGGCAGCCGTCCGCAAACAGTATCGGGCCCTGGCCGCCGCCCTGCCCGATGTGCGCTTGCACTATGCACTCAAGCCCCTGCCCCATGAGGCGGTGGTCTCTGTCTTGCGGGAAGAGGGGGCCTGTTTCGATCTGGCCACCAATGGCGAAGTGGATCTGGTGCGCAGCCAAGGGGTTCGCCCGGGACGCTGTATTCATACCCATCCCATCAAGCGCGACAGCGACATCCGCTATGCGCTGGAGTTCGGCTGCACCGTCTTTGTCTATGACAACCCGCTGGAGCTGGAGAAGTTCATTCCCTACAAGGACGAGGTCAAACTGCTGCTGCGAGTCAGCTTCCCGAACCCGGAGACCAAGGTCGATCTCTCCAAGAAGTTTGGCTGCACCCCGGAGCAGGCGCTGCCGCTGCTGCAACTGGCTCAGGCCAAGGGGATCAAGGTGATGGGGCTGTCGTTCCACGTCGGCTCTCAGGTACCCCACTCCCGTCGCCACGTGCAGGCCATCGACGCCTGCCGCGAGATCATGGAGCAGGCCTGGGATCTCGGGCTCAAGCCCTGGGTGCTGGACATCGGCGGCGGTTTCCCGGTGGACTATGAGGGCGGCGAGTTCGACATCGACGGCTTCTGCGCCCCGATCCGCGCGGCGCTGGCCAAGCTGCCCGCCACCGTGCAGAAGATCGCCGAGCCGGGCCGCTTCATCAGCGCGCCGGCCATGACCTCGGTGTCCAGCGTGATGGGCAAGGCCCACCGCGGTGACAAGATCTGGTACTACCTGGATGACGGCCTCTACGGCAGCTACAACGGTCAGCTCTATGACCACGTAACCTACCCGGTGAGCACCCCCTATGCCCACGGCGAACTGCACAATGCGGTGCTCTCCGGCCCCACCTGCGACAGCGTGGACGTGATCCGCGACGGCATCATGCTGCCGGATCTGGCGATCGGCGAGCTGGTCATCGGTCGGGTGATGGGGGCCTACACCTGGGCCTCGGCCTCCACCTTCAACTTCTTCCCCAAGGCGAGCATCCTGATCCTGGACAGCGCCCAGAAGCAGAAGCTGGTGGCGGTGGCCTGATCCGGCCTGGATTGCACCAAACAAGAGGGGGAAGCAAATGCTTCCCCCTCTTCGTATCTATCTCTGCACCACTCTGGCATCAGAGGAACTGGCTACCCAGCAGCCAGGAGGTATAGGCCACGAAGATGGCGAGCAGCAGGCCCCCTTCCCAGCGGTTGATCCGCCCCTGCCCCTTGCGGCCAAGACACATGATCAGCAGCAACAGGGTCAGCCCCATCATCAGGCTCCAGTCACGGGAGAGCACCGCCGGGTCCACATCCAGCGGCGCTATGCCGGCGGCGATGCCGACCACGGCCAGGGTGTTGAACAGGTTAGAGCCGAGCACGTTGCCGAGCGCAAGATCGTGCTCCTTCTTGCGAATGGCGATGAGGGAGGAGGCCAGCTCCGGCAGCGAGGTGCCCACCGCCACTATGGTCAGGCCGATCACCAGATCGCTGATGCCAAGCGCCTGGGCTATGGTCACAGCGCCCCACACCAGCAGGCGGGAGGCGGCGATCAGCAGCACCAGGCCAACCAGGAGCCAGACGATGGCGCGCTTGAGCGACATGCCCTCGCTACTGATATCGTCCGCGATATCCGCATCGAGCGCATCTCCCTTGCCGGTCATGCCGGCCCAGATGGACCAACCCATCAGCACCAGGAACACGGCCCCCAGGATCAGCGCATCAGTGCCACCCAGGTGGCCATCGATCAGCAGGGCACCGGAGAGCAGGGTGATGCCGAGCAGGATGGGGATCTCCTTGCGTACCACCTGGGAGGAGACGGCGATGGGGCTGATGAGGGCGGTCAGACCCAGGATCAGCGCGATGTTGGTGATGTTGGAGCCATAGGCGTTGCCGAGGGCCAGCCCAGGGTTACCCTGAGCCGCCGCCAGCGCGGAGACCACCATCTCCGGGGCCGAGGTACCAAAACCTATGATCACCATGCCGATCAGCAGCGGTGGCATGCCGGCATAACGGGCGGTCGCGGCGGCGCCGTCCACAAATTTATCCGCACTCCAGACCAGCAGCGCCAGTCCGGCAATCAGGGCAACAAAAGCCAGGGTCATATTCTTCTATCCCATCGACTGCAAACACGAGAGCCAGGCTGCTAGCCTGGCTCCATCCAAAAGTGGGCTCAGTGTAGCGAGCCGCCTTGCTATTTCAAGGTGAAATCAAACAATGATTAACAGTTCAGAGCGCGGCCAGCAGACTCTCGGCATCGGACACCTCAAACTTGCCCGGCGCCTCCACGAACAGCTGCTGCACCACGCCGTCCTGGGCGATCAGGGCGAAGCGTTGCGCCCGCAGGCCACCGAAGGCGCCGGTCGCCTTGGCCAGGCCCAGGGCCTGGGTCCAGCTGCCGTCGCCATCCGCCAGCATGGTGATGGCTTCGGCATTCTGGGCCTCCTGCCACGCCCTCATCACGAAGGCATCGTTCACCGAGAGGCAATAGATGGCATCGATGCCCTTAGCCTTGAACTCGTCCGCCAGCACCACGTAACCGGGCAGATGGGCATTGGAGCAGGTGGGGGTGAAGGCGCCGGGCACCGCGAACAGCACCACTCTCTTGCCCGCAAACAGGGCCTGGCTGTCCTGCACCTGCTTGCCCTCGGCAGTCAGGAAGGTGAATTCGCCCGCAGGCAGGGATTGGCCGACAGTGATCATGATGTCTCGTCCTTAAGTGGAGGGAAGATGTTCCAGTCTACTCCAACCCTGAAGGGGGCGACACCGGCTCCCCCCTGCCGCCGTGCCTGCCAGGTCGCGATGGTGAGCAGGAAAACCAAACTCGACGGCTCGCGTCGCCACCCTCACCCGTGCCGCCGCGCCTGCCAGGTTGCGATGGCCAGCAGGGAATCCGGAGTGAACTCGTCGGCCCGCGCCGCTATCTCGGCCAGGCTCATCCAGTGCACCTCGCTCACCTCCTCCGCCTGCAGCTGCAGCGGCCCCTGATAGCAACAGCTGAACAGCCCGCCCCAGACCCGATAGCCTTCCCCCTCGGCGTAGAAGGTGCCAAACGCCTGCAACGCCACGTCGCGGATGCCCAGCTCCTCGGCCAGCTCGCGCCGTGCGGAGGGTTCCATCTGCTCACCCTGGGTCACCACGCCGCCGGCGCAGGCGTCCAGCATGCCGGGGCAGAAGTCCTTGCCGAGGGTACGGCGCTGCACCAGCACCCTCTCAGCCTCATCGAGCACCAGGATATAGCTGGCACGATGACGCAGATTCTCCCGCCGCACCTTGGCCCGCTCGGCGACCCCGATCACCCTATCCTGCGCATCCACTACGTCCACCCACTCCACTCGCGACACCTTCATTGAACTCATCGATGACCCGCAGTATATCGGGGCAGCGGCCTGCCGAGGCACCCTTTTTTCACGGCCAGAGACGCCGCTTCGCAGGGCGCGATAACGCCGAAAGAAGGATTCATACAACCCTTTATAAAATGTCACATCAGTGTCACGGGAGCGCGGCATAGTGTGCCCTGTCCAAGCAACAGGGTGTTTTGCCATGAAGGTGTTCAAGCAGTTGTCTCCACGCCAGATTGCCCGTTATATCAAGAGCTTCCATCACGGTAGCTTCATGATAGAGGCGCTGGGGCGCTTCGAGTTTCAGGGCGGGATCATCGATCTGAAATCCCTGAGCTGCCATCAGGCGCTGCGCCTGGCCCGGCAGATCAACCTGGCGGTGCGCGATCTGCGCACCACCGCCCTGTTGCCGGGCTGACATACTCCTTTCCGTTGGTAGTCTGCTTCCATGTACGTCTTTGCCCGCCGATCACCGATCGTGCGGGCGTTTTTATCGCGCCCAGCAGTCGGCGCTCAATGCTGCAGGATCTGGGACAGGAACAGCTTGGTGCGCTCCGACTGGGGATGGTCGAAGAACTGATCCGGCACGTTCTCCTCGATGATCTGGCCTCTGTCCATGAAGATCACCCGATCCGCGACCTGCTTGGCAAACCCCATCTCGTGGGTCACGCAGAGCATGGTCATCCCCTCATGGGCCAGCTCCACCATGACATCCAGCACCTCGCGCACCATCTCGGGATCCAGCGCCGAGGTCGGCTCGTCAAACAGCATGACCTGCGGATTCATGCAGAGGCTGCGGGCGATGGCCACCCGCTGCTGCTGCCCGCCGGACAGCTGACCCGGATACTTGAGCGCCTGCTCCGGGATCCTGACCCGGCGCAGGAAGGTCATGGCGATCTCCTCGGCCTCCTTGCGGGGCAGTTGCTTGACCCAGATGGGTGCCAGACAGCAGTTTTCCAGCACGGTCAGATGGGGGAACAGGTTGAAGTGCTGGAACACCATTCCCACCTCCTTGCGCACCGTCTCTATGTGCTTGAGATCCGAGGTGAGCACTGTGCCCCTGACCAGGATGTCACCGCTCTGGTGCTCCTCCAACCGGTTGATGCAGCGGATCATGGTGGACTTGCCCGAGCCGGATGGCCCGCAGATGACGATCTTCTCCCCCTTGCCCACCTGCAGGTTGATGTTACGCAGCACATGGAACTCGCCATACCATTTGTTGACGTCCTTGAGTGAAACCACGGTGTCCGTTGTCATGTTGAAGCTACTCCCGAAGCTTGTGAGCGCTGGTTCTGTGCTCCCATTACCCGTTTTTCCCCATTCCACCCCTGTCGGGCGATATTGCGCTGCATATGACAGTCGCCATGCCGTTTGTGATAGGCGGCCTTGAGCGCGGCCATCATCTCTGTTGTCATCTTGCAATCACTCCTAACGCTTGTGACCCGTGTTGAGCTTGTTCTCCAGATAGATGGAGTAGCGGGACATACCAAAACAGAACATCCAGAAAATCATGGCGATGAACACATAGGCCTCGGTGGAGAACCCCAGCCAGGCCGGATCTGCCAACGCCACCTTGGAGATGGCGAGCAGATCGAACAGGCCGATGATCAGCACCAGGCTGGTGTCCTTGAACAGGGAGATGAAGGTGTTCACCAGGGAGGGGATGGTGATCTTGAGGGCCTGCGGCATGATGATGAGCCCCATCACCTTCCAGTAGGAAAGCCCAAGGGCATCCCCCGCCTCATACTGCCCCTTGGGGATCGCCTGCAGGCCACCGCGCACCACCTCGGCCACATAGGCCGACTGGAACAATATGATGCCGATGAGGGCCCGCAACAGCTTGTCGAGCTCCACCTCGGTGGTCATGAACAGTGGCAGCATGACGGAGGCCATGAACAGCACAGTGATCAGGGGCACCGCCCGCCAGAACTCGATATAGACGGTGGACAGGCTGGAGATGACCGGCATGTGGGAGCGGCGCCCCAATGCCAGCAGGATCCCGAATGGCAGGGCCACCGCTATGCCCACCACCGCCAGCACCAGGGTCAGCATCAGCCCGCCCCAGCGGTTGGTCTCCACCACCTCGAGGCCAACCCCGCCGTGGATCAGCAGGAAAGCGATGACCGGGAACACCAGCAGGGTAAAGATCGCCAGCCAACCCTTGCGGGGTGTTCTTGGCCAGATCAGCAACGCCAGCAGCCCGGCCAGCCCGGCAAACACCAGGTTGATGCGCCAGTACTGATCCACCGGGTAGAAGCCGTAGAGGTATTGCCCCAGCCGACTCTCGATGAAGATCCAGCAGGCCCCTCCCTGCACGCAATCGGCACGGCTGCTCCCCAGCCAGCTGGCCGAGAACAGGGCCCAATCCAGCGCGGACCAGATAGCCGGCAACAGCAGGTACGCCAACCCTAGGGTCAACAGGCCGTTCCACCAGTTGGGGAACAGATTTTGCCTGATCCAGGCGAGGATCCCTCGACGATTGCTGGGCGGCGGCAGCGCTTCTTGCAACTCATTCACAAACATATTGCCTCCCTAGCGCTCCACCAGCGTCATCTTGCGGTTGTAGATGTTCATCAGCACCGAGGTGGTGATACTGATGAGCAGATAGACCCCCATGGTCATGGCGATCACCTCGATCGCCTGCCCGGTCTGGTTGAGGGTGGTCCCCATGAACACGGAGACCAGATCCGGATAGCCGATGGCGGTGGCCAGCGAAGAGTTCTTGGTGAGATTCAGATACTGGCTGGTGAGCGGGGGTATGATGACCCGCATCGCCTGCGGGATGACCACCAGCCGCAGGGTCTTGGTGGGCGACAGCCCCAGCGCGGAGGCGGCCTCCGTCTGCCCCTTGCTGATGGCCTGGATACCGGAGCGCACTATCTCGGCGATGAAGGCCGCCGTGTAGATGGTCAGCGCCAGCAGCAGGGCGGCCAGCTCGGGCAGCACCGTCAGCCCGCCCCTGAAGTTGAAGCCCTGCAGGGTAGGGATGCTCCAGGAGAGCGGGCTCCCCACCAGCAGGAAAGTGAGCAGGGGCAGCAGGATGAGCAGGCCTATGGAGCAGAGCCAGACCGGGAAGCTCCTGCCAGTCAGCTCCTGGCGGCGATGGGCCCAGCGACGCAGGCCCCAGCTCACCAACAGCGCCAGCAGCAGCGCCCACAGCACATAACCGAAGCCATCCTCGAACAGGGGCTTGGGGATATAGAGGCCGCGCACATTGAGGAAGGCGAGTTCCCCCAGCTCTACGCTCTGGCGCGGCGAGGGCAAGGTGCGCAGCACCGAGAAGTACCAGAAGAAGATCTGCAGCAGCAGCGGAATGTTGCGAAAGGTCTCGATGTAGACGGTGGCAATCTTGGCCACCAGCCAGTTGCTCGACAGCCGGGCCACCCCGAGCACGAAGCCGAGCAGGGTGGCAAATAGAATGCCGAGCACCGACACCAGCAGGGTATTGAGCAGGCCGACCACGAAGGTGCGACCGAAGGTATAGGTCTCGTCGTAGGGGATCAGGCTCTGCAAGATGCCGAAACCGGCGGTGTTGCCCAGAAAGTCGAAGCCGGTGGTGATGCCACGGGTGGCCAGATTGGTCAGGGCATTGTTGATGATGTAGAACAGAAACGCGATCACGGCCGCAACGGCCAGGCACTGGAAGATCAGAGCCCGTACCTTCGCGTCATACCACCAGCGGCCCTGTTCTTTCCTCTGGTTCGGTGCATGTAACGCCATAGGGATGACTCCGGCAAGGCCAAGGCAAGAGGGAAATGGGGGGCCAGGCCCCCCGGCAGTTCATCGACTCAGCGGATGGGCGGGGCATACATCAGGCCCCCCTTGTTCCACAGCGCATTGATGCCTCGATCGATCTTGAGCGGAGAACCCGCCCCCACGTTGCGATCGAACGACTCGCCGTAGTTGCCGACCTGCTTGACGATGTTGTAGGCCCACTTGTCATCCAGCCCCAGCACGGCGCCCTTGGGCTCTTCCAGCCCCAGCAGACGGCGGATGTCCGGATTGGTGGATTTCAGCATCTCATCCACGTTGGCACTGGTGACCCCCGCCTCCTCGGCATTGAGCATGGCGTAGAGGCTCCAGCGCACTACCTTGAACCACTGCTCATCCCCTTGCCGCACCGCCGGGCCCAGCGGCTCCTTGGAGATCACCTCAGGCAGCACCACGGCCTCTCCCGGCTTTGACAGCTTGATCCTCAGCGAATAGAGCTGGGACTGATCCGAGGTCAGCACGTCGCAGCGCCCCGCCTCGAATCCCTTGACGGTCTGATCCGAGGTATCGAACACCACTGGGGTATATTTCATGCCACCGTTGGCACGGAAGTAGTCCGCCAGGTTGAGCTCGGTGGTGGTACCGGACTGGATACAGACAGCGGCGCCGTCCAGCTCCTTGGCACTCTTGACCCCGAGGGACTTGTTGACCAGGAAGCCCTGGCCGTCGTAGTAGTTCACGCCGGCGAAGGTCAGGCCCAGCGAGCCGTCACGGGTCAGGGTCCAGGTGGTGTTGCGGGAGAGCAGGTCGACCTCACCGGATTGCAGGGCGGTGAAACGCTCCTTGGCGGTGAGGGAGACATACTTGACCTTGCCGGCATCCCCCAGCACGGCGGCGGCGACGGCGCGGCAGACGTCCACGTCCAGCCCGGTCCAGGTGCCCTTGGCATCCGGGTTGGAGAATCCGGGCAGACCATCGCCGACCCCGCACTGCACGAACCCCTTCTTCTTGACCGCGTCCAGGGTCCCATCCGCCCAGACATTGGCCGCCGTCAGCGACAGCACTATCACCATACCTGCCTTGTGTATCTGCTTCATGTCACTCTTCCCTGTGGTTTGATTCAAAGTTGGCACCCCAAACCTCATCAGATGCCTTGGTTTTCTCTGCTTTTTGCAGCTTATCCAGCCGGTTAAAAACCTGTCAATCGGTGCAACCTGGCCCACTTCTGGTGCAACAGCACAAAATGTTTAAACCGCTCACGGTGCACCATTTGAATAGAAAATAGACCCTTATCGACCAAATAGCCTGCTGTCATAGGCCATTCATTCCATGAGGATTATTTTTTCGACAAAATGCGACTGCACCGTGGTGGGGCAACGAAGTGGCCTCATAACAGATTCATTAAGCTCAGATTTCTGTCAGCAGGCTCCAACACAGGGAGCCGTGACCCTGAAAGGCAGGAATGGGAGTGGCGGTGAAGAGCGCGATGGCCCTGTGGCTTTCCGGCGCTAGGGGACGCCATTGGCGGAGCTGCCATTGACTCGGCAGGCCCCCTGCCCGCACTGGCTCTGTGATAATGCAGCCGGACGGCCAGGGGATCAGCCGCCGCGCGGGCCGTCTTCGATCTCGGTGATGACGCCGTTCTCGACGGTGACAAACTGCATGAACTCGCTCTTGCCGAAGTTGTATGTCCAGCGCTCGGCGTACTTGACCGTCATCCTGGCGCCAAAGCCGTTCTCCTCGTAACGGGTCAGGTCCTCCCTGAGCATCGGCTGACCGCAGCGGATCAGCAGCTCGGCCGTGGTATCCCCCTCGGTCAGCAGGGCGCTCTTGCAACGCAGGGTACCGGCGCTCACCGGCAGCGTGGCAACCAGCAGTAGCAACCACCACATTGACTTCATTTTGCACTCCATTTGAACAGCGCGGCCCCCAGCGTGACACACACCAGGGCGAACAGGACAACCTGGGCCAATGGCCCAGCCACCTCCTGCCAACCGGCGCCCTCCAGCATCACGGCGCGGGCTGCATCGATGATCTGACTGAGCGGCAAACGCGCCGCCACCGCCTGCAACCAGGGGGGAGAGCCCTCCAGCGAAAACCAGACGCCGGATAAGAACATCATGGGCAGACTGATGAGATTGAGCAAACCGCTCGCCAGCTCTTCGTTCTGGATGCGGGCAGCGATGAGCAGCCCGAGCGAAGCCATGGCGGCGCCACCTGCCAGAGCGATCAGCAGCAGCAACCAGCCCGAGCCGAGCAGCGGGACGCCGAGCAGCCAGTACGCCACCAGAAACACCAGCAGACTCACCACCAGGGTGATCAGGACACGCGACAGCAGCTGCGCGCAGAGGAACTCGGCCGCCGACAGCGGGGTCGCTCGCAATCGCTTGAGCACCCCGTTCTTGCGATAGCGCACTATGACGAAGCCGACCCCGAACAGGCCGGAGAACATCAGGTTCATGCCGATCACCCCGGGCAGCAGCCAGTCGCCGTAGCGGATGGCCTGGCCGCTCAGGGTCTCCTTCTGCAGCGGCATGAACACCGCTTGGCGCAGCAGGTACTCCGCCATGGCCCCCTGGGGCGCATCCGGGTTGACCCAATAGCGCCCCTGCGCCGGCGAGAGCAGCAGATCCAGCTGATGATGGCGCACCTTGAGCCGCCCCCTCCCCTCGTCCTCATAGGGGATCAGCTTGAGCAGCGGTATGACGCCGAGGGGCTGGTAGGCGGCGGGCAGCGCCCCCAGCACCCCGATCTGCACCAGCGGCTTGGGGGGGCCGGAGAAGATGAGGGAGAAGCCGATCACCAGCAGCAGGGGGAAGGCCAGGTTCCAGATCAGCGCCGCCCTGTCCCGCACAAACTCGAGGTTGCGGGCATGGAAGAGTGCGCCGATACGCTTCATCGAGCCGCTCATGCGCCGCTCCTCAGGCTATGGCCGACCCGCTGCGGGAAGAGATCCTCGAGGTTGTGGGCATGGAAGAGTGCCCCGATACGCTTCATCGAGCCGCTCATGAGCCACTCCTCAGGCTGTGGCCGGTCAGGTAGAGGAAGAGATCCTCCAGATTGGGGGAGCGTACCTGCATGCCGGTCAGCGGCACCCCCAGGCTGAGCAGCCTTGGCAGCAGGGCCGCCACGTCGGGACAGCTCAGCTCCACCTGATCGCCATGGCGTTGCAGCGGGTGACCCAGGGTGGCGAGGGCCGGGTGATCCATCAGCCGCACCAGCACGCCGTCGAAGTGACGGGCCAGCAGGGCCGCCGGCGTATCCAGGCTGAGCAGGTGACCGTGGTCGACGATGGCGATGCGGTCGCACAGCTGCTGCGCCTCGTCCATGTAGTGGGTGGTGAGCACCACCGTCTTGCCCTGGGCCTTGATCGCCTCTATGCGCTGCCAGAAGTGGTGCCGCGCCTGGGGATCCAGCCCGGTGGTGGGCTCGTCCAGAAACAGCAGCTCGGGATCGCCGAGCAGCGCCAGCGCCAGCAGCAGGCGCTGACGCTGGCCGCCGGAGAGCTTGCGGCTGTCCCGATCGATAAACTCGCCGAGGGCGCACAGCTCGATGAGCAGCTCCCGCGACAGGGGATTGGGATAGAGACTGGCAAACAGACGCAGGGTATCGCGCACCGTCAGGAAATCCTGCAGCGCCGTGTGCTGAAACTGGATGCCGATACGGGAGCGGTAATCGGGGCCGCGGGGGGCGCCATGAAACAGGATCTGGCCTCTGTCCGGGGTGAGGATCCCCTCCAGCAGCTCTATGGTGGTGGTCTTGCCCGCCCCGTTCGGCCCGAGCAGGCCGAAGCAGCTGCCGGCGGGAATGGCGAAGCTGAGGCCATCCACCGCCTTGACGCCGGGAAAGTGCTTGATAAGGTCGATGACCTCGATGATGGCTGCCATGGTCGCTCTCCTGGGAGAAGCCCTGACTATAACTCGGGCATCTGCCCATTGCCCGGCCCCGAGGCCCCAAAAACAAACGGCGACCCAAGGGTCGCCGTTTGCATCAAGCCAGCCGGATCACAGGATGTCCAGCAGCTCCACTTCGAATACCAGTGCGGAGTAGGGCGGGATGGAGCCGGCACCACGGGCACCGTAGGCCAGATCGTGCGGGATGTAGAGCTTCCACTTGGAGCCTACCGGCATCATCTGCAGCGCTTCCACCCAACCGGCGATGACGCCGGTCACCGGGAATTCGGCCGGCTCGCCACGGGCGACTGAGCTGTCGAACACGCCACCGTGGGTGAAGGTACCGTGGTAGTGCACGCGCACGGACTGACCGGCCACCGGCACGGCGCCATCGCCTTCCACCATGACTTCGTATTGCAGACCTGAGTCGGTCACCTTGACGTCGGCGCGCTTGGCGTTGTCGGCCAGGAAGGCTTCGCCTTCACCGGCAGCGGCCTTGGCAACGGCTTCCTGCTGTTCCTGCATGCGGGCGGTGATGACCTGGAAGGCATCATTGATATCGTCACGGCTGACCGCGAACTCCAGACCATTCAGGGCATCTGCCAGACCTTGTTGCAGGGCCGGGATATCCAGACCGGCGAACGCTTGCTGCGCCAGTTGATCACCCATGTTGCGGCCGATGCCATAGCTGGCCTTCTGTTCGATAGAGTCGTATTGGGACATTGAGATGTAGCTCCAGATCCAAGTAATGAGGCATGTAAAAGAGACGGGATGATATCAGACTTTTTCCCGGGGTGCTGCCGGCGCCGGCCCTGATTTCCCCGCCGGCGGGAGAGAGTTCACACCAGCCGGAGGCGAACGCCGCCCATTGGCGGCGATCTCCTCAAGAGCTAACCACTCTCGTCAGGCGTCCAGCAGGGCCCGCACCGCCGCCACCTTGGCGCCGTCGGTGATATTGACCCGGCCGTCGTCCGAGGTGCCCATGTTGACGCCGTGAGGCACCATGCCGCCGCGCCAGCCCATGCCGGACATGTGCACCTCGCTCACCCCGGTGAACTCGAGGATGGTGCGCACGTTGTCCGCATTGACCCCGGCCCCCGGCATCAGGCTGGCACGGCCCGCCAGCGTCTGCTGCATGGCCTGCAGGGTCTCCAGACCCGCCAGGGCGGTCGGCGCATGGCCAGAGCTCAGGATCCGCTCACAGCCGGCCGCGACTATGGTCTCCAGATCGGCGCGCCAGTTGGAGCTGAGATCGATGGCGCGATGGAAGGTGACGCCGAGGGGACCGGCGGCATCGACCAGCTGCTGGAGCAAGGCGGCGGGCACCCTGCCGGCCTCGTCCAGCAGCCCCACCACCACACCCTGCAAGCCGGCGGCGCGGGCGGCGGCCACATCCAGCAGCATGAGCTCGAACTCGGCGGCACTGAAACAGAAATCCCCGGCGCGGGGGCGGATCATGGCGTACACCGGGATGGTCGCGTGGCGCGCCACCTGTTGCATGAAGCCATAGGAGGGGGTGAGACCACCCAGTCCCAGCGCAGAGCAGAGCTCGATGCGATCCGCGCCAGCCTGCTGAGCGGTAAACAGGGATTCCAGGTTGTCGATACAGATTTCAAGACGGGTCATGAAGACTCCTTATTCCGGGGAGATCAGACCCTGTGTCTGATCTCATAAATTGAGCAAGGCCGCACCGCGCACCCCGCCGGCACCGCCGAAACGGGCCTGGCGGATCGCCGGCAGAGCGACGCCGGGCAGCAGATGGCCGGGCAGGCGCTGCGGCAACTGTTCATAGAGGGCGGGCAGGCCGCTGAGGCCACCCCCCAGCACCACCACCTCAGGGTCGATCACCGAGATGGCGGTGGCGAGACCGGCGGCCATGATCTCCAGCCAGCAGTCGATGGCCGCCAGGGCGCTGGGCTCCCGGGCATCGGCGCAGGCGACGATCTGGTGGCCGCTGGCCCGCTCGCCGTGGAAATGATGATAGAGCCGCTCCAGGCCGGTGCCGGAGGCATAGGTTTCGAAACAGACCAGGCGGCCACAGCCGCAGCGAGGACGAGGCAGCTCGGGATACTTCATCAGGATGGTGGCCGGCAGCGGGTAATGGCCTATCTCCCCCGCCAGCCAGTTGCGCCCCTGGATGAGCCTGCCCGCCAGATAGACGGCGCCGCCGATGCCGGTGCCTATGGTCACCCCCAGGGCGCTCTCCGCCCCGGCGGCAGCCCCTTGCTGCACTTCGGACCAGAGGAAGCAGTTGGCGTCGTTGTCGACACTGACGGTACGACCCAGCAGGGTCGCCAGATCCGCCCCCAGATGACGGCCATGGATGGCGGGCAGGTTCGCGGCCACTATGCTCCGATCGTGGCGATTGAGGATGCCGGGAAAACCGATGCCGACCGCCCCTCTGGTGCCAAACCGGGCGTCGGCCTCCAGGGTCCTGGCGAGAATGAGTTGCTGCAATCCCTGATAATCGTCACCCGGGGTGCTCATGCGCTCCTCGTGACAGAGATTCAAGCCGCCGTCATAGACCGCGAAGGCTATCTTGGTACCGCCAATATCAAAGCCGTAATACATGCCCACACTCCCTTGCCGGTGAACCGGGTCACCTCAGTCTGTCCAGAAGGGGCACATTGTATTAATTCGCAAAAAAAATAAAGTGACCGGAGGCTAAAAACGGGAGCCAGCTCAAAGCAAACGGAACATTTGTCGCTGCAGGCAGGGTTGCCCGAAGCTCTGCAGGGTGCGCTCCTGGCCATCGAAGATGAAGCCGCGGCGCTGGTAGAAGCGCTCCCCGATGTCGTTGCCATCCAGCAGCCACAACCTGACGCATTCGCAGCCTTCCCGGCGCATCTGCATCGCCACCGCCTGCCACAGCCGCTTGCCATGGCCCTGGCACCAATGGTCGGGATGCAGGTAAAACGCCAGGATGCGGGCCGTCGTCAGCGCCCCCTCCCGCGCCGGCTGCCAATAGAGCAGGCCGATGACCAGCTCCCCCAGGCAGAGCAGCATGGGATGGGGGCCCGGCTCGGCGAGCCGGTGGCGCCACACCCGCAGGTGCGCGGTGACCGCCAGCCGGGTCAGCGGCGCCTCCCCGAGCACCTTGCCATAGGCCGCCAGCCAGCTGGCCCGCTGCATCACCGTCATGGCGGCGGCGTCAGCGGGGCGGGCCATGCGCAGACTTATGCCTTGCACTGAGGAGTCAGACCTGCGGCACGGGCCTGTTGATACAGGGGCTGCGCCTCGGCCTGCTGGGCCTGCAGCTCGGCGATGCGGTTCTGATCACTGGGGTGAGTGGAGAGCAGCTGGGGCGGCGCCTTGCCACCGGAGGCCGCGCTCATGTTCTGCCACAGGGGAATGGCCTGGGCCGGGTCGAAGCCGGCACGGGCCATCAGATCCAGTCCAAGCCGATCGGCCTCGCTCTCCTGCTCACGGCCATAGGGCAGGGTGATCCCCACCTGGACCCCGAGTCCGAGCGCCGCCATGGTGGCGCCGCCGCCCTGACTGCTGCCCAGGGCCACATCGGCCACCGCCAGCCCGATGCCGGTCAACTGATCCCGGGAGAGTCGCTCGTTGGAGTGCTGGGCCAGCACGTGGGTCAGCTCGTGACCTATGACGGTGGCGAGCTGATCCTGATTCTTGGCGACCTTGAGCAGGCCGCTGTAGACCCCGATCTTGCCGCCAGGCAGGGCGAAGGCGTTCACCTCCTTGGAGTCGAACACGACCACTTCCCAGCTGGTGATGCCGTAGCTGGCCGGCACCTGGGCGGTGATCGCCTTGGCCACGCAGGAAACATAAGCGTTGAGCCTGGCATCCTTGCTCACCTTCTCCTGCTTCTTCATCTGATCGAAGGAGTCGGCCCCCAGCTGGTTCATCTGCTGGGGGGAGAAGAGCAGCATCTGGCTACGGCCGGTCGGCGACTGGGCACAGCCAGCCAGCAGCGAACCGCACAGAGCCACCAGGCCGATTTTGGACAGAGAAGAGGCGCGCATGAAGGGATCCTTTACCTTGAAGTTGCCCTATTTTCGGGAATGCCGCCGTCCGGTGCAAGCCGCCAGCCATGACATGCGACCAAAAAGATCCCATGGCGCCAATAAAAACGAGCCCGCATGGGGCTCGTTGTTCTGTACTGGCGAGGCGATGGCTTACATCAGGCCCAGCTTCTTCAGGTCGGCCTGGACCACCTTGGCGGGGACCGGCACGTAACCGTCCTTGGCCACTATGGTCTGACCGGCCTTGGAGAGGATCATCTTCACAAACTCTTGCTCCATCGGGGAGAGCGGCTTGTTCGGGTGCTTGTTCACGTAAACGTACAGGAAGCGCGACAGCGGATACTTGCCGGTGATGGCGTTGTCAGAGGTCGCCTCGATGAAGGTCTTGCCATCCTTGGAGAGCGGCACGGCGCGCACGCCTGAGGTGACATAACCGATGCCGGAGTAGCCGATGCCGTTCAGGGAGGAGGAGACGGACTGCACCACGGAGGCGGAACCCGGCTGCTCGTTCACGCCGCTCTTGAAGTCGCCGTTACACAGGGCGTGCTCCTTGAAGTAACCGTAGGTACCGGATACCGAGTTGCGGCCGAACAGCTGCAGATCCTTGCTGGACCAGCTGCCATCCAGACCCAGATCGGACCACTTGGTGGCGGCCTTGGCTTCGCCGCACTTGAGGGTGCTGGAGAAGATGGCGTCGATCTGCGGCATGGTCAGCCCCTTGATGGGGTTGTCCTTGTTGACGAACACGGCCAGGGCATCGACCGCGACGCGGATGGCGGTCGGCTTGTAGCCGTAACGCTTCTCGAATGCCTCTTCTTCACCGGCCTTCATGGCGCGGCTCATGGGGCCAAACTGGGCGACGCCCTCGGTCAGTGCGGTCGGCGCGGTAGAAGAACCGGCGGCCTGGATCTGCACGTTGACGTTGGGGTACATGCGCTTAAATTCTTCGGCCCACAGGGTCATCATGTTGGCCAGGGTGTCTGAGCCGACAGAGGACAGGTTGCCCGAGATGCCGCTGGTCGGGGCGTATTCCGGCAGGTCTTTATCCACACCGGCAGCCAGAGTGCTGACAGAAAACAGGGTTGCTGCGGTGAATCCGATCACACCGGCCAGTTTGTTGAGTTTCATCCAATCTCTCCAAAATTACAGAAGGCTATTGCCAATACATGGCGCCGATTAACACTGTCTTGCGGTGGTCAACCCGACTGCATCAGTCAGATTGTTGAGTTTCATTCCCTAGCCTCTATCTCCAAAGTGACAGAAGGTCTGTTCTTAAGACGGCGCCAGTATCTGACCTGGCAATGACAAATTTATGGATTTAATGTGACACTTTGATGACATGGCGGCAGATGCTGGCAGATGAGAAGGGGGCCTCGCAGAGGCCCCCTTGATGACGCTAACGCATTGCTGCCGAGGCTATTTCACCACCATCCTCGCCGGGATGAGGAAGCTGAAGCGGCTGCCGACGCCGACCTGGCTCTCTATCTCGAGCTGGGCATCGTGATGACTCAGCGCGTGCTTGACGATGGCGAGGCCGAGCCCGGATCCGCCGGTGTGGCGGGAGCGCGCCTTGTCGACCCGATAGAAGCGCTCGGTGAGGCGCGCCAGATGCTCAGGCGGTATCCCCTCCCCCTCGTCCTGCACCGCGAACAGCGCCATGGCCCCCTGCTTGCGCCACTCCACGCTGATCTTGCGACCCGCCGGGGTGTAATGAATGGCGTTGTAGACCAGGTTGGAGACGGCGCTGCGCAGCTGATCCCTGTCCCCTCGCACCAGCAGGCCGGGCTGCACCCTGAACTCTATCTGGTGCGCATGCTCCCCGGAGAGCGCCCGCGCCTCCTGCTCCAGCAACCCCAGCATGGCGGGCATGTCCACCAGATGGGACAGATCCACGGTCGGAGCCGCCTCGATCCGCGACAGGGTGAGCAGCTGATTGACCAGATTGTCCATGCGGATGGTCTGCTCCATCATCACCCTGTGGGCCTTGGCCCACATGGCGGGGGGGGGCGGCTCCTCGGTCATCTCCAGATAACCCTTGAGCACGGTGAGCGGGGTGCGCAGCTCGTGGGAGACGTTGGAGACAAAGTGCTTGCGGGTCTTCTCCAGACTGCGCAGCCGGGTCACGTCACGCACCACCAGCATGGCCTGATCCTCGGCGTAGGGCATGATGCGAAACTCGAGCGATTTCTCCTCGTTGATCGGGGAGTTCATTTCGAAGGGTTCGTCATACTGCCCCTTGCCGAGGTAGGCGACGAAGGCGGGATTGCGGATCAGGTTGCCGATGTGCTGACCGGCATCCTCAGGCCAGCGAAAGCCGAGCAGTTGCTCCGCCAGCCGGTTGCACCAGAGGATGCTGCCATCGGTGCGAAACACCACGGCCGCATCGGGCAGCGCCTCGGCCCCCTCCCGAAAGCGGCGGATCAGACCCGCCAGCTCGCGGCGCCGGGCCCGGTGGCGCTGCTGCAGCTTGTAGATGCCGTTGAAGATGTATTCCCAGCTGCCGCTGCCGTTGGGGGGCACCAGGCTGCGATCGTGCCACAGCCAGTCCGACAGCCGCTTCTGGAAGCGGTAGTGCCAGCCGAGGTGCAGCAGGGTGGCTAGCAGCAGGCAGAGGGTGAGGTAATTCGTCAACCAACCTACCAAGACGAAGGGGGCGTAGAAGAACGCCATTCGCCACAACTGTCGCCGCCAGGCGTAAGGTTGCAACATGTTAGCCCCTAGAGACGGGTTGAGAAGCGATAACCGGCTCCACGCACCGTCTGGATCAATCTGTCGTGCCCCGTCTCTTCGATCGCCTTGCGCAAGCGACGGATGTGCACATCCACGGTTCTGTCCTCCACATACACATTAGTGCCCCAGACGTTGTTGAGCAGTTGCTCGCGGCTGTAGACCCGCTCCGGGTGCGTCATGAAGAAGTGCAGCAGCTTGAACTCGGTCGGCCCCATGTCGAGCGCCTTGTCTTCGGCGCTGACGCGATGGGAAACCGGATCCAGCTTGAGCCCCTGCACCTCGATCACCTCGTCCACCGAGGTAGGGGAGACCCGACGCATCACGGCATGCAGCCGCGCGGTCAGCTCCTTGGGGGAGAACGGCTTGGTGATGTAGTCGTCGGCTCCCGCCTCCAGACCGCGCACCTTGTCCTCCTCCTCGCCACGGGCGGTCAGCATCACCACCGGGATCTGGCGGGTCACCTCATCCTGTTTGAGTTGCTTGATAAACTGGATGCCACTGCCACCGGGCATCATCCAGTCCAGCACGATAAGTTCCGGGTAGGGCTCACGCACCTTCGCCAAGCCATCGGCATAGTCTTCCGCTTCAATCGTCTCATATCCTTTTTGCTCGAGCACGAAGCAGAGCATTTCGCGGATTGGTGCCTCGTCCTCGACCACCAGAATTCGCTTAGCCATATCCCTTCTCTCTCCTCTGTGAAGATGGGTGCGCCAATTATTAGAACTTTCTGTGACACTTTTATGACTTTATGACAGGCGGGATGATAAACGTTTTCAGTTTCAGTTGGCAGCGACGCGTTGCAGCAGGTCCCAGCGGTTGCCACTGAGGTCCTCGAACACCACCACGGTGCCATAGGCCTCGACCCGGGGCTGTTCACAAAAGTGCACGCCATAGGCCTGCATGCGATGGTAATCGCCCCAGAAATCGTCGGTCTCGAGGAACAGGAAGACCCGGCCACCGCCCTGCCGGCCGATGGCGGCCTCTTGCTCGGGGGTGGCGGCCCGTGCCAGCAACAACGCCGCACCGGAGGCGCCACGGGGGGCGACCCGCACCCAGCGCTTGCCGGGCTTGCCCGGCTCGTCGAGCGGGTTGTCTTCCAGCAGGGCGAAGCCGAGCCCCTGGGTGAAGAAGGCGATGGCCTGGTCGTAGTCGGCCACCAGCAGGGTCAGGGCGCCAAGGAGTTGCGGCATGGGGATGTTCCTCGTCAGATGAGCCGGGCGGCGAGCGCCCTCATTGCGGCGCAGCATAGCGGGCTTTTGCCCGCAGAGGCCAGCACGGCCAGGGCATTTGAGGGCACCACCGCGCGCCCTTACCCCACCTCGACCCGGTTGCGGCCCTGCTTCTTGGCCCGATAGAGCGCCTCATCGGCCCGCTTGAGCACAATTTCCAGCGGATCGCCGCGCCGCTCCGCCACCCCGAAGGAGGCGGTGATCTTCAGGCCCCTTGGCCAGTGCGGATAGCCGACCAGCGCGGCCCGCAGCCGCTCGGCCAGCGCCAGCGCCTTGCCCTGCTCATGGTGCAGGCAGACCAGCACGAACTCCTCTCCCCCCCAGCGCACCAGGCGGCAGAGGCTATCGCAGTGGCGCAGCACCTCGCTCACCATGTGCTTGAGCACCTCGTCCCCCATGGGGTGGCCATGGTTGTCGTTGACCCGCTTGAAGTGATCGATGTCGATATAGATGAAGGAGAGCGGTATCTCGCCGAGCTCGCTGAGCAGCTTCTCGCCGCCGAACCGGTTGAGGGCCCCGGTCAGGGGATCGTAACGGGCCTCCTCCTCGGTGCGCCGACTCTGCTCGCTCAGGCTCTGGCTCAACGCCTCGGCCGCCCGCCGCGCCGCCCTGGCCTTGCGCAGCCGGTCCCGCATCAGCAGATGCTGCACCAGAAACAGCGTGAGCCCGTAGGCCAGCCAGCTCAGCAGCAGGGGACGATAGAAGGAGCCAGCCCGCCCCCAGCGACCATAAAACTCCATCTGCTCCAGCGCCAGCCGGTAGTGGCCGGGCTTCATGCCGACGCCGGAGGCGATCTCGATGGCATAGACGTGGTGCAGATCCGGCCCCTGCTGGGAGAGCGGGATCTTGTACTGCTGCACCCACCAGGTGGCCGGGGTAAACACCTTGAGCGGCACGTCCTGGACACTGCCGTAATCGTCGGGGCGGAAGATCACCTCGTTGAACTTGTGGGAGGTCTCATCCCCGGGCTTGGAGTAGGCGGGGTGATAGTTGCGCAGATAGAGTCGCCATACTTGCTCCCCCTCCCCCTCCCCCTCGACCCGCAACTTGATGCGCACCCCGTCGAAATGGGAGAGATCGATTCCCTGCTCGGGCTTGGCCAGGGTCAATGCCAGCTCACAGAAGGGAAATTCGTAGCCGGCGCGCAACTGGCAGTCGATGGCGGGCTTCTCCCGTGATGGGAGCAGGGAGGTGACCGAATGGCCCCCCAGCGGGCGATCATCATGCACGGTGACGGACAGTTCGGTATTGGCCACCATCTCCAGCCGTCGATCCGGCCCGAATTCAAACAGCAGGATCGCCAGCAGGCTCAATACCAGCAACACCCAGAACAACAGGTTGGTCACGCGAGAATAGGAAGGAAGCATATGTATCACGCCTAAACAGGACTCTTACTCTACACCTTCCGATCCGGCTCCAACCTGCTCCGTATCCAAAGGTTATTACACGCGCCGCCGCGGGCGCCATGGGCTAACGGGCCGGTGACATGCCTAGGGGCATGCGGGGCCGCCGCTCCCAGACGCAGGGAACGCCCTGCTTGAGTTCCGTTCGGAATCAGGCCCATGCTCGGGGTAGGAGGGAGCGGGCCAACGTCTTGATATCTTTACCACAGAGCACTCCATGCTACGGAAAAATAAAGAGAAATCGTCTTGCGCCCCATAGTACACAAGGCGGGCAGGAAGCGATAGCGCCCTCAGCCGCCCGCTCGCAGCGTCCGGTAGAGGGTGGTGCGGCTGATGCCGAGTCGGCGCGCCGCCTCGCTCACGTTGCCGTCGCACGCCGCCAGGGTCTGCTGCACCCGCAGCCGGTTATGCTCCCTCAGGGTGGCGGCCTCCCCCACACACTGGGCTCGCGACAGCGTCTGCGCCTCGGGCAGATGCAGGTGCGAGGGCTGGATGTTGCCCAGCCCTTCCGCCAGCACGCAGGCCACCTCCAGCACCTGCTTGAGTTGACGCACGTTGCCGGGCAGGGGGTGGGCCAGCAGCTGGCGCTCGGCGGCCTCATCGAGCCGCAACGCGGGATCCATCTCCCGCAGCAGGTGCAGGATCAGGGCCCTGCGCTCGGCCAGCGGTCGCGCCCGCAGCGGCGCAAGCGACTGGCGCCAGCCGCAGATGCGGTAGTAGAGATCCTCGCGGAAGGTGCCGGCCTGCACCATGGCGGCCAGATCCCGGTGGCTGGCGCTGACCAGCCAGAAGTCCACCGGCTCGGGTCTGTGGCTGCCAACCGGGGTGACGGCGCGCTCCTGCAACACCCGCAGCAAGCGGGTCTGGGCCGACAGCGGCAGCTCGCCGATCTCGTCCAGCATCAGGATACCGCCGTGGGCGGCGCGCAGGTAGCCCTGACTGCCCTGGCTGCGGGCGCCGCTGAAGGCCCCGCCCACGTAGCCGAACAGCTCGGCCTCCACCAACTCCGCCGGCAGGGCGCCGCAGTTGACGCACAGCAGCGCCTTGTCCCGTCGGCTCGACTGGCGGTGCAGGATGCGCACCAGGTGCTCCTTGCCGCTGCCGGTCTCCCCCTCGACGAGCAGGGAGATGCCCCGCTCCAGCATCTTGAGCGGCACCGACGCCGTCTGACTAGGCGCCACGACGGGCGCGGGTTCGGGCAGCAGCCGCAGGCCACGGCGCTCGCGCAGCAGTTGTTGCCCATCGAAGGGATACTGGCCGAGCCAGAGTCGCCCGGCCCGGTTCGCGCCGAGCAGTTCCCCCGCCTCCCCCAGCAGCAGCCGGGCAGACCAGAGGCTCTGGGGCTCCAGATCCACCAGCCAGCCCGGCTGGCGGGCCAGCAGGGCGTTTTCCAGGGTCATCGCCAGCAGCCGCACAGTGCCCAGCATGTCGCCGTCGTGGTGGGCCGCATCGGTGGAGATGTCGAGCACCCCGAGCAGTTGCCCGTCCGACCCGAGCAGGGGGCAGGCGCTGCAACTGAGGAAGCTGTGCTGGGCGAAGAAGTGCTGGGCCCCCAGCACCTGCACCTCGCTCTGCTCGGCGAGCGCTGTGCCGATGGCGTTGGTACCCTTGCTCGCCTCCCCCCAGCGGGCGCCGCTGCGCAAGAAGATGCGCTCGGCGTGACGGGCGAAGCCATCGTCGCCGCTGGCGGCCAGGATAGCCCCCTCGGCGTCACACAGCAGCAGCCGGCAGGGTCGCCCGGCCAGCAGCTGGGCAAACAGCGGCAACACGAAACGCTGGAAGCAGGCGACGAGCCCCTGGCTCGCCTCCAGCCGGGCGGACAGCTCCCCCTGGGGCAGCAAGTCCAGCTCGGTGCTCTGCTGGCGGCTGAGCCCCTGATGCAGGCAGCGCTGCCAGGAGCGTTGGATGGGGCCGGCAAACTGAGGTAACTCGATCATCACGCCTCCTGTTCATAAAGGGCACAGTGTCGCGGTCACTGTCCAGAAACGGCACAGGCTGGACGCCGCCACCGGGCTCACTGGTTAATCAAGATACGACGCCACACCCCGTTTGATAACGTTTTTGTAACTTTTATCCTGCTGGTCAGACCCTCTGGCATGACGTTTGCGATGGCTGATGGGTGATTGCGGCAGGGAACAGGCATGACAGCCGGAGTGCCCAGGCACAACCGATCAGGACCACACACATAAGGACGTCGAGATGATTTATACCGCCCCCGGCCAGGCAGGTGCCCTGGTCAGCTTCAAGTCCCGTTACGACAATTTCATCGGTGGCGACTGGGTCGCCCCCCGCGCCGGCCGCTACTTTGAGAACATCTCGCCGGTGGATGGCAAGGTGTTCTGCGAGGTGGCCCGCTCCGACGCTGCCGACATCGAACTGGCGTTGGATGCCGCCCACAAGGCGTTCGCCAGCTGGAGCAAGACCAGCGTCACCGAGCGCAGCAACCTGCTGCTGCGCATCGCCGATCGCATCGAGCAAAATATAGAGCGCCTCGCCGTCGCCGAGACCTGGGAGAACGGCAAGGCGGTGCGCGAGACCCTGGCCGCCGATCTGCCGCTGGTGGTGGATCACTTCCGCTACTTCGCCGGTTGCATCCGTGCCCAGGAGGGCTCGGCCGCCGAGCTGGATCAAAACACCGTCAGCTACCACTTCAAGGAGCCCATCGGCGTGGTCGGCCAGATCATCCCCTGGAACTTCCCGCTGTTGATGGCGGCCTGGAAGCTGGCCCCTGTGCTGGCGGCCGGTTGCTGCAGCGTGCTCAAGCCCGCCGAGCAGACCCCGGTCACCATCATGCTGCTGATGGATCTCATCAAGGACATACTGCCCCCCGGCGTGGTCAACGTGGTCAACGGCTTCGGTGCCGAGGCGGGCCAGGCGCTGGCCACCAGCGATCGGCTCCAGAAGCTCGCCTTCACCGGCTCCACCGAGATCGGTGCCCATATCCTGCGCTGCGCCGCCGACAAGATGATCCCCTCCACCGTCGAGCTCGGCGGCAAGTCCCCCAACATCTACTTTGCCGATGTGATGAGTCATGAGAACGAGTACATCGACAAGGCGGTGGAGGGCATGCTGATGACCTTCTTCAACCAGGGCGAGGTGTGCACCTGCCCCTCCCGCGCCCTGGTGCACGAGAAGATCTACGACGACTTTATGGAGCGGGTGCTGGCCCGCACCCGCGCCATAGTGCAGGGCAACCCGCTCGACACCGTGACCCAGGTGGGGGCCCAGGTCTCCCGCGAGCAGTACGACAAGATCCTGAGCTACATGGCAATAGGCCGTGGCGAGGGGGCCAGGATGCTGATCGGCGGCAATGCCGCCAGGGTGAGCGGGCTGGAGGGGGGCTTCTACATCCAGCCCACCATCTTCCACGGTCAGAACAAGATGCGGGTGTTCCAGGAGGAGATCTTCGGCCCGGCGCTCGGGGTCACCACCTTCAAGGACGAGGCGGAGGCGCTGGCCATCGCCAACGACACCCAGTACGGGCTGGGGGCGGGTCTGTGGACCCGGGACAGCAACCTGGCCTGGCGCATGGGCCGCGGCATCCAGGCCGGCCGGGTCTGGGTCAACTGCTACCACGCCTATCCGGCCCACGCCGCCTTCGGCGGTTACAAGAAGTCGGGGATCGGCCGCGAGACCCACAAGATGATGCTGGATCACTACCAGAACACCAAGAACCTGCTGGTGAGCCACGACATCAACCCGCTCGGCTTCTTCTAGGCGGGCAGTCGCTCATCCCAACCGACAAGGGCGCCTTAGGGCGCCCTCCCTTTATCCGTCGATCTCATCCCGACTGACGCCAGCCCGGGCTCAGCCCCCTGGCTGGGCCAGCTGCTGACGATAACGCTGGGGGGAGCAGCCCAGCTCCCGGTTGAACATGGCGATGAAGGCCGAGGTGGAGCCGTAGCCGAGCCGCCAGCCTATCTCCTGAATGGGCAGCTCCCCCTTGAGCCAGGCCAGCGCCTTGAGCAGCCGCAGCCGGGCCCGCCACTGACCGAAGTTCATGCCGAGCTCGCGCACGCAGCGCCGGGCCAGGGTGCGCTCGGTGCTGTGCAACTGCTCGGCCCACTGGGCCAGGGTGCGGGGATCGGCGGGATCACTGCGCAGGGCCGCCAGCATGGGGGCCAGCAGCTTGTCCTGGCTCATCGGCAGGTAGCTCTCCTGGCAGCGAGTCCGGCTCAGTTTTTCTACCAGCAGCTCAGCCTGGCGCCTGTCCCACTCGTCCTCCATGTGCCCCAGCCGCCGATCGCAGAAATCCGCCAGCAGGGCCCGGATCAGCGGCGTCATCTCCAGCAGCCTGGGCTCGGTGGGCAGCCGGGCGGCCAGGCTGTCGTTGACATAGATGGAGGTGTAGTCGAGGGCCTGCTGGTTGTAGGAGGCGTGCTCCAGCCCGGCCGGCACCCAGATGAGGTAGTCCGCCGGGGCCAGCAGCCGCTGCTCGTCCAGCACTATCTCCATCACCCCCAGGCTTATCATGCTGAGCTGACCCCAGGGGTGGCTGTGGGAGGCGCAGGCACTGTCGGCCTGGATCTGCTGATAGCGCAGGTAGAGCGGATTGGGCTCGGCCAGTTCGGCATCCTGGCGCTGATGGGGACGCGGCTGCATGGGTTGTCCTTTCTGCGGGATAGATTGTCAGTTTTACGTTACTTGCCAACAAAAAGACAAGAGTAGACTGATGGCCTGATGCTAAGGAGTCTTTAATGCGTATCTTCTCCCCCCTCCTGTTCCCCCTGATGGCGGTGCTGATCTGGGCCACCAACACCGTGGTCTCCAAGGCCGCGGCCGGTGTCGTCGATCCCGCCGCCATCTCGTTCTACCGCTGGGTGCTCGCCGCCCTGGCGCTCTCCCCCTTCTGCCTGCCGCAGCTGTGGCGCCGCCGCGCCGAGGTCCGCCTCTGGCTCGGCAAGCTGCTGGTGCTCTCCCTGCTCGGCATGGTGCTCTACCAGTGCCTGGCCTACTACGCCGCCCACAGCACCTCGGCCACCAACATGGGGGTGATCGGCTCATTGCTGCCGCTGCTCACCCTGTTGATCGGCGCCTGCTTCTTCGGCCAGCGGCCCGGCAAGCAGGCGCTGGGGGGCATGAGCGTCTCCCTGTTCGGGGTGTTCTGGCTGCTGAGTCAGGGCCAGCCCCTGGCGCTGCTGCACAACGGCATCAACCCGGGGGATGGCATGATGCTGCTGGGGGCGGCCAGCTATGCGCTCTATGGCCTGCTGATCCGCCGCTGGCAGCTGCCGTTCGGCCCCTGGCTCAACCTCTATGTGCAGATCCTGCTGGCGGTGCTGCTGCTCATCCCGGTCGCCCTCAGCGCCGACTCGCTGGCGGTGCCGCGGGAAGGCTGGAGCATGGTGCTGTTCGCCGGGCTCGCCTCCTCCCTGCTGGCGGCCTACTGCTGGATGCGCGGCCTGGCCAGCCTCGGACCTGAGCGCACCTCGGTGTTCATGAACCTGATCCCGCTGTTCACCGCCATGATCGCGGTCAGCAGCCTGGGGGAGCCCATCCACGGCTATCACCTGCTCGGCGGCGGCCTGATCCTGGGGGGCGTCATGTGTTCCCAGTTCAAGCCGAGACGGCGCGCGCCCCAGCTGGAAGGGGCCTGATCCCCGGCCGCACCAAGGGTGCAGGATGCAGATAAACAACAAGGGAGCCGAGGCTCCCTTGTTGTTTATCCTGCTCGCCTCAACCGGGGCGGCGCCAGTGATAACGCCGCTCGGGGCGGCCACGCTGGCCGTAGTTGAGATCCACATCCAGCTTGTCTTCGGACTCCAGAAACTCCAGGTAACGGCGCGCCGTGGTGCGGCTGAGCGACAGGCGCAGCGCCACCGTATCGGTGGAGAAGGCCTGGTCCGGCTCCCCTGCCAGCAGCTCCAGCACCTGGCGCAGGGTGATGGCATCTATGCCCTTGGGGGTATCGCGTACCTCCCGTGGCTGAATGCGACCCTTGCCCATCAGGCGATCGAGATCGCTCTGCTCCAGCAGGCCGCGCTCGCACAGGCGCCGGTGCAGGGTCAGGATCTCGTCGAGGCTCTGCTGGATGCGAAACAGCCGCAGCGGCTTGATGATGTAATCCTGCACCCCCAGGTTGAGGGCCTGCTGTATGGTCTCCACGTCGCAGGAGGCGGTCACCATGACCACATAGACCTCGCGATTGTGGCTGCGCAGCCGGTTCACCCACTCCAGGCCGGAGCCATCCGGCAGGGAGATATCCACCACCAGCAGCTGGGGCTCGGTGGCGCGCATCATGAGATCGGCCTGGGCCAGGCTCTCTGCCCGGCCCAGCAGGGAGTAACCCGCGGTCGAGGAGATCAGCTCGGCCAGGATGGCGCCGATCCGCTCGTCATCCTCGATAACAAGAGTGAAAATTGGCTTCATCGCTCACACCAATTGGTTTTTATTCAAATAGATACCGAACAATGTCGTCTGCTCGGCGGTGCGTCGCCATTCTATCACACCCCCACGGCGGGCCACCGTCTTCTTGACCAGAAAGAGACCTACGCCGTGATCGCCGATCTGGCGGCTGACGCCGTAGTCGAACAGGTGATCCGCCAGCGCCTCGTCCACTCCCTCGCCGCTGTCTTCCACCTCGATCACCAGCCGCCGCCCGAAGTCGTCGACGGAGAGCAGCACCCTGGGGGGGCACTGCTGGCGGTTGGCCCAGGCGGCGCGGATGCCGTTGTCCAGCAGGTTGCCGAGGCAGGTGATGAGATCCGCCGATATCTCGGCCGAGTACTCCCCGAGCGCCGAGCCGGGATCCAGCACCAGCTCGACCCCCAGCTCCCGCGCCCGACTGAACTTGCCGAGGATGAGCCCGGCCACCGGCTTGTTCTCGATGGAGCGCAGCAGATCCTGCAGCATGGTCTGGCAGGCCTCGTTTTCCTGCTGGATCAGCTCCACCGCCTCGTCCACGTGGCCGAGCTGCAGCAGGCCGGAGAGGCTGCTCAGCTTGTTGGCAAACTCGTGGGTCTGGATCCGCAGCATCTCGGCATACTGGCGCAGGTGGGTCACCTGCATCCCCAGGCTGCCGGTGCCATCCGGTCGGCTGAAGATCAGCATGCGGCCCGGCTCGCGGCCGCTGAGATCCTGCCAGTGGCCGACGAACGCCTCCCCCTGCACGGTGAAGTTCACCCCGCCCTGCTGGTTCAGGGCCGGCAACAGGCTGGGGGCCAGCTCGGCCAGGGATTGCCCCAGCAGGGCGTGGCGGCCGGTACCCGGCAGCCGCAACTGGTAGAAGGCCGCGCTGTTGAGCATCTTGATGCGATGGTTGCCATCGAGGGCCACTATCCCCTCCGAGATGCCCTCCAGCACCAGGTCTTGCTGGGCGAAGCGGTTGACTATGGTCTCCGGCTCCAGATCCAGCAGGGTGCGCCGCAGCCGGTGCTGCAACCAGAACGCCAGCAGCAGGCCGCAGCCCAGCACGGCGCCGATGGCGCTGATGAGCAGGGCGATCCGCTCCAGATAGATGCCCTCCACCGTCTGCATCAGGTAGCCCACCGCCACCGCGCCTATGGCGCGCCCGTCCGCCCCTATCACCGGCGAGAAGCAGCGGATGGCCGGGCCGAGGGTGCCCGCATCCTTGGAACAGTAGCTGCGCAGCTCATTGATCACCGGCCAGATGTCCTCGCCACGGAAGGTCCCGCCGACCAGCTCGGGGGAGGGGTGGCTCAAACGGCGGGCATGTTCGTCGGTCACCACCATGTAGGCGGCATCGGTGCGGCTGCAGATCCCCTGCACATAGTCGCGCAGGCCGGGATCGCTGCCCTGCTGCAGGGCCTGCACCACCCGGGTGTCCGCCGCCAGCACCCGCGCCAGATCGCTGCCCTTCTCCTGCAGGTTGCTCTCCAGCAGGTGGCGGATGAAGAGGGCGAGCAGGCCCCCCAGGATCACGATCAGCAGCAGTGACAGCCCGAGGGAGAGGGTGACCAGTTGGTGGCGCAGTTTCATCGATTAACCTTGCAGCGTCAGGAGGCGGACCAATAGTGCGGGCGCCACCAGGTCTGGTCAATAAGCGGCGCAGGATCGCCGCTGAAATCGGCAAGCCCCTCGTCCCGGGCGCAGATCGCCACCGCCCTGGCCACGGCGCGGGCCACCTCCCCCACCTGCTCGATGGGAGGCAGCAGTCGCCCCTCCGCCAGCGGATAGGCCCCCACCGCCCGCACCGCCGCCTGCAACATGCCATCGCTGATGCGGAGCGCCTTGACGGCGCAGGCACCGAGGCCGATGCCGGGGAAGACGTAGACGTTGTTGCACTGGGAGACCACCCGCGCCTCTCCCTCTACCTCGACCGGGGCGAAGGGACTGCCGGTGGCGAGCAGGGCGCGCCCGGCGGTGGCCTGCCACACCTGGGCCGGCGTCGCCTCGGCGCTGCGGGTCGGGTTGGAGAGCGGCAGTATCACCGGCCGCTCGCACACCGCCCCCATGGCGCCGAGCACCTGCTCGGTGAAGAGGCCGCCCTGGCCGCTCACCCCGATCAGCACCCCGGGGCGCAGCCGCGTTATGAGCTCGGGCAGGGAGGCGCAGGCCTCCTCCGCCGGGCGGGCGAAGGGGCGCTGGGACGGCGTCAGGTTGGCTCTGTCCAGGCAGACCAGGCCGTCCTGATCGAACAACTGCACTCCCTCAGGGCTGCCCGCCAGCTGGGCCAGCATGGCGGCGATGCCGCAGCCCGCGGAGCCAGCGCCGACGATCAGCACCGGGGTCGTCGCCAAGGTGCTGCCGGCCTGCTGCAGGCCGGCCAGCACGCAGGCGGAGGCGACCGCCGCCGTGCCCTGGATATCGTCGTTGAACATGCACAACTCGTCTCTATAACGGGCCAGCAGGTTGGCGGCGTGCTTGCCGGCGAAGTCCTCGAACTGCAACACCACCTGGGGCCAGCGCCGGCGAATGGCCGCCACCACCTTGTCCATGAAGTGGTAGTAAGGCTCCCCGTCCACCCGTGGCGCCTGCCAGCCGAGGTAGGAGTCATCCTCCAGCAGCTCCGGATTGTTGGTGCCCACATCCACGCACAGCGGCAGGGTGCGCGCCGGATTGATGCCGCCGGCGGCGGAGTAGAGCGCCAGCTTGCCGATGCAGATCCCCATGCCGCCGATGCCGAGATCGCCGAGCCCCAGCACCCGTTCACCGTCGGAGATGACGATGACGTCCACCTCCTGCTCCACCGCGGCGAAGATGTCGTCGAGATCGTCCCTGTCGTGCCAGGAGAGGTAGAGACCGTGGCTACGCAGGTAGAGATCGCTGTGCCGCTGGCAGGCCTCACCCACCACAGGGGTGTAGATGATGGGCAGCAGCTCCGGCAGGTGGTGGCGCACCAGATCGTAGAAGATCACCGGGTTGTCCTCCTGCAGCTGGCGCAGCAGCAGGTGCTGATCGAAGGGGCTCTGCATGGCCGAGACCAGGCGGTAGATGCGGCGGCGCTGCTGGGAGAGTGACTCCTCCTTGTGGGGCATGCGCCCCATCAGGCCCTGTCGCTTGCGTTCGGCATAGGGCAGGCTGGTGCCCATCATGATGTCGTTCATTGTCGATTCCTTTTATGCCAGCAGCGAGATGAGCAGGGTGGCCAGGATCAACATCACGGCCCCCCCGAGACGGGAAGAGATCTGGGCGAACGGCATCAGCTTCATGCGCTGGGCCGCCGACAGCACGGCCACATCGCCGGTGCCTCCCATGTTGGCCATGCACAGGCCGCCGGTGATGGCCGCCTCTATGGGATAGAAGCCGATCATCCGTCCCACGATGGCCGCCCCCAGGGCCCCGCCGACGACGGTGACCAGCACCATGATGAAGTAGTTGACCGAGAAGGCGCCGATAAGCTCGGGGATGCTGGTGTAGGCGACGCCTATGCCCACCAGCAGGGAGGGGGTGAGGTTGCTCACCACGAACTGGTACCAGTCGGCGGCCGCCTGCTCGTAACGGCGCGGCAGCACGCCGCTCACCTTGATGATGGCCACCGCCAGTATCATCAGGGCGAAGGGGTGCATGGGGATGAAGTTGCCGAGCAGGGAGCCCAGCACGAACATGCTGGAGCTGATGAAGAGCCCGAGACCCAGGCTCTCCAGGGTCGGGGCCTGGACCTTCTCGTCGGCCACGCTCTCGCCGCTCTCCTTGATCATCAGCTTGCCGTTGCCGGTCAGGGAGGGGTAACGACGGCCGAGGCGGGCCAGCATGGTGCCCACCAGGATGGCCAGGGTGTTGGCGATCACCACCGCCGGCACCATGCGTGACAGCAGATCGGCGCTGGACATCTGCAGCGGGCCAGAGAGGATCTCCACCAGCGGCACGGCGCCGGCGCCCATGCCGCCACCCATGATGGGCAGGCCGATGAGCAGCACCGCATTCTTGAAGCCGTAGCCCAGCAGGGAGCCGACCAGGCCGACGCTGAGCAGCGCCAGGGCCACGCCCCCCAGGATCACCGGCAAGTAACGCATGGCGGCGTTTTTCAGCAGGGCGCCGCTCATGCCGAACACAGATCCGGTCACCAGGCTGGCGATGAAGAAGTTGAGGAAGCCCCCCTCCTTCATGAAGCCGATGATCACCTGGCCCGCCTCGACCGGCAGGACCCGGTACTCAAACAGCGCGGCGCCGCCGAAGATGGCGAGTATGGTGCCGCCCCCCAGGTATTCGCGGATGGGGGTGATGCGCTCGCCGAGCTCGGTCAGCAGGGTGCCGAGCACGAACATCAGCGCCAGGGCGCCGACCATGCCGAGCGGCAGGGAGCCGTTCCAGCCGGAGAAGAGGACGCAGGTGGCCAGCCCGAGGAAGATCATCATGGGCATGCCGGCGATCTGTTGGTCGCTCCAGGCGACCTTGGCTTGTGCTTGGGGGGTAGAGAGGTTTTTCATTGTTATGCTCCAGCGTGTGGTGTGGCGCTACTCTAGTGATCCCCTCCGGCGCTGTCGGTTAGCAGGCTTGCAAAGCCATATAAAAACATTGAAACCTTAAGCACCATTCAGCACCGGACGCCGGCCCGACCTCACCGAATGCCCCCGCCCCCGTCACCGCCTCTTTTTTTGTGCCTCTCGCCGCCGCAACCTTAATGTGAGCTGAATCACGCTTTACTTAGCCTGCTAAATAAATATAATGCTTAGCAGGCTAAGTATATGAGGTGTCTGCCATGAAAAAGGATCTGGAGATGTTGCGCGAGTTGTCCCTCGCCGAGCAACTGGGGCGGCTGCACCGCTTGTGGCGCACCGTGGCCGACATCGAGCTGGCCCCACTTGGGCTCACCCATCCGCGCTGGACCGCGCTCTGGAAGCTGAGCCGCCTCGGCGGCCACCTCAGCCAGAAGACCCTGGCCGAGGCCCTCGAGATAGAGCTGCCCTCCCTGATGCGCACCCTGGGTCAGCTGGAAGAGCAGGCCCTGATCGAGCGCCACTGCTGCAGCCAGGACAAGCGCGCCCGCATCGTCACCCTGACCCCGGCGGGCAAGGCGCTGCTCGATCAGATCGAGGATCGCATCATGGGGATACGCCATGAGCTGCTCAGCGGCATCAGCCAGCAGGAGCTGGCGCAGTTTGAAGAGACAGTGCACCGCATTTCCGCCAATGCCCTCGGCAAGATTGGCGCCCCGCAGGAAGAGAGAGAATAAGATGACCCCGGATCAACAATTCAAACGCTGGATCAAGTGGTCCATCCTGTGCTTCATCCTGGTGTTCGGCTACTTCCTGCTGGCTGACATCAAGATGCCGCTCACCCCGCAGGCCATGGCCACCCGGGTCGTCACCAGGATGGCGCCCCAGGTCAGCGGCAAGGTGGTCGAGGTTGCGGTGGCGAACAACCAGCACGTCAAACAGGGAGATCTGCTGTTCGTGCTGGATCCCGCGCCGTTCGAACTCGCGGTCGAGCAGGCCCGGCTCGCCCTGGCCCAGGCCGAGCAGCAGAATCGCCAGCTGGATGCGACCCTGAACGCCACCGCCGCCGACTACAGCTCGCTGCAGACCCAGACCGCCCAGAAACAGCGGGAGGCCGAGCGCATCGATGCCCTCTACCGTCGCCACATGGTGTCCGAGCAGCAGAAAGATGACGCGGACAGCGCCGCCCGCACCGCCCGGGCCAACCTGCTGGCCAGCCAGGCCCGCATGGAGCAGGCCAGGGTCAATCGTGGCCTGGCCGGTGACGACAACCTGCTGCTGCGCCAGGCGCGCAACCGCCTCGCCCAGGCCGAGCTCAATCTCACCTACAGCCAGGTGCATGCGAGCCAGGATGGCATCATCACCAACCTGCAGCTCAAGCCGGGCAGCGTGGCCAGCGCGGGGGCTCCCCTGCTGGCCCTGGTCTCGGAGCAGGTGGACGTGATCGCCGATTTTCGCGAGAAGAGCCTGCGCCATGTCAGCCCCGGCAGCCAGGCCCTGATCGCCTTCGACGGCGAGCCCGGTCGCCTCTATGCCGCCCGGGTCTCCAGCCTGGATGCCGGGGTCAGCGCCGGCCAGTTCGATGCCAACGGCCTCTTGGCCAACCCCATCGAATCGGATCGCTGGGTGCGCGATGCCCAGCGCCTGCGCCTGCATCTGGCCCTCGAGCAGCTGCCCGCCCATCTGCCGGCCGGGGCTCGCGCCACCGTCCAGCTGCTGCCGGACAACGCCCTCACCGCCCTGCTGGCGCGCGGCCAGATCCGCCTGCTCAGCCTGCTGCACTACATCTACTGAGATGACGGCCATGAACCTGTGGCACAGGCCCCTCACCGCCAACGAGCTGCGCCAGTGCCTGCGCATCGCCTTTGGCTGCACCCTGGGTTTCGTGTTGTGCAAGATCTTCGGCTGGAGCAACGGGGTCTTCTTCACCGTCACCCCGGTGCTGCTGCTGGGGATGATACCGGTGATGAACGGTCACGCCGCCCGCCAGCTCATCGCGTCCGCCGCGTCGTGCGGGCTGGAGGTCGGCCTGCTCGGCGGCCTGTTCGGCGGCCATCCCGGCCTGATGACCCCCATCGTCTTCCTGCTGTTCCTCTACCGTTTCGCCGCCATGTCCCGCGGCAGCCTGTTCCTGTTCGGCGCCAACGGCGTGCTGAGCCTCAGCATCATGCTGCACTTTGCCAGCTACCCCGGGACAGACCTGAACGATCTGATCTTCAGCAACCTGTGGGCCAGCGTCCTGTCGGTGCTCATCGCCTACCTGATGACGGCCCTGATCCCGGATGTGGAGGAGCGGCCCAAACCCGCCGCCGCGCCCAAGGCCCCGCACCGGATGCGGCACGAGGCGCTGCTCGGCGCCAGCATCGCCACCCTCTCATTTCTGGTATTCCAGCTGTTCGATCTGCGCGACTCCATGTCCGCCCAGGCGACCACCCTGCTGGTGCTGTTCCCCATGCACTGGGACGGGGCGCTGAGCTATGCCCGCAAGCGCGCCATGGGCACCCTGCTCGGGGTGAGTTTCGGCATCCTCGGCCAGCTGGTGCTGTACGACTGGTCCGGTTTGCTGCTGCTGGTCGCCCCCCTGCTCTGGCTCGGCGCCATGCTGTTCAGCCATGCCCATGTGAAGGAGGCCAGCGGCTCCGGGGTCGGCTTCGGTGCCCTCACCACCCTCGGCATCCTGTTTGGCCAGTACCTGACCCCGGGCAACGATCTGGTGTTCAGCGCCCTGTACCGGGTGAGCAGCATTATGTTCGCCATCGTCGTCACCCTGCTGGCCTGCTACCTCATTCACCGCCTGCTCAACCGCTTCGAGGCGACCCGCTTCGGTTATTGACCCCTTTTCTGCAGCCAAAGGATGGCTCCCTTTCGCCCCGCTATGCCTACCGGGGCGTTTTTTTGCGTCCTGTTCGCTGGCCGGGCATAGCGGCAACGGCTTGTGATATACCCGAGGAAGAGAGACTGCGCTCCGTCTGCGAGGTGCCGGGGCGGGATGTCGAGGCCATATGTGGACTCCATTGAATGGTATTTCTGCGGTACCGGCGATATATGACGAACCTGGCCCGAACCGTGCTACTGTGGCGCCTCACTCACCGGCCGATTGCGCTCTGCACCTGATGACAGGCTTGTCATGCAAAAGAGTCGCCAGCCAGGGCAGCCCTTGCCCACCCCTCACCCTCAACCCGACGTCGCCGGACCCGCTGTATTGACCCGATGCCATAAGGCGCATCCCTCCCTGCCGCAGCCTGTTCTCACTGTTGTTATCTGCTATCCACTCTTTTTTACTGCGACAGCGGCCATCCCGACGGGAACCAGCTTCAAGCCATCCGCCTGAGGCACTTTCTGTTTGGCGCAGCCCTGCCGCCAACACAGGACACCTGCCATGATTGCCTACCTCATTCTGGTTCATCGCTATCCCGACCAGTTCAAGCGCCTGTTCAAGGCGATTTACCACGACAGCAACCACTACCTGATCCACGTGGACAAGCGCTCGGGTCCCGAGTTGCAACAGGAGATCGCCGACTTCCTTGCCGATTACCCCAACGCCGCCATGCTACCCAGCAAGAATGCACTCTGGGGCGGCTACAGCCTGGTGGATGCGGAGCTGCGCGGCATAGCGGCGCTGCTGGAGCAGAACAAGGAGTGGGAGTTCTTCATCAATCTGAGCGCCCAGGACTTCCCGCTGCGCTCCCAGCACGACATTCACGACTTCCTGCGCGATCACAAGGGCAAGGATTTTCTCAAGGTCGCGGATCAGCGCCAGCACCGACCGGACACCCTGCACCGCATCGATCACTATGTGACCGAGACCGCCCGGGAATTGGTGTGCGAGCCGGTGAAGACCCGCCCCTACCTGGAGGGGGTGACCCCCTACATTGGCAATCAGTGGATGATCCTGAGCCGGGCCTTCTGCGAGTTCGTCAGCCACAGCCCTGAGGTCGATCGTTTCAAGGATTTCTACCGCCACACCCTGATCGCCGACGAGGGCTTCTTCCAGACGGTGATCATGAACACCAGCTATCAGGGCCAGATAGTCAACGATGACAAGCGAGCCATCGACTGGATCCCCATGGGCGACATCAAGCTGCGCCCGCGCGACTACACGGTGCATGACGCAGATGCCCTGCAGCAAAGCGATCACCTGTTCGCCCGCAAGTTTGATGAGACCATCGACAGCGACATCCTGGATATTCTGGAGCGCGCCATGATGTGTCCCCTCGCCACACCGGCTATCCGCCAGCCAGTGCCGGCCTGACTATCCATCCGGACACATACCGACGCGGTCAGCACTCTTCGAGATTGCGACGCTGGCTCAAGCTGTTAGGCTCAAGTCCATATGACACCAAGGGGAGCTACAACATGAAACAGATCAACCTATTCCTGCTGAGCCTGGGTGCCCTGACCCTGCTCGGCGGCTGCGAGCGCGGTGCCGGCGGCCTGGGGGTGACCGGCGGCGATCCGGTCAGCTATCTGTGTGAACAGAACCAGAAGGTGCAGGTGCGCTACTTCTCGCTCTCGGACGAGAGCCTGAACTTCATCAAGCTGTCCCTGCCCAACGGCAAGGACTACACCCTGCCACAGGCGGTCTCCGCCTCCGGTGCCCGCTATACCGATGATCATGAGGTGGTCTGGTGGAACAAGGGGAAGGAGGGCTTCGTGGAGATGCGCGACAAGGATGGCGAGTGGCAGAGCCTCTACAACGACTGCAAGCAACAATAAAACAGACCCCGGCCAGGCCGGGGTCTGTTTTATCACCCAGAGATCAGTTGATCTCGATTTCGAAGCGGTTGACCACCTGTACCGGGTGAGCATCCGGATTGCCCTCTGCCGGGCTGTAGCGGATCCGGGACAGAGTCGCCAGCGCACTCTGCTCCAGTTCACCGGGTGGCTCTGCCGCCACCACTTCCGGCTTGGTCGGCATGCCATTGGAGTCGATCAGATAGCGCACCTCCACATAGCCCTTGACCGGCTTGGCAGGCCGCCGTACCGGTTCATCATCACCGAAGAATGAACGCTGGTTCTCCTGGATCCAGTAATGGGACAACTGCTCGAGCGGGATCACTATAGGTGCGCGATCGAGTGCCGCCTCAGGTCGGGATGAGCACCCCTGCAACAACGCCAACACCAGTCCTGACCAGACTGCGACTTTCCATTTCATGCAAGGCTCCTTGTTCTCTCTGCTGGGCTCAGAGGCCGTCATGAACCACCCCTGTCGGTCAGTCGCCCATCCTAACGAAAAAGTATCCGTTTGAACACCGCCAACCAGACCAATCCCGAACGGTTGACCCGTTATCACCCAGCTTGCTCATCCGTGAGCCTGTGGTGTCAGGCTCGCTTGTCGCTGACCACCAGCCAGAGTGCGTGCACCATGCCGGGCAGGCCGCCGAGCAGGGTCAACACTATGTTGAGAAAGAAATGCAGGCTGAAACCCACCTGGATAAAGGCACAGACCGGGGGCAGGAAGATGGCCAGCAGGATCTTGAGCAGATTGTTCATCTCATGGTTCCTCATGAAAGATGTCGCGTGATTCGGATGGGCTAACCATAAACAGCCTTGCCTGCAACTGCAAACCCGACGGGGATCCTTTCCCTCGTTTCTTCCCTGGCGTTGAGCCAGGGTTCAGCTGGCTGCGGTCAGCGTCACGCAGGGGATCCGTTCTTCCATACTCTCCCGCCAGGCGTTGAGATCGTGGATCTGCTGGTTGCTGCTGCCACGCCAGAGCAGGCCGGGATCCGCCAGCTCCCGCACGAACTTGCCGTCGACCAGCACATCCAGCAGGGCCACCAGCTCACGCTGGGCTGCCGACAGCTCGCCGAGCAGATAGCCGGTCCAGCACCAGATGTCCTTGCCCGGGCACTCGGCCCGCACCCGCTTCACCAGCGCCAGCACAGAGGGCACGTTGGCCGGATGCAGCGGATCGCCGCCGGAGAGCGACAGGCCACGGCGCTTGATGCGGCTGTCGTTGAGATCATTGATGATGCGATCGCTCATGGCCTGGTCGAACGGCGTGCCCCCATCGAGCCGCCAGGTGGCCTGGTTGTAGCAACCGGGGCACTGGTGCTCGCAGCCCGCCACGAACAGGGTGGCGCGGGTGCCGGGGCCGTTGATCACATCGACCGGGTAGTACTGGTGGTAATGCATCCTCTCTCCTCGGCCCCTGCACGGGCGCCAGATCCGCCAATAAAAATGGCTCCCTCATCAGGAGCCATCTCGTCGCTCAGCCGTTCGTCTTACATGTGCTTGACGCGGCGCTTGACCTCTTCCTGCTTGCCCGCGTTGAAGGGGCGCGCATCGGGGCTGCCGAGGTAGCCGCACACCCGGCGGGTCACCGACACCTTGGCGGGATCATGGTTGCCGCAGCGCGGGCAGGTGAAGCCCTTGGAGGTACACTCGAACTCGCCGGTGAAGCCGCAGTCGTAGCACTCGTCGATGGGGGTGTTGGTGCCGTAATAGGGCACCCTGTCATAGCTGTAGTCCCAGACGTTCTCCAGCGCTTCCAGGTTGTGCTGGATGTTGGGGTACTCGCCGTAGCAGATGAAGCCGCCGCTGGCGATGGGCGGATAGGCCGCCTCGAAGTCCAGCTTGTCGTAGGGGTTGACCTGCTTCTCCACATCGAGGTGGAAGCTGTTGGTGTAGTAACCCTTGTCGGTCACCCCGGCCACCACGCCAAACTCCTTGGCGTCGATGCGGCAGAAGCGGGTGCAGAGGTTCTCGCTCGGGGTGGAGTAGAGGCTGAATCCGTAGCCGGTCTCCTCTTTCCACTCGTCGGTCGCCGCCTTGAGCCGCGCTATGATGGCGATGGCCTTCTGGCGCAGCGCCTCGCTGTCAAACAGATGGGTGTCGGTGCCGAACAGGGCGTTGATGGTCTCGTGCACCCCTATGTAACCGAGCGAGATGGAGGCGCGGCCGTGCTTGAAGATCTCGCTGACGTTGTCGTCGGCCTTGAGCCGCACGCCGCAGGCCCCCTCCATGTAGAGGATGGGCGCGACCCGCGCCTTGACGCCGTCGAGTCGCTCGATGCGATACATCAGCGCCTGCTTGGCGACCCGCAGCGCCGCATCCAGCTTGCCCCAAAAGTCCGCTTCATCGCGAGACTTCAGGGCGATGCGCGGCAGGTTGAGGCTCACCACCCCGATGTTGTTGCGTCCCTCGTGGACCAGCTCGCCATTCTCCTCGTAGGCGCCGAGGAAGGAGCGGCAGCCCATGGGGGTCTTGAAGGAGCCGGTCACCTTGACCACCTGATCATGGTTGAGGATGTCCGGGTACATCCGCTTGGAGGCACATTCGAGCGCCAGCCGCTTGATGTCGTAGTTGGGATCCCCCGGCTTGTGGTTGAGGCCATCCTTGATGGCGAACACCAGCTTCGGGAACACCGCCGTCTTCCTGTTCTTGCCAAGGCCCGCGATGCGGTTGCCGAGGATGGCGCGCTGGATGAGGCGGGATTCCCAGCTGTCGCCGAGGCCGAAGCCGAAGGTGACGAAGGGCGTCTGGCCGTTGGCGGTGTGCAGGGTGTTGACCTCGTACTCCAGCGACTGGAAGGCGTCGTGACACTCCTTCTCGGTGCGGGCCATGGCGTAGGCGTCCACATCGGCTATCCCCCACTCCTCAGCCACCTCCCGGTGTTTCTGCCAGCTGATGGTCACATAGGGCGCCAGCACCTCGTCGATGCGGTTGATGGTGGTGCCGCCATAGATGTGACTCGCCACCTGGGCGATGATCTGGGCGGTCACGGCGGTGGCGGTGCTGATGGACTTGGGAGTGTCGATCTCCGCGTTGCCCATCTTGAAGCCGTGGGTCAGCATGCCCTGCAGATCGATCAGCATGCAGTTGAACATGGGGAAGAAGGGGGAGTAGTCGAGATCGTGGAAGTGCAGATCGCCGCGCTCATGGGCCTGCACCACCTCGCGGGGCAGCATGTGGCTGGTGGCGTAGTGCTTGGCGACGATGCCGGCCAGCAGATCCCGCTGGGTCGGTATTACCTTGGAATCCTTGTTGGCGTTCTCGTTGAGCAGGGCCGCGTTGGTCTGCTCCACCAGGCCGCGGATCTCCTGGGCCAGCCGACCACGGGCCTCGCGTGCCAGATCCCTGTCGTGGCGATACTCGATGTAGGCACGGGCGATCGCCTTGTCGTCGGAGGCCATCAGATGGTTCTCGACCCGGTTCTGGATCTCGTGAATGTCGACCTCGCCCCGCCCTTCCAGCTCCAGGCTGACGGCGCTGGCAACCCGCTCGCCCAGCGACGGATTGGCCTGGCTGACCGCGGCCGCCGCCCGGCTCACCGCCTCGGCAATCAGCTTGGCATCGAATGGTGCGCGACATCCATCACGTTTGATCACAACCGGTTTCATGCGTTTTCCCCGTTTTAAAGGCCAGGCTATCGCCTTCGGCTTACCTTGTTTGGTACCCTTCCCCGCGCCTCGTCCTGGGCGCAAATAAATGCAGCCGAGGCTTGACAAGCCAGGGCTGACGATGAGAAGAGAACAGCTTGTACACAGCTTAACAACACAACATATAGGTGTTTTTAATGAATGCATCCCTATATGTGGTGTCTATTAGGCACCAAAGCGCGGCCTCATTTCTTGATCCACATCAGGTTTTGAGAGGAGTGGGGCAGTTCACAACCAGCACCAAAGGAGCCTCATTAAAGCCATCCCAGACGGGGGGCGGGCTGGCGTCCGATCACCCCCCCTATGGGGATGGCGTAGCCATCCGACAACAATTGACGAAGGCATACCAGTGGCAAAGTGCACATACTGGGTGCTGTGTCCTGCCAACGGGAAATGAACGTGACCAAGGTGTTGCTACTGCTAGCCCTTCTCCCTCTCCCCCTCCGGGCCGCCGAGATATTGGTGATCAGCAGCTATCACCCCGCCAACCTGTGGGATCAGAGCTACAACACCAGCCTGCAGGAGCACCTCAAGGGCGCCCATCACCTCAGTCACTTCTATCTGGACAGCAAGCGCCAACCCCGCCAGGAGGTGGAGCAGAGCACCGCCAGGGCGATGAGCGCCTACCGGCAACTCAAGCCGGATCTGGTGGTGCTCGGCGACGACAATGCCATCAACGCCCTCGCCCGGCCGATCGCGGCCCAGGGCACCCCAGTGGTGTTCCTCGGCATGAACGAGAATCCCCGCCACAAGGGGCTGGTCGGTCACCCCCAGATCACCGGGGTGCTGGAACGCCCCCTGCTCAAGCGTAACATCAGCGAGATGAGCCAGCTGATGGGGGGGCTGGGCAAGGCGCTGGTGCTGTTCGATGCGAGCGAGGTGTCGCGCACCGCCATCGAGGATGAGTTCACGACCCCCAACGAGCAGCGGGTCGGCCAGACCAGGGTCAACAGCCAGCAGATCGACGACTACCGGCGCTGGCAGGAGGTGGTGCTCGCCAGCCGACAGAACGGCTATGAGGCGCTCTTCATCGGCCTCTACCACACCCTGACCGATGAACGGGGAGTCCATGTGAGCGAGAAACAGGTGCTGACATGGACCAGCCAGCATAGCCCGGTGCCGCTGTTCTCCTTCTGGGAGTTCTCGGTCGGCAAGGGCGGGGCCATCGGCGGCCTGGTGCTCAACGGCCATGCCCAGGGGGAGAAGGCCGCCGAGCTGGTCAACGCCATCCTGGCGGGTACCACCCCCGAATCCCTCTCCCCGCGCGCGGCCCTGCGCGGTGAATACGTGTTCAGCCGGGAGGAGCTGGCGCGCTGGCAACTCAGGGTGCCACCCAAGTGGCAGGAGAAGGCCCAATGGCTGGAGTGAGCCCAGTAACAACAAACCCGGCCTGATGGCCGGGTTTGTTGTTCGGTGATTCACCTCGACTCAAGGCTGGATCGCCGCCTGCAACTCCTCTTCGGTCCAGACGGTGATGCCGAGCTCCTGCGCCTTGGCGAGCTTGGAGCCTGCGGCTTCGCCGGCCACCAGCACGTCGGTCTTGGCGGAGACCGAGCCCGCCACCTTGGCCCCCAGCGCCTGCAAGGCCGCCTTGGCATCGTTGCGTGACAGGGTGGTCAGGGTGCCGGTCAGCACGAAGGTCTTGCCGGCGAAGGGTTGCTCGGCGGCGGCCTTCTTCTCGATGGCCGGCCAGTGGATGCCGGCCGCCAGCAGGGCGTCGAGTACCTCGATGTTGTGCGGCTGGCGCAGGAAGTAGTAGACATGCTTGGCCACCACCTCCCCCACGTCCGCCACCGTCAGCAGCTGCTCCACCGAGGCGGCGCGCAGGGCATCCAGGGTCAGGAAGTGGTTCGCAAGATTGAGCGCGGTCGCCTCCCCCACCTCACGAATGCCGAGCGCAAACAGGAAGCGCGGCAAGGTGGTGCTGCGCGCCGCATCGATGGCCGCCACCAGGTTGAGCGCGGATTTCGGTCCCATCCGCTCCAGCCCGGCGAGCTGGATGGCGGTCAGGCTGAACAGGTCGGCCGGGGTCTTCACCAGCCCCTTGTCCACCAGCTGCTCCACTATCTTGTCCCCCAGGCCATCCACGTCCATGGCGCGACGGGCGGCGAAGTGCTTGATCGCCTCCTTGCGCTGCGCCTCGCAGAACAGGCCGCCGGAGCAGCGGGTCACCACCTCCCCCTCCAGCCGCTCCACCGCCGAGCCACAGACAGGGCACTGGGTGGGGAACAGGATGGCGCGGGCATCCGTGGGGCGCTGGGCCGCCACCACCGCCACTATCTGCGGGATCACGTCCCCCGCCCGGCGCACGATCACGGTATCGCCGATCATGACGCCGAGCCGCTCGATCTCGTCGGCATTGTGCAGGGTGGCGTTGGAGACGGTGACGCCGCCGACAAACACGGGTTTGAGCTTGGCGACCGGGGTCACGGCGCCGGTGCGGCCGACCTGGAACTCGACGTTCTCCAGCAGGGTCATCTCCTCCTCCGCCGGGAACTTGTGCGCCGTGGCCCAGCGCGGGGCGCGCGCCACGAAGCCCAGCTCCAGCTGTAGCGGTATGCTGTCGACCTTGTAGACCACGCCGTCGATCTCGTAGGGCAGCTCGCCACGGCGGGCCAGGATGTCGTCATGGAACGCCTGACAGCCGGCGGCGCCCTCCTTGAGCTTCACCTCGGCGCTCATGGGCAGGCCCCACTCCTTGAGCTGGCACAGCCGCCCGAAGTGGGAATCCCCCAGCAGCTCACCGCCCACCCCGACCCCGTAGGCATAGAAGCTCAGGGGACGGCTGGCGGTGATGCGGGAATCGAGCTGGCGCAAGCTGCCTGCCGCGGCGTTGCGCGGGTTGACGAACACCTTCTCGCCGGCGGCCAGCGCCTTCTCGTTCATCGCCGCGAAACCGGCCTTGGGCATGAATACCTCGCCGCGCACCTCCAGCCGGGCGGGCCAGCCGGTGCCTCGCAGGGTGAGGGGGATGGCCTTGATGGTGCGCACGTTGTCGGTGATCTCCTCACCGGTGGCGCCATCCCCCCGGGTCGCAGCCTGCACCAGCTGGCCCTCCACGTAGAGCAGGCTGACCGCCAGGCCATCCAGCTTGGGCTCGCAGCAGAAGCTGAAACTCAGCTCGCGCTTGAGCCTATCCCTCATGCGCTGCTCGAAGGCCTGCAGCTCCTCGCTGCTGAACACGTTGTCCAGACTCAGCATGGGGATCTCGTGGCGCACCTGCCGGAAGGCAGACAACGGCTGGCCGCCGACCCGCACGCTGGGTGAGGCCGGGGTTTTCAACTCGGGATGCTCGGCCTCCAGCGCAATCAATTCGCGCATCAGCCGATCGTATTCGGCGTCAGGCACGGTGGGATTGTCCAGCACATAGTACTGATGACCATATTCGATCAGCAGCTCACACAGTTGACGGTGGCGGGAGAGGATTTCGCTCATGGAGAAGTCTCGGACTGTGGTTGGAATAGTAAGTTAATCGCACAAACAAAAATGCGGCACCCAGGTACCGCATTTTTGATGTCATTGACCCGCAGGCGCCTTAGTCGCGACTGGCCTCGTAGGCCGCCAGCTCGTGACGGTAACGGGCGATGTCGTCGTCGCTCAGGGGGCTGCGCGAGGCGTCGGTCAGCATGGCGTCGAGGTCGCTTGCCAACTGATCCGCCGCCTGCAGCATGTGCTCGAAGGCGAAGGCCGCGTTGCTGCGCAGGGGCAACTGCATGAACAGGGAGACACCCGGGGTGCTGAACTGCTCCATGCGGTAGGGGTTGAAGGTGCCCGGCTTGACCATGTTGATCATGGAGAACAGCACTTCACCCTTGCCACCCAGATCCTCGTGACGGTGGAAGATATCCATCTCGCCAAACTTGAAGCCCAGCGTCAGCAGGGAAGAGAGCAGCGTCGCCCCCTGCAGATCGTGACCGGGGCGGGCCATCAGGTTGATGACATAGACATCCTGCCAGATCTTCTCGACCGGCGGCAGCTCCTGCACAGGGTCGGCCATGAGGGGCTCGTCATCATAGACCGGCTCTTCGTAGGCTGGCTCAGGCGCAACATAACGGGGTTTGTGTTCGGGGGCTGGCTCGCGGGCACCGAAGGTCGGCGCAGTGGCGTAGGCCGGCTCCACCAGCGGCTCTTCGTCCAGCGGCTGCAGCATGGGCTCGCGCTGGGGACGGGAGCGGTGCACCGGGGTACGACGGATCACCTGGGCAGGCTTGCGCACCGGGGCAGCAGGGGCTTCCTCCATGGTCTCGGCGAGCGGCTCTTCATACTCGTCCTCGTCGTCTTCATAGACGGGCGCGGGGGCCACCGGGCGAGCGGCAGGCTTGCGCACGGGCGGTGGCAGCTCGTCATCCTCATCTTCGTCATCGAAGGCGGGGACGGCAGCACGGCGGCTGACTTCAGGCTGGCGCGCCTCATCGTTGTGCAGCTTGGGCTCGGCACGACGCCCGCCACTGACCACACGCACCTGGCCGATGCCATCGCTGTCGAACGTATCGTTGTCACGTTCCCGTGATTTGGAATCCATCCGGCCCAGAGGTTTCTCTTTGATCGGTGCCTGACGGTTTTTTCTGTTGCTCCACAACCCGTGAATGAGCAATGCCGCGATGGCAATACCGCCCAGGGCAACCAAGATGTAACGCAATTCCTGCATTAGCTGCTTCTCTTTCTAGTTTTGCTCAGCCAAAGCGACGGCTTCACCGATATCGACCGACACAATGCGAGAAACCCCGGGCTCTTGCATAGTGACGCCTATCAGTTGCTCAGCCATCTCCATGGAGACCTTATTATGACTGATGTAAACGAACTGTACTGTGCTCGACATCTCTTTGACAAGAGAACAGAAGCGACCGACGTTCACTTCATCGAGCGGCGCATCCACCTCATCCAGCAAACAAAAGGGTGCTGGGTTGAGTCTGAAGATGGCAAAAACCAACGCAAGGGCGGTTAGCGCCTTCTCCCCCCCGGAAAGCAGGGCAATGGTAGCATTCTTCTTGCCCGGAGGTCTTGCCATGATGCTCACTCCGGCCTCCAAAAGATCATCCGAGGTCAATTCAAGCCAGGCACTGCCCCCCCCGAACACCTTCGGAAACAGGGATTTTAAATCTTCGTTGACCTTATCGAAAGTGTCACGGAAGCGTATTTGTGTTTCTTTATCAATTCTTTTAATGGCTTGGCTCAGAGTTTCCAGCGCTTGCTCCAGATCCTGGCACTGGTTTTCGAGGTAGCTTGAGCGGGTTTTCGCCGCCTCGTACTCCTCCAGCGCCGCCAGGTTGATGGCCCCCAGCGCCTCCACCTGGGTCTCTAGGGTCTGGATCTCCTGGCGCAGCTTGCCGCGATCGGCGGCGATCAGCACCGCCTGATCGAGATCCACCAGCCGCACCCCCAGCTCCTCGAACTGCTCATGCAGCCCCTGGCGCCGAGTCAGGTTGCGCTCCCGCTCCAATCTGAGCTGGGCGAGCTTCTCCTGCAGGGTCACCAACTGCTTGTGATCGGCACTGCGCGCCTGCTCCAGCTCGGTCAGCTGCCGCTCCAGCTCCGCCAGGCGCTGATGACAGGCCAACTGTTGCGCCTCGAGGTTGCGCTGCTCGGTCAGCAGGGGCGACAGATCCTGACCTGGCGTGTCCCCCGGCGCCTTGAGTTCCGCCAGCTCCAGCCCTAGCCGTGCCAGCTCCTGCTCACGCAGGGCGATGAGCTGGCTCAGGTTTTGCTGCTCCAGCTGCCAGCGCTGACAGTGGGCCTGCTGCTGCTCCCGGCGCGCGCGCGCCTCCTCCAGCGCCCGCTCGGCCTGGCTGACCCGCTCCTGGGCAAGCAGCAGGGCCTCGGCCAAGGGCTCGCCCTGCTCCTGCAACTCCATCAGCCGCGCCTCATCCAGCTCGAGCTGCAGCAGGGCCCTCTCCAGCCGCTGCGCCTCGTCGGCCTGCTCCCTGTCCAGCCGCAGCAGCTCCTCACCGAGCAGGCCGAGCCGCTGCAACCGCGCCTGACGCTGACCCTGTTGCAGGCTCCAGGCTTCCCGCAGTTGCTGCCACTGCAGCTCCCGCTCGCGCAGGGTGCGCTGAGCCAGCTCGAAGGCAGCATGCAGCTGGGCCCGCTTCGCATCGGCCGCACCCAGCTGGGCATCCAGCTGGACCAACGCCTGCTGGCTCGCCGCCAGCTCGGTGTGTAACCGCTCACGTTCACCGAGCAGGGCCAGGGTACCGAGCGCCCCCCCCTGACCGAGATCGGCCCAGTTCGGACCGAACCAGTCCCCCGCCGGGGTCAGCAGCGACTCACCGGCCGCGAGCCCGGCCTGACGGGCCAGGGCCGCCTCCCGGCTCTCCACCAGCCAGATGGCGTTGAGGAAGGCGGGGATATGCTCCCCCGCCAGCTGAGCCGCCAGGGTGCCGGGCACCGCCGGATGGGCCGGGCCTATCCAGAGCCCACTTTGCTCCAGGTTGCACTCATCCGCCGGCTGGGCGGTGAGCCAGCGACCCAGCACCTTGTCCAGTGCCTGGGCCCATTCGGGCGCCACCTGCAGCCGATCGGCCAGGGTAGCCCCCTGCATCTGCTCCCCCAGCATCTGATTAAGAGTGGTGAGGCGGGCCTCCAGTTCGCGCACCAGGCCGCCCTGCTGGCCCCGTTGCGCCTTGAGTGCCTCGTGGCCGACCACCGCGGCCTCCCACTGTTCATCCAGCTCGGCGTGCCGCGCCCGGGCGAGCTCCAGCTCGGCCGCCAGGGCATCCAGCCTGGGCTGCAGATCGTCACTCTCCCCAAGCGGTCCGGCCTGTTCGTCTTCCAGCTTGAGCCGCGCCAGTCGGGTCTTGGCCTGCAGCTCCTGCAGGCCATTGACCTGGGCTCGGGTCTGATTGAGCCTGCCCTGTGCCTGGCCGAGCTGCTGCTGCCACTCTTGCTGGCGCAGCCGGGCCTGCTCCAGCTGCTCGCTGGCGGCCAGGCGCTGCGCCTGCTGGTCGGTGAGCAACTGCTCACACTGCTCCAGCCGCGCCGACTCCAGCTCCCCCCTGAGCGTGCCGTCGGTCAGTTGCTCCTGCTGACTCGCCAGCTGCGTCTTGATGCCATCTATCCGCTCGCCGAGGGCCTGGCGCCTGACCTGCCAATCACGGCCGAGTTCGGTCTGGTGAAGCTGCTGCTGCTCGAGGCGGGCGATGGCCTGACCCCCGAGGAAGAGCTGCTGTTGCCGGCTGGCCTGCTCGGCCTGGGCCTCCTGGCGGGCCACCGACAGGCTGACGTGACGCCCCTCGTCCTGGGTTCGCTTGGCGTCCAGCGCCGCCAGCGCCTGCTCGGCCTGGCTCAGTTCGGCCTTGGCCTCGCCGAGCCGGGTCTCCAGCGCCCACAGCTCGGAGCCGATGAGTTCGGCCCGGGCGGCGCGCGAACGGCCCTTGAGTTGCTTGTAGCGTTCGGCGGTCTCGGCCTGGGCCTTGAGGTGATCGAGGCGGGAACCCAGCTCGCCGCGAATGTCGCCGAGCCGCTCCAGGTTCTCCTGGGTGTGGCGGATGCGTTGCTCCGTCTCCCGGCGCCGCTCCTTGTAGCGGGAGACCCCCGCCGCCTCCTCCATGAACAGCTTGAGATCCGCCGGACGCGACTCCACCAGCCGGCTGACGGTGCCCTGCTCTATGATGGCGTAACTGCGGGGGCCGAGGCCGGTGCCGAGGAAGAGATCCGTCACATCCTTGCGGCGACACTTCTGGCCATTGATCTGGTAGTGATTGGTGCCGTCACGCAGCACCTCCCGGCGCACCGAGATCTCGCTGAAGCGGCCGAATTCGCCGGGCACCCGATTGTGGGGGTTGTCGAACACCAGCTCCACCGAGGCGCGGCCATGGGGGCTGCGGTTGAGGGAGCCGTTGAAGATGACGTCCGTCATGTTCTCGCCGCGCAGATGGCGGGCCGAGCTCTCCCCCAGCACCCAGCGCACCGCGTCGATCACGTTGGATTTGCCGCAGCCGTTGGGCCCGACCACGGCCGTCATGTCGGCCGACAGTTCGATGCGGGTCGGCTCGACAAACGACTTGAAACCGGCGAGTTTGATCAATTTCAGACGCATGAGGGCCTATCTGGGTAACGAAATAACGAAAAGGCGGGCTGTTCCCATCAATATCCGGCGCTCAGCTGAACTGCGACGGAAAAGGAATGGTCAGCGACTTTACCAAATCAAGGGCTTGTTTGTAATATGCTGGCAGTTTCCCGTTAACAGATGGAGCTCAGATGAGCCAATCCCCCCTGGTCAAAGATTCAGTCAGCGGTGCAGACTACTTCCTGCGCGGCTTTTCGCTCATCCGCCAACCCGGCATCCGCACCTACGTGCTGATCCCCCTGCTGGTCAACGTGGTGCTGTTTGCCGGCGCCTTCTATGCCCTGTTGCTGCAGCTCGACGGCCTGTTCGGCTGGCTGCATCAGCAGATCCCGGCCTGGCTCGGCTGGCTCGACTACCTGCTGTGGCCCATCGCCCTGGTCACCATACTGGTGGTGTTCTCCTTCATCTTCAGCTCGGTGACCAACTGGATCGCCGCCCCCTTCAATGGCCTGCTGGCGGAGAAGGTGGAGCAGATCCTGACCGGTGAGGCGGTGAGCGACACCGGCATGCTGGATGTGGTCAAGGATGTGCCGCGCACCTTCGGCCGCGAGTGGACCAAGCTGAAGTACTACCTGCCCAAGGCCATCGGCTGCCTCATCCTGTTCCTCATCCCGGTGGTGGGGCAGACCCTGGCGCCCGTGCTCTGGTTCCTGTTCAGCGCCTGGATGATGGCGATCCAGTACGTGGATTATCCATTCGACAACCACAAGATCGACTTCATCACCATGCGCGATGCCCTCAAGCAACGCCGCGGCAAGTGCCTGAGCTTCGGCGCCCTGGTCACCCTCTTCTCCGCCATTCCGGTGGTCAACCTGTTCGTGATGCCGGTCGCCATCTGCGGCGCCACCGCCATGTGGGTGGATCAATACCGCAACGAACAGCTCCGCCGCTAAGCAGCGGTCTGCCATAACTAAAAACGGGGGCATAGGCCCCCTTTTCATTACTTATTCTAATGCAAATGTGAGAGTTCTTGTCGTGCCAGAGCAGGCTTGTTAGGATGCGGGCCTTTCTCGCACCCTGGGATAACTCATGTTACATGCTCTCTTCTTGCTCGGCCTGGTGGCCGAAGGGATGACTGGCGCGCTGGCGGCGGGTCGGCGGCGGATGGATCTGTTTGGTGTGGTGATCATCGCGTCGGCGACGGCCATCGGCGGTGGCACCATCCGGGATGTGCTGCTGGGGCACTATCCCCTGCTCTGGGTGGAGCATCCCGAATATGTGCTGCTAGTGGCGGGGGCGGCCATGGCGGGGGTCATCTCGGCACCGCTGATGCGCTATCTCGGCAAGCTGTTCCTGGCGCTCGATGCGCTGGGGCTGGTGGTGTTCTCCATCTTTGGCGCGGCCCGGGCGCTGGAGATGGGCCACGGGGCCGGTATCGCCTGCATCATGGCCGTGGTGACCGGCGTCTTCGGCGGTGTGCTGCGGGATCTCCTGTGCCAGCGCATCCCACTGGTGTTCAAGCGCGAGCTCTACGCCGCCGTCTCCCTGGTGACGGCCGCCCTCTACTGCTTCGCGCTGGCCCAGGGCCTGCCCAATGACTGGGCCGCCTTCGGGGCTATCGGCATCGGCTTCGTGCTGCGGCTGCTGGCGGTGCGCTTCAAGTGGGGGCTGCCCACCTTCAATTATCAATATGCCACTCACTGAGTGCGCCAGCTCCTGACCATACTGAGTTTATTATCACCAACAAAAAAGCGCCTTCCGGCGCTTCTTTGTTGGTGACGACGACACAAGACTGACTCAGTTGATCCCTTCCGAACTGAAGAACGTCGCTTTGTCGGCGATGAAGCGGATCTTGATATTCTTGCCCTCCCCTCCCCAGACGCAGCTGGTGGTGCCCAGCTTGTCGTCACAACTCTCGGCCTTGCCGAGGATGCTGCTCGCCTCGGTATAGCTGATCCCCATCTTCAACTTGTCGTAGTTCTCCCGGTTCAGCTTGCTGCACCCGGTCAACAGCAGGGCGATCAGCCCCCCGATCAAAATCTGCTTCATTTATTTCTCCTCTGGATAGTGTCCAGAGCCTAGCAGCTCGGGGGCCCTCTGTGCCAACCCTGCCCCGCGGCGCATCAACCCGGAATCCCCTGTTGGCGAGCAGCGAACGGCAGAGCCGAACCGCCAGTTACCAGCTGCGCACCGGGCCTGTGTCGAGGTGCACGAAGTTGTCAGACGGGTAGTAACCCACACCGCCGACCTTGAGATTCAGGGCCGCCTTGCGCAGATGTGCCAGTTGCACGCCGGGGATGCGCACGTCCACCGCCTGACCCAGAGTGTGATAGCTGTGTTTGGCGACGCCACGGCTGCGCTGCCGCTTCTGGCGATTGGTGGCCGGTGAGCGGTAGCCCGAGATGAGCTGGATTTCGCCCTGGCGGCCCAGCCTGTGCTGCAACAGAAACAGCTGATCGAACAGCTTCTTGTCGATGTTGAACACTTCGTTGCGACGGTAGTCGCGGAAAATATGATTGAGTTCGGCCAGGCCATCGCTCAGATAACGGCCATTCTCCCAATAGCTGGTGCGTACCCGCTCGCCGGTATTGAGGTTGAAGAAGCTGAGTTCACGCCCCGAGGTACTGCGGCTCGCCATGGCCGGGAACGACAGCAGGCTGGCCCCCATCAGGCAACCGGCGCCCAGCAGCAGACGGCGTCGGCTTATCTCTTGTTCCAGCATCCGTTGTCCGTCCATTCCAGAGTGAAGTAACAGTGGTGAATGAAAATGATACAGAGGCCGAAACTACCCGCCGAGAAAAGCCCTGTCAAACCGCAAACGCCCATAGAAAAGCCCGGCATGAGCCGGGCTTTTCACTCTGTGGCAGGGATCACAACAAGCGACTCTGAAAGCTTGCTCGATCGAATCCGTAGATGTCGTTGCGCAGTTGCTGGCGACCCTCTTCGTCGATCCAGCTGCTCCAGTAGACGGTGAACACCGGGATCGGCGTGGTCAGGGGCAGCCACTTGGTCTCGCTCTCTTTCAGGATGTTGGCGACCTTGTCCGGCTGATAACGGGAATCCGCCAGCAGCAGTTCGGCGAGATCGTCCGCATGTTCGACCCGGATGCAACCGGAGCTGAAGGCCCGCGCCCCCTGCTCGAACAGCGCCTTGCCCGGCGTCGAGTGCAGATAGATGGCATCGTTGTTGGGCAGATAGAACTTGTAGCGCCCCAGGGCGTTGTGATCGCCGGGCTTTTGCCGCAACCGGTAAGGGAAGCCAGACGCCAGCGCCTGATGCCAGCCATCTTCGCTGAACTGCACCGGGTTGCCCTCGCCGTCGATCACCTCGAACTGCTCCCGATTGAGGTAGGCAGGATCCCGTCCCAGCTTGGGCAGAATGTCCTTGCTCAGGATGGAGCGCGGCACATGCCAGGCAGGGTTGAGCACTATGGAGCGGATCTCGCTGGCGAGGATGGGGGTGGCCCGCTGCTCCTTGCCGACGATGACGCGACTGGTGAAGACCTCGCTGCCGGACTCCACCACGCTCAGGCGGTAATCCGGGATGTTGACCAGCACATAGCGGCCGGCGAGATGATCCACCAGATCCCGGCGCCACAGGTTGCGCAGCAGCAGGCTGGCACGCACCTCTGGGCCTGTGTTGAGCCAGGAGCGGGTCTGACGGCCTATGATGCCGTCGGCGGTCAGGCCGTGGCGACGCTGGAACTGCTTGATGGCCTGTTCGGTGTCCGCATCATAGGTGGCGTCCTGATGGGTGGGGGCGCCATCCCCCAGCTCGTTGAGGATGGAGCGGATCTGGCCGAGCTCGGTCGAGCTCTCCCCGGCACGCAGGGTCGGCATGTCCAGGTTGGGCCAGTGCTTGGCCATGGGCATCGCCAGCAGCTTGCCCACCTCCTCGCGCACGGCCTCATATTCGGCGACCTGGGGCCTGAGTTGCTTGACCTGATCCAGCAGGTTGTCACCAACCGGCTCGTGGGCCAGGGGCTTGGTCAGATCGAGCTTGAGGGTCTGCATCTGCTCGCGGGCAACCAGATCCATGGCACGCCAAGCCTGCTGGAAACGGGCCAGCTTGCCAAAGGCCTCGTCGTAGAGGGCGCCGCGCCGATCGGCAGGGGCCTTCTGCAACTGCTGCCAGAGTCGGTAGAAGTCCGGGTGCAGCTGGGCGAGCACTGCCTCCTGCAGCTGACGCTCCAGCTCCAGGCGCGCCTGCTGGGCCGTGCTGTTCTGATACCAGTCGTGCTGGATGCTGGGACTGGCCACCACCATCTGTTCCGTGCTGGCCTGGGCCATGCCCGCCGGCCAGCAGCCCAACCAGATAAGGTTTGCCAATGCCCACCAATACTTCTTACCCATGCTTACCTCAAATCGGTTCACTTCGGCCTGTCAGGCGCCACGGTCAGATGCCCATGATGCGTGAATGCCGGCGACTTTGCTAGCGGGCGGGCGCGTAACGACGCCAGATGAGCGCGTGCTCATCACTCTTGCCAACCGCCTCGATCGCCTGGTTGAAGCGCTGCACAAAGTCGCTCGGCAGGGTCTTCTTGCTCAACATGAAATAGGTTGGCGTCTCATAGACCCGCATGACATGGGGGACTATGCCTTCCGCCAGCCCTTCTCTCTTCAGACCCCAGGGAGTGGCAAGAATATCCCCGAGGAAACCATCGACCCGCCCCAGCAACAGCTTGCGATAATTTTGCGCATCGTTGACCTCGCTCACCTGCTCTCGATGGCGCTGCAGCAGCCCGGCAATCTCGGCGCCGTAGTAATAGTCCTTGGTCACCCCCAGTTTGTATCCTCTGGCCAGCCAGCTGGCCAGGTCCTGCTCGGCATAGCTGTCGGACTTGCGCACCCAGAGCGCGCTGCGGCCCGGGTTGTAGGCAGTGGAGAACCAGGCGTAACGCGCCCTGTCATCGTAGAAATAGGCTTCCATGGCGATGTCCAGCCGGCCCTGTGCCAAGTCCTGCAGCACCCGTTTCCAGGGGCGCTCGACATAGACCAGGCGACACCCCAACCGGGTCGCCACCGCGTTGAGATAATCGACCGAGAAGCCGTGCAGGCGCCGACGCTCACCGTCCTGCTGGTAATAGTGATAGGGTGGCCAGTTGTCGAAGCCGACGCGCAAGGGCGTGGCACAACCCGAGCGGGCCCACGCCAGCTGGGCAGGCAACAGGCAGAGCAGGCAGAGAAAGAGCAGCCTCATGGATCATCCTTGACGATGGGACGCGCCATCTTAGATCTGCGCAGGACAAATGGCGACAGATCCTGCCACAGCAATGAGCAATATCAGTCATTTGCCTGATGAGGCCCCCTTTTGACGTGGGGGCGGTCATGAGCCAGATGCGGGGGCACAGGCCCCGATGGCGAGGATAAAGGGAGGCCGTCGGCGACATTTGGAGCGTGGGGGAAAAGGGGTTAATATCTGAGCGAATATATTTTTGTGATCCACTATGCTTTTTTTGCAATTGGATTAGCATATGCGCGAAATCAGCCTACCCATCCGTCAGGCATCGAGTGAGTGATATGACCTATAAAAAGTTCGGTTTTCTGGCTGCCATCATGGCATTGAGTGGTTTTTACCTCTACACCCTCTACCTGGCCGCTCACCCCAACGTGAGCCTGGCTTACAAGCTCTATTACCTGGAAGGCAAGACCCGCTTCTGGGAGCACAACTCCAGCATGACCTACCAGCCGGGTAACGAACTCAACCTCACCAAGCCGAGCCGCTTCCTCTCCAGCGAAGGCTGGGCCAAGAAGCCGAACGCCGAAGGCACCGAACTCAGCGGCCAGGGTGGCCTCTATTTCGTGCTGCCCAAGCACCAGGCACAACCCGGGCAGGTGACCATCCAGGCCAGGATCAACAGCCCGGAGGCGGGCACCCTGCTCAAGGTCGCACTGGGTCACGACATCACCACCACAGTCAAGCTGGCCAAGGCGGGCATCAACGAGATCCGGCTCAACCTGCCCGGCGAATCGCTGACCGCCGATCCCAAGCACCCCAACTTCCTGGCCCTGTCCGCACCGACACCGCTCAACGTCCAGTCGGTACGTCTGACCGTCGCCCAGTGAATCTAAAAATATAAGACTTTGTTTTATAACACCATTTTCCAATAAGGAAGTTCCCATGTCGCATGCCGATTTTCGACTCTCTCTGGTCGTTCCCGTTTATAACGAGGAAGAGAGCATAGACGCCTTCATCAGCGCGATAGACAACGAGCTGGCCCCGCTCAAGGATCAGCTTGAGATAGTGTTCGTCAACGACGGCAGCCGCGACCGCACCCGTGAGGTGGTCGAGCAGGCCATCGCCCGCGACCCCCGCGTCACCCTGGTCAACCTGGCCCGCAACTTCGGCAAAGAGGCCGCCATGACCGCCGGCCTGCATCAGGCCAAGGGCGATGCCATAGTGCCGATGGACGTGGATCTGCAGGATCCCCCCGCCCTCATCCTGGAATTCGTCAAGCTGTGGCAGACCGGCGACTACGACACCGTCTTCGGCATCCGGGTCGATCGCAGCGCAGACACCCCGATGAAACGCCTCACCGCCGGCGGTTTCTACCGTTTCTTCAACGCCCTCTCCACCAGCACCAAGCTGCCGGAGAACGCCGGTGACTTCCGCCTGATCGATCGCAAGGTGGTCGAGGCGCTCAAGCAACTGCCCGAGCGCAACCGCTTCATGAAGGGGCTCTTCGCCTGGGCCGGTTTCCGCGCCGTCGGCGTCCCCTACGAGCGTCCCGCCCGCCACGCCGGTGAGACCAAGTTCAACTACTGGAAGCTGTGGAACTTCGCCCTCGACGGCCTGCTCAGCTTCTCCAGCTGGCCGCTGCGGGTATGGAGCTACGTCGGGGTCGGCGTCTCCCTGATCGCCTTCCTCTACATCCTCAAGATCATCACCCAGGTGCTGTTCTTTGGCATCGATGTGCCCGGTTACGCCTCACTGATGTCGGTGATGCTGTTCCTCGGTGGCATCCAGCTACTCTCCCTCGGCATCATCGGCGAGTACATTGGCCGCATGTTCGTCGAGGTGAAGCAGCGCCCTGTCTACCTCATCGAAGGTGTGTACGGCCAGTATGCCAAGCAGGATGAAGCACAACCACAGGACGGCGCGGCCACCGACAGCAAGAAGAGCGCCGGCAAGAAGGCGGCCACAGTGAAGGCCGCTGACGACCAGCAGGAGCAAGCGCCTCAATGATCTCCCGCGAGGAATTCTGGCGTCTGGTTCGTTTCGGTTTCGTCGGCGGGGGGGCTACCCTCGTCGATCTTGGCACCTCGATCGCGCTGTTTCGCACCTGGCCCACCATCTCGGAGCACCTGGTCACCACGCTCGCATTTGCGGTGGCCTTCTGGTTCTCCTTCTTCGGCCATCGCTACATCACCTTCCAGAAACAGGGGGCGGCCGGCAAGTTCCTGCTGGTGGCACTCTTCTCGCTGGTGGTGCGTAACCTGCTGCTCTCCGGCCTGCTGCTGGCGGGCCTCTCCGGCCTGCTCCCCGTGGTAATCGCCACCCTGGCGGTCACAGTTCTCACCTACCTCCTCTCCAGGATCTGGGTATTTGCCTGATGAATGACATGACAATTCCGACCCCCGACACCGCGGGCCCCTACCGCCCCTCCCTGCGGATCAGCAACCGTGACTGGCTGATGATCATCGCCGCTTTCGTGCTAAGCCGGGCCGCCCTCTACGGCATGGGTTACTTCGGCGTCCAGCTCTACGGCACGGCCCCCATAGGTCCGCTGCAGGCTTACTGCCAGTTCGACTGCGTCTGGTTCCAGCGCATCATCGAGAACGGCTATGACCTCTATCCGCGCTGGCTCAGCAAGGGCAACGCGGCGAACTGGGCCTTCATGCCGCTCTACCCCATGCTCGCCGGCGGCCTCGCCAGCCTGCTCAACATCGAGAGCCTGATCGGCCTGATGCTGGTGGCCAACATCGCCTTCTTCATCAGCCTGCCGCTGATGCTGCTGGTGCTGCGCCAGCTCAAGCTCGGTGACGAGACCGCCCGCTTCGGGGTCTGGCTGCTGGCCTTCTCCCCCTTCTCCGCCTACTTCGTCTCCGGCTATACCGAGCCCATGTTCATGGCGCTGATGCTGGGCATGTTCCTGTTTGCCTACCGCGAGCAGTGGCTGATGGTGGCCTTCCTCGGCGTCCTCATCTCCGGCACCCGCAACCTGGGGGTGATGATGGTGTTCCCGGTGTTGATCCTGGCGCTGCAGGCCTATGGCTGGCGCGAGTTCTTCCGCTTCACCGAGCGAGCCTTCAAGGTGGTGTTCACCCTCTGGCTCATTCCGTTCGGCCTGTTCGCCTACATGGTCTATCTCTACCACCTCACCGGGGACGCGCTCGCCTTCAAGCACATCCAGGTGGCCTGGGGCCGCTACATGGACAGCCCCCTCGACTGGTGGCTCAGTGGCTTCGAGCTGGGCGGCCGCAAGGCCTACCTCTCCATCATGGTGATCTTCGGCTGGTGCCTGAACGGCTATCTGTTCAGCCAGAAGCGCTGGGCCGAGGCAACCCTGATGTTCATCTGCTGCACCATACCGCTGATGACCGGGCTCAATGCCATGCCGCGCTACATGTTCGGCCTCTACCCGACCCTGCTGGCCATCGTACTGCTGACCCATCGCTGGCCGGCCATCCGCCCGGCGGTGCTCTGCGTCAGCGGCATGGTCGCCTCCTTCATCGCGGTGGCCTTCGTCAACTTCAAGTTCTTTACCGTCTGACGCGGGCTCGCCTGCAGGCGAGCAGCCCCACCTGAACATGCCGGTCGACTGACCGGCATTTTTTTGGCCCCCGTCCGGGGGCCTGCACGGCAGCCATCACACTTTGCTCTGCTTGAAAACGTAACCATTTGAACTGACCTCACAAATCGGGATTTTACCGATCCAGACCCGCCGCCTTGCCCCCTAGAATGAGCTCCTCAACGGAATCCGCTCACCCAGCTCAAGGAATGGCTTATGCGTCCCTCTCTTCGCCTCGATCGCAGCCTCTCGCCCCTGTGGCTCGCCGTGCTGGCCACGCCACTGTTCGCCAGCCAGGCGCTGGCCGCACCGGCGCTGCACCTCTATGTGGATGGCGAGCCGGTGGCCGAGACGCTGGCACTGGACGAGGGCACCGTCAGCCTGACTCACACCTTAAGCAAGGGCAGTCACCAGATCCGCATCAGCGACGCAAACAACAGCTGCGGCACCAGCTTCGGCCCGAGCGAGAACCAGCCACTCCCCTTCGGCACCGCCCAACCCATGGACAAGTGCGCCAAGGATCAAAGCTTTAGCCTGCGGGTGATGCTGGCGGGGGACTACGAGTTCACCTTCAACCCGGCGACCCCCAGCCTCAAGGTGCTGCGGGCGACCAAGAAGAGCGAGTTCAAGCGCCAGCCCCCCGAGGAGCCCTGCATCGCCTGGGATGGCGGCCCTGTCACCGTGTCGCTCAAGGGCGTCTGGCCGGATGGCACCCGGCTACGGGATGCCTACTCAAAACAGGAGGCTGTGGTCAAGGGCGGCAAGCTGACGCTAACGCCATCGAAAGAGAGCGGCGGCTTGCTGCTGCTCGAGCCCATAGCGGCGCCCAAGCCCGAGCCCTTCAGCTGGGATCAGGCCAGCGTCTACTTCCTGCTGACCGACCGCTTCCACAACGGCGATCCCGCCAACGATCACAGCTTCGGTCGCCAGAAAGACGGTCAGGACGAGGTCGCCACCTGGCACGGCGGCGACTTCAAGGGCTTGACCGAGAAGCTCGATTACATCAAGTCCCTCGGCATGAACGCCATCTGGATCACCCCCATGGTGGAGCAGGTGCACGGCTTCATCGGCGGCGGCGAACAGGGCAACTTTCCCTTCTACGCCTACCACGGCTACTGGGCGCTGGATTTCACCAAGATAGACCCCAACTACGGCGACGAGGAGAGCCTGAAGACCCTGGTGGACGAGGCCCACAAGCGCGGCATGCGCATCATCCTCGATGTGGTGATGAACCACGCCGGCTACGCCACCCTGGCGGATCTGCAGGATCTGGGGCTCGACAGCCTGACCCAGAACACGGGGAAATTGCCGGCCCGCTGGAACGAGTGGCGCCCGAGCGGTGGCCTCGACTGGCATGGCTACAACCAGTTTATCGATTACCAGTCCCCGAACTGGAACCAGTGGTGGGGGCCTGACTGGGTGCGCGCCGGCCTGCCAGGTTACCCGCAACCCAGCACCGACGATGTGACCGGCTCGGTGGCTGGGCTGCCGGACTTCCTGACCGAATCGACCAAGTCGGTGGGGTTGCCCCCCCTGCTCGCGGCGAAGAAGGACAGCCTGGCCAGGGCGCTGCCCGATGCCACGGTCAGCGATTACCTGATCGCCTGGCACACCGACTGGGTGCGGCGTTTTGGCATCGACGGCTTCAGGGCCGACACCGTCAAGCACCTGGAGCCGGCAGTGTGGGCCAGGCTCAAGCAGGCGGGCACGGCGGCGCTCAAGGAGTGGAAGGCCGCCAACCCGGCCAAGGCCCTCGACAACCTGCCGTTCTACATGGTGGGCGAGGTGTGGGATCACGGGGTGGCCAAGGACTTCTGGTACCGACACGGTTTCGACTCCCTGATCAACTTCGACTACCAGCGCGAGTTCGCCCTGCCCCAGGCCCAGTGCATGGCGGCGGCCGAGCCGACCTATGCCGGCTACGCCAGCCGCATCAATCAGGATCCGGAGTTCAACGTGCTGAGTTACATCAGCTCCCACGATACCAAGCTGTTCTTCGGCGACTATCGGGACGTGCCGCTGCAGCGCCGGGTGGCCAACAGCTTTATGCTGCTGCCGGGCGGCATCCAGCTCTACTACGGCGACGAGTCCGGCCGCGATCTCGCCAAGGATGGTGGCGTCTTTGACCAGAGCGTGCGCTCTGACATGAACTGGCAGGAGCTGGGGAGCGGCGACAAGGCCGAGCTGGTCAAGCACTGGCAGCACCTCGGCCAGTTCCGCGCCGCCCATCCGGCGGTGGCGGCGGGCAGCCACCAGAAGCTGTCCGATGCACCCTACAGCTTCGTGCGAGAAAAAGGCGCCGACAAGGTGGTGGTGGTGTTTGCCGGCCGGCAGCCATAACCCGGCCCGCACCAGACAAACGAGAGGGGAGCCAGTGGCTCCCCTCTCTCATTGCGCAGGCCCCTTCACCTCATGCCAGCTGCCGGGCGATGGCCGGCCACTGCAGCCGCGCCTTGACCAGCTGCGCCTGCCACAGGGGCCAGGCCAGCAGGGCCTGCTGATAGGCGCCGGCCTGGCCGGGCAGCTGGATACCATAGCTCGCCAGCCGGTAGGCCATCACCGCGTAGAAGGCGTCGATGATCCCCGCCTCCTCGAAATAGAAGGTGCCCCTCGCCTGGGACCAGAGCGTCTGCAGCCTGGCCAGCTCGCCTATGGTCTCCACCGGCGGCTCGCACTGGGTCGGCGCCCCCAGGAAGAAGGGCAGGCGGCTGCGGATCTGGCCAAAGCCCGAGTGCAGCTCGGCGCACAGGCTGCGGGCCAGGGCGCGCTCGGCCCTATCCTGCGGGTAGAGCTGCCGTTCCGGGCACAGCTCATGCAGGTATTCGGCGATGGCCAGGGAGTCGTGTATCCGCAGCTCGCCATCATCCAGCCAGGGCACCAACCCGGTCGGCGAGACCCGCTTCAACCGCTGCAGCGCCTTGGCATCCTCCAGATCGAACACCTGCTCCTGCCACTCCAGCCCGCTCATGGTGAGCACCAGTGCCGCCCGCATCGCCCAGGTGGAGCCCGTGCCCACCGTCAGTACCAAGGATCCCATTCATTGCCTCCTGCTTGGGTTGTTGATGCCATGGATCGGCCCCGTTGGCACGACATCCCATGGTCGCCTCACATTTGCACCGCTGCGGGTTTGACCCCCCACAGGAGCAGTGCTAGTTTGATTTTTCAAAACAATCAGTTAGCAATAATGTGAGCAATGGACAGCCAATTTACCATCGTCATCGCAGATGACCACCCCCTGTTTCGGGGCGCCCTCTATCAAGCGGTGCACATGGCCATCGACGAGGCCCGACTGCTGGAGGCCGACTCCATCGACAGCCTGACCCAGCTGCTGGGAGAACACCCCGAGGTGGATCTGCTGCTGCTCGATCTCAAGATGCCGGGAGCCAACGGATTCGAAGGGCTCGCCTACCTGCGTGGCCAATACCCGGATCTGCCGATCGTCGTGGTGTCCGCCTCGGAGGATCCTGCCATCATCCAGCAGGTGCTGCGCCTCGGCGCCCTCGGCTTCATCCCCAAGTCCGTCCCCATGAAGGAGCTGGTCAGCGCCCTCAATACGGTGATCGGAGGCGATAACTGGGTGCCGGAGGGGATCTCCCTGCGGCCCGAGTCCGAGGATGGCCCCGACTTCGCCAGCAAGCTGGCCAGCCTCACGCCCCAGCAGTACAAGGTGCTGATCATGCTGCGCGACGGCAGCCTCAACAAGCAGATCGCCTGGGAGCTCAAGGTCTCCGAGGCCACCATCAAGGCCCACATCACCGCCATCTTCCGCAAGCTCGGTGTCAAGAACCGCACCCAGGCGGTCATCGCCCTGCAGCAGATGGGCATCAAGGACGACTGAGCCGGCGCCATATCACGACCTACCTTCCGCAAGCTCGGCGTCAAGAACCGCACTCAGGCGGTCATCGCCCTGCAACAGATGGGCATCAAGGACGACTGAGCCGGCGGCCACCGGCCCCATATCACGACCAACCTTCCGCAAGCTCGGCGTCAAGAACCGTACCCAGACGGTCATCGCCCTGCAGCAGATGGGCATCAAGGACGACTGAGCCCGAGCGGCCGAGCGCCTTCCGCCGGTTTGTGGCTCGACAAATAGTACGATCGTACTTTATGCTGCAGACAACAGTGAGGATCCGCCGATGAGCAAGGGCCGTTTGACCCGCGAGAACATTTTGCAGACCGCCTTCGAACAGGCCAGCCAGCAAGGGCTGGAGAGCCTGACCATCGGCTCCCTCGCCAGCCTGTGCGAGATGTCCAAGAGCGGCCTGTTCGCCCATTTTCAATCCCGCGACAACCTGCAGATCGCCGTGCTGGGCTATTCCGCCGAGGTGTTCAGGGAGCGGGTGATCCAGCCGGTGCGCCGGCAGCAGCATCAGACCCAGCAGGAGAAGCTGACCGCCCTGCTCCACGCCTGGCTGGCCTGGAACCAGAGTTTTGCCGGCCGCTGCATGTTCCTCGACGCCTGGACCTCGGCCCAGGAGGGGGAGGTGCAGCAGGCGGCCCGCCAGCTGGTGCGCTTCTGGCTCGACTACCTGGCTCGCCAGGTGGTGCAGGGCCAGGCCCAGGGCGAGTGGCGCAGGGATCTGGATCCCTGGCGCGCCGTCTACCGGCTCTATGGCCTCTATCTCGGGGATCAGGTGTTCAATGCGCTGGATTTGTGTCAGGATCCGGCCCGCCACTTCTGGCCCGAGGTGGAGAGTCTGCTGCTGAGCTGGCGCTGATTTTCAGTTTTCCTTTTAAAAACCGATAAAAAAGCACGACCGTTCGCACATAAAAACGACAGGATGACCATGAGCAGCAAGATCTATTTCAACACCCGCCGTTTCAGCCCGAGCAAGCTGTTGCTGGGGCTCAGCACCCGATTGCACCACGTGCTGGCCCCCGCCCACGCCAGGCGTACCGCCAGCAAGCTGTTGCTGACCCCGCAACGACCCAGCAGCGAGACAGATGCACCGGCCGGGCTGGTGCAACAGGCGGTGCACACCCGCGAAGGGGCGCTGATGAGCTATCGGCTCGGCCAGGGGCCGGTCTGGCTACTGATGCACGGCTGGTCCGGCAGCGCCAGCCAGTTCTACCCGCTGATGGCCCATATAGCCGCCCAGGGCTTCACGGCGCTGGCCTACGATCACCCGGCCCACGGCCAGAGCGACGGCCACACCGGTCACCTGCCCAGGTTCGTGCGCGCCTTCGACGAGCTGCTCGAGCGGTTCGGCCCCATCGAGGGGGTCATCACCCACAGCATGGGCGGCGCCGTCACCCTCGCCAGCCAGCATCCCGCCCTCGACAGGCTGCCGCTGCTGCTGATCTCCCCCGTGCTCGACTACGTGCCCCAGCTCTATGGCATGGTGGCGCGCTCCGGCTACTCCATCCGGCTGTTCGATGCGGTGGTGAAAGAGATAGAGCAGGAATACCAGCATCCCCTCAGCACGGTCGATCCCCTCGGCCGGCTCGCCAGTCGCGCCGGCCATGCCCTCATCGTCCACGACGAGGAGGACAGGTTCGCCCCCCATAAGGACTCGCTGCGCGCGGCGCAGGATGGCCGCACCCGGCTGGTGAGCACCCGTGGCCTCGGCCACGGCCGCATCCTCGCCAGCCCCCCGGTATTCGCCGCCTTCGATCGGCTGACCCAGCCCCAGGGCGCCGCCTGATACCGCCTGGAACTGGCCGCCTCAAAAAATGATGAGGCGGCCATTTTTATATTTGATACAGCGGCTTATAGTTGAATTGCTCGGTGGTAAAACGCGCAGATGGCAACAACAAGGCGCAACATCATGCTCAGACCCGCCCATGGTGGCTGCTTGCCGGCAACAACATAAGGGGTAGCGTCATGGCCAGACCCAATACAGCGCTTCTGTTGACCGGTGGCGGTGCCCGCGCCGCCTATCAGGTCGGTGTCCTCAAGGCCGTGGCCGAGCTCTACCCCCGCAACCTCGGCATCCCGTTTCCCATCCTGTGCGGCACCTCGGCCGGGGCGCTGAACGTCACGGCGCTGGCCTGCTACGCCTCCTGCTTCCATCTTGGGGTGCGCAAGCTGGAGTGGATCTGGCGCCGCTTCGAGACCCACCACATCTTCGACTTCCACCCCTGTCAGCTGCTATGGCGCACCCTGTATCAGGGCTCGGCCGGCCTCATCAGCCCGAGCAGCAACCGCGCCTTTCACCTGTTCGACAATGCGCCGCTGCGCCGCCTGCTGGAGCAGGTCATCGACTATCACCGCATCGATGACAACATCCTCTACGGCAGCCTGGAGGCCATCGCCATCACCGCCTCTGACTATGATGACGGCCTCTCCACCACCTTCTTCCAGGGGCGGGCCGAGCATCAGCCCTGGGAGCGGGCCAGACGGCGTGGCCTGCGCACCCTGCTCACCTCGGATCACCTGCTGGCCTCCTCGGCGCTGCCCTTCGTCTTCCCGGCTACCCGCATCGGCGACAGCTTCTACGGGGACGGCTCCATCCACCAGCTGAGTCCATTGAGCCCCGCCATTCACCTGGGGGCGGAGCGGATCCTGCTGGTGACCCTGGACTCGCCACACCCGGCGGCGATGGCGCCGCATCAGGGCCATCTGACCAGCTCCAACATCGCCGGCCATCTGCTCAACACCGTCTTCTCCGACACCCTCAATTCGGATCTGGAGCGGCTGGGGCGCATCAACCAGACCCTGGCACTCATTCCGGATCGGGAGCGCAATCGGCTGAAGCTGCGCCAGGTGGAGACCTGTGTGATCAGGCCTAGCCAGGATCTGGATCTCATCGCCCTCGACTACCTGCCCAGGCTGCCGACCCATGTGCGCCGCCTGCTGCGAGTGATGGGGGTCACCGGCAGCGAGAGCAGCAGCTTGGCCAGCTTCCTGATGTTCGATCCGGGTTACTGCCAGCAGCTGATAAAACTCGGCTATCAGGATGCGCTGGGGGAACGCCAGCGCATCGAGGCCTTCCTGGGCATAGAGGAGCGGATCCGTGAGGAGGCCTGAGGAGGCGGCTTGCCTAGTGCCCCTCCAGCAGGCGCTGCTCGGCCCGCTCCATCGCCACCGCATTGCCAAACAGCACCAGCCGATCGCTGGCGGCCAGCCGCAGCTCGGGTCTCGGTTCCAGGCTCTGCTCGCCGCGATGGATCGCCTTGATCCGCACCTCGCCGAGGGCCAGCTCCCGCACCCGACGCCCCACCGCCCAGGCCTGATCGTGCAGCAGCACGGGGTGCAGCCGCTCGAGCAGCTGATCCGTCTCCAGGTTGTTGGCGCTCTGATCCCCCCAGTAGAAGCCGTGCAGGAAGCGGTACTGGCTGCTGCGCTCGTGCTCCATGCGCCGGATCACCCGACCTATGGGGATGTCGCAGTTGACCAGCAGGTGAGACACCAGCATCAGGGCCCCCTCCTGGGATTCGGGGATCACCTCGAAGGCCCCGGCCTGCTTGTAGTGTTCGAGAAAGCTGTCGTCCCGGGTGCGCACCAGCACCTTGACCCCGCTCGCCAGCTCCCGGATGAGGGTCAGCATGGCATCGATCCGCTTGCGATCATCGAAGGTGATGATCACCAGCCGCGCCCGGGTGAGGCCGGCGGCCAGCAGGATATCCCGGCGGCTGGCGTCACCGAACGCCACCTGCTCCCCCGCCAGCTTGGCCTCGTTCACCCGCTCCGGATCCAGATCCAGCGCGAGGAAGGGCAACTCCTCGAGCTTGAGAAAGCGGGCACAGGTCTGCCCGGTGCGGCCGAAGCCGGCGATGATGACGTGCTGATGCTTGCTCAATCCCGACTGGGCCACCTCGGAGCGGGAGTGTAGCGCCGCATCGGTGAGGGAGTGGGCCAGCCCCTGCGCCTTCTGCACCAGCCAGGGGGTCAGGGCGATGGAGGTGACCCCGATGCCGATGAGCAGGGAGACCTGCTGCTGGCTGAGCAGACCATGGTGGCTCGCCAGCGCCAGCAGCACGAAGCCGAATTCCCCCACCTGACTCAGCATGATGCCGGCCGCCATGGCATCGCGCTTGCGCTCCCCCATCAACCGGCCCGCCAACAGCACCAGCAACGACTTGAACAGGATCAGCCCCAGCACGCTGGCGAGCACCAGCCACCAGACCCGCGCCACCAGCTGCCACTCCATGGCCATGCCGATGGTGATGAAGAAGAGCCCCATCAGCACGTCCCGAAACGGCTTGATGTCGACCTCGAGCTGATGGCGATAGTGGGACTCCCCCAGCATCATGCCGGCCAAGAAGGCGCCGAGCGCCATGGAAAGCCCCATCCACTGGGTCAGCGACGCCGCCAGCAAGGCCACCAGCAGGGCGCTGAGCACGAACAGCTCGTCGGAGCGCGCCCGCGCCACCTCGTGAAACAGGGTGGGCAGCAGCCATTTTCCCACGGCGAGCAGGGCGATCAGGGCGAACAGCCCCTTGAGGGAAGCCCAGGCGATCTCCGCCAACAGGGCGCTGCCCTGCACCTCGGGCCTGGCGAGTATGGGGATCATCACCAGCAGCGGCACCACCGCCAGGTCCTGGAACAGCAATATGCTCACCCCGAGCTGGGCGCGGCGGGTGTGCAGCTGCTTCAGTTCCCCCAGCTGCTTGATCACCACGGCGGTGGAGGAGAGCGCCAGGGTGCCCGAGACCACCAGCGCCTGGGACAGGGTCAGCCCCCACCACCACCCTAGCCAGAAGAACAGCGAGGTGGTGAACAGCACCTGCAGGCCGCCGACCCCCAGCACCAGCTTGCGCATGGAGAGCAGGCGCGGCAGTGAGAACTCGAGCCCGAGGGAGAACATCAGGAAGACGATGCCGAGCTCCCCTATGGTCTGCATGATCGCCTGCCCGGTGACGATGGCGGCGCCATGGGGGCCGAGCAGCATGCCGACGAACAGGTAAGCGAGGATCACCGGCTGGCCGAGGCGCCGGAAGATCGCCACCAGCAGGACGGCGGCGAGCAGCAGGATCAATACGTCTGCATACAATGGCTTCTCCCATTTATCTCCCGGCGCGGCGGCCGCGAGGCCAACCCCTTCACCAGCGTTGAGGAACGCCTCGGGCTCCCGGCGTCCATTTCACTCGCGCTTGCCTCTGGCGGTTCTGCACTGGGTCCAAGCCCGTCGGTTCTACACTGGGCCGCCCATCCACGACGGGGCCGACGAGGCGTTAGCCGCATCGCTGGCACCCCGCCAGCCACCTCTTTTTTCCTTCCTTTTTGTTTCGTTAAGCCTAGCCAGCGCCCTTGTTCACTATCGAACATATTTAGGGCACAAGTATTGCAGGGAAGGGGCAGGCAAGGACAAGCAAGCTGGATGGTTAGGGGCTGTCGCGTGGAAAACACATCATCATTGAATGGCTTCGGGCATGGCATCGAGCAGTGGGTGCAGCAGATGGAGCGGCTCAGGCCGCTGGCCGGCCAGGAGCGCCAGCAGTTGCTCGAGCGGCTGCTGGCACAACGGGATCTTGACGCCCTGCTGGCAATCTTTGCCGAGCGGGTGGCAAAGGTTGTCCGTATCCATAGCCTCCATCTCGACTGCGACCAGCCCCATAGCCTCATCTGCCGGCCGCCCCAGACCCATCAGGTGCTGCATAGCTATCGATTCGAGTTGCGTGGCCAGCATGATCAGCGCCTCGGTCTGCTGCAATACGAACTGGAGCAGCCCCTGAGCGACGATCAGCAGCGGCTGCTGCGCCAATATCATCAGCTGCTTTGCCTGCCACTGCCGCTCTATCTGCGGCTGGATGGGCTGGAGCGGCAGGTGCGGCTCGATCACCTGACCGGGCTCGGCAACCGCTCCTACTTCGATGAGGCCATAGGTCGCGCGGTGGAGCAGCACTGCCGGGAATCCCACGGCCTGGTACTGGTGTTGCTGGATCTGGACAGGTTCAAGCAGGTCAACGACACCTGGGGTCACCCTGTGGGGGATCTGGTGCTGAGCCGCTTCGCGCAACTGCTCAACGGCTGCATCCGCGGCACGGATCAGGCCTTTCGCCTCGGTGGCGACGAGTTCGCGCTCTTGCTGCAACCCGCCGAACCCGAGGCCTGGCGCCCGGTCTGGCTACGCCTGCAACACGTGATGCACAGCCACGAGGAGCTCAGCGCCTTCGCGGTCAGCTGCAGCCTGGGTGCCGCCAGCTGGCAGGCCGGGGTGGATGTGCAGAGCCTGTATGAGGCGGCGGATGCCCACCTCTACGCCCGCAAACGGGCCGGAGTCAGCGGTGCGTCAGAGTGATGGTCCAAGCTGATGCCCCCATCAATACGCCCGCAAGAAGGCCGCAGTCACCGGCCCATCGGAGTAACGGCTCAAGCCAGTTCCAGCCGATGCCCCCATCCATACGCCCGCAAGCGGGCCGCAGTGACCGGCCCATCGGAGTAACGGGTAAGGCTCACCCCTTGGCCGGATCCCGTATCTGCAGTGCCAGCCGATGCCCCCATCCATACGCCCGCAAGCGGGTCGGAGTGACCGGCCCATCGGAGTGATGGGCAGGGTTCAAATCTCGACTGGCTCAGGTTTCTGCCAATGCCAGCCGATGCCGCCCGCCGGCACCTGAAAACCGTCACATACGAAGAGGCCGGCAACCGCCGCCACCTGCTCGCCGTAATAGAGGATGGGGATGCGGCCCCGCTGCCAGGAAGGGACTCCATATTCCTGCAGCAGCTTCTTCAGCCGTCGGCTGCCCACCCGCCCCACGGGTTTGAGCATGCTGCCCGCCGCCACCTGAAAACGCACCGACAGCGGCTCGTCCGCCCGGGGCAAGCGCAGCCCCTCCCCCTCGGGTTGCAGACGCAGGCTGAGCCGGCCCAGCCCGTCCGGCAGCTCAACCGACTCCCCCACCCGGATGGGCAACTCCTCGTGCCGGGGCAGCAGATTGGGCCGCACCAGATACAGCCGTCCCTGAAAGCGGCGGCACTGCAGATCCTTCAAGCCCAACTGCGGATTGGCATCCTCCCGCGCCAGCGCCACCTCCTGCCAGAGCAGGCCAAGCAGCTCCCGCGAGGGCATCTCCCCGCCCTGGCGGCGGATCCAGTGGCGCAGCAGGTTGTTGCGCCTGGCCGGCGACAGGGCCTGCAACGGAGCTATGTGCAAGGCATCCCCCTCCCCGGCTCTATGCCAATCCTCTTCCGCCAGCTCGGTGATCAAGGCCTCCTGCTCGGCGCAGATCGCCATGCTGCGCGCCGCCGTCTGGGCCATGGCGGGCCAGCGCGCCTTGAGCTGCGGGATCAGCGTCTGGCGCAGGAAGTTGCGATCATAGCTCTCGTCCAGGTTGCTCTCGTCCTCCACCCAGCCATGGGGCAGGCTCGCCGCCGCCTCCGCCAGCTCGGCCCGGCTGACCTCGAGTAGCGGCCGCAGCAGGCGGCCACCGGCGAAGGGCTGATCTGGCACTGTGCCCGCCAGCCCCCGCAAGCCGGCGCCGCGCTTGAGCGCCAGCAGCAGAGTCTCCAGCTGATCGTCCTGGTGGTGGGCGCTGAGCAGCCACTCCCCCTGCCCGAGGTGGGCAGCCAGGCACAGATAGCGCGCCTCACGGGCCTGGGCCTCCAGGCTCTCGCCGTTGCCGCGCGCCAGCTGCACCCGCTCGACCTGGAGCGGTACCGCCAGCTGCCGGCACAGGCCTTCGCAGTGCGCCACCCAGGCGTCGGCATGGGGGCTCAGGCCGTGATGCACATGCAGGGCGCGCAGCCCGAGCCGGTGTTCGCGGGCAAATTGCACCGCCAGCACCAGCAAGACGGTGGAATCGAGCCCGCCACTGAAGGCCACCAGCAGGCCTTTGGAACCTTCCGGCGCTGGCAGGGTCTGACAAAAACGAGAATAAATACGAGAAATCATAGGCTTCCCCAAAACAGCTGGTGGGATCTTAGCAGAGTCAGGCTTATCAAGCTGTAACCGGACTGCTAGAGTGAGATCCCTCCCGAGCTGGGCAGGGAAGCTGAATAACCCGAATTGGAATCAAGCGAATGAACAATAAGAAAAGCATACTGGCCGGCCTCATCGGGTTGGCGTTGTTAGCCGGTTGTAGTCAGGCGCCGGACACAGCAAGCAAGCACTCCGGCCTCGCGCTGGCCAACATGGACACCCGGGTCAAGCCCGGTGATGACTTCTTCCGCTACGTGAACGGCCACTGGCTCGCGACGGCCAAGATCCCGGACGACAGGCCGGCCGACGGCGCCTTCTACCTGCTGCGGGACAAGTCCCTCGCCGATGTGCGGGTGCTGGTGGAAGGGCTGGACGGCAAGGCGGCCGCGGCGGGGACGCCGGCCCAGCAGATCCACGATCTCTATCGCAGCTACCTGGATCAGGGCACGCGAGACGCCAAGGGCACGGCCCCGCTGCTGCCCCAGCTCAGCGAGATAGACCGGATCAGCGACCAGAGCACGCTGGCCAAGGCCTTCGCCCAGGCCGGCCGCCTCGGCGGCAATGCCCCGTTCGGCTTCTGGATCGATGCCGACGCCAAGGCGCCGGACAGCTACGCTGTCTACCTCTATCAGTCCGGGCTCGGCCTGCCGGATCGGGATTACTACCTCAAGAGCGATGCGGCCAGCCAGGCGCTGAGACAGAAGTACGAGCAACACATCGCCGGCATGTTGAGCCGCTTCGGCGAGACGGATGCGGGACCCAAGGCGAAACGCATCCTGGCCCTGGAGACCCGGATCGCCCAGATCCAGTGGGACAACGTGGCCCTGCGGGATCGGGAGAAGAACTACAACAAGGGCTCCCTCGGCGAGCTCAAGCGCCTAGCCCCCGCCATCGACTGGGACGCCTATCTCGGCCAGGCCGGCCTCGCCGGCCAGAGCAGCCTGGTGATCGGCCAACCCAGCTATCTGTCGGCCCTCAACGGCCTGATGCAGCAGACCCCGATCGGCGACTGGCAAGCCTATCTCAAGTGGCACCTAATCACCGATTACGCCCCCTATCTCGACGGCCAGACCGATCGTCAGAACTTCGCCTTCTTCGGCACCACCCTGAGCGGTACCCCCAAGCAGCGCGCCCCCTGGGAGCGTGCGCTCGGGGTACTTGACGATCTGCTGGGTGAGGCGGTCGGCCAGCTCTATGTGGAGCGTTACTTCCCGCCCCAGGCCAAGGCCCGCATGGAGCAGCTGGTGGAGAACCTGCGCACCGCCTACGGCCAGAGCATCGAGGAGCTGGACTGGATGTCGCCGACCACCAAGACCCAGGCCCTTGAGAAACTCGCCAAGTTCAGGCCCAAGATCGGCTACCCGGACAAGTGGAAGGATTACAGCGCCATCGAGATCCGCCAGGACGATCTGGTGGGCAACCTGCAGCGGGCCCGCGCCTTCGAATACGCCGACAACCTGGCCCGCCTCGGCAAGCCGGTGGACAGGGACGAGTGGCACATGTCACCGCAGACGGTGAATGCCTACTACAACCCGAGCAACAACGAGATAGTGTTCCCGGCCGCCATACTGCAGCCCCCCTTCTTCGACATGACAGCGGATGACGCGGTCAACTACGGCGCCATCGGCGGCGTGATCGGCCATGAAATGGGCCACGGCTTCGACGATCAGGGCGCCAAGTCCGACGGCGACGGCGTGATGCGCGATTGGTGGACCCCAAGCGATCTCAAGGAGTTCCGCTTCCGCACCAGCCGGCTGGTGGCCCAGTACAACCGCTTCGAACCCATCAAGGGCCAGTACGTCAACGGCCAGTTCACCCTGGGGGAGAACATCGGCGATCTCGGCGGCCTCACCATAGCCCACAAGGCCTACCTGCTGTCGCTCAAGGGCGAAGAAGCGCCGGTGCTGGACGGTTTCACCGGCGAGCAGCGCTTCTTCCTCGGTTGGGCCCAGGTGTGGAAGGGCATGTATCGACCCGAGCTGATGCAGATGCTGCTCTCCTCGGATCCCCACTCCCCGCCCGAGTATCGGGTCAACGGGGTGGTGCCGAACATCCCCGCCTTCTACGAGGCGTTCAACATCCAGCCGGGCGACAAGCTCTATCTGGACCCTGCCAAACGGGTCAAGATATGGTAATAGAGAGGGCAGAGAAATCCTCCCTGTCTGGACCCGGCCAAGCGCACCGGATAGGGTAGTGAAAGAGAAGGTGCCGGACCCGACACGGAGTCCGGCGCCGAACACAGACATGACGGCAGGGGCAAGCCCCTGCCATCCCAGCAGCAACAAGGGTCACATCCATGAAAGCCTTATTGATTACTCTCGGACTGCTCACTCTGCCACTGACCAGCCAGGCGGCAGAGGGCTTCTTCAAGCAGCTGACGCTCCCCACCGGTCAGGTGCTCACCGTCGCCGAGGGACGCGGTGAACCCGCCTCCATCGGCAGCTACGACGTGCGCCTCTACTCCGGCGCCAACCCCCAGTTCCCCCTCGATCAGTTCATCGATGGCAAGGTGCAGGCGCGGGACGGCGGCATCAAGGAGCTGAAGTTGCAGGATCTCAACGGTGACAAGCAGCCGGAGCTCATCATCATAGTGGAGAGCGCCGGCAGCGGTGGCTACCTCAGCGCCGATGCGTTCACCATCAACCCGCAGGCCGGGCTCGACAGCTTCAACCACGTCACCGAGCTGGCCCCCGGCGACGACGTGATCCAGGCGCTCAAGACCCCCCGCGATTGACTGGCTCGCTCACACCCACCACTTTGTAACACAGCCCCGCATCGCGGGGCTGTTGCGTTATCGCAGGCTGAGGCCGCTCTCATCGCCCACCCCCCTGAGCCTCTCCCCCCACCTGTCTTGACACCTCATGGCCCCGATAGACGACCCTTTTCTTCTGTGCCTATAATCGCCGCACGGTGCCATCACGAAAATAAGGAGGTAAAAAATGGTTATCCAAGCGTGTCCGATGTTCTCGGCCCGCCTGTTCGGCACATTCGAGTGCTCTTGCCTGCATACCATCGCGCTGCGATAGCGGGTTCGAGCAAAGCCGACTCCCTTCTTGACCGAGACCTTTCTCGACCGTTGTCGCCAGCGCTCCTGATGACAGGGATTTTCGATCCCGCATTTTAGAGAGCAAGAGCATGACAACTTTGATGAGCACCCACTCCCTGCAGATGAACGCAGGAGAGCTTCCCCTGTTCGACAGCATCGATCTCAGCATCCACAGCGGTGACCGCATCGGCCTCATAGGCGCCAACGGTAGCGGCAAGAGCACCCTGCTCAGCCTGCTGGCCGGCCAGGTCGAGCCCCATGACGGGCGCATCCACAGAGCCGCCCCCTGTCGCTGCGAGTTCGTGACGCAGCACCTTCCCAGCCGTTTGCACGGGCTCAGCACCCGCGCCGCCCTCGGCGATGCCGTGGCGGACGATCCCGCGCTCGGCTGGCAGCTGGACAAGATGCTCGAGGATCTGCAGTTGGCGCCGCACGCCACCCAGGTCGTCACCAGCCTGAGCGGCGGCCAGCACAGTCGATTGCAGCTGGGCCGCGCCCTGCTGCGCCAACCCAACCTGCTGCTGCTCGACGAGCCAAGCAACCACCTGGATCTCCCCTCCCTGCTCTGGCTTGAACAGTTCCTGCAGGGCTGGCGCGGGGCCTTGGTGCTGGTCTCCCACGATGCCCGCCTGCTCGACCGGGTCACCCAGGACACCCTGATCCTGCGGGACAGACGCCTCTATCGCTTCGCCCTGCCCTGCAGCCAGGCCAGGGCGGCGCTGGTACAGGAGGACGAGAGCGCCCGCCAGCGCCGGGCCGATGAACAGAAGGAGATCGACCGCCTGAGCGCCAGCAGCAAGCGGCTCGCCATCTGGGGACGGGAGCATGACAACGCCAAGCTGGTGCGCCAGGCCAAGTCCATGGAGAAACGGATTGTCAGGCTGCGGGAGGAGCAGAGCCTGGTCGGCGCCGGCGCCCCCTGGCGGCTCGAGCTGCACGGGCTGGGGCTGCCCGCCGACGCCCTGCTGAGGCTGGAGGCGCTCGACGTGCGCCCGGCCCCCGCCTTGCCGCCCCTGCTGCGGGCGGAGGGGCTCTGGCTGCGCTCCGGCGACAGGGTCGCCCTGCTCGGTGCCAACGGGGCGGGCAAGTCCTCCCTGCTGCGCCAGTGTTGGCGTGAGCTGTGCGAGCAGCGCCAGGCGGAGGGCTGGTACCGTCACCCCGCGGCCAGCATCGCCTACTACGATCAGTCCCTGCAGCAACTCGACGGCCAAGCCACCCTGACCGATGCGCTCTATGCCCTTGCCCCGCTGCCGGCGATAAGCCTGCGCCAGGCCCTGATCCGCGCGGGCTTCCCCTACGCCCGTCACGGCCAGCGGGTGCATGCCTTAAGCGGCGGCGAGCGGGCCAGACTGCTGTTTCTCGCCCTGTCGCTGGCGAGCCATCACCTGCTCTGGCTCGATGAGCCCAGCAACCATCTGGATCTGGAGGGCAAGGAGGAGCTGGCCGAGGCGCTGGCGCAGTTTGCCGGCGGGGTGCTGCTGATCTCCCACGACCGGGATCTGATCGAGCGCAGCTGCAACCGCTTCTGGGTGATCAGGGAGGGCAGGATCCTGGAGGCCCACGGCGCCGAGCAAGCCTATGCCGAGCTGCGCGGCGACAGCCTGCCCCCCGGCGGCATTGCACCCCATGAGGCGCCGACGGAGGAGGCCACCCTGGCGGAGGGCGACGAGGCGCTGCTGGCGCGCTGGTACGAGCTGGATGGCCTGCTGGCCGCCGATCTCGCCCGCAAGCCCAGGCATCAGACCCCAAGGCTGCAGCAAGGCTGGCGCGACGAGTTGCAACGGCTCGCCGAGCGGCTCGGCCTCGACTGACGGCTAACCTCGAGCACCATGAAAAAGCCCCGCACTGGCGGGGCTTTTTTTATCCGTGACACGGCGTTACTCGATGGTCGAGAGGCGGCTGGCATGGCCCCGACGACGATGGCGCCGCCACAGGGAGAAGAGGCCATAGCCCGCGCTCAGCAGTAGGGCGTAGAGCACCTCGGAGGCGAGCGCCACCAGCACCGCTAGGCAGAGCAGCACGCTCAGGCCCGCCAGCCCCTTGCCCACCCCGCCGAGCAGGCGCCAGCCCGCCGCCATGCAGAGCAGGTAGACCAGCACGAAGTTGCCGTTGGCGTAGCGAATGAGCGCATCCAGCGGCAGCCGCCACCAGAGGATCAGGGTGATGGAGAGCAGGCAGATGGCGAGCACCCAGCACAGGGCCGCCAGCGGGGCACCGCGGGCGCTGAGCCGGGAGAGGGAGACCGGCAGCTTGCCCTCCCGCGCCATGCTCCAGATCAGGCGCGCAAAGCCCTGCAGATAGATGTTGATGCTGGCGAAGCAGGAGAGATAACCCAGGATCGCCACCAGCCACTTGGCGGTCGGCCCGAACAGCAGCGAGAGCAGCGCCGGGATGGCGGTGGCATTGGTCGCCTCATCGCCATAGAGCCCATATTTGAGCACCACCAGCGAGTGGACCCAATAGATCAGCCCCGCCAGCAGCACGCCGCCGAGCAGGGCCAGGGGATAGTCCCGCTCCGGTCGCTTGAACTCCTCCCCCATGTGGGCGAAGGCCTCCAGCCCGACGAAACACCAGAACATCACCGCCAGCGCCGTGCCCATGGCGGGCCACTCGGCTGCCGTCGGCAGCGGCTGGGCCGCGTCGCGCCAGCTTAGATCTCCCTTGATCCAGATGAGCAGGGTCAGCCCCAGGATCGCCAGCGCGATGAGCAGTTGCAGGTTGCCGGAGGAGCGGGCGCCGCGCAGGCCGAGCAGGAAGACCCCGAGCAGGGTCAACAGCTGGATGGCCCACAGGGTCAGCTCGCCCAGATCGAACAGGGCGTGCCAGAAGCCGGCGGCTATGGTGAGCGCGGCGGGCAGCCCCACCGGCAGCACCGCCAGAAACAGGAAGGCGGAGAAACGCTCGGCACCGTTGCCAAAGGCGAGCCCGATCAGATGGGGTGCCCCGCCCGCGTGGGGATAACGGCGGCCGAGCCGGGCGAAGGTGAAGGCGATGGGCAGCACCAGCACGATGAGCAACAGCCAGGCCCAGAGCGAGGCGCCCCCCGCCAGCGACGCCGCGGTCGCCGGTACCACGAAGATCCCGGTGCCGAGCAGGGAGGTGGCGAGCAGCCCCATCCCCTGCCAGAGCCCGAGCTCTTTCTTCAACGCAGACATATCCTTTTGTCCTGACTGGAAAAACACCCCGCCATGTTAGGCCGCTGCCGCGCGCTTGTTAAGGGCTATCGCTGCGCCCATAAAAAAAGCCGCCTCTGTCGAGGCGGCTTTCATGCAAGGGATTGCAGGCTTTATCAGGAAATCAGCTTGTAGATGATGCCGGACATGGCGATCAGGCCAATCAGGGTCACGAAGCCGTTGCTGATGTTGCCAGCGTATTTGCGCATGGCCGGAACCTTGGTGATGGCGTACATCGGCATCAGGAACAGCAGCATGGCGATGATGGGGCCGCCCAGGTCTTCGATCATGCCGAGGATGCTCGGGTTGATGGTGGCGATGGCCCAGGTGGTCAGGATCATGAAGACCGCAGTCACCTTGTTCAGCTGCTTGATGTCAACGTTCTTGCCCTTCTCGCGCAGCGCCTTGGCCATCAGGCCGTTCATGCCTTCTTGCGCACCCAGGTAGTGACCCAGGAAGGATTTGCTGATGGCAACCATGGCGATCAACGGAGCCACAGTGGCGATAACCGGGTTGTCGAAGTGGTTGGCCAGGTAGGACAGGATGGAGATGTTCTGTTCTTTGGCAGCAGCCAGGTCAGCCGGGGAGAGGCTCAGTACGCAGCTGAATACGAAGAACATAACGGTCATCACCATCATGACGTGAGCACCCAGCAGTATGTTGCTGCACTTCTTCTCGGCACCTTCACCGTAACGACCCTTGTTGTCCACCGCGAAGGAGGAGATGATCGGGGAGTGGTTGAAGGAGAACACCATGACCGGGATGGCCAGCCACAGGGTCTTGAGGAAGTCACCGTTGAAGGCGTCAGCCAGCGCTGGCGCTTCGGTGATGATGGTACCGTTCCAGTGCGGGATCAGGTAGAACGCCAGGCCCATCAGGGTGATCACGAACGGGAATACCAGCACGCTCATCGCCTTGACGATGAACTGGCCGCCGAGGCGAACGATCGCCATCAGACCGAGGATCAGCGCCAGCGACAGGATGGCACGGGGCGGTGCAGTCATACCCAGCTGGTGAACAATCACGCTCTCAACGGTGTTGGTGATGGCGACCGAATACATCAGTACGATCGGGTAGATGGCAAAGAAGTAGAGCAGGGTGATGAATTTGCCTGCAGTCTTGCCGAAGTGCTCTTCTACGACTTCGGTGATGTCGCCATCACGGGTGGAGCCGGACAGCACGAAGCGGGCCAGACCGCGGTGAGCGAAGAAGGTCAGCGGCAGGGCCAGGATCAGCATGGCAACCAGCGGCCAGAGGCCACCTACACCGGCGTTGATCGGCAGGAAGAGCACACCGGCACCGATAGCGGTACCGTACAGACCCAGCATCCAGACCAGGTCGGCCTTATTGATGCCACGGGAAGCCTGACTGGCTAAACGACCATCAACTGCAATATTCATGTCGGACATAAGTTGTTCCTGTCATCAAGGAAAGTGGAATCTTGTTGTCTATTGGCCAGCTGGCCCGGTTCCGTTTCCCTGGAACGCCTGCTGTTCGTCCTTGTCACTACCCCCTCACGCCCCGGCAATCAGGCTATCGCTCCTTGTGATAACCGAATTGCAACAAACGACGGCATGAGATCCTGAACTTGGTTGAGGCACCCGCTTGCGTTAACAACTCAGCAACAAGCACCTCATCCGATGAGCTGACTCTAATTAAATGCCCCTATTAATCACAGCGTTTTTTTGAATTAATCAACCAAAGTTTGACTGTGGTCGACTTTCGGTCGTTCGAGATCACATTACAGACGCCGATTTGTTAGCTTTTTTTAACAAATCAAATTTGTTTCAATAGATTCCAATACTTACCGTGATCAACAAATGCGTAACATGCCTGGTTCCGAACGCAGATTGTGTGTCTCAGCCCCTTGGCGTACCCTTGTTTTTCGCCCTCAGCCTGTCGAATCAAGATGACCATCACCCGCACCGATCTCGCCGAACTGGCGGTGTTTGCCGCCGTCGCCCGCCACCAGAGCTTCAGCAAGGCCGCCCTCGAACTCGGGGTCTCGGCCTCCGCCCTGAGCCATAGCCTGAAGGGATTGGAGAGTCGGCTCGGGGTCAGGCTGCTCAATCGCAGCACCAGAGCCGTGGTGCCGACCGACGCCGGTCAGCGGCTGCTGCAACAACTGGTGCCGACTCTGACCCAGCTGGAGGGGGCCCTCGACGAGTTGACCCGTCACAGTGATGAGCCAGTCGGCAGGTTGAAGATCTGTGCGCCGCGCGGGGCCATCGATGAGGTGCTGGCCCCGGTGCTGATCGACTATCTGGTGCGCTATCCGCGGGTGCAGGTGGAGGTGGTGGAGCAGGAGTTGATGCCGCGCCTCATCGAGGACGGCTATGATGCCGCCATCTTCTATGGCGACCTGCTGCCCAAGGAGATGATCGCCATCCCGCTCGGGCCGCTGCAGCGCTATCTGGTGGTGGGATCCCCGGCCTATCTGGCCAGGCGCGGCACGCCCCAGCATCCGGCCGAGCTGGTCCAGCATGACTGCATCGGCTATCGCCTCACCCCCCATCACCACTACCGCTGGGCCTTTGCCGCCGACGGCAAGCTGCTGGAGATCGAGGTGAGCGGGCCGCTGACCACCAGCACCCCGGCCCTCTACCTGGGGGCCGCCGAGGCGGGGCTGGGGCTGGCCTACTGCCTGGAGGAGGAGGTTCGCCAGCAGCTGGCGAGCGGCAGCCTGGTGAGCGTGCTGACCTCATGGAGCCCCACCTTTGCCGGTTTCTGTCTCTTCTACCCCAGCCGCCATCAGCTGGGACACGGCCTGCGCGCCCTGATCGACATGCTCAAGGCGCACCACCAGCCGCCGCAATTACTGAGCGGAATTCATCAACTCATCAAATAAACACCGGATTATCAATCAAAACGTAAAAATCTACACTGGTGCTTCGATCCCAACACAGCAAGAAGCATCGCCATGTCCGCTTATTTCACCCGACGCCAACGGGCCATGACCCGTCGCTTCTGGGGCTATGCCCTCCCCTCCATCCTCGCCATGCTGGTGTCCGGCGCCTATTACCTGGTCGACGGCATCTTCGTCGGCCACTACGTGGGGGCCGCCGGCCTCGCCGGTATCAACCTGGTCTATCCGGTCATCATGGTGCTGATCGGTCTCGCCGCCATGATCGCCATGGGGGCTGCGACCGCCATCTCCTTCCAGCAGGGGGCGAAGAACCTTCGCCAGGCCCGCCAGGCCCTGGTCAACGCGCTCTGGCTGCTGGTGCTGCTGGGCACCACGGCGCCGCTGCTGCTGTACCATTGGCACATCGAGATCCTGCTGGGGCTGGGGATCGAGCAAGGCACCGAGACCTGGCAGCAGGCCAGCGACTACCTCCTGTGGATCGGCGGCGGCACCCTGCTGCTGGCCAGCAACCTGGCGGTACCCTACCTGCTGCGCAACGACGGCCGGCCCAGGCTGGCCATGATCCTGGTCAGTGCCGGCGCAGTGCTCAACATCCTGCTCAACTATGTGATGGTCGGCCGGCTGGGGCTGGGGCTGGTGGGCACGGCCCAGGCCACCCTCATCTCAGAGGGCATCGTCAGCCTGCTGGGCCTCGGCTATTTCTTTAGCTCCCACGCCAGGCTGCGCCTCTCGTGGCGCCAGCTCGTGCCCGATCTGCCAGCCATGCCCGGCCTGCTGTTCACCGGGCTGCCGAGCCTGATCGCCCAGTTCAACCTGGGGCTGCTGCTGCTGCTGCACAATAGCCAGCTGATGGTCCATGGCTCGGTCAAGGATCTGGCCGGCTTCACCGTGGCCGGTTACACCGAGGCGGTGTTCATCGTGATCCTGCAGGGGCTGGCGTTCGGCATCCAACCGCTCATCAGCCAGGCTGCGGGGGCCAAGCGCCACCGGGATCTGAAGTTCCTGATGGAGATGGGGCTCAAGATCACGCTGATCTACGGCATGCTGGTCTGGCTGCTGATCCAGCTGCTGCCACGCCAGGTGGCCATGCTCTACACCGGCGATCAGGATGAGGAGCTGCTGTCCGCTGCCGTCAGCAGCCTGACCCTCAACCTCGCCGCCATCCCGCTGGAGGGGATCATCATGTTCGGCATAGTGCTGCTGCAATCCATGGCGCGCACCCGCCAGGCGCTGATCATCTCGGCGGCCAAGACCCTGCTGCTGCTGCCGCTGATCTTCTTGCTGCCGCTGCAGTGGGGCCGCGATGGGGTGCTGATGGCCCAGCCCACCACGGTGCTGCTGCTGACCCTGCCGCTGTGCTGGCTGCTGTGGCGGGAGTGGCGCCGCCTCGCCCTGGCCTGCGCCCCCCGTCCGCTGCGCCGCACCCAGCCGCTCGGCCCCCGCCAGGAGGCACAACTGACACGCCGCGCCGGCTAGCCCTGGCCGCAAGAACGGCAGGCTAGAGCCGGATGGCGCGGGTGTGGACCTCGGGCTCGGCCATCGCCTGCTGCGCCGTCACCAGCTGCAACTCATAGGCCCCCGCCAGCCAGGTGTGGGCCATGACCGCATCCACGCTGGCGTTGGTGCGCTCGAACGCCTGCACGGGATCCTGTCCGGCCAGCAGATTGGCCAGCATGATGGCGCTGAGCAGATCCCCCACCCCGATGGGATGGCGCTTGAACGGATAGAGGGGCCGGGAGATATGAAAGGCCCCGGCGTCGCACACCAGCAGCATCTCGAACCTGTCCAGGGCAAACCCGGCCCGCCCCAGATGCTTGACCATCACCAGCCTGACCCCCTGCTCGCGCAACTGCTGGCAGGCCGCCAGCGCCTCGGGCAGATTCTGGATCTCGCGGTCGGTCAGCTGCTCCAGCTCCAGCAGATTGGGGGCCAGCATGTCGGCGCAGGCCAGCGCCCGCGTCTTGAAGAAATCGGCGACACCGGGGGCCACTATGCACCCCTTGTCGGGGTGACCCATGACGGGGTCACAAAAATAGAGGGCCTCTGGATTGAGCGCCTTGAGATGGGCCACCGCGGCCAGGATCTCCTCCCCCTGCTCGGCGGAGCCGAGGTAGCCGCTCAGCAACGCATCGCACTGCCCCAGCACGCCTATGTCGGCGAGGCCCGTCATCAGCTGGCGGATGTGACCATCCGGCATCCCCATCCCCTGCCAGCCCGCGCTGTACTGGGTGTGGTTGGAGAACTGCACGGTATTGACCGGCCAGACTTCCAGCCCCATGCGGCGCATGGGAAACACGGCGGCACCATTGCCGGCACAGCCGAACACCACGTGGGATTGAATGGAGAGAACTCGTTTCATGATGGCGACTCACACAAAAAGGGTTAAACCCCGCAGGGAAAAACGGGCCTCACGGCCCGTTGTTGTCACTCTCGATTAACGCAGCACCTTGACGGTGTAGCTGCCATCGGCCTGGCGATAGAGGCCGTGGATGTCGGTCTCGAAGCCAGGGTAATGGGCCCCGATCTCGCACAGCATCTCGAGGAACTCCAACACCGGCAGGGAATCCGCGGTCACCATCTCCCCCGGCAGCACCAGCGGCACTCCCGGCGGGTAGGGCAAAATCATGTTGGCGCTGATGCGATCCACCATGTCACGCAGCGGCACCTCTTCCAGGTTGCCGGCCAGCTCCTGCTGCCAGGCGACGTGCGGGGTCATCTTCATCTCCGGCAGCACGTCGAACGCCTTGAACATCAGCTCCGGCAGGCGGTACTTGCTGGTCAGGGCGTGGATGCTCTGGGCCAGCTCCTGGATGCGCATGCCTTCGTAGAAGCTCGGGTCTTCACGGTAGAGGCTCGGCAAGATGCTCTTGATGGTCAGGTTCAGGTCGTAGCCGCGCTTGAACTCGGTCAGGGCGCGCAGCAGCTGCATCGCCTTGGACTGATCGATGCCGATGGAGAACAGGAACAGCAGGTTGTAGGGGCCGGTCTTCTCCACCACTATGCCGCGCTCGTCGAGGAACTTGGAGACCAGAGAGGCGGGCAGGCCGCGCTCCATCAGCTCGCCCTGACGGTTCATCCCCGGGGTCAGCAGGGTGACCTTGATGGGATCCAGGTACATGTGGTCATCGTCGATGCCGTTGAAGCCGTGCCAGTCATCCTTGGGATCCAGCTTCCAGCACTCGAGGGTGTCGATGTCGTCCGGCTGCCAGACGTCGAAGAACCAGCCTTCGCTCTGCTCCCGCAACCGCTTGATCTCTTTACGGAAGGAGACGGCGCGATCGATGGAGTCCTTGATCAGCCTCTTGCCGGTGTTGCCCCGCATCATGGCGGCGGAGATCTCGGTGGACGCCACTATGCCGTACTGGGGCGAGGTGGAGGTGTGCATCATGAAGGCTTCGTTGAAGGTCTCCTCCTCCACGTCACCCTTGATGTGGATCATCGAGGCCTGGGAGAAGGCCGCCAGCAGCTTGTGGGTGGACTGGGTCTCGTAGAACACCTTGCCCGGCATGGCTTCGCCGCTCATGCCGCACTTGCCCTCATAGATGGGGCTGAAGTTGGTGTAGGGCACCCAGGCGCTGTCGAAGTGGATGTAGGGGGTATCCAGACTCTCCTTGATGAAGCCGGTGTTGTAGAGCAGGCCATCGTAGGTGGAGTTGGTGATCACGGCGTAGCGCGGCGCCTGGGCGCCCGGGGTGGCGGCCACCTTGGCGGCTATGGTCTCGCGGCTGAACTCGCTCTGGGGAATGCCACCCAGGATGCCGTAGGCGTTGCGGGTCGGCCGGAAGTAGATCGGGGTCACGTCGTTCATCATCATCAGATGAGTCAGGGACTTGTGGCAGTTGCGATCCACCAGCACAGTGCTACCCGCCGGGGCGGAGAACATGCCGACTATCTTGTTGGCGGTAGAGGTGCCGTTGGTGACTATGTAGGAGCGATCGGCGTTGAAGGTGCGGGCTATGTACTCCTCGGCCTCCTTGTGCGGACCCGAGTGATCCAGCAGGGAGCCCAGCTCCGGCATGGAGATGGAGACATCCGCCTTGAAGGCGTTGGGGCCGTAGAAGTCATAGAAGATGCTGCCAGCCGGGCTCATCTGGAATGCGGTACCGCCCATGTGACCCGGGGTACAGAAGGTGTATTTACCCTCTTCCACGTACTTGAACAGCGCCTTGGTGAAGGGCGGCAGTATGGCGTCCTGATATTCCTGGGTGGCCTGACCCATCTTGAGGGCGATGTCGTCGGCCATGCCGAGACGGTACTCGAAGAAGTGCACGTTCAGGCGCAGATCGGTCAGATGAATGTCCAGGGTGGACTGGTCGTTGGCGAAGGCGAAGATCGGCAGCTTCTCGTTGCGATCGTGGATCTCCTTGCACAGACCGAGGGAGTACTTGTCCCAGTCGAAGATGGCGCCGCAGACGCGGGGGTTCTTCTCGATCAGCTTGAGCAGATCGGCCACGTCGACCGGATAGACCACCTGAAAGCCTTTGCGCTCGAGGGAGGCCTGCAGCTGACGGATGGGCTCTTCCTTGAAGAACACGCCCAGGTGGTTGAGGATGGCAATGATATTCATCTTGATGCTCCACACGTGAAGAGGCGCTCTCCATCAGGGATGGTGAGTGAAGAGCGCAGGAAAAAGGGAAACGGAGTTAGTGGCTGGGCTGCTCGTTGAGCAAGGCGTCGTGCTGACGCAACCCCTGTTTCTTGGCGTAGAACATCAGGATGATGAGCGACACCACGAAGGTAGCGGTGAGGTTGGACCCCTTGGCGCCCATCAGGGCCACCAGGCAGAACACGCTGGCGACGCCGGAGAACAGCATGGCGCCGATGCTGCGGGAGGTCATGCCCTCGAAGCGGATGAGGTTAATGCTGGAGTAGAAGTAGGGCAGCATGGTCAGCAGCACCGCATCCGTGGTCAGCACGTTGAACAGGTCGGCGGCGTGGGCGGACTGGGAGGTGAAGGCGGTCAGCACCACCATCAGGGCCGTCATCTTGAGGGAGCCGAGGATCAGCCCCTTCTTGGCGACGCCGTTCTTGTCCAGCTCACCGTAGATCTTCGGGAAGTTGCCGTCGTGGGCGGCACGCTTGCCCGCCTCCCCCACCAGCATCATCCAGGAGCCGAGCGAGGTGAAGCAGGCCAGGGCGGTGAAGGCGGAGACGAAGGGGGCAGACCAGTCGCCGAAGATGGCGGAAGAGGCCATGGCGAAGGGGGCGCCGGAGGCGGCCACCTCACCGGCCGGGAACATGCCGCCGATCACCTGGGTGGAGAGTATGTAGATGACGCCGGCGATGCCGGTGCCCAGCATGGTGGCGAGTGGCACTGTGCGCTTGGGATCCTTGACCATGCCGGAGGAGACGGCGGCCGATTCCACCCCGACGAAGGACCAGAGGCAGATCAGCACGGCGCTGATGACGGCGTGCAGGTCACTGCCACCTGTGGTGTTCCAGTTCTGGCTGTAGAGGGTGGTGTCGAAGTGCGCCCAGCCCATCAGGGCGGTGCCCACCACCGGCAGCAGGATCAGCACCAGCCCCAGAGTACAGAGTCGGCTCACCCAGCTGCCGCCAAGCAGGTTGACGAAGGTGAAGATCCAGACCGCCGCTATGGTGGCCACGGCCGCCGGTATGGGGTTGTTCAGGATGGGGAAGAACACCGACAGATAAGAGACGCCGGTGATGGCGATGGCCAGGTTGCCGATCCAGTTGGCGTGGTAGTAGAGCACCCCGGTCTGGAAGCCGAACACCGGGGAGATTTCACCGGCATAGGCGATGGGGCCCCCTTCTTGCGGGTTCTTGGTGGCGAGGCGGGCGAACACGAATGCCAGGCCCATGGCGCCCACCAGGCAGATAGCCCAGCTGAATACCGAGATGGAACCGACAGTGGCCAGGGCCGAAGGCAGCAGCGCGATGCCGCTCCCCATCATGTTGCCGGCCACCACACCTGTACAGGCGATGAGGCCGATCTTCTTGCTCGTATCGAGGGACATAGGATCTCCGGGTCTATAAAAGGTCGGGTCGTCAAACACTACTGGCGGAAGCTCCCGCCAGAGAATGGGCACAGACTAGACCGCCAGCCAGCGGAAAACATAAGGGCCCCCTCAGGGATAAAAACATGAGCACACTTTTTTAAAGCCGCTCAGAACAACCCATATAAACCCATTAAATACAGACAGTTAAACCACTCATCATGAGCCACCTTGATAAAATCCTGATGTGCCGCCGCCGCCTTGATGAGGTTGATGACCCCTGCCGGCCCACCTTGATATTTTTCGGTGCACTCCTGACGGAATGAGTGGGCGCCGTTCAGCCCCATCGACTTGCGGGCCCGGCGCCAGGCCGCCCTTGGTCAGCCGCCGCCGGCGCAATCCAGGGCCCCCCTACCCCATGGCCGGACAGGCGTCAGGGCTCGCCAGCACCATGAAAATCAGCAAGGGCCGTGGCGCCAGCGACTGTGGCCAAAGGTGCATAAGGAGAGGGAGAGAGGGGGATGGGGGGATAAGAGATTGGGGCGCGACGCCCCTTCGGCTGGGATCCCGCCTCCCGGCCACGGATAAGCAACAGGCCACCCTGGGGTAGCCTGTTGCTGTAGAAAAAATGGGATCAGGGGGGAGAGATATGGCTTAGAACAGCTTCACCTTGCTGTTGCCAAAGGTGTTGTAGAGAACGGGCGTCAGGGTTTCCATGTTGCTGTAGAAGCCCAGCTGCTGGCAGAGCAGGTAGGTCTGCTCGGTCGCCTCCATCAGGAATGCCTGGCTATAGGCGTCTCCCGCCGCATCGGGATGCCCGTCCAGCTCGGCCAGCTTGCCTAGCAGAATGTAGTAGAGCACGGTGCGGCCCCGGCTGGCGGCCAGCGCCAGCAGCCGGTTTGCCTCTCGCTGCTGGCCGCTCAGGACGGCCTGCAGGCTCAGCGCCTCCCACACCCGCGCCGGCATCATGCCACCACTCTGCACCACGCTGGCCAGGTGGGCGCCTATCCCCTGCAGCCGTTCGCTCTCCGAGTGGCCCGTCAGGGTGGCCAACGCCTCCCCTGCCAGGTAACGCTCCGCCAGCAGCAGGGGCTGATCGGGCTGGGTCACGAGGGAGCCGTCGAGCAGCGCTATGCCGCGCTTGAGCGCCACCGCATCCTGGCTGTTGGTGTAATAGTGCGCCTCCATCATCGCCATCAGCGAGGCATCGTCGGCGGGCCACCCCATGCCGGGTGATGCCTCGGGCCGCTCGAGGGCGCGCAGCAGATCCTGGCTGCTCTCCTGCAGCACCGCATGCACGTTGTGACGGCTGAGCTGGTACTGGTGGCTGCACAGCACCCGGTTGGTGTTGAGATTGCGATACTCCAAATCCATGTAGGTACCACCCGGGTGATGGGAGACCCGCACGCTCAGCTCCTTGCCGGGCAGGATGCCGCTCGTGCGGCTATGGGTATCGTATTGCACCCGCAGCGGGGTGGCCGCCGCGACCTCCCCCATCAGGGTGCGGGTGATGCCATCGGCGAGGCGCACGCTCTCGCTCTCGCCATCCATGCCGGAGTGGAAACGAAACACCAGCAGATTGGGATCCAGCAAGCTGTGGATCTGGGGGCTGGCGTGCTGGTAGCCGAGCAGGCTGACGATGGAGACCAGCACCACGACCACGAAGATGTCGAAGCTGACCATCTTCCAGCGACTGTGGCCGGTATGGGTCGAGATGGCCCGGGTCAGGGGCCCGGCCGGGAAAGGGGCCAGGCTCTGGCCCTGCGCCACCTCGCCATCGGCCAAGGGCTCGTCCGGCTCATCGCGGGGTGACGGCTTGGGCATGGCCCCGGGGGAGGACTCCGGCATGGCCAGGGAGACGACCCGCAGCGGCCGCACCGGCGCCACCAGCTTGTAGCCGCGCTTGGGCACTGTGACTATGTAGTCCGCCGCGTCGTTGCGACCATCCTTGAGGATCTTGCGCAGCTCGAAGATGGATTGGGTGACCACCTGATCGGTCACCTCGGCGCCGTCCCACACCTCGTTGATCAGGGAGTCACGGCCAAATACGGTGCCGGCATTGCTCGCCAGGAACCGCAGCAAGTTGACCAGCCTGGGCTCAAGGTAGACCTCGCGATCGGGACGACACAGCATGTTGTCGTTGACGCTCAGGGTCCAGTCATGGATCTCAAAAACCGATTCGCTCATGATTCGCTCACTGCAGGATGGACGGCGTCAGGGCCAGGGCAGGCGGCACTCCGCCGCCGGCAGGCTAAAGGCGCCTGTGGGCCTGTCTGCGCTCGTCTCGTTGATGTCTGGGGGCAATCCTTGCAGGGATTCCGATCCGGCAGATCGGAATCGGTCACTCTAAGTAAAATGGGAGATGGATCCCACTTTTTTTGATCGCTAATGGCCGCCGAGTTGATCAGACAGGGGGTTTTCGGCAGGCGCCGGGCCGGGGAAAAGGAATCTGGGCGATCTTCATACAGGACACAAATAACAAGACCCCTGCACATGGCAGGGGTCTTGGGGAGTCACTCGGAAAGGCTTTGGCTTAGCAGTAGCCGTATCCCAGCAGACGCTGGTAGCGCTGCTCCAGCAACTGGTCGCTGTCGAGCGGGCGCAAGGCCGCCAGGTCTTGTTTAATACGGGCCTTGAGGCGCTCGGCCATCAGCTCCACGTTGCGGTGGGCGCCGCCGAGGGGCTCTTCGACTATGTTGTCGATGAGCTTGAGCTCCTTCAGGCGCTGGGCCGTGATGCCCATGGCATCGGCGGCGACCGGCGCCTTGTCGGCGCTCTTCCACAGGATGGAGGCGCAACCTTCCGGCGAGATGACGGAGTAGGTGGAGTACTGCAGCATGTTGACCCGATCGCCGACGCCGATGGCCAGTGCGCCGCCGGAGCCGCCTTCACCGATCACGGTGCAGACCACAGGCACGGTCAGGCCGGCCATGACTTTCAGGTTGCGGGCGATGGCCTCGGACTGGCCACGCTCCTCGGCACCCACGCCGGGGTAGGCACCCGGGGTGTCGATGAAGGTGATGATCGGCATCTTGAAGCGCTCGGCCATCTCCATCAGACGCAGGGCCTTGCGGTACCCTTCCGGGCGCGGCATGCCGAAGTTGCGTCGGATCTTCTCCTTGGTCTCGCGACCCTTCTGCTGACCAATCACCATCACCGGCTCGCCGTCGAGACGGGCGATGCCACCGACGATGGCCTTGTCATCGGCGTAGGCGCGATCGCCGGCCAGTTCGTCGAAGTCGGTGAAGATCTGCTCGATGTAGTCGAGGGTGTAAGGGCGCTGGGGATGACGCGCCATCTGGGATACCTGCCAGGCCCCCAGATCGCCGAAGATCTTCTTGGTCAGCTCTTCGTTTTTCTTCTCCAGCCGACGGATATCTTCGCTCAGGTCCACGGCACTGTTGTGCTCACTCACATGGCGAAGTTCATCGATCTGAGCCTGCAATTCGGCGATCGGCTGTTCAAAATCCAGAAAAAGACTCATAGGGACTATAGATCCTCTAATCAAAAACCAATTCAACCCGCTCTCGTCCAAGCAGGACTCGCAAGTCATCTATCAGTTGATCGGTGGGCGTCACCCGCCACTCGGTACCGAGCGTCAATCGCACCCGGGAGCCGGGGCGACGATAGTTTACCTGAACCGGACAGACTCCGGCACGGGCGGGCTCCAAAATCTCGCACAAACGCGGGAAAAAGCGCTCATCAATGCGTTGTTCATCGAGGGAAATGCGGATCGCCCTGGCGAAACGCTCCCTCGCATCGTTAATATCCAGCAATTCGCGGGCCGACATTTTAAGGCCACCGGAGAAGTCATCAAAGCTGACCTGTCCAGAAACCACTAAAATACGGTCTTTTTGCATCAATTCTTCGTATTTTTCCAGCGCTTCACTGAACAGGGTCACATCCAGACGGCCGGATCTGTCGTCCAGGGTGAAGATCCCCATCTTGTTGCCACGCTTGGTTACCATGCTGCGGGCGGCGATCACCAGCCCCGCCGCCGTGGTGATGGTGTCGCGGGAGGTGGGGTGCAGATCGCACAACCGCCCCGACGTATAACGACGCAGCTCGCTGCTGTACTGGTTGATGGGATGGCCGGTCAGATACAGACCGAGCGTCTCCCGCTCCCCTTCCAGCCAGACCTTGTCGGGCCAGTGCGGCACGTTGGCGAACGCCTTCTTGACGTCGTCGATCTCCTCGGTGAGCACCCCAAACATGTCGACCTGGCCCACCGCCTGCGCCTTGGCGTGCTGCTCGGCGGCGCGCATGGCTTCTTCCAGCGTGGCCATCAGCGCCGCCCGGTGCGGACCGAGTCGGTCCATGGCGCCGGAGAAGATCAGCTTCTCCATCACCCGCTTGTTGATCTTCTTGATGTCGACCCGGTTGCAGAAGTCGAACAGATCGCGGAAGGGACCCTCACTGTCTCGCGCCGCCAGTATGGCATCTATGGGGCCCTCGCCGACCCCCTTCACCGCGCCTATGCCGTAGACGATGTGGCCGTCTTCATTGACGCTGAACCGGTAGCGACCGGTGTTCACGTCCGGCGGTATCACGGTGAGCCCCATCCGCTGGCACTCGTCCACCAGCGTCACTATCTTGTCGGTGTTGTCCATGTCGGCGGTCATCACCGCCGCCATGAACTCGGCCGGGAAGTGGGTCTTGAGCCACAGCGTCTGGTAGGAGACCAGCGCATAGGCGGCGGAGTGTGACTTGTTGAAGCCGTAGCCCGCAAACTTCTCCACCAGATCGAAGATCTTGATCGCCAGCTCGCCGTCGACCCCGTTCTTGACCGCCCCTTCCTCGAAGCCGGAACGCTGCTTGGCCATCTCGGCGGGGTTTTTCTTGCCCATGGCCCGGCGCAGCATGTCAGCGCCACCCAGTGTATAGCCCGCCAGCACCTGGGCTATCTGCATCACCTGCTCCTGATAGAGGATGATGCCGTAGGTGGGTTCGAGTATGGGTTTGAGGCTCTCGTGCTGCCACTTCTCGTCCGGGTAGGAGATGGCCTCCTTGCCGTGCTTGCGCTCGATGAAGTTGTCCACCATGCCGGACTGCAGCGGGCCTGGGCGGAACAGCGCCACCAGGGCGATCATGTCTTCGAAGCAGTCGGGCTGCAGCCGCTTGATGAGATCCTTCATGCCGCGGGATTCCAGCTGGAATACCGCCGTGGTCTCGAAGCGCTGCAGCAGCGCGAACGACTTCTTGTCATCGATGGGGATGGCGGCGATGTCGATCGGCGGCTTGCCCTCCTTGGCGAGGCGCGGGTTGATCATGCCGAGCGCCCAGTCGATGATGGTCAGGGTGCGCAGCCCCAGGAAGTCGAACTTCACCAGACCCGCGTACTCCACGTCGTTCTTGTCGAACTGGGTGACCGGGTGATGGCCGGAATCATCGCAATAGAGCGGCGCGAAGTCGGTGATCTTGGTGGGGGCTATCACCACACCACCTGCGTGTTTGCCGGCGTTGCGCACCACCCCTTCCAGCCGGCGCGCCATGTCGATGAGATCCTTGACCTCCTCGTCCTGCTCGTACAGCTCAGGCAGCTTGGGCTCGACCTCGAACGCCTTGGCGAGCGTCATGCCCGGATCCGGCGGGATCAGCTTGGAGATGCGATCCACGAAGCCATAGGCGTGGCCCAGCACCCGACCCACGTCCCGCACCACCGCCTTGGCCGCCATGCTGCCGAAGGTGATGATCTGGGAGACCGCCTCCCGGCCATACATCTCCGAGACGTGCTCGATCACCTCGTCCCGCCGGTCCATGCAGAAGTCGACGTCGAAGTCGGGCATGGAGACCCGCTCCGGGTTCAGGAATCGTTCGAACAGCAGATCAAATTCGAGGGGATCCAGATCGGTGATCTTGAGCGCATAGGCCACCAGCGACCCGGCTCCCGAGCCCCGGCCCGGGCCGACGGGGATGCCGTTGTCCTTGGACCACTGGATAAACTCCATCACGATGAGGAAGTAACCAGGGAAGCCCATCTGGTTGATCACCTTGAGCTCGATCTCCAGCCGCTCGTCGTACTCGACGCGCTTGGCTGCGCGCACCTCGGGATCCGGGAACAGGAAGGCCAGTCGGTCCTCCAGCCCCTCCCTGGACTTCATCACCAGGAAGTCTTCGGTGCTCATGTCACCGGTCGGGAAGTTCGGCAGGAAGTATTCGCCGAGGCGCACCGTCACGTTGCAGCGCTTGGCGATCTCCACCGTGTTCTCCAGCGCCTCTGGGATGTCGGCGAACAGCTCGCACATCTCCTCCTGGCTGCGCAGGTATTGCTGCGGGCTGTAGCGGCGCGGGCGACGCTTGTCCATCAGGGTGTAGCCATCGTGGATGGCGACCCGGATCTCGTGGGCGTCGAAGTCCTCGGCGGAGAGGAACACCACCTCGTTGGTGGCCACCACCGGCAGCTCGAACTCGGTGGCGATGGCCACCGCCATGTGCAGGTAGACCTCTTCATCGGGTCGGCCGGTGCGCAGCAGCTCGAGGTAATAGGCGTCGGGGAAGTGCCGCTGGTAGAAGGCGAGGCTCTGCTCCACCATCTGCCGGTTGCCCTTGAGCATGAACTTGCCGAGATCCCCCTCCCGCCCGCCGGACAGCACTATCACGCCCTTGGCGTGTTCGGCGAGCCAGCTCTTGTCGATGACGGGGCGGCCCTGCACATGACCGCGCTGATAGCCGCGGGAGATGAGCAGGGTGATGTTCTGGTAACCGTCGTTGTCCATGGCGAGCAGGGTGAGGCGGAACTGCTCGTCGCCGAGCTCCTCGCTCTGCACCCAGAAATCCGCCCCGACGATGGGCTTGATGCCCTTGCCATGGGCCGAGCCATAGAAGCGTACCAGGCCGCACATGTTCATCTGGTCGGTCAGCGCCAGCGCCGGCATGTCGTTGGCCGCCGCCGCCGAGGCGATGGGACCTATCTTCTGCAGGCCATCGACCATGGAGAAGTCGGAGTGGACCCGCAGGTGGATGAAACGAGGTTCGGCCATGGTTATTCGATCCCCAGCGCCCGGCGCACCGGTTTGAAGCTCTTGCGATACTCGGGCAAGGGGCCGCGCTCGGCCAGGATGGCGAGGTGCTCTGCGGTCGGATAGCCCTTGTGGCGGGCGAAACCGTAGGCCGGATGACGGCCGTCCAGCTCGGTCATCTCGGCGTCACGGGTCACCTTGGCGAGGATGGAGGCGGCGCTGATGGCGGCCACCAGGCTGTCGCCCTTGACCACGGCGCGCGCCTCCATGGGCAGCGCCGGGCAGCGGTTGCCATCGATGAAGACCAGCTCGGGCGTCATGGCCAGGCCCGCCACCGCCCGCTGCATCGCCAGCATGGTGGCGTGCAGGATGTTCAGCTCATCGATCTCATCCGGACTGGCCCGACCGATGGACCAGGCCAGCGCCTTGGCCTTGATCTCGTCAAACAGGGCGAGGCGCTTCTTCTCGGAGAGCTTCTTGGAGTCGGCAAGGCCCGCGATCGGGTTGGCCGGATCCAGGATCACGGCGGCGGTGACCACGTCGCCCACCAGCGGGCCACGACCCACCTCGTCAACCCCTGCTACCAGCTTGTCTTGCGGAATATCGATCGTCATATCAATGCCTTGAATCAAAACAGGCCCCGCAGGGCCAGTGTCAGCACAGCATCGCCCGGGGGCGCGCTATCTGCCGAGCAGTTCGGCGACCGCCTCGGCGGCCTGCACGTCGGCGTTGCAGCGAATTTTCTTGTGCAGCCGGGTGAAGGTGGCGATGAGTTCGCTGTTGTCGTGTTCCAGCAACTTGCTGACCTCGTCCACCAGATTGCACGGGGTGCACTCATGCTGGAGAAGCTCGGGCACCAGCATCTGGTCCGCCAGCAGGTTGGGCAGGGAGACATAGTCCGTCTTCACCAGCCACTGGGCCAGCCAATAGCTGAAAGGCTTGAGCTTGTAGCCCACCACCATGGGTTTCTTCACCAGCATGGCTTCCAGCGCGGCGGTACCGGAGGCGAGCATCACCACGTCGGCGGCGATCATGGCCTCACGGCCCTGCCCTTCCAGCAGCACCATGTCGAGATCCGGCGCCACCTCGGCCTTGATGGCCATGAACTGCTCACGCAGTTTCTGGTTGACCAGCGGCACTATGAAGCCGAGATCAGGGCAGTGCACCGTCAGGTGCTTGCACGCCTCGAGAAACACCGGTGACATGAAGCCGACCTCGGCACTGCGGCTGCCCGGCAGCACCGCCAGCCAGCGCCGGCTCGGGTCGATGCCGAGCGCCTGGCGCACGGCGGCCTGATCCGGCACCAGCGGAATGGCATCGGCCATGGTGTGCCCCACGAAACGGCAGGGGGCATCGAAACGGTCGTAGAAGGCTTTCTCGAACGGCAGGAAGGCGAGCACCAGATCGGTGGCGGCCTTGATCTTGTGAATGCGGCTCTGGCGCCAGGCCCAGACGGAGGGGCTGACGTAGTGAACCGTCTTGATACCGGTGCGGCGTAGCTTCAGCTCCACCCCGATATTGAAATCCGGTGCATCCACCCCGATGAAGATATCAGGGGGATTGGCAATAAAATGGCGCAACAGCTCGCGGCGCACCTGCAGGATGCGGGGCAGACGGCCCAGCACCTCGGTGATGCCCATGACGGAAAGCTCTTCCATCTCGAACAGCGCCTTGACGCCGAGCGCCTGCATGCGCGGTCCGGCGATGCCTTCGAAGCGGGCATCGGGATAGCGGACCAGCAGCTCCCGCACCAGACCGGCAGCCAGGATGTCGCCGGAGGTCTCCCCGGCGACGATACCGATGCGGATCGGGTCAGGCACGGATGATCCCGCGCTCGTTGTCTTTGAGGAAGTCGACATAGAGCTGGACGGCCGGTTCGGCTTGAGCCATCTCGATCAGCACGGGCAGCACCTCCTCGATGGTCTTGCCGGAGCGGAAGATCTCCTTGTAGGCGCGCTTGACGGCGGAGATGGCCTCAGGGCTATAGCCACGGCGACGCAGGCCTTCGGAGTTGACCCCGAACGGCTTGGCGTAGTTGCCGGCCGCCATCACATAGGGCGGTACGTCCTTGTTCAGGGCGGCGCAGCCACCGACGAAGGCGTGGGAGCCGACCCGACCAAACTGGTGAATGGCAGAGAGGCCGCCGAAGATCACGAAATCGCCGATCACCACGTGGCCCGCTAGGGTCGCGTTATTGGCGAAGATGCAGTTGTCACCGATGATGCAGTCGTGGGCCACGTGCACGTTGACCATGAACAGGTTGCCGCTGCCCACCTTGGTCAGGGCCTGATCCTGGGTGGTGCCGCGGTGCACTGTGCAGTTCTCGCGAAACACGTTGTTGTCACCGATCTCGAGGAAGGTGCGCTCACCGGCGTACTTCTTGTCCTGGCAATCCTCACCGATGGAGGAGTGCTGGAAGATCTTGTTGCCACGGCCGATCCTGGTCGGGCCCTTGATCAGCACATGGGAACCGACCCAGGTGTTGTCACCGATTTCCACCTCGGCTCCAATGACGGAGAAGGGGCCGATTTCCACCCCTTTGCCGATCACCGCAGACTCATGAACGATGGCAGTATCGTGAATGATGGCAGTCTGGTCGATCACGGTTACACCTCGCGCTTTGCACACATCAGTTCGGCGGTACAGACCACTTCACCATCAACGGTAGCAACACCGGTGAACTTGGCAATGCCGCGGCGCTCTTTTAAGAACACAACGTCGAGCACCAGCTGATCGCCAGGGCCAACCGGGCGCTTGAAACGAGCGTTATCGATTGAGGCAAAGTAATAGAGTTCGTTGGGGGACGGTTTGCCCACCATGGTAAAGGCCAGGATGCCAGTCGCTTGGGCCATGGCCTCCAGGATCAGCACGCCAGGGAACACCGGCTTGGCCGGGAAGTGGCCTTGAAAGATCGGCTCGTTGAACGAGACGTTCTTGATGGCACGCAAAGTCTTGCGCTCATCGCTGATCTCGTAGCTCTCGACCTTGTCCACCATCAGGAACGGATAACGGTGGGGCAGCAGATCCATGATTTCCTGGATGCCCAGGCTCTTCTTTTCAGTAGTCAAAACAGTACCCTATACCAATCGTGATTATTCTTGACCCAGCTTTTTCTCAAGTCGGTTCAACCGCTTGTGCATCTCTTCGATACGCATCACCCGGGCGGCGGTCTTGCGCCACTCTTTATTGGATTGCAGGGGGATGCCGGAAGAGTAGATACCGGGCTCGGTAATGGGTCGCATCACCATGGCCATACCTGTGATGGTGGCCTGGTCGCAGATCTCCATGTGCCCGTTAAAGACGGAGGCGCCGCCAATGATACAATATTTGCCGACCTTGAGACTACCGGCCATCGTGGTCGCACCCGCGATGGCTGTGCCATAACCGATCTCGACGTTGTGGGCGATCTGGCACTGGTTGTCGATGATGACGTTATCCGCGATGCGGGTATCTTCCAGCGCACCCCGGTCTATGGTGGTACAGGCTCCGATCTCGACCCGGTTGCCAATGGTCACGCCACCGAGCTGGGGGATCTTGATCCACTCGCCGCGTTCGTTGGCATAACCGAAGCCATCGGCCCCGATCACAGTGCCGGCTTGCACCAGACAGTCTGTGCCCAGGGTCACGTTGTGATAGAGGGTGACGTTGGCCCACAACCGGGAGCGCGCTCCCAGTCGGGTATGCTTGCCAACGAAACAACCCGGGCCAATGCGCACGTCATCCCCCAGCACGACGCCGGATTCGATGACCGCATTGGCGCCGATGGCCACTCTCTCGCCCAGTTGCACGTCCGCCGCGATGACGGCGCTCGGATGGATATCCGTGGCCGGCTGCGGGGTGGTGTCCAGCAGTTGGGCTACCCGGGCAAAACCCACATAGGGGTCTTTGAGCACCAGGGCATTGGTGGGACAAAATGGCAAATCCGCCTCTGTAATGAGCACGGCCGTGGCCTTGCTCTGCTCCAGATAATGCCGGTATTTTTGATTGGACAGGAAGGCAATGTCACCCTCCCCGGCCTTTTCCAGTGTCGCTACCTTGCGGATTTCCTGGGTCCCATCGCCATGGACCTGGGCCCCCAGTTGCTGGGCCAGCTGTGCGAGAGTGAATGCCATCAATTAGTTGCTCTTGCTTACCTGAGAAATAACCTGGGAAGAGATGTCCAGCTTGCTGGCGGCATAAGGCGCGGCATTGCGCTCCAGCACCAGATCATAACCATTGCTCTTGGCGATGGAATCGATGGCAGCCTGGACCTTGGTCAGGATCTTGTTGCGCTCTTCCGCCTGGCGACGGCCGTTGTCTTTCTCAAACGCCTGACGCTTCTGGTTGAACTCCATCTGCAGCTTGGCCAGCTTCTCCTGGTTCTGCTTCTTCTGCTCGTTGCTCATGAAGGCTTCGTCCTTCTTGAACTTCTCGACCAGTGCCTGACCGTCGGATTCCAGCTTCTGCAGCTCGCGCATGCGCGGCTCGAACTCGCCCTTCAGCTTCTTGGCCACGGCTTCACGCTGGGGCAGCTTTTGGAAGACTTCGCCCATGTCAACCACGGCGATCTTGGTCTCAGCCCAGGCGGAGCCCATACCGGCAGCCATCAGTGCAAAACTCAAACCAGCTACTTTCAACGCTTTATTCACACTTACTCCTTGGTCCCTCGGTCGAGGGCTACCTGATTTAACTGATTGTGCAAGCAGTCCTTGGGACCGGCTTGTTACCTGGTGAGGCACGCAAGCTGCGCGTCCCATCATTGAATACCCCCACCGAGGTGGGGGAGCGTCCGCGCCCTTAGAAGGTACGGCCGATGTTGAAGGAGAATACTTCAGTATCATCCCCTTCGTATTTCTTGAGCGGCTGAGCCAGCACGAATACCAGCGGGCCCATGGGAGAGAGCCACTGCAGCGACAGACCGGCCGACACCCGGATATTGCTGGGATCGGAGTAATCCATCAGGTAGTTACAGCCGCTGAAGCAGCGGTTCTGGTACTGCTCATAGTTGAAGGTGGTATCCCACACGCTGCCGGCATCGATGAAGAAGCTGGTCCGCAGCTGGGGCTGATAGCTTTCGGAGGCGAAAGGCGTCGGCACTATCATCTCGAGGGAGGCGACAGCCAGGGCGTTGCCACCCACCGAGCTGTCGGTGCCCTGGATCACGTCGTTACCACCCAGGTTGTAGTAATAGAGCGCCTTCGGACCCACTGTGTTGCTCTTGAAGCCACGCAGGGTATCGAAACCACCGGCATAGTAGTTCTCGAAGAAGGGCAGCACGTGGTCGTAATCGCCGTTGCTGCCGTAACCGTTACCGTAGGAGGCGCGGGCCTTGGCCAGCATGACCCATTGGTGGTCCGCATCGAACGGGAAGTAGTGGGCATCTTCGGCATTCAGCTTGAAGTACTGCAGATCCATGCCAGGCAAAGTCACCTTGGCGTTGACCCGCTGACGGTCACCGGCGGTCGGGAACTGGCCCTTGTTGAGGGTAGAGCGGGTCCAGCCGGCGGTGACGTCGACGGTGTTGAACACCATGCGGTTGTCACCATCCAGGTTGCCGCTGTACACCTTCCAGAACTCATCCACCTGCACATAGGGGTTGGGCTGGGACAGCTTGTTGTTCTCGTAGCCGAGGCTGAAGTCGAGGCGGTTGTTCTCGTTGACCGGGAAGCCACTGGAGAGGCGGAAGCCGATGGTGGTGTTCTCATAGTCAACGATGTTGGCATCGGCCGCGCTGAACTCGTTGTAGTAGAGTCGGCCACCCAGGCTGACACCGTCGACGGTGAAGTAGGGATCGTTGTAGCTAAGATCGATGTTCTTCGAGTAGTCGTTGGTGCTGGCGTTGATACCGATCTTCTTGCCGGTACCCATGAAGTTGTCCTGCTGCAAACCCGCCTGCAGACTCAGACCCGATTCGGTACCGTAACCGATGCCCGCGTTGATGGAGCCGGCTGGCTGCTCCTTGACCTTGAAGTCGAGATCGACCTGATCATCGCTGCCCGGCACCCGCTTGGTGTCCACCTCCGCGCTCTCGAAGAAGCCGAGGCGGTTGAGACGGGTCTTGGACTGTTCGACGTTGTCGGAGGAGAGCCAGGTGCCTTCCATCTGGCGCATCTCGCGCCGCAGCACTTCGTCCTGGGTGGTGACGTTGCCACTGAAGTTGATGTTGCGCACATAGACCCGGGGGCCCGGCTCGATGTTGACGATCAGCTCCACTTCCTTGGTCTCGTCGTTGACCTGCGGGAAGGTGGTCACCTTGGGATAGGCGTAGCCGTAACGACCGAGGAACTTGGAGAGCACCTCTTCGGTGTGGGTCACCTGGCTGGCGGAGTAGACGCTGCCCGCCTCGATGGGAATGAGCCCCTTCATCTCGCTGCCGCGATCGATGAGGTCGCCCTTGACCTGAATGCCGGAGACCTTGTACTGATCCCCTTCCTTGATGTTCAGGGTGACGTAGACGCCCTTCTTGTCCGGAGTCATGGAGACCTGAGTCGACTCCTGCTGGAAGCGGATGTAGCCGCGGTCCATGTAGTAGGAGCGCAGCACTTCGATGTCGCCGGCCAGCTTCTGCTTCTGATAGCGCTGATCGCCGGTGAAGTTCCACCAGGGCACATCATCCTTGAGGGATAGCTGGGCCAGCAGTTTCTCTTCCGGGAACACCTGGTTGCCAACGATGTTGATCTGCTGGATCTTGGCCGCTTCCCCTTCCACGAAGGTGAACTTGAGATCGACCCGGTTACGGGGCAAGGGGGTGACGATGGCCTTGACCTTGGCGGAGTATTTGCCCACGCCGTAGTAGAAGTCTTCCAGCCCCTTCTCGAGGGAGCTCAGCACGGTACGATCCAGCGGATCGCCCACCCGGATGCCGGAGGACTCCAGGCTCTGGGTCAGCTGCTCTTCCTTGATGTCCTTGTTACCGGAGAACTCGATGCTGGAGATGGTCGGGCGCTCCTTCACCACGACTTGCAGCACCTGGCCGTCACGATAGACTTTGACGTCCTCGAAGTTACCCGAGGCATACAGCTTCTTGATGGCGTTGGCCAGGGCCACCGAGTCCACGGAGTCACCGACCCGGACCGGCAGATTCAACAGGGCGGCGCCCAGGGTCACCCGCTGCAGACCCTCGACCTGAATGTCTTGCACCACAAAAGAGGCAGGGGCCGCCTGAGCCAGGAAGCTGGCTCCCAGCAGGCAACTCAACACCAATGCTTTTTTAACAGCCATTTTGTTCTTATGTGTCCTTGTTGATGCTCTAGCCTCAGAGGCGAGCGAAATCATTAAACAGCGCAATGCCCATCAGTAACATCAGAATGGCGGCGCCTATCCTGAACCCAACTTCCTGAATTTTTTCTGGTACCGGCTTGCCGGTGACTGCCTCGATGAGGAAGTAGACCAGATGGCCACCATCCAGCACCGGCAGGGGAAACAGGTTGATGATCCCCAGGTTGACGCTGATCAACGCCAGGAAACCGAGGAAATAGACCAACCCGTAATCGGCGCTGCTGCCGGCCCCCTTGGCGATGGAGATGGGGCCGCTCAGATTGTCCAACGAGACGATACCGCCGATCAGCTTGCCGATCATGTCGAAGGTCAGCGTGATCAGGCTCCAGGTCTTCTGGACCCCATGCCACAGGGCTTGCAAAGGCCCATACTGTAACAGAACTCGATACTCATCCGGTAATGGAACCAGTTGTGGCGACAGGCCGACGAAACCGACCAGCTGGCCCCGCACTTTTTTCACGTCCGGCAGCAGGGTCAGGGTCAACTCATTCCCCCCGCGCTCCACCATCACCTGCAGTGGCTGCTCCGGCGATTGCTGTACCCGCTCGACGAACTGGGTCCATTCGGTGATCTCCTGCTCGCCGACCCGCTTGATGCGATCCCCCACCTGCATGCCGGCTTTCTCGCTCGCGCTCTTGGGCACGATGGCCTCGACCACCGGGAGCACCTTGCCACCGAGCGGCACTATCCCCAGGCTGCCGATAGGAGACTCTTTGTCCGGATCGAAGGTCCAGCTCTCCAGCATCAGCGTCTTGTCGATCCCATAGCTGGTGTCCGCCGCCTTCAACTTGAGCTGTACCGACTTGTCCCCCAGATGGCTGATGAGGGCGTAGGTCACGCTCTCCCAGTCTCCGGTGGCCTCATCGCCGACCCCGACGATCTCCATGCCCGGCGTGATGCCAGCCTGGGCCACGATGGAGGCGGGACGCACCTCGCCGATCACCGGCTTGACGCTGGGCACACCTATCATGAACATCAGCCAGAAGGCGAACAGGGCGAACACGAAGTTCGCCATGGGGCCGGCCGCGACGATCGCCATCCGCGCCCAGACGCTCTTGTGATTGAAGGCCTGCGCCTCTTCCCCCGGCTTGAGTTCATCGACCCGACCGTCCAGCATCTTGACGTAGCCACCCAGCGGGATCAGGGCCAGCACGTACTCGGTGCCGTCCTTGCCGACACGGCGCCAGATCGCCTTGCCAAAGCCGATGGAGAAGCGCTCCACCTTGACGCCACAGCGGCGGGCCACCCAGAAGTGGCCAAACTCATGCACCGCCACCAGCAGCCCGAGGGCGACGATGAAGGCACCGATATTCCACAGTATGCCGCCCATCAGCCGATCACCTCGTGCTCATCGCCAACGGGGCGCCCGAGGGCGTTGTCATTCCACAGTACAACACCCATCAGTGGTTGACCCCGAGGTCATACCCGAGGGCGTAGAGAGCGGCCTCTGGCCAGCACAGTCCGTTCATCGAGCAAGCTCCTCTATCAGTTGGTGGGCACGGACACGCGCCGTGCCATCCAGTGCAATCAAATCGTCAAGCGATGTTACGGCAGAACTGCCCAACGCCGCCATGATGGACTCGTTGACTCTGGCAATATCCATAAATCCAATCCGCTCTGCAAGAAAAGCCGCGACGCTCTCTTCATTGGCGGCATTGAGCGAGGTGGTCGCCGCCTGCCCTTGCTGGCAGGCCGCCATGGCCAGCGCCAGGCAGGGATAGCGTTCGTAGTCGGGACGGATAAAGCTGAACTCTCCGACACTGAAGAAATCCAAAGGTTCCACCCCAGATTCTACCCTGCCCGGATAGGCCAGGGCGTGGGCGATGGGGGTACACATGTCGGGGTTGCCGAGCTGGGCCAGCACTGAGCCATCCTTGTACTGCACCATGGAGTGGATGACCGACTGGGGATGGATCACCACCTGGATCTGCTCAGGGAGGGCATTGAACAGCCAGCGCGCCTCTATGTACTCCAGCCCCTTGTTGATCATGGTGGCGGAGTCCACCGAGATCTTGGCCCCCATGGACCAGTTGGGGTGCGCGATCGCCTGGGCCGGCGTGACCTTGTCCAGCTCGTTGATATCGGTATAGCGGAAGGGGCCGCCCGAGCCGGTCAGCAGGATCTTGCTGATGCCCGCCCCCGCCAGATCGCAGAAGCCGGGTTGACGCTGAATGGCCTCTGGCAGGCACTGGAAGATGGCGTTGTGTTCGCTGTCGATGGGCAGCAACTCGGCCCCATGGTGGCGAACCGCCTCCATAAAGAAGGCTCCGGACATCACCAGCGCCTCCTTGTTGGCCAGCAGGATCCGCTTGCCGGCACGCACGGCCGCCATGGTGGGGGCCAATCCCGCAGCTCCAACGATGGCCGCCATCACGCTGTGGGCATCCGGGTGAGCGGCGACCTCGCACAGGGCCGCCTGGCCGGCCAGCACCCGGGTGGCGCTGCCGTGGGTCCTGAGCCGCTCGGCCAGTTCGCGGGCCGCGGTCTCATCCACCATGACGGCGAAACGGGGGGAGAATTCGAGACAATCGCGCAGCATGGCATCCACGCTGCGGGCAGCCGTCAGCGCCAGCACCTGCCAGCGGCCCGGATTCTGCCGCAGTACCCTGAGGGTGCTCTGACCGATGGAGCCGGACGCTCCCAGGATCACCAGTGAGTTGTGCATCAAGACTCCTGAACGAGTAACAGACCGATGGAGCCAGCGGCCCTCGATATCATCAGAGAGTTATGCATCAAAACCCCTGACCGAGTAGCAGATAGCTGAGCAGGAAGACCGGCAGGGCCGCCGTCAGGCTGTCGATGCGATCGAGAATGCCACCGTGGCCCGGCAGCAGGGTGCCGGAATCCTTGATGCCCGCCTCTCGTTTGAACATGCTCTCGGTGAGATCGCCGAGCACGGAGGCCAGCACCGCCAGCAGGGAGCACAGCAGCACGACCCCCATCTTGGCGGGCACGAGGCCCATGAACCAGGTTACACCAATCGCCAGCAGGCTGGCGGTAAACAGGCCGCCCAGCATGCCCTCAATGGTTTTGCCCGGACTGACGGCCGGTGCCAGCTTGTGTTTGCCAAACGCCTTGCCGAAGAAATACGCGCCAGAATCTGCCGCCCAGACCAGGCCCATGACGAACAGCAGGATCCAGGCCCCCATCATGGGGTCGTGATAGAAGTTGTAGCCACGGATGGCCACCAGTGACCAGAAGAAGGGCACCAGGGTGACCAGACCAAACAGGGATTTCAGCCAGACGGACTTTTTCCACAGGCTGGCGCTCTGGGGATAGCGCAACACCAACAGCAGGCCCAGCAGCCACCAACTGACCGCCGTCCAGAGCACCCCCATCAACAGAGGATGCAGGTGAGGGATCCAGAGCTGCTCCACCGGCACCCAGAACAGACTGGCCCCGAGCAGCAGACAGAACACCAGCGGCAGCCATTGCTGCGGCTGGGCAGAGACGAAGGCGCTCCACTCGCGGCTGGCCAGCAAGAACACCAGGGCAGCCAGCAGGGCAAAGAATTTCAACGGCAGGAAAAACAGTGCCCCCAAAACCAGGGGTACTAACAGTAATGCGGTAATAATTCGTTGTTTTAGCAAAAGAAACCTCTCTCTTGGGAGCGGGGTTTAGCCGGTCTGGTGCTCGGCGATCAATTCCCGTATCTGTTCACCCGTACACCCGAAGCGGCGCTCGCGGGTCACGAAGGAGGCAACCGCCTCGCTGAACTCGGCCTCGTTGAAATCGGGCCACAATACCGGGGTAAAATAAAGCTCGGCATAGGCGAGCTGCCATAGCACAAAATTGCTGATGCGATGATCGCCTCCGGTGCGGATCAGCAGATCCACCGGCGGCAGATCGGCCATGCAGACCTGCTGCGCCAGCGTCGTCTCATCGACCGCTTCGGCATCCAGCTCACCGGCCGCCACGGCGCGGGCCAGCTTGCGGGCCGCCTGGGCGATGTCCCACTGGCCACCGTAGTTGGCGGCGATGTTGAGGGTCAGCCCCTGGTTGTCGGCGGTCAGCGCCTCGGCCTTGGCGATCTTGGCCTGCAGCCGATCGCTGAAACGGGCGGTATCGCCTATCACCTTGAGCCGAATGCCGTTGCTGTGCAACTTCTTCACCTCGCGGCCCAGCACCGTCAGGAACAGCTCCATCAGGGCATTCACCTCCCCTTCCGGGCGCCGCCAGTTCTCGCTGGAGAACGCAAACAGGGTCAGCGCCTCCAGCTTGGCACGGGCGGCAAAGGTCACGGCCTCGCGCACGGACTTCACGCCCGCCTTGTGGCCAAAGACCCGCATCTTGCCACGGTTCTGAGCCCAGCGACCGTTGCCATCCATGATGATGGCGACGTGACGAGGCAAGGACGAGCTGGCGCTATCGCCTAGCGCTGCCAAAAGCGACATTCATTTCTCCCACAAAGACAAAAGCGCCGTGCAGGGGCACTACACGGCGCTCGTAATATACCTGTCGGAGGCTTAGATTTCCATTAGCTCCTTTTCCTTCGCAGCCAGGGCTTCGTCTATCAGCTTGATGAAGGCGTCGGTGAGCTTCTGGATCTCTTCCTGGGCACGACGATCGTCGTCTTCGGAGATCTCTTTATCCTTGAGCAAGGACTTCAGGTCGGCGTTGGCGTCGCGACGGATGTTGCGCACGGCAACCCGGGCGCCTTCGGCTTCGGCGCGGACGATCTTGGTCAGATCGCGGCGACGCTCTTCGGTCAGCGGTGGCAATGGCACGCGCAGAGTCTGACCGTTGCTGGACGGGTTCAGGCCCAGATCCGAGGTCAGGATGGCTTTTTCCACCGCCTGGATCATGGAGCGATCGAAGATGGAGATGGACAGGGTGCGGGCATCTTCTGCCACTACGTTAGCCAACTGTTTCAGAGGAGTGGCTGCACCGTAATACTCCACCTGGATACCGTCGAGCAGGCTCGGGTGAGCGCGGCCGGTACGGATCTTGGACATCTGGGTCTTGAGCGATTCTACGCTCTTGGCCATGCGGTCCTTGGCGTCGTTTTTAATCTCGTTGATCACAGTGGTTTTCCTTTTGACGAGCGAACCCTGAGCAGGTCCGCTTCTGACTTATTTACTGACGTAATGGATAAGAGCGCCTTCCGGCTTGCTGCTACCTTATTTGCTGATGTGATGGATCAGTGTGCCTTCCGGCTCACCCATGACAACGCGGCGCAGGGCACCCGGTTTGTTCATGTTGAACACCCGGATCGGCAAGTCGTGATCACGGGCCAGGGTAAAGGCTGCAAGATCCATCACTTTGAGCTCTTTATCAAGCACTTCGTTGTAGCTGAGCTCATGATACAGCACGGCGTCCGGATTCTTAACCGGATCCTCGTTGAATACACCATCGACCTTGGTGGCCTTGAGCACCACGTCGGCTTCGATCTCGATGCCACGCAGGCAGGCTGCGGAGTCGGTGGTAAAGAAGGGGTTGCCGGTACCGGCAGAGAAGATTACCACCTTGCCGGCGCGCAGCTGGCTGATGGCCTCGGCCCAGCTATAGGAGTCGCAGACGCCTTGCAGCGAGATGGCAGACATCAGACGGGCATTCACATAAGCACGATGCAGGGCATCACGCATGGCCAGGCCGTTCATGACGGTCGCCAGCATGCCCATGTGGTCACCCACCACGCGGTTCATGCCCGCCTTGGCAAGACCGGCACCGCGGAACAGGTTGCCGCCGCCGATGACCAGACCGACCTGAACACCCAGCTCAACCAGCTCTTTGATCTCTTGGGCCATCCGTTCCAGCACCGCTGGATCAATGCCAAAACCCTCGGATCCTTGCAGGGCTTCACCACTCAACTTCAGAAGAACACGTCTGTATGCAGGCTTGGGATTGGTACTCATGTCACTGATTCCTGGTCATATAAAGACCGCGACATAAGTCGCGGTCTGGGGAAACGGAAAAACCGGTTCGATTAAGCCTTTTGAGCGGCCGCGATTTGGGCTGCAACTTCAGCCGCGAAATCGGTCTCTTGCTTCTCGATGCCTTCGCCCACTTCGAAACGGGTGAAGGAAACAACGTCAGCGCCTTCTTTCTTCAGCAGCTCGGCAACGGTCATGGAAGGATCCTTCACGAACGGCTGACCAGTCAGGGAAACCTCACCGGTAAACTTCTTCATGCGGCCTTCAACCATCTTCTCGGCGATGTCTTTCGGCTTGCCGGAGTTGATGGCGATGTCGATCTGGATTTCGCGCTCTTTGGCAACGACTTCGGCGGACACGTCTTCCGGCTTGACGAACTGCGGGCTGTTGGCAGCAACGTGCATGGCCAGATCTTTGGCCAGCTCGGCAGTACCACCGATCAGCTTGGTGATAACACCGATACGGGAACCGTGTACGTAGGTGCCCAGGTTGTCACCTTCAACCAGCATCACGCGACGCAGGTTCATGTTCTCACCAATCTTGGCGATCAGGTTGGTGATGGTCAGCTCGATGGACTCACCGTTACCGAAATCGGCGGCCTTCAGGGCGTCAACGTCAGCAATCTTCTGGGTCGCGGCGATGTCGGCGATCTTCTGGCCCATGGCCATGAAGCTGGCATCTTTGGCGACGAAGTCGGTTTCGCTGTTCAGCTCGATCATGGCGGCAATGTTGCCTTCGGTACGGGCAAAGATCACGCCTTCAGCGGCGATACGGCCGGCTTTCTTGGCGGCTTTGGCCTGACCGGATTTGCGCATGTTCTCGATAGCCAGCTCGATGTCACCAGCGGCTTCTTCCAGTGCTTTTTTGCAATCCATCATGCCAGCGGCGGTGCGCTCGCGCAGTTCTTTTACCAGGGCGGCAGTAACGTTAGCCATGTTCAGTATCCTCGGTCTTGATTTGACAAGAAACAGGGGCCACAAGGGCCCCTGCTAACCAATTACATCAGCTTGGTTAATAAGGGCTTTTCAGTCCTTATCAATTACTCAGCTTCAACGAAGCCATCTTGTTCGGCTTGAACAACGATGTCCTGAGCGCGAGCTTCCAGTACGGTGTCAGCGGCAGCATTCAGGTACAGGTTGACGGCACGGATGGCATCGTCGTTACCCGGGATGACGTAATCAACGCCGTCCGGGTTGGAGTTGGTATCAACGATGGAAACGACCGGGATACCCAGGTTGTTGGCTTCTTTGATAGCGATGTGCTCGTGGTCGGCATCGACAACGAACAGAACGTCAGGCAGGCCGCCCATGTTCTTGATACCACCCAGGCTCTTCTCCAGCTTGTCCATTTCGCGAGTACGCATCAGCGCCTCTTTCTTGGTCAGCTTTTCGAAGGTACCGTCTTGGCTCTGGGTTTCCAGATCTTTCAGGCGCTTGATGGACTGACGAACGGTTTTCCAGTTGGTCAGCATGCCGCCCAGCCAGCGGTGGTTAACATAGAACTGGTCGCAACGAATGGCGGCATCTTTTACGGCTTCAGACGCGGCACGCTTGGTACCAACGAACAGTACCTTGCCTTTCTTGGCAGCTACGGAGCTGATGAAGTTCATGGCATCGTCAAACATCGGAACGGTTTTTTCCAAGTTGATGATGTGAACCTTGCTGCGGGCGCCGAAGATGTAGGACTTCATTTTCGGGTTCCAGTAACGAGTCTGGTGACCGAAGTGAACGCCGGCTTGCAGCATGTCGCGCATAGAAACTTTAGCCATTTTATACCTCTGTATTGGGGTTAGGCCTCCACACATCCCATGTAACCGACCCCAAAGGGGCACCCCGGTACAGGTGTCGATGTGTGTGTGTTATTGAGTAAGGGTGATGAAATGCGGACGCAAGTTCCCCATTCCGGCGCGCTTTATACCATAACTTTGGTCAGGACACCACCAGCAGCCATGCTAAAAATGGATCCCCAGGAGCGGGAATGCGACCGCTGGCTGACGCTGTGATGACAATCACACTGGAAGTAAACGGAGGTTGGGGATAAAATTTCGCCCTGATTGCAAACGCATCTATTTTTCATTACCTGATTTTAGGTCATCCCAGGATGAGAAGTCAGGCCCCAAGAGAGATCCCATGTCCATCAAAATCAAGACACCGGAAGAGATTGAAAAGATGCGCATTGCCGGCCAGCTGGCTGCCGATGTGCTGGTCATGATCGCCCCCCATGTCAACGCCGGCGTGACCACCGACGAGCTGAACACCCTGTGCCACGACTACATCGTCAACGTGCAGCAGGCGGTCCCCGCCCCCCTCAACTACCACGGTTTCCCCAAGTCCATCTGCACCTCGGTGAACGACGTGATCTGCCACGGCATCCCCAACCACAAGAAGCTGCGGGAAGGGGACATCATCAACCTGGACATCACCGTCATCAAGGATGGTTACCACGGCGACACCTCCGCCATGTTCATCGTGGGCCAGACCACCCCGCTGCGCCGCCAGTTGTGCAAGGTGGCTCAGGACAGCCTGTACGCCGCCATCAAGCGGGTGCGCCCCGGCATGTGTATCACCGAGATCGGCGCCGTGATCCAGCCCATCGTCGAGCAGGCCGGTTTCTCCGTGGTGCGCGACTACTGTGGCCACGGCATCGGCAGCGAGTTCCATGAAGAGCCGCAGATCCTGCACTACCGCAACGGCGGCAAGCTGGAGCTCAAGGCCGGCATGTGCTTCACCATAGAGCCCATGGTCAACAGCAAGAAATACCACTGCCGCGTCAACCCGAAGGATGGCTGGACCGTGACCACCAAGGATGGCGGCGACTCCGCCCAGTGGGAGCACACCCTGCTGGTCACCGACGACGGCTGCGAGGTGCTGACCCTGCGCCCCGACGACACTATCGACCGGTTCTACAAACACGGTTAACATCAAACCCCGGCCCTGCACCGGGGTTTTGTTTTTAGCCGCCCGACCAGAGTGTGAGATGCCATGGATGCCAGCCTGCTTTCCCCCCATCTGTTGCCCGATGATCAGCTCACCCGCGAGAACTGCAAGGAGTACTTGAGCCGCTTCCTTGTCTGGTTGCATGCCCGCTTCGATGCCGGTGACAACATCATCGAACTGGTAGCCACCCGCTCCGAGTACATGGATCAGTTGCTGATCCGGCTGTGGCAGAAATTCGGCTTCGACAAGACGGCGCTCACCCTGATCGCGGTGGGTGGCTATGGCCGCGGCGAGCTGCATCCTCACTCCGACATCGACCTGCTCATCCTCTATGAAGGGGAGGAGCTCGATGAGGTGCTGGGGCTGCGCATCGGCGAGTTCATCACCCTGCTGTGGGATCTCAAGCTGGAGGTGGGGCAATCGGTGCGCAACGTGGCCGAGTGCATCGAGCAGGGCCGGGCCGACATCACGGTCGCCACCAACCTCATCGAGGCGCGCTACATCACCGGTCGTCTGGCCGGGTTCGAGCAGTTGCAAGCCGCGACCCATCCCCTGCATTTCTGGCCGAGTGAGGAGTTCTTTCGCGCCAAACGCGAGGAGCAGAGCCTGCGCCATCAGCAGTTCCTCGGCACCGCCTACAAGCTGGAGCCCGATCTCAAGAGCAACCCGGGGGGCCTGCGCGACATCCAGACCCTGGCCTGGGTCGCCCGCCGCCACTTCGGCGCCACCACCCTCTATGAGATGACCAGCCACGGCTTCCTGAACCGGGCCGAGTACCGCGAGCTGCTCGACTGCCAAAACTTCCTGTGGAAGGTGCGCTTCGCGCTGCACATGGCCATCAACAAGGGCGACAACCGCCTGCTGTTCGACCGCCAGCGCACCGTGGCCCAGATGCTGGGCTTCGAGGGCGAAGGCAACGGCCCGGTCGAGCAGATGATGAAGCGCTTCTACCAGACGGTGCGGCGGGTCGCCGAGCTCAACGAGATGCTGCTGCAGCTGTTTGACGAGGCCATTCTCGGCAACACCGCCATGGATGTCCGCCGCCTCTGCCCCGAGTTCCAGCTGCGGGGCCGGCTCATCGATGCGGTGGATCCCGAGCTGTTTGGCCGCGATCCCGCCGCCATACTGCGGCTCTTCTACCAGATTGCCCAGCATCCCGACATCGCCGGCATTCACTCCGCCACCCTGCGCCAGCTGCGCGAGGCGCGGCGCACCCTCAGCTGCTGGTTGCAGGACCTGCCCGAGTGTCGCCGCCTGTTCATGGCGCTGCTGCGCCACCCCAATGGCATAGGTCAAGCGCTCACCCTGATGCACAAGTACGGGATCCTCGCGGCCTATCTGCCCCAATGGAACCTCATCGTCGGCCAGATGCAGTTCGACATGTTCCACGCCTACACGGTGGATGAGCACACCCACCGGCTGCTCAAGAACATCCATCGCTTCGCCAATCCGGCCAGCCGTCAGACCCACCCGCTCTGTCACGAGGTGTTCGCCCAGCTGCGCAAGCCGGAGCTGCTCAGCATCGCCGCCCTGTTCCACGACATCGCCAAGGGCCGCCGTGGGGATCACTCCGAGCTCGGCGCCGTCGATGCGTTGGAGTTTTGCCAGCTGCACGGGCTGGATCGCTACGAGAGCCGCCTAGTGGCCTGGCTGGTGCGCCACCATCTGCTGATGTCGGTCACCGCCCAGCGGCGCGACATCTACGATCCTGAGGTGGTGGCCGATTTTGCCCAGAAGGTGCGCGACGAGCTACATCTCGACTTGCTCTACTGCCTGACCGTGGCCGATATCTGCGCCACCAACGATACCCTCTGGAACGACTGGAAGGGCACCCTGCTGCGCGAGCTCTACTTCGCCACCCAGAAGGCCCTGCGCCAGGGGCTGGAGAACCCGCCCGACATGCGGCTCAAGATCCGCGAGAACCAGCGTCAGGCGAAGCAGATCCTGGCACAACGTGAGGTGCCGGAGGAGGCGATCAACGCCTTGTGGAGCGACTTCAAGGCCGACTACTTCCTGCGCCACAACCCGGAGCAGATCGCCTGGCACTGCCGCAAGATCATCGCTCATGGCGACAATCCCGCCCCGCTGGTGATCATCGGCAAGCACCCCACCCGGGGCGGCAGCGAGGTGTTCATCTATTGCCGCGACACCCCGAATCTGTTCGCCACCGTGGCCTCGGCGCTGGATCAGAAGAATCTCAACATCCACGACGCCCAGATCATGAATTCGCGCAGCGATTACGTGCTGGATACCTTCATAGTGCTGGAGCCGACCGGCGATCCCATCAGCCCGAACCGCACCGCCACCATCAGGAAGGCGCTGGAGAAGGCCCTGCAGGAGCCGGGCAAGCTGGTGCTGCGCAACAAGCCACTGTCGCGCCGCCACCGCCAGTTCAGCGTGCCGACCCGGGTGGTGTTCTTGCCCCGCTCCCCACTCCATAAAGGGGAGACTCGACACACCCTGCTGGAGCTGACGGCGCTGGATACCCCGGGGCTGTTGGCCCGGATCGGCGCCGTGTTCCAGCAGTGTGGCCTCTCCCTGCATGCGGCCAAGATCACCACCATAGGCGAGCGGGTGGAGGATTTCTTCAGCCTCACTACGCTCGAGGGGGAACCGCTGAACCAGGCCGAGCAGCAGGCGCTGGAGGAGCGCTTGGTCAATCAGCTCAATCCGCAGGAAGAGGACGCGGATCGATCGGGAGGCGGCTCCACTGGACGCCATTTTTCATGCTGATTTATCAATCAGAACAAGCGCTTGAGCAACCAACGAACAATAAGTCGCCATTCTCCCGAAGAAATCGGCCCGGGCCCTTAAAAACAATTGGAAAAGTGTGATACAACAAACGGAATTATTTAAAGGAAACCTGTCATGACCGAGTTGCAACAGATCATCGAAGCGGCCTTCGAGCGCCGTGATTCCATCACTCCCGGCTCCGTCGATGCCGCCACCAAGACCGCCATCCTGCAAGTCATCGAACTGCTGGATTCCGGCAAGGCCCGTGTCGCCGAGAAGATTGCCGGCGAGTGGGTGGTACACCAGTGGTTGAAGAAGGCGGTACTGCTCTACTTCCGCATCAATGACAACGGCATCATCAAGGGTGACGACGCCCAGTATTACGACAAGGTTCCCCTCAAGTTTTCCGACTATACCGCCGAGCAGTTCAAGGCTGCCGGGGTGCGCGTGGTGCCGCCGGCGACCGCCCGCAAAGGCTCCTTCATCGCCCCCAATACCGTGCTGATGCCCTCCTACGTCAACATCGGCGCCTTCGTCGATGAAGGCACCATGGTCGACACTTGGGCCACCGTCGGCTCCTGCGCCCAGATCGGCAAGAATGTGCACCTGTCCGGCGGCGTCGGCATCGGTGGCGTACTGGAGCCGCTGCAGGCCAACCCGACCATCATCGAAGACAACTGCTTCATCGGTGCCCGCTCCGAGGTGGTTGAGGGTGTGATCGTGGAGGAAGGCTCCGTCATCTCCATGGGGGTCTTCATCGGCCAGTCCACCCGCATCTATGATCGCGAGACCGGCGAGATCCACTACGGCCGTGTGCCGGCAGGCTCGGTGGTCGTCTCCGGCTCCCTGCCTTCCAAGTGCGGCAAGTACAGTCTGTACGCCGCCGTGATCGTCAAGAAGGTGGATGCCAAGACCCGTGCCAAGGTCGGCATCAACGCCCTGTTGCGCTCCATCGACGAGTAAGATGTCGCCGTGCAAAAAAAAGGGCGCCTTATGGCGCCCTTTTTAATTGTGCTGTGCATCATGAATATAGATACCACCAGGATGCCTGGCATCAGCCCTCTGCTGCGAACCATCGACGCCTGCCCCGCCGGCGACCCCACAGCAAGGGCCCCTTGGGCCCCTTTTGATTTTGGCGCCCCTGTCACAGGCAAGCCACGGTGACTCGGTTAAGATAGATGGGTCAGGATCGTTTCAAATCGAGGAAGCCCGATGTACGAGAATCTAAAGAGCCTGGGGATCCAGGAACCCACCTCAGTGGACAGCTACACCCTGCGCCAGGAGGCCAATCACGACATCCTCAAGATCTACTTCAAGAAGCAGAAGGGCGAGTTCTTCGCCAAGAGTGTCAAGTTCAAGTATCCGCGTCAGCGCAAGACCATATTGATCGATTCGGGCACCCATGAGTACAAGGATGTCACCGAGATCAACGCCAACCTCAAGTACGTGGTGGATGAGCTGGACAACCTGACTCAGGGGGTGCACATCCAGGCTGACCCTGACATCAAGCAGAAGATATTGCGCGACCTGCGCCACCTGGAAAAAGTGGTGCAGAACAAGATAAGCGAGATAGAGCGGGATCTGGAGAAGCTGTAACCCAGACCCGGCAACGGCAAAGGGCGCCCCTCAGGCGCCCTTTTTCTTTGTGCTAAGCGTTGGCGGCGCTCATATCCACCCATGGTATACATCTACCCTGGCAGCCCCTCCCCTGTCGATGTCACCGGCTGAGGGGCTCACACACCACCAGCCTCCGATACGCCGCCGAGCGCCCAGCAAAAAGGGAGGCTTGCGCCTCCCTTTTCCAGACTCTGAGTTTCAGGCAACTGTATTAGTTGCTCTTCATCCAGATGTCCATCTCGGTTTTCAGGTTGTCGGACTTGGTACCGAAGATGGCCTGAACACCAGAACCAGCCACGACCACACCGGCAGCGCCCAGTTTTTTCAGACCAGCCTGGTCAACCTTGGACACATCCTTCACACCGACACGCAGACGGGTGATACAGGCATCCAGAGAGGCGATGTTGTCTTTACCACCGAAGGCACCGACCAGGGCGGCAGACATCTCGTCTTTGCTCTGGGCGACGGTTTCTTCAGCCGCTTCGTCTTCACGACCCGGAGTCTTCAGGTTCATGGCACGGATCACCACGGTGAAGACCACGTAGTAGAGGACGGCGTAGACCAGACCCAGGCCCACCAGCAACAGCATGTTATCGGCACGGGGTGACTGCACCACGAAGTCGATGAAGCCGTTGGAGAAGGTGTGACCGTGTACGATCCCCAGGGAGTTGGTCAGCACATAGGCCAGACCAGCCAGCAGGGCGTGAATCGCATACAGCACCGGGGCAACGAACAGGAAGGAGAACTCGATAGGCTCGGTGATACCGGTCAGGAAGGAGGTCAGGGCGGCAGAGGCCATGATACCAACGATCTTGGCGCGGTTTTCCGGCTTGGCACAATGCGCAATGGCAAAGGCGGCAGCAGGCAGACCGAACATCTTGAACAGATAGCCACCGGCCAGCTGACCGAAGCCGTTACCGGCGGCGCGGGTAGCGTCGTTGGCGGTCAGGAAGCAGGTCATGATGCCGTGTACGGTTTCACCGGCACCGTTGACACAGGTACCAGCCTGATAGAAGAAGGGTACGTTCCAGATGTGGTGCAGACCGAACGGGATCAGGGAGCGTTCAACCACGCCGTAGATACCGAAGGCCAGTACCGGGTTCTGGTTGGCAGCCCAGTCGGAGAAGGCGGCGATTGCGCCACCCACTGGCGGCCAGATCACGGACAGGATCACACCCAGACCGATGGAAACGAAGCCAGTGATGATGGGCACGGCGCGTTTGCCGGCGAAGAAGCCCAGATACTCTGGCAGCTGGATCTTGTAGAAGCGGTTGAACGCCCAGGCGGCGACACCACCGGCGAGGATACCGCCGAGTACACCGGTATCGATCTTCTCCACACCCATCACAGGTGCCATCACGCTCAAGGTAGCGGTCATGATGCCGTAGCCTACGATGGCAGACAGACCGGATACACCGTCGTTATTGGTAAAGCCAAGTGCCACGCCCACGGCGAACAGCAGGGCCATCTGACCGAATACGGAACCACCGGCTTGCTCCATCAACTGGGAGACAATTTCCGGCAACCAGCTGAAGTGGGCAGCACCCACCCCCAGCAGAATACCTGCAACGGGCAAGACCGATACTGGCAGCATCAGCGCCTTACCGACCTTTTGCAGATTAGAGAAAGCATTTTTTAACATGTGTGCGCTCCTGAATGGATTTTTTTCCGTCAGCGACTCAGTGCAATTTATAGATGACAGCGTTCGTCATCCGCGCTTGTACTGAATACGACTCGGGTTTACTTATTTTGACCAACAGAATATAACCCAGCGCCGCGGGAAATGCCTCCGTCGCGCCGAAGGTAATAATAAATTTGGAGGAGAGATCACAAGATAAATAAAGGGGGTTTGCAGGGGGCAATCGGAATATTACTTCGCACCCTCATATTATTACAGCGAGATGAAAAGTGCTGTTTCACATTGTATTTTTATACGTCTCAACAATTCTTAAGGAAACATATTGTAACTCAATGTAACTTATTGCTGTTTTCTATTATCTAGTCTACCGATTAAAGAGGCCTCCAACAAGGGAGGCCTCAAATAAATATTAGCCGATTTAAACGCGGCTATTTAATTCTTCTGTGAGCGTTTCACCGCATCAATAAAGACCGACTTGGCCTTGGTCGAGCCAGCACGTTCTGCCTCGCTCACCAACTGCATCGCCTTGTCGATGTCACCGGCCTTGACCGCCTTCTCGATCTGGCTGTTATAGAAGGTTTCGGTCTCGGTCAGCATGGCGGGAGCCGGCTTGCTGGGGGTCGCTGCGACCACGGCTGTGGTGGCTGCCGTTGCAGCTATGGCAGGCTGGGCCTGGCTCATCGCCACCTTGTCCGAGTACTCGGGCTTGAACACGGCCTCTAGGCCCTGCCCCTTGGCGGTATCAACCACCTCGATCTGCACCAGCCCCCAGGGAGAGTGCGGGATGACGGGATCCTTGATGTCCGGCTCGACAGTTCCGTTCGCACGGGCAAAGGCCTTGGCCGGGTGCAATATGGTGGTGCTGCCCGCCAGCTCATCGGCCGGCGCGTAGACCACCATATAGGTTTCGGTCGCCGGGTTGCCTGGCGTGCTGCGATTGACATGCAGCTTGCCTTCAATCCGATCGTTGTTGAGCAGATAGGCCGGCTGGTAAGTGAATGCCGACTCACCCAGCACGCGGGTGACCTTAAACTGGGCATCCAGCATGATCACCTTGGGCACCAGCACCGTCTTGCTCACCTGAGAAGCCACGGTGATGGCCAGGTTGCCGGTGTTGGCCGGTAGACGATAGGCGGCAAAGTAGCTCATCCCCTCGTCAAACTGATAACTGGGCTGCTTGCCATCGATGACCAGCAGCGTGTCGCCTTCCGGCAGAGAAACATAGTTGAATTCGTTGAAGCCCTTGCAGCAGCTGGTGGTCTGAGAGAGCGCCTGCTTGGCTTGATCGGCATTGCTCAGGATGGAGGCGTGCTCCTCTATGGGCACCACCATGCTACCGGAACAACCGGCCAACAGCGCGGTAACCACGGCCGCGATAGACATCTTTACCAGTTTCATTCTTCTTATCTCCATAACCCGGTTGCCAAATCCTGTGAAACAAAACTGCCCCCAAGAGGGGGCAGTGACTAACTTAACTGAAGATACTGCTTACCACCAAGCTTCCGCTTGCACACCAACCTGATAGGTGTCCTTGGAAGTGCCGCCTTCGAAGGAATTCTTGCTGCCGCTGCTATCCGCTTCGGTATCAGCCAGGTAGGAGGCGAACACACGGATTTCCGGACGGGCCCAGAAGCTGGGGCCGGCGGACCAGGCCTGCGCCAGGGTCAGCTTGTAGCCACCATCCTTGTCGCTGCCACCGCTGGTGTAGCTGGTCTTGTCCTTGAAGACACCGCCTTCAAAGATGGTCTTGTTGAAATCATCCCACTTGTACATAGGACGGACGACGGCAGAGAAGGTTTCAGTCTGGTCGTGACCATCCCACATCTCGTTGCCTACCCCGTACACCAGCTGGTGACCCATCTCCCAGGAGTTACCCATCGGGATCACACCGTGGTTGATGATACGGTAGCCATCGGCACCGCTTTTCGCTTCGGCGCCGTACCAGGAGCCGTCACCGTAGAAGGCCATGGTCTTGGAGTAGCCTTCGCTACCATACTGCAGCACGGTCTTGTTGAAGCCACCCAGGATGCCTTGGGTCAGTTCGGCAGTCAGCATGACGCCGTCTTTCATGTTGTCGTTTTTCAGATCTTTCTGGGCTTCGGTCTCGTTGACGATGGCATAGTCAACGCCCAGCTCCAGAGAACCATCCTGCCACAGCGGGATGCCGGCATAACGCAGATCCAGGGTGTTGACGTTCAGATCTTCATTCTTCTGGAACACGCCCGGGCTGGTTTCGGTGTACTGACCGAATACGTCGGCGGCGCTGCGGTCGTTGCGGACCCAGGCGAAGGAGATCTTGCCAGGACCGGCCTGGATGCCTTCGATACCGGCACCGGCACCGGAGATGTTCCAGTAGTAGAAGTCGGAGATATGGATGTCGTGACGTTGGTAGTAACGCTTACCAGCCCACAGAGTCGCTTCCGGTGCAAAGCCCAGCAGGCCCTTGGCCTGGACGTTGAACTGACGCAGCGCAAAATCGGAGTCGCCGTTGCACTGTTTGGCATCGAAGTTACAGACGGTGCCGGTCCCTTCCCAGTCATTGGAACCGTTGGAAGCCATGGCAAACATGGAGTCTACATAGAAAGTTTTGCCGTCCTTGTTGAAAACTTCCTGACCCAGTTGCACTTCGCCATAGGTATCGTTTTCGTTACCCAGACGGCCAACCTTGTTGACGTTGTATTTCACCATGTCCCCGTCGCCGGAAACACCAACACCTGAACGGAAGTAGCCGTGGAAATCAACGGCGAAGGCGGCTTGGGAAGCCAGGGCAGCGGTTACTGCTGCTGCAATCGGGAGCCACTTTGCTTTCATTTTCATTTTTCCTTATTCCCGCTGGGAGTGTGATCCTGATATTCAAGTTCTTATCACCAGAAATCATTTCGGTGATAACCGGGGTCGATTATAAGTAGCGAATTTCGCGACAAACATGAGCTGATTCACAAAACGGCGACAAATCGCGCACCACAACCCTGACGAGTGAATGAAGGATGGAAAATTGGCAATGGCAGCAACCAATTCATCAGCACACCCAATAATGAAGCAATAAATCACCAATGAAATCGCTTTCAACTATTAATTCGCGATGAAGAATAAGATGAAAACCCTCAATTCCATGACGAAAACATGACTGAAATCGCTTTCAATGCGGAACTTTTAATTTTGTAACTTGTCGCAGTTCTGATGAATAACGGCTTTTTTAGCAGAGTGCAGGTACAGAAAATAACCTGACAAAGTACAGGATATATTTAAGAGAAAGCTTGGCTGCCCCCCAAAATAACTATCCCCCAGCGGCAAGCCGATGGGGGATAAAATAAGAATATTGGGCCAAGAGGATTACAGTTTATTTTCCCAGGTTTTCAGCCAGGCCATGGCCGCAACTTCGGGCTCATCTTCCACAGTCGCGTCTATCTCCAGACGCGGTACCAGGGCCTCGGCGGCCAGCTCCTGCAACAATCCATCCAACTGGCGGCCAGCCCCGCAGAAGTGTTCGTAACTGCTGTCCCCCATGGCGATGAGGGCATAACGCCACCCTTTCATGTAGGGCGCTCGATCGGCCAGGGCGCTGGCAAAGGGCAGCAGGTTGGGGGGAATGTCGCCCTGCCCGGTGGTCGCACTGATCAGCAGCAAGAAACGGGAGGCGTCTATGTCCTCCAGCTCGGCTTCGTCGAAGATCCGGCAGACATGGCCCTCGGCTTGCAGATGATCGCTCAGGGTCTCGGCCACCAGCATGGCCGAGCCGTAGACGGTGCCGACCAGGATATCTATCTCGGCCATCAGCGGCTCCTCTGGCGAAGGAGAGGGCCTGGATCTCGCAGGATGTTCTGGGTCTCGGCCCCCGGCAGGTGCGGGGCACACGGGGTGGCTAACGGGGTATCTCTCTGAACCATAACCTGTTCCTCTGACTGACGTGGCCTATAGCATGCCACAGCCCGGTCAGAGGCAACAGACCGTGGGGATGGCTAGACCGCGTAGTCGCTCTCGCTGGCAGGCCAGCCCAGCCGGGCAAACAGACCCAGCACCTCTGGTCCGAGCGGAGCCTGGATCCGCATCGGCACCTTGAGCACCGGGTGCTCGAAGCTCAACTTGTGGGCGACCAGCAGCAGCCGCTCGCAGCCATAATGCTCGCGAAAGAAGCGATTATGACGACCATCACCGTGGGTGGTATCACCGACGATGGGGTGGAACAGGTGATCCAGGTGGCGACGCAGCTGATGCTTGCGGCCCGTCTTGGGGAAGAGCCGGACCAGGCTGTAACGGCTGGAGGGATGCTTCTTGGAGACCGCATGGGGCAACTCGACCCGGTGCAGGCTGCGAAACGTGGTCACCGCCTCCTGGGCGGGACGATCGGGGTTGCTCATGGCATCGGCGATCTTGTCCAGCTGCTCTTTCAGCGGATGGTCGATCAGCCCCTGCTCGGGCGCCCAGCCCCGCACCAGCGCCAGATACTCCTTGTGCACCTTGCGGGCGGCAAACGCCTCGGTCAGGGTGCGCGCCACCGCCGGGTCCAGTGCAAACAGCAGCACCCCCGAGGTGGGGCGATCGAGCCGGTGCACGGGGTAGACGTGGCGACCGCCGATGAGATCCCGGGTCATCTGCATGGCGAAGCGGGTCTCGGCCTTGTCGAGCCAGCTGCGGTGCACCAGCAGACCGGACGGCTTGTTGACCGCCACCAGCCAGTCATCCTGATAGAGCAGGGTCAGTTTCATTGCTCCACCGCCTTGCCACCTGACAGCAGGTCGTAACAACTTCCGATGAGACGCAGAGGCCCCATGACCCCAGCCAGCGCTTCCTTCTGATAGAGCCGAGTCAGCTTCATTATTGCTCTACCACCTTGCCACTCAGCAGCAGATCGAAGCGGCCGATCAGCCGCAGCAGATCGGCGACCTCGGCCAGCTCTTCCTTGTAGACTTCGCTCGCCATGGGATAGAGGGAGACGCTGGTTGGCAGCGGCGCCTGCAACATCACCAGCTGCTCCATGCGCGGGATCAGAACGAACTGCAGCCATTGATCGAAGCTCAGGGTATCGACGCAAAATGGCAGCTCGCTCGCCAGCGCCTCGGCCCCCGGATGGTCGGCTTGCCAGCGATCGAGGCGTTGCAACTCGGCGGTGAGTTCACCCAGCAGGTTGGCTACCAGCAAATATTGATTCATCTCGCTCTCTTCCTCATCATCACATTAACGGCCCACCCACTGCATGACAGAGGGAGATGGCCGAGCTCATCAAAAAGGGGCGCTACTATACACCGCCCCCCCGGCTGCTGCCATGTTGCCATCACGGCCGCGCCCTCGCACGCCACCACTGGCTATCTGATGCAGCCTCCTTATAATCGCCGACATCCTCTTTAAGCCGGACCATCACATGTCTGACATCAATACCCTGACCGAATTCCTGACCCAGGCCGATACCGAGTTCCAGCTGTTTGACATGGGTCGCCAGGTGCGCCCGCTGGCGAGCGATCTCTTCGTGCGCATCGAACAGCAGCAGGAGCCCTACCCCTGGCCGCTGCAGCAGCACGCCTGGCTCGGCGTGCACTTCTTCCAGCCGGCCGAATCCAGACACTACCTCTGGTTCCTCAAGTTCGCGCTCGATGAACGCGGTCTGCTCATCGGCAGCGGCCCCAAGCACTTCATGGATCAGGTGATCGAGACGCTGGGTTACAAGCTGACCGGCGAGCTGGATGAGGATAAGGCCCAGCGACTGGCCGACAATCCCTACACCTTCCGCCCGGCCGAGGCCAAGATGGCCAGCCTGCACGCCAAGCTGGCCCGCCAGTTGGGGCAGGCCCCTTCCGCCTACTACGACGCTCTCTGTCACTATCTGGCGGCACCGGGTGAAGAGGGCTGGCAGAGCCTGGGGCTGCAAGGCTTCGCCGATCTGGCCGAGCGGCTGCAGGACGAGCGCAATCTGGCGCTGGTGTGCAAGGCGCTGCCGCGACTGCCCCAGGCCCCGCTCTATGCCCTGTGCCAGAGCCTGGAGAACGCCCCGCTGCCGCCGGCGCTGCAAGGCGCACTGCTGGAGCGCATCGGCAAGGAACAGGAGTGCGCGGCCCCCAATGCCGAGACCCTGGCCTATCTGTGCCGGGCGCTGGCCTCCTGCCCCGGCAACAAGCTGCGCAGCAACAAGCTGCTGACCCTGCTGCAAACCCAGCCGAGCCCGGCCCTGCTGCTCGCCATCGCCGGCCGCCTCTGGCCCGATCTGCAGTCCCCTGCGCTGCTCAGCCTGTTTCTGGAGCAGCTGGCGCTGCAACAGACCCAGTTCTTCAACCAGCTGTTTGCCGAGCTGGTGACCCTGCCGGCCCTGCGCAATGATATGCTGGCGAGATTGCGAGATCCCGAGCGCAGCGATGCCCTCGGCCAGGCCATAGGCCGGTTGTTCGCCTCGGCATAGCCATATTCGGCGCGACGGCCTTGACCCGCCTCGTTCAAGGGCGGGCCAGGGCCCTCATTCATACCTCACAGAAGGAACCCGCTGATGGGAGAAATGCTTGGAATCTTGCTGCTGATTTTCGTCGGTGGGGCCTTCTGGCAACAGCGTCGTCAGGCGGAGCTGGCCTGGCAATACATGCGGCGTTACTGCCAGCATCACGATCTGCAACTGCTGTCGCTGGCCCGCACCCACCGCGCCCTGGGGCACAAGCCTCTGCGCCTGCTGACCTATTACCAGTTCGAGTTCTCCAGCGATGGGGAGAGCCATTACCAGGGCCAGCTCTGCATGCAGGGCTTGCATGTCGCCGGGGTCGAGCTGCCCCCTCATCGCCTGCCTTCGTAGCGGCGGTTGGGAGCAATGGTGACGAGGCTGGCTATAATTCTCGACAATCGCCCTCAAGGAGATACGAGATGGAATTGCTGACCCACGACATGTCCGCCCTGTTTGCCCAATTGGGCCTGGCCAATGACGAAATAAGCCTGCACCGCTTCATCCGCGAACACCACCTGGACAACCAGACCCTGCTGCCCGAGGCCACTTTCTGGAATCCTTCCCAGGCGGTGTTTCTGCGCGACGCGCTCTGGAATGACTCCGACTGGTCGGAAGCCATCGACCAGCTGGACGTGATGCTGCGCCAGGCAAACTGAGCGGGCCAGCGTCGGCCCGCTTGCCTGACGGATGGGGTTTGAGCTCTGTGCCCCAATCACCTCTCAATCGCCCTGGCTTCCCCCCGCCCCCAACAAACTGAGCCGGCGCCCTTCGCTCTGCTTTCCTGAAGGGCAGGCTTTGATTAAGATCTGTGCCTCCATCCGCAAGCAGCAAGACGGCCGCCAGTCAGGTCGCAGTGAGAAGCCCAGATGTCAGCCCAAGAGATCATCAAGATCGCCAACGAACTGAGTGCCAGGGGGATCACCCCCTCGACCGCCATGGTCAAGGCCCGCCTCAGTCACCCCGTGCCCATGGCCGAGCTGCTCAAGGTGTTGAGCCAATGGAAGCAGCAACCCCAGCTGGCCGAGCCGATTGCGGCCACGCCCCCGGTGGTCGCAGCGTCCCCGGCTGAGGTGGTCAGCCTGCAACAGCTGAGCGAGCAACTCGATCGGCTCGAGCAGAAGGTCGATCGCCTGACCGCCCTGCTGCTCAAGCAGCCGGACTGAACGCCGCCATGTATATCCTCGAACTCAGCTTTGAATGCTACCGCGACACCTCCCTCGGCGAAGCCGAGCAGGCCATCGTCAACTACCTGGACATGCTGCGCTATCAGGGTCAGATCCTGGGGCGGGAGTTTCCCACCAGCATGCAGGATGGTCACTTCGTCAGCCGGGTCGTCTGCCCCGAGCAAGACAGCCTGCACCCGGATAATCAGAGCGAGCAGGTCGCGCTGGCCGAACAGGGCCTGCACCAGGCCGGTCTGCTGGCCCCCAAGCTGCATCTGCAAGGGATGGATCTGCTGTCCGACAGCACGGATCCCTGCGGCCAGGGCCATCTGCTCGCCTCAAAGACGCATCAGCAAGGCATGGATCTGCTGTCCGACAGTACGGATCCCTGCGGCCAGGGCCATCTGCTCGCCTCAAAGACGCATCTGCAAGGCATGGATCTGCTCTCCGACAGCACGGATCCCTGCGGCCAGAGCGATGAGCGACCGAGCTGGATGCTGCTCTACACCAGCTTCCTGCACAGCTGCTCGCCGCTGCGCTGCGGCGATCATTTCGCCCCCATCCCGCTCTACCGCCTGCCCGCCATCGCCAACGGCGACCACAAGCAGATCATCAAGTGGCAGGAGGACTGGGAGGCCTGCGATCAGCTGCAGATGAACGGCTCCATCGCCGAACACGCGGCGCTGCACGAGATAGGCGAGGTGGGCAGTCGCCTGCAGCGCCGGGGCAGCGATCTCGCCAAACGGCTGGAGGGCTCGAGCGGGATCCCGACCTACTACTACCTCTATCGGGTCGGCGGCCTGAGCAAGGCCGCGGAACAGGCACGCCCCTGCCCCGGCTGTGGCGGTGACTGGGCACTCGAGGCCCCGCTGCACGAGATCTTCGATTTCAGGTGCGATACCTGCCGGCTGGTCTCCAACCTCTCCTGGGACTTCAAGGATTAGGGGCGCCGGCCAGCAGGAAAAACCCGCGCCGCACCAAACGCCGCACACAAAGAAGGGCCTTGCCAGCTGGCAAGGCCCTTCTCATTCACGCCGGCTCAGGGCTTGGGGTCGAGCATTGCACGCCCTCAGACCACCTTTAGTACGGCAGGGTCTCCAGCCGGGCGAGGAACGCCGGCAGCGAGGGGGCCAACGACAGGCGGCGACCGGAATCGAGCCACTCCAGCCAGACCTGGCCGCTCTCGTTATCCAGCGAGATCAGCGTCATCTCGTTGCGGGTGGTGGCGATGAACAGCGACGGCGAGCGTTTCAACTTGCGCAGCATCAGCAGGTGACCGATGAGGTTCTCCCTGAGCAAGTCCAGATCCGCCTCGTTCCAGGGCAGGATCAACTCGATGTGCAGCCCCTTGTAGGAGCAGGGGATGGGGCGGCTGAACCAGTGGCCGAACAGGGCGAGGGCAGCGGGGTGCAGCACCAGCTCCAGCGCCTCGCTCATGGCGGTGAAATCCGCCGGTGTGTCGCGTTGCACCGGGCGCCAGGCCACCCTCCCCTCCTTGGGTTCATCCAGCTCACAGGGCGAGCGCCATTGCGGCTCCCACTCGCACAGGGGCAGGCCCCGCCTCGCCTCGCCATCGCGCTGCCAGCGTAAAAAAAACTGCTCCAGGGCAGACAAGACTTGATCCGACATCGATATTCCCCACAATAGCGGCCAAAGATAGCCGCAATAAAATGACCGCAAAAGCCGGTCATTGCACCATCAAACCGTTGAGCAAACAAGCATGAGCAAACAAGAGAGATACGCGGGCGCCAGCGCGCTGCAGGGCCTGAGCCTGGGCCAGCAGTCGGCCTACATCAGCCAGTACGCCCCTGAGCTGTTGCAACCCGTGCCACGCAGCCTGAACCGCGACGACCTGGGCCTGGGCGAGACCCTGCCCTTCCAGGGTTGCGACGTCTGGACCCTGTACGAGCTCTCCTGGCTCAATGCCAAAGGCAAGCCCATGGTGGCGCTCGGCGAGGTGGCCGTGCCCGCCACCAGCCCGAACCTCATCGAATCCAAGTCGTTCAAGCTCTACCTCAACTCCTTCAACCAGACCCGCTGCGACTCGCTGGCGGCGGTGCAGGCCCTGCTGGTCAAGGATCTGAGCGCCTGCGCCGGCAGCGAGGTGAGCGTCACCCTGTTCCCGCTCGATCAGGCGCCCCATCAGATAGCGGCGCTGCCGGGGGAGTGTATCGACGAGCAGGACATCGAGATCGACGGCTACGAGTTCGACCAGACCCTGCTGCAGGGCGCGGCGGGCACTGACATCGTCGAAGAGACGCTGCACAGCCATCTGCTCAAGTCCAACTGCCTGGTCACCCGCCAGCCAGACTGGGGATCCCTGGTGATCCACTACCGCGGCCCGCGCCTCGATCGGGAAAAACTCTTGCGCTATCTCATCTCGTTCCGCCAGCACAACGAGTTCCACGAGCAGTGCATCGAGCGCATCTTCATCGATCTCAAGCACTTCTGCGGCCCGAGCCAGCTGACCGTCTATGCCCGCTATACCCGCCGCGGCGGGCTGGACATCAACCCCTTCCGCAGCGACTGGGAGCGGGTGCCCGCCAACCTGCGCCTCATCCGCCAGTAACCGCGGGACGCGGCTGACGGGCGGGGCCCGGCGGCCCGTCGCGCAAGCCATCAGTAAACTCTGGACGCACAGGGGGGGCTTGGATAACATGCCTGCACCCCTGTGCTGCTCTCAATCCAATGAATCAACTGTTTTTTCTGGCAATGATGATGTCCTCCCTGTCGGCTCCGGATCTGGATCTGGCCAAGGAGCAGTTGTCTATCGATCTGCAACAGGCCCAGACCCTGGTGCTGACCGATCCCGCCAGATGTGTCCAGATTGCCTCCTCCTTCCTCGAACGCACAGCCAATAATCCCAAGCAAATCATCAGCAATCGCCAGGAATACGGCTATCGGGAGCCGATGCTGAGCTATGGCACGGCCACCCAGGCCACCGGAGCCCATCTGCTCAAGGGCGAGTGCCTGCAGCAACTGGGGCAGTTCAGGCTGGCCCAGGAATCCCTCGATCAGGCCATCGCCATGGCCGAGAAGGAGCAGCAGTTCGAGCTGCAGGCCCACGGTCTCTACCTCAAGGTCCGCAGCCGGAACCAGCAGGAGAGATCCCATGGCGCCGGCGCCATCCTGCTCGATGAACTGGACAAGCTGCTGGCCAACCCCGGCCTCAAGGAGAGCCAGCTGCAGGTCTATAGCCGGCTGCTGCACGTCAACGCCAGCATAGAAGGGCAGCAGTTCGATCTGGCCAAGCGCCAGCTGAGCGAGGCCCACCAATGGGCGGAACAGGCCAAGAATCCCCTGGCCATGGCCTGGGTCAGTGCCGTGGGGGGGGATCTCTACCACGCACTCGGACAACCCCAGCTGGCCCTCGGCGACTACATCGATGCCCAGCAGCAGGCCAAGAGCCTGCAGGATCCGCTGTTCCTCGGCCTGCTGTCGAACCAGATCGTCAACCTCTATCAGGAGGAGCAGGAGCCGCAGAAGGCGCTGCAATATGCCAATGAGGCAGCCAACTACTTCCACGCGCTCGGCAACCCATCCCTGCTGAGCGATGCGCTGATCGTGCTCGCCCGCCTCAACCGCGATCAGGGCGAGATGAACATGGCGCTGGTCTATTTCTTCAACGCGCTGGACCTGCTCGACGAGAACAACAGCCGCACCCGCATCGCCCACCTCAAGTTCGAGATCGGCAAGACCTATCTGCAGACCGGCAACCTGACGCTGGCCCGCAACTACCTCAACGCGGCGCGCCAGTCCCACGAGATGGGGGACGACAAGGAGTCGCTGATCGACACCCTGCTGCTGCTCGGGGAGCTGCACCTCAAGCAGAAGGAGGCGGGGATCGCCATACTGCAGCTGGAAAACGCCCTGACCCTTGCCAACCGGCTCGGGGACATCCGCCGTCAGTTCGAGATCTTCCGCCTGCTCTCCATCGCCTACGAGCAGAAGGGCTACCTCAAGCAGGCCCTCGACAGCTACAAGAATTACCACCAGCGCAGCGAGCTGGTGCGCCAGCAGCAGCTCGATCTGGAGCAGGAAGCGGTCCGTGACAACTATGCCCAGGTGGAGCGCGTACAGCAGGTCAAGGAGCTGGAGCAGCGCCTCGACGTCAGCCAGCATCAGCAGGAGCGCTATCTCTGGTCCAGCGTCAGCACCGGCCTGCTGCTGGCCCTGTTTATCTACCTGTTCTTCACGCTCTGGCTCAAGCTGCGGGTCGCCCGCCTCAATGCCAGGCAACTGGGAGAGGCTCTGCTGATCGAGCCGCGCAGCGGCCTGGCCAACTGGCAGCGGCTGATGAGCCGCTGGCCGCGGGAGATGGCCAAGCGCCAGCAGAAATCCGAGCGCTGGTATCTGAGCGAGCAGCCCACCAGCGAGTTTGACGACAAGCTGCACTACCTGCTGTTTCGGGTGCCCTTCCTGGTCAACAGCCTGGAGCGGCACGGCTACCAGGTCAGCCGCGAGATAGAGCAGGCCTTCGGCCACTACATCAACCGGCTGACCCCCCAGGATGGCCGCATCTACGATCTGCGCGAGGGTCATCTGCTGTATGTGGTGCCGCAGCGCCACGTGGCCCAGCTGCATCAGCTGGCGCAGGAGCTGCTCGATACCCTGGCCGCCTTCCCCTGTGACTACCCGCTGGATCGCCACATCAGCCTCGGCATCGTCAGCCACCCCTTCCTGCCTAAGGCGGCAACCGCCCTCGACCACCATGGCCTGTTCGACCTCTGCTATCTGGCGCTGTCAGGGGCCATGCAGCTCAGTGAAAAACACCGCCAAAGCGTCTGGTTGGAGCTGGCCGCCATCGATTGCCAACAGGCCGCGTTTTTTAATGGCGATGTGTGGCAATGCTGCTTGATGGCAATTGACAAGGGACTGGTAAAAGTAAATTCTTCTCATGAAAAGCAATGGGTTAATTGGCTTCAGCTTTCACGGATGAAAGTGCCGGACAACCCATGACATTAGGTACTCAACGGGGTCTTTCACTGGCTTACTGTTGCTGGACGATACAAAAACGATAATGAACAGGGCGACCTGAATAATGAATGACATCGCTGCCGTAACAGGACAACTGGCAAGACTCAGGGAATCCCTCCAGCAGAAACAGCAGGAGCTCGATGGCATGGCCACGTTCTCCGATGCCGAGCGCACCCGCAGCATCCAGTTCATCGGCAAGCTGATGCAGGCCTGCCGCGGTCACGATCGTGAACTGGACAACCGGCTCGCCAAGCTCAAGCAGAAACTCGATGGCAATCCCCCGCTCTCGTCGCTGGATGGGGATCTGGCCGCCATCGAGAAGCTGCTGCAGCAACACGGCAGCGCGCTGGAGGAGTCCATCAGCCTGACCCAGGCCACCATAGAACTGGGCAGCAAGCAGCTCAAGTCCATCAAGGGCTTCCCGGAAGAGACCCGCCGCTCGCTCAAGGAGTTCCTGGCGAGCCCCGAAGGCTATGGCATCGGCGATCACCAGAAGAAGGTGGTCCGTCTGCTGGAGTTCTACCAGCAGGCCATCAAGATCCAGCTGCTGCCGACCCAGCCGCTGCTCACCCCCACTCAGGGGGCGGCCACCGATCTGGCGGCGCCCGGCCCCATGGATCCCTTCGATGTGAAGGCGCACGCCCAGATTGCCGACGAGTTGCAGCGACTCATCACCGAGCTCGACTTCGCCGGTGCCGTGGGCGAGAGCCTGGCGGACATCCGCCGCCAGCTGCTGGGGGGCATCACGCCGCCGCTGCTGGCCGAGATCTGCCTGCAGATCATCGAGCTCATCATCGAGGGCACCCGGGAGGAGCGTAAGTCCTCCCAGGCCTTCCTCAGCACCCTCAACGAGAGCCTGTCGGCGGTCCATTTCAGCTTCACCGAATCCCTCGACGAGGGTCGGGCGCTGCAAAATGCCACCCTGCTCAGCGGCCAGGCGCTCGATCGGGAGCTGGAGGCCATCGATCACACCCTGGCCAGGCACGACTCCCCCATGGAGCTCAAGGGCGCCATCGCCGGCCACCTGGACACCATTCGCCACCTGCAGCAGGACAGGGAAACCATGGCCAGCCGTGAGCGCCATCTGCTCACCCACCTGTCCAACATGGAAGCCAAGCTGCGGCTGATGAAGGAGGAGACCGCCGAGTACAAGAAGCGGCTCACCATCCAGAAGCACAAGCTGTTCCTCGACAGCCTGACCCAGGTCCACAATCGGGCGGCGCTCGACGAGCGGCTCGAACTGGAATACAAGCGCTGGCTGCGTTACAGCACCCCGCTGTGCCTGGCCATCATCGACATCGACCACTTCAAGAACATCAACGACAACTACGGCCACATGGCCGGTGACAAGGCGCTGAAGGTGGTCGCCAAGGCCCTGCAGAGCGCCTTGCGTGATACCGATTTCATCGCTCGCTTCGGCGGAGAGGAGTTCGTGGTGCTGCTGCCGAACATCAACCCGGACAAGTACCAGAAGCCGCTGGAAAACCTGCGTCAGACCATCAAGAGCATCCCGTTCCGGTTCAGGGACGCCAGGGTCGAGATCACCATCTCCATCGGCGCCACCCTGTTTCGCGAGGGGGATCACACCACTGATGCGTTCGAGCGGGCCGACAAGGCGCTCTACAGCTCCAAAAATCTGGGGCGGGATCAGGTCAATCTGGCCTGAACCCGGCCTGACCGCTGGCTAAAAAACCGGCAAACGCACTCCCGCCCTATTCCCCTGCCCCACCGCTTGCCTCTACTATCGAAATCGAGGGATGTCACGGCATCCCGTTTTCTCCCCAGGGAAAGCACAACGATAACAAGACGAGTGAAGGGGAACTTATGATTACGCACATCAATCCTGTCGGCAGCATGGACTTGCTGTCCCAACTCGAGGTGGACCGCCTCAAGCAGACCGCCTCCAGCGATATCTATCAACTGTTTCGCAACTGCTCGCTGGCGGTGCTCAACTCCGGCAGCCACACCGACAGCTCCAAAGAGATACTGGAGCGCTTCAAGTCTTTCGACATTCATGTGATCCGGCGCGAGCGCGGGGTCAAACTCGAGCTGTTCAATGCACCCGAGCACGCCTTCGTCGATGGCGAGATCATCCGCGGCATCCAGGAGCACCTCTTCTCTGTGCTGCGGGACATCCTCTACGTCTCGGCCCAGCTGGAGTCGAACCGCCAGGTCAATCTGACCAACGCCACCCACCTCTCCAACCTGGTGTTCGCCATACTGCGCAACGCCAAGGCGATCCTGCCGGGGGCGGATCCCAACCTGGTGGTGTGCTGGGGCGGTCATTCCATCAATGAGATCGAATACCAGTACACCCGCTCGGTGGGCAGTGAGCTGGGGCTGCGCGAGCTGAACATCTGCACCGGCTGCGGCCCGGGTGCCATGGAGGGGCCCATGAAGGGCGCCGCCGTCGGCCACGCCAAGCAGCGGGTACGCAACGGCCGCTATGTCGGCCTCACCGAGCCGTCCATCATCGCCGCCGAGCCGCCCAACCCCATCGTCAACGAGCTGGTGATCCTGCCGGACATCGAGAAGCGGCTGGAGGCCTTCGTGCGCCTCGGTCACGGCATCATCATCTTCCCCGGTGGGGTCGGCACCGCCGAGGAGCTGCTCTACCTGCTCGGCATCATGATGCACCCGGCCAACGAGCGCCAACCCATCCCCATCATCCTGACCGGTCCCAAGGAGAGTGCCGACTACTTCCGCGCCATCGACGACTTCGTCAAGGCGACCCTGGGGGAACCTGCCACCCGCCTCTACCGGATCATCATCGGCGATGCGCCCGAGGTGGCCCGGGTCATGAAGGAGGCCATGCCCAAGATCCGCGAATACCGCAAGTCGGTGGGGGATGCCTACTCCTTCAACTGGTCCTTGCGGATCGAGCCGGAGTTCCAGCTGCCATTCGAGCCGGATCACGCCAACATGGCCAGCCTGGATCTGCACCGCAACCAGCCGCCCCAGCTGCTGGCCGCCAACCTGCGCCGCGCCTTCTCCGGCATAGTCGCCGGCAACGTGAAGGAAGGAGGCATCCGCGCCATCGAGAAGAAGGGGCCCTTCAAGCTGCACGGTGACAAGGAGCTGATGCACCTGATGGACCGGCTGCTGGAGAGTTTCGTCAGACAGCAACGGATGAAGCTGCCCGGCAGCCAATACATCCCCTGCTACGAGATAGTGAAGTAAGCGGCGAGCTGACGGTACTGCGCCGATCATGACAGGAGGGGCACTGGAGTGCCCCTCTCTCGTTGACAGCAAGACCCCAGCACATGAAGGGCTACCATGACACCCGTCCCTTGTTACAATGGGCCGTCCCGACTTCCAAGAGCGCCCCATGTCAAACCTCAGGCCACACCTGCTCATCATCGATGCCCTCAACCTCATCCGTCGTCTGCATGCGGTTCAGGCCCAGCAGGCGCTGACCCCGGCCCAGGCCTTGCTCGCCACCCGCGCCAATCTCATCAACACCTGCAAGAGGCTGCTGGCCAGCAGCGAGCCGACCCACGTCATCGCGGTGTTTGACGGCGAGGTGCACAGCTGGCGCAAGGAGATCTATCCGGCCTACAAGGAGGGGCGCACTCCCATGCCAGCCGAGCTGCGCGACGGGCTGGCCGACCTGCAGGATGCCTTCTGGGAGTGCGGCGTGGATGCCCTGCTCTCCCAGACCGACGAGGCGGACGATCTTATCGCCACCTTAGCCTGCGCCGTTGCCCAGCACGGAGCCAGGGCCACCATCATCTCCACCGACAAGGGGTTCTGCCAGCTCATCTGCCCGCAGATCCAGATCCGGGACCATTTCAACAAGCGCTGGCTGGATGCGGCCTTCGTGCAGCAGCAATATGGCGTTACCCCCGACCAGCTGGTGGACTTCTGGGCCCTGACCGGCATCGGCGGCTCCAACATCAAGGGGGTGCCGGGCATAGGCCCCAAGACCGCCACCGCGCTATTGCTGCAACATGGCAACCTGGCCGCCCTGCTCAGCGCCTGCCAGCAGGAAGGGGCCGGCAAGCCCCTGCTCAAGCTGCGCCAGCATCAGGCTGAGGCGCTGCTGGCCCAGCGGCTGGTGCGCCTGCAGCGGGATATTCCGCTCGGCTTCAACCTGCGGGAGATACGCTACCCGCCGCAAGCCGGTGAATGAGACCAGGCCCGTCAGCACAGCATCCGATGGTGCGGCTCCTGTTGACATAAGTGGGATGAATGTAAAGAAACATGGAGGATGTGGTGCAAAAATGGTATAAAACAGCCGAATCCTCCCCCTCTGTTCCCTAGAAGTGGATACCTCTCATGTCAAAAAGAAAAATTACCGTCATTCCGGGCGACGGCATAGGCCCCAGCATCATCGAATCCGCCATCCAGATCCTGACTCACGCCGGTTGTGACTTTGACTACGACTACGCCGATGCCGGCCTGGTCGCGCTGGAGAAGCACGGCGAGCTGCTGCCCCAGGCCACGCTGGATCTGATCGAGAAGAACAAGGTCAGCCTGAAGGGCCCGCTCACCACTCCGGTCGGCGGTGGTTTTACCTCCATCAACGTCTCCCTGCGCAAGAAGTTCAACCTCTACGCCAACGTGCGCCCTGTCATCTCCTTCAAGGGCACCCGCAGCCGTTACGACAACATCGACATCATCACGGTGCGTGAAAACACCGAGGGCATGTACTCGGGTGCGGGCCAGAAGCGCAGCGATGACAACAACAGCGCCGAGGCGATGAGCATCATCACCCGTGACGGCGCCGAGCGCATCGTCACCTTCGCCTTCGAACTGGCCCGCCAGGAAGGGCGCAAGAAGGTCACCATCATCCACAAGGCCAACATCCTCAAGTCCACCTCTGGCCTGTTCCTGGAAGTGGCGCGCGAGGTCGCCGCCCGTTATCCAGATATCCAGAACGAGGAGATGATCGTCGACGCCGCCTGCATGAACCTGGTGATGTACCCGGAACGGTTCGATGTGATGGTCACCACCAACCTGTTCGGCGACATCCTCTCGGATCTCTGTGCCGGTCTGGTCGGCGGGCTGGGCATGGCCCCTGGTGCCAACATCGGTGAGGGTGCCGCCATCTTCGAAGCGGTACACGGCTCGGCGCCGGATATCGCCGGCAAGAACATCGCCAACCCGACCTCGGTGATCCTCGCCTCCATCCAGATGCTTGAATACCTGGGCATGCAGGACAAGGCCGAGCGCATCCGCGAGGCGGTGCGCTCGACCATAGAGTCCGGTGATCGGGTGACGCGGGATCTGGGGGGCAGCGCCTCCACCAGCGAATTTACCCAGGCCATCATCGACCGTCTGTAAATGCGCCTAACCATATGATTTTAAAAGGGAGCCTCGGCTCCCTTTGTTTTATACCGGATCCCCCTACCTCCCTCGTCAGATGAATACTATGTTCATATGAGGGATAAGGAGATCCACTATGCGTGCTACGTTCATCTTGCTGATCTTCAGCAGCAGTGCCATGGCATTAGACAGACCCATCGACAACGCCTGGTTGACGCCACCGCCCCAGAGCGCTCAACCGGCCGCGCAAGTCTGGCAGTCCACTATCGATACCAACGACCTGCTCAAGGCTCCCAAACAGCTCTCGTTTGGCGTGGACATCATGACCGACAGCAATGGTGCCCAGCAGATCACCCCCTACCAGAAACTGAACCTGACGGCCGAGAAGAGCGTGAGTCTCTCTTTCGAAAAGCACAAACCCAGGATCAAGTTCAACGCCGGCGGCATCAACACGGCGGTCAAGCTGAGGGGGGATGGGGTCAAGATGCAGTTCAACCCGACCGACAAGACCATACCGCTGCAGGTAGAGCTCAAGATCACGGATGACGAATCCATGATGCGCTTCGACTACCGTTTCTAAGAGCATCCCATAGCAAAAAACCGGACGGGTATACCCGTCCGGTTCTGTTTTGCCGTCACGATGACTGCGAGGGTGCTATCCCGAGGTCAGACCTTGGGCTCCAGCTTGGAAACCCAGTACTTGTTGTAGACGTGCACCGTGATCTCTTCCCGATCGTGATAGAGCTGCTTGGCCTGGATCACGAACGCATTGTCGATCTCCTTGAGCAGGCCACGCAACACCTCTATGTTGTGCACCGCCTCGGCATAGCGCTTCTTCATCGGCAGCTTGAGGTTGAACATGGCCTCCTGGCAGTCGTTCTCGCGGAACCAGTCGGCGATCATGTGGGTCACCCGTGCCGGCTTCTCCACCATGTCGCACACCAGCCAGTAGATGTTCTTCTTGCTGGGACGCCAGACGAAGCCGTCATCGCGCAGGTGTTTGACCTGACCGGTGTCCATCAGGGACGGGGCCATGGTGCCGTTATCCACCGCAGTCACCATCATGCCGCGACGCACCAGCTGATAAGTCCAGCCACCCGGGCAGGCGCCCAGATCGACGGCCTTCATGCCGGAGGTGAGGCGCAGATCCCACTCTTCCTTGGGCACGAACACATAGAAGGCCTCTTCCAGCTTGAGGCTGGAGCGGCTCGGTGCGTCCGGCGGGCAGCGCAGACGCGGGATCCCCATGTGGAATTCGGAGTTGTTGAACGAGTAGGAGTAACCGATCAGCAGGTGATCGTTGGCCATGAAGAAGGCGTGGAACACCGGACGGTGCGGCGTCTCCTTCTTGGTCAGCAACTCGTTGCTGCGCAGCGCCTGGCGCAGCGGCACTGTGAACTTGCGGCAGAAGGCCGACAGCTCTTTCGCTTCGTTGGTGTCGGCGGTCTCGACCCGCAGATCGCCGCAGATGGTGTAGCCGCTGGCCGCCTCTATGATGGGCGAGATCCGATCGGACAGATCCAGATCCTTCAGCTCATGGGTCACCACCAGCATCTGGCGGATGAAGATAAGCTCCTTGAACGGCAGTTTGCGGGCCAGCAGATCGGCCTGCTCCTCGTCATACAACTCGAAAATCACATAGCCGCTGTCGTCCTTGACCCGGGCGAAACCGTAACACTGCATGCTACTGGCACGTTCGGTGATCTCTGCCGCCGCCTCTTTCTCAAAACCGGGGCGGCAATAAAGCAGCAGATTATTCATTCTTTCCTCCAAGACGACAGCCAGCCCATATCAGAGCCGTCCATCCCAACATAAAACAGAGGCCACCGGCCGGGGTGATGAGCCCCAGCCCCTTGCTGCCAAGCAGCACCATGGCATAAATACTGCCGGAGAATCCCAGGATCCCCAGCACAAAGGCGGTGCCAGCGAAGGTGATCACCTTGCTGCGCACACCGCACCAACCCAGGATCAACAGGGCCAGTGCGTGAAAAAACTGATACTGCACGGCGGTGTTGAACGCCGCCAGACGGCCGGCATCGATGCCGGTCGCCGCCAGTCCGTGGGCGCCATAGGCCCCCAGCATGGTGGCCGTCAGGCCGAACAGGCCGGCCAGCACCAGCCAATGTCGATGGATTTGCATCCCACTCTCCTTGCTCTTCAAGGCACTCAGCGCGTTGCCGAGGTCGCGTCGATAAAGCGCCTCATCTGATCCGCCGCCTGTTGCAGGTTCTCCTGCTCGCTCACCCCGCTGGCTTTTCTCGGCTTGAAGCCATGATCACCATCGGTCAGCCAGTGGACCGATACGGCGGGTGAGAAGGGGAAATCGGCCAGTTCGGCACGGCTACCGAAGGTGTCGCGCTCCCCCTGCAACAACAGGGTCGGCGTCTTGATCTGCTTGAGCACCTCGCCCCGCCAGCTGTCGGGCTTGGCCGGGGGGTGGAAAGGATACCCGAGAATGAGCAATCCTGCAGCATTCATCTCGTCGCAGATCTCGGCCGCCATCCGTCCCCCCATGGACTTGCCCGCCAGAAACAGCCGGGGATGGGCAAACTGGTGCACCATCTCGTGCCAGTGGGCGAGCAGGACCGGCTGCCGGTCTGGCGGCCTGCGCTTGCCATCCAGGGCCCGCTTGCTCATGTAGGGGAAGTTGAAGCGGATCAACTCGATGTCCGGCCCCGCCAGCAAGGCAGAGAGCCGGGCGAGGAAGTCGTGCTCCATGCCGGCACCGGCACCGTGGGCCAGCAGAATGCGAACGGGGGCGTCCACCGCCCCTTCCCTCATCACCTCAGGCATCGGCGAGACGCGCCCGGCGACGGGCCTCCTCCTGCTCCACCAGCTCCAGCATCCAGTCGCGGAAGGCCACTATCTTGCCCTGATCAGACTGCTGCTCTTGGCACACCAGGTAGAAGGCGTTCTTGCTGACCAGCACCTGCTCGAACGGGCAGATGAGACGACCCGCTTCGATCTCGGGCTGGGCCAGCACGCTGTGGCCGAGCGCCACCCCCTGGCCGTGGATCGCCGCCTGGATCACCATGGTGGAGTGGCTGAAGATGGGCCCCTGGTTGACGTTCGGCGCATCGATGTCGAGCTGGCGGAACCAGGCCTTCCAGTCGCGACGGGAGGTGTCGTGCAGCAGGGTGTGCCGGACCAGATCCTCCGGGGTGCGCAGCGGCTTGGGGCCGGTCAGCAGCAGCGGCGAGCAGACCGGGATCAGGTATTCGGTGTGCAGCTTGTCACAGCGCAGTCCCGGCCAGTTGCCGCGACCATAGTAGATGGCCACGTCCACGTCATCGGTGAGCGAGCCTTCGTCCATGTCCACCGCCTTGATCCGCACGTCTATGTCCGGATGGCGTTCGCTGAACTTCACCAGCCTGGGCACCAGCCACTGGATGGCAAAGCTCGGCTGCAGGCTGACGGTGAGCGCGCCCTTGGCGCTGCGGGCCAGCAGCTTGTCGGTCGCCTCGGAGATGGAGGCGAAGATGTCCTTGATGTCGAGGAAGTAACTCTGCCCCTCCTCGGTCAACAGCAGGGAGCGGTTCTTGCGGCGAAACAGCTTGATGCCGAGGTACTCTTCCAGCGCCTTGATCTGGTGGCTGATGGCGGCCTGCGTCACGAACAGCTCTTCCGCTGCCCGGGTAAAGCTTAAGTGACGGGCGGCGGCTTCAAACGCTTTCAGTGCATTGAGCGGGGGTAAACGACGAGACATGAGATGACCGACGATGAGTTTTTCTAATGGTGCGCATTATAAATTGTCGGTTGCGGGCCGACCAGTGAATAAACATAATTCGCCACGCAATCCGTTGCCATATGGCTCACACCTTCTCTTCCATGTTGGTTTACATGTGGTTTTTGTGAGTGGGCCGGCAAAGATTGTGGTGTTGTGTTTCTTCCTCTGCGGGAAGAAGGGCTTAAATCGGACCGATTTAACCCAGTCTGTCATCTGAATGTGTTTGGCGCCTCCGGTTGGATGGCGCCTTTTTTCTTATCCCTATACCTTGAACTGCCCCACCAGCTGCTGCTGTTTGTCCGCCAGTTGCGACAACTCGCGTCCGTTGTCGGCCGAGGTGGCCGCCTCTGCCCTGATGGTGTGGCTCACATCGCGGATGTTGCTGACGTTGCGGTTGATCTCGTCCGCCACCCCGCTCTGCTCCTGGGCCGCACGGGCAATCTGCTCGTTCATCTGGTGGATGGTGCCGACCGCCTGGATGATCTGCTCCAGCACGCTGACCGACAGCTCCACCTTGCCGAGCGTCACATCCGCCTGGCTGTGGCCCGTCATGATCGCCTTGACCACCGCCTCGGTGCCCGACTGCAGCTGGCTGATCAGGGTCTGGATCTCGACGATGGCATTCTGGGTGCGGCCGGCCAGGTTGCGCACCTCGTCGGCCACCACCGCGAAGCCACGCCCCTGCTCGCCGGCCCGGGCGGCCTCGATGGCGGCATTGAGCGCCAGCAGGTTGGTCTGCTCGGCGATCCCCTGAATGACGATGAGGATGTCGTTGATGTTGTCGCTGTTGGCCGCCAGCCGCTCCACCACCGGCTTGGCGTCGCTGATCACCGTCATCAACCTGGACATGGCCTGCTGGGTGTCGGCCACCACGGACTTGCCCTCCTGCGCCGCCGTGTCGGCCTGATTGGCCGCATCCACCGCCGAATTCGCATTGCCCGCCACCTGCAAGGCGGTGGCGCTCAGCTCCTCGAACGCGGTGGCGACCAGATCCACCTCCTGATACTGGGCCTGCATGCCGGCGCTGGTGCGCTCGGCCCCCTGCGCCGCCTGGGTCGCGCTGGCCCGGGTGCCGGCGACCGTATCGATCACCTGACTGATGGTGGATTGCAGCTTGTCGAGGAAGTTGTTGAACCACCTGGCCAGCTCGCCGATCTCGTCATCGCGCTGCAGCTCGATACGCTGGGTCAGATCCCCCTCGCCGCTGGCGATGTCCTTGAGACGGGCCACCACGATGCGAATGGGGGCGACTATCCGCTGCGCCATCAGCCAGATGCAGAGCAGGGCGAGCAGCGAGATCACGCCCCCGATCAGCAGCTGTGCGACCACGCTGCGCTGGGCCTGGCCTTCGAGTTCCCCCTGCAACTGCAGGGCAGAGGAGAGCACCACGGCGCGGGGCAGCTCGATGTAGATGCCCCACTTGCGATCGGTGCCACGCATCCTGACCGGCACGAAGGTCTGCAACAAGGCGCCATCCGGGCTCCAGCGGGTAACCACCTCGCCCTGGCCGAGCCAGCCCTTCAGATCCGTCGCCAGCCCCTGATCCTGCTGGCCAAGGAGGTTGCCGAGCCTGACCTCGAATCCCTCCACCCCGGCCACTCGGCCCTCGTGGCTGAGCAGCAGCACCTTGCCCTGCCCCTCATAGAGGGTCTTGTCCATCTCCTCCACCAGGCTCTGCAGCCTGGTCAAGGAGATATCCACCCCGACCATGCCGAGCAGGGTCCCCTGCTCCAGCAGGGGCGCCGTCACCGAGGTCATCAGCACCTCCTGGGTGCCGACCTCGTCGAGATAAGGCTCGAGCAGGCAGAGGGCCCGCGAGCGGATGCTGCAGCTGTACCAGCCATTTTCCACCCCGCCGTTGGCGGTCGGCTTGTCGTCGGCCAGCACTGCCTCATCCATGACCTCCAGCGTCACCTTGCCATCGACCCTGGCCCAGTAACTGGAGAAACGCCCCTTGTCATTGGCCCCCAGCGCTGTCGAGCCCTGGTAGTTGGCGTCCTCGCCATCGAGCTGATTGGGCTCGAAGACCCCATAGACCCCGAGCAGGTTGGCGGACGATTCTGCCGCATCCTGCAGCTGCTGGTTCACCGCGCCGCGCAGCGCCTCCGAGTGGACGAAGTTGTCGGCCGCGTTCTTGCGCTGGAACAGTACGCTCTCGGCCAGCAGGGTGGCCCGGAAATAGGCTTCATCGAGATAGCTGGTCACCCTGGCCGCCTGGGTAGCACCCATGGCCTGCATCCAGTTCTCCGCCGCATGTTGCGCCTCCAGGGTGGTGGAAGTGAGTACCTGCTCCTGCATGCGAGCGGCATTGAAGAGGGAGGACGCCACCAGTGCCGCGGCACTGGCCAGTAAACAACAGCCGGCGATCAGGGTGATCCGGCCCTGAACAGAAAGAGAACTCATGCCACATTTCCTGACTTCTAAAGGTGTAAGTACTGTATCGGTTTAGGAAACAAAAACTTAACCATATCAACTCAGATCCAGGCTGAGTTGGTTGATTTCCCCGGCACCGGGCAGACCCACCACCAGGCCGAGCAGGCGAATGGGTTTTCCTTGAGCCCTTTGCAGCCCCTCGTGCAGCAGGTCGTGGAACAGGGCGGCCTGATAACCCCCGCGGCGGTAGACGGTGGTCTGCTGAAAGTCGGCAAACTTGAGCTTGATCCCCTGCCCCATCAGCGCCTCGGCGGGGCAGGCCCGGGCGAAGCGCAGCTCCAGCTCGGGGATGAGCTGGCTCAACACCTGCCAGCAGGCCGCCTCGTCCAGCACATCGCTGGCGAGCGTGGTCTCCACCCCTATGCTCTTGCGCACCCGTTGGGCCTGCACCGGCTGATCGTCCTGGCCCCAGATCCGCCCCGTCAGCATCTCTCCCAGCTTGCCGAAGCGGGCACAGAGCTCCTCGGCAGAGAGGGCCCTGGCGTCCTCGCAGGAGTAGAGCCCCTGGGACTCCAGCCGATCCGCGGTCTTGCGCCCTATGCCGGGCAACTTGCCGAGGGGCAGCTGGCGCACAAACTCGTCCACCTCCTGCGGCCTTATCACGAACAGGCCGTCCGGCTTGCGCTGCTCGGAGGCGAGCTTGGCCAGAAACTTGTTCGGCGCGACCCCGGCCGAGGCGGTCAGCCCCAGTTCGCTGACGATGGCGGCGCGGATCTCGGCCGCCATCAGGGTGGCGCTGCCGCCGCAGTTGGGGCTGTCGGTGACGTCGAGGTAGGCCTCGTCCAGAGAGAGCGGCTCCACCAGCTCGGTGTAGCGCAGGAAGATGGCGCGCAGCTGGCGGGAGACCTCCTTGTAGAGCGCCATCCGGCCAGGGATGAGGACCAGTGGCGGGCAGAGCTTCATGGCCAGGCCGCTCGGCATGGCGGAGCGCACCCCGAAGCGGCGCGCCACATAGTTGCAGGTCGAGATGACGCCGCGCCGATCGGCGGAACCGCCGATGGCCAGCGGCACCTCGCGCAGGGCCGGGTTGTCCCGCATCTCCACCGCGGCGAAGAAGCAGTCCATGTCGATGTGAATGATCTTGCGCATACCACTGTATAAATAGACAGGCAATATTCCCATGCTACCCCAGCACTGTCATTTCTGCCAGCACGCGAGCGGAGGAGAGAGAATAGACTCTTAAGGCACCGTTCAATCTGAGACTCAAGGAGGAGAGAGATGAGAAAATTCTGGCTGGGACTCTGCCTGCTGCCGCTGCTTGGCATGGCCAAGGATCAACCGACCGCGGAGTGCAGCTGGCTGTTCGAGCGCATCGAGCTGCTGGAGAAGGCCATCAAACAGGGGGACGAGCTCGGCACCCGGGAGGAGCTGGCGCGCTGGCAGGCGGAGTTCAACAAGAAGCGCTGTCGCCAGTACGACTACTGAGCGCCATAAAAAAGCGAGCCGACCATGGGTCGGCTCGCTGGCATTCGAGAGCTGTTGCGACCGGGGCCGCGAGTCAGATGATCCGGTTATCGACCAGCATCTTGCGACGGGCCTCTTCCTTGGCCATCTTCTTCTTGCGGTTGTCGCAGGGCTCCGGGCAATCACACTCCTTTTCGATCCCTATAGTGCCGAGCCCTCCACAGGAACCGGAAATGGTCTTCTTCTGGAAGATGTAGCCGATGGCCATGGCCACCACTACCGCCAGAAACACCCCGAAGGTAATCAGAAAAATCTGCATGTTGTTACCCCTTACTTCTTAACCAGATAGGGCTTGAAGGCATCCGAATAGGCCTCTTCGAAGCCGTCGTCCGTCTTGGTGATGATGAAGATCGCCAGACCCCGCTCCTTGGCATAGGCCAGGCTCTTCTGAGGCCCCATCACCATGAACACGGTCGCCAACCCGTCTGCGGTCATGCAGGAGGGGTGGATCACCGTCACCGATACCATGCGATGCTGGATGGGCTTGCCCGTCACCGGATCTATGGTGTGGGAGAAGCGCTTGCCATCCATCTCGTAGTAGTTGCGATACTCACCCGAGGTGGCTACGCCGTTGTCCCCCGGCAGGATCACCTCCTGCACCGAGCCGGCATTGGCGGTCGGCTTCTCGATGGCGACGCGCCAGGGGTGTCCCTTGCCGTTGACGCCATTGATGCGCAGCTCACCGCCGATCTCCACCAGGTAGTTGCGCGACCCCAGGGATTCCAGATACTCGGCGACCTTGTCCACCCCGAAACCCTTGGCGATGGCGGAGAGATCCACGTAGAGATCCGGAATGTCTTTTTGCAGGGTATCGGCATCGGCGGAGGTGATCACGTGCAGGTTGCCCAGCCCCGTCTTCTGGCGGGTCTGGCTGATCAGCTCGTCGGACGGCACCTTGGTCGGCCGCTTGTCCGGGCCAAAGCCCCACAGATTGACCAGGGGACCCACGGTCACATCCAGTGCGCCGCGGCTCTCGCGGCCAATGTGAATGGCCTCGGTCACCACCCGTGCTGTGTCGCGGGACACCACCAGCGGGGTCGAGCCCTTGTGCTGGTTGAAGCGCGACAGCTCGGAATCGGGGCGGTAGGTCGACATCTGATCATTGACCCGCTCCAGCAGGACATCGACTTCGGCCTGCAGCTTGGCCGCGTCTGTGACGCTGCCATCCGCCACCTTGATGGAATAATAGGTACCCATGGTGCTGCCGGTGATGTGGATCTCCGGCTTGGATTGGACCGTTTCCTGACCGCACCCCGTCAAGAAAAAGGCTAGCCCGAAGGCTAGCCAGGTCTTTACAACACTGTGCATGGATTAACCACCAAAGTCATCCAACAGGATGTTTTCGTCTTCAACACCGAGGTTTTTCAGCATGTTGATGACGGCAGCGTTCATGACGGGAGGCCCGCACATGTAGAACTCGCAATCTTCCGGCGCCTCGTGGTTCTTGAGATAGTTCTCGAACAAGACGTTGTGGATGAAGCCAGTGTAGCCATCCCAGTTGTCTTCCGGTTGCGGATCGGACAGCGCGACGTGCCACTGGAAGTTGTCGTTCTCGGCGGCCAGCATGTCGAAGTCTTCGACATAGAACATCTCGCGCTTGGAACGGGCACCGTACCAGAAGCTCATCTTGCGCTTGGTCTTCAGGCGACGCAGCTGATCGAAGATGTGGGAGCGCATCGGCGCCATGCCCGCACCACCGCCGACGAACACCATCTCGGCGTCGGTGTCCTTGGCGAAGAACTCACCGAACGGACCCGAGATGGTCACCTTGTCACCAGCTTTCAAGCTGAAGATATAGGAGGACATCTGGCCGGGAGGCGCGGTCCAGTTGCTGGGCGGCGGGGTCGCGATCCGCACGTTCAGCATGATGATGCCGAACTCTTCCGGATAGTTGGCCATGGAATAAGCACGGATGATCGGCTCATTGACCTTGGACTCCAGCTCGAAGATCTTGAAGCGATCCCAGTCCCCGCGATACTCCTCGGGAATATCGAAGTTCTTGTACTGCACGTGGTGGGCAGGGGCTTCGATCTGGATATAACCACCGGCGCGGAACGGCACGCTCTCGCCGTCCGGGATCTGCAGCTTGAGCTCCTTGATGAAGGTGGCCTTGTTATCGTTGGAGATAACGGTGCAATCCCACTTCTTCACCCCGAAGATCTCTTCCGGCAGCTCGATGTCCATGTCGGAACGGACGGTGACCTGACAGGCCAGACGCTCGCCATGACGGGCTTCGCCCTTGCTGATGTGATCCAGCTCGGTCGGCAGAATATCGCCGCCGCCGGCTTTCACCCGCACCTTGCACTGACCACAGGAGCCACCGCCGCCACAGGCGGAGGAGACGAAGATACCGCTGCCGGCCAACACGCCGAGCAGCTTGCCACCCGCCGGGCTGGTGACAGCCTTGGCCGGGTCGCCGTTGATGCTGATTGTCACGTCACCGGCGGTCACCAGCTTGGACTTGGCGAACAGAATGACTGCCACCAGGGCCAGCAGGATCACGGTGAACATGACCACACCCAGAATAATTTCCATCTATATTTCCTTTCCGATTACAGGGAAATACCAGAGAAGGACATGAAGCCCAGCGCCATCAGACCCGCGGTGATGAAGGTGATGCCGAGGCCACGCAGGCCTTCCGGAACATCGGAGTACTTCATCTTCTCGCGGATCCCCGCCATCGCCACGATGGCCAGCATCCAACCGGCACCCGAGCCCACGCCATAGACCACAGACTCCACGAAGTTGTAGTCACGCTGCACCATGAAGGAGACGCCACCGAAGATGGCGCAGTTCACGGTGATGAGCGGCAGGAAGATACCCAGGGCGTTGTAGAGCGCAGGGAAATACTTGTCCAGCGCCATCTCCAGGATCTGCACCAGCGCCGCGATCACCCCGATGAAGGTGATGAAGCTCAGGAAGCTCAGATCCAGGCCGGATACCAGGGCGCCATCTTTCAGGACGTAGTTGTAGATCAGGTTGTTGGCCGGCACGGCCACGGTCTGTACCACAATGACGGCGATACCCAGACCCATGGCCGTCTTGACCTTCTTGGACACCGCCAGGAAGGTACACATCCCCAGGAAGAAGGAGAGCGCCAGGTTTTCGATGAAGATCGAACGAATCAACAGACTCAGATAGTGTTCCATACCTTAATCCTTTGCCTCCACCTGCTTGGGATCCTTGGTGCGAACGCCCCAGATGATCAGACCAATGATGAAGAATGCACTCGGCGGCAGCAGCAGCAGGCCGTTAGGCACATACCAGCCACCATTGTTCACCAGCGGCAGCAGCTCGATACCGAACCAGGTGCCGGAGCCCAGGATTTCACGCACTGTGGCCACGGCCAGCAGCACGGCGCCGTAACCCAGACCGTTGCCGATACCGTCCAGGAAGGAGGGCAGCGGGGCGCTCTTCATGGCATAGGCTTCGGCACGACCCATCACGATGCAGTTGGTGATGATCAGACCCACGAATACCGACAGTTGCTTGGAGATGTCATAGGCATAGGCCTTGAGCACCTGGTCAACCACGATAACCAGCGAGGCAATCACCGCCATCTGGGCGATGATCCGCACGCTGTTCGGGATCTGATTGCGGATCAGGGAGATGAACAGGTTGGAGAAGGCGGTGACCGCGGTAACGGCCAGCGTCATCACGAACGCCGTCTTCATCTGGCTGGTAACGGCCAGCGCGGAACAGACACCCAGCACCTGCAAGGCGATGGGGTTGTTGCCGAGCACAGGCGTCAACAGCAATTTTTTCATTTCGCTCTTGTCAGCCATTGTTGATTTCTCCTGCACGAACCTTGGCCAGGAAAGGACCAAAGCCCTTGGGTCCCATCCAGAAGTCAAACGTGTGCTGTACGCCATTGCCGGTCAGGGTCGCGCCGGACAGGCCATCGATGTCATGCTCGGAACCAGCCGGAGCATGCCCCTTGATCACCCGCAGTGCGGGCTGACCGTCTTGATCGAACAGCTTCTTGCCGACGAAGAGTTCACGCCAGGCCGGATTCTCGATCTCGCCGCCCAGACCCGGTGTTTCGCCGTGATCATAGTAGGTGATGCCCTTGATGGTTTGACCATCGGCCGCGACCGCCACGAAGGCGTACATGGTGGACCACAGACCCTGGCCGTAGACCGGCAGTATGATGTTGTCGACCTTGCCTTCTGCGTCCTTCGCGAAGAACACCGGCACCAGCTTGGAGATCTGACGCAGGCCAGCCTTGTCGTCGGCCGGGGCCAGACGGATGTTCTTGGCCGGATCCTTCGCCGCCAGCTTGGTGTCGAAGTTGTCGGCATCGCCGTCAACGAACTCACCCGTGGTCAGATCGACCAGGCGCGCTTCAATCTTGTTGCCATACAGCTGGGCCAGATCACGCTTGGCCACGGAGCTGACATCGACACCGGCAACGGACAGGATGTTGCTTTGCTTGTCCAGCGCCCTGTTTTCCAGCTGAGCCGGGCGCAGCCCCACGGCGGCCACGGAGACCACGATGGAACACACCAGACACAGACCGGTCACCACGGTGAGGGTGCCGATGGTTGAGTCTTTATTAAACGCCACGTGCGATCCTCCGCTTGATGTTCGCCTGCGCCACGAAATGGTCAAACAAGGGGGCAAACAGGTTAGCAAACAGAATGGCCAACATCATGCCTTCCGGGAACGCGGGGTTCACTACCCGGATCAGCACTACCATGACGCCGATGAGGGCGCCGTACCACCACTTGCCCTTGTTGGTAAAGGCGGCGGAGACCGGATCGGTCGCCATGAAGGCCATACCAAAGGCGAAGCCGCCCAGCACCAGATGCCAGTGCCACGGCATGTTGAACATGGGGTTGGTGTCGGAACCTATGACGTTGAACAGCAGGGAGGTGGCCACCATGCCGATCATCACACCGGCGATGATGCGCCAGGAGGCGATCCGCATGTAGACGATCATGGCCGCACCGATGAGGATCATCAGGGTGGAGACTTCACCGATGGAACCCGGCAGGTTCCCCAGGAAGGCATCCATCCAGCTGATGGCTTCGCCGGTGGCACCGTTGATCAGCGCCATCTGGCCGCCCTGGGCCCACTGGCTCAGCGCGGTCGCGCCTGAATAGCCGTCAACGGCCACCCAGACGGCATCGCCGGAGATCTGACCGGGGTAGGCGAAGAACAGGAACGCACGACCCGCCAGGGCCGGGTTCAGGAAGTTCTTGCCAGTACCACCGAACACTTCCTTGGCCAGCACCACACCGAAGGTGATGCCGAGCGCGGCTTGCCACAGGGGCAGCTCGGGCGGCACTATCAGGGCGAACAGGATGGAGGTCACGAAGAAGCCTTCGTTGATCTCGTGCTTGCGCACCATGGCGAACAGCACTTCCCAGAAGCCACCGACCAGGAACACGGTCAGGTAGATGGGCAGGAAGTGGGCCGCACCGATCAGCATCTTGCTGCCGATGCCGGCCACGGCCGGATCCAGCGAGGCACCCAGCAGGGTCGCGATGGTGTATTGCCAGGTATCGGCACCGGCCGCGCTGCCCAGATGGGCGATGGCGGCGATGGACTGATTACCGACGTTGAACATGCCCCAGAACATGGCCGGGAACACGGCCAGCCACACCATGATCATCATGCGTTTCAGATCGATCGCATCACGGACGTGGGCAGCATTGCGGGTCACGGACCCGGGGGTATAAAACAGGGTATACGCCGCCTCGAACAGGGCATAGTACTTGGAGTACTTGCCGCCCGGCTCGAAGTGATGTTCCAAATTTTCAAGAAGTTGCTTGAAACTCATCGCTTAACCTTCCAGTTCTATCTTGGCCAGGCACTCACGCAAGATCGGGCCGTACTCTGTCTTGCCGGGGCAGACGAAGGTACAGAGCGCCAGATCTTCCTCATCCAGCTCCAGGCAGCCGAGCGACTGTGCGCTGTCGGTGTCGCCGGAGACCAGATCCCGCAGCAGCAGGGTCGGCAGGATGTCGAGCGGCATCACGCGCTCATAGTTGCCGATAGGCACCATGGAGCGATCACTACCGTTGGTGGTGGTAGTGAAGTTGATGAGTTTGCCCTTCATCAGATGAGAGAGGGTGGTACGGGTGATGGAGAACTTGTCGGCGCTGGGATTGACCCAACCCAGGAACTCTTTCTCACGGCCTTCGCCCAGCACGCTCACCTGATTGTGGTAACGACCCAGGTAGTCATGGACCCCTTCGGCCTTGGCACCACTCAGGATGGAACCGGAGATGACACGGTTTTCATCCGCGCGCAGCTCGTTGTTGGTCAGCTGGCTGATGCAGGCGCCCATGCGGGTGCGCAGCAGGCGTGGCTTGACCACGTTCGGACCGGCCAGGGCGATCACCTTGTCGGTGAAGATCTGACCCGTGGTGAACAGCTTGCCGTAGGCGATCACATCCTGATAGTTGATGTGCCACTGCACCTTCTTGCTGCCGACCGGATCCAGGAAGTGGATATGGGTGCCAGGCAGACCGGCGGGATGCGGGCCAACAAACACGGCTTCCTTGACTTGCGCCAGGTTGGAGTGCGGCAGACTGCCTTCACCCTTGCAGACGTGGACGCTGCCATCGGTCAGGCGGCTCAGCACGCTCAGGCCATCGAGGAAGGCCTGGGCCTGTTCCTTGATGATGAGCTCGGCATTGGCAGCCAGCGGGTTGGAGTCCATCGCGGTGACGAAGATGGCACGCGGGGCAGAGCCCACTGCCGGCACCTTGCTGAATGGACGGGTACGCAATGCGGTCCACTGGCCTGATACGACCAGGATCTCCTGCACCTTGCTGCGCTCGAGCTGTGCAAGCTCGGCAGACGCAAAGTGTTCAAAGGTCACCTGCTCGTCAGAGCCATCGATGTCGATGACGACAGATTGCAGAACACGCTTGGCACCACGGTTGATCTCAGAAACCACACCGGTGGCAGGGGCCGTGAATTTAACGCCGGGATTCTTCTTATCTTCGAAGAGCTCCTGACCTTTAATGACGCGATCACCTACTTTGACGAACATAGTAGGACGCATCCCCACGAACTCTTCGCCGAGTGTAGCAACACGGGTGATGGCCGGGCCATCGTAGATTACTTGCTCCGGAGCACCCAGCACGGGGATGTCCAGTCCTCTTTTAATTGTAATCATACTCACTTGCACTACCGTTAAGGGAAGACAGGTTGGTTAGCGCCGAGAAATACATCACGACGAGTTGTTGAATGAGCCCGTCAATATCGCGGCAAATTGTCGATAAAACAAACAAATCAGCAACATACAGGTTCATTCAAAAGCGACTGAGTTTACCACCTTAGACAAGTCAGTCGCCACGCCAAATGGGGAAAATCCCCGCGCTATCACAAAATTAACCTCTAATGAATAATTCCCTGCCGCCCCCGCAACCCGTGGTTTTAAAGGATTTTTTGTTTTACTACCCAGTTAGGGGTAATTTTACGTATCCCAAAGGTTGATTAGAAAAAGTAATCCTCACTCGCGGGCGATGCGCTCGGGGCCGGGGGCTAGCGCCACGAGCGAGTTGTGATGATTTTGTTAATTAATCGACAGTTGAGTAATGAAAAGGTCAACGACTCAGGCAAAGGGGGACTTGCTGACACAGCCCGGGGTTTTGGGGGCCTGCTCCCGCAATTGCCACTCCGCCTCGGTATAGGTATGCAGCGCCAGCGCATGGATGGCATGGGCCAACTCGTCCGCCAGCACGGCATTGACCTGACGATGACGCCCCAGCAGGCGCTGCCCCTCGAACGCCTGGCTCACCACTATCACCTTGAAGTGGCTCTCGGAGCCCGGCTCCACCCTGTGCATGTAGCTCTCATTGATCACCTCAAGGTGACTGGGGGACAAGGCTGCGGCCAGTTTGGCCTCGATCTGTTGTTGCATGCTCACGACAAAGACTCCCAAGATGGATGTCTGGCCATTGTAGCCAGGGTTGTGCCCCCGATGCATCAGGCCGGCGGGAAATAGGGCCGCCACCGCGCGTCGCACCGGGCTGGTGAAATTCTCCGCCCCCGCTAGAATAGCGCCACTTCACACGCCTGCCGGGCAGCACTCTGCGGGCAGTTGTCATCTATATGCATCATCTTGGACGCTTTCTTATGCAAACCCTTCTCGACACGGCCCATTGTCGCCTGACCCTGTATCGTTACCCGCGGCAGAGCCAGGATCCCCTGCAGGCCTGGGATGCGGCGGACGAGTACCTGATCAACCAGCTCGCCGAGACCCCCCTCGCGGCGGACGGCCCCGTCATCATCATGAACGACGGCTTCGGCGCCCTGACCGCCTACCTGCATGGCCATGCCCCGGTCTGTGTGAGCGACTCCTATATCAGCGAGAAGGCCACCCTGGCCAATCTGAGCGAAAACGAGCTGGATCCCGCGCAGGTCACCCTGCAGGATGCGCTGGCGCCACTGCCCGCGGCCCCCGCGCTGGTGGTGATCAAGGTCTCCAAGTACCAGGCCTTGCTGGAGCAACAGTTGCTGGCCCTGCGCCAGGTGGTGACCCCGGCCACCCGTATCCTGGCCGCGGGCAAGGCGAAAGACATCCACAGCTCGACCCTCAAGCTGTTTGAAAGATACCTGGGGCCGACCCAGACCTCCCTGGCCTGGAAGAAGGCGCGCCTGATCCACTGCACGGTCGATGACACGCCGGCCGCCGAGCGCCCGACCCTGGCCGACCCCTTCCCGACCACTTGGCCGCTGGAGGGCAGCAACCTGCTGATCCACAACCATGCCAACGTGTTTTCGCGCACCAGCCTGGATATCGGCGCCCGCTTCATGCTGGATAATTTGCCTGTGCACAGTGCACGCAAGGTGATCGATCTGGGTTGCGGCAACGGGGTACTGGGGCTGGCGCTGCTGGCGCGGGATGCCGAGGTGGAGGTGACCTTCATCGACGAATCCTATATGGCGGTCGCCTCGGCGCGGCTGAACGTCGAGCACAATCTGCCGGATGCCCTGCCCCGCGCCCACTTCATGGTCAACAACTGTCTCGACGGCGTCGCGGTCGGCACGGCGGATCGGATCCTCTGCAACCCCCCCTTCCATCAGTTGCAGGCGATCACCGATCATATCGCCTGGCAGATGTTCAGCGACGCGCACCGGGTATTGCCTCAGGGGGGGGAACTCTGGATAGTTGGCAACCGTCATCTGGACTATCACAACAAACTCAAGCGCCTGTTTGCCAACGCACAAGTCGTTGCATCGAACAGCAAATTCGTTATTTTGAAAGCCATCAAACGCTAAAGGAAACCCATGATGAAAAAGTCACTCTTGCTGCTGGCCGCCCTGATGCTGGGTGGCTGCGCCACTCACTGGCCGGAGACCGCGCTGCTCAACCCGCAGGTCATCCCCTCCAATCAGCAGTATTACGCGGGCAACCGGATCACCATGGAAGGGGTGGACAAGCGCGAGGCCGCCTATGTCTTCTCCATCAAGAAGAAAGAGAAGGCCGCCGTGCTGGTCAACAGCGAGCAGCCGCTCAACAACCTGCTGGCCGAAAAACTGGCCGAGGGGCTGCGCAGCCAGGGCCTGGAAGTGGGCAACAGCGGCACCACCAACCTGACCCTGGCCATCTCCACCGCCGCGGTCAATGTGGAAGAGAAGACCTTCACCTATGTCACCAAGTCCAAGGTCAGTCTGCAGGTGATCGCCGACTTCCAGGGCAGCAAGCTGACCAAACAGTTCAACATGTCTTCCAGCAAGGAAGAGCCGGGTGAACCGAGCATGGCCGAGCTGGAGTCCATCCTGAACCAGCAGCTTGGCAGTTTATTGCAGCAGATCATGGCAGACGAGGCGCTGCGCGGTTATCTCAAGGGCCAGCCGACGAGCTGAGCGAGGATAGTTAGATGAAAAAACTCTGGTTACTGGCCATGCTGATCGCCCCGCTGGCGTTCGCAGGCCCCAAGGTCAGGATGGAGACCAACCACGGCAATATCGTGATCGAGCTGGCCTCCAAGCAGGCGCCGCAGACGGTGAAGAACTTCCTGCGCTACGTGGCGGACGGCAGCTATGACGGCAGCCTGTTCCACCGCGTGATCCAGAACTTCGTGGTGCAGGGCGGCGGTTACAACCAGCAGTTCCAGCAACTGCCGACCTTCGAGCCCGTGGTCAACGAGTCCAAGGGCGGCCTGCCCAACAAGCGTGGCAGCATCGCCATGGCACGCACCCAGGCGGTGGACAGCGCCACCCGCCAGTTCTATTTCAACCTGACCGACAACGATAACCTCAACGCCAATGCCGGCGCCGGTTATACCGTGTTCGGCCAGGTCGTCGAAGGCATGGAGGTGCTGGACAAGCTGGCCCAGGTGCAGACGGGCTACAGCTCGATCCTGCGCGCCAACGACGTGCCGACCAGCCCCATCATCCTGAAAAAGGTGGTGTTGCTGGCCGAGAGCAGCACCGACAAGAAAGCGAGCAAGTAACCCCGGCTCATCCCTGTCGCCATGCAGTGACAGAGATTGCCGTCCGGCTGAAGGCCCACCCCGCTTGGGGTGGGCCTTTTGTCTGCCGCCTGTCGGGCTTGCCTTGGCTATCCCTCCCGAACCTGACAAAATGACCCCCTTTTCCCAGAGGAGTCAGGCATTTGAACACTGTTCGCCCCCCGAGCCGCACAACAAGCTGGCGCGACTCTCTCGTCGTCTATCTGGAGAGGCGGGTTCTCACCCTGTTTGCCATGGGCTTCTCCTCCGGCCTGCCATTGTTGCTGGTGTTTGGCACCCTCTCCTTCTGGCTGCGTGAGGCCGATGTCAGCCTGACCGACATCGGTTACATGAGCTGGGTCGCGCTGGCCTACGGCTTTAAATGGATGTGGTCACCGCTGGTCGACCGGCTGCCGCTGCCGCTGCTCTCCCGATTGCTGGGGCGGCGGCGCAGCTGGATGCTGCTCTCCCAACTGCTGATCGCCCTCTCCCTGGTGGGCATGGCCTACTGCGATCCCAAGACCCAGCTCGCCCAGCTCGCCCTGTTTGCCCTGCTGGTGGCGTTTTGCTCCGCCACCCAGGACATCGTCATCGATGCCTATCGTATCGAGTCGGCCCCTGAGCGGTTGCAGGCGGCCATGGCGGCCTCCTACATGACGGGGTATCGGCTGGCGATGATCATGGCGGGAGCCGGCGCGCTGGCGCTGGCGGCCTGGCTCGGCAGCAACAGCGGCTACGACTACCGCGGCTGGCAGCTCACCTACCTGCTGATGGCGGGAATGATGTCCCTTGGCATCATCACCACCCTGCTCAGTCATGAGCCCGATATCGATGTGAAGCGTCAGGATGAACAGCAGGCGATGCGCAAGACGCTGCTACTCGGCCAGGGCTGGCCGCGTCCGTTGGCGGGGCTGGGGGCCTGGATCTACGAGGCTATCTGGTGCCCCTTCGCCGATTTCTTCCGCCGTTACGGCGGCTCCGCCCTGCTGATCCTCGGGCTCATCGCCTGTTATCGCATCTCGGATGTAGTGATGGGGGTGATGTCCAACAGCTTCTACGTGGATCTGCAGTTCAGCAAGACGGAGGTGGCCACCATCACCAAGGTGTATGGCGTCATCATGACGCTGGTGGGCGCCGCGCTGGGGGGCGTGCTGGTGATGCGCTTCGGTACCCTGCGCATCCTGTTTCTAGGCGCCGTGCTCACCGCCAGCACCAACCTGCTGTTTGCGCTGCTCAATCAGGTCGGCCACAACCTGGAGCTGCTGACCCTGATCATCTCGCTGGACAACCTCAGCGCCGGGATAGCCACGGCGGCCTTCGTGACCTACCTGTCGAGCCTGACCAATGTCGCCTTCTCGGCGACCCAGTATGCGCTGTTCAGCTCCATCATGTTGCTGCTGCCCAAGCTGCTCGCCGGTTTCTCCGGCCACTTCGTCGAGCTGTTTGGCTACAGCAGCTTCTTCATCGGCACCAGCCTGCTCGGCATCCCGGTGATGGTGCTGATCATTATGGTAGCCAAACGAAACAAACATTTGTCATCGAAAGCGAACAAATAGCAAGCGTTTGCGCCAATGAGGGGGTGATTAGATTCACAATTCCTGACAAAGTTCCCTGGCTCTTGTTTATCCGCTGAATTTATTTGGCTAGAATCCCTCCCGCTCCTTGTGGGCAGGCTACGGAAAACCTCAACTAAATACACAAGAGACCAATAAAATGGCCAAATTTACCAAGACTCTGATCGCTGCCGGTCTGCTGGCTGCCTCCGCCACCCCGGCTTTTGCTGCCGATTACAGCGGTGACATCCATAAGAACGACTACAAGTGGTTCCAGTTCAACGTAATGCACACCATCGATCAGATGCCCTACAGCGAATCTGAAGGTGGTTACAACGATACCTACTTCGAAATGGAGTTTGGTGGCCGCTCTGGTATCTTCGATCTGTACGGTTATGTCGACGTGTTCGACATCTTCCAGAACAACAGCGACGACAAGCACAACCAAGACAACCTGTTCATCAAGTTTGCACCGCGTATCTCCATCGACGGCATGACCGGCAAAGATCTCTCCTTCGGCCCGGTGCAAGAACTGTACATCGCCAACCTGATCAACGTGGGTGGTCCGGATGGTCTGTTTGAAGCCATGACCGGTCTGGGTGCTGACGTACAGGTGCCTTGGTTCGGCAAGGTTGGCATGAACCTGTATGCCCGTCACGTCAACGAAGGCAGCGGCGAGCAGGGCTGGAACGGCTATCAGTTCTCCATGAACTGGTTCAAGCCTTTCTACACCTTCTCCAACGGCAGCTTCATCGCGTATCAGGGTTACCTGGATCACCTGTTTGATGCCAAGGACACCTCCACCGACGGTACCGCCATGTTCAACGGCCTGTACTGGCACTCCGACCGCTACGCCGTCGGTTACGGCCTGAAGTACTTCAACGACATCTATGGCATCCAGAACGGCTCCTACGGCCTGAAGACCACTGGTTTCGGTCACTACTTCTCCGTTACCTACAAGTTCTAATCGAACTCGTATCGCGGACACAAAAAACCGGAGCAGCTGCTCCGGTTTTTTTATGGCTCGACCATCGACGGTCTTGCCATCGAACAGGGGGGAGGGCCGAACCCTCCCCGCCTGCGATCAATCGCGGAAATTCTGGAACTGCATCGGCTGACCCAGCTCGGCCCCGCGTACCAGTGCCATGGCCTCCTGCAGATCATCACGCTTCTTGCCGGTGACACGCACCTCGTCACCCTGGATGGCGACCTGCACCTTGATCTTGGAATCCTTGATCAGCTTCACCAGCTTCTTGGCGATCTCCTTCTCGATCCCCTGCTTGAACTTGACGTTCAGGTGGAAGCGTTTGCCGGAGTGGACGCTGTCACCCACGTCGATGGAATTGCCTTCGATGTTGCGCTTGAGCAGGGCTCCGCGCAGGATCTCGACCATCTGCTTGAGCTGGAAATCGGCATCGGCCTCCAGCTTGACTTCTTCTTTGTTCAATTCGAAGCTGGCTTCAACACCACGAAAATCGAAACGGGTCGCCAGTTCACGATTGGCGTTATCGACGGCGTTCAACACCTCGTTCATTTTGACTTCAGAGACAATATCGAATGACGGCATGTCAGGGCTCCTCAAGTTGCGCTTATAGGGGGGCAAATCTACCAGAAAACCGGCAAATTTGCTGATTTCGATGGGGCTGCTCTGCTAGAATCCCCTGCGCACAGGAATGGCGAGACCCGTTAGTGTCCGCCATGCGACATCTTCACTTATCCCCGGCAGGTGGTTGTTCGGAACGCAGCCCCTACCTTGATTGAGCCTCTCCATGCCAAGCGGATTACGCGATTTAAACCTTAAAAACAGCCGACAGCCCTCCTCCCCTCAATGGTCACTGCTGGGCTGTGGTGCCCTGGGTGGCGTGTTCGCATCCCTGTTGACCCTGAGCGGCCAATCGACCCGCGTCTTGCTGCGCGATCGGCACCGCTCGACCCTGCACCCCGGCATCGATTTCACCTCGCTGGAAGGCCATACCCAGTTGATCGCCATCGAGCGGGGCTTCGTCAGCCAGCCCGGCCAGATCAAGCGGCTGCTGGTGATGACCAAGGCCGGTCAGGTGGTGTCGGCCCTGACCCCGCTGGTGGGCAAGCTGGCGGCAGGCATCCCCATCATCTTGCTGCACAATGGCATGGGCATCGCCGAGCAGGTGGTACAGCTGTTCCCGCACAACCCGGTGATCGCTGGCGTCACCAGCCACGGCGCCATGCAGAACGGTCACTTCGTGTTCCGCCATACCGGCAAGGGCGAGACCTGGTTAGGCCCGGTCAACGAGGCCGCCAAGGCCCACGCCGGCCTGGCGGACGAGCTCGCCGCCGCCCTCGGCCAGGCCGGTTGGGATGAGCATATCCTGGCCCGCCAGTGGCAGAAGCTCGCCATCAACTGCGCCATCAATCCGCTGACCGCACTGTATAGACTCAAGAATGGCGATCTGACCGGCCCCCGCTTCGCCGACGCCCTGCAGCAGATCTGCGTGGAAGTGGCGGACGTGATGCAGGCCGAAGGCCAGCCGACCAGTGCCGAAGAACTATTGCGCCGCGCCATGATGGTGGTGGAGCTCACCGCCGACAATTACTCTTCCATGTATCAGGACATGGAACTGGGTCGCGAGACCGAGATCGAGGCCATCACCGGCTTCCTGCTGGCCTGCGCCGCCAGACACGGCATCGCGGTGCCGGTCAATCAGGGCCTCTATCAGGCCATCAAAGAGAAGAGCTGAGCCCGGCTGGATAGCCGGCAGAAGGAGTAATAGATGAGCGTACTGGTATTGGTAGCCCCGGGTTCGGAAGAGATCGAGACCGTCGCCATCGTCGACACCCTGGTGCGGGCCCGCATCGAGGTGTTGCTCGCCTCCTGCTGCCCGGCGGGTCTGCGCCAGATCCGCGCCTCCCGCGGGGTGCAACTGGTCGCCGACTGCCATATCGACGAGCTGGCCAGCCGTGACTTCGAGGCCATGGTCGTGCCGGGCGGCCTGCCCGGCAGCGAGGCGATCCGCGATACGCCGCTCGCTATCGACCTGCTCAGGGAGCAGGCGGCGCTCGGCCGCTGGCGGGCGGCCATTTGTGCCGCCCCCGTGGTGGTGCTGCAACATCACCATCTGCTGGGGGACGCCAGCGTCACCTGTCACCCGGCTTTTCAAGCAAGCCTGCCCGCCGGCCAGCTCAGCACGGCGCGGGTCGTGCGGGATGATGCCCATCGTCTCATCACCAGCCAGGGACCCGGCACCGCCATCGAGTTTGCCCTCGAGATAGTCCGAGTGCTACGCGGCGACGAGGCCGCCCACGCAGTCGCCGGCCCTATGCTGATGCCCCCCTCTGTCATGCCATGACCTGTGATGCCCTCCCGCCAATAACAGAACCTCGGCGCGGGTGGCCACAGCAACCCCGGTCGTTCCGAAGGACTAGGTATTGATATTTATAAGATCGAAGTTTTTCATCGTCGATGAACTACCCCTGAATATATTCTCATCGGTATAATTTCGATAGAGTACATTTATAGTATTCATATAAAAGCAACACACCAATGTGTAAGCCACTAAGGTTAAAAGAATACGCAAGTCAAAGTAAGCAATGTGTTTCATCCAACCAATTATTTTAATTAGTAATTAAAATTACTATTTTCATAGTACTTGTATGGTCTGACACGATCGGTTTTTAACTCCACATCTCCATTAGGATAATGCATCTCTTGCTTCAATGTCCCATCCAACTTAGAACCAGATATTTTATAGTAAACTACATATTTTTCATCTATCTTTGGAGAGAAGATGATTTCCCCTGCATTTACATTATCTCGCACAAAAAGGGCGTTATTTAACTCTCCTTTTTCTACTGGTTCCAAAAAGAGAACATTATCGTTTGTGTTACTTCTAACACTCAACCTGGGATAATACTCTGGCTCAATAGTTAAGTCACTATCACCTGAGGTGCTAATATCTACACTTACTCCTTGTCCAGTTATTTTAAAAGAAGATAAATGTTTTAACTCATCAAAAAATTTCAAATAGGGGACTGCACTATCGGGAGATACGCGCATTATTATTCGTTTCAAAGACCACTCGCAGGATGTTCCACCATCAAGAGGTATGTTTACATTATATTTACCAGTACTCTTGTCGAAATTAATTTCAATGGGGTATGTTTTCCAGCCATCTGCATTATAAAATGTCGCGTCCGACATCATTTTTCTCTTGGTACATCTGCTTGATGTATATTGAGGGTATATTTTTGGTTGAGTATTATATGGCATGACACCATGAACTTTAACCCACATGTTTTTTTCAGGCGGTGATACGAAATTTTCAGCAACACTCGCACAAGCACTGGATACCATACCCAAAATAAAAATTACAACTCTGTTCATCATATATATCCTTCTATTTCAACGCTAGCCTTGTATTAATTTCCCAGTACCGTATCAAACCATTTTCCACTATGCGATGGCGTGATGAAACTTGTAATGTATCACTTAGGTAACCATCTATTCTCAACAACCTATTCTCTCTATTCTGCAAGGATACAGGAATATTATTACTATAAGATTTCATCGAAATAAGATAATCTAACTGCTGTTGATCATAAGCATCATAACTTACTTCACCAAGGATCTTATCCAATAAACCAGTTAGTCTCTTATTGATATAGCCAGCATATTCAAGACTGCTATGTTCGGACAATCCAACCCCACCTTTATAGTCAGGGTTGCCTCCAACCGGAAATAATTTATCAATTTCCTCCTGACTATGTGCTGCAGCGTTGGTTTCCGATGAGGATAGAGTCGGAATAAGATAAAGCTTCGTCTGTGATGGTAAACGACGACGAATATATCGATCTCGATTGTTTTCGCTAATTTTTTGACTATACCACGTATTAGTCTGGTAAAAATGAGCTAATTTACCGTGATGAAAGTACCCATCGTCACTATCAAATGGATTCATCATTTGCACCAAAGAAAATGTATACCCTAATGGTTCAAATATACCATACCCAAAATTATCAAGATTTTTATCTGCGGGTACAGATGTCACCGTATCATTTTCATTAACATGACGATAATGAGTAAACTTTATATTCTCTATAGCTTTTTTTGTAAAAGTTCTTGGCATGCCATAAGTATAAAGACAGGGATCTTGATGCTGCAATACTGTTGAGTGGATAATTGCCAATGCGCCACCAAGGCTATGACCACAAATGAATACTTTTCTAGAGTCAGCAAGCTCCTTTATTTTTTCAAAGGCATCATTTAAATCAGAGTCAACAGTATCATTAACTGCATTAAATGCATTGTAAAATCCCTCATGAATTTTCCCATTAGAAAGTATATCCGTGCAAGATACTTGGCAATCGAACCTATGAGGCTTAAAGTTAGCATCAGTTAACCAGTCTCTGATGGATGCGGTTCCTCGCCAACTTATCAATAACTCATCTACTCGTTCAACATAGAAAAATTGGGTATCTGGTGTTGATACATTTGATGCTGAATTTTCTGTATTGATGAATGCGGGGATCATGTAACGCTCCCTGAAAGGGACGTCCTTCACTATAGGATTTGCACTGAGATCGTTCAACCGATGAGGTAGTTTGGATAGGTCTTGCATTTGGTTAATGAAAAAATGTTTGATAGAGCCTATCTTCGAACCAATGCCAATGTTTGTCGCCTTCATAGCAGACTCATTACTATCCAAATAGGCATAGGCTAATACTGACATAAGCGCTAGATTATAAGCATTGATCAAATCATAATCAGGCTTATGAGTCAGGTCTAATACCCAGGCCCGAAAAGGGCATACTTCCAATGTGATTTTTTGTTTCTTATTATCCTTTCCCTTAAAGCTAATAAAATAACCTTTTAATCCTAGGTGATACGATGGAAAGTGATACGTTGGTGGTTCTTTATCTGCCCAGCCAACAATATTTGGCACTTTAGATACTAGCTCACCCATTTTAAGGTAGGCGTAGTCACGCCCCTCTGATAGGGATTGTTTTCTCACAGAGGAATCTTTCCAATTCCTTGATAGTCTTAGTATCCGCTCAGGTTCCTGTAAAACTTCAGCCAGCTTTTCAGCTTCTAACGTCAAATTAGCAATACCAGGTTTTAACCCTTTCTCTATAATTTCACCGTTGTCACTAGTCACGCCTGAACGAATCATATCTGAAACACGAAAGGTATAAGGAACACCAGCAACAGGATTGCTTTGTTCATCAACTAATACTATATCGTAATCGTAATTGAGCTTATTACAATCTGTGCAGGTTTGTTTTTTAACATATGTCATACAGTCACCTGCTGATGCATACTCTGTAACCACTCAGTCACTTGATAAAATTCTGTCTGTTGAGACCCCCCCCCTTTCTGTGCTAGATCAGCCAACCAAATTTCTAATTGTCTCATTAGATCGCCTCCCTGTTGGTATGCGGCCTCAGCAAGATCTGCATGCTCCTCCCAGAGTAATATTTCAAAATTGCTCGCCTGCACCTTGATACCAAACTCTGAGCTATACCACGCATCGCTAAATTCTCTAGGCAATGACCAAGGAAATCTATCATTAGCAGACGCTAATTCAACCATCCTATAATAAATATCTGAGTTAAATAATTTTACCATTGTAACTGTTGCTAACAAGCCATGCCATAGCTCAGCGCGTTGGAGTGCGAGCCATATACCAAGAACCCGTGGGTCCTGAAAACGCACCACCTTTAGATCATTTTCAATCAAGATACGTAAATATTGTCGCCAATGAATACATTGCTCAAACCAGCAAAATGGACTAGCGTAAGCCCACCCCCATGGGATACCTTCATGCTCATGTAACCACTGAATAATGGAATTACTCTTTTCTGGTTTGACCTTCATAAGCCAGGGGCTCGCTTTTAACATACTTTCCATTGGAGTTTGAATATAAAGTGGAATTGATTCTGAAGCCAACTCCAACTCGGACCAAGAGCTTATTGCATCAGGGCTTACAACAGGATCCAACACAAAGTAGATGCTCTGCTCAACTGAAGGTGTGAGAAAAACATTCCAATCATCAACGACAGACAATGTCATATAGCCCCCTTATTCACACTCATTAATGGCCATTGCTGCATCTTGACTCGCCAACAAAGGACATGTCTCCCCCCCCTTAAATAGTGGTGGCGGTACATAAGCAGGGGCTGTTACTTCACCCGGCTGGATCGGCATCTGCCCAGCCCAGCCGGAACCGGATCCCGGGCTGCCGCCAGAGTTCATCTTGATGGAGCCGCCGCTGAGGGTGACGCCGCTGGGGTCAATCTTGACGAAGCTGCCGCCCACTTTGAGCGTCAGCTCGGATCCCGCCTCCATCACGATTTTCATGCCCGCCTTGTGATGCGCCTCACTGCCCACCTCCACCAGCAGGGACTGGCCCAGCTTCTGATGCATAGACGCATCCACGGTCAGCGAATAGTCGGCCTTGACCTGGTCCCGCTTCTCGCCATTCACGGTGAGATGGTCATTGGCCTTGATGCGGGTCACCCGCTCATTGTCAATGTCGGTGTGCTGGTCGTGCTTGATGTGCCAGGCCGCATCGTTCTCAATCAGCACGTTCAGGTCTTTCTGACCGTGAAGGTAAATCTCTTCCTGCCCCGCCTGGTCTTCGAAGCGCAGCTCGTTGAACCCCTCCCCCTGGTGAGTCTCGGTGCGCAGCACGGTGCGGGTCTTGTGCGCCGGCAACTCGTAGGGCGGCCGGTTGGTGGCGTGGAAGGTCCGGCCTGTGACTATGGGCTGGTCCGGGTCCCCTTCCAGGAAGGAGACAATCACCTCGTGGCCGATGCGCGGGATGGCCAGCATGCCGTATTGGCCACCGGCCCAGCCCTGGCTCACCCGCACCCAGCAGGAGCTCTGGTCGTTACTGGAACCGTAACGGTCCCAGGGGAACTGCAGCTTCACCCGGCCATGCTCGTCGCAGTAAATCTCCTCCCCCTCCGGCCCCACCACGGTGGCGATTTGCGGGCCGTCCACCATCGGCTTGTGAGGCGCCTCTGGGCTGCCGATGCGGGCGCGCCAGCTGGTACTCGCCTTCACCACCGCAAATTCGTTGTGGTAGACGGTCGGGCCGCTGCCGCCCTCTTCCTCCAGCGCCTGGGGCTGTAATCCGGTGTGGCTGATGCGCACCACTTGCCAATCGGTGTTCAAGCCGCCGTTCGGGTGTTCGGTCAGCGAAAACGTCTGGCCCGGCAGCAGGGCCGCGCAGTTGGACTTGCCGCTGCCGGTCACCGCGTCATTGCGCAGCGCATCCAGCCGGTGCTGAGCAAAGGCCTTGCCGCTCGGGTCCAGCTTGTAGCGGCCCGGGTAGTCGAAGTGCTGGTAGCTGCCCCGCTGGTGCTCAAGCTCGGCCCCCAGCTTCTTGTGGGACAAGCCATAGGCCGGGGTCTTGAAGCTGTAGTCTTTCAGCTCCACGTCCGAGGGGCGCACCGCCTCCCGGTAGTGGAACTGGCGCACGTAGGGCCCCTGCTCCAGCGAACGGTTGCCCAGATTGAAGAACAGCTCGGGGCCGGCGGTCAGGGCCGCCGCATCGTCGGCAAAGACGATGCGGTGCTTGCCCTGCTCGAACTCGTGGAAGTAGAACAACCCCTCTTCGGCGGCCAGCCGGTTGACGAACGCGAGGTCCGTCTCCCGGTACTGCACGCAGTACTCCCGCTGAGCGTGCTCGTTTTTCAGCGCGAAGGCGTAGTCGGTGATGCCGTGCTCTTGCAGCAAGATGCTGAGGATTTCGTCAGGCTTCTGCGCCTGGAACATGCGGGAGTTCTGGCGCAAGGAGAGTCGCCACAGCGCCGGCTGCACCATGAGCTGATAGCGGGTGCGGCGAAAGCCGCTGTCCCCCTGCGCCAGGTCGCTCACCACCCCGCACACCCGCCGTTGCAGCTCGCCCAGGTACCACACCAGCAGCTCGCAGGGCTGGTCCAGCACGGCGCCAAAGTCGATGTCAGGCTGGGGGCTGGCCAATTCCAATCGCAACTGGAACGGCCCGTTCAGCGCCTCTTCCAGTGCAAACTCGGCCACCACGAAGGTGCTCTCGGGCAAGGCCCCCACCTTGACGGTAAATTGTAATCCTGTGCTGTCTGCCATGAAGGGTTCCTTATCCTGCCTGTCCACTGCCCGAGCCAATCACCACGCCGCCGCAACCGATGGCGGTACCGGTCACCGCGATGGGCTTGCCGTTCACCAGCACTGAGCCGACGCCGCCCGAGATGCTGCGCGGATGGGGAGGATTGTTGGGTTTGTCGTGGGGTGCCAGCGGGTCGCCCTGACGGGCCACCGGCTTGCCGTCGAGGAAGACATTCGGGCTCGCGGCAATCACCGAAGAGGGGTGAAACCCCTCGTGGTCGGTGCCGATGTCACCGAGCAATGCAATAGTGGGACACATCACGACTGACCTCTGTTGTGCTTTGCAATAAGACCGATGCCAGCGGTCATATGGCAAAATACAAAAGCTCCAGCCAAATCCCTGAGACAGGCTGGAGAAAGCTTGCACAGGCCTGGCCATCGCTGACACTGCGACAACCAGGACCAGAAATGCACTACAAGGAAGAACCTGCTACAAAATCTAGGATCAAGCCTCGATCGGGGCGCGCCAGTCATCGGCACCCGAGGTACCGGCAACGGTGTGTTCCCAGTCGATCTTGCGGTAGGCCAGGGAGACCTGGATCAGCTGGGTGAAGTCAGACTTCGCCGGATCCTGGCAGTGGGGCATCTGGCAGTCGATGTCGACGATGGTGGCATCGGTCAGCACGGTAGAGAAGAAGTGCTCCTGCTTGCCTTCGACCGAGGTGCGATACCACTTCAGGGTCACTTTCGGCAACATCTCACCGGAGGCCAGGGAGTTGTACATCAGCGGCACGGCCTTGTTCAGCGCGACGGTGAATTTGAACGGCTTGTGGACACGCTGACCAGCCGGCTGACCGGATTGCGGATCGGTCGGCACGGTAACGACGTGCTGGAACTCTTGCACCAGCATCTCGTCTTCATGGCCCTGCACGAAGATGTTGCCGACGGAGTCGGAGGTGAAGGCACCGGCGGTGATGTTGCCCTGGGTTTTACCTTCGATGCTGATATAACATGGAGTTGGCATGAGTATGCTCCTGATTGGTTGAACGGTAATGACACTCGACCGAACCATTAGCAGCGACCATGCCACTCCATTTAATTCAAATATTTCAACATGTTATAGAAAAAGCACTTCAAGCGCCCAGCCTCGCGGCGCAACAAGTTGTGGTTTTCCATTCTTTAAACCACCACCCGTTGCCTGACCAGTGCAATATCTCGCACATCGCGCAATCAGTTGCGCCATGCAGACTAAATCACTACCGCTCATCCACATTGGCGACCGAGGCCAGCTCGACATTCAGCCTGACGACCCCCTGCTTGAGCGCCCAGGAAATCGCCTGACACTTGCTGCTTGCCCCCAGCTTGGCGACCACATTGTTCAGATGGAATGTCACAGTGCGCGGGGTAATGCCGAGTATCTGCGCGATGTCACTGCTCTGTTTGCCCTCGGCCGCCCAGCGGCACACCTCCAGCTCACGCAGGCTCAGGGCATCATGGGGAGACAAGCCCACCAGACACACCCGCGCCACGGCTTCGAAGATATGCATGGAGAGCCAGGTCAGCGCCGGCACGGCGGCCAGCCACTGCTGCTCGGTACGGGGTTCACGGGTGATCAGGGAGAGCAGGCCGACATGGCCGTTTGCACCATGCCAGGGGAAGGTGATGCCGTCGCGTAGCCCTGCCTCCTGTGCCAGCCTCATGACCGCCAGGCTCTGCTCATCACAGGCCCCTTCCTCCATGAGATCCGCCCACAGGATGGGGGTGCTCTGCACCATGCCGCGTAGCACGACCGGATCTATCGCAAAAAAATTTGCCTTGGTATAGGCCTCCACCCAGGCAGGCGGGCAGCCGTTGAAGATGGTGACATCCGGTCGCTGTATGGTATTGGGAAAAATAAGGGCCAGCCGGAAATGATCAAACCCCATTTGTACCGTCAATTGGCGCAACAGCGCCACTATGGTGCGTTCATCGCCGGCTTGATCGAACCGGGAGATGAAATCTAATGCGTCAGATGTATCCATGTCATGATGCTGCTTTCAAACGGTAGCCATATTGTTCAGCATGAACCCCAATGGGTGCTGAATCACATGTTAATAACGCGAAACATGTGCGCTACAAAAACGAAAAAACCAGGTGCTTGAGTCACTTGGATTGTAGGGATAGGTGGAGGGCACCACCGGCAATCAGATCTGACAGATTCTATAAAAATTCAGAAAAATTAATTTTTACAATATATTGTATGGATGTTTATGTTTAATTCACACCAAATGAACTTAAAAACCACGGAAACATCACTACATTAAACCTGCATCACCCTATCCATGGTCCCCCGAGCGGTGCAATCACCCTCGCTGAAGGAGGGCCACGTAGCTTGGCAGGGTCTGTCTGGCCTAGAGTCAGACAAATAATGAAGCAAGGCGCCCGGGTGGGCGCCTTGCTTCATCATCACTCGGCGCAGCGAGTTCATCGCGCCCCTCATGGTCGTGTCAGGCGGGGCACTCCCCCCTCGCCAGACGGCGGTTGATATCGGCAATCACCGGCTCGATATCGGCCAGGGTGGCTATCACATAGTGGGCGCCCGCCTGCCGCAGCTTGGCCTCGGCCGGGGTGCGCCGCGCAGCGATCTCGTCGTCGCTCATGGCCGAAAACTCCTCCCAGGTGGCGCCAAATTCGTTGCCGGAGACCGCCAGCCCCACGGTCCACATGCCGGCGTTCAGCCCCTCGGCAATGCCGGGCACCGCATCGTCCACCTTGATGGCGCGATGCACGGCATCGATCCCCAGTTCAATCACGTTGGCCAGCGCCATCCAGGGGCCGGGGCGACCGCCGGCCTTGAGATCGTCGGTGGCCACCCAGTGATCCGGGCGATAACCGTGCTCAGCCGCCGCCGGCACCAGGGCCTCCATCACCGGGCGGGGATAGCCGGAGCAGGAGCCGATGCGCAGCCCCTGTTCGCGCAGGCGCGCCAGCACCGGCAAGACGCCGGGGATGGGGGCGGCAAAGTGGGCCACGGCGGCGATCTGCAGCGGCATGAAGGTGTGGTAGAGGTGATCCACCTCCTCCCGACTCATGGGATGGCCGAAGCGGGCCTGCCAGCGGGCATCCACCGAGGGCAGGCGACCCAGAGTGGCGATGTGATCCCACTTGCCAAGGCCCATGGGCTGGCGCGCCTCGTCCAGGGTGACGGGGAAGTCGTAGGCCCGGGCGAAGGCCTCCACGAAGATGGAGGTCGGCGCGAAGGAGCCGAAATCGACCACTGTGCCGGCCCAGTCGAGGATCAGCGCTTGTACATCAGACTCTGGTTTAACAGACAGTTGTTTGGCAGACATGGGGGTTTTCCTGTTCCAGTGAGGCTTCGACCTGGCCGAGCGCCAGATCGAGAATGACGATGGCGTGCGCGAGTTCGGCACGACTGACCGTGAGTGGAGGAGAGAGTTGGATGACATTGCCCTGGGATACCTTGAAACTCAGGCCGAGTGCCAAACAGCGGTAGAGCACCTGCTCCGCCGCCTGGCTGGCCCGGGTCCGGCTCTGGTGATCTTCCACCAGATCCAGCGCCCACAGCAGGCCGGTTCCCCGTACCTGGCCGATCAGCGGATGGCGGTCGATCAGTGCCGTCAACTCTCGCTCCATAAAGAGCGCATCCTCCCGCACCTTGGCCAGCAGCCCCTCCTCCCGGATCACCGCTATGGTGGCAAGCGCCGCCGCGCAGCCGATGGGGCTCTTCTCGTGGGTGTAGTGGCCGAGGGAGATGGCGGCCGCCTGATTGAAGCGATCCCGGGTGATGAGGGCGGCAAACGGCACCACGCCGCCCCCCAAGCCCTTGCCGAGGCAGATGATGTCGGGCTCGATGCCGAACTGCTCGAAGCTGAACCAGTGGCCGGTGCGACCGAGGGCGTTGGGGATCTCGTCGACGATCAGCAGCACCTTGTGGCGATCGCAGATCTCGCGGATCCGCTGCCAGTAGGCCCGCGACGGCACCTGCACGTCGGTGTTGCGGATGGGCTCGGCGATGAAGGCGCCAATGCCCCCCTCCTTCTCGATCACGTATTCGAGGTAGTCGGCGTAGTGCAGATCCTCCCCCTCGCCGCGATACCAGACGCCGCGATAGCGAGTGGGGGGCGGAATCCGCTCGACCCCGGCCATCAGCGGTCCCATCCCCGCCCGGAAACAGGCCTCGCCGCCGACCGAGATGGCGTCGAGGGAGGCGCCGTGAAAGGCATCCCACAGCGACACCACCTTGCTGTTGCCGGTGATGAAGCGGGCGAGCTTGAGGGCTATCCCCACCACCTCGCTGCCACCTGGGGCGAACAGCACCCGGTTGAGATCCCCCGGCGCCAGCTCCGCCAGGGTGCGGGCGCACTCGATGGCGACCGGGTGGGTGTAGCGGCGCGGGGCAAAGGGCAGATCCGCCAGCTGCTGCTGCACCCGGGCCACCACACTAGGGTGACCGTGACCGAGCTGATGGACGCTGTTGCCATGAAAATCGAGGTACTGCTTGCCGGAGACGCTGGTCAGCACTGTCCCCTGCGCCCCCGCCAGCAGATCAAGACAGGGGGTGGAGAGCGCCTGATGCAGAAAATAGCGGCCATCCTCGGCCAGCCCTTCCCGTACCGGCTCGCTTTGCGCCGCCCACCAGCGCTGACGCGCCTCCCCCAGGTTGATGTCCCCTTCGGTATCGGCGAGGCCGCCGCCGGGCAGGCTGGCATGGCTGCTCATAGCGCGCCCTCCTGCCAGTAGCAGGCTGCGGCCATGACGGCCAGCAGTTCGCGCACCCGGGCCGGGCTCACATCGCCGATGTTGCCGATGCGGAAACAGTCCGCCTGGGAGACCTTGCCCGGGTAGATGACGAAGCCCTGGCCCTTGAGGCGCTGATAAAAATCGGCGAAGCGGTAGTCGGGATGGGTCGGCGAATGGAAGGCGGTGATGATGGGGGATTGCCAGGGCGCGGGCAGCAGGGGCTCAAATCCCAGGGCCGCCATGCCGGCGACCAGGGTGCGCTGGTTCTCCTGATAGCGCCGATGACGGGCGGCGATCCCCCCCTCCTGCTCCAGCTCCCGCAACGCCTGAGCGAAGGCCAGCACGGTGTGGGTCGGCGAGGTGAAGCGCCACTTGCCCCCCTGCTGCTCCATGGTCTGCCACTGGGCGTGCAGATCGAGGGAGACGGAGCGGGCCCGTCCGGCGCAGGCCGCCAGCGCGGCGCGGCGGGCGATGACGAAGCCAAAGCCCGGCACCCCCTGGATGCACTTGTTGGCGGAGCTGATGAGAAACTCGATGCCGAGGCGGCCCAGATCGATGGGGATGCCGCCAAAGCTGCTCATGGCATCGACGATGAGGCGAATGCCACGGCGCCGACACAGCGCCGCCACCTCCTCCAGCGGGTTGAGCATGCCGGTGGTGGTCTCGCAGTGCACCATGGCCAGGTGGGTGATCTCCGGGTGCCGGCCGAGCAGAGACTCGATGGCCGCGACCTCGGGCCGGGCCGTCTCCCCGCAGTCGAGCTCGAGGTGACGCAGGCCGAGGCAGCGCGCCATCTCTACCATGCGGGCGCCGTAGGCGCCGTTATTGACGATCAGCAGGCCATCATCGGCCCCCAGCGCCGAGCCCAGCACGCTCTCCACCACATAGCTGCCACTGCCCTGCAGCAGCACGGCGCCGTAGTCGGCCGCCTGTTCCGGGGTGGTCGCCAGTCGCACCAGCTCGCGGCGGATGGGCTCCACCACCCCCAGGTTGTAGTCCGGATCCCAGGTGCAGCTGTCTTGCAGCATGGCGGCGCGCACCGTGGGGGTCGTCGAGAGGGGGCCCGGGGTCAACAGCAGGTAATCGACGGCAGCGGGGGCTGCAGGAATGTGGGTCATGGCTTGCTCCATTTGGTATATACCAGATTGAGCATATTCTGGATAACTCCCCCTCCCAGGTCAAAGGGGTGCCCTATCGTGCAACAAAAAATTCATTTTCGGCGCCCTCATCGCGATAATCTAGTCATCCCGAGCGGAGTGACCAGAACTGGTCTCTACCAAGCACTTTGACACCGACAAGGATCACCATGAGCAAACCGCAGTACCTGCAGATCAAGGATGCCCTCGCCACCCAGATCCAGGCAGGAGGCTTGCAGGCCAACGACAAGCTCCCCTCCGAACGGCTGCTGGGGGAACTCTATGGCACCACCCGGGTCACCATTCGCGAGGCCCTGGTGCAACTGGAGGCCAACGGCCTCATCTATCGGGAGGATCGGCGGGGCTGGTTCGTCACCCCGCCGCGCTTTCGCCTCAACCCAAGACGCACCTCCAACTTCCACCAGATAGTGCGTGAGCAGGGCGGTGAGCCACGCACCGAGCTGCTGGAGAAGAGCCGCCAGGCGGTGCCGCCGGCCCTGCTGAGCCGGCTCCAGCTCAGGCCCTTTGACAGCCTCTTCCTGCTCAAGCGGCTGCGTTATGCCAACGGGCGCGCCATCTGTTACTGCGAGAACCACTGCCTGCCGGAGCGGGTGCCCGGCCTGCTCGAGCTGGACTTGGCCGGCAGCCTGACCGAGCTCTACCAGGCGCACTACGGCCTGCACTACGCCCGTATGCAGGTGCGCTTCTTCCCCACCGCCCTGCCCGACGAGGTGGCCAAAGCGCTGGGCGCCACCGCCGGCCTGCCCGCCCTGCGCCTGGAGCGACTCAACTTCGATCAGCACGGGCGGGTGCTCGACTTCGATCTGGAATACTGGCGCCACGACAGCCTGGAGATCGAGGTCGACACCCAGGATTGAGCTCATCAAAACGTCACACGGCCGTCACCTGAGCGTCATAAAGATTGCCTAGCCTCTGCTTCGACCAATCTGGTTTATACCAACTTTGATGGAGAAGAGGATGAAACAGGGAACCCCCTTGCTGGCGAGCGCGCTGCTGGCCGCCATGACAGCCCCGGTGATGGCCGCGACCGATCTCACCGTCTACACCGCCTTCGAGCCGGAGCAGCTCGGTGAGCTGAAGACCGCCTTCGAGCGCCAGCACCCCGACATCAACATCAAGTGGGTACGGGACTCCACCGGCGTGGTCACGGCCCGGCTGCTGGCCGAGAAGGCCCAGCCCAAGGCCGACGTGGTCTGGGGCCTGGCGGCCACCAGTCTGATGCAGCTCGATCAGCAGCAGATGCTGGCGGGTTACGCCCCCAAGGGGCTGGACAAACTCGACAGCCGCTTCCGCGATCCCAGGGCCGAGCCGCACTGGATTGGGCTGGATGCCTTCTTCAGCGCCATCTGCTTCAACAAGGTCGAGGCCGAGAAGCAGGGGATCCCGGCCCCCCGGAGCTGGGCCGATCTGACCAAGCCCATCTACAAGGGCAAGGTGATCATGCCCAACCCCAGCTCCTCCGGCACCGGCTTCCTGAGCGTGGCGGGCTGGCTGCAGACCATGGGTGAGCAGCAGGGCTGGCAGTTCATGAGCGGCTTGCACCAGAACATCGATCGCTATACCCATTCCGGCTCGGCCCCCTGCAAGCTGGCGGCCAGCGGCGAGACGGTGGTCGGCATCTCGTTCGACTTCCCGGCCACCAGCCTCAAGAGCAAGGGTGCCCCCATCGAGGTGCTGTTCCCGAGCGAAGGCTCCGGCTGGGACATGGAGGCCGCGGCCATCATCAAGGGCACCACCAGGCTGGAAGCCGCCAGACAGCTGCTCGACTTCGCCGCCACCGAGCAGGCCAACAGCCTCTACAATCAGTCCTTCGCCGTGGTGGCCATCCCGCAGGTGGCCAAGCCCAGGGCCGGCTACCCGGCCGACATCAACGGCCAGATGATCAAGAATGACTTCGCCTGGGCTGCCCGGGAGCGCAACGCCATCCTGACCCAGTGGACCGCCAGCTTCGACGGCAAGTCGGAGGCCAAACAGTAAGGGCGAGGCATCCCCTCGCTGTGACCCCACACACAAGGCCGGCCTCAACCGGCCTTGTTCTTTGCTAGCCCCCCTGAGCGGGAGTCACCCGCCATCACCGCCCTGTCATCTTTCCGTCATCCCTCGGTCACACTTAAAACTCAAACTGGTATATACCAAACCAGCAGTGAGTCTGATCATGACCCGGCCCTATCTGGACATCAAACACCTCAACAAGCACTTCGGGGCCTTCCAGGCCCTCAAGGATATCTCCCTCGCCATCGAGCAGGGGGAGTTTGTCTGCTTCCTCGGCCCTTCCGGCTGCGGCAAGACCACCCTGCTGCGGGCGATCGCCGGGCTGGATCTGCCGGGCAGTGGCGAGATCTGGCAGGGGGGTCGCGACATCTCCCTGCTGCCGCCCCAGCAGCGGGATTTCGGCATAGTGTTCCAGTCCTATGCCCTGTTCCCCAACCTGACGGTGGCGGACAACATCGCCTTCGGCCTGCAGAATCAGCGCCTCGACAAGGCGCGGATCCGGGAGACGGTCCAGCACTGGCTGGAGCTGGTCGGCCTCGCCGCCCAGTCCCACAAATACCCGAGCCAGATCTCCGGCGGCCAGCAGCAGAGGGTCGCCCTGGCCAGGGCGCTGGCGCTCTCCCCCGGCCTGCTGCTGCTCGATGAACCCCTGAGTGCGCTCGATGCCCAGGTGCGCACCCACCTGCGCAGCGAGATCCGCGCCCTGCAGCAACGCCTCGGCATTACCACCATCATGGTGACCCACGATCAGGAGGAGGCGCTGACCATGGCGGATCGCATAGTGGTGATGGAGGGGGGCACCATAGTGCAGATAGGCACGCCAAGGCAGATCTACCACCAGCCAGCGAGCCGCTTCGTGGCCAGCTTCGTCGGCAGCATGAACTTCCTCGATGCCCTGGTACTGAGCCCGCAGCAGGTGCGGCTCAACGAGCAGCCGCTCACCCTGGCGAACCGGGCGGCCGCCGGCAGTAAGCTGCAGCTGGCCATCCGGCCCGAGGCCATCAGCCTGACGCCCCCGGCGCGGCAAGGGCTGCAGGCCGAGATAGCGCAGGTGGAGTTTCTCGGCGCCGCCCAGCGGCTGATCTGCGTGGCACAAACCTATCTGGGCCCCCAGCGGGTGCTGGTGCAAGGCCCCAACGATGGGCGCAGCGACTGGCGCAGCGGCATGGCCTGCACCCTGCACTGGCCCGCCGACGCCATGCAGCTGTTTGAGGAGGCCGCCCCATGACAGCCCCCCTGCACGCCCCCCTCCTCGCTCCCCGACCCGTCCATCCCTGGTGGCGACGCGCCCTCGCCGGCGGGAGCCGCGATCGGGCCATCCAGCTGGCGCTGCTGTTACTGGGCATAGCCCTACTGGTCGGCGGCCTGCTGCTGCCCCTGCTCGCCATGCTGCAAAAGAGCCTGCAAGACATGGACGGCAACTGGGTGGGGCTCGCGAACTTTCGGGACTACTTCTTCTCCCCCAACCTGAGCCGCACCATAGGCAACACCCTCTGGCTCGGCCTGCTCATCACTACGCTGGTGGTCTGCATCGCCTTCGGCTATGCCTATGCCCTCACCCGTACCTGCATGCCCGGCAAGTCCCTGTTCCGCTTGATCGGCCTCATCCCGCTGTTGATGCCCTCCCTGTTGCCCGCCATCAGCCTGGTCTACTGGTTCGGCAACCAGGGGGTCGCCAAGGGACTGCTGGGGGGCGAGAGCATCTATGGCCCCATCGGCATCGTCATCGGCCTCGGCTTCTGGTGCTTCCCCCATGCCCTGATGATCCTGGTCACGGCGCTGGGTCACAGCGATGCCCGCCTCTACGAGGCCGCCAGGGTACTGGGCAGCCCCGCCTGGCGCACCTTCCTCACCGTCACCCTGCCGACCGCCCGCTATGGCCTGCTGAGCGCGGCCATCGCCGTGTTCACCCTGACCATCTGCGACTTCGGGGTGGCCAAGGTGATCGGCGGCCAGTACAGCGTGCTGGCCACCGACATCTATCGCCAGGTGATCGGCATGCAGAACTTCTCCCTGGGGGCGGTCGCCAGCGTGACCCTGCTGCTGCCGGCGCTGCTCAGCTTTGCGCTGGAGCACAGGGTGCGCAGCAAGATGCAGGAGCAGAGCAACAGCAAGGCCGTGCCCTATAGCCCCACGCCCCATCGGCTGCGGGATCTGCTGGCGCTGCTCTGGTGCGGCCTCTGGGCTTTGCTGTTCCTGGCCCTGGTGGGGATGGCCATCTACGGCTCCCTGGTGCAGTTCTGGCCCTACAACCTGACACTGACGCTGGAGCACTACGCCTTCGACAGCAACAGCGTCTACGGCTGGCAGCCCTTCATCAACACCCTCAAGCTCGGTGCCCTCACCGCCATCACCGGCACCCTGCTCATCGTGGTGCTGGCCTGGGCGCAGGAGAAGGGACGCCACTTCGCCCCGCTGCGCCAGCTGATGCACCTGCTCGCCATGCTCTCCCTGGCCGTGCCCGGCATGGTGCTCGGGCTGGGTTACATCTTCTTCTTCAACCGGGCCGACAGCCTGCTGGGTGGCCTGTATGGCACCCTGCCCTTGATGGTGCTCTCCTGCATCATCCACTACTACACCGTGGGTCACATGACGGCGCTGACCAGCCTCAAGCAGTTGCCAAAGGAGCTGGAGCTGGTCGCCATCTCACTGCGCATCCCGCTGCTCAAGGCCTTCTGGCGCGTCACCCTGCCCGCCAGCCTGCCCGCCCTGCTGGAGATCTTCATCTATCTGTTCGTCAACGCCATGACCACCACCTCGGCGGTGATCTTCCTCTACTCCAGCGACAGCGTGCTGGCCTCCATCGCAGTGCTCAACATGGAAGACTCGGGCGACACGGCCGCCGCCGCCGCCATGGCCACCCTGATCCTGCTGGCCGCCGCCGGCATCAAGCTGCTGCAGCTCTACCTCAGTCGCACCCTGCTGGAGCGCACCCAGCGCTGGCGCCACCCATGAGCAACCACCAAGGAGAATCCATGAGCCAACCCCACCCCTTCTGGCTGGCCGAGGCCCTCGCCGCCGAAGCCCCTCCCGAGCCCACCCCGCTGCGGGGCAGCCAGCAGGCCGACGTCTGCATCGTCGGCGGTGGCTTCACCGGGCTCTGGTGCGCCATCCACCTCAAACAGGCGGAGCCCGGTCTGCGCATCCTGGTGCTGGAGAAGGGCCTGTGCGGCAGCGGCGCCTCGGGTCGCAACGGCGGCTGCCTGCTCACCTGGTCGGCCAAGTACCCCAGCCTGCGCCAACGCTTTGGCGAGCGGCAGGCCGCCTGGCTGGTGCGTACCTCGGAACAGGCGGTGCACGAGATAGCCAATTTCTGCGCGGCGCACGGCATCGAGGCCCAACTGCGGGTGGAGGGCAGCTGCTACACCGCCACCAGCGAGGCCCAGCGCGGCGGCATGACGCCCATCATGAGCGAGCTGGAGCAGGCTGGGCTGAACCAGTGGCGGCCGATAGCGGAGCAGGATCTGGCCGGGCAGTGCGGCTCGTCGGCGCACCTGGAGGGGGTGTTCAGCCCCCACGGGGGCTCGGTGCAGCCCGCCCTGCTGGTGCGGGGGCTGCTGCGGGTCGCCCGGGAGCTGGGGGTGGAGGTGTATGAAAATAGCCCCATGTTGCGCCTGGAGACGGGGCAACCGGCCCGCATCCTGACCCCGCAGGGGGAAGTACAGGCCGGGCGGGTGGTGCTGGCCCTCAACGGCGCCATGGTGGATCACTTCGCCGAGTTTCGCCGCAGCATAGTGCTGGTCTCCTCGGACATGGTGATCACGGAGCCGGCGCCGGAGCAGCTTACCCGCCAAGGGATGGATCACGGTCGCAGCGTGGTGGATGGGCGCACCTTCGTCTATTACCATCGCTCGACCCCGGATGGCCGCCTCATGCTCGGCAAGGGGGGCAACCGCTTCGCCTTCGCCAACCGCTACCTGGCCGACTTCGATCGGCCGAGCCGCTATCTGGCCCCGCTGACCCTGGCGCTGCACCGCTTCTTCCCCGCGCTGGCGCAGGTGCCCATCGCCGCCAGCTGGTGCGGCGCCTCGGATCGCTCGGTGGATGGCCTGCCCTTCTTCGGCCACTGGCGCCACTCTGCCAACATCGTCTACGGCCTCGGTTATTCGGGCAATGGCGTGGCCCAGAGCTGGATCGGCGGCCGCATCCTGGCGGCCCTGGTCAGGGAGGATAAACGGGAAGAGGATGCCCCCTGGCGCCACTGCGCCCTGGTCGGCGGCCCGCGCGGCTACTTCCCGCCGGAACCCATCCGCTGGCTGGGGGCCATGCTGGTGCGCAACGCCATCCGGCGCAAGGAGCGGGCGGAAGATGAGGGACGGGCCGTGCGCTGGCTCGACAAGCGGCTGGCCAGCCTGGCCGATGCCGCCGGCAAGGCGGATAAATAGGCATTATCCCCCTAACCAGCCGGTATCAGGTCCAACAGCTCCCCTCGTCCATCCGAAGCATGGAGCGAGGACTGGCCGCCCCGACAGTCCGAGGTTGGCAAACGGCGGCGCCTGTCAGGGCAGGCCCCTCATCTTCATCATTGCCCGTAGTAGTGGTCAAGCAGGGCGCTGGCCTCCGCCGGGGAGATCTGCATCTGGGGCCAGCGGGTGGCCTTGTCCCTGATATCCAACAGGTTCTCCTGCTCGGGGCGAAGCTGGCTGCCGAGCTGCCGGTTCAGGGACTCGTAACGGGCTATGACCGCCTGCCGGCTGAAGGCACCCGGCGTCAGATCCAGCCGGTAGCCTCGAAACAGCCACTGCAGCCCCTGATAGACCGCCAGGTGATAAACCGAATGATGATCTTCCTCCTCGTAGTATCGGCTGGTGACGTTCAGGTTTTCGGCGGGTTGCGCCGCCACGCTCCGGGCAAACTGCCGCAGGTGGTCCCGGTGAAACTCGGAGCGACCGAATCCCGGCGTGAACGGGTTGTTGGCCACCGCGATAAACAGCGATGAAGCGTGCTTGAGCGGATGGGTCAGGGCCCGCTCGATGCGCTGGTAATTGTGCGGATAGTCGAACCACAGGCTGGCATCCAGGGCGATGTATCCCTGAAACAGGCCGCTGTCGTTTGCCACCGTATCCAGGGCCAGCAAGCCGCCGAGCGAGTGACCCACCAGCAGGGCCGGCGAGGCGGTGCGATACCGGCCCTCGATGAGCGGACGCAGCTCCCGAGCCAGGTATTGCATGAACGCCGGGCCGCCACCCGTCTTGGCATAACCGGCCCCCGCTGGCTCGCCATTGGGCAGCACCATGGTATGGCTCGGGGTGTAATCCCGCATCCTGTCCGTGTTGTGAACGGCCACGATGATGAGAGACGGGATCGCCGGATTCAGTCCGGCACGCAGCGCCTGGGTGATGCCCGCGACCTGCAACAGAAATTTCTCTCCATCGAGCAGATAGAGCACGGGAAAGCGCTGCTGCGGCTGCCGTTCATAGTCCTCTGGCAGATAGACGCTGTATTGCCGCGCCTCATTGAGCAGGGTCGAGTGATGAGTAAAGCGCTGGGCATAGTGGAGCATGTCTGCCTGGGCAGAAGAGAGACTGAGCATAGTGAGTAGCAGGGTGATGAGTGGTTTCATTGAGTCATACCAGAGTTGAGCGTCATGGATAAGCCTCTGGCGCAGGGTTCGCCGGGCGGCACAGATAATCGGCAACAGCGCCATCGGGCCCTGTTGCCGATTGCCGTTACAGCTTGTAGGTAAAGCCCGCCATCAAATTGGCCGGTTCGCCGTACATGTTGAAGGTGGTCGTCGAGCCGACACGATAGAAGTACTCGCGATCGAAGATGTTGTAGACATTCAGGGTCGCCTGCATCTTGTCCGTGATGTCGTAGCGCACGGCCGCATCAAACAGGGCATAGCCCCCCTGATGGGTCGTGACCCCATTCTGGTTGAAGGAGTAGTCGCTGACCGCCGTCATCCCGCCACCCAGGTGCAGGCCCTGCACCCAATCCGCCAGATGGTAGTCGGTCCAGAGAGACAGGGAGTGGCGCGGGATCGCATCGAATTTCGGGTTGTGATCACCGGATTTCTCCTCGATATCGGTAAAGGTATAACCCGTCATGACCATCCAGTTCTGGCTTAGATAGCCGGTCGCCTCCAGCTCCACCCCTTGGGTGTCGACCTTGCCGGTCGCCCAGTAGGTATTGGAAATGGCGATCCCCTGCTCGTCATAGGCCTGGGCCGCGATGTTATTGTCCTTCATCAGGAAGGCGGTCGCTCGGGTGTTGAGCTGGCCATCCAGCAGGGATGACTTGATGCCGGTTTCCCACTGGCTGCCCTCACGAGGCGCCAACATGTCACCATTTTCATCCTGACTGGTCTGCGGCTTGAATACCTTTGAATAGCTGGCATACAGGGTGTGTTCATCGGTCAGGTCATAGACGGCCCCCGCATAGGGAGTGAATTTCCCATTGAAATCACCCGACTCGCTGTTCTGCGCCCCCGAGCTGAGGGTCGTGCTGACGACCTCGGTGTCATACCAGGAGACACGGGCCCCGGTGATCACGGCCAGCGGCTCCATCAAGCGCCAGGTCACCTTGCCATACAGACCCAGTTCTGACTTCTCTTCGTGGTCGTTCTTGGTGTACTGGTAGTTTGGCTTGGCGACCGTGGTCGGATCGAAATTGAACACATTGATCTTGCCGATATTGCGGTTGGTGTAGGTCTGAATATCGGATTCATAGTGCTTGTAGTCAGACCCCAGCACGAACTCGCTCTTGTGCCCAAGCAGGCCAAACATCTGGCTGTAGTTGGCATCCAGCGCGACGTTCTGCTGCTGGTTCGCCTGGGCATTGAACATCAGCCCGGTGTTCCCCGCGGCATCCACCGGACCGTTGGTGTAGGTCTGCTCCAGACGCATGTCGTGATCCATGTAACGGGCCGAGACCTGGCCGACACCACCGTTGGCAAAGGCATGCTGGAGGGAAGCGCCCACATCGGTGGTGTTCGCGTCGAAGAAGTCTTCGTCAGAACCGAGGTAGGTGCTGCGACTGATGTCGAGCATGCTGCCATCGCTGTACGCCGGCAGGCCATTGGTGGGCAGTATGTCCTTGGTTTGATGCAGGGCATAGACCGACAGCAGGGTGCGATCAGACAGCTCGAACTCCAGGGTGCCGTAGTAGGTCCCGTTATCGTTGTTGTTGTAGTCAACCTGGTTCTTGATGTCGGCGTTGCTCACCACGAAGCGGCCGAGCACCGAGCCCTCCTCGTTGAGCGCCCCTCCCATGTCCGCTTCCAGATAGTGCCGATCCCAGCTGCCATAGCGCGCCGTGACCGATCCCTTGAATTCGTCGGTCGGGCGCTTCAGCACCATGTTGATCACGCCACCCAGTTCGCTGGTGCTGTTAAACAAGCCGGAGGGGCCGCGCATGATCTCCACGCGGTCGACGGCGGCCAGCGACGGCAGGGTGCCGAATTTGCTCTGCATGGGCGATGGCAAGCCGTTGAGGCTCACTTCATCGTATTCATAGCCGCGCGAGAAGATGGAGGAGCGGCCGCTGTCGTTGACCATGGTGCGCAGACCCGGCGTGTATTTGGCCAGATCGTCCACCGCCACGAAGTTGCGCTCTTTGATGTAGTCATTGGTCAACACCGTGATCGACTGGGGGATGTCTTTCAGGGCTGCCGGGGTCTTGGTACCCACGGTGGCCGAGTCGACGCTGTAACCCCCGGTCTCCTCCGACGGCGCCATCCCGTAAAGCGGGTTGCCGTAGACAACGAGGGTTTCATCCGGGACGACGTTCTGCTCTTCCGCCAGAGCCGGGGAAGCAACAGTGACAGCCAGGGCGGCAGAGACGGCCAGAGCAAGCGGGCTGAGCGCTTTATCCTTAAAGACAACCATAGAGAGAGTGACCCCAAACAGAGATGATAATCATTTTCATTTGATTTTGTGGGGGCTAATATAGCATCCAAGAATCCGCAGTAGTTTTGCGGTGCGGTCATTTAATATTTCGAAATGGTCAAAGTGAGCATGACTGACACAGTGGCAAGAGATACCAGCGTTCGTAAACGCGGCCTGTTTACCGGAAGAGTAGAGAACCTGATGATTCAGGACGGCATCCTCTTCCACAACAAGGACATCGTTCACAAGGCCGATTTCGCCACCCAGCGAGAGCTGCCGCCACAGCTGATCATCGCCATCCCGCTCGAGAGCAAGGCGCTGATGACCTATGGCGCCACCCACAGGCTCAGAGGTTGCCGCTTTCACAAGTCCGATCCCATTGTGGCCACCGCCATCTTCTATGCCGAACCTGACATGGTGCAAGGCGCCGCCAAGGCCCATGTGCGCAGCCGCAGCATCGTCTTGTCGCTCAGCCTGCCCTGGCTTGAGCGCCACCTGATCGGCAAACACCGCGCGCTGTTCGAACGCATATTCAACCATCACTTGAGTCGCTTCGACTGGTCGCTGCCGCCGCACCTTGGCCAGATAGCGGAAGCCTTGAACCTCACCAGCAGTCAGAATGCCCCCGAGATGCTGATGAGAGAGGCATTCGCCCTCACCGTATGGGAGAGCCTGATGACCAACATCCAGCAGATCGCCTTTGCCTGTGGCCAGCGCCACAACGAACAACCGACCCGTCTGAAAATGTTGCTGATGGATGAAAGGGTGGACGAGATGGCACTTGCCGACATTGCCGATAGGTTGGGAATGAGTGTGTCTACCTTGCAGCGAGCGGCAAAGAAAGAGCTGGGCATGAGCCTGCAGCGTTATCTGCGCGAGCGAAAGTTGCAGGAGGCGAAGGTGAAGCTAGAAGCGCGAAGCCTGTCCCTGCAGGAAGCCGCGGAGCACGCTGGCTACAGCCATGTCTCGAACTTCATTACGGCGTTTCGCAAGCTGTTTGGCTTTTCACCAAAGCAACTCCTCAGGCAAGGCGAAGACAAGATAGGAAATGGCTGTGCCCTGAACAGCCAAGCCATCGAGGACCAGAGAAGTTCCCTCGGCTAGCCTGGGCGCCCACATTTATGAGCGTACTCAGTGGCGTGCTGATATGAAAAAGCCCAAGCGATTGAATCGCTTGGGCTCTGAATGAATGGCGGAGGAGGTGGGATTTGAACCCACGGATGGTCGCCCATCGCCGGTTTTCAAGACCGGTGCATTCAGCCGCTCTGCCACCCCTCCGCAGCAGTGCGCCGAATATTACCCATGCCGATCCGGCTTGTAAATCCCCGCCCCGTTCGTTTGCCGATTTATTGGGCTAAACTACGCAAAAAGCCCACAAACAGGGCATGAGCCGCGCTTTTTAGCCCGGATAACTTGACTTGAAAACAGACTCACCCACTATAGTGGCCACCACGATATTCCAGCAAGATGGACTTATGAGAATCAAACATGCCCTGATCGCAGCCTTGACTGGCGCGACCCTGCTTGCGGCGCCGGTGCAGGCGAGCGAGCTGACCAAAACGGATGTCGAGCAGATCGTGCGCGACTACCTGGTCAAGAATCCTGAAATACTGGTCGAGATGTCCAATGCCCTGCGCGCCAAGCAGGAGAGCCAGCAGGCCGCCAGCGACAAATCCCTGATCGAGGCGCATGCCAAACAGCTCTATTCCAACCAGGATCCCGAGAGCGGCAACCCCAAGGGCAGCCTGACCGTGGTCGAGTTCTTCGACTACAACTGCGGCTACTGCAAGCGCGCCCACCCGCTCGTCAAGCAGCTGCTCGGTGAAGACAAGGAGATCCGCTACATCTACAAGCAGTTCCCCATCCTGAGCGAGACCTCCTACTATGCCGCCCGCGCCGCCCTGGCGGTGCAGCTGGGTCAGCCTGACAAGTACCAGACCTTCCACGACAAGCTCTATGCCCATCAGGGTCCGCTGGCCGACGAAGCCCAGGTGAAAGCGATCGCCACGGCCGCCGGGGTGGATTGGAGCAAGGTCGAGGCCAAGTTCAAGGACGGCAGCATCGATCAGAACCTCGGCACCAACCGTGCCCTGGCCGAAGCCATGAGCATCTCGGGCACCCCGGCCTTCATCATCGGTGACCAGATCCTGCGCGGTGCACCGCGGGATCTGGCGAGCCTGCAGGCCATCGTCAAGGATGTGCGCGCGGGCAAGAGCATCCAGTAAGCTCGCCACGCTGTGATAAAAAAACGCCCCGGCCATGCCGGGGCGTTTTGCTATTCGGGCTTCAGCCCCTCAGGCCTGATAGCCGTTCGGGTTCTGGCTTTGCCAGCGCCAGGTGTCGACCATCATCTGCTCGAGCCCGCGCTCCGCGCGCCAGCCCAGCTCGGTGCTGGCCTTGTGCGGCTCGGCCCAGCACTCGGCGATGTCGCCGGGGCGGCGGGGCTTGACCTGGTAGGGAATGGGGCGACCGCTGGCCGCCTCGAACGCGGCTATCATCTCCAGCACAGAGTAACCCTGGCCGGTGCCCAGGTTGTAGGTGAAGACCCCGGTGTCGCTCGCGATGCGGGCCAGCGCCTTGAGGTGACCGATGGCGAGATCCACCACGTGGATGTAGTCGCGCACCCCGGTGCCATCCGGCGTCGGGTAGTCGTTGCCAAACACCCCCAGCTCCTTGAGCTTGCCCACCCCGACCTGGCTGATGTAGGGCAGCAGGTTGTTGGGAATGCCGTTGGGATCTTCGCCGATGAGGCCGCTCTCGTGGGCGCCGACCGGGTTGAAGTAGCGCAGCAGCACTATGGCCCAGCGCGGATCGGACTTGGCGAGATCCCGCAGTATCTCTTCCACCATCAGCTTGGAGCGGCCATAGGGGTTGGTCGTGCTGGTGGGAAAATCTTCCCGCAGCGGCACAGAGGCGGGATCGCCATAGACGGTAGCCGAGGAGCTGAACACCAGCCGGAACACGCCGGCCCTGGCCATCTCCTCGCACAGCACCAGGGTGCCGGTCACGTTGTTCTGATAATAGGTGAGCGGTATCTGGCCTGACTCCCCCACCGCCTTGAGGCCGGCGAAGTGGATCACAGATTCAATCTTGTGGGCGGCGAACAGCCGCTGCAGGCAGGCCCGGTCGAGAATGTCGCCCTCGACGAAGGTGACCGCCTGGCCGGTGATCCGCTCGACCCGCTTGAGCGACTCGGGCGATGCGTTAGACAGGTTATCCAGCACCACCACCCGCTGCCCCGCATTGAGCAGCTCGACCAGAGTATGGGAGCCGATATAGCCGGCGCCGCCCGTGACCAGTATTGTCATTTTATCATCCCGTGTTCTGCTGAAACTGGGGCAGAGTGTACCCGCACCGCCAGAGCAGGAAAAGGCTGGGCTACTAATGGAGCCATTAATACTCCAAGCCGACGTCCCCCCTGGCGGTGCAGGAGCAGGCCAGCGCCACCCCGCTCTCGAGATCCTGCGCGCTGAGCGTCACCACGCTCTGGCGCTCGATCTCGCCGGTCGTGGTGCAGCGGCAGGCGCCACAGACCCCGGCGCGGCAGGCGGCCGCCATGGTCTCGCCGGCACCCTCGAGGGCGGCCAGCAGGGTCTGGCCCGGCAGTATCTTCACCTTCTTGCCGCTTTTTTTCAGGGTCAGCCAGAAATGGTCGCCATCGGTGGCCACCGGCGCCGCCTCGGGCAGGCCGAATGACTCCTGATGCAGTTGATCGATCGGCAGGCCCAGCTCCGCCAGCATGGTGCTCACCGCGGCCATGTAGGGCGCGGGCCCACACAGATAGACGTGACGGCTGAGCAGGTCAGGCGCCAGTTCCCTCAGCATGGCGGGGTCGAGCCGGCCGAGCCAGGGGTGAGTGGTCTGGTCCTGCTCCAGCACTTTCTCCAGCACTAAAGCATGGCGCAGCCCGGCATGAGCCTCGGCCAGGGCCGCCAGTTCGCTGGCGAAGATCACATCCTCGGGGGAGCGGGCGCTGTGGATGAAACGAATGTCCGCCTCAGGGCGTTTGGCCAGCTCGTCGCGCAGCATGGCCCACATGGGGGTGATGCCGGAGCCCGCGCTCAGCAGCAGCGGTCGCTCGCAGGGCAAGGCGCTCAGGTTGAAGTCGCCGAAGGGGCCGTCGGCCCGGATCTCATCCCCCGGCTGCAGGCTCTGGTGCAGATGATGGGACACCAGCCCCACATCCTTGATGGTGACCTGCCAGAAAGGATCTTGCGGGCTGGAGGAGAGGGTGTAGGCGCGGCACTTGGGCTCGCCGCCTACCTCGGTGTGCAGGGTCAGGCACTGGCCGGCCAGCACCGGGGGCAAGGCGCCATCGACGGCGGCGAACTGCCAGCTCACCACATCATGGGTGTCGGCACGGCGGCCAATGCAGCGCAGGGTGAGAGAGGTCATCACAAGGCTCCTCGGTCTGATGAAAAGGTCTGATTCGAAAAAAGGCGAGCCGGGGGGCTCGCCAAAGGCTTACAACACGCTGAGATGATCAGGCTGGCACAGCCTGCGGCGTCAGGCCGCCAGGATCTCGGCCAGATCCGCTTCGGCCGTGGTGGTGCCTTTCAGGCCGAACTGCTCCTCCAGCACCTTGAGCAGGGCCGGGGTCAGGAAGGCCGGGGTGGTCGGGCCGGTGCGGATATCCTTCACCCCGAGCGCCAGCAGGGTGAGCAGGATGACGATGGCCTTCTGCTCGAACCAGGAGAGCACCAGGGTCAGCGGCAGATCGTTGACGCCGCACTCGAACGCCTCGGACAGCGCCAGTGCCAGCTGGATGGCGGAGTAGGCGTCGTTGCACTGGCCCACGTCCAGCAGACGGGGAATGCCACCAATGTTGCCGAAGTCGAGTTTGTTGAACTTGTACTTGCCGCAGCCCAGGGTGAGCAACAGGCTGTCTTGGGGGGCGGCCTTGGCAAACTCGGTGAAGTAGGCGCGCTCGGCCTTGTCGCCGTCACAACCGCCCACCAGGAAGAAATGACTGATCTCGCCGGCCTTGACCTTGTCGATCACCGCGGGGGCGGCCTGCATCAGGGCGTTGCGGGCGAAGCCGATGGTGATGAAGTGCTCGAGCTCGGTGTGCTTGAAACCTTCCAGCGCCTGCGCCTTCGCCACCACGGCGGAAAAGTCTTCCCCCTCCAGATGGGTCACGCCCGGCCAGCCGACGATGGAGCGGGTGAAGATGCGATCGCTGTAGTCGCCCACGTTGGGGTCGATGATGCAGTTGGAGGTCATCACCACGGCGCCGGGGAAGTTCGCGAACTCCTTCTGCTGGTTCTGCCAGGCGGAGCCATAGTTGCCCACCAGATGGGGATACTGCTTGAAGAAGGGATAGGCCAGCGCCGGCAGCATCTCGCCGTGGGTGTAGACATTGATGCCGGTGCCCATGGTCTGCTCAAGGATCAGCTTGAGATCCACCATGTCGTGGCCGGAGACCAGGATGCACTTGCCCGGGATCGGGGTGACCCTTGCTTGAGTCGGTTCCGGGTGGCCGAAGGCGCTGGTCTCGCCGAGATCCAGCATCTCCATGACACGGAAGTTGAGCAGGCCTATCTCCATGGCGCACTTGAACAGGGGATCCAGCTCGCTCGGGTCCGTGCTGAGCCAGCTCATGATGCGATGGAACTCGGCGGCCACCTCGCTGTCCTGCTGACCCAGCACCCGGGCGTGCTCCATGTAGGCGGCGGCGCCCTTGAGGCCATAGAGGCAGAGCAGACGCAGCCCCATGATGTCTTCGTGCACCTCGCTCTTGCCGCGGTTGACCGCGGTCTGCGGCGCATGGGCCAGCTGCTCCAGCAGCTCGGCACCCGGCTCGAAGCCGGCGGCCTCGGGCAAACCGGTAACCTGCACCGCCAGCGCGGCCAGACGGCCGGCCAGTTGCTGACGATGAGCCAGCGCCTGGTTGACATAGGCAACGATGCGGGCGGAGTCGAAGTTGACGTTGGTGAGGGTGGCGAAGAAGGCCTTGGGCACGAAGGCATCGATCTCGTTGTCGATGACACCGTGCTCGCGGGCGGCCAGCGCCCAGGCGCTGAGGCCCTGCAGCGCATAGATCAGCACATCCTGCAGATCCGAGGTCTCGGCCGTCTTGCCGCACATGCCCTGTGCGTAAGCGCAGCCATTGCCTGCCGGGGTACGAATTGTCTGTTCACATTGCACACAAAACATCATGCCTCTCCTAATTGGACATTTCAGTTACTTGTTTTGTGGCGATTCTATGCCCCTCGCGAAAAACTTAATAGGCATTCAATTTGCCAATTAAGTTTTCATTGATGCAGATCAAAAACAAAAAAGCCGCCCAGACAGGGCGGCAAGCGGGTGGATAAAAGGAGAGACAACTCGGGTTTACAACAAAGGTTTACAACAAAACTCGCTTCAACAAAGGATCAGGCCAGATAGGCGCGCAGCATCCAGACCAGTTTTTCCTGCTGCTGCACATAGTCGGAGAGGATGGACGCCGTGCCCTCGTCACCGGCCTCAGCGGCCTGCCCCAGGATGCGGCGCTGGGCCACCAGCAGCTCGCGGAAGCTCTCCAGCAGCGACTCGACACAGGCACGGCCGTCGTGCAGCCCCTTCTGCTCGGGGATGGCGGAGACCTTGAGATAGTCGCTGAAGCTGTGCATGGGCACCCCATCCAGGGTGAGGATGCGCTCGGCCAGGGCATCGACCTTGAGCAGCAGGTCGTTGTAGATCTCTTCAAATTTCAGGTGCAGCTCGAAGAACTGGTTGCCACGGATGTTCCAGTGGAAGCCACGAACGTTCATGTAGAGGATCTGGTAGCTGGCCAGCAACTTGTTCAGCTCTGCGGCCAGGGCTTGTGATTGAACGGTATCAAGACCAATGGGGCTCTTCATCATTCACCTCCAGGTGGGGAAACATTATTGGGAACGGAGTCAGCATATCCCCGCGCAGACTCAAAGGACAATCGCCCCTGCCTTGCCGATTGATAGCGAATGGCTATCGCCCAGCGGGCTCCAGCTCCTGACTCATGCCCCGAGCCGCTCGATGTAGAGGATCACCTCCCCCAGGTGAATGCCGAACTTGCTGATCTCGGCGCGATTGATCAGGCGATCTTCATCCAGCAGATACATCCAGTCATCGAAGCTCACCCGCACCACCTCCCCGTCCGGCAGTGCCAGATCGAGTTGATAACGCCAGTTCAGGGCAAAGCCTGCCGTCTTGCCCACCGCCTCCCCCACCACGTCCGATGCGGTGCCGCGCCAGTGCCCATCCGCCCCCTTGTGCAAAAACCAGGTGCGGGTCTGCCGGCGGCCGTCATCGAAATAGAACTGCTCGAACAGCTCCCCCTTACCCTCTCGCCAGCGCCCCAGCATTTCGACCCGAAAGCGACTGGTCACTTCGCCGCTGCGGTCGGTCACCAGGCCATGGGCCACCAGCTTGCCATTGAAGAAATGGGCGAGATCCCAGTTCGGACCCTGCCCTCTATAGTCATCGAGGCTGGTGCCACAACCTGCCAGCAGCAGAAGTGGCCACAGCAGCAGCATGCGCCATGTGCGGTAGAGAGGCATGAGGGACTCCAGCATCAGGGTTGGCCGCGCAGGCGGCGGGTAAGGGCGGGATCGCGACTGTTGTCGGCGAGCCAGATGGCCAGAAAGGCGGCGGAAAACTGCGGATCGGCGAGGGAACCCAGGGGCTTGTCCTGCCACCAGAAGTGACCGGCACCCGCACTGTCCACATAGAAGGTCAGTCTGTCCCCCGCCCCGACATCGGGCCAGAGGGCGGCAAGCCGGCCGAGCCAGCGCTCGCGATCCGTCTCGCTGCCAAGCCCGAGCCGCTGCCACTCGGCGGCGGTGGCGCTCAGCAGATCCTCCTGCTCTATGGCTCTGGCATAGGTCAGGGTGAGCGCCTGCGGATAGCGACCGGGCTCGTAGCGGCCGCTCGCGCTGTAGAGGGTGGCGTCATAGAGCTTGAACCAGAGCCAGCTCATCTGCCCCTGCCCGACCGGGCGTAGCTGTTGCCAGGGTACGGCAGAGGCCTGCACGGCAGTAGCAACGAGTAGCGTCAGCGCCGCCAGCAAGGCACTAATTCCACCCCATGTGCCAATGGGCAGGATCTTCCAGTTCATGCCAGTCCATCTCCTGTTCCTGCAGGGTATTGATATCCTGCATCACCACGCTCGCCAGTTGACCTCGCGCATCCCGCTGGCATGACACCACCAGGTAGAAGCGATCGGCCAGCTCGTACTGGCTCTCCTTGGTCCATTTGGAAAACAACAAGGCATCGGTCGAAAAGGCGTTCATCTCGGCTCACCCTCCAGCGTCACCGTTACCCACAGCAGTACGGGTAACCACCACATCCAGATCACCGCCAGCAGCGCCGTGCTGATCCAGATGCCCCAGGGTAAGTGTACGGCCCCCATGGCAGCCCCCGCCACATAGGAGCTGGCGCCCCCCACCATGCCAAAGAGCGCCTGCTGCCAGCGGGACAACCGCTGCAGCCAGCCCATGCCATGGGCCAGGGTGAGGGCAAAGCCGAGCCAAAGCAGCCCCAGCCAGAGGGGGAAACCGGCCGGAAACTGAAACAGGCCGAGCCGCCAGAGCAGGCCGTCGAGCAGGCAGCCGGCCAGGGCCACCGGCAATAACCGCAGATCGCGCCTGCGGCTGGGGGAGAAGAGGAAATGGAGCAACAGCATCAGCAGCAGCGGGCCAGGTTGCTGCCATTTCACCGCCAGCAGCCAATAGAGGTTGAACCCCAGCAGCTGGGCCCACTGCCACATGGTCAGTGACTGCTCACTGGCAGATCACCGGACCAGCCGAGCGGGCCCGGCTTGGCCGCCTCCAGCTGCACCAGGCTGATGGCCCGCTCCCAGAAGCCCCCCTCGCAGTAGGCGAAATAGAAGTGCCACAGCCGGATGAAGTCCTGGCTGTAGCCGAGCCTTGGCAACTCCGGGGCCAGCGCCAGGAAGCGTTCACACCAGTGGGCCAGGGTGCGGGCGTAGTGGTGGCCGTGATCGTGCAGCCGCACCAGCTGCATGTCGGTCTCCCGGGCGAGCAGCCCCGCCATCTGGGAGACGCTCGGCAGACAGCCGCCGGGGAAGATATAGCGCTGGATGAAGTCGACACCGCGCAGATACTGGGCGTGGCGCTGATCGGCTATGGTGATGGCCTGAATGAGCAGGCGGCCGCCAGGTCTGAGCAGGCGCGACAGCTGGCGGAAGTAGTCCGGCAGGAAGGCGTGCCCCACCGCCTCTATCATCTCGATGGAGACCAGCTTGTCGAAGCTCCCCTCCAGTTTGCGGTAATCCTCCAGCAGCAGGGTGATGCGATCCCCCAGCCCCTCCCGGGCAATCCACTCTTTTGCGTAGTCATGCTGGGCCTGGGAGATAGTCGTGGTGGTCACCCGGCAGCCATGGTGGCGAGCAGCATAGACCGCCAGGCCACCCCAGCCGGTGCCTATCTCCAGCAGGTGATCGTCCGGCCCCAGCTCGAGCCGCTCGCAGATGGTGCGCAGCTTGGCCTGCTGCCCCTGCTCCAGGGTGGCCTCGGCGCTCGGGTAGATGGCGCTCGAGTACTGCATGTGACTGTCGAGGAAGCCCTGATAGAGGGTATTGCCGAGATCATAGTGAGCGGCGATGTTGGATCTCGAGCCGGTCAGCGTGTTGCGGCTCCGCCAGTGACGCACCTTGTTGAAGGGGAAGCTGAGCCAGCCCAAACGCCGCTCCAGGCTGTCGAGCAGCGTCAGGTTGCGGGCCAGCAGCCGCACCAGCGCCACCGGATCCGGGCTGGTCCAGAGCCCCTCCACCCAGGTCTCACCGGCGGCTATGCTGCCCCCCAGCAGCAGGCGGCGATAGAAGGCCGGATCCTGCACTATCACCTCGGCATGGAGATCGGTGCCCGCCACCCCGAAGCTGTGGCGCTCGTTGCCGTCCCGCAGCAGCAGTTGCCCCTGTTCGAGGCGTCCCAGCAGAGTGAGCAGCAGTTGCCTGGCCCCCTTGTCGAGGAAGGAGGCAGAGAGGGTTGATTGAGCAAGTTCCATTAGCGGCTCTCCGGGTGGTTGAAGATCGGGGTGCGTTTGATAAAAAGACGCAGGGCCTGCCAGTAGATACCGAGCAGCACCTTGAGGGTCATCCAGGGCCAGCGGGCCAGCAGGGCCGCCAGCCCCTGGCGCGACAGCGGTTCGCGGCGCAGCGCCAGGGTGGCGTCGAACAGCTTGGCCTCGCCGGACGTCGGATGACTCTCGATATGGATCAGCGTCTCCTGCGCCGGCGCCCGGATGCGCCAGTGGTAGCGCATGGCCAGCCCCATGAAGGGGGAGACGTGAAACGCCTTGTCATGGGGCGCCAGGGCCGCCAGATCCAGCAGGTAGTAGTGGCGCTCGTTCCAGGGGGTGTTCGACACTTCCGCCAGCAGATAGCGCGCCTCCCCCTGCCGGTAGCAGAAGTAGAAGTTGACCGGGCTGAAGTAGAAGCCCAGGCAGCGCACGTTGCCGAGCAGCAGCACCCGGCCGTCCGGCTCGGCACTGCCGCCAAGGGCGGTCACCTTGTCCCACACCGCCTGCTTGAGACTGCCCTCGCTGCCACTCAGATAGTCGCTTCGGCGAAAGGAGAGCAGCCCCGCCCGCTCCACGCCAAACCAGCGCCCCTGGCTGAGCCCCGGCAGTTCGTCCAGATCCAGCCCCAGCATGAAGAGGCCGTAAGAGAAGGCGTGGCGGCGCGGCGCAAAGCGGCGGTGGCGCACCGAGCCCTGCCAGATGGCGCTGATGGTGTCCATGGTGTCGCCGGCGGCCTTCATAGGCTGGCTCCGAAGCGACCGGCCACGTCCAGGGCGCTGCGCACCCCGTCCTCGTGAAAGCCGTTGTACCAGTAGGCACCGCAGAAATGGGTGTGCTGCCGGCCACAGATCTCCGCTCGCCGCTGCTGGGCGGCGATGGAAGCCTGATTGAAGACCGGATGATGATAGACGAAGCGGCGCAGCACCTTGCTCTCGTCGACCCGGCCCTGGGGATTGAGGCTGACGCAGAAGGGTTGCGGCGAGTTTATCCCCTGCAAGATGTTCATGTTGTAGCTCACCAGGGGGCGCGCCTCGTCGTCATCCCCAAGCTGATAGTTCCAGCTGGCCCAGGCCTTTTGCCGCGCAGGCAGGCAGCTGGCATCGGTATGCAGCCAGACGTCGTTGGCCTGATAGGCCATGTCCCCGAGAATGGCCTGCTCCCCTTCGCTCGCATCCGTCAGCAGGGCCAGCGCCTGATCGCTGTGACAGGCGAGGATCACCTCGTCAAAACGCTCCTCCCCGTAGCCGCTTAGGACCCGCGCCCCCTCGGCCGTGCGCCGTATCCCCTGCACCGGACAGGCCAGCCGGATCCGCGGCTGCCAGCCTGCGGTGAGCGGGCCTATGTATTCCCGCGAGCCGCCCGGGATCACGTACCACTGGGGACGGTTGGCCACATCGAGCAGCCCGTGGTTGGCAAAGAAACGCAGGAAGAAGCCGAGGGGAAAGGCGCGCATGTCCGCCAGGGTGGAGGACCAGATGGCTGCCCCCATGGGCAGAATGTAGTGGCGGGCGAAGTAATCGCTAAAGTTCCCCACCTGCAAGAAGTCCCCCAGGGTCAGTGCGGGACACTCGCCATGTCGTTGGCCGTCGGCCAGCCAGGCGCGGGCCTCCCGGTTGAAGCGCAGGATCTCGGCGACGAAGCGGTAAAAATGCGGGCTCAGCAGGTTGCTGCGCTGGGCAAACAGGGTATCCAGGTTGTGGCCGTTGTACTCCAGCCCCTCTGGGCTCTTGACCGAGAAGCTCATCTCGGTGGGCTGGCGCGCCACCCCGATCCGCTCCAGCAATTTCAGGAAATTCGGGTAGGTGCGATCGTTGAAGACGATAAAGCCGGTGTCGATGGCATAGCTGCGACCGGCCAGGCTGACATCTACTGTGGCGGTATGGCCGCCGAGCAGGGGGGCCGCCTCGAACAGGGTGATGTCGTGCAGCTTGTGGAGCAGATAACCGGCGCTGAGCCCCGAGATCCCGGAGCCTATGATGGCGATCTTTTTCTTCATGAAGGGGATCCTTTCGAGATGAGGGCGCGACCGAGGCGCAGCCAGAGCCCCGTCGGCAGCGCCCCCAGCAGGCGCAGCAGCCAGATGAAGCGACGGGGGAAGTGGATCTGGTGACGACCGGCGGCCAGCCCGCTCATGATGGCGCGGGAAGCCTGCTCCACCGTCACCAGACAGGGCATGGGAAAATCATTCTTCGCGGTGAGCGGCGTCTGCACGAAGCCCGGGCGGATCAGGGTCACCCCTATGCCCCGGGCCGCGAGATCGAGGCGCAGGGTAGCGGCCAGATAGTCGAGGGCGGCCTTGGAGGCGCCATAGGCCTCGGCCCTTGGCAGGGGTAGCCAGCTGACAGAGGAACTGACGATGGCGAGCCGTGATCCTGCCGCCAGCCGCGGCAGGAAGGCGGCCAGGGTGTGACCGGTGGCGACGAGGTTGGTCTCTATCACCCGGGCAAACAGCGCGCTATCGAAGCCCTCCGCTACATCCATGTACTCGCAGTTGCCGGCGTTAAGGATCAGCAGATCCAGCCTGGGCAGGCCGGCGGCAACCTCTGCCATGGCGGCGCTGTCCCGTGCATCGAACTGCAGGGGGGTGATCCCCTCATGAGCCAATGCCTGCAACCGCTCGCCGTCGCGGCCACAGCCCCACACCTGCCAGCCAGAGCGTCGGTAGTCAAGCGCCAGCTGGCGACCTATGCCGGAGGTGGCTCCGGTGATCAGCACACGTCCGCTCATGCTCCCAGCCTCCCCTTGATGGCGCGCACCACGGGCCCGAGCAGTGGCAACTGCTCGTAGAGCATGGCGCCGAGATCGAAGTAGTCCCGGTGCAGGCAGACCTTGCCCCAGGCATCGAACTGCAGCCGGGTGGCGCCCTCGACCCGCACGGGCCGACCACCGGCGATCCTGGGATGGGCGAAGACCATGACCCAGCTGAGCCAGGCTTCGTTGCCCTGCTGCTGCTGGCTGGTGATCTCGAAGCGGCACTCCTTGAGCCGCCCGTAGAGGGAAGAAAAATAGCGGGTGAGCGCGGCCAGCCCCTCGATGCGGTGGGCCGGATCGATGAACACCACCTGATCGGCATAGATCTCCGGCAGGCGATGCAACTGATGCTTGTCCAGTTGCAGGTAGAGGACGATGAAATGGGCCAGCGCGTCGTTCATGTTATTTCTTCTCCAGGTCACGGAACATCGCGATGGCCCTCACCCGTGCAACGGCATGATCCACCATGGGCGCCGGGTAATACTGCCGCCCCTTGAGCCGCAACCAGTCGTGGGGCTGGTGCACACAGGTGGCAGGCAGATCGGCAAGCTCAGATACCCAGGTACGGATAAAGTCCCCTTGTGGATCAAATCGTTGCCCCTGAGTGGTCGGGTTGAACACCCGAAAGTAGGGGGCCGCATCGGCGCCTGTGCCCGCCGCCCACTGCCAGCCGCCGTTGTTGGCCGCCAGGTCCCCGTCAATCAGCTTGCTCATGAAGTAATCCTCCCCGAGCCGCCAGTGAATGTGCAGATCCTTGGTGAGGAAACTCGCCACTATCATCCGCAGCCGGTTGTGCATCCAGCCGGTGGCGTTGAGGCAGCGCATGGCGGCGTCGACTATGGGGTAACCGGTACGCCCCTCGCACCAGGCGGCGAAGGCATCCGGGTCCCAGCCCCAGGGCAGGGCCCCGGTCTCGGGCTTGAAGGGCAGGTTCATGGAGAGGCTTGGCACCAGCACCAGCAGGTGGCGATAGAACTCGCGCCAGATGAGTTCATTGAGCCAGACGAAACCGGGCTGCGCCTTGGACTGGGGCCGGCAGCCGAGCCGCTGCTGCAAGGCCGCCACGCACTGGCGCGGGCTTATGATGCCCGCCGCCAGATAGGGAGAGAGGATGGAGGTACCCGCCAGGGCCGGAAAGTCCCGAGTCTCGCCGTAGTCCAGCACCGCCTGCTCCAGAAAATCATTCAGACGGCGACTTGCCTCGGCTTCCCCCACGGGCCAGCGGGGATCCGGTGTCGTCTCCCCGATCGCCTCATCGACAAAGGCCCTCTCGGCCAGCGGCTGCCAGGGCAGGGCGTCGCCCCGCGGCGCCGGGGCCCGGTGAATGACGAAGCCATCCTCGTCCAGCGCCTTGAGCCAGGCGCGGCTGAAGGGGGTGAACACCTTGAACATCTCCCCCGAGCCGGTCAGCACCCGCCCCGGCGGCAGCACGCAGCAGCCATTGAGCCAGTGGCAACTCGTCCCCTGCTTCGCCAAGGCCGTGTCGACGGCGCGGTCGCGGCGCTGCTCGTCGAGCTCGATGGCCTGATGGGCGTAGAGCCGGGTGACGCCAAGCTCGCGGGTCAGCTCGGCCAGCGCCGCCGGCAGCTCGGCAAAGGTCTCGACCCGCAGTAGATGAAGCGGAATGCCGAGGGCCGCCAGCTCAAGGCCCAGCGCATCGACCCGAGCCAGAATGAAGCGCTGACGGATAGGGGCCATCTTGTGCTGCCGCCACTGGCTCGGCGAGATGACAAAGAGGGCCGCTACCGGCTCCTCATCGGCGCCGGCATTGCCGCAGCACGAGCGCAGCGCCGGGTTGTCGGCCAGACGCAAGTCATTGCGAAACCAGACCAGTCTCATGATTTCTTGCTCCCGCGCCCGCCCAAGCCGCGCGCGGCAGGCTTGTCTGCCATCACCTCGGCCAGGGTCGCCCGCCAGCCGTGGGCGGCCAACCAATCCGCGTCATAGAGTCGCCCCAGCTCGCCAAAGAGGCGGGTACCGGCGGGCCAGTCGGCGGCCAGCGCCGGCTTGCCCAGCCCGGCCCCCAGCAGCACCCGCCAGGGGGTGGTCGCCCGCCCCTCCAGCAGAGCGACGTGGCGCGGCTCCACTGCCCCCAGCAGTTGCACCTCATAGCCTTGACCTATCAGCTCGTAGGCCGCCCAGACCAGATCGAGAGGGCCGACCTGACCCCAGCTCGCCAGGGTGACGGGCAGGCCCTTCTCCTGCTCGATAAGGTGGCGGGCGAAGCGGGTGTGAAGCCAGCCCAGCCACACCTGTTGCAGCAGCTCGCCGTCCGGCCGCTCGCGCCAGAGGCCCAGCAGCCGCTCCACCAGCGGTTGCAGCACCCGGCTGCGCACCAGCTCGAAGGGGTAGCTCGCCAGCAGATCGTTAAGCTCGGCCTCCGCCTTGCGCTGGTTGAAGGCGAGCAACGCCTGGCTGACCCGATCCAAGGTCTGCTGCCAGTGATCGCTCACCGGCTGGGGCTGGGGCTCGCTCAGCAGCCCCTTGACCTGGCCTATGCTCACCCCCCGCTCCAGCCAGCTCAGGATCTCGCCTATCTGGCGGATATCCTGCTCGCTGTAGAGACGGTGGCCCTTCTCGGTGCGGGCGGGCTGCACCAGCCCGTAGCGCCGCTGCCAGGCCCGCAGGGTGACGGCATTGACTCCGGTGAGGCGAGAGACCTCGCGGATGGGGTAGATCCCCTCATCAGGCAGAGGAGCAACTTCTTGCGGTAAATCAGACATGGCAACGTCCATCAAACAGAGGAGTGAAGCTCCCCGACGCAGGGCCTGCGCCGGGGTAACAAGCGAATTCAAAGCCCGTAGCGCAGCTTGAGCGTATCGGGGTGCGGGTTGAGATAGACCTGCTCGGCGAGATAGGCATTGGGATATTCCCGCAGATGGTGGCGGATCAGGGTGAGCGGCACCAGCAACGGAAATATGCCGGTGCGGTACTTGTCGATGGTCTCGGCCAGCTCCTGCTTCTGGGACGAGCTCAGCACCCGCTTGAAGTAGCCCTGCAGGTGCATCAACACATTGGTGTGGCTGCGGCGATTGGCGCGCAGGGTCAGCGCCGCCATCAAGCCCCTTATGTAGCTGTCTGCAACCTCCTGCAGGTTGGCCTTGCCGAGGTTGCCGAGCAGCTTGCCGAGGGTGCGGTAGTGGGTGCTGGCGTGGGAGAGCACCAGATACTTGTAGCGGGAGTGAAAGCGAATGAGGGCGGCGGCGGTGATCCCGCGGGCGCAGAGCTGCTGCCAGTCGTGATAGGCGAAGACCCGCAGCACGAAGTTCTCCCGCAGTATGGGATCGCACAGGCGGCCATCCTCCTCCACCGGCAGCAATGGGTTGGCCGCCATCAACGCCTTGGCAAAGAGGCCTATCCCCTCCTTGGCGCTCCCCTCGTTGTTGGCACCATAGATGCGCACCCGCTCCATGCCGCAGCTGGGGGACTTGGCGCAGAGGATGTAACCGGAGAGGAAATCGAGCTGACGGGCTTTTTGCTCGCTGAAGGCGATGAGCCGCTCGGTGACGTCGAAGCTGCCGTTGCTCGCCTCGGCACGCACCTCCCCATGGCGCTTGACCAGGCGGATGGCGGCGCGCGGCGCACCGAGGCCGATGGCCATCTCGGGGCAGACGGGGTGATAGTCGAAATGAGCGCCAAGATCCCGTTCGCAGAAGCTGGAGCGCTTGTGGCCCCCGTCAAACCGCACCGCCTGCCCCAGCAGGCAGGCACTGATACCGACCTTGATCTTGTACATGATTTCTACCCTTGTATAAGTATTGAATCAGTTATAGCAGTTATACAAAGGAATGGAAGTTGTATAACGATTAAGGACCGATACGACACAAGGGCGAAAACAGGATCACCGGAAAATGAAAAAGCCCATGACCAGGGCCATGGGCAAAGACACGACAGGATGGAAAAATTAGAAGCTGTACTTCACACCCACGCTGGAGATGGAGCCCTGTTGCAGGTCCCACTTGCGATAGGTGTAGTCGGCGGTGAGGGCCAGGTTCTGGCTCACCTTGTAGGCGGCGCCCACTTTGAAATCGTGCATGTCATCGGTCATGTTGGCGTAACGATAGCCGGTGGAGAGTTCCATCACTCCCAGGTCGTAACGCAGACCCACTTCGCCGTACAGGCTGCCGCTCTCCTTGCGGGTGATGTTGTCCCAGCCGGAGTCGTTCACGTCGGCGGCCAGCTCACGCTCCATGCTGTAGCCCATCAGGCCCGCTTCACCGTACAGGTTCAGACCGGAGCTGAGCGGGGTGAACACCCCCATCCCCAGATTGGTGATGGCCATGCTGTCGTTGCCGCTGTTGCGCGAGGTGTATTCGGTGCCCAGACGGCCATAGAAGTTGGAACCGAAGCTCTTGGACAGATCCAGGCTCAGACCGCCAAAGTCACGGTTGTTGCTGTCCTTGCCACCGACGTAGTCAGACTTGCTGTGAGCCCAGGTAGCGGAGCCCTTGACGTAGCTGAAGGCATCCTGCGCCATGACGGAGGAGGAAGAGAGGCCGGCCAGTACCAGAATAGACAGTGCGACTTTTTGCATTTTGTTGACTCCATAGGTAGAGCTAGTGAGGACCTAGCTGGAATGGAGCCATTGTGACGGCTAGCGGGGACGGTGCCGAGCGGCAAGCTGTTGCCAAACCATTGCAGATGTAAGCAAATATTGCTGGCAGTGACCGGGTTAACAATTGAACGAAAACAGGCTCCGTGATGGAGCCTGTTTTCAGGTGGTGGCCGAGTGGCGCAGAGTCAGCGAAATTCCACTTCGTCGATCTGCACTCGCACCAGCGGCTTGCCGCCGAGGCCCGCGGGGCGAGCCAGCTCGATGGCCCGCGAGGGACGCTGCTCGCCCTTGCGCAGATAGGAGTCGGGCAGGCGGTTCTCGCCGGCCCAGAACCTGACCTCCTGGCTCGTCAGCTGGACGCCCTGCTCGGTGAACAGGGTGACGCTGCCGCTGACCCGCACCACGTTGCGACTGCCGCTATTGTTCAGCATGAATTGCAGTTGCAGCGGATCGTCGCCATCGATCTGGGTCAGCTTGACGCCTATACCATCCTTGCTCGCCTGGGAGAGCATGTCCGGATTGGTCAGCGCCTGCTCGGTCAGCACCGGCGCCGCCACGGCTCCTGTCGCCACCCCGGTCGTCGCCGCCGGCTTGACCAGCAGATATTCCCAGGTGAAGTCATCGTTGAGCTGAACCTGACGACCATCCGGCAGGGTGACCTGGCTGAGGGGGGCGGCCTGGGCCAGCAGGGGAGAGAGACAGAGGGCGACCAGCAGTCGGGACAGGGGCTTCATAGGCTAGTGACTCGATAGAGATGCAGGAGGGCGTCAGTATAAAGAGTCGGGACCCGCTTGCCTATGACCCGACTCACGTAACGGCGCTCTCCCTCCCTGGACTCAGACGGCCAGCTCTTGCGGATCCTCGCCCGGCACCATGTCCAGAGTCACCAGATCGAACTCGGTGCTCTGCAGGGCCTTGAGGATGCTGGCCTGCATGTCGAAGGCCCGCGCCCGCATGCGCTGGGGGACCCGCACCCTGGCCAGGGTGGTCACCCGATCCGCCAGGGTGTGGAAGAACACCTGCACCCCGTCCAGCCCCATGTCGGCCAGCATCTCCTCGGCCATGTCCACCATCCGCAGGTGATCCCGGTCGAGGGAGTCGGGATCGGCGAAGCGGCTGCTCAGGCAGCCGTTGCCGCCATGACCCCAGAGATCCAGCCGCCGCTTGTTGAAGCCGTAGCGAAAATCGCGATCCGTCATGCCCTGCTCGGCGAAACACCAGAGCGTGTTGGCCGGCAGGCTGCCGAAGTGGTGCAGATAGCGCAACTGCTCCTCGGCAGAGGCGGGCAACAGGATCGGCTGATGACCCCAGTTGCTCTCCAGCGCCGTCAGCTGACAGACGTAACGGATGGGATCGATCGCCTTGCCAGAACGGCCGGGGGCGTTGCAGATGAGGATCTCGTCGGTCTTGAGCACCTTGTGCTCTATGCCGTAATGGCGGCAGTAGCGCTTGGCCCGGGCGACCGCCTGGCGGCTGAGGGTCGGGCTGTCCAGGGTGATGGCCCGGATCCTGGCCCCGCTGGCGCGGCACAGATCCATGCTGTAACAGGACGCCAGCCGGCCGGAGAAGGAGACGATCAGTTCGCCATGACCGGCCAGGGTCTCGATGAGCAGCTGTTCCCTGGCCTGAAAGGTCTGATCGTATCCCCGATTCAGCACGACAACATTGGCATCCATGACAACAGCTCCGGATGGTGAATTGGCTGCCATTTTGTCGTTTTAAAGCTGAATAGACCCTTAAAGGATGCGGATAAAACCGTGTTTTATTTCATCGGGCCTCTAACGGAGCCTGCCTGAGTCGAGCGCGGATCCCCACGCGCTACCCGGCTCAGCCGGGCAGCCATCCCTGCTCGACCAGCGTCCGGCGGCACTGGGCTGCGTCGAGAAATACCAGGCCCCGGATGCCGAGCGCCTCGGCGGCGGCCACGTTGGCCGGGCTGTCATCGATAAACAGGCAGTCCCCTGCCTGCAAGTCGAACGACACCAGCAGGTAGCGGTAGATGTCCGGCTCGGGCTTCATCATCCGCACCCGCGCCGACACCACCTTGCCGCTGAAGCAGCGCCAGAACGCGTGCTGCTCCAGCCAGTCGATGCTGGCATGGCCCATGTTGGAGAGCGCATAGAGCACCTGACCGGCGGCGTGCAGCTCCTCGATCAGCGTCAGCATGGCGGGATCCGGCAGTAGGGAGGCGGGCACCGCCTGCAAGATGGCGAGGTTGTCGGCGGTCGACAGGCCGGTGCGCGTCTCGGCCTGACGCGCCATGGCGTGCAGGGAGAGGGTCCCCCTGTCCACCTCCAGCCAGTCGGGATGATTGAACAGCCGATCGGCCAGCGCCTCGGCATCGTCGGGCCCTCTCACCCTGCGCACTATGCCCACCGGATCCCAGCTCACCACCACCCGTCCCAGATCGAAGATAATCGCCATCGTCACCCGCTCCTGATATCAGTCCTCACCATAGACAGGACCAACATGACGCTGATCACCGCCTCTGGCCCGAGCCAATTACCCTGCCCCGTTCGCCGCCCCCGGGCAAGTTTTACTTGCATCCGGCAGCCAAATCCCTTAATGGTTATGACGTTACATTCAGGACAAGATCATGCACACACCATTCTTCTTTGTTTTCTCGTTTATCCGGCCCACTTGAGGGAAGGCCCTGTCGTCGCATCAACAGAAACCAAAGACGAATCGAGCCTCCCCTAGCGGAGGCTTTTTTTTGCAGCTACCACCACAGATTACTTGGATAGGGAACCACAATGGCAACGCTCGACGAGATCAGACACGACATTACCCAGTTGGATCAGGAGCTGCTCGCCCTGCTGGCCAAACGCAAGACCCTCAGCATCGAGGTCGCCCGCGCCAAGCAGGCCAACCCGCGTCCCATCCGCGACACCCAGCGTGAGCAGGATCTGCTGGTCGCCCTGATCCAGCAGGGCCGGCCCCTGGGGCTGGATGCCCAGTACATCACCCGCCTCTATCACACCATCATCGAAGACTCTGTGCTCTCCCAGCAGGCTTATCTGCAGAGCCTGCTCAACCCCGAGCAGCAGGAGCCCATGACCAGCGTCGCCTACCTGGGCCCGCGCGGTTCCTACTCCAGCCTGGCGGCGCGCAAGTACCTGGCCCGCTACAAGGATCAGGTGATAGAGGTAAACTGCCAGAACTTCCGCGAGGTGCTGGATTCGGTGGAATCTGGCCGCGCCGCCTTCGGGGTGCTGCCCATCGAGAACACCAGCTCGGGCTCCATCAACGAGGTGTATGACGTGATGCAGCACACCACCCTCTCCATCGTCGGTGAGCTGACCTACCCCATAGAGCACTGCATCCTCACCGCGGTCCCGACCGAACTCGCCCGCATCAAGACCTTCTACGCCCACCCGCAGGTGTTCCAGCAGTGCTCCCACTACCTGAGCAAGCTGGAAGGTGCCCGCCACGAGATCTGCGACTCCTCCTCCAGCGCCATGATGAAGGTCAAGGAGCTGGCGAGCCCGGAGGCCGCCGCCATCGGCAGCGCCGCCGGCGGTGAACTCTACGGGCTGAATGTGCTGGCCGAGCAGCTCGCCAACCAGAAGGAGAACTACAGCCGCTTCATCGTGGTGGCGCGCAAGCCCATCGACGTGGCGCCCCAGATCCCGGCCAAGACCACCCTGATCATGTCCACCTCCCAGAAGCCGGGTTCCCTGGTGGAGGCGCTGCTGGTGCTGCGCAGCCACGACATCAACATGACCAAGCTGGAATCCCGTCCGGTCCAGGGCAATCCCTGGGAGGAGATGTTCTATCTGGATGTCTCCGCCAACCTGCAGACCCCCGACATGCAGGCGGCCCTGGTGGAGCTGACCAAGATCACCCGCTACATCAAGGTGCTGGGCTGCTATCCGAGCGAAGACGTCAAGCCGACCACGGTGCCACCGGTGCTGCTGGGCAACCAGTGATGCGCGGCTGAGGCCCCTCGCCCCCGAGATAGACAAAAGGCGAACCCTGGGTTCGCCTTTTTGCTGTCACGCTGCGGGCCGCGTCCGGCCACTCATCTCAAAACTGGCCAGCCATCAGCTGATTGAGGTTGTAGAGCGAACGGGTGTCGAGCTCCATCTCGGTGGCATAGGTATTGCCACGGGGATAGGTCGCCACCACCCGTGCGCCGCGCACCATGCCGGCCACCGACACATCCAGCGCGTTGGACGTCTGGGTCAGGTCCTTGTAGCTGCTGTGGGCCCGCACCTGCTGGCCATTGAGCTGCTCGGCCAGCTCACGGTAGGCATCCATCTTGGAGGCTCGAATGGCCTGCAGCATCTTCTCCGACTGGGACGGCCCCGGCTGGATATTGATCACCGCATAGCCGACCGCCTTGAGCACCGGGAAGTCATCCGGCTTCTCGGCCACGTCGTAGTCCACGACCCGATTCCCGCTGCACGCCGTCAGCAGCAGGGCAAGCAGGCAACCAAACAGGATCTTCATGGGATTCACTCCTTGTCAGGGGGTCAGATTGACCAGGTGACCGCTGGTGCCGGCCTGGCTGCCGCGCATCAGGTAGCCCCGGTTGACCGAGGCCCGGCCGAACGAATTGCTGGCGCCGGACAGATATTGTTGCGGGATCAGGCTCTGGGCCGTGGTCTCCACCATCTTGGTGCGCAGATCGATGATGCGGGCGTTGACCAGGATCCCCTGCGAGTTGCGGCTGAAAGTGCCGGTCAGGATGCGGGATATGGGCAAACGGGAGGAGAGATCCCGGTAGTTGCGGCTCATCACGAAGTCACCCTGCGGCGTCACCTGAATGTTGCCCGTGGTCTTGAAGTCCACCACCACTTCCCCGCGCCGGTTGAGCTCGTAGATAAAGCTCTCCTCGATCTGCAGCCCCATCCAGTTCGTGTCCTTCAGGGTATCGAGATCGACGAAGGAGGCGACGGCGATGGGCTCGGTCACCGTCGTGGAAGACTTGCGCTCCATCAGCTGATCGGTCATGCGGGCCACCAGCCAGTTGAGCTCCATCCCCTTCTCGGCCTGGCGGGGATCCCCTTGATCCCGCTTGATGGGGTCGGCGGAGCCGCAGCCGGCCAGGGCCAGCGCGAGCACGAGCGCCGTGATGAATCTGTTCATGGATACCTATCCTGTATCTACACCTGACCTGTTATCGGTCGCGGCGGCCAACACTTGAGGCAGGAATGCGCCAGGTAGCCCGCCATCACGCTGCCGCCAGCCTGAATGTGCCCCGCTGGCCGCCCCTCCCCAGCCCGTGATGAGAGCCTGCTAGCCGCCGGAATGCCCGGGATCCTGCCGCATCTCATTCACCGGCACGGACAGGAACGGCGGAGAGCTGGAATGAGGCATGGATCTTGCTTTTATTTGCACCATGGGTGCAAACCGACCAGTGTCATGCTGCGTATCGGCCGCTGGCGTCAACTCGGCGGCCTTTGCCGGTCCGTCTATTCAAGGTGTCTGTTATGAAAGTTCCGCTGCTGTTAACCCTGCTGCTGGTCAGCCTGTCGGCCCGGGCCGAGATCATCGAGGCCCAGGGCAGCGCCGCCATTCTCGGTGGCGACGAGGCCTATGCTCGCGAGCAGGCGACCCGGGATGCGCTGCGCCAGGCCCTGCTGGCGAGCGGCGCGGCCGTCTCCAGCATCCAGCGCCTGGAAAATGGCAGCCTGCGCTCGGAGCAGATCCAGATCCGATCCGGCGGCGACATCCGTCAGTATCGGCTCAAACGGGAAGAGGTGCGCAACGGCCGCATGTACATCACGATCAAGGCTGACATCCAGGCGGAACGCCAGATCTGCCAGACCCAGCACTACGCCAAGGATTTGACGCTGGTCAGGCTGCGGCTGCGCTATCCGGATCAGGCCAGCACCGGCGCCCTCGATGACATGCCGGCCGATCTCTCCCGTCACCTGTTCGAGACCCTGGCCGGCACGCCGCAGGGAGTGGTTGCCCGTCAGTGGCTGGACGAGAATCTGCGTATCGATCCGCTCCATCTGCAGCAGGGGGATCGCAGCGCCCTGGAGGAGATCAAGGCACTCAGCCTGCGCACCGATAGCCAGTATCTGGTGCTCGGCAGCATAGATGACCTCTCCCTCGAACCCCAGGGCAATCAGCTGACCAGCTGGTACCAGGATCCCATCCGCAATTTTCGCATGCAGCTCTACCTGTTCGACGGCATCAACGGCAGCCTGCTCAGCCGCAAGGAGTACCAGGGGCGCGCCAACTGGACCTTCTCCAAGCGGGAGCAGGTAGGCAGCAACAGCGGCCAATTCTGGCAGTCCAGCTACGGCCAGGAGGTGAACTACCAACTGCAGGAGGCGGCGCAGGAGATCGTCTCCCAGCTGAGCTGCGCCCCGGTCACCGCCAGGGTGGTGGGCCAGCAAGAACGCGGCCCCCATATCAACCTGGGTCGCCGCAACGGCGTCCGGCTCGGGGATCAGTTCCGCATCCAGCACAGCGCCGACTTCGTCGACCCCTATGGCAAGTCTCGCATGATGCGCAACCCGGCCGACGGCCTGTTCGAGGTGGTGCAGGTGTTCGAGGATGGCGCCGTCATCAGCAGCCAGAACAAATATTCGCCGTTTAACGTCCAAGTCGGCGATCTGGCCCTATTGGAATAGGAATCAAGGGTTTAAAAGAGTGCGGCTTCTTGTATAATGCCCGCCACAAGGTTCCCGTAGCTCAGTTGGATAGAGCGGTCCCCTCCTAAGGGACAGGCCACTGGTTCGACTCCAGTCGGGAACACCATACAAGACAAGGGGTTGACATCATCAGATGCCAACCCCTTGTCGTTTTTAACACCCACTCTGTACCCAGCCCCGGGGATTGGCCAGGCCTGCCGGCGGTGGCGGGCGTGACTCCCCCACGGCCATCCGGGTGCCCGCTCGCCCATTCCCTGATTTCGGTCAACGACGCCCCCGGACCCTACGGGTAATCTGCCTCGCCCCGATCGGCATGGCGCACGCCGTGCCGTCTGCGGGAATGGTTTGGCGCCGGCGTCTAGCGCCGCCAAACCGGGCGGCTATTTCCAAAACCATGTTCAAATGACATGCTCACCACACGCCATGGCCCGCGAGCTGAGATGGCCACCCGACAGGAGTCGTTGATATGCAGGATGAGACGGAGGCAGGCAGCATCTCTGCCTACCAGTTCGGCAACTATCGCTTCGATGTGAACAGGCGGGAACTCAGCCTGTGCGCCGATCCGGCCTCTCCCCAACCCCTGAGTTCAGCCCGGCTCTCCTGCGCCGAGGCCCTGATCCTGGCGTACCTGCTGGATCACCACGACGAGATCTGTGACAAGGAGACCCTGCTCGCCGCCGGCTGGCAGGGACGCCCCATCAGCCCCAACTCCCTGAACGTCGCCATCGCCAACATCAGGCGCCACCTGCTCCCCTCGCCCCACTGCGCCGAGATCCGAAGCACGGCGCGCAAGGGCTATGCGCTGCACCTTGGCGGCCCGCTGAGCCGCATCGGCGGCAAGCAGGATCCGGCCCAGGTGCCGCAGCCCGAGCTAGCCGGGTCCCAGGTACCGCACCAACCGGCGGAGCCGGCGTGGCACTCCCCCTCTGCCCGATCCCTCTGGCAACGCGGCAAGCGGATCTGGCTGAGCTGCCTCGATCGGCTGCTGCAAACGAGGACCCTGTGCTATGTCAATCTGGCCCTGCTGCTGTGCCTCCTGCTGGCCGCGGGCCTGTTGCGCTTCGAGTGGCTGGGAGTGCGCTGCGAGCAGGCCGCCGGCCACAGCCTCTGCCAGATGGAGGCCAAGGCCAGCCCTGCGGCCATGTCCCCCGGCACCCTGATCCTGATCTCGGGTCACCGGGTGCTGACACTCTCATACCATGAACTGAACAAGGAGTTCTGATGCCCCGGGTGGAACCATGAGACGCACGCTGCGCAATGCCCTGCTGCTGTCGCCCCTGCTGCTGCTCCTGCTCTGCACGGGCGGGCTCGTCATCAACAGCTTCGGCTGCCACTACGATCTGAAGATGTCGGCCAACGGCGTCAACTATCATGGCATCTGTCGCTGGGGCAAGATGACCGTCATCCAGGAGGAGCTGGCCAGCGGTGAGGTGTGGCGCGTCACCGGCTTCCAGCTCACCTTCCTCAATCAGCTGATCTACCTGATCGACAGCCGTACCCAGCTGCACGCCTCCGGCAAGAAGGATTCCTACCTCAACGAATACAACCAGTTGCAGTCAGAATACGCGCTGGTCAACTACGCCTGGGTGCCCCTCACCGAGAACAAGATAGCCCTGTTCCAGCGGGATCCGGTGCACGATGTGGTGATTGCCCAGCGCGACGGCTGGTTCGATCTCTATCGCTGGTGGTTCCCCCCCACACCTATCCTGGCGCCACCCACCCGGGATCCCTCGCGCTGACCCGCACTAGCCTCGGCTAGTCATCCCGGGGCTATGCCATAAGGGACAAGATTGACGCTCAACGGCCAGGCCTGTCACGGCGGATTCAGTCATGTACACTCTTGGAGTGAGTCGTCGATGACGAGACGACCATTCTTCATTGGCTCGCATCAAGAGAAGGGAATCATGGCTAGCAAAAAAAAATCCAAACCTGAACAGCCGGCACTGGCCGAGGAGCTCAAGGCGCTCGGCACCAAGGAGTACGAGAAGGAGCTGCGGCGCCTGCACGTGGAGCTGGTGAAGCTGCAGCAGTGGGTGGTGCACAAGGGGCTCAAGGTGTGCATCGTATTCGAGGGGCGCGACGGCGCCGGCAAGGGCGGCACCATCAAGGCCATCACCGAGCGGGTCAGCCCGCGGGTGTTCAGGGTCGTGGCCCTGCCCGCCCCCACCGAGCGGGAGAAGAGCCAGCTCTATGTCCAGCGTTACGTCCCCCATCTGCCCGCCGCCGGCGAGGTCGTCATCTTCGATCGCAGCTGGTACAACAGGGCGGGGGTGGAGCGGATCATGGGCTTCTGCACCCCGGAGGCGAGTGACAAGTTCCTGGCCAGCACGCCGCAGATGGAGTGGTCCATGGTCGATTCGGGCATCATCCTGCTGAAGTACTGGCTGGAGGTGAGCCCGGAGGAGCAGGAGCGCCGGTTGCGGGATCGCATCGACGATGGTCGCAAGACCTGGAAACTCTCGCCGATGGACATCAAGTCATTCGATCGCTGGGATGACTACACCCAGGCGCGGGATGCCATGTTTGCCGCCACCGACACCACCTGGGCCCCCTGGTTCGTGGCCCGCTCCGAGGACAAGAAACGGGTGCGACTCAACATCATCTCCCACCTGCTGACCCATATCCCCTACGAGGAGCTGCCGGCCGAACCGGTCAAGCTGCCCAAGCGCAAGATCGGCAAGGTCAAGCCCACCGACCACCCGTTCCGCTTCATCCCAGAACCCTTCTGATCAGCCGCAAGGGGCGAGCCGCAGGCTCACCCCTTGCCCTGTTGATATTGGCGGATCGCCGCCCTGGCGTTGAACAGCATGCGGCCGGCCCCCAGCTGGCTGGCCAGACCGCAGCGGCGCACGTTCTCCAGCACCCCGGGATTGAGCCCGGCCAGCCAGAGGTTGACCCCCCTGGCGCGCGCATGTTGCTCCCCCTCCATCAGCATCATCAGCGCCGAGTACTCCACATCCTGCACCCGGCTCATGTCCAGCACCACCACCTCGGGCTGGTGGGTGTCGATCAGCTGGCGGATCTGGGCGGCCACATACTGCACATTGATGAAGAAGAGGCGCCCCTCCGGCCGCAGGATCAGCAGGCCCGGGATCGTCTCGTCATCGGGGTGGCGCTCGGCGAGCGGACGCAGCACATCCTCCCCCGGCTTGCGGCCAATCACATAGACCTGGGGCTGCGCCGTCTGGCTGGCAAGCCCCAGCAGGGAGGCCAGGATCGCCACCACTATCCCCTGCAGGGTGCCAAACAGCAGCACCCCCAGGCAGGCGATGGCGGCCCAGCGGAACTCCATCATGCGGATCTGCCCTATCTTGCGAAACTCCCCCGGCTGGATGAGGCCCACCGAGTAGACGATGACCACCACCGCCAGGGTGGCGTTCGGCAACCAGGACAGCAGGGGGGCGAGGAAGATCATGGTGGCCAGCGCCATCGCGGCCGTGACGGCGGAGGCCCACTGGCTCAGACCCCCGACGGAGCGGACCACCGCGGTCTGGGAGGTGCCGCCCCCCGCCGGCATGCTGCCGCAGAAGGCGCCGCCCAGGTTGGCAAGACCGGTGGCCACCAGCTCGCGGTTCGGATTGATCTCGGGCTCCCCCTCCCCCACGAAGGCACGGCCAGCGGCTATGGTCTCGGTGAAGCTCATCAGCGCTATCCCCGCCGCCCCCGGCAGCAGCTGCAGCACCAGCTCCAGATCCGGCATCGTCAGGCTGGGCAGGCCGGTGGGAATGGCCCCGACGATGGCGACCCCCGCCTCGTTCAAGCCCCAGCCCCACACCAGCGCTATGCCGATGCCCACCCCCAGCAAGGGAGCCGGGGAGTGCGGGAAACGCCACTCCATGAACACCAGCACCACCAGGGTGACGAGGGCGACCCCCAGCGTCAGCCAGGAGGTCTCGGGCAACGCCTGCCCCAGGTGGTAGAGATCCATGAAGAAGTTCTCCTTCTGGATGTGCAGCCCGAACAACTTGGGCAGCTGATCGAGGATGATGACCAGCCCGATGCCGCTCTTGAACCCCACCAGCACCGGCAGGGAGATGAAGTTCGCCACGAAGCCGAGCCGCAGCACCGCCGCCAGCATCAGCATGGCCCCCACCAGCAGGGTCAGGGTGGCCGTCACCATGAGCAGCTGGCCGGGATCGCCATCCGGCACCACCACCCCGAGCTGGGTCGCGGTCAGGATCGCCAGGGTGCTGGTGGAGCTGACGCTGAGCACCCGGGAGGAGCCCAGCAGGGCGTAGAGCAACATGGGAACGAAGGCGGTGTAGAGACCGATCGCCACCGGCAGACCGGCCACGGTGGCATAGGCCATGGCCTTGGGCAGCACGACCGCCGACGCGGTGACGCCGGCCAGCAGGTCGGACAGGGAGCGCCTTGGCGCCGACGCGGGTGATGACATCTTATCCTCCATGATCGCTGGCCTGAGCGGGCCCTGATGTTGCAACCGGCGCTCAAAGAGGCCCGTTGCCAACCGACGGCCATAGCCGCTCGCCTGGGCGTGCCGACTATGTCTCGTCATACCATGAAGTGTACGCGCCCCGCCTTGCGCCGGGCTGAATGCCTCGAGATAGGGGACGGGCGCGCGAAGCAGGAGCCGCCACAACGAAACACGGGACGCTCGCGCGTCCCGTTCCAATCAGGATGAACCCTGCTCCCGCCGCGTCACGGCAGGCAGAAGACCGAGACCAGCTCCCGGCTGATCGGGCTGTCATCCGGGTGGGAGGGCATGAGGCTCTTCATGTAGCCCCACCACTCCCGGCAGATGGCGGTGTCCGCCACCGCCTCCCAGCGCGCCTCGTCCTCTATCTCGACGTAGGCAAACAGCTGGCAGCTCTTGGAGTCGAGAAAGATGCTGTAGTTGCTGGCCCCGTGTGCCTTCAGGGTCTCGGCCAGGGCTGGCCAGATCTCATCGTGACGACGGCGGTATTCCGTCTCGCAGCCGGGGTGAACCGACATCATAAATGCCTTGCGGATCATCTTGTCGCTCCTCACGCCATGCCCATGCCAACCAGGTTGGCGGCCCCGACGATCACCAGCATGCCGATGCAGAGAATGCGCACCGGGCGCGTCCCTACCCCTTTCCATTCCGCCATCAGCAGCCCCACGATCCCGCCGCAGAGCACGTAGCCGCTCATGTGCAGCATCCAGTTCACGAAGGAGAGGTGCTCGGGAATGCTGGCCTCACCCCAGGCATAGAAGAAGAACTGCAGGTACCACATGATGCCACCGGTGGCGGCCAGCAGGCCGTTGATCAGCAGGCTAGGCAGCGGCTGGGCCAGATCCTTGCGCAGCGACAGCTCGGGGCGGGTGGCCAGGCGGATGAAGCAGAAGGCCATGTTCACTATGGCACCGCCACCCATGATGATGCCGTAGCTCGGCAGCATGGCATAGAGCGGGTCAATACCCAGCGCCAGCGAGGCCTGCTTGATGGGGGCCGCCGCCTCCAGCCCGAAGGCGAAGCCCGACGAGAAGATGCCGCACATGACCGCGAGACCGAGCCCCTTCCTCAGGTTGAACTCCTTGGTCGCCGTGCCCAGGCTCTGCTCCTTCTGGTGACCGGCCCAGGTGACGATGCCGATGCCGACCAGGGCGACCAGCACTCCCAACAGGGTGATCTGGCCGCTGGAGGTGCCGATCAGGGTGCCAAACTCGCCGCGCAGAATGGGGGGCATCAGGGTGCCGACCACCAGGGTGACCCCGATGGCGATGCCGATGCCGAGGGACATGCCGAGGTAGCGCATGGTGAGGCCATAGTTGACGTTGCCGACGCCCCACATGGCGCCGAACAGGAACATGCCCCAGAACGCCTTGCTGTCCACCACGCTGTAGAAGGAAGCGAAGTCCTCGATCAGCAGGGAGGTGACGAACCAGGGCAGCAGGATCCAGGAGAAGAGGCCGGCCAGGGCCCAGGTCGTCTCCCACGACCATTTCTTGACCTTGCTGAGGGGGGCATAGAAGGAGGCGGCGGAGGCGGCGCCAACCAGGTGCCAACCGATTCCTGATGCGATAGCAGACATAAGATCTTCCTTGTATGGGTACGATTGTGTTGCGGCTGACCGCCGGGGGAAAGCGTTCCGGCGGGCCACCGAGCTGTTTTTGTTGTTTTTATGACACCCGGCACAGGCCGGGTGCCTGATGCCTCATCAGCGACGCGCCGACAGCACCTCGGTCTCATAACCCTTGACCACCGCCAGCCAGTCGGTACCGACCGGTACCCCTTCCTGGGCACAGGCATAGTCCCAGACCGCCTGCCAGGGCAGGCTGCGGGTCTCTTCCATCAGGGCGAGACGGGTGGCGTAATCCCCCTGCTGCTCGGCCTGACGCAGCAGGGCTATGGGTTCGATCAGGGCGCGCACCAGCGCCTTCTTCATGTTGCGGGTGCCGATGACCCAGGCCGCGATGCGGTTGATGGAGGCATCGAAGAAGTCGAGCCCGACATGCACTCGCGCCAGCAGATCGTTGCGCACTATCTCGTTGGCGATGGCCTGGGTCTCGTCGTCCAGCAGCACCACGTGGTCGCTGTCCCAGCGCACCGGGCGGCTGACGTGCAGCAGCAGGTGGCGAACGAACAGGGAGGCCGCGCTGATCTTGTCGCTGATGACCTCGGTGGGGTGGAAGTGGCCGGCATCCAGGCAGAGCGCGATGTCGCGGGAGCTGGCATAGCCCAGGTAGAACTCGTTCGAGCCGACGGTGTAGGACTCGGCACCTATGCCGAATAGCTTGCTCTCCACCGCATCGATGTGATGGGCCTCGTCCAGCGGCTCGGCCAGCACCTCGTCCAGGGCGGCCATCAGGCGTTGGCGGGGCCCCAGCCGGTCGGCGGGCAGATCCTTCATGCCGTCCGGGATCCAGATATTCATCACCGAGGGAGTACCCAGCGCCTGGCCGAAGGAGGCGGAGACGCGGCGGCTGGCCTTGCAGTGATCGATCCAGAAGCGGCGGATCTCGGGGTCCGGGTGCGCCAGTGTCATGCCATCGGCGCTCAGCGGGTGAGAAAAGCAGCTGGGGTTGAAATCGAGCCCAATCCCCTTCGCCTTGGCCCAGTTCACCCAGTTGGCGAAGTGCTTCGGCTCTATCTGGTCGCGCGCCACCGGGACCTCGGACTCCAGGTAGATGGCGTGCAGGTTGAGGCGTTTGGCCCCGGGGATAAGCGACATCGCCAGGTCGAGATCCCGTCGCAGCTCGGTGGCGTTGCGGGCCTTGCCCGGGTAGTTGCCGGTCGCCTGGATGCCGCCGGTCAGATCGCCGGCCTCGGCCTCGAAGCCGCCGACGTCATCCCCCTGCCAGCAGTGCATGGAGACGGGAATGGTGGCCAGGGTCGCCAGCGCCTGGTTGACGTCGACGCCGAGCGCGGCATATTGCTGTTTGGCCAGGGCGAAGGCGGTTTCAATGTTCGGGTTCATACAACTTCCTCGATTAAGGTATCTGAATGGCTGTGCGCACAGAGCGCGGCAAAGTGTTTCCGGTGGCGATCCAGCTGCGGGACCTCACGGGGTTCCAGGGTTTCGATGCGGGTGTTGTGGCGGATCAGCCGGCGCACGTCCGCCAGATCCAGCAAGAGGCCCAGCCCCTTGAGCTGCCAGCCGATGTTGCCGAGCGCCGAGGCCTCCACCGGCCCGGTCAGCACGGTGCGCTGGCAGATGTCGGCGCAGAGGCGGTTGAGCAGTTGATTCTGGGAGCCCCCCCCGACGATGTGCAGTCTGGTGATGGGCTCGCCGGTGACGGCCTCCAGCTCGCCAAGCACCCGGTCATAGCAGAGCGCCAGGCTGTCCAGCACGCAGCGCACCAGCTCCCCCGCCGTCTGCGGCCTGCCTTGTCCCGTCTCCTGACAGAACTGCTGGATCGCCGTGCGCATGCAGGGGGGATTGAGGAAACGCTCATCGTTGGGGTGGATGAGGTAGGCGAAGGGCCTGGCCTGTTCGGCCTGTGCCACCAGGGCGGCGAAGCTCTGGCTGGGCCACAGCGCCTGCAGCCGCTGCACCAGCCAGAGCCCCATGACGTTCTTGAGCAGGCGCCAGGTGCCCTCCACCCCTCCTTCGTTGGTCAGGTTGGCCGCCTCTGCGGCCTCGTCGGTGATAGGGGCCTGACGCTCGACCCCGACCAGTGACCAGGTGCCGGAGCTGATGTAGGCGGCCCCACTCCCGGCCAGCGGGGTGGCGACTATGGCCGAGCCGGTATCGTGGGTCGCGGGCAGGATGACGCTGACCTGATGGCCGGAGGGGCTGGTCCAGTGCCCCAGCCGGGTGCCGGGGGCCGTGATGGGTTGCAGCCAGTTGGCCCCCTCCCCGATCAGCGCCAGCAGCTCGGGATCCCAGTCACGGCTGCGGGCGTTGACCAGCTGACTGGTGGAGGCATTGGTGAATTCGCAACTCAGCTCGCCGCTCAGGCGGTAGTGCAGGTAATCCGGGATCAGCAGCAGGCGGGCGGCCTGGGCCAGCCAGGCCGGCTGCTCGTCAAGCAGCGCCCGGATCTGGTACAGGCTGTTGAACTTCAGAAACTGGATGCCGCTGCGGCGGTAGATGGCCTCCCGTGGCAACTGCTGCCACAGCCGCTCCGGCACGCCGTCGGTGCGATCGTCGCGATAGGCCACCGCCTCGCCGAGCATCTTGCCGGCCGCATCCAGCAGCACGAAGTCGACGCCCCAGGCGTCGATGCCGACCGCGTCGAGTCGCACACCGGCGGTATCGATTTTTTCCAGCCCGTGCAGAATGTTGGAGAAGAGGCGCTCCGGCTCCCAGCAATCCTGCCCGTCGATCTGCACCATGCCGTTGGCGAAGCGGTGCATCTCCTGCATGGCGATATCTTGTGTGACCGGATCATAGCGGGCCCATATTACTCGCCCGCTGGAGGCACCCAAATCCACTGCTGCAATATTGACTGACATCGAATCGACTCCATAATTCTCGATGTCGTCACTTTATGTTTCTGAATTATTCACCACCTTTCTCCCAAGGCCATAAAAAAGGAACGACTGGCATAAAAATCGAGAAAGTCCGTTGCCGATATAAAACTGTGAGTCAGTTCAAATTTAATTTCCATGGCAGGAAACAATTGAAGCTGGCCGTTAAATAAATAACGGATAACTGTGAAAGGCCTCACGGAAAACACTCTGCCAATTTGACCCTGCGCCCTCTATGCGCGTATTCACTGAGCATCCCTTCATGAAGAGTCCGATCATGTTTCGTCTGCAGCAGACCGACTTCTTTGACCAGAACCGGATCATCAGCGTGTTACCGCGTGCCCCTCAGGAGCCCTTCCCGGAGCACTGCCATTCGTTTCATGAATTGGTGCTGATCAAGTCTGGCTGCGCCATCCACATCACGGACGGCAGTGCGGTACACATCAGCCGGGGCAGCGTGTTCTACCTGCGGGAGGACGATGCCCACATGTTCGATCAGATGAAGGATCTCTGCCTGACCAATGTGCTGTTCCGGCCAGAAGGATTCCACCTTGCCGGCGATCTGGAGCAGATGCTGCAGACCAGCTGCCACCCGGGGAGCGGGGTGCTGCGCCTGCCCGCCCATCTGCAGGCCCATAGCGAGACCCTGCTGGGCCAGATAGCGCAGGAGAGCGATCGGCGGGATGCCTGCTCTCCGGTAATGATCGAGGCCCTGTTCAGCCAGCTGGCGGTGCTGCTCTGGCGCACCCAGCAGCGCGCCCTGACCGGCGAGCAGGGGGAGGCCGATCAGGCGCGGCTATCGTCCCTCATCAGCTATCTCGATGAAAATTATCGGGAAGAGATCGACTGGAGTGAATTATCCGAGCGCTTCACCATTCCGCTGCGCACCCTGAATCGGAAAATACAGGAACACACGGGTTTGACGCCCAATAACTATCTTGGCCGGCTCAGATTATGCCGCGCCTCCTGGTTGCTCAGTCATACCGAAAAATCCGTGACCGAGATCGCGTTCGAAAGCGGATTCAATGATGGGAATTATTTTTCCAGCAAGTTTAATCATGTATTTGAAGCGACCCCACTGCAATATCGAAAGCGCTATAAATAATCTTCAACTCACTGCCAATATATTATTTATGCTGGCTGTCTCTTCAAGGTCATCCGCCCTGACAGGCTTAATATCTCCCTAATTTCATTCCCAAGGAGATATTGATCATGAGCTTCACACTCTGTTTGCCCCAACTCAGCCTCTCGGGCCGCGGCGCCATCCAGGATCTGGTCGTGCTGATGAGCCAGCAACCCGCCCGCCGACCACTGATAGTGACCGAGCAGGCGCTGCTGACGTTCGGCCTGCTGGATGGTCTGCTCGCCGCCTTGCGCGATCAGGGGTTCAACCCGGTGATCTTCGACGGCGTCCTGGCCAACCCGACCGACAGGGTCGTCGAGGCGGCGCTGGCGAGCTGGCAGGAGGGAGATTGTGATGCCCTCATCGGCTTTGGCGGCGGCAGCGCCATGGATACCGCCAAGGCGATCCGCGCCCTGGTGGCCAACCCCGGCAAGCCGATCCATGCGTTCGAGGGGATCGGCAAGGTCATCCACCGCGGCCCCTTCATGGCGTGCGTCAGCACCACCTCTGGCACGGCCGCCGAGGTAACCAGCAACGCGGTGATCACCGACACCGGGCGCAAGGTGAAGATGGTCATCATAGATCCGGCCCTGATCCCCGAGGTGGCGGTCAACGATCCTACCCTGATGACAGGGCTGCCGGCCGCCGTGACCGCCGCCACCGGCATGGACGCACTGACCCATGCCATCGAGGCCTATGTCTCCATCGGTGCCCACGTGCTGACCGATCACCCGGCCCTTGCCGCCATCCGGCTGATCGCCGAATACCTGCCACAGGCGGTGGCAGACGGCCAGGATCTGACCGCCCGCGAGATGATGGCGCACGGCCAGTTCCTCGCCGGCATGGCGTTCAACAGCGCCGGGCTAGGCTATGTGCACTCGTTGGCCCACCAGCCGGGCGCCACCCATAACCTGCCCCACGGCGTCTGCAATGCCATACTGCTGCCGGTGGTCTGCGCGTTCAACCTGCAGGTCAGGACGGCGCGCTTCGCCGAGATAGCGGCCGCCATGGGAGTCGACACCGGCGCCCTGAGCGAGGAGGCCGCCGCCCACGCCGCCATCGAGGCCATAAGGGCGCTCTCCAGCCGGGTCGGCATCCCCTCCGGCCTGCGTGAGCTCGGCATCCGGCCAGAGGATCTGCCGGGCTGGGTCGATGCAGCCGAAGCCGACCCCTGCTCCGGCTGCGCGCCGAGACCGGCCAGCAAGGCCGAGCTGCTGGCGCTCTATCAGGCCGCCTTCTGAGCCAGGCCCCTAGCCAATCTCACTCGCTACGCCGCCTGCCCAGGGCGGCGTTTTTACAGCCTATTTCCCGCTTCTTGAAAATCCGGCCAACTCCTCCCCGGCCTTGGCTGCCTCGTTGAGGCCCGCCCCACCAGCCCCCGATACAGTGGCTCCAGCTTCACAATGCGAGTAGAGGGAATGATGCAGCAGATTGAATTCAATGCGGCCGTGCTGGCTGAAATCGAGAAGGTGGTCGAGGTGTCCGCCTACCTGTGGCAACGGGAGTGGGCCGAGCGCAATGGCGGCAACATCTCGGTCGATCTCACCGACATCTTCGGGCCGGCGCCGACCGATCTGAGCGGCTATCCCCACTGCCCGCTCTCCATGGTGGGCGGCGAGGGGGCCTTCCCGGCCGACAGCGCCGGTCACCTGTTCTTCGTCAAGGGCACCGGCGAGCGGATCCGCGAGCTGCGCAACCCGGATCTCGCGGGCTGTGTCTTGCGGATCGATGACGAGGCCCGCGGCTATCACATCCTGTGGGGCGGCCGCGGCCTGCACGACTACCGGCCGACCAGCGAGTTCATCTCCCACGTGGAGATCATCATGGACAAGCAACGCCGGGGCGCCGCCGACCGCTGCGTGGTACACACCCACCCGCTGGAGCTGATCGCCCTCTCCCACCATCCGCGTTACGCCCGCGACAGCGCGTCCTACACCCATGCCTGCTGGAAGATGCTGCCGGAAGTGCGCGCCTTCGTTCCCCGCGGCATCGCAGTGGTGCCCTACTGCATGCCCGGCAGCCAGACCATGGCGGACGGCACCACCGCCGCCCTGCGTCAGCATGACGTGGCGATCTGGGAGAAGCACGGCGCCGTGGCCACCGGCATCGATGCGCTGATGGCATTCGACTTCGTCGACGTGGCGAACAAGGGCGCCAAGCTGCACCTGATGTGCCTCGCCAGCGGCTTCGAACCTGAAGGGGTCAGCGCGCGGGACATGCAGGAGCTGCAGGAGACGTTCGGCCTCTAAGCGTCAGCCGACAGTGTCACCGCCCAAGCCCCTGCCCGCGCAGGGGCTTGTTGTTTCCGACTCTTTGCAACCTCCCTCCCTATACTTCAGCGACCATCCCCGCTGGCCCGCCCGGCACCCCGGTCCATTCGAGAGAGGAGAAGTCCCTTGTTGCGACTGCTTGCACTGCTGCTGATCTGCCTGGTGACCCCGGTACGGGCGCTGACCCTGGTACCGCTGGTGGACGGGCTGACCCACCCCTGGGGGCTGGCCTTCCTGCCCGGGGGGGAGCTGCTGATCAGCGAGCGCCCCGGCCGCCTGCTGCGCATCGACGCCAAAGGCCAGCGCCACGTCATCGCCGGCCTGCCGCCCATCGCCAACGCGGGCCAGGGCGGCCTGCTCGATCTCGCCCTGGACCAGGAGGGCTGGCTCTATCTGAGCTACAGCGAACCCGGCGAGGGGGGCGCCGGCACCGCCGTGGCCAGGGCCCGGCTGCAGAAAGACAGCCTGGTCGACTGGCAACTGCTGTTTCGTCAGGTGCCCAAGGTCGCCGGCGGCGCCCACTTCGGCTCCCGCCTGCTGTTGACCGATGACGGCTACCTCTACATCACCCTGGGGGATCGCTTCACTGAGCGGGTGCGGGCCCAGAGCCTGGACAACCACCTCGGCAAGACGGTGCGCCTGCACCGGGATGGCCGGGTGCCCGTCGACAATCCTTTCGTCAAGGAGCCGGGCGCCCTGCCCGAGATCTGGAGCCTGGGCCATCGCAACATGCAGGGGGCGGCGCTGCGCCCCGGCAGCCAGCAGTTCTGGGCCCACGAGCACGGCCCCCAGGGCGGGGATGAGGTCAACCTCATCCTGCCCGGCCGCAACTACGGCTGGCCCAAGGTGACCTTCGGCGAGGAGTATGGCGGCGGCAAGATAGGCTCGGGCACGGCGGCGGCGGGCATGGTGCCACCGCTCTGGGTCTGGGTTCCCTCCATCGCACCCTCGGGCATGACCTTCTATCGGGGCGAGTTGTTCAAGGCATGGCAGGGGGATCTGTTCGTCGGCGCCCTGCGCGGCCAGGCCCTGTTGCGCCTGCGCCTGGCGGGGGACAAGATCCTCTCGGAGGAGCGGCTGCTGACCGATCTCGGGGAAAGGATCCGCACCGTCAAGGAGGGGCCGGACGGTGCCCTTTATCTATTGACCGATGCCGGCAACGGCCGCCTGCTCAAGCTGATCCCCTGACGATGGACGCTGGGCCGAGCGACACCTTGCCTGCCAAGGAGAGGAGATGAACAAGCTGCGACTGATCACTTGGGGTCAGGGATAGACCGACGATAGGTGCCGAGCACTAGGGCATCGGCAAGGCGCGCTGAAGAGGCCGCAGCCAAGGGAGGGCCAGTCTGCTAGACTGGCCCTCTTTTTCGTTCATCTTGCAAAGGAGTGTCGGATGTCTGCTGTTTCCTGGTGGGACAAGTCCACCGGACTGGCCCTGGTCACCATACTGCTGTGGGCCTCGCTCGCCGCGCTCACCTCCCGGATCACCAGCGTGTCGCCGCTGGTGCTGGTGGGGCTGGTGCTGTTCTTCTGCGGCGCGGGTGCCCTGCCGTTCTGGCGCCAGTGGCGGGCCCGCCCCGTCACCTGGCTGGTGACCATCACGGCCCTGCTGCTCTACCACCTGCTGCTGTTCATGAGCTTTCGCCACGCCCCCGTGCTGGAGGCGAACCTCATCAACTACCTGTGGCCGCTGTGCATCATTTTGTTCACACCGCTGCTGCTGCCGGGTCATCCGCTGCATCCGCGTCACCTGCTGGCCGGGGCGCTCGGCCTCGCCGGCTCCGTGCTGGTGATGGTCGATGGCAAGCTGCAGTTGCAGCAGGCTCACCTGACCGGTTACCTGCTGGCGCTCGGCGCCGCCATCGTCTGGGGCGCCTACTCCGTGCTCTCCCGTCGCCTGCCCCCCGCCCCCGCCGTGGTCACGGCCGCCGCCTGCCTGCCCGCCGGGCTGCTGGCGTTGCTGCTCGCCAGGGGGTTGGAGGGGCCGCTGCCGCTAGGCCAGATCCCGCAGGCAGACTGGCTGCTCATCGTGGGGCTGGCGCTCGGCCCCATGGGGGCGGCCTTCGTCACCTGGTACCTGGCGCTGCGGGACGGGGATCCGCGCCGCATCGGCGCGCTGGCCTATTTGACGCCGCTCTTGAGCACCCTGCTGCTGGTCTGGCTCAACGGCGAGCAGCTCACCCCGCGCCATCTGCTGGCGGGGGCCCTCATCATGGGCGGCGCCCTGCTCGGCCTGCTGGCCCGCTCCCCCAAGGCTGGCAAGGCCCCCGCTTCCCTGTCATAAAAACGCCATCACTCCTGCTTAAGCTCGCGCCATCGCGTGGTTCAAGCAGGAATCTGATGTGAAAATAGCCCATTACGCCACCCTCTCCTCCCTGGTACTGCTGCTGGTGGCCGGCGTTCAGGCCGCCGCCCTGTTTCATGGCTGGCAGCGACTCCAGCAGACCGAGCAAGCCCAGCGCCAGCACGAGCGCCTGCAGCAGCAACTGACCGGCCCGCTGCAGGGCAAGTTGCGCGGCTACCTCGACAGCGGCGATCCGCTGCGCCTGGCGGAGGCCCAGGGGATCCGCAAGCAGGCACTCGGCCAGCTGGCGCGGCAGGAGGCGTCACCGAGCACCCCGCTGCGCGCCCTGCTCGAGCGGATGGGGGCACGCATCGACGGCGATTACCTGGCGGCGGGCAAGCTCTCCGGCAACCGCGAGTGGCTGCTGCAAAATGCCGAGAACGAGCTGACCGCCCACGCCAAGGCCCTGCTGCGCTATGGCCAGCAGGGGGCGGCTGGGGCGGATCCTGCCAGCGCCGATCGATACCGCCAGGGGGCGGCCGACATACTGGCGAGCCTGCCGGGACTGGCCCACCTGCGCCAGAACTACATGGCGCAGGCCAGTCCCAAGCTGCTGACCGGATTGCAATTCGAGCTGGCCGCCCTGCAAAAACAGGCGGACAGCCTGGCCAGGCTGCCGCCGCTCGGGCTGTTTGAGGAGGCGCCGGCCGACGACTTCAGCCTGGGGGAACCGGTGCGCCATGAGCTTGGTGAGCAGCCGCGCCGCGAGCTGGTTTCCCTGCTCAAGCGCTACCCGCAGGAGCTGGACAACAGCCGCAAGGCGCTGCAGCAGCAACAGGCTGCCCGCCAGAGGGTGCAGCAGGACATAGATCAGTTGCTGCAGGCCGGCAGCCAGATGGGGGAGCGGCTCGCCGCCGCCCGTCAGGATGTGAACCGGGAGCTCGCCACCATCCTCGGCTCCCTGGCGCTCTGCCTGGTAGGGGTGGCCCTGCTGTTTGCGCTGGTGCAACGGCGCTGGCTGGTCAGGCCCCTGTTGCAGCTGCGCGGCGCCTTCCTGCAACTCGATGCCACCGGCGAGGCACAGCTGCTGCCGGCGGGGCGCGAGCGCAACGAGCTGGGGGACATAGTCGCGAGCTACAACCGCCTGATCCTGCGCCTGCAGCAGGATCAGCAACAGAAGGCGAGCCAGCTGTCGAGCGTCTCCCTGAGCCTGCAGGAGATGGTGGATCAGGTGCAGCAGATCCATCACAGCACCCGCACCACGGAGCAGGTGGTGGACGAGAGCGACAGCATGATGAACGAGCTGAACCAGCTCGCCAGCGAGGTACACCTGGTGGCCGCCGAGATAGCGCAGCACGCCCAGCACAACGAACACTCCATGAGCCAGAGCGAGCGGCTGGTGGGGGGCATGCTGGCCGCCACCGCCCAGACCGGCCTCGCCATCGACGAGAGCAGTGGCGCCCTGGTGCAGCTCAAGCGCTCGGTGGACGACGTGACCGCCATCGTCGATGTCATCGGCCACATCGCCCAGCAGACCAACCTGCTGGCGCTCAACGCCGCCATCGAGGCGGCCCGCGCCGGCGAGCAGGGGCGCGGTTTCGCGGTGGTCGCCGACGAGGTACGCCACCTGTCGGCCGACACCCAGCGCTCCCTCGGCCAGATCACCGAGATCCTGGCCCGCCTCACTCAGGCGGGGGATCAGCTCGCGACCGTGCTGAGCCGCATCACCAGCGAGGCCAGCGGCCAGCGCCAGCAGGCCGAGCAGCTGCGCCAGACCACCCAGACGGTGCGGGAGATGGCACGCAGCACCGCTGTCATCGCCCTGCAGGGGGCCAGCAACGCCAGGAGCCAGGAGCACCGGCTGGCCAGCTTCGCCACCCTGATCGGCCGCATCAGCCAGCACGCCCGCCAGGGCAGCCAGCTCTCGGTGCAGGTGTCGCAGCACATTCACCACCAGGCCCAGCGGATCCCCCGCATCCTGGGTCAGGCTTGATCGGCTCATCAGGGTCTGGGCCGAGCCCGGCATAGGCCCGGCCAGAACCGCCCATCCAGACCTGATTTAAGGCGCCAACCCGAGCCGCGCCCCGCGCGGCTCGGGTCTGGTTTCCCGCTGGAAACAGACCCCTCGCCCATGTCCAGGCTCAGCCCGCACCTCCCATCCGAGCCCGATCCGCTCCCCTCTTAAATGGGCGCATAACGACACCCTTCGATCGCCATCGCTAGCCCCCGGCGTTCGACATATCTTTTTTTGTGACACAAAATTATCTGTTACCACCAGGTTAACAAAGAAAGTTCTGCCTTCAGCGCGAGATCCGAGCACGACAACGGGGAATCCCGCGTGATAACGCTGTCATCGCCGCCATGAGAGGGCTGGGAGTGCCCACACCAAGAATCATGATTATTTGCACTCGGTCATATTTTTGAAACTTCGGGGGAACTTTACATTGATATTTCGCACCGCGAACGTACTCTTGGTGGTGTCCGATCGCCAAGGGTCGGTACTCAAAAAATAAAGACTGTAAAGAACAGACTGCCCTTCACCGAGAGGCGCCAAGGCACCCGGGAATGGCGGCACACATAGACAAGTATTTCTTTTTTGCCCTACGGGGTTTTGATTGCAATGCCATTACCGAGCGGCGGGCCTTTGCCTGACTGCCGGACAAAAAAGCTAAGTCCATAAAATCAGGAGCAATACAAAATGGAAAAAGTGATCTTCAAGCGCGCCGCGTTGAGTGCCGCTGTGGTTACGGCGCTGCTCGCCCCCGGAATGGCATTGGCCGCCCAGGACATGATGAGCCCGGAATACGGCAAATCCTACGAGGCCTTCCTCGATGAAGGCAAGCTGACAGGCGGCCTGTTCTACTTCCAGCGTGAGCGTGACCGCGTACAAGCCGGTCCCGGTCAGGATGGCAAGTACCACTCCAACCTGAGCCATGCCACCACCCAAGCCGCCCTGAACTACAACTCCGGTTATGCCTGGGACATGGTGGGTCTGGATGTGGGCGGTTTCGGTGCTTATGACCTGGCCGTTGACGAGAGCAACCCGGTCAACGAAGAGAACGAATTCTCCTTCTGGGGCGACCAGTGGGGTTCAGGTGGTGACGGTGTTCCCGAGAATGGCTTCAGCCTCTCCACCGCCGCCCTGAAACTCAAGTTCATGGATGGCGCCGTGACGGCCAAAGGCGGTTACACCCAGCTGTATGTGCCAGGGGTGATCGGCGTCAACTGGTCCTATCAACCCGGTACCTACCGTGGTGGCCAGATCGAAGGTAACTTCGGCAAGCTCTACCTGACCTACGCCATCGCCGACGAATACAAGGCGCCCTGGTTCAAGAACACCGCCGGCTTCTCCAAGAGCAACCCCTATGCCAGCGATCCCTTCTCCGATGAGAACCAGATCGACTACATCCACGGTCTGGCGGCCCGCTACACCTTCGACAATGGCACCGCCGTCACCGGCTCCTTCGGTCAGGCCGAAGGCTACATGGACAGCTACCACTTCAAGCTGGCCCACAAGTTTGACGTACTGGGTGGCCTGAACACCAGCTACCAGTTCTACGGTTCCGACACCGAGAACGAAGACTATGACGGCCTGGCCTGGCAACAAGCCATGACCGCCAGCTGGGGCGCCGGTCCTTACTCCTTCCGCCTGGAAGGGCTGTACACCAAGGCCGAAGGGGATCTGGGCAACTACCTGCCCCGTCTGACCCGCGGCTACGGCAACTCCCAGGGTGCGAACGAGATCTGGTGGGATTCCCGCTCAGATTGGAACCATAACGAAGAGAAGGCCGTGTTCTTCGGCACCAGCCGCACGCTGGATGATCTGGTCGGTGCTCCAGGCTGGACCGCCGGTGTCTCCGGTGCCTACGGTTGGGATGCCAACAACGGCGATGGTACCCTGGAGCCGGGCAAGGAGTGGGCCTTCAACTTCGACGTCATGTACACGGTGCAGGATGGCAAGCTGAAGGGCACGCTGTTCAAGCTGCACTACACCGATTACAACAACGAACAGGACGACAAGGGCAGCTGGTACTACCCGAACATGTTCAGCTCCGAGCATGACGTCAAGTTCCACATCATCATGCCGTTCACCATCCTGTAATCAGGACGATGTTCTGCCAGCAAACCGGGCCACATGGCCCGGTTTTGTTTTTGGTGGCGCTCAGGCTACCATGCCCGCTTCGGCCATCTGCTGGCCGCCAATCAGGATGACCCCAATGCCCCACCCCTTCGTGCTTATCACCGGCTGCTCCAGCGGCATCGGCCTCGCCGCCGCCAAGGCGCTCGGTGCCCACGGCTTCACCGTGATCGCCTCCGCCCGCAAGGCCGAGGATGTGGCACAGCTGCGGCAGCAGGGCCTGCTGGCGGTGCAGCTGGATCTGGCGGACACCGCCAGCATAGAGCGGGGGGCGGCAGAGGCACTGGCACTGGCCGGGGGTCGCCTGTACGGGCTGTTCAACAACGGCGCCTACGGCCAGCCCGGCGCGCTGGAAGACCTGCCCACCGAGGCGCTGCGCGCCCAGTTCGACACCAACCTGTTTGGCTGGCACCATCTCATTCGTCAGGTGCTGCCGGCCATGCTGGCCGCGGGCGAGGGACGCATAGTGCAGAACAGCTCGGTGCTCGGCCTGGTGGCCATGAAGTATCGCGGCGCCTACAACGCCAGCAAGTTCGCGCTGGAAGGCTACACCGACACCCTGCGCCTCGAACTCGAGGGCAGCGGCGTGCACATCAGCCTGATAGAGCCCGGCCCCATCGACACCCGTTTTCGCGCCAATGCCCGCGACGCCTTCGTGCGTCACATCGATCCAGCCCAGAGCCGCCATCAGGGCGCCTATCGCCAGACCCTGACCCGGCTGGAGAAGGAGGGGGCCACCAGCGGCTTCACCCTGTCGAGCGAGGCCTGCATACCGCCGCTGCTGCATGCGCTGCAGAACAAGCGCCCCAAGCATCGCTACCCTGTCACCCTGCCGACCAAGCTGTTTACTGTGCTGCGCCGCCTGCTGCCGAGCCGCTGGCTTGACCGGATCCTCGGCAAGTCGGTGTGATCCCGTGAGCGGCCATGGGCATCCAGCAAGCCGGGCCGCGTAGCGGCCCCGAGGCGCCGACCTGGTTTACCCTCTTCCTCAATAGTGCTGGCCGTCGCTGTAGTAGTGGCTCTTGACGATCGGCAGCACCTGCACCACCACATAGGCCTGCTCCCCCAGCACCGCCTTCAGATGGCGGGTGATGAGCGCCGCGGCGGCATCCTGCAGCTCCTGCGGGCGGTCGAACCAGACCAGCTCCACGAACGGAGAACCCACCTCGCGCTCGCCGTCGCGTACCCGGATGCAGTCGACGCACTCAAGGGTGACAAACTCCGGCTTGCCGCCGGTCAGGGCGCAGAGATCCGCCAGCAAGGGGCGGCTTATCTGCTGCAGGGTGTCGACAGAAACTGCCCGAAAACGAAGGTGGGGCATGGGAAACCTCTTGGCTGTGACAAATGAGGACTTATCATAGGGCTTATTGCTTTGAAGAGAAGCCATCCCCTCACATAAGGTGTCCCATGAGATTTCATCGTACGCTGTTCTCCTTCCTGCTGTGCCTGCTGCTGCCGCTGCAAGCCTTCGCAGATCCGGCCTTCTATCGCATCAGCAAGGGCAGTGAGCAGCACTGGTTGCTGGGCTCCATTCATGCGGGCAAGCCCTCGCTCTACCCGCTGCCCGAGCCCGTCGAGCGGGCCTGGCAGCAGAGCCGCGCCCTGGTGATGGAAGTCAACATGACCAGCATCAGCCAGGAGCAGTGGCAGGAGATGGGCTCCATCACCCGACTGGTGGACGGCAAGACGCTCAAGGATCATGTGCCGCCCGAGCTGTATAGGCGCACCCTGATCGCCGCCGGCCAGAACGGGCTGACCGAGACCATGCTGGCACCGCTGCGACCCTGGTTTGCGGCCATCACCCTGACCCAGGCGGCGCTGGAGCGCACCGGCTATAGCGGTGAATTCGGGGTGGATCAGCACTTCGCCAAGCGGGCGAGCGAGAGCGGCAAGCCCATCGTCGGCTTCGAGACGCTGCTCGAGCAGCTCGGCTACCTCGCCAGCGTCGGCGACAATCAGACCCTGATGTTAGAGAGCACCCTGGATGAGTTGCCGGAGCTCGAGAAGGGATTCGCCGAGGTCATGGCGGCCTGGCAGAACGGCGATCAGGCCACCCTGATCAACCTGTTGAAAGAGGAGATGGCGCCCCCCAAGCTGCAGGCCTGGCTGGAGCAGACCCTGCTGGCGGAGCGCAACCGCAACTGGCTGGCCAAGTGGTCCACCCTGCCGAACGAGAGCTTCATCGTGGTAGGGGCGCTGCATCTTTACGGCGAGCAGGGCATGCTCGCGCTGCTGGAGCAGCAGGGTTGGCGCATCACGGCGCTCACCGAGCCGGGCAGGGTCGCGACCGCGCCGGCGGCCCAGTGATCAGGGCGGCGTGACGCCATAAGGGGCTAGGTTCAGAGCGGCTGCGGCCGCAACTGCGAGGCCGCTCACAGAACAGGCCAGCGGTTAAATAACCAGCAAGGGACTTGATCGAGATCATCTCCTCCCTCCCAAAGAGGTATCTATCATGCCTGTCATCGAAGGATGACAGGAGTGAACGAGATGGAGTTTTGGCTCAACCTGATGTTTGGCAACAGCGTGGGACTGATGTCCATGCTGGTGATTATCGGCACCTTCCTGCTGATCAGCGCCTACGCGGCCTACTTCATCTACAAGGTGATGCACGCCAAGCCGCCCACCGAGGAACAATAAACCGGCAGGCGAAACGGATCCGCCGCTTGCGGGCAAGCCATGCCAAACGACGCGAGCCCGCCATACGAGGTGATGCGCACCAAGCGCCGCCCACCGTGGCGCAATGATCCCAGCGGGTGAGCCCGGCCCGCCATTCTAAGCACGATCGAGGCTCGCTATAATGCGCCCTCATTCTCATGCGGAGGGCCTGCCGTGTCCCATGACGACGAACGCTCACTGTTCCTGCAGGAAGTGGCCGACGTGCGGCCACTGTGCAGCGACCACCTCAGGCCCCCAGCGGGCAACCCCACCCCGACCGAGGCACAGCTCGCGCGCCGCCAGGCCGCCAGCGCCGAGCGGCTCACTCTGGCTAGCCTCAGCATGGAGGCTGCCCCCATGCTCGATCCCCACGACCTCATCGGCTTCAAGCGCGACGGGGTGCAGGAGGGCGTCTACAAGAAGCTGCGACTCGGCAAATACGAGCTGCAAGGCTGCCTGGATCTGCACCAGAAGACGCTGAGCGAGACGCGCCAGGCGCTGGTGCAGTTCCTCCTGGATTGCGAGCTGCGCGACATCCGCTGCCTGCTGATCCTGCACGGCAAGGGGGAGCGCAGCAGCCCGCGCCCATGTCAGCGCCTGGCTGCCGCAACTGCCGGCGGTGATGGCCATCCACAGCGCCGAGTGCCGTCACGGCGGCAGCGGCGCGCTCTACGTCCTGCTCAGAAAGAGCGAGCGCAAGCAGGCACAGAACCGCGAACGTCACCAGCAGCGCCTCGGCTAGTCAGCACCTGTCATCTGGTCAGGCATCCTCGGCCAGGGTGGTAAAACGCGCGATGGCAGTGTTAGCATCGAACGGCCCCGATCATGCCAGGTACGGGGTGCATACTCTCAGGGACGATAACAAGGACAATCCCATGTCATACCAAAAGCTTGAACAACATCAGCAACAGCTGCACCGGCTCTCCCATCTCAGCGCCATCTGCGGCTGGGATCGGGCCGCCATGATGCCGGAAGGCGGCAACGAGGCACGCGCCGAGGCCATGGCCGAACTCGGCGTGCTGATCCACCAGAAACGCACCGCCCCCGAACTCGGCGACTGGATAGCGCGGGCCGAGAGCGAGCCGCTTGACGCCACCCAGCAGGCGAACCTGCGGGAGATCAAGCGCCACTGGCAGGATGCGATCCTGCTGCCGAGTGACCTGGTCGAGGCTTTGTCGCTCGCCGGCAGCAAGTGCGAGCACGCCTGGCGCAGCCAGCGCAAGCACAACGACTGGGCCGGCTTCGCCCCGAATCTCGAGGAGGTGGTGAAGCTGTCGCGGGAAGTGGCACGCCTTCGCGCCGAGGCGCTCGGGGTGCGCCCCTACGACGCCATGCTGGCGCTGTACGAGCCCGGTATGACGAGCGAGCGGCTGGATCAGATCTTCGGCGATCTCACCGGCTGGCTGCCCAGCCTGATCCAACAGGTGAGCGAGCTGCAGAAGCGTGACACCTTGCTGATCCCGCAGGGCCCCTTCCCCGTCGCCACCCAGCAGGCGCTCGGCCAGCAGGTGATGGGCTTGCTCGGCTTTGACTTCGCGCACGGCCGGCTCGACGTCAGCAGCCACCCGTTCTGCGGCGGCGTGCCGACGGATGTGCGCATCACCACGCGCTACAACGAGCAGGAGTTCGTCTCCAGCCTGATGGGCATAGTGCACGAGACGGGCCACGCGCGTTACGAGCAGGGCCTGCCGCGCAACCTGCTCGGCCAGCCGGTCGCCGAGGCGCGCTCCATGGGCATTCACGAGAGCCAGAGCCTGTTCTGCGAGATGCAGCTCGGCCATCATCCCGCGTTCCTGACGCTGCTGGCGCCGCACATTCGCCAGCACTTCGGCGAGCAGCCGGCGTTGGCACCGGCGAACCTGGCGCGGCTGTACAACCGCGTCGAGCCGGGTCTTATCCGCGTCGATGCGGACGAGGTGACCTACCCGGCGCACGTGATCCTGCGCTACGAGCTGGAGCGCGACCTCATCGAGGGACGCATCGAGGTCGCGGACATCCCGGAGCTGTGGGATGCGAAGATGCAGCAGTGGCTCGGCCTGTCCACCAAGGGCAACTACCAGAACGGCTGCATGCAGGACATCCACTGGACGGACGGCTCGTTCGGCTACTTCCCGAGCTACACGCTCGGCGCCATGTATGCGGCGCAGCAGCGCTTCGCACTCGAGAGAGATCTCGGTGACATGGGCGAGCTGATCGCGGCGGGCCGGCTGCCGGAGATCTTCGGCTGGCTCGGCCGCCACATCTGGTCCCAGGGCAGCCAGCACAATACGGATGAGCTGGTGCGCCGCGCGACCGGCACGGCGCTGGATCCGCAGTGGCTGCGCAAGCACCTGGAGCAGCGTTATCTGAAGTAACGGTCAGCAAGCCGCAGGACGAAACGGGGCAGCCAAGGCTGCCCCGTTTCTATTGGTCGTCGCCCGTCACAGCGGATCGGGCGCGGTGAGCGACTCGCGCAGTTGCAGTATATTGCCCTCGGGATCGAACGCATTGCGCAGCACGAAGCCCGGGGCTGACCACTGTTGCGGCAGCAGACCGCCTCCGAGATCCGCGGCCTTCGCCTCGGCCCAGGCGAGGCTCGACACCGTGAAGAACGGCTTGATGGCGCCCTCCTCCCGCAGCCGCGGCGGCACCGCGATCTGGATGCCGCTGGCGATGGCGTCAGGAATCGCATGCAGCAACAGCTGGATGTCGCGATTCTCCAGCACCACGAAACCTTCATCCTGGCTGAGGATCTCCATCTGCAGCAGGGTGCGGTAGAAGTGGGTCAGCCGTCCGAGATCCTTGGCGTAGATCAGGGCACCGGCGCGGGCGGGTCCTGGCATGGGTCATCCTTCTTGAGGGGGTCAACAGCAGATTCGCATATTTGGCCGCCCGACTCGACCGTTTTCACCTCACCGTCTGCGCTCTCCCGCTCGCCGCTTTCGACGGAAAGTTTATTTTAATCCCTGTCCGTTTCTGGCTAGTCAGGCCGCCCCCTCCCCCTTACTCTCGAAACATGTCCCCAGTGCCGAGCCCCATGCCATGAACCCGTTGCCACCGACCGATCCCCATCAGGACGAGATCATCCCCGGCCTCACCCGCGAGCAGTGCCACGCCGCCCGACTCGCCCGGGATGCGCGCTTCGACGGCCGCTTCTTCACCGGCGTGCTGTCCACCGGCATCTATTGCCGGCCGATCTGCCCGGCCCGGGCGCCGCACGAACACAATGTGCAGTACTTTCGCTTCGCAGCCGCGGCGGAGCAGCACGGGCTGCGTCCCTGCCTGCGCTGCCGGCCCGAACTCGCGCCGTCGCAGGGCGGGGATCTGCCGCCGCTGCTCGCGCGCATGTTGAGCCGCATCGAACGCGGTGAGCTCGGCGAGCATTCGCTCGGCGAATTCGCGGCGCAGGCGGGCATCACGGAGCGCACGCTGCGGCGCCAGTTCGAGCAACACCTAGGTGCGTCGCCAAAGCAGGTGGAGCAGACGCGCCGCCTGCTGCTCGCGAAGCGACTGTTGACGGAGACCGCACTGCCGATCACCGACATCGCGTTTGCGGCGGGCTTCGCGAGCATCCGGCGCTTCAACGATGCGTGGCAACAGGCCTATGGCCTGGCGCCGCGTGCCTTGCGCCAACGCGAGGGGACGGCGGCTGACGATATGGCGACGGACATGCCACCGGCGAGCCTCACATTGCAACTGCCGTATCGCCCGCCGTTCGATGTGCAGGCCATGCTCGCGTTCTATCGGCTGCGCGCCATCCCGGGGCTGGAGCGCGTCGAGGGCGATGCGTACGAGCGTCGCCATCGGATCGGCGAGCGGGAGGGGTGGATCCGCATCGAACCGGGCAAGGGCCACAGCCTCAAGCTGACGCTGCGAGACCTGCCGCCGAGCGCGCTGCCGGATCTGCTGTATCGTGTGCGGCGCATGTGGGATCTCGACGCTGACATGGTGCGCATAGGCGCAAGACTCGCAGAAGATCCGCTGCTCGCACGGCTGCAAGGGCGCTGGCCCGGCGTGCGGCTGCCGGGGGGCTGGGACGAATACGAGGTGATGCTGCGCGCCATCGTCGGCCAGCAGGTGTCGGTCAAGGGTGCCATCACCATCATGGGGCGGCTGGTGGCGCGCACCGAGGCGCAATTTGGCGTGACGGCGCTGCCGACCCCGACGCAGCTGTGCGCGCTCACGCTGGACGGCATCGGCATGCCGGGCAGCCGCATCCGCACGCTGCAGGCGCTGGCAGCCGCGCTCGCGAGCGGGGAGATCACCCTCGCCACCGCGAGCGACGAGGCACTGCTCGCGCTGCCGGGCATAGGCCCCTGGACGGTGTCGTACTGGCGGCTGCGCACCGGGCAGGATCCGGACGCCTTCCCCGCCGCCGATCTCGTGCTGCAAAAAGCGCTCGGGGGCGGCACCAAATTACCGGTCAGGGAGGTCATGGCGCGCAGCGTGTGCTGGCAGCCCTGGCGCGCCTACGCCGCGAGCTGGTTGTGGCACGCCATGAGCGAGCAGCCCGCGCGGCGCGGCACCCCGGACAATGAACAACCTGAGGAGATGACATCATGATCCGTTACGATTTGCTGGATACCGCCTGCGGCCAGCTGCTGGTCGCCATCGACGAGCACGGTCTGCGCCACGTGGACTTCGTGGACGGCCTGCGCACGCTGCCGGATCAAGCCGGCTGGCGGCGAGACAGCGAGGCGCTGGCGCCTTATCTTGCACAGTTCAGGGCCTACTTCGCCGGCGAGCTGCAACGCTTCACGCTGCCGCTCGCGGCCCAGGGTACGGCGTTTCAGCGCAGCGTGTGGCAGGCGCTGTGCGACATCCCCTATGGCGAGACGCGCAGCTACGGCGAGATAGCGCACGCCATCGGCAAGCCGAGTGCGAGCCGCGCCGTCGGCGCCGCGAACGGCCGCAACCCGCTATCGATCATCGTGCCCTGCCATCGCGTGATCGGCCAGAACGGCAGCCTGACCGGCTATGCGGGGGGACTGCCCATCAAGCAGGCGCTGCTGCGCCTCGAGGGGATCCCGATCTGATCCCCGGGCTTACGCCACCACTCCCAGGGGTCATCCGGCCCCTGGTCACTCCCCCATCCAGTATGTACAGCCCAACGACAGGCCGCCCCGCCCTCACGAGACAAGACATTGAAGGCCAAGGAGTTATGCCGAGGCCGCTGGCAAAGGGACAAAAACCCAGCTGCCGGAAGCGCCGCGCAGGGGGCGAATACTTGGCCGCGGCGGGCATCAAAGCGCTGCGCCGACGCGAGTTTGGGCGAATACTTCGAATACCGGAATGACGCTGCGCGTTGCCAACTTGTTGACTGTCGAGATCACGGCGTGTTCCTGGTGATCCGGTCGCGGCCATCGGCTGCGATCCGTTTGAAACGAGGAGGAAACATGTCCACTCCAGTCACCGTCACTCAATTCCAGGTGAGGTCCCACGGCACCCCTGACGAGGTGCGCTCACCCGACAAGACTCGGGTCGAGGTCGTTAAACTCGATGGCTACACCATAGGGCGGTTCAACTTTGCCCCCGGTTGGCGCTGGTCCGAATGCATCAAACCCGTCGTCAAGACGGACCAATGCCAGCTCTCGCACGTGGGTTACGCCGTCTCGGGATCGATCTCGGTCCGCCTGACGGACGGCACCCTCAAGACCATCAGCGCCGGCGAGTCCTACACCATTCCGCCGGGGCACGACGCCTGGGTCGAGGGGGAAGAACCCTTCGTTGGCATCGAGGTGCTCAGCGCCGATCAGTACGCCAAGCCATAGTGTGTCGTCAGCAACTCACCCAGGTTGCGACCGAACCCACCGGTGGGCACTCGCCCACCGGCACAGCAAGGCAGGCTTGATTAGCCAAGCCTCATCAGGCGTTCGTAAAGAGACATTGCAGACAATCCAGCCGCTCCCTTCGTATTGACCCTCCCCCTTCTCCCATGCGGGAAGAAGGGACAAGCACAAGGCCCGTGCATGCAGCCGCGACCATCAGCACCGGATGCTCGAACTGCCACTCCTTTTTCTTAAGGCTGGTTTTTCAGGGCCGGATTGAAGACACGCTTGAGGGAGGCAGGGTTGTTCGCCAGTTTCGCCGCGGGGCGACGGGGGCGCCTGACCAGCTCGCCGCCGCAGTTGGGGCAGAGATGATGCAGATGGTGCTCGCAGCAATCGGCGCAGAAGGTGCACTCGAAGGAGCAGATATAGGCCTCCTCGCTGCCGGCGGGCAGATCCTTGTCACAGCATTCACAGTTGGGTCTGAGTTCTAGCATGGTGGTTGGCCTCAGTGGCAGGCGGCAGAAGGTGAAGGGCTCAGTCGACTATAAACAGCCTGGCGCCCTGCTCGGTGAAGGATCTATGGGGCTCGGCGTTGTCGGCCACCTGATAGCTCATGCCCGCCGTCAGGGTGAAGACCCGGCCATCCTGCAACTCGGTGTGCAGTTCCCCCTCGATGCACAGCAGCACATGGCCCTTGCTGCACCAGTGATCCGCCAGATAACCAGGGGAGTACTCCACCATCCGCACCCGCATATCGCCGAAGCTCTGGGTGTGCCAGCGGGCCACCCCGGTTTCCCCCTTATGCTCGGTCGGCGCTATCTCGGCCCAGCGGGTCGTGCAAAACGGCAGGTTCTTGATTTCCATCACAACTCCCTTTGTCGGAAAAATCGGCGTCGCCACAGCAGGGGCGATAAGCACCCATCGATGTCCGCCATGCAGGCTTTTGGCCAGGATCAGGCGACCGCCCCCTATGGTGCCTCCCTTATACTGCCATCGAATCCGGCCCCGTGACATGCCCCGTCTGGCCCCCGATAGGGCACTAGCGCTTGAGACTGCCCATCACCTGCATCTCGCAGCGATTGCAGTCGAAGCGCAGCCGGAACAGGTCCTTGCCCATCTTCAGCTCGAGCGGTTCGGGTTTGAGGCCGGGCACCTGCTTGTGACAGAGGTTCTGGCTGTAGCGGATGCAGTGCTTGGTGATCATCAGCACCACCTCGCCCTCCTCCTTGTTCGCCTCAAAAGCGGGGGCGATGCGCGCCACCCCGTGCTCGCGGAAGAACTGCTCGGCGGCGCCGTTGAGCACGTTGCCAAGGTAGGAGAGACGGTGCTGGGGATAGGCCACATCTCGCTGCGCGATGCGCCGCTCTGGTCGCCGGTAGGCGGCGAGTCGCGCCGCCTCCAGCGCCGCTATGCCGTCCCGCCGCAGCCCGTTGAGCGCTGACGCCGCAATAAACAGCGGCATCGTTAACACCAACTCGATCTGGCGCGCCACGAACAGGGTGTTGCCGAGCTTGCCAAGCTGATCCCGCGCCTGTTGCAGCGCCCGCGCCGGGTTGTCGGCCGGCTGCTTGTCACAGGCGAGGGTCACGCTGGCGCTTATGCCCTGCTCGTCCGCGAGATCCAGCCGCAAGCCTTGCTCGCACTCGGATAACCGCAGATCGACCCGGATGCGGCGCTCGGCACTCGCGGTCGAGAGCAGCTTGCTGAACGCGCTGTCGTGGTTGCGGTAGATGGTGGTGCCCAGCTTGAGCCCGGGCACCGGCTCGGAGAGCAGTAACTGCTTACCTTCTACCTTGTTCAACCGCATCCCCACCAGCTCGTCGTTCGGCTTGAAGAAGCCGAGGCCGTCGCCGTTATTCAGTGTCACCTGATGCCCATCTATCTCTATGCCCTCCCGGGTTAGCCTGGTGACCTTGCCGAGCGGCTCCCCCAGGTATTTCGGGCTCCTGGGGGAGCCGATATCGGCCTTGCGCTCGTGCAGGAAGTAGTCCGTCGAACCGCGATTGAAGCTCTTCTTCGGATCCGGCACAAAGCTGTAGCTGCAACGCCCGGCGGAGGCGGCCACCAGATCCGGGCGTTTATCCAGGATGGCGTCGAGCCGCTGGCGATACCAGGCGGTGACGTTCTTCACGTAATCCAGCCCCTTGAGCCGCCCCTCGATCTTGAAGGAGCGGATACCCGCCTCGATCAGCGCCTCCAGGTTCGTGCTCTGATCCATGTCTTTGAGGGAGAGCAGGTGACTGTCCGCCACCAGCACCTCCCCATCCGGCTTCTGCAGCGAGCAGGGCAGCCGGCAGAGCTGGGCGCACTCGCCGCGGTTCGCGCTGCGGCCGGTGCGGGCATAGCTGATGTTGCACTGGCCGCTGTAGGAGACGCAGAGCGCGCCGTGGATGAAGAACTCCAGCTGCACATTGGTCTGGGCGCTGATGGCGCGGACCTGCTCGAGGGACAACTCGCGGGCCAGCACCACCTGGGAGAAGCCCACATCCTGCAGGAACTTCACCTTCTCTGGGGTGCGGTTGTCGGTCTGGGTGCTGGCATGCAGCGCTATGGGGGGGAGGTCCAGCGCCAGCAGCCCCATGTCCTGCACGATCAGCGCGTCGGCGCCGGCCTCATAAATCTGGTGGGCGAGGCGTTGGGCCTGCTCCAGCTCGTGGTCGTGCAGCAGGGTGTTGAAGGCGATAAACAGCTGTGCACCGAAGCGGTGGGCATGGCGCGCCAGCGCCTCTATATCCTCGAGGGTGTTGCCCGCGGCGCTGCGGGCGCCGAACGCGGGGCCACCCATGTAAACGGCATCGGCGCCATGGTTGATGGCTTCGATGCCGTAGGCAAGGTTCTTGGCCGGAGCCAGCAGCTCGAGGCGATGCTGTGCGAGGCGGTGGGTCTGATCGTGCATATCGTGCAATAAGCTCTGGTCTGAAGGCGGACGACAAGTGCCCGTCACTCTAGCGGGACCCGGCATTGCCTGCCTTGATCCCGCTTAAGATCACCGCAAGATACAGGATTGGATCAGGCCCCTATCCCGAAACGGGAGATGCGGCTCTCGCCGGGCCGAGAAAGCCTATGTGGTCACCCCTCATCCCCAACCCTTCTCCCACAAGGGGAGAAGGGAGCAGAGAGATTGTGCTGGCAACACTGGCACCAAACACTGGTCTAGATCACCACCTTCAGCACCAGCCCCAGCTGCACCAGGCCGCTTATTTTATCGATGACGGAGGTCTTCGCCTTGAGCCAGGTCAGCCATGGATGTCCGCGGGAGAGCAGCATCAAAGCACCACCTTCAGCGCCAGCCCCAGCAGCACCAGACCGCTTATTTTATCGATGACGGAGGACTTTGCCTTGAGCCAGGTCAGCACGGGGCCGCGGGAGAGCACCAGGGCCACCAGCACGTACCAGATAGCATCGATGCCACCGGCGGTCAGCATCATGATGCCACCCTCGCGCCAGCCGGTATCGGCGTGAACGAACTGGCTGAACAGGGCGATGAAGAAGATGGCGAGCTGGGGGTTCAGGAAGGCCACCATAAAGCCCTCGAACGCGCCCTGCCGACCGCGCAGCGCATGCACCGCCTCCTCGGTCGCGCCGCTGGCGGGTTTCGCCAGCAGCGCCTTGATGCCGAGCCAGGCGAGGAAGGCCGCGCCGCCGTAACGAATGAGATCGAACAGCAGCGGGGTCTGGGTGATCAGCAAGGAGAGACCCAGGGCGGTGACCAGCGCATAGATGCCGACCCCCAGGCCATGGCCGAGCGCGGTCGCCACCCCGTGGCCCTGCCCGCCCTGCACCGTATTACGGATGATCAGCGCCAGACTCGGCCCTGGGCTGATGGCCCCCATCACACAGATTGCCGCCAGCGCCAGCCAGCTCGTGAATTCCATAACTGCCTCTATCTCGAATGAAAATGAATACCGGCCGTCAGGTTAAGCGGGCGCACTACCATGCCAGAAGTGAAAGTTATGAATAGAGCCCATAGCCAATGGCTATGGGTCAGCACGACTCACTACCTCAGGATCTGCCGAGCGGTTTGTGGCTCTCGTCCAGCTGCTTGCGGCTCTCGGCTAGTTGTTTTCGGCTCTCGCCGAGGGTCCGCTGCAGATGTTCTCGCAGGAAGGGATAGGCCAGCTCCCTGAACCACTGGTGGGCCGGATCCTGATGATGGCGCTGGTGCCACAGCAGATGATACTGCTGGGTGCGGGTGGCGAAGGGCAGATCGCAGAAGCTCAGGCCGTGCTCCTGCGACAGCTGCCAGGCGATGTGGGCCGGGGTGGTCATCAGGCAATCGGTGCGCAGCAGCACCTCGACCGCCGCCTGGAAGAAGGGCACCCGGGCGAACCAGCGCCGGGAGAGGCCCTGGGGCATCAGCACCTGCTCCACCGGGCTGTCCTTGTCACCGCCGCCGCTCACCTGCAGATGGGGCCAGGCGAGGTAGTCCTCCAGGGTCGGCGCCGTGCCGGACAGCGGATGGTGGCGCCCCATCAGCATCACCAGCCGGTCCTCCCCCTGATGCAGGCCGCGGATCTGATCCGGCACCAGCTCCGTGATGGTGGAGACCAGATCCAGCTCGGACTGCCACAGCTGCGGCAGCTGGCGCTTGTCCCACAGGCTGTACTCGAGCGCCGCCAGCGGCGCCGCCCTCGCCAGCGCCGCGCAGATGTCGGGCAGGATGTGCTGGGCCACATAGTCGGAGGAGGCGAGCCGGAACACCCGCTCGCAGCGGGCGGGCTCGAAGCCGGGCGCCTCGTAGAGCCGCGCCAGGGCCCCGAGCGGATCGGCCAGTGCCGCCGCCAGACTCTCGGCCCGCGGGGTCAGCAGCCAGCGTTGCCCCTCCCGCACCAGCAGCTCGTCGCCAAACTCGCCGCGCAGCTGATTGAGCTGCTTGCTGATGGAGGGTTGACTAAGGTGCAGCAGCTCGGCCGCCCGGCTGATGTTGCGGGTCTCCAGCAAGACCTTGAGGGTTGGCAACAGGTTGAGATTCGCTTTGTGCACTCAGATCATCCCTGGGAGAAACCAGCCCCTATCTTAGGGCAAGGCGGGGCGCTATTTTAAGCAAAATCACCGGCTTATTCGTCCCCCACCCCGCCTTCTGCCATTTGCCAAAACAGGGCCGCGAGATGACACTGGAAAACCGGTACGGCATAATTGCGCGAGTTTCCGCCCGCGGGCGACCCACAACAAGAAGCGATAACAAGATGAAATACGCCAATATCACCGGCTGGGGCAAATGCCTGCCCCCCGCAGTGCTGACCAACGATGCGCTCAGCACCATCATGGAAACGTCGGATGAATGGATCTATCCGCGTACCGGCATCAAGGCACGCCGGGTCTCCCACGTCAGCAACACCGAACTCGCCACCCTGGCCGGTCGCCGCGCCCTGGCCTGCGCCGGTCTCGAGGCCGCCGCACTGGATGGCATCATCCTGGCCACCGCCACCCCGGGCACCCTGATCCCGAATTGTGCCTCAGCGGTGCAGCAGGCCCTCGGCGCCCACAAGGCGGCGGTGTTCGACCTCAATGCCGCCTGTACCGGCTTCGTCTATGCGCTCTCCGTGGCCACCTCTCTGGTCCAGACCGGCATGATGCAGAAGGTGCTGGTGATAGGAGCCGAGCGTCTCACCCAGTTGCTGGACTGGGCCAAGCGCGACACCGCAGTGCTGTTTGGTGACGGCGCCGGCGCCGTGGTGATCGAGGCGAGCGACAACGAGTCCGGCCTCATCGCCAACAAGCTCGGCTGCGACAGCGAGGCGCGCGAGATCCTGCACGTGCCGAACTTTGGCACCGATCGGGTACGCTTCGCCGACATCGACGGCCTCTTCACCTTCAACTTCGAGGGGCAGGAGATCTTCAAACGGGCCGTGCGCGGCATGGGCGAGGCGACCGGCGCCGTGCTGGCCCAGGCCGGCATCACCCCCGAGCAGGTCGATCTCATCGTGCCGCACCAGGCCAACATGCGCATCATCGAGACCCTGGCCAAGCGCATGAATGCGCCCATGGACAAGGTGATGGTCAACATAGAGCACTACGGCAACACCTCGGCCGCCACCGTGCCCATCGCCCTGTGCGAGGCGCTGGAGCAGGGTCGGGTCAAGCCGAACTCCTATCTGCTCAGCGCCGCCTTCGGGGCCGGCCTGACCTGGGGCGCCGCCCTCATCAAGTGGGGCGACAGGGTCACCCCGCTTGGCCACTGCGATGTCGAGCTGCCGCCCTGCGAGCAGAGCGCGCTGGAGCTGATCGCCCACGCCGTCGCGGGCTGCCAGCAGGCCAGCAGCGAGGCCTGAGCCAGGCCGCCACTGCGTGAACAGATAAGGCGCAGTTGCATGAACAAGAGAGAGGAGCCAGCGCTGGCTCCTCTTTTTATCTCCATCTTTATCCCCACCCCTCTTCCCTGCCGCCAATCACCCCGCCCACATCCGCGCCCAGACGGCGGCTCACCGCCCCCTGAAAGTCATTGAAAAGCGTGAATTTTGAGCTGGATAAATCAAAAAATAACCAAACGATATTTTTTTGTCGTCAGAATGGGCCTGAGGGGTTCACAACCTTACCGGATCTGGTAGTATGCGGCCTCGCACTTGGGGAGGGGTTCCCGAGCGGCCAAAGGGATCAGACTGTAAATCTGACGGCTCTGCCTTCGAAGGTTCGAATCCTTCTCCCTCCACCATTCAAGTGCGAAAAATCAGGAAAATACCCCGTGGAGGGGTTCCCGAGCGGCCAAAGGGATCAGACTGTAAATCTGACGGCTCTGCCTTCGAAGGTTCGAATCCTTCTCCCTCCACCATCTTCCTGAGTTGTATGAGTAAGGCCTGTAAAAAAAGTAGTACCCCTGTGGAGGGGTTCCCGAGCGGCCAAAGGGATCAGACTGTAAATCTGACGGCTCTGCCTTCGAAGGTTCGAATCCTTCTCCCTCCACCATTCTTCAGAAAACCCGGCCCAGCGCCGGGTTTTCGCTTTTATGGCTAGATACCATTTGGCACTGTCAGATCTGACAATTGCCCTCCCCCGCTTTTTTCGAAACAGTGGACTCCTCACCGTCAGGAGCCGCCTCGCATGTTTGCAATCTGGGATGAAACCGGTCAGGAGCAGGGCTTGAGCCTGCCCCAGCTGCAGCAACGGCTGCACAACTATCAGGGCGACGTCATGGTGCGCTATCTCAATCGCCTCGGCCTGTCGACGACCCTGTTCCTGACCGTCCGCGAGGGCCGCGCCTACCAGCGCTTCAAGGCCGGCACCCCGCCGCTGGACTGGGCCTGGCTGGACCAGGCCATTCAGCACGTGCCCCTGCTCGATGGCCGCCTTCCGCAGTCGCACCACGCCCTTCGTTAAGCCGCTCGCCGCCGGGCACTAACCCGTGCCCAGGTAGGCCTGCGCCGCCTGCCAGCCCATCTGATAGCCCTGCTCCAGCTTGTCCGGATCCGTGGTCATGCGACCGACCCTGAAGCCCGCGGGCGGATGAATGAGCCGGATGCGGCAATCCGCCGGCGGATTGCGGATGAAGTCGATGGCGTCGTTGTAGCTGTGATGGCGGGCCAGGCTGGCGCGGGCCAGCGCCGGGGTCTGCCGCAGCAGGTAACGGTGCAGGGCAGGCAGACGCGGCGCCCGCTTGCGATAGCCGAGCGGGCGGGAGAGCACCACTGTGATGTCCCGCGCCCCCTGCTCATAGGCGTGGCGCACCGGGATGGAGTCCGCCACCCCGCCGTCGGTCATCGCCTCACCCCCGAGCCGCACGAAGTCGCGATAGGCGAGCGGCACCGAGCAGGAGGCCTTGATCTGCTGCTCCAGCTCCTCCGCCGTCGCCTTGAGATAGGCGGCCTGCCCGTCCGAGACCCGGGTGGTTACCACCGTCAGCGGCACAGGGTTAGCGGCAAACCGCGCCAGATCGAGCCGGCACTCGCGGATGGTGATCGCCCACAGCCAGTCGAGATCCAGCCAATGACCGCCGCGCATGAACTTCGCCAGGCTGATGAACTCGGGGCGACAGGAGTAATCTGTGATGACGCTGTGGTTGCGCCCCTGCTGGCCGGCCAGGAAGGCCGCCAGGTTGACCGCCCCTGCCGAAACCCCGATGCAGTGATCGAACGCCGTCACTCCCCTGGCCATGAAGGCATCCAGCACCCCGGCGGCAAAGATGCCGCGCATGGCGCCCCCCTCGACCACCAGGGCCGTTTGCCGCCGACTCATCTCGTTTCCCCTCTGTTCTGCTCTGTGAATGGACTCACACTTTGGCTCATCCGGCGCCCTACCCAAGGGCGGGATCCCTATAATGGCCACACCTCACTTGACCCTACAGAGGCATAACATATTGATGCTACGGAATATTACAATGAAAAATATCAACAAGTCCCTGCTCGCCGCTGCCATTTCTCTCGGAATGCTGGCAGGCTGTAACAGCAACAATGACTCCAAGGCCCCCGATCCCATGGTTCGCTTCGCTACCTTCAACCTCTCCTTCGATCGCACCGCCCCCGGCATGTTGAGCGGCGAACTGGCCCTGGACCGCGCCGCCCAGGATGCCCTGCTGGCCCGCTATCAGGACGGTGACACCAGCCTCGGCAAGGCCGAGATCACCCAGGCGAAAGACGTGCAGCAGATCCGCAATATCGCCGAGATAGTGCAGCGCACCCGCCCGGACGTCTTCCTGCTGAACGAATTCGACAACGACGGCAAGGGCGAGAGCACCGCCGATCTGAAGGCGTTCAACGACAACTACCTGGCCCATGCCCAGCACGGCGAGGTGCAGGCTATCAGCTACCCGGTGATGCAGAATTTCGCCACCAACACCGGCCTGATGAGCGGTCATGACCTCAATCTGGACGGCAAGCGCAACAGCGGGCCGGATGACGCCTGGGGCTTTGGCAACTACCACGGCCAGTACGCCTTCGCCCTGATGTCGAAGTACCCCATCGATACCAAAGGGATCCGCACCTTCCAGCACTTCAAGTGGAAGGACATGCCGGGCGAAGCCAACCCCATCATCGACGACTGCAACAACCCCAAGGCCCCGATCCCGGCCGGTCGCCAGTGCGGCGATGCCTGGTATGACGCCGCGGCCTGGGAGCAGTTCCCGCTCTCCTCCAAGAATCACGCCGACGTGCCGGTGCGCATCAAGCAGGGCAACAAGGAGGAGGTGGTCCACTTCCTCCTCTCCCACCCGACCCCGCCCATCTTCGGCAACGCAGCGCGCCACAACGTCAAGCACAACAGAGCCGAGGTCGCCTTCTGGCAGGACTATGTGGAGGCCGCCAGCTACATGGTGGACGACGCGGGCAAGGCCGGCGGCCTGCCACAGGGTGCCAGGTTCGTCATCGCCGGGGATCTCAACGCCGATCCCCAGCTGGGTGACGGGGATCTCAGTGCCATCCAGGATCTGCACAACCACGTGCTGGTCAACCAGGCGGTCACCAACGGCGCCCTGATCCCGGTCAGCCAGGGTGGCCCCGAGTGCCTCGCCAGCCAGCCGGATCAGTGCAAGCGCAACAACGGCCGCACCACCCCGGAGCGCATCACCAGCAGCAGCGGCCTGCAGCTCGATCACCTGATCCCCTCCGCCAACCTCAACGCGGTGGCCTCAGGCGTGTTCTGGCCCGCCAGCTTCGAGCCGGGCTACCACCTGGTGTATGACGCCAAGCTCGGCATCGCCAAGGGAGTGAGCTCGGACCATCGCCTGGTGTGGGTGGACGTCGAACTGAACCCCTAATACGCGGGATCACCGCAAAATGAAGCGGGGCCATGATGGCCCCGCTTTTTTTGCATCTGGCGCTACACCAGCTTCTCGACCCGGGCCGGCAAGCCCTGGCGCGCCGAGGAGCCGATGGCCCAGTCCACCAGGGGATAACGGCCGTGGCGACTGGGATCCAACACCGCCAGATCGTTGAGGTTCACCCCGGCGCCGCGCAGGGCACTGGCCGCCACCTGCTGGCCGTCTATCCAGTGCTCCCGCGCCCCCAGCTCCTTGTGACCGAAGCCGTGCTCGATGGCGATGGCATCCGCCTGCACCCCGGCCACGCACTCGGCCAGCCCGATCACGCTGCCATTGGGGGTACTGACCCGCACCCTGTCCCCGCTCACTATGCCGAGGCGGGCCGCCGTCTGGGCGTTGAGCCGCACCCCGTTGCTGGGGTGCACCTGGCGCAGGCGATCCGAGCCGATGCTCATGGAGCTCATGGTGTGGGACTTGTAGCTGGTGAGCAGCAGGGGCCACTGTGCCGGCTTGAATGCCTCGCTCAGCGGCGTGCCGTCTGCAAGCCGGGCCCGGAAGAAGCGCGGGGTGCCGCTCAGGAACTGGCCGCTCTGGCTGTGACGGCGGCTGCCCACCACCGGGTTCCACAGCATCAGCGGCTTGGGCCAGCGCTTGCTCGGTTGCCCCGCCTCGTCACGTCCCTTGGCCACCGGCTCGAAGCGCCCGCCCCTGGCGTAGAGATAGGCGGCGCGGCTCGCCTCCTCCGCGCTCAGGGTGGCGTTGAGGGTGGGCAGGATCCGCTCCACCCCGGACCAGGCGAGGTCTTCAGCGCCGATGGGAGGCACCGGCTGGCCGAGGTAGGCGACGTTGGCCGCCCCGTAGAGGGAGAAGTCCGCCGCCTTGTTGAGCCCATGCAGCTTGCCATCCGCCCCCTCGATCGCCCCCTCGCCGAAGCCCGGCAGGCCGAGGCGCTTGGCCACGGCGATGAGGAAGGACTCCATGCAGACGGGATCCCCCTCGGCGGTCTTGACGACGCGAGGCTCCACCACAGGCCAGCGCCCGGTCGAGACCTTGGTCATGACCCCGTGCCAGGCGGTTGCCCAGCCCCAGGACTCGTAGGTCAGGGTGTCAGGCACTATGTAGTCAGACAGCGCCGAGGATTCGTTGATGAAGCTGTCGATGCTGATGAACAGCGGCAACACCCTGGGGTCTTTGAGCTGTTCACCTATGGCCTGGTGCAACCCGGCCTGACCGTAGAGCGGGTTGCCCATGTGGTTGATCCAGGCCTTGGCCCGGTAGGGGTAACCGCTCACCGCCGCGGTCAGGTGCTCGCCGAGCAGCGGGCCCGAGATCGGGAACCAGGGCTCGTGGGCCGGATAGGGGTTCTGCCCCGCCTCGCGCTTGCGCCTATATTCGGAGGTCTTCTCGTAGGGGAACTTGGAGCGGGAGAGGAAGACGCCGGCGGGTTTCACCATGCCGGGGAAGCCCTCCAGATCGTAGCGCGGCCCGCTCCCGAAGGGATTGAACTTGCCGCCGCTCGCCACCGCGCCGCCCTTGGCGTTGAGGTTTCCTATCATGGCGTTGAGCATCATGATGGCCCAGGCCGTGTAGAAGCCGTTGGCACTCATGGTGCCGCCGTGGGTGATCACCGCCGCCCGGGTGCCGTGGCTGGTGAACTCCCGGGCCAGCTCGACGATATCGGCCACCGGCACGGCGCACTCGGCGCTGTATTGCTCGAGGGTATGCTCCCGGCTCGCCTCGGCCAGCAGCTGGAAGCTGCTCTTGACCGCCAACTCCCCGCCCGGGGTCGAAATGCTGCGCGCCACCCAGAGTCGGGCCCGCTCGCAACGGCCGGCCGGTGTCGGCTCGTCACTCCCCTCCTCGACCACCAACACCTCATCCCCCTCGCCATAGGCTTCACCGCTGTGGGGCAGCCCCAGATCGCTGGCGTGCAGCATCTGGCCGAAGCGGGGGTGCGACTCGTCGCAGATCACCAGATGGCCAGCGTTGCTGAAACCGCGATAGTCGGCCCGCTCGGCAGCTTCTGCGTTAGGTGCCGCCAGGAAGGGCTCGGCGTAACGATCGTTGTCGATGATCCAGCGCAGCATGGCCAGGGCCAGGGCCGAGTCGGTGGCGGGCCTGATGGGCAGCCAGCGGTTGGCGGGGGCGGACGGCAGGTTCACCGTGTTCGGCAGGCTGGGCGCCACCACCACGTAGGTGAACGGCTTGCCCTCCCTAGCCCGGTTCGCCGCCAGCTGGCGGGACTGGCGCTTGAAGGGGTTGCCGGACTGCTGGGGTGAGGTGCCCATGAACAGCAGGAAGTCGCTCTCGTCCCAGTCGGGCTTGAGGTGGGCGTTCTTCTCCAGATCGTCCAGCAGGGCGCCGGCCCCCACCCGGAACGACAGGCCGCAGTAGGCGCCGTGGTTCGCAAAGTTGCGGGTGCCGAAGCCGTTGAAGGTGAAGCGCTTGATGAAGGCGTCGCGACCCTCGTCCGAGGCGTTGCTCACCAGCAGCTGGTTGGCCTTGGGGCCATATTCCGGGTTGGCGGGATCGAGCGGCTCGTTCAGATTGCGGATGGCCCTGAGCCCCTCGACGCCGCCCTCCCCGAACAGATCGCCCCCCTCCACCACCTCCTCGATCAGCTGCTCGAACGGGATGCTCTGCCAGCGACCGCTGCCACGGGGGCCGACCCGCTTGAGGCAGCGGGTGACCCTGTGCGGGCTGTCGAGCTGCTCCAGCATGGCGTTGCCCCGGGCACAGGCGGTGGAGCGGCCATCCAGCCCCCCCTCCTGATAGCCGCTGGTAGCGATCAGCGCCTGCTTGACCGGCGTCTTGAAGTCGATGTGATGCAGGGCGGAGAGCGGGTGGTAGGGGTTGCCGAGGATCCGCACTATCTTGTCGCTCTCGTTGTCGATGCGGGCCCGCACCCCGCACAGGGTCCAGCAACCGAGGCACATGGTGTTGGCCAGCCGCTGGGCCGGGTTGGGGTGGATCTCCCCCCGCTCATCGACCCTGTACTCCACCGCCAGGGAGTTGCCGTGGATGGGATCCCGGGTCGGCTTGCCCGAGCTGCCGGTGGCCACCCCGCTCACCACCTGCTTGAGGGTGTCGCTGTAACCGGCCACGAACAGCCCCGTGCCCCCGGCGATGGCGGCTCCCTTGAGAAACTTGCGTTTGCTGTGATCCATCAGATTGCCTCGCGAGCGGAATGAGTGGTGGATGCCTGGGTGGCGGATGCTTGGGTGACGGATGGCAGAGCCGGGGCGCGAACCAGCTCGGAGAGCGCCACCAGCAGGGCCAGCAGCAGGCCGAAGGTGCCGAGGATGCCGAGCACCCCGGCCGGCCCCCAGGCGATCTGGTAGACATAGACGCCGGCGCCATATTTCGGTGCCAGCTGCCCCTGAATGAGCACCAGCCAGCGCAGGCCCCACACCAGGTGCAGCGCCAGCAGCGCCACGCCCCAGGATTGCAGACGGGGGGAGAGCCGGTGCCCCGCCAGCAGCAACAGGCCGAGCAGGGCCAGGGTCAGCAGCAGCCAGTGGGCCGCCAGCCGCCAGCTCGGATCGAGCCGATAGAGGGCGCCAGCCTCAGCCGCCGAGGCGCCGCCGAGCAGGGCCCAGCCCAGCAGGGAGAGCGCGAGCAGGGCCAGGGTCGGGCGGATCTGGCGCAGCAGCCCCGCCTCGGTGTGCCCCTGCCAGCCCGCCAGCAGCCGGTTGAGCAGCAGCAGGGCGCTCTGGGCCGCCAGCACGGCGCTCAGCGCCAGCAGCCAGGGCAACCAGGGGGTATGCCAGAGCGGGCGCGCCTGCACCGCCATGGTCTCGAGCCCGGTGTAGAGCGCTATGCTGAGCCCGCTCAAGGCCGCCATCAAGGCAAGCGGCTTGCGCCAGCGCTCGCCGGACCAGCCTCCCAGGCAGAGCAGCCGCGCCAGGGCGGCGACCCTGTCATGCTCCTCCCCACGCCTGGCCAGGTTGGGCCTTATCAGCAGCCAGCCCAGCCCCATGCTGAGCAGGCTGAACAGCGGCAGCAGGTAGGCGCCATACCACATGATGGAACCGAAGCGGGTCTGGACGTAGAAGTGCCAGGCCCGGGCCGGCTGGTGCAGATCCGCGGTCAGGGCGATGGGCGCCACCAGGCCGGCCCCCATCATCAGCACCGCGGCCAGGGTCTGCAGCCGCCGATCCGGCGCCTTGCGCCACAGATCGGCCGCGCCCAGCCAGAGGGCGCCATAGGCCAGGCCAATGAGGAAGAAATATTGCACCGCCCAGGGCAGCCAGGTGATGGGCTGATCCGGGGCCAGCAGTTCATTAATGGTCATGGGCTATCTCCTTGCCGTCGTCGCCAAGCAGGGTGCGCTGCGCCGGGTGGCCGTCGATCTTGCTGACAAACGCCTCATCCATGCCGAGATAGAAGACCCGCGGCTGGGTATGGGCCTCCGGCTTGAGCACCCTGAGCGCGGACTCGTATTCCCGCAGCAGCCGGCTGATCTGGCTCTTGGGATCGTTGAGATCGCCTATGATGCGCGCCTCGCCGACGCAGCTCTCCACGCAGGCGGGCAGCAGCCCCGCCTCCAGCCGGTGGGCGCAGAAGGTGCACTTGTCGGCGGTGTTGGTCTCATGGTTGATGAAGCGGGCGTCATAGGGGCAGGCCTGCACGCAGTAGCCGCAGGCGACGCACCAGTCGTTGTTGACCACGACGATGCCGTCCTCGCGCTGGAAGGTGGCGCCGGTGGGACAGACGTCGAGGCAGGCGGGCTCGGCGCAGTGGTTGCAGAGCCTGGGCAGCATGAAGAGGGAGGCGGGGGCATCGAGGGCCGCCACATCGCTCACCTCGTACTGGCTGACCGTGGTGCGAAACTGGCCGAGGGGGGGCTGGTTCTCTATGGTGCAGGCCACGGTGCAGGCCTGGCAGCCGACGCAGCGGCGCAGATCGATCAGCATGCCGTAACGCTTGCTACCATCCCCCCGGCCGATGGCCGCCCGCCCATTGCGGGGGACGGGGACGGACTGGGCCTGGGCGACGGGGATCAGGGCCGCCCCCGCGGTGAGGGCGGCGATCCCGGATAACAATCGGCGCTTGCTGAGCTCCATGGCTTCTTTCCTTCTGCTGACGCTGGCGTGGGGGAGTGGGCCGATTGTCCCCGGGCCAGAGAGCCGTCTCTATTGTGGTTTTCCACATACCGGGAGCCGGGTTGATCCAGCGCAATAAAATCGACTCGATAACCGCCGAACTGTGACGGGAGCCCCATTCGCCGCCCCAGCATGGCGCCGAGGCGGGCCCAGGGCGATACCCAGGTGATAGACTGGCTTCCCCCATCCCCGCCCAAGGAGAGCGCCCTGTCCCGTCACGCCCCTTCGTCATCGCCCGCCCTGTGGCCCCTGCTGGCCCTGTGGCTCTGGCTCGGCGTCGCCCTGGCCGAGCCGGTGCAGCCACCGACCGGATCTGAGCCGGCCCTGAGCGAGCCGGTACGAATAGGCGTGCTGGCGACCCGCGGTCTCGCCGTGGCCCGCCATCAGTGGCAGCCGCTCATGCGCTGGCTGGATGAGAGCGTGCCGGGGCGGCGCTTCGAGCTGGTCCCGCTGGAGCTCGATGCCCTGGCCGAGGCCGTCGCGAAGGAGCGGCTGGCGTTCGTCATCACCAACCCGGGTCAGTCGGTCAGCCTGTCGCGCCAGTATCCGCTGGCCTGGCTCGCCACCCTCAAGAGCCCGGCCGGCGGTGACAACCTCGCCATCGGCGCCGCCCTGGTGGTGCGCGCCCATGCCCCCTACCGGCACTGGCAGGATCTCAAGGGGCGGCCGGTCGCCGCCGTGTCGGAGAACGCCTTCGGCGGCTACCTCGCCTACCGCTTCGAGGCGGGGGAACAGGGAGTGCGGCTGGATAGCTTCTTCTCCGCCGTGCGCTTCAGCGGCTTCCCCCTCGACAGGCTCATCGAGCAGCTGGCGGCGGATGAGGTCGCCGCCGCCATAGTGCCGGTCTGCCAGCTGGAGCGCATGGCGCGGGAGGGCAAGCTCGCCTACTCGGATTTTCGGGTGCTGGACAACCAGGCGCCGGCCGGCTTCGGCTGCCAGAGCTCGACCCGGCTTTACCCGAACTGGTCCTTTGCCAAGACGGAGCAGGCCTCCCCCGAGCTGGCGCTGGCGGTCACCCGCGCGCTGTTTGCCCTGCCCCCCGACAGCCCGGCGGCCATCGCCGCCGACTCGGCCGGCTGGACTGTGCCCACCAGCCCGCTCAGCATCGATCGCCTGCTCAAGGCGCTGGATCGCCACCCCCTGCAGGGCCCCTGGTGGCAGGAGGCCTGGCACTGGTTGCGCCAACATCAGCAGTGGGGCTGGGGCGCCCTGCTGCTGGTGCTGCTGCTCGGCGGCCACCACCTGCTGCTGCAACAGCTGTTCAGCCGCAGCCAGCGTCGACTGCTCGCCAGCCACCGCCGGCTCGATGAGCAGACCCGCCAGCTGGCCGACAAGGGGCGCCAGCTCGAGCAGGCCAGGCGTCTCGCCCAGCTCGGCGAGCTCGGCGCCAACATGGCCCACGAGATCAACCAGCCCCTCACCGCCATCGCCAACTACAGCCAGGGGGCCCTGCTGCGTTTGGCAAAACAGGGCCAAGACTCGACCCCGGATCCTGTGCTGATCCAGGCGCTCGAGCAGATAGGCCAGCAGGTCGAGCGCATCAACCAGACAGTCCAGCGGCTGAGATCCCGCCTGCAGAAGCGCCCGCGCCAGCCCGAACCCACGGATCTGGTCGCCCTGGTTAACGGCCTGCTGCCCCTGCTCGAACAGATGCTGGCGCCGCTCGGGGTCGCCCTCGAGGTGCGCTGGCAGGGTCAGCCACGGCTCCTGGCACTGGATGGCACCGGGGTGGAGCAGCTGCTGCTGAACCTTATCAAGAATGGGGCCGAGAGCGCGGCTCAGCGGAACGAGGGGGCGGCGCAGGGGGATGAGCCGGGACGGGTCGAGCTATCGATCGCCTTCGAACCCGCCCGGCTGCTGCTGGAGGTACGCGACAACGGTCCCGGACTGAGGTTGCCCCAAGCGCAGTTGCAGCAGGCGTTTCACAGCGACAAGGCCGACGGCATGGGGCTGGGGCTCGCCATCTGCCGGGACGTGGTCGAGTTCCATCGCGGCCAACTCTCTTTAAGCAACCTGAGCCCCCACGGCTGCCTCGCCCGGGTGGTCCTACCCATCCACAGCCAGGCCGCCACCACCTCCCCCACCATCAACAGCGAGAACTGAGATGCCGACCCAAGCCCAACTCCCGCTCTACCTGGTCGACGACGATAGGGCCGTGCTCGACTCCCTGCGCTTCATGCTGGAGAGCTGCGATCTGAGGGTCAGCTGCTTCACCGGCGGCGAGGCGTTCCTGAGTAACATAGATCCGGCCCGGCCCGCCTGCCTGATCCTGGATTGCCGCATGCCGGGCCTGCCGGGGCCCGAGCTGCAGCAGCGGCTGAAGGCGGCCCAGAGTCCCATCGCCATACTGTTTCTCACCGGCCACGGGGAGGTGCCCCTGGCGGTGGAGTCCCTCAAGCAGGGGGCCGTCGACTTCCTGCAAAAACCGGTGCAGCTAGCGCCCCTGCTCCAGGCCATAGCGCGCGCCAATCTCGCCACCCTGGCGGCGGCGAAGCGGCTGGCTCGCCAGCGCGTCTATCAGACCCTGCCACCGCGCGAGCACCAGCTGTTGCAGCTCATCGCCCAGGGCCACAAGAACCAGCAGATAGCGCGGGATCTCTGCATCTCGGTGCGCACCGTCGAGGTGTGCCGCGCCAGCCTGATGAAACGGCTCGAGGTCACTTCCCTGGCCGAGCTGATGTTGCTCTATGCGGATGTCACCGCACCGTCCTGAGGCCTGGATACCGGCCAAGGCGGGCGCAACGCCTGACTCGGCGACACAAAACGCGATGAGATCACACACTTTCTGCCCCGATGGGGTTAGAGTGCCCCTCTGCCTTAATCGGGGCCCGTGCGGCCCTGCGCCTTTCATATCGAGGAGTCACTATGGAACTGCTTCTTCTGAGCAATGGTAAAGCCACCGAATGTCCGGGTCTGCTCGGCTGGGCCCGGGATCGGGTGCAGAGCCTGCTCGCCCGCAAACAGGTCAAGCGCATCCTGCTCATCCCCTACGCGGTGATCCGCAGCGACTGGGATGCCAGGGCCAATGAGCTCGGCGAGAGCCTGGGGGTGGAAGCCGTCAGCATTCACCAGTTCGACGATCCTGTGGATGCCATCAACCGGGCCGACGCCATCTTCATCAGTGGCGGCAACACCTGGCGCCTGAACCAGCTGCTGCACGAGTACGGCCTGATCGTGCCCATCCAGCGCGCCGTGCGCGAGCGGGGCGTGCCCTATGTGGGCTGGAGCGCCGGTTGCAACGTGGCGACCCCGAGCATCCGCACCACCAACGACATGCCGGTGTGCAACGCCGCCGTGCTGCCGGCCCTCGGCCTGTTCCCCCAGCAGATCAACCCCCACTATCTGGACGCCAGCGTCAGCGGCCACATGGGGGAGACCCGCGACGAGCGCCTCGCCGAGTTCTGCGCCATCAACCCGAGCGAACACGTGGTGGCCCTGCGCGAGGCCAGCCTGCTGCAGATCAGCGGCGAGAGCATCGAATACTGGAGCGCCCGCGGCCAGGGCTTCAAGATCTTCAAGCACGGCGAGACGACCCAGGAGTATCAGGACGCCAGCCCGCTGGCCGCACTGACCCCCTTCATCCCCAGGATCTGACGCCTGAGCGCATAAAACGCATAAAAAATGAGGGATGGCCTGGGCCATCCCTCTCGCTTTCTCCCGGCCGGCGCGGGCACGTGTTCAGGGTAGCCGGCGCTTAATCCAGCAGCACCATCTCCTCCTTGTTGCCGCCACGCTTTGGGGCCTTGAGCAGCAACACCAGCGGGATGGCGCACAGGCTGACCCACATCATCAGACGGAAGTCCTGCAGATAGGCGAGCAGGCTGGCCTGACGGGTCACCTCGCCGTTGAGCATGGCGAGCCCCTTGGGCGCCATCAGCGCCACCATGCCCATCCCCTGATTCAGGGCCGCGTTGAAGGGGGTGATGTAGGAGGCGAACACCTCGTGGTTCATCTGGGTGCGCTGGGCCAGGTAGGTGATGACCACAGAGATGCCGATGCTGCTGCCGATGTTGCGCACCAGGCTGAACAGCGCCGTGCCCTCGTTGCGATAGCGCGGGGCCAGGGTCGCGAAGGTGATGGTGGAGAGCGGCACGAAGATGAAGCCGAGGCCGAGCCCCTGAATGATCCCGGTGCGCACTATGTCCCAGCTGCTGATGTCGGTGTTGAACAGCGTCATCTCCCACATGGAGAAGCTGGTGAGCAGCAGCCCCAGCAGGATCAGGATGCGCACGTCCACCCGGCCCGACAGCCGTCCCACCAGCATCATGGCGAACATGGTGCCGACCCCGCGCGGTGCCAGCAGGTAGCCAACGTCGATCACCGGGTAGCCCATCAGGCCCTGCATGAAGGGCGGCAGCAGCGTCATGGTCGCCAGCAAGATGATGCCGACGATGAAGATGAACACCAGGCCGACGCTGAAGTTGCGATCCTTGAACAGGGCCGGCTCTATGTAGGGGTGAGGGTGGGTGAAGATGTGCACCACGAACAGGTAGAAGCAGAGCACCATCATGATGGTCTCGATCACTATCTCCCGGCTGGCGAACCAGTTCTGGGACTCCCCCCGATCCAGTGCCATCTGCAGCGCCCCTATCCCCAGGCTGAGCAGGGCGAAGCCGAGCAGATCGAAGCGCCGGCTGGCGTCGAGCCTGGTCTCCTCGATGAAGGCGGCGAGCCCGAACCAGGCCAGCAGGCCGAACGGCAGGTTGATGTAAAACACCCAGCGCCAGTTGTAGTACTCGGTGAGCCAGCCCCCCAGTGAGGGCCCGAGGATGGGGCCGACCATGACCCCGATTCCCCAGAGCGCCATGGCGGAGCCGTGCTTCTCCGGTGGATAGGTATCGAGCAGCACCGCCTGGGAGAGCGGCACCAGGCTGGCGCCGAAGATCCCCTGCAGCAGCCGGAACAGCACTATCTGCTCCAGGCTCTGGGCCGCGCCGCACAGCATGGAGGCGACGGTGAAGCCCACCACCGACCACATGAACAGCCGCTTGCGGCCGATCCGCGACGAGATGAAGCCGGTCAGCGGCATGAAGATGGCGGCCGCCACTATGTAGGAGGTGAGCACCCAGGAGATCTGATCCTGGGTCGCGCCCATGGCGCCCTGCATATGGGGCAGGGCCACGTTGGCGATGGTGGTATCCAGCGCCTGCATGATGGTGGCCAACATCACCGACAGGGTGATGAAGACGCGACGGGTGCCTTGATCGGCCTCCTCTGTGCCTGCTGTCGTCATATCAACCTCGGAATGACCAGCCAAGCAGGCTGCGCTTGTGGCCGGTGTCGATCTCGGCGATGGCGCTCAGACCCGCGCGCAGCAGCGGCTGATCGGCCCCCTCCTGCAGCCGGATCCGCACCGCGACGCGCTGGGCTATCTTGACCCAGTTGCCGGTGGCGTTCTGGGCCGGGATCACCGAAAACTCGGAGCCGGTGGCTGGGCTCAGGCTCTCCACCACCCCGGTCCAGTGGGCATCCGGGTAGGTGTCCACGCTGATATCCACCCGCTGGCCCGGCTGGACATGGGTCAGCTCGGTCTCGGTGAAGTTCGCCTCCACCCAGGGGCTGTCGGTCTCCACCAGCATCATGGCGGTCATGCCCACCAGCATGTACTGACCCGGCTTGGGCAGCTGGCTGGCGATGCCGTTGGCGGGGGCGTAGATGGTGGTGCGGGCCAGATCCAGCTTGGCCTTGGCCAGGACGGCGGCGGCCTCGCGATAGGCGGGCTGCTGCTCCACCGGCAGGTTCACGTCACCGCTGAGGGAGGCCTCGATCTTCTTGAGCCCCTCCTCCAGCGCCACCTGCTGCTGGGCGGTCTGGATGGTGAGCTGGCGCGCGTCATCATAGTTGGCGGTCGAGGTGAAGTGCTTGGCCACCAGATCCGCCTGCCGACGCTCCTCCTTGAGGGCATAGGCATTGCGGGTGCGGGCCACGGCGATCTCGGCCTGCTGACCGCGATAGCTGGTCTGCAGCGCCACCAGATCGGTGCGGGCCTTGGCGAGTTCGGCCTCGGCCTTGGTCACGGCGACCTGGAACGACTCGGGATCCAGCTCGAATATCGGCTGGCCGGCCTTGACCTGCTGGTTCTCGTCGACGAACACCTTGGCCACCCGACCCAGCACCTCGGTACTGATGGGCACCTTGTCCGCCTTCACATAGGCGTTGTCGGTCTCGATATAGCGTCCGCCCTGCAGGTAGACGGCGCCGACCCCGAGCAGGGCCAGTGCCGGCACCACCACCAGAAGCAGCAAACGGGTCCGACGCCGGTCGGCCGCGGGACGGGAGGAGGGTGAGTCAGTGGTCATAAAAGCGCTCCGCTAATAATCAGGTCGAAAAGGGGAAATCAGGAATGGCAAAGGTTGGCACGCAGGATCTTGAGGGAGTGGCAGAGGGCAGTGGTCGCCTCCTCCCCCAGCTCACCGATGGCGCGCTGATGCACCACCTCGGAGGCCCGCTTGATCAGCGCCAGATAAGGGGTCGCGGCCTCGGTCAGGTAGAGCTGATAGGCCCGGCGGTCGGTGGGATCGCTGCGCCGTTCGACAAGGCCATTCTCGGCCAGCTGATCGAGCTGGCGGGCCAGGGTGATGGGCTGGATATCCAGACCGTCGGCCAGCTCGACCTGACGGATCCCCTCGCTGCGGGCGATATGCACCAGGGCACGGGCCTGGGCCAGGGTCAGGCCGCTCCCTTCCAGCTGCTGCTGAAACTGGCGACGCATCAGACGCTGCACATCGCCGAGCAGGAATCCGATGGAATCGGGTTGTTTGTTCATAGCATGCAACCTATATAGTAAGCCTTGCTTATTATAAGCAAGCCGCTGTCATATGTGCAAGCTGGCCCCGGCCGCCGTTTGTGGTCATGCTAGGGATTGGACACCTCATCGACAGGAGTATCGGTATGGACATCAGGATGGAACGAGACAGTCTGGGGGAGATCGCCGTCCCGGCGCAGCGGCTGTGGGGCGCCCAGACCCAGCGCTCCCTGCACCACTTCAACATCTCCGGTGAGCGCCAGCCGCTGGAGCTCATCCACGCCCTCGCCCGCATCAAGTCCGCCTGCGCCAGGGTCAACCACGCCCAGGGGCTGCTCGCCGCGCGCAAGGCCCAGGCCATCATGGCCGCCGCCGACGAGGTGCTGTGTGGCCAGCACGACGCCGAGTTTCCGCTGATGGTCTGGCAGACCGGCTCCGGCACCCAGACCAACATGAACCTCAACGAGGTGCTGGCGAACCGTGCCAGCGAGCTGCTCGGCGGCGCTCGCGGGGAGGCGCGGCTGGTGCACCCCAACGACGAGGTGAACAAGAGCCAGTCGAGCAATGATGTCTTCCCCAGCGCCATGAACCTGGCGGCCGTCACCGCCATCACGGGCCAGCTGCTGCCGGCCCTGATCACGCTCAAGAGCGCGCTCGCCAGCAAGGCCGCCGCCTTCGATGACATCGTCAAGATTGGCCGCACCCACCTGCAGGATGCCACCCCCCTCACCCTGGGCCAGGAGTTCTCCGGCTGGGTCGCCCAGCTCGAGCAGGGGGAGCGTCATCTGCGCACCGCCCTGCCCCATCTGTATGAGCTGGCGCTGGGGGGCACCGCGGTCGGCACCGGCCTCAACTGCCCGCCCGGCTTTGCCGAGGCGGTGGCGAGCACACTCGCAGAGCAGACCGGCCTGCCGCTGGTGAGCGCCCCCAACAAGTTCGAGGCCCTGGCGGCCAGCGATGCGCTGGTGCATGGCCATGGCGCCCTCAAGACCCTCGCGGCTTCTCTCATGAAGATCGCCAACGACGTGCGCTGGCTGGCCAGCGGCCCCCGCAGCGGGCTCGGCGAGCTGATCATCCCGGAGAACGAGCCCGGCTCCTCCATCATGCCGGGCAAGGTCAACCCGACCCAGAGCGAGGCGCTCACCATGCTCTGCGCCCAGGTGATGGGCAACGACGTGGCCATCAACATCGGCGGGGCCAGCGGCAACTTCGAGCTCAACGTGTTCAGGCCGATGATCGCCTACAACTTCCTGCAGAGCGTGCGGCTGCTGGCCGACGGCATGCAGAGCTTCCACGATCACTGCGCCATCGGCATAGCGCCAAACCGGGCGCGCATCGACGAGCTGCTGGCCAACTCCCTGATGCTGGTGACCGCGCTGAATCCCCACATCGGCTATGACAAGGCGGCCGAGATCGCCAAGCGCGCCCACCACGAGGGGATAGGCCTGCGCGAGGCGGCCATCGCCTCCGGTCACGTCAGCGCCGGCCAATTCGACGCCTGGGTGATACCGGCCGAGATGGTGGGACGCAAGCCATAGGCTATATCGCCTCGGACCAGTTCAGCGCCCCTGGAGTCCAACGCCTGGGTGGTGCCGGCCGAGATGGTGGGACGCAAGCCGGGCTGAGGCCGGGGTCGGCGGCATAAAAAAGAGGCTCCATGAGCCTCTTTTTCGTGTTCCGCACCGGCAGCTAGCACTCAAGTCTTGCTCTGGCAGTTGAACATCCAGTGGGTGCCGAACTTGTCGACCAGAGAGCCGAAGTAGTCCCCCCAGAACATCTCCTGCAACGCCATCTGCACCTTGCCCCCCGCCCCCAGGGCGGCAAACAGGCGATCGGTCTCGCCGCGGCTGTCCGGCTCCAGGTTGAGGTAGCTGTTGTTGCCCTGCACCAGATTGAACCCCATGCTGACGGGGGCATCGGTGCCCATCAGCACATGGCCGCCGAGGATGGACAGCTCCACATGCATCACCAGCTCCTCGTCCTCCTTCGACAGGGCGGGCTGGCCAGGGCAGCCGGGGGAATCCTTGAAGCGGTGAATGGGGCCGTTGAAGTCGCCGCCAAACACCTCCCGGTAGAACAGGAAGGCCGCCTCCGTCTCCCGAGGGAAATTGAGATAGGTACTGACACGTGCCATGGTGATCTCCTTGTCACTGATGTGGCTGGCCCGCTGGCCAGCTATCAGCATAGAAGAGTCAACTGCCACAGTCGCATTCGCCCGGCACGCGCACTGAGGCTGATGGGGTCCCGATCCGCACGGCATTCATCCGCCCGCCGTGCGCCCGCCCCCCGATAAGGAAACCCTCGGCCGATGGCACCCGCCGAACGCATCCTGTGCAAACCTTGAAAAGAGCAACCAATCTTCAGCACGGGTTGCACCTCCTTCAACATTCGGGAGACAAGCCATTAACCTGTTCATCTTGCAGTAAAAAGCGCCCACGGCCGCACCACACTGGGTCCAGCCACCAACCCGATAGGCTCCTTTAAATTCAGCAATGTAGCGAAAGCATTAAAATTTCTAACTTGCAGGTTGCACCTGGTTGCGCCATCCTCGTCAAAATTTAACCATTCGGCAATATTGTCACCGTACCGACACAGGAAGTCCCATGGCCACCACCACCCTTGGCGTTAAACTCGACGAAGCGACCCGCGACCGGCTGAAACAGGCGGCGCAGACCCTGGACCGCACCCCGCACTGGCTGATCAAGCAATCCATCTTCAGCTATCTGGAGCAGCTGGAGCGCGGCCTGACCCCGCCCGAGCAGTCCGGCCTGGCCGCCGCCGCGGGTGAGGAGCCCGTAGAGGCCCTGACCGAACAGGGCATCCAGGTCTTCCTCGAGTTTGCCGAGAGCATCTTGCCGCAGTCCGTGCTGCGCGCCGCCATCACCTCCGCCTATCGCCGCCCCGAGACAGAGGCCGTGCCCATGCTGCTGGAGCAGGCACGCCTGCCCAAAGAGAAGGCCGAGGCCACCCAGAAGCTAGCCCTCGGCATCGCCGAGAAGCTGCGCAACCAGAAGAGCGCCAGCGGCCGTCAGGGCCTGGTGCAGGGCCTGCTGCAGGAGTTCTCCCTCTCCTCCCAGGAAGGGGTGGCGCTGATGTGCTTGGCCGAGGCGCTGCTGCGCATCCCGGACAAGGCGACCCGTGACGCCCTGATCCGCGACAAGATAAGCGGCGGCAACTGGAGCCAGCATCTGGGCAACAGCACCTCCTTGTTCGTCAACGCCGCCTCCTGGGGCCTGCTCATCACCGGCAAGCTGGTGGCCACCCATAACGAGGCGGGCCTGAATACTTCCCTCAAGGGGTTGATCGGCAAGGGCGGCGAGCCGCTGATCCGCAAGGGCGTCGACATGGCGATGCGGCTGATGGGCGAGCAGTTCGTCACCGGCGAGACTATAGCCGAGGCGCTGGCCAACGCCGGCAGCACCGAGAGCAAGGGCTTCCGCTACTCCTACGACATGCTGGGGGAGGCGGCCCTGACCGAGGAGGACGCCAAGCGCTATCTCGCCTCCTACGAGCAGGCCATCCACGCCATCGGCAAGGCCTCCCACGGCCGCGGTATCTACGAGGGCCCGGGCATCTCCATCAAGCTCTCCGCCCTGCATCCGCGCTACAGCCGCGCCCAGTACGATCGGGTGATGGAAGAGCTCTACCCCACCCTGCTCGGCCTGACCCAGCTCGCCAAGCAGTATGACATCGGCATCAACATCGACGCCGAGGAGGCGGATCGGCTGGAGATCTCCCTCGATCTGCTGGAGAGGCTCTGCCTCGATCCCTCCCTTGCCGACTGGAACGGCATCGGCTTCGTCATCCAGGCCTATCAGAAGCGCTGCCCCTATGTGATCGACTACGTCATCGATCTCGCCAAACGCAGCCGTCACCGCCTGATGATCCGGCTGGTGAAGGGCGCCTACTGGGACAGCGAGATCAAACGCGCCCAGCAGGACGGCCTGGAAGGCTATCCGGTCTATACCCGCAAGCCCTATACCGATCTCTCCTACCTCGCCTGCGCCCGCAAGCTGCTGGCGGTGCCGGAGTCCATCTATCCCCAGTTCGCCACCCACAACGCCCACTCCCTGTCGGCCATCTACCAGCTGGCGGGGCAGAACTACTACCCGGGTCAGTACGAGTTCCAGTGCCTGCACGGCATGGGTGAGCCGCTCTACGAGCAGGTGGTCGGCAAGGTCGCCGACGGCAAGCTCGGTCGCCCCTGCCGCATCTATGCACCGGTCGGCAGCCACGAGACCCTGCTCGCCTACCTGGTGCGCCGCCTGCTGGAGAACGGGGCCAACACCTCCTTCGTCAACCGCATCGCGGACAACAGCATCTCGCTGCAGGATCTGGTGCAGGATCCGGTGCAGCAGATCGAGCAGATGGCCGCCCGTGAAGGCAGCCTGGGCCTGCCCCACCCGCGCATCCCGTTGCCGCGTGAGCTGTACGGCGAGGCCAGACCCAACTCCGCCGGCCTGGATCTCGCCAACGAACACCGACTGGGTTCGCTCTCCGCCGCCCTGCTCGGCAGCACCAATACCCGCTACCAGGCAGTGCCTATGCTGGGTTGTGAGACTGCGACGCCGGCCGAGTTCCAGAACGTGGTCAACCCGGCGGATCACCGAGACATTGTTGGTCAGGTGAGCGAAGCTACCCCTGAGCTGGTCGACAGTGCGCTGACCTGCGCCCTCGCCAGCGGCCAGATCTGGCAGGCGACCCCGCCAGCCGAGCGCGCCGCCGTGCTGGACAGAGCCGCCGAGCTGATGGAATCTGAGCTGCAACCCCTGATGGGCCTGCTGGTGCGCGAATCCGGTAAGACCTTCAGCAACGCCATCGCCGAGGTACGCGAGGCGGTGGACTTCCTGCGCTACTACGCCGCCCAGGCCCGCAATCATTTCGCCAACGACAGCCACAGGCCGCTCGGCCCCGTGGTCTGCATCAGCCCCTGGAACTTCCCGCTGGCCATCTTCAGCGGCCAGGTGTGCGCGGCGCTCGCCGCCGGCAATACGGTGCTGGCCAAACCCGCCGAGCAGACCCCGCTCATCGCCGCGCAGGCGGTGCGTATCCTGCTGGAAGCGGGCGTGCCCGCCGGTGCGGTACAACTGCTGCCGGGCCGCGGTGAAACCGTGGGCGCGGCGCTGATTGCCGACGAGCGGGTGCGCGGCGTCATGTTCACCGGCTCCACCGAGGTGGCGGGTATCATCTCTCGCAACCTGGCCGGTCGCCTCGACGCCCAGGGTCGCACCATCCCCCTCATCGCCGAGACCGGCGGTCAGAACGCCATGATCGTCGACTCCTCCGCCCTGACTGAGCAGGTGGTGATGGACGTCATCTCCTCGGCGTTCGACAGCGCCGGCCAGCGCTGCTCCGCGCTGCGGGTGCTGTGCGTGCAGGACGACGTGGCGGAGCGGGTGATTCGCATGCTCAAGGGGGCCATGGCCGAGTACAAGGTCGGCAACCCAGAGCACCTCTCCACCGACATAGGCCCCGTCATCGACGCCGAGGCCAAGGCCAACATCGAGCAGCACATCAAGGCCATGACCGACAAGGGTCGCAAGGTACACCAGATCGCCCGCGCTCAGGGTGCCGACTACAGTCGCGGCACCTTCGTGCTGCCGACCCTGATCGAGCTCGACAGCCTGGACGAACTCGGCCGCGAGGTGTTCGGCCCCGTGCTGCACCTGGTGCGCTACCCGCGCGCCAAACTCGGCGAGCTGCTCGCGCAGATCAACGACAGCGGCTACGGCCTGACGCTGGGGGTGCATACCCGGATCGACGAGACCATAGCCCAGGTGGTCAACACCGCCAAAGTGGGCAACCTCTACGTCAACCGCAACATAGTGGGTGCCGTGGTCGGGGTACAGCCGTTCGGTGGCGAGGGTCTCTCCGGCACAGGTCCCAAGGCGGGCGGCCCGCTCTACATGTACCGCCTGCTGTCCACCCGCCCGCGGGATGCGGTGGCCAGCCAGCTGCGCCAGGAGCCGGGTGCAACCCAGCGCAGCGAGGCGACCAAGCCCGCCCTGCAGGCCCTGCGCAACTGGGCACTCAAGCAGGAGAAGGCGCTGGTGGCCCTGTGCGACCAGTATGCCGAGCTGGCCCAGAGCGGCCTGACCCAGGTGCTGGTCGGCCCCACCGGCGAGCGCAACACTTACAGCCTGCTGCCACGGGAGCGGGTGCTCTGTCTGGCCGAGGATAAGGGCGATCTGCTGGCCCAGCTGGCGGCCTGTCTGGCGGTCGGGACGCAAGTGCTGTGGCAGGACAACGCCCAGAACCGTACCCTGCAAGCCGGCCTGCCGGCCGAGGCACGGGGCCGCATCCAGCTGGTGGCGGACTGGGCCAACGGCGAGGTTGGCTTCGATGCCCTGCTGCACCACGGCGACTCGGATCAGCTGCGGGAGGTGGCCAAGCTCGCCGCCGCCCGTCCTGGTGCCATCGTCGGCGTGCACGGCCTGCACCGTGGCGAGACCGACATCCCGCTGGAGCGCCTGCTGATCGAGCACGCCCTCTCGGTCAACACCGCCGCCGCCGGTGGCAACGCCAGCCTGATGACCATAGGCTAAGCGCCGCGCAGTGACAGAGACCCAAGCCCCGCAGACGCGGGGCTTGTTATCTCGGCCACGCGATCAAAAGAGATTAAAAAAGGCCGCCCTTATCGGGGCGGCCTTTTTGTTGGTGCATTCAGCGGGGGAACTTACTTGGTTATGGCAGCGGCCGATTAGGCTTCGCTAATCGACCCTACACGTACTCCATCAACACCCGGGAGCTGAACTTGGTGATGGGCTCGTAGGGGAAAGGTCGCGCCGGTCTCCGCCATTCATTGCCTTCTAAACCGAGATCCCAGACCTACACATACTCCATAAACACCCGGGAGGTGAGCTTGGTGATCAGTTCGTAGGGAATGGTGCCTATCTCCTCGGCGACTCGCTCCACCGGCAGGCCCTCGCCCCAGAGCACGGCCTCGTCACCGGCCTTGTCGGTGGCGCCTGGGCCGAGATCCACTGTGGTCATGTCCATGGAGACCCGACCCACCAGCGGCACTATGCGGCCATTGACCAGCACCGAAGTGCCATTGGGCGCCATGCGGGGATAGCCGTCGCCATAACCGATGGCGATGACCCCGAGCCGGGTGTCACGGGTCGATACCCAGTTAGCGCCATAGCCCACCGGCTCGCCGGCCTTGTGATCCCGCACCGCGATGAGCTGGGTCTTGAGGGTCATCACGGGCTTGAGGTCGTAATCCGCCGCCACCGTGTCCGGGAAGGGCGAGACGCCGTACAGGATGACGCCGGGGCGCACCCAGTCGCAGTGGGAGTCCGGCCAGGCCAGGATGCCCGCCGAGTTCGCCATGGCACGCTCGCCCTTAAGCGGCGCGGTCAGACGGCTGAACAGGTCGATCTGCTCGCGGGTGGTGGGCTGCTCCAGCTCATCGGAGCGGCTGAAGTGGGTCATGATGTTGAACGGCTGCACCACGTTCTTGCAGCGGGCCAGTCGCTCGATAAAGGCGGGCATCTCGTCGGCGCGCACCCCGAGCCGGTGCATGCCGGTGTCGAGCTTGAGCCAGGCCACCACGGGGGCCGGCAGCTCGGCCTGCTCCAGCGCCTCGAGCTGCTCCCAGGTGTGCACCGCGGTCTGCAGGTTGTTGGCCGCCAGCACCGGCAGATCCGCGCTCGAGAAGAAGCCTTCCAGCAGCACTATGGGCTTGACCACGGCGCAGGAGCGCAGCATCAGCGCCTCCTCGATGCGGGCCACCGCGTAGGCATCCGCGTCCACCAGGGTGCGGGCGACCGGCAGCAGGCCATGACCATAGGCGTTGGCCTTGACCACGGCGATGATCTTGCAGGAAGGGGCGTGGCGTTTGACCACGGCGAGGTTGTGGCGCAGGGCCGTCGTATCGATTTGGGCAATAGCCGCTTTCATCTGTTTTCCCTTACGAGGGCATGATGGCGCACGCGCGCCAGGCACCGAGTGGTGTCATCCCTTAATAGTCATCGTCTAAGGCCGGACCGGCAGAATTGTCGAACCGGGAAAACTGTGTCTGGTATCCGGGGCGATCTCGACCCCGTCTTAGTAGTCATCATCAAACGCCGGGCCGGCGTAGTTGTCGAACCGGGAGAACTGCCCCTGGAAGGTGAGGCGCACCCGGCCTATGGGGCCGTTACGCTGCTTGCCGATGATGATCTCGGCAATCCCCTTGTCGGGACTGTCATCGTGATAGACCTCATCACGGTAGATAAACATGATCAGATCCGCATCCTGCTCGATGGAGCCAGATTCCCGCAGGTCCGAGTTGACCGGACGCTTGTCGGCCCGCTGCTCCAGGCTTCGGTTCAGCTGGGAGAGCGCCACCACGGGGCACTGCAGCTCTTTCGCCAGCGCCTTGAGGGAGCGGGAGATCTCGCCGATCTCCAGGGTTCTGTTGTCGGACAGCGCCGGTACCCGCATCAGCTGCAGGTAGTCGATCATGATCATGCTGAGGCCGCCGTGCTCGCGGGCGATGCGCCGCGCACGGGAGCGCACGTCGGTCGGGGTCAGGCCGGAGGCATCATCGATGTACATCTTGCCCTTCTCCAGCAGCAGCCCCATGGTGGAGGAGAGCCGCGCCCAATCTTCGTCGTCGAGCTGGCCGGTCCGCACCTTGGTCTGATCGATGCGCCCCACAGAGGCGAGCATACGCATGATGATCTGCTCGGAGGGCATCTCCAGGGAGAAGATCAGCACCGGTTTGTCGGCGGTGAGCGCCGCGTGCTCGCACAGGTTCATGGCAAACGTCGTCTTGCCCATGGAGGGACGGGCCGCCACGATAATCAGATCCGAGCGCTGCAGGCCGGCGGTCATCTTGTCGAGATCGCCATAACCGCTGGAGACGCCGGTCACCCCGTTGTGAGGGGTCTTGAACAGCTCCTCAATCTTGTCGACCGTCTGCTCCAGAATGAGCTTCAGGGGCTGCGGGCCCTCGTTGGCGCTGGAGCGCTGCTCGGCGATCTTGAACACCTTGCTCTCGGCCAGATCCAGCAGATCGCCTGAGGTGCGGCCCTGGGGCTCGTAACCCGCCTCGACGATCTCGTTGGCGACCGCGATCATCTCCCGCACCACGGCCCGCTCACGCACTATTTCGGCGTAGGCATTGATGTTGGCGGCGCTCGGGGTGTTCTTGGCGATCTCCACCAGATAGGCGAAGCCACCGGACTCCTCCAACTGCTCGGAGCGCTCCAGCTCCTCCTGCAGGGTGATGAGATCGATGGGGTTGCCCGCGTTGGTGAGGCGGGTCATGGCCTGGAAGATCAGGCGGTGGGGACGGCTGTAGAAATCCTTGTCGATCACCCGCTCGGCCACCCGATCCCAGGCCTCGTTATCCAGCATCAGGCCGCCCAGTACGGACTGCTCGGCCTCAAAAGAGTGGGGGGGAACTTTCAGCTGTTGTGTCTTGGCGTCTTTTTTCGCCGTCACTTGCTCTGCCATACACATAAAAACCGCAGCGGGAAGGGGACGGGAATTTTACAAAAGAAACCCCGCCATCGCGAGCGCTAATGCGCGCTATTCACTTCGGATCGGGGCAACCCTCCTCCCCTGGGTTGCGGTCAAGGCACTTGGATGGGATTGCGGGCGGGCTCACACCACGATGAAGGGCCAGACCAGCGTCTGATCCTGCACCTTGGCTCTCAACTTGTTGCGCAGCTTGCGCTCCTTGCGACTCGGCCGTCTGTTTCTCATGCGGATTCTCCTCTGCGCTCCCCGGGATGGGGTAATCTGTTCATGAATAATTCATGCCAACCATGTTAATCATAGTCGCAAGCTGCAACACAAAAAGGGACCGGCAGCCTGCCATGCGCCTCGCTGAGCTTGCACAAGCAGAGCATGCCCCCACCTACATGAGAGTGAAAAGAGTCAAAATGAAAAAGATGCTGACCCTGTTTGCCGTGATCCTGGCCATTGGCCTCGGGGCACCCATCGCCGAAGCCAAGAAATTTGGTGGCGGCGGATCCTTTGGCAAGAGCTACAAGACGGCGCCGGCCCAACCGGCTCCAACCGCCGCACCGGTGAACGGTAAGAACCCGACCCTGGCCGCGGCACCCAAGAAGAGCGGCATGATGGGCGGCCTGCTCGGCGGCCTGCTGGCCGGCGGCCTGTTCGCCTACCTGCTGGGTAGCGGCGCATTCGAAGGTCTGCAGGGCATGGACATGCTGCTGATCGCCCTGCTAGCCCTGGGTGCCGTCTTCCTGCTGCGCACCCTGCGCAAGAACAAGGCGGCGACGGCCCAGCCACAGGCCGCCTATGCGGGTTATCAGCCCCCGGTCGCGCCCCAGCAGTTCGAGCAGAGCCACGGCGCGCCCCAGGCGACCGGCTTCGCCGACAGTGACGTGCCCTTCCGTCTGCCCCCCGGCTTTGACATGAATGGCTTCCTGTCCGGCGCGCGCGATCACTATCGCACCCTGCAAGAGGCCTGGAACAAGAACGATCTGGAGAAGGTACGCGAGTACGTGAGCCCGGAGCTGTTCGAACAGCTCAAGGCCGAGCGTGCCAAGTTGACCGGTGAGCAGCATACCGAAGTCATGTATGTGGACACCCAGCTGGTGCGCGCCGACTACGGCAGCGACTGGGCCCAGGTCAGCGTACGCTTCAGCGGTCGCTACATGGACCGTCAGGAGCAGGTCGAGGAGGACATCAAAGAGGTGTGGCACCTCGAGCGCAACCTGGCCAAGGACAATGCCCCCTGGCACATCGCCGGTATCGAGCAGCTGTAAGCGCTCCCATCCGGCCAGCATGATAAAGGCGACCTCAGGGTCGCCTTTTTATTGGCACTAAATATAGAAGGCGTTATTTCGGCGCCACCATGACATCTCGCCAATATCGCCTCACCGCCGAGCCGGGTGACATCATAAATATGAAAGAGGCAGCCTTGGCTGCCTCTTTCGCTTTATTGGTACAGGACCCTGTCGTTATTTACAGCCATCGAGCGAGGCGGAATTAACATAGCTCACCTCGCCGGCTGGCTGATAATCGGCCACCAGTATGGTCTTCTTCGCCTCGATATACTCCTTCAATACCCCGGCATCCACCAGACCGGCGTTGATGGTATTGATCTTCGGATAGCCATCGCCACCGGCCGCGCTGAAGCTCGGGATGGCAAAGCTGTAGACCGCGGCCGGATCGAACGCCTTGCCGCCCACGCTGGTGATGGTCACGCTCTTGGCCTGGCAATCCACCGCCATGTTGATGCCACCAAACTGGGCATAGCCACCGGTGTTGACTGTCTTGGTCGCCACCTGGCCCAGATAGGTCACCAGCTCGCTGCCGCTCATGGTCGCCTTGTTGACCGTGTTGCCAAACGGATGCACGGTCAGCACGTCGCGATAGCTGATGTCGCCGGCGGCGATGGAGGCACGCACCCCACCCGAGTTGACGATGGCAAAGTCGGTGCTCAGCTTCTGCGCCGTGGCGGTGGTGATCAGGCGACCCAGGTTGGTCTGCTTGTTGCGCACATTGGCACGCTCACCGTCCAGCAGGCCGTCGGTGGAACCTATCACCACGCCCAACTCCTGCTGACCCTTCTCCTGATAGGTGAGCAATGTGTTGTACAGCTCGGGATCCTTGGTGATCTCCTCCTGAATGAAGGCACCGCCAGCGTCTTTGAGATTGACCGGGATCAGCTCATAGCTGGTCAGGGTCAGTTTGCCATTCTGGTAGTCGAACTGGGCGCGGCCCACATACTTGCCCCACTCGTGAGCCTGCATGATCCAGGTGCCGTTCTGCTGATCCGGCAGGCAGTCGTCACCCGGCTTGAAGTCGGCATACTTGTTCACCGTCCCCGGCTCCATGCAGACCGGATTCTGGGAGTGGCCGCCGATGATGGCGTCCAGGGTGCCGGCCGGCAGCGCACGGGCCATCTCGACATCGCCAGGGGCGTTGCTGCCGTGCTGACCATCCTCGTAGTGACCCATGTGGGTGATGGCGAAGACCAGGTTCGCCTCTTTGTCGGCACGGATCTGCTTGCCCAGCTTGGCCGCCTCCGTGGTCGGATCGCGGAACTCCAGGGTCTGGACGTTGTTGGGATCCACCAGCTGGGCGGTGTCTTCGGTGGTCAGCCCCAGCACGGCGACCTTGAGGCCATTCTCCAGCTTGAACACCTTGTAGGGGTCGAAGTAGCGCTTGCCGCTGGTCTTGTCGTAGATGTTGGCGGAGATCATGGGGAACTTGGCCCACTGACGCTGCTTCTCCAGGATGGTCAGGGGGTTGTCAAACTCGTGGTTGCCCACGGCCATGGCATCGTAGCGGATGCTGTTCATGGCCATGAAGTCCGGCTCCGCATCCTGCAGATCCGACTCGGGCACCCCGGTGTTCACGTCACCACCGGAGAGCACCAGCACCTCGCTGCCAGCCGCCTTGGCCTCGCCACGCAGACGCTCGACCAGCGTCTTCTGGGCCGCCATGCCATATTCACCCTTGTCATTGTGCCAGAAGCGACCATGGGTATCGTTGGTATGCAGGACGGTGAGTTTGCAGACATTCTCGCTGCAGGGGGCGACACTTTCATTGCTGGAGGTATTACAGCCACTCAGCGCGGCGAGCACAGCCAGTGCGACACTTCCTTTGACAAATTTATAATTCATTTCCATATCACCTTGTTATTTTGTTATTGGACGACCCAAGCCATTAGGTCGGGCGGTAATATAACAAACAACATGTGACGCTTTTTCATCGGTGACTCACAAATTCCGCTAAATGTGATCATCTGCGCAACTTGCTTTCTCATTCTGATATTTCGATCGTTTTTCCCGTCATGCCGCGTGGGTCGCGCACCGGGATGGCAGCCTGAGCGGCGCAGTTATGGCATACTTTCCGCCAATCGATGCCAAGGAGAGCCGTGAATGGCAAAGTACGACAAGATTTCCCCCGAGACCCAGCAGGAGGCGATGAAGATCGCCCGCGCCAACCAGAAGCCGGGCCAGACCAAGGAGCAGACCCAGCTGATCGCCCAGGGGATCCAGAAGGGGGTCGACGAATACAAGAAGCAGATGAAGGCGCGGGCCCGCGAGGCCAGCCGCCAGAAGAAGCTGCAGGCCAAGGCGAAACAGCCGCAGCAGGGCGAGCATGAGGAAGAGACCCATGAGATCGAGCTGATCGAGGTCTCCCGCCAGCATCCCCTGCCCTGGATCCTGTTGCTGCTGAGCTGGCTGGGCTTTGCCGCCGCCTGGTTCTGGCTGCGCTGATCCCGCCCCAGGCAAAGGTTTGCCTGGGATCGGCTTCACAGCCTGGGGCTGGCACGCTGGTCATGTCCCGCGCCGGCTGATTAAATCCCGCCTCCCATCGTCCTGGGGCCACGCTGTCCCTGCCCCGTGCAGCGCCGAGGCCACGCCTGCCTGCCACCATCGGCAGGACGATGATGCACTCGGCCCCACTCATCCATCGTCTGGAGACCCTCTATCATGAACCCGGCCCCGCTCTATCTGTTGGCCCCCCTGGTACTGTTTATCGTGACCCTGGTGCTCTATCGCATCTCGCCGCTGCGGGCCGTCGCGGCCGGCAGCGCCCGCTGGTTCATCCTGCCCGCCTTCACCCTGTTCATTCTGCTCATCGTCATCAATGGTGCCGCCGACCCGGCTCTGCGCAGCCCGGGCTTTCACTGGCTGATGCCCGGGCTTGGCTTCGCGCTCTGCCTGTTCCCGGCGCTGCCCAAGGCGCTGGTGCCCCGCCTCGCCATCAAGGAGGGCGCCTTCGCCGCCCTCGGTCTGATGCTGATGAGCCTGGCCATGGTGTATTGACAGCAGAAAGTGGTGATATCTGACGGACCAAGAGGCGCCCTGTGACGGGCGCCTCTTGTACAAACAATGGCCTGCAGGCATCTTGGTGGGCGGATAACCGGCAAGGAGGCCAGATGGACAATGCATCCGATTTCATGGCGCAGTGGGATTATCAAGATCCCGCCGCCACCGCCCTGCGTTTTCACGCGCTTCTTCCTGCGGCGCGCGCTGTCGACCTGCAACTCGAGCTGGAGCTGCTCACCCAGATAGCCCGCACCCATTCGCTGCAACGCCAGTTCGACCAGGCCCATCGGCTGCTCGACGAGATAGAACCCCGCCTCACCGATGCCACCCCGCGGGCCCGCCTTCGTACCCTGCTGGAGCGAGGGCGGACGTTCAACTCCGCTGGCGACAAGGCCCGTGCCAGAGCCCTGTTTGAACAGGCCTGGCAGCAGGGGGTGAAGCACGAGGAGCGCTATCTGGCCATCGATGCGGCCCACATGGTGGCCATCGCCGCCCCGCTGGAAGAACAGAGCCGCTGGCATCAGCTGGCGATGGCATTGGCCGAGCGCAGCCAGGACAAGCGGGTGCGCGGCTGGCTCGCCACCCTCTACAACAATCAGGGTTGGACCCTGTTCGAGCTGGGCCGCATTGACGAGGCCATCGTCTGCCAGCAAAAATGCCTGGCCTGGCACGAGCAGCACAACAACCAGGCCAAGGCCTTCATCGCCCGCTGGAGCCTGGCGCGGCTGAGTCGGGCCCAGGACCAACATGAGCGGGCCATGGCCGAGCTGACGCAACTGCGGGACGACATGGCCGCAGCCGGCGTCCCCGAGGATGGCTATGTGTTTGAAGAACTGGGGGAGAATGCGCTGGCGCTGAATGATCCTGCGGTGACCGAATACTTTGCCCGCGCCTGGTTTCTGCTGTCACAGGATGGCTGGCTGCAGGCCAAAGAGGCAGAGCGGCTGGCCAGGCTCAAGCGCCTCGCCAAGCTCTAGCAATAACACAGCGGGGCGGTCAGTTGGCCGCCCCGCACACAAGCGCATCTGCCCAGGATGACGGATGCCATCCCGCCCCCGCCTCAGGCTATGCTCGCCTCTTCCCAATTCTGCTTCTTGCGATAAATGGTGGAGGGACTGATCTCCAGCAGGGCCGCGGCCTTGGGAATGTTGCCATCACAGCTGGCGATGGCCTGCTCTATGGCCTCCTTCTCCACCAGCCAGAGCGGGCGGATGGGGGCATTGAGCGGCATGGGGACGCTCGCGTCTGCCTGGGTCGCGGTGACCAGCGGCACCGGGCCGCCCCGACGGCCGTTGAGGGGCGGCGGCAGTATGTCCGTGCTCACCCACTCCCTGTCGTTGAGCACCACTATGTTGCGCACCACGTTCTGCAGCTCGCGCACGTTGCCCGGCCAGGGGTAATCGAGCAGCACCCGCACCGCATCGCCATCGAAATCCCGGAAGCGCTTGTTCTCCTCCTTGGCATAACGCAGCAGCAGATCGCGGGCCAGCAGCAGTATGTCCTCGCCGCGCTCGCGCAGCGGCGGCAGGCTTAGGGGGATCACGTGCAGGCGGTAGTAGAGATCCTCCCGAAAACGCCCCGCCTTCACCTCCACCAGGGGATCCCGGTTGGTGGCGCAGACGAAACGCACGTCCACCGTCTCCAGCTTGCCGCTGCCAACCCGCTGCAGGGTGCCGGTCTGGATGAAGCGCAGCAGCTTGCTCTGCAAGTCGAGATCCATCTCGCAGATCTCGTCGAGGAACAGGGTGCCGCCGTCGGCCAGGCTGGCCGCCCCCTTGCGATCCCCCTGGGCGCCGGTGAAGGAGCCCTTCACGTGGCCGAAGATCTCGCTCTCCATCAGATCGTGCGGGATGGCGGCGCAGTTGAGCGCGATAAAGGGTTGCTCCCGGCGCGGGCTGCATTGATGAATGGCCTCGGCACACACCTCCTTGCCGGTCCCGCTCTCGCCGGTGATGAACACGGTCGCCTTGCTCGGCGCCGCGCTCTCGATGATGCGATACACCGCCTGCATCGGCATGGAGGCACCGATGAAGCCGGCGAAGGAGCTGCGCTCGAAGTTCTCCCTGTACTGGGCCACCAGCGAACTCAGCTGCTGATGGGTCAGGGCATTGCGGGCGGTGGCACAGAGCCGCTTGCTGTCGAACGGCTTGGTCAGGAAGTCGAAGGCCCCGTGGCGCATCGCCTCCACCGCCACGTCCACCGAGCCGTGGGCGGTGATCACCACCACCGAGCAAGGCAGTTGCTGCTCGGTGATCTGCTGCAGGATCTCCATGCCGGACATGTCGGGCAGTTCCAGATCCAGCAGCACCACCGGCGGCGGGCTGGCCAGCAGCTGCGCCAGCGCCTGCTGGCCACAGTCGGCCAGCAGCACCTCATAGCCATCCTGGGCCAGGTACTGTTCATAGACGACAGCCAGACTGCGGGTGTCTTCCACCAGCAGGACGCGAGGTTTGCTTTCAGCCACGGGATCCATCCTTGCGATTGATTTTGTTGTCTATTCTGGGGGCTAGCCGCCACACACTCAAGCCGCGGCCAGCCTCTTTCTCCCGCCGACGGCGAGCGACACAAGTAAAAACGGCTCCCTGAGGAGCCGTTTTTGTGCAGTATCCTGCTTATTTCTTGGTGTTGTCGGCTTCGGCAGCCGGCTTCTCGATGGCCAGCAGCTCGACGTCGAATACCAGCACGGCGTTCGCCGGGATGGAACCAGCACCGTGCTCGCCATAGGCCAGCTTGGACGGCAGGAAGAACTTGAACTTGGAACCGACCGGCATCAGCTGCACGCCTTCGGTCCAGCCCGGGATCACCTGGTTCAGCGGGAAGGTCGCCGGCTCGCCACGGTCGACGGAGCTGTCGAACTTGGTGCCATCGGTCAGGGTACCTGTGTAGTGCACCTTGACGATGTCGGTGGCCTTCGGCTTGGCGCCGTCACCCATCTTCTCGACCAGGTATTGCAGGCCGGATTCGGTGCTCTTCACGCCTTCTTTCTTGGCGTTGGCGGCCAGGTACTCTTCACCCTTCTTCTGGTTTTCCACTGCATCCTTGTCAGCCTTGGCCTTGGTCAACTCGTTGATCTTGGCGTCGTACTGCTGCAGAACCTTCTGGATCTCCTCGTCAGTCATCTTGGCGTCTTTGCCCAGACCGTCGGTCACACCCTTGAGGATGACGGAGTTGTCCAGCTTGATGCCAAGCTCCTGCTGGCGCTCCAGCGTATTGGCGATATAACGACCCATGGAGAGGCCAATTGCATAGCCGGATTGCTCTTCAAAGCTCTTGGCTTCAGCCTTGGGGGCCTCTGCCGGCTTGCTGGCTTCTGCCTTGACCTCTGCGGTGTTCGCAGCGGGCTTCTCATCTTTTTGGCAAGCAGTCAGACCTACGGCAACGGCCGCAGCCAACAGGGACACCTTCAGAAAATTGTTCATCAGTTTCTCCAAAACTCTAAATACCGCTCTCGGTTCCTTCGTGAAATGAGAGGTTTATCGTGATAAGCGCCTTATACTAACGCCGTGATCGCAGGTAACGAAAGCATGAGACAGGAAAAATGATCAAAAGTGCCATTTATCTCATCGCTATTTGTCTGATGCTGACAGGTTGCGAACAGAGCCCCCTTCCTAGCCAGCAGATCCGCGTCGCCAACCAGGGCTTGCTGAGTGCGGATCTGACCGCTGACGGCAAGCTGGCCATCGTCTCCAGCCTGAGCCAGGGCACCGTCGTCTGGGACCTGGAACAGGGCAAGGAACTCTGGCGCTGGCGCCAGTCCGATGACCAGAACGACTTCGTCACCCTCACCCGTTTCTCACCGGATGACAGCCATGCCATCACCGCCTCCCAACACCGCTTCGCCATCTGGCGTCTGCAAGATGGCCAGTCCCAAGGCTACTATTCGCTTCCTGAATCCAACCTGAGGGATGCGGCACTCTCGGCGGACGGTCGCCAGGTGCTGATCGGCCGCGAAGATGGCAAGGCCGAGCTGATCGATACCCAGAGCGGGCGCAGGATCCAGTTTCTCGGCCACACCGAGCAGGTCAATACCGTGGATCTCTCCGCCAATGGCCGCTACGCCCTCACCGGCGGCAACGACTACAGCGCCTACCTGTGGGACACCCGCTCCGGGCAAGTAGTGTGGCGCTTCAACCACGGCGGCAGGGTGGTGATGGCCAGGCTAGATCCCGCCGGGCGTTTCGCCTTCACCGCCGACAGCCGCCAGGCCAGCATCTGGGATCTCAAGACCGGCAAGGAGCAGAGCCGGCTGAGATTCGATCACCGCTTCGAGGTCCATACCAGCGCCCGCTTCGCCAACGACGGCAACTGGCTCATCACCGGCGCCCCCTCCCGCCAGCTCTCCCTGTGGCGGGTCAGCAACGGCAGCCTGCTGCAGAGCTGGCGCGTCTCCCCCCATCCCAAGGTGAAACCGCCGAGCGCTGTGGTCTACGGCGTGGCTTTGCGCGACAATAGTCACCTCGTCAGCGCCAGTTCCAGTGGCCTGGCCGAAATCTGGACAATCAAGTAAGGACCAAAAGGCCCATGAGTCAGCAACTTAACGATCGCCTCGAGACCCTGGAAAGCCGTCTCGCCTATGCCGAATACACGGTGGAGCAACTCAATGAGGAGGTGACCACCCAGGGCCGTGAACTCGATCGGCTCAAGCACCAGATCCAGCTGCTGGTGGACAAGCTGCAGAGCGTGCAACCCAGCCAGATCGCCAGCATGGCCGAAGAGACGCCACCACCCCATTATTGAGCCGCTGCCGGCCCATAAAAAAACCCGCGATAGACGCGGGTTTTTTTATCGAGCCAGAGGCTGAACTCAGTGCTGGTGACCCTTGCCACCGCAACCGCCACCACCGCAGCAACCGCCGTGGCCCTTCTCCTCACCATGGTCGTGACCGTGATCGTGGCCATGGCCACCACCGCAGCAACCGCCGTGGCCATGGTCATCACCGTGGTCGTGATCGTGGTCATGGCCATGATCGTGACCGCAGCCACCGGCACCGTGAACGTGGCCGTGGGCCAGCTCTTCGGCGGTCGCGGCACGCACGTCCTGGATCTCGACCTTGAAGCCCAGGGTCACACCGGCCAGCGGATGGTTGCCATCCACCTTGATGAACTCTTCGGAGACCTCGATGACGGTCACCGGACGGTGGCCATCGTCGGTCTCGGCAACAAAAGTATCCCCTTCAGACACTTCCATGCCATCGAACAGCTCGCCGGGCACTTCCTGCACCAGAGTCTCGTCATACTCGCCGTAGGCCTGGCCCGGCGTCAGGGTGACGTCGAACGCCTCGCCCACACTGCGACCTTCCAGCTCGGCTTCGAGGCCGGCGACCAGATAACGGGTACCGTGCAGATACACCAGAGGCTCTTTACCGACAGTGGTGTCGATGACTTCACCGTGTTCGTCGGTGACCGTGTATTCCAGCGTAACCACGCTCAGGGGAGCTACTTTCATGTCAGGGATCCTGCGGATAGAAAAAAACGGGCCCAGAATACCTCAAAAAGGTGGCCAAGCATATGATCTGCCCCGCTCCGGCATGCTGAAAAAGTCAGCAGTCCAAAACGAGCCTCGTCGCACCCCGGGTATATAAGGAAGCCCCTCACTCGGGACTCAACAGCCAGAGCCCAGGTTTGGCCTCGCGGATGGCCTCGGCCACTCCGGCCATCCGGCTCGCCTTTACTCGGGGCGGAACACCCCTATCACCTGCTCGGCCTCGCGGGTGGCCTTGTCTACCTCGGCCTGGGTCTGCACCTGGGTATCCCCACAGTCGACACAGGTCACCTTCTCGACTCCATGCTCCATATACAGCATCATGGTGTCCATCTTGCCGCACGCCGGGCAAACTGCACCGGCAATGAAGCGCTTTTTACGTCTGGTTTCCATTTGCGTTACCTCCAGGCAGCATCATATCAGGGTTTTTACATGCATCACGCCATCGAATATCAGCATTTTTCCACGCCTCATCTGCAGGTCGGTGCCCGCAAGCGTTCCCCCCTGGGTCAGTTTCTGCGCGTCACCCAGGGAGCGGCGCTGCTGAGACTCGGCTCCCATGAGCTGCTGCTGACGGCGGGCAAGCAGTTCTGGCTCTGCGCCGATGCCCTCGCCGCCTTCACGCCGCTGGCGGGCTGCCGTTACGATCGGTTGACCTGCTCCCTGCGAGTGGCCCAACCCGCCCAGGCGGGCTGGTTGCAGCCTACCCCGCTGATGGATGCCCTGCTGGACAGCCTGGCCAGCTGGTCTAGGCCCATCGACTGGCAGGGCGCCCACGGTCATCGCCTGCAGGTCATCCTCGACGAGTTGCAATACTGCCCCATCCAGTCGCAGTCAGATCAGCCGCTGCAGGCCGCCTGGCGGGCGCTGGCGAGTGGGCAACCGGACGGCGACGCGGCCTGGCAGGCCTGTCTCGCCCAGCGCGGCATTGAGGATCCGGCCCTGGCGGCCGATGCCCTGCGCCCCCAGTGGCAGCTGCTGCAGGCGGTGCGTCTGCTCAGAAGCGGCAGCAAGCCCGCTCAGGTGCTGGCCAAGCTCGGCTATGAGGATGAAACGGCGCTGGACGGCGCCTGCCAACGCTGGCTCGGGCTGGCGCTCGACACCCTGTCGCAGCAGCCCGCCCAGTGAGCCGGATGAGGAAACAAATAATGGTGAAAGCGATCCAGTTTCATGGCCAACGGCCGTTAATAACAGGCAGCTCATCGCTTTCATCATCCTCTATGCTGAATGCCAAGCCGACCGCCACCGTTTAGTTCAACAGGACATCCGCCATGACGAGCAAGGCCAACCAATCCCAGGGCATGTTGCTGTTTCACCTCTCTGCCCGACAATCCTTCGCCATCGGTACCCTCAAGGTGAAGGAGATAGTTCCCTACACCCAGCTCACTGCCATGCCGCACTCGCACCCGACCGTGCTGGGTGCCGCCAGCATGCGCGGCACCACCATACCGGTGATCGACATGGCGATGGCGGTGGGTTACAGGCGCATCGCCAGGGAAGAGATGGCGCAGTGCTTCATCATCATCACCGATTGCCGCCGCACCCTGGTGGGCTTCCTGGTGCGCGGCATCGACAAGATCACCGAGTGCAACTGGCGTGACATAGAGCCGCCGCCCCCCTCCCTCGGCCAGAACGTGTTCGTGACCGGGGTGACCAAGGTGGGCGAGCAGCTGATCCAGCTGCTGGACGTGGAGCTGATTTTGTCCCGGGTCTATCCGGACGATCCCAGCCATCTCTATCCCGTGCTGACCGATGTGCAGCGTGAGCGGCTCAAGCCGATGCGTATCCTGCTGGTGGACGACTCCTCCGTCGCCCGCCGCCAGTTGATGGCGGCCCTCGATTACATCAACATTCCCTACGAGGTGTGCACCAACGGGCGCGATGCCCTCAGCCTGATGCAGGCCAGGGTCGGCCAGGGCAGCCCCATCGACATACTGGTGAGCGACATCGAGATGCCGGGGCTCGACGGTTACGAGCTGGCCTTCGAGGTGCAGAGCGACGCCAAGCTGGCGGAGGCCTACATCATCCTGCACACCTCCCTCTCCAGCGAGATCAGCGTGGAGCGGGCCCATCAGGTCGGAGCCCATGAGGCGCTGACCAAGTTTGAGGCCAACGAACTGATCCAGGCCATGCTGCGCGGCGCCGAACACCACGACCGCCTGCCCGCCTGACCACTGCGGCGAGCAGAGAGCAGAGGCTCGCCGCCCGCTACTTAGAGCCAGAGCCGTTCCATGCTGACAGAAAGCCACTTCCACGCCCCCTGGTGGGCCCGCAATCCCCATCTGCAGACCATATTGCCGAAGTGGCTGCGCCGCACGCCGGCGCGCTTCACCGCTGAGCGGTTCGAGCTGGCGGATGGCGACTTCGTCGATCTCGCCTGGAGCGGCCCCATCAGCCAGGATACCCGGCCGCTGCTGGTGCTGTTTCACGGCCTGGAGGGCAGCATCCACTCCCACTATGCCAAGGGGCTGTTTGCCCACCTGCAGCGGCAGGGGGATGAGGCGGTACTGATGCATTTCCGTGGCTGCAGCGGCGAGCCAAACCGGCTGTTGCGAGCCTATCACTCCGGTGCCATCGAGGATGCGCAGGCGCTGATCGCCGAGCTCGGTCGTCGCTTCCCCGGCAAGCCGATGATCGCCATCGGCTACTCCCTGGGGGGCAACATGCTGGTCAATCTGTTGGCGCGCGGCTGCCCGGGCGAGCTGACGGCCGCTGTGGTGATCTCGGCGCCGCTGCAGCTGGCCAGCTGCGCCGATCGGGTCAATCAGGGGTTCTCACGGGTGTATCAGCGCTACTTGCTGCGCACCATGCGCGCCAACCTGCAGAGCAAGATCCGCCACCAGGGCGCCGCCGGCGCCCGCTGGCAGCCTGAGCAGGTGAGTCGCATCGCCACCCTGCGCGACTTCGACGAGCAGGTCACCGCCCCCCTGCACGGCTTCGACAGTGCAGATCACTACTACCGGACCTGCTCCGGCCTCAGCCTGCTGGCCAGCATCCCCATCCCGACCCTGGTGCTCCATGCCGCCGACGATCCCTTCATGTCCCAGGCGGTGATCCCGCAACCTGAGCAACTCTCCCCCATGGTGCGCTACGAGCTGAGCCGGCGCGGCGGCCACGTGGGATTCCTGCACGGCACCCCCTGGCGTCCCCGCTTCTGGCTGGAGGAGCGGATCAGCCTGTGGCTGCGGGAACAGACTCAGGGCGCGAGCCGGTAGCGGTTGCGCCCCTCCCCCTTGGCTTGATAGAGGGCGCCATCCACCCGCTCGAGCAGCATGACCAGGCTCTCTCCCTGGCGCCATTGGGCTATGCCCTGACTCAGGGTGAGATGGGGCGCCACCGCTGACCCCTCGTGGGGCAGGGCGCGAGCCGCCAGGGTATGGCGGATGCGCTCGGCGACCCGCTCGCCGCCCGCCAGATCCGTGTCTTGCAGCAACACCACAAACTCCTCTCCGCCGTAACGGGCCACCAGATCGCCGGACTCCCGCGCGCTCTCTTCCAGACACTCGGCCACCAGGATCAGACACTCATCCCCGGCCTGGTGACCGTAGTGATCGTTGTAACGTTTGAAGAAATCCACGTCGAGCAGGATCAGCGTGAGCGGCGTCTCCAGGGTCGTACCTTGTGCGATGGCGTTCTTGCAGACCCGATCGAAGTGACGGCGGTTGGCGAGCCCGGTCAGGGGGTCCCGATTGGCCATGGCATCCAGCTTGCGCGCCAGCACCAGATTCTCATGCTCCCGCGACACCGCCAGCTCGAACCAGCTGTTGAGCATCCGTCGCCCGGTCTCCAGCACGATCAGCAGCACCCCGACCACAATAAAGTTGAGCATGACGAACTGTTCGGGGCTCCATGAGGCTCGTGCCAACAGAAAAGACAAGGGGGCCGCCGCCAGCGTGTAGAACAGCCGCACATCGCAATAAGAGGCGATGAGGCCAGTCAGCAGCAGCAGGCTGATCATGTTGAAGATAAGGTTGAAGCCCCCCTTCAAGTCGACGATCGAGATGGTATACCCCACCGACGCCCAAGCCATACCCCAGCACAGGCCGCAGACCCACAGAGAGGGTTGCCAGACGGCATGAGGTTGTCGGGAGAGCCATAGCCACCCCATTGGTAGCAGCAGACATACGCAAGCCATGGTGATGAGCTGCCACTCATAGGACCAGGGAAGGGCGTTGACGAGCAACAGGTGAGCATCCCGAAAAATGTAGAAACGGGTCAGCAAGAACAGGATGGCGATCAGATTGATGACCCAGTACCAGCGCAGCCCGGCTTTCAGGGCGCGCCGACGTGCCTCGTTCAGGTGCTGATCGAAATGACTGGAGAGGCGGCGCTGTTCAGCAGATAGCATAGACACTCCCGCTTTTGGCCACACAAATCCCTTGCGATTGCGGGTGAGACGCAGACAATATCCACACGCGCGTCACTGAAGATGAAACCATGATTATCCCCTGGCAAGAGCTGGATCCAGATACCCTCAACAACCTGCTCGAGCATTTTGTCTTGCAAGAAGGCACCGAATACGGTGAACAAGATGTCAGCCTGGCCGACAAGGTTGATGAGGTCAGACAACAATTACTACAAGGTAGTGCCGTGCTCGTCTACAGCGAGCTGCACGAGAGTGTCAACGTCGTGCCCAAGGCGACCCTGAGCGGTGCACCACGGGAAGACTACCCGGAATAACGCCTATCCTGTTCTCAACCGGGACATGGATGGAGGCAGGCAGCGGAGGCTTGATGTCAAACCGGGGATGATACCCTGCCGACGCCGGGAGCGGGCCATGCCCGGCGCAGGCTGCGACAACCCCTGACTCCATTGCCACGGCCAGGAAGCCACCAACTGGCGACCCCGGGCGGCCAATGCCTGCGGCCGGGCATCGAAGGCGCACTTGACCGCACTCCGGCCCTGCCCTTATAACGGAACTCCCAAGGAAGAGAGAACGCTATGTCGGCCAAGCATCCCATCATCGCGGTTACCGGTTCGTCCGGGGCCGGCACCTCCACCTCCACCAATGCCTTCCGATCCATGTTTCATCAGCTGGGTTATCAGGCGGCCGTGGTCGAGGGGGACAGTTTTCATCGCTATACCCGACCCGAGATGGACGTGGCGATCCGCAAGGCGCGCGAGCAGGGGCGCCACATCAGCTATTTCGGCCCGGAGGCCAACGACTTCGGCCTGCTGGAGTCCTTCTTCCAGGAGTACGGCCAGAGCGGCAGCGGCCAGTATCGGCGCTATCTGCACAGCTTCGACGAGGCGGTGCCCTTCAACCAGATGCCGGGCACCTTCACCCCCTGGCAGGACTTGCCGGGGGAGACAGATCTGCTGTTCTATGAGGGCCTGCACGGCGGCGTGGTCACCGGCGAGCACAACGTGGCACGCCACGTGGACTTTCTCATCGGCGTGGTGCCCATCGTCAACCTGGAGTGGATCCAGAAGCTCATCCGCGACACCTCGGAGCGCGGCCACTCCCGCGAGGCGGTCACCGACTCCATCGTCCGCTCCATGGATGACTACATCAACTTCATCACGCCGCAGTTCTCTCGCACCCACATCAACTTCCAGCGGGTACCGACCGTCGATACCTCCAACCCCTTCAGCGCCAAGGTGATACCCAGCCTGGACGAGAGTATGCTGGTGATCCGGTTTCGGGGCATCAAGCAGGTGGACTTCCCCTACCTGCTGTCGATGATCGATGGCGCCTTCATGTCCAGGATGAACACCATAGTGGTGCCGGGGGGCAAGATGGGCTTCGCGATGGAGCTGATCCTGCGCCCCCTGATCCAGCAGCTGTTAGAAACCGGCAAGATCACCTGAGCCAAGGAGCTTACGATGCGCGGTGCACTTCTTTCATTCATGTTGGCCAGCCTGCTGGCGGGTTGCAGTACGGGCCCCGCCGCCCCCGCCGTCGAGACGGGCACCATGGTGGTGCGCCCGGCGGACAACTGGCGCTACGGGGCGACGCCGCGCTATGCGCTGGCCGAGCAGTTCCAGTATGCGAGCAACAGTGCCGCGGGCTGGCTGGAGCCGGTGCAGCAGGCCGTCAGCCGGGATCTCAACGGCAAGGGCTGGCAGAGCGTGCCACTCGATGAGGCCGACGTCTGGGTCGCCATCGGGGTGGCGGGCAGCAAGGACATGAGCGATGGCGAGATCTTCTCCCGCCTCGGCATGACACCGGGCCTGCAGGCCGGCGCCGATGCACACAAGGGCACCCTGGCCATCATGCTGCTCGATCGGCAGACCCAGCAGACGCTGTGGAGCAGCGCCATCCAGCTCGCCAGCGACACCCCCATCGACGACGCGACCCGCCAGCAATTGAGCCAGCAATTGGCCGAGCAATTATTGGGCGCCCTGCCCACCCGCTGATGCTGTTCGCCTCATAGCACAACGGCCTGCATGTTGCAGGCCGTTGTTGGCACACACTGGCTGATACCGATGACGGTTACTTGAGATCGCAGCTGAGCAGCGTCACGCCTTTTTGCACCAGGGTGGCATGCTTGTCCTGATGGGAGAAGGTGGTCACCCCATCGGAATAGCTGGCGGTATCTTTGGCCGACTCGATGCGGCCCAGCTTGTGATACACCCCGGCGTAAGGGAACTGCACCATGTCGGCCTGGGCATCATAGGTGATGGCCAACATCTCTTCCCCACACTGATACTGACTGTATTGATACTGGGTCGGCTGCGGCATGCTGCAGGCGGCCAGTCCGAACAGGGGAAGCAACATTATCATCTTTTTCATCGCACTTTCCTTATGTCATGGCGTTATCGACGGGACAAACTACAACTATCAAGCTTCAAGAATTTGATAACTATGAGTAATTTCGACCGCTTTTTCCAACATCAGGGAAACTGAGCAGTACTTTTCCATCGACAGGTCGACCGCGCGGGCCACCTGCTTCTCGGCCAGCCCCTTGCCGGTCACGACGAAGTTGAGATGGATCTTCTCGAATACCCTGGGCACTGACTCGGCCCGCTCCCCGGCAAGCTCCACGTGGCAGGCGGTCACGGACTGACGGGCCTTCTCCAGAATGGAGACCACATCGATGGAGCTGCAACCACCGACCGCCAGCAGGATCATCTCCATCGGGCTGGCACCTTCGCCCGGGTTGGCGCCGTCCAGAGTCACCTGATGACCGGACTCGCTCTCGCCCACAAACTTCATGCCTTCCACCCAGCTGACCTTGGCTTTCATCTCACATTTCCTCTCAATGACAACGGTTCTAACGCTCATAGCATACCTCAGCCAGGGTCCGAGTGGCACAGTCGATTCTCTTGCACAGGGTCAGATCTCTCGTCAGATCGCAGCTTGCGCCGAAAGCTCGACAGACCCTGTCGTAAATAGATCGAAATCAACATCCAGCCCCCTCATCTTGCCTAGAATGACCGGGATGGCGCAGCAGAACGAAGCAAGGGCGACGGGCAAAAGTCCCCAAAGCCTTGTCAGCACAGACAAAGGCTCTTATCCTACTGCGACCCAAACAAGGAATGGCAAGACTGGCAACTTGCCTGGACGCACGAGTCCATAAAAAAGACACTACAGAGGAAGTCTCATGATCATTGGCAAACCGCAAAGCGATCCCACCCTGGAGTGGTTCTTGTCGCATTGCCACATTCATAAGTATCCCGCCAAGAGCACCCTGATCCACGCCGGTGAGAAAGCGGAAACCCTCTACTACATCGTCAAGGGGACAGTCGCCGTCCTGATCAAGGATGACGAGGGCAAGGAGATGATCCTGTCCTACCTGAATCAGGGGGATTTCCTGGGCGAGATGGGGATGTTCGAAGAGAACGAGAATCCGGAACGTTCCGCCTGGGTACGTGCCAAGGGAGCCTGTGAAGTCGCCGAGATCTCCTACAAGAAATTCCGCCAGCTGATCCAGGTCAACCCGGATATCCTGCTGCGCCTCTCCGGCCAGATGGCCAAGCGCCTGCAGCACACCAGCCAGAAAGTCGGTAACCTCGCCTTCCTGGACGTGACCGGCCGGATCGCCCAGACCCTGCTCAACCTGGCCAAGCAGCCAGATGCCATGACCCACCCGGATGGCATGCAGATCAAGATCACCCGCCAGGAGATCGGCCAGATCGTCGGTTGCTCTCGCGAAACCGTCGGCCGCATCCTCAAGATGCTGGAGGAGCAGGAGCTCATCTCCGCCCACGGCAAGACCATAGTGGTGTTTGGTACCCGCTGATCGGATCCAAGGCTCCGTCCAGAGCCGTCAGATAAAAGGCTGCCACGGCAGCCTTTTTCGATCATCTTCCCCTATAATCCCGAACGCCCTCCCGTTTCATGGCCTTCGCCAAGAGAGTACCTACGCCTATGCATCTTCAATGCCCCCTGTGCCGCAGCCCCCTGCATCTTCACGAAGCCTCCCGCGGGGTCTATTGCGACAACAAACACCATTTTGACCCGGCGCCCGAGGGTTATCTCGACCTCATCCCCGGCAAGAAGGATCCCAAGGACAGCGACAGCCGCATGCTGATGCGGGCCAAGCGCCACTTCCTGGAACAGGGCCACCAACTGCCGTTGATCGAGGCGATGAGTGCCCTGCTGGCACCGCTCGGCACTCATGAGCTGATCCACCTCGGCTGCGGCGAGGGCTATTACTGCCGCGCCCTGGCCGAGCGCCTGCCCGGCTGGCGCTTCGGCGGGATCGATCTCGCCAAGAACGCCATCTTCGCCGCCAACAAGGCGCAGCCGGACGGCCACTTCGTCATCGCCGATCCGGCCCGCGCCCCGCTGCAAGCCGGCACGGCCCAGGTGCTGCTGGTCAACGATCTCAAGGTCAAGACCGAGCAGCTGGTCAGCTGGCTGGCGCCGGGCGGCTATCTGCTCTACCTGCAGCCGGGCCCCCGCCACCAGTGGCAGCTGAGGGTCAGCCTCAACCCGGTGAGCATGGAGCATCCCCTCAGCTGGCCGACCCTGGCGGGCCTCAACCCGGTTGAGCAGCAGCGCTGCCAGTTCTCCATGACCATGGATCAGGGCCTGCGCGGCCACATCCTGGAAACCAGCCGCCTCGGCTGGCGGGCCGGCGGTGAGCAGCGCCACGCCTTCACCCATCAGGGACCGGATGAGCTGGAGCAGGATGTGTTGCTGGGCCTGTGGCAGAAGCCGCTCTAAGCGCATCCCCTCCCCCATGAAAAAAGGCCCTGACGGGCCTTTTTTATTTCACGGGCATGCACATCGACAGCGCCGCTGACACAGGCAGATCCCCACGGGAACGAGGGAGATGCGCCTCATTCGAGAGGACGCCCGTTGACGGTGAAGGAGAGCGCCTCGCCCGCCGCCGGGATCGACGCCTGATCCCGCACCTGGCCGGCGCAGATCACGGCGGCGCTGCTCGGCTCGCTGGCCGTGGGCAGGTTGATGTGAAACTTGTTCATCACGCCGCCATTGAGGCGGTGATTGGCCAGCCGGAAGCGCAGCAGGCCATCGCGGGTCTCCACCTGCAGCTGGCAGTCGCGCTCCGCCACCCGCCCCGTGTCATCGCCATAACTGAAGCCATAGGCGCCGTGCAGCGCCGGGTAGATATAGCTGGGCAAGAGCCCGCGAGGATCGTAATAACCCACCAGGGTGGTCACCGGCACCCCGAATGCCTGCGGCTTGCGCGGCACCCGCAGATCCACCAGCGGCCCCTCGTTCCAGCGGCTGCCATCCGAGGTGTAGCTCTTCTTGAAGCCACGGGAGACGGTGATCTGCTGACCGTTGATGAAGAGGGTGCTGTTGTAAGCGGCGCCGTGCTCGACGGTCAGGATGCGGCCCGCATTCCCGGTCGCCGCGGGCGGCATCTGGATGTTGCGCGTCCAGTTGCCATCCCCCATGGCGACCCTGACCAGATCGTACTCCGCCAGCAGGGCCGTCAGCTTCGCCTCGCTCAAGTCGCTGACCGGCGCGGTGATCTGCTCCAGCAGATCGACCCTGTGCTGGTAGGGCTCCATATTGGCCGTGGCGGCATTCCACTTGCTGAACCCGGTCGGCGAGGCCGCATCGAACACCGCCTTGCTCTCGAGGAAGCGCTGGATGATGGCGGCCGAGTTGGGGCTGTAGAGGGTGAAGCGGTTGAAGCTGGAGAAGGGCGCCCCACCCGCCATGGCGTCGAAGCCGAACGGGTGCTCGTCGAAGGGGGCCTGGCACTGACCGTCTAGGCAGGTGCTCTGGCCGGTGCGGGCGACCCCGAAGTTGGGGATGAAGCGGTTGCGATCCCCATCCCAACCCCAGCTCGAGTTGACCGCGTCCGCGCTTCTGTGCACCGAGCCCAGGAAGCCGCCGACATAGTGGCCGAGGCCATAGTTGTGGCCTACCTCGTGGCTGAATTCGTTGCCGAGCGAGCTGTCCAAGGTGACTATGCCGCCCCCGCCCGAGCCACCGTGCACCTGCACCCCGTTGGCGTACTTGCCGCGGCTGTTGTGGGCCGCCAGCTGCGCCACCACATAGGGATGACTGCTCTCCCCCTCGCCGGCGGTGCTGTTGATGCCGTAGTTGGCGTTGTCGATGCCCAGAGAGATGAGCTCCTTGCCGATGCGCTGGCGCATGGTGCCCTCGTGCCAGCCGCCCTGACTGGGATCGAAATCGGTGAGCAGGGTACCATCCGGCAGCATGACTTCAGGCAGCGACAAGGGGGCATACTGGCTGACGATCAGCCGGCTGGTGGGCACCGTCTGGAAGTACTCGCGATGGGCCTCGGGATCCTTGGCGAAGGCAAACTGGTCGCGCGGTGTGGTCAGCATGCCGAGGTCTATGGTGTGAATGATCAGCTCACTCGGGGCCCCGATCTGCAGATCCGTCAGCTCGCCACTGAGAGTCCCCTGGCTGAGTTGCAAGGCCAGGCCTGGCCGGATCCAGTCGGCGGGCAGCACGGCGCTCCAGGCGTCGCTCGCATAGCGGATGCCGTTGTTCTCAAGCTCCCCGTCCCGGATCCACTGGCCCCCGACGAATTTGAACTGCAGGGTCTGGCCACGGGAGAGCGTCACCTGGCGACCGCTGTAATAGACGGTCGAGTTATAACCGGCATTGGAGCGAGTGCGCACCATCTTGCCCTCCAGCGCCGCCCCGCTCGGCAGCCGCATCTCTTTGACCCACTGGCCGTCGGCGGTCTGGATCTCCACCAGGGCGTGTTGCCCCAACCGCTCGAGCAGCAAGGCCCCGGCCGGATCGCTCAGCCGGGCCAGCTCGGCGCTGCTGCGAATGACATTGGTGGTGCCGGCCCCAGGGGTGAAGTCGACCCCCTCCTCCGGCGAACCGTCGAGGTAATAGGCCGTCTTCGGCAACTGCTCAGGCGGGTTGAGGGCCAGGGTGCCGAGCGTTTGCCCCGCGCCATCTCGCGCCGTCACCGTCATCGGCACGCCGCTCTCGGCCTGCTGGGGTCTGACCAGCAGCAGGCTCTTGCGCTGGGCCGTCAGCCTTGGCTGGTTGTCCCCCTCGACGGCATGAGACGGCAGGATCTGGCTCTGGGCAAACTGCACCTGCGCCGCCAGCGTGCCTTGCAGATCGTTGAGCGCGGGCTGGGTATTGAATAGCTGAACCGTGGGTGCCTGAACGGTAGGAGCCTGAACCGCGGCCAGCAGGGGGCCGCTCGCCAGCGTCGTCATGATCAGGCTGGCTATGTGGGTTATTTTCATTGTCGTGGTGCTCATGGTGATGGGGCATGTCCACATGCCCTGTTGTAGGAATCTTGCAAGCGAAGGGGTCACCCGCCACATCCGTGCCCCGTGCGGGAGCGGCCTGAGGGCGCTCTTGCCGGGATGCCACGGTGGGGAAAGGGGTGTGCGGCGCACACCCCCTGGGGATCAGGGGCAGCTGGCCGCCCCCAGATCTTGCCAGACAGCGTGCCGGCCGGGCTCGTTGCCCTTGGTCCAGTACCTGGCTTTCCATTTACGGCCGTTATGGGTGCTGAGCTCTCCCCCGCCGTAGGCCACGCCGGCATCCCAGCCGAGCTGTACCTGGCTGAGCAGCGCCCACTGATCGGCGGCGCGGCGTGGTTCGTTGCCCTGAGTCCAGTACTTGGCCTGCCACACCAGCTGGTTGTGGCTCACCCTGTCACCGCCGTTGTAAACCTTGCCGCTCTGCCAGGCGGGCCAGTTGGCCGCGGCCGGATCGGAGGCATTGCACTCGCCGCCACCGCCGAGCGGCGTCACGGTGAGCCGGGTCTGACCCTGGGCATCCAGGGCGCCATCGGTCACAGTGACGGTCAGCTCATACTCGGTCGCCACACTCAGGCTCGGGGCCGTGACCACCAGGGTCTTGCTGTTCTGGCCGCTGGCGCTGAGGCCGGCCGGCACAGTCCACTGGTAGCTGAGCGCATCACCGTTGGGATCTGTGGCGCTGGCGGTGAGGCTCAGCTGCTGGCCCGCCTGCACCGAGGCGGGTGCCAGCGCTACCAGCACGGGCGGCAGGTTAGGCGGTGGCGCCTGGTGGCTCACCACCATGCGATCCACGGCCGCCAGCCCCTGCTCGTCGGTGACGCGCAGCTCGAACGCCAGCTGGGTATCCTGAGCGACTGTGCCCAGGCTCAGCCTGGCTTGCGCCTGCTCGGCATCCCTCAGCGATGCCTGCGGGCCGGCGACCTGCTGCCAGTGGTAGCGCAGGGCACCGTTCTCCGGATCCAAGGAGGCGGCACCGTCGAGCACCAGTTCGGCTGGGCCCGTGGTGCTCATATCGCCACCGGCGTTGGCCAAGGGGGGCTGATTGGTGGCGGGTGGCGGCAGCTCGGGTTCGTCATTGCGCTCGCTCACCCCGGCATCGCCGGCCGCTATCCTGGCCTCTATGGTCTGGTGCATGGTGCGCCACTGGTAACCGAAGAAGACCCCCTCGAAGCGGCCTCCGGTCATGAGGTTGCTCTCCCGATAAGGCTCGTCTCCCGTGTGCCACAACCCCAGGTTGTGGCCCAGCTCGTGGCTCAGGGTGATCGACTGACCATAGACGGCATGGTTGCCAGGGCAGGCGCTCCGGTAGCCCGCGCGCGGCGCACCGCTGTCGGCGCCCATGCCGATGGAGGAGGCCCCTCCCATGCTGCTGCACACCCTGGCGTCATCCTTGTAGGCGCGCAGCACATAGAGGTTGGAGAAGACCCGATCCGCATTCGGGATCCAGCCCTCATTAAATGGGGCCTCCTTCTCCGAGCGGTCGGCCTCGTTGGACTGGCCATTGCCATTCTTGTCCCACTCGTGCACCAGCACGCCGTTGTCTACCCAGCTGAGGCTGATGTTGTAGGGGGCATAGCGGCGGCTCATGTCCGCCATGATGGTGGCGCCGTCGTCCCACAGGTGGCTCTGGCGCTCGCCGGGGAAGGCGATATAGCTGTAGGAGACGCTGACCTCCTTGGGGGCTGTGATGAACAGCCGCACCTGCTCCACCAGCCGATCATCTGCCAGGATCTCGAGCCAGGTCTCCCCCGCCGCCAGCCCCTGCAGTTGCAGCCGATCCTGGGTCTCGCCCTGCACCAGTTGCAGGCTCGCCAGCGCGAGGTTGGCGATGCGATAACTCAGGGTCACCGGCTGCGGGCCCGGCACCTTGCCGATCAACAGCGCCTCCGGCTCGCCCCGGCTGCTGAGCAGCTTCTGCTTCATGTCAGAGCCCAAGCCCGGGTCGAAGGCCAGCTTGTTGGCCGGATCGGGCAGCACCTGGGCATAGGGGTTCGCCTCCCGCGTCTGCTGCCCCTCGGCCGTCAACCAGAGCTCGTTCTCCTCGTTGGCACGAAAGCCCTGTTCGCTCGGGCCGGAGACATAGGTCAGGCGGAACTCATAGTCCCGATCGGCCCGCAGCTTGATGGGGGCGGTCGGGGTCAACTGCTTGCCCGAACCGAGCAGGATGCCGCCCTCGTAGGCGAGTTCACCGCTCTCCTTGTCGGTGAGGCGCAGGCTGAACTGACGGTTGTTGCCGCCCCAGAGCCCCTCCTGCACCCTGAACAGGGTGATCTCCAGCGCACCCCCACTCAGGGGATGCCCGGACGAGGCCACCTTGATGTCCCGGCTCAGGCTCTGGCCGGGGCCAAACTTCAGGATGCCCGCGGCCATGGCGGCCTCCTGCCAGAGGGTACCCAACTGCTGGGTTTCGCTCGGGATGGCCACGGCGGGATCATAGACGGTGACGGGCAATGAAAACGTGGTGGTGCCTGCCCCCACACCCACATAACCATTCCCATCGGGCAAGCCGTTATCGCGCACCTCGTACTTGGCCAGATAGTTGCCGACCTGCTGGGTGTTCACTGTGCCGAGCTGCTTGATACGGGCGCTGAGATCGCCATCGTTCTCGTCCCAGGCGGTCATGTGGGGGGCGAAGGTCGCCCCGAGCGGCAGTTGCAGGGCGAAGTTATTGACCCAGGCCTGCTGGTTGTAGATCCGTGGTGGCGCCTGATCCATGCGCCACTCCCCGGTGATGGAATTCTGTTGTGCCATAGCGCCGGTTCCCACGGCCAGCATGGCGAGCGCCAGGCTGTTCATTTTTCTTGTTTTTATCATTGCATACATCCTTCAATTTCGACCGCAGCGCACCCTGGTGCCTGCGGCGCAACGCAGCCGGTCCGCCGATGGCGAACCGCCTCCTCGTTGCGATGGGAAAAAGGGGCGCGCGGCGCGCGCCCCTTTGTGGATCAAGGGCAGCTGGCTGCGCCCTGATCCAGCCAGACATCGTGCTTGCCGGGCTCATTGCCTTTGGTCCAGTACTGGGCCTTCCACTTGTGACCGTTGTGAGTGGTCAGGTCTCCGGCGTTGTAGGCCACGCCGGCATCCCAGCCGAGCTGTACCTGGCTGATCAGCTTCCACTGATCCGCGGTGCGGCTCGGTTCGTTGCCCTGGGTCCAGTACTTGGCCTGCCACACCAGCTGGTTGTGGCTCACCTTCTCCCCCCCGTTGTAGGTGGTCGCGGCCTTCCAGGCGGGCCAGTTGACCGCGTCCGGGTCGGTGGCATTGCACTCGCCGCCCCCGCTGACCGGGGTCACGGTGAGGCGGATCTGACCCTGGCTGTCCAGGGCGCCGTCGGTCACAGTGACGATCAGCTCGTAATCCGTGTTGGCCGTCACGCTCGGGGCCGTCACCACCAGGGTCTTGCTGTTCTGGCCACTGGCGCTGAGACCGGCCGGCACAGTCCACTGATAGCTCAGGCTGTCACCGTTGGGATCGGTGGCGCTGGCGCTGATGCTCAGCTGCTTGCCCGCCTGCACCGAGACCTTGTCCTGCACCGTTACCACGGGTGGCAGGTTCGGCTGCGGCGCCTTGTTGGTCAGCACCACCTGATCGCTGGCCTTGAGGCCCTGATCGTCGGTGACGGTCAGCTCGAACACCTGGTTGATGTCGGCGCTGACCCCATCGAGCACCACCCGGGCCTTGGCCTGAGTGGCGTCGAGCAGGCTGGTCTGCGGGCCCGAGACCTGTTTCCAGCTGTAGGTCAGCACGCCACTTTCCGGATCATGAGAGGCGCTGCCATTGAGCGTTACCTCGGCCGGACCCGTGGCGCTCAGATCGCTGCCGGCATTGGCCACCGGCGGCTTGTTGACCGGTGGCAGGGTGCCGCCGTCCCCGTTGCCGAGCCCCTCGTGCATGGCGTTGAGGATGTCGCCGTTGTCGGCATCGATCTCCCAGGCAAACAGGCCGCCGAGCTGGTTGGCCAGCACATACTGCCCCTTGGCCTTGACCGAGCGGTCGTTGTCGAAGCTGATGAGCTCGCCGGTGCTGGCCTTGAAGACGTAAGGCGCCTCGGCCGTCTCGTCATAGCCCTGCTCCCAGCCGGCGCCCATGCGGTTGTTGACGATGTCGCGGTAATCCACCACGCCATTCTCCCAGGTGCCCTTGATGGGGCCGGTGGCACTGCCGGTGAAGGGATTGCCGGCCTGGTAGCCGTTCACCCCGCTCCAGCCACGGCCATACATGGCCGCCCCGACCACTATCTTGCCCGGGGTGACCCCCTGGCCGAGCAGCGCCCTGACGCCCTTGTCGGTGGTGTACTTGGTGTTGGCATCCCAGCTGGATGCGAACAGGTTGGTCTGGTGGGCCAGATTCTGCAGGTCGAAGGCGCCGCTGAAGTCGTAACTCATCAGGAAGATGTGGTCCATGTACTGCTGGGCCGCCTGATAATCGACCTTGGCAATCTTGTCGCCACCGGCGCTGATGGCCGAGGTCAACTCGTACTGACGGCCGGTGCTGGCCTCCAGCTCATCGAGCATGGCGCGCAGCTCCTTCATCAGCGCCACATAGGTAGCGCCATCGTTCGGGCCACCCAGGCTGGGGTTGGCCCCCTGGCCGCCCGGGAACTCCCAGTCGATATCCACCCCGTCGAAGAACTTCCAGGTTTGCAGGTACTCCTTCATGGACGCCACGAAGAGGTCGCGCTTGCTCTTGTCACCGAAGAAGAAGAAGGGATCGGACAGGGTCCAGCCCCCCACCGAGGGGAGGATCTTGAGATCGGGGTTGGCCTTCTTGAGCGCCATCAGGTTGCCGAAGTTGCCCTTGTAGGGCTCGTCAAAGGCGGAGAGGCTGCCCTGCGGCATCTGGATGGCGGCCCAGGGATCGTGGATCGAGACCTTGAAGTCCTCCCGCCCGGCACAGGAGCGCTGCAGCGCCTCGAAGCTGCCGGAGATCTCCTTGAGGCTGTCGTTGATGCCATTGCCGCCGCAGATGGGGGTGAAGCCGTAGAGGATGTGGGTCAGGTTCTGGGCCGGGATCTTGTCCACGGTGAACTTGCGACCATAGACGCCCCACTCCACGTAGTAGGCACCGACCACCTTGCCGGACTTGTTGGCGTAAGGCTTGTTGTTCTCCTGCAGCGGCGCCTTGAGCGGCACCAGGTGGCTGCCGTCGGTGTCGGCCACCAGGATCTCTTTCTTGTCGGAGAGGGTACAACCCTCGGCGTTGCAGAGCGCGATCTGCATCTGGTAACGCCCCCCCTTGGTCACCTTGAAGTTCGCGGTACCGGCGGCAGAGGCCGCGCCGGACCAGACCTCGTAGCCATCGAGCAGCACCTTGGCGGTCTGGCCCAGCTCGCCGGACCAGAGGTTCCAGCTCACGCTGACCGGGGCGCCATCGGCGTGGACCTTGACCAGCTTGTTGTAGGAGGTGGCGGCTTGATCCACCTCGACGATGGCGAACTTGGTTTCGCCCCAGCCGATGGTGGGTTTACCGGGGAGCGCGGCAAAGGCGGAGGTGGTGCAGAGCCCCCCGACCAGGAGCGCCAGCAGGGAAGGTTTTGGACTTAACATAGGTGAACATCCTTTTTCGTTTTTGGAATAAACAACGAAAAAAGGCAACGCAACCGGCCAGGTAACGCAGACGACATCGCACCATGGCTTGGCCCATGGACGAAACAACCTGTGGTGGCCCCGCTATCCTAGGTACTCTGACCCTTAGACCGGAGGCTTTGCGTCCCGGACTTTCATCCGGTTTGCCTTTTTTGCACAACTTGATTTGCGATGAAAATAATCGCCGAATGACTATAGATGAGCGCGTGACCCGCGCCACCTAGTAAAAATGACAGTGAATGGGACTCACTATTGCTAGTTGGCCGCGATTATGCAGAGAACCGCCCGCAACACCCCCAATAAGTAGATGAAGTGATTACTCCCGACTCGGCCTGTCGGCGATTAATTCTGTGAGTTGGCTCACTGTCCTGGCCCCGACAATCTGATCAGCGTACAGGTAACAGCAAGCTGTTCATCAGCGCCCGCAGCTTGAGCGGCTTGACCGGTTTGCTGACATAGCCGTAACCGTGCTCGCGGATCTGCGCCTGCAACTCGCTCTTGCGATCCGCGCTGATGATGATGCCGCCGATGCCGTTGCCATGGGCCAGCCGGATCATGTGCAGCGCCTGCAGCCCGGTCTTGCCGTCATCCAGGTGATAATCGGAGAGCACCAGCTGGGGCTGGAAGCCATCGGTGATGAGCGCCTCCGCCTGCACCAGGCTCTGGGCGCAGCGCACCTCGCAGCCCCAGCGCCCCAGCAGGGAGTGCATGGCGGTGAGAATATCGTCCTCGTTGTCGATGCAGAGGATCCTGACCCCCTCCAGCTGACTGTCGCGCGGGGCGGGCGCCGCCACCAGCACGGGCGTCACAGGCCGGGTCGCGAGGTTGAGGGTGATGGCAAACACCGAGCCCGCCTCCGGCCAGCTGCGCAGGGAGAGCGGGTGGCCCAGGACCAGCGAGATGCCGCGGGCGATGGCGAGCCCCAGCCCCAGTCCCTGCTCCCTGGCGGTGCGCGAGTGATCGAGGCGGGAGAACTCGTCGAAGATGGCCTCCTGCTTGTCGACGGGAATGCCGGGGCCGTTGTCCCACACCTCGATGCGCACCTTGTCCCCCAGCCGGCGACAGCCGAGCAGCACCCGGCCGGCCGGGTTGTAGCGAAACGCATTGGTGAGGAAGTTCTGCAGCACCCGCCGCAGCAGGCGCACGTCGCTGTACACGGCCAGCCTGCTCTCCACCACCGAGAACTGGATGTCGCTCGCCTGGGCCAGCACCCCGAACTCCGCCTTGAGGTTGTCGAACACGTCGCTCAGGGCGAAATCGAGCTTCCTGGCCTTGAACTTGCCCGCCTCTAGCCGCGAGATGTCGAGCAGATCGGTGATGAGATCCTCGGTCGCCCCCAGGGCATCGTCGATGTGGCGGGCGATGCGGGCCTGCTCCCCCGCCTGGGGCAGCATCTCCAGCAGGGAGGAGGTGAACAGCTTGGCGGCGTTCAGCGGCTGGGTCAGATCGTGGCTCACCGCCGCCAGGAAGCGGCTCTTGGAGTGATTGGCCCGCTCCACCTGCTGGTTCACCGAGAGCAGCTGGCGGTTCAGCTCGGACAGCTCGTGGGTACGCTCGGCCACCCGCGCCTCCAGGTGCTCGTTGGCTTCGCGCAGCACCCGTTCCGCCGCCCGGAACGGGGTGATGTCGGTAAAGGTCATCACGAAACCGCCGGCCGGCATGGGGTTGCCCTGCATCTCGATCACCCGCCCATCCGGCCGCTCCCGCGCCGAGACATGAGGGCTGCCACGCTGCATGAAGGCGACCCGCCGCGCCACATGGGCCTCGATCTCGCCCGCACCGCACAGCCCCTGCTCGGCGTTGTAGCGGATGATCTCCTCGATGGAGCGCCCCACCTGGATGAGACCGGTCGGGTAGTGGAACAGCTCTATGTAGCGCCGGTTCCAGGCCACCAGCTTGAGCTCCCTGTCCACCACCGAGATGCCCTGTCCCATGTGCTCTATGGCCCCCTGCAGCAGCCCCCGGTTGAAGCGGAACACGTCTGAGGCCTCGTCCACTATGGTGGCAATCTCCTCGAGCTGCATGTTGCGCCCCTGCAGGGCCGAGGCCAGCACCAGCCGGGCGGACGAGGTGCCGAACACCCCCGCCAGCAGCCGCTCGGTGTGGGCGATCAGTTCCGCCGACGCCTGCATCTGGGGCGCCAGGGTGCCGCCGCGCTCGCCGGCGAAGCGACCGAAGGCGCGCTTGACCCGGCTCGAGCCGACGAAGCGGGCCGCCAGCATCTCCAGCTCCTTGACCGAGACCCGCGCCTGATAGAGCGCAGTGGTATCCCGGCTCGGCTTGCCGACGAAGTTCGCCGCCTGCAGCCGCTCGCTCACCGCCGCCCGCGACAGCAGGGAGCCCGCCACGTAGCCGAGCAGGTTGAGCAGCAGGCTCAGGAAGATGCACCAGGCACCCAGGCTCAGATCCCGGAACGCGGGCCAATCGGGGGGCGCCAGCAGCGCCTCCAGCGGTGAGCCCGCCAGCAGGCCGCTCTCCGCCAGCAGGGTGATGAACCAGAGGCTGACCCCGAGCGCGAGGCCAAGGTAGACCCCCTTGCGGTTGCCGTGGCGCCAGTAGAGACCGAGCAACAGCGCCGGGGCGAACTGGGCCACGGCGCCAAACGACAGGTAGCCGATGCGCGACAGGCTGGTGAGATCCCCGAGCCAGAGGTAGAGCGTCCAGGCCGCCAGCAGGATCAGCAGTATGGCGCCACGGCGTACCTGCAGCAGCAGGCGCACCAGCCGCTCGTCCCGCCCCTGCTGCCAGAAGCGGCGCAGCAGCACCGGCAGCACCAGATCGTTGCTGACCATGATGGCCAGGGCGATGGTGCAGACGATCACCATGCCGGTGGCCGCCGAGGTGCCGCCGAGAAACGCCAGCATCGCCATGCCGTCGTAGCCGAGCGACATCGGCAGGCTGATCACATAGGTATCGGAGGCCATGCCGGCCCCGACCCACTGCTTGCCCGCCAGCGCCAGCGGCCAGATGAAGAGCCCCATCAGGAACAGGTAGAGCGGGAACAGCCAGCGTGCCCAGTGCAGATCCTGACCCTGGTTGTTCTCCACCACAGTCACATGGAACTGGCGCGGCAGACAGATGACGGCGCACATGGCGACCAGGGTATAGATGGCGAGCTCCAGCAGGCTGCCCGGCGTGACCGCCACCACGGCATCGAGAAAATCGTCGATCACCTGGCTGCGGACCGGGCTCGGCTTAGCGATGATGAGCCAGAGCGCGAAGCCCCCCACCCCCATGAAGGCGAGCAGCTTGACCACGGACTCGAAGGCGATGGCCACCACCATGCCGCGGTGATGCTCGGTGGCATCCAGGTTGCGGGTGCCGAACAAGATGCTGAACAGCGCCAGCAGCAGGGCGACGCCGAGGGCCAGCCCGGCGCTGCTGCTGGCGGTCGACCCCAGGGTACCGACGGGCACAGAGTTGGCCATCAGCAGATCCAGCCCGGTGACGATCGCCTTGAGCTGCAGCACCAGGTAGGGAAGTATCCCCATGATGGCGATCAGGCTGATCACCATGGCGAGGCGCTGGGACTTGCCATAGCGGGCGGCGATGAAGTCGGCGATGGAGGTGATGTGCTCGCGCTTGGCCACCAGGATGAGGCGGGCCAGCAGGCGCCAGCCAAACAGGAACACCAGCATGGGGCCGAGGTAGATGGGCACCGGCGACCAGGGGGATTCGCTGGCCTGGCCGACGGTGCCGAAGAAGGTCCAGGAGGTGCAGTAGACCGCCAGCGACAGGCTGTAGAGCAGGGGCTGCCCCTTGAGGCGACGGCGCTTGTTCTTGTCCGCCACGAAGGCGATCAGGAACAACAATCCCAGATAGGCGAGCGACAACCCGATCAGCAGCCATCCTTGGTGCATCTACATAATTCCCTTGTCCAGATGTGTTGAAAGCCCCGCCAGTCTAGAGAGACGGCGGGCCCCTGTCATGCTCCGCGGCGAGCGTCACTCATGCCGGCGTCCCCTCGGCCGGCCCGCGCAGGCGCAGGACGAAGACCGGCAGCACCACCAGCACCATGATGAAGAAGATGCCGCCCCCCAGCGGCTCGAACAGCAGGCCGCACAGGGTCATCAGCGCCGCCACCGTCATGCCGAGCCCGAGCGCGGCATAGAGTGCCTGGGCGGGGATCAGCTGCTCGGCGGGCAACTGGCGCGTCATGAAGCGCACGGCGCCGAGGTGGCTGACGCAGAAGGTGACCGCGTGCAGCAGCTGGCCGAGCACCAGCACCAGCAGCTCGCTGGAGGCACCGAGCAGGCTCCAGCGCACCACGCAGCCGACGGCCCCCACCAGGAACAGGGTCTGGGCCCCGAAGCGGTTGAGGAAGCGCTTGTCCGCGGCAAACATGCCGATCTCCGCCACCACCCCCAGCGCCCACAGATAGCCGATGGTGGTGCCGCTGTAGCCCGCCGCCTTCCAGTAGATGGCGCTGAAGCCGTAATAGGCGGCATGGCTGCCCTGCAGCAGGGCGGTGATGAGCAGGAAGCGGCGCATGGGAGCCGATCGCAGCGTGTCCCGCAGCGACGCCTTGGCCCGCTCTCCCTGGCGATCCTGGGGCGACGGCTGCAGCGGCAACCAGCTCAGCACCAGCATCGCCAGCAGCCCCGCCACCATGGAGTGCAACACCCAGTCGCTGCCGAAGTTGCCCACCAGGGCGCCGACCAGGGTGGAGGCGACGATGAAGGCAAAGGAGCCGCACAGCCGTACCTTGCCGTAGTCGAGGTGGGCCTGCACCACCATGCGGGTGGCCAGCGCCTCCCCCACCGGCATCAGGGTCGGGTAGATGAAGTTCGCCACCAGAGTCAGCGGCACCAGCCACCAGAGGCTGTGACTGAGGTAGAAGCCGAGGAAGGCCAGCAGGCTCAGCAGACAGAGCAGCCGGGTGACCGGCAGCAGGTGGCTGGCCCCCTTGATCTGGCCCATCACCAGCAGGTTGCCGGCGAAGCGGATCGCCATCCCGGCCCCCAGCAACAGTCCGATCTGCTCGGCGCTCACCCCTATGCCCTCCAGCCAGAGCGACCAGAACGGCAGATAGGCGCCGTAGACGAAGTAGAAGGCGCCGAAGAACAGGGCTAACCAGGAGAAGGCGGGCATAGGGACTCGACCAAGGTGCATGGGGGACAAATGATAACCGATTTTGGCGCGGGGATCCCCTGGGGTAGCGGGCAGTAAAAATCATAAATATCAATAAAGTTGAACCTTTGTCACATACCCCGGTCTACTGAATAACACCTCCTCCTGGTTAGTGTTGCAATCCTTCTACCCGCCTCGTGCGGGTTTCTTTTTTGTGGCGGGCACGGCGCCGTTTTCGTTCATAAAAAAAGGGGCCATCCGGCCCCTTCTTCATCACTGTCACTTTGCGTATCAGAACACGTACTTGACGCGGGCGCTCAGGTTGCGGCCCGGCTCGGTCAGGTTGCTGGTGCTGCTGGTGGCGCTCAGGCCGGTGATGCTCTCGTAGCTGGCGTACTCCTTGTCAAACAGGTTGAAGACCCCGACGTTGAGCTGCAGATCCTCCATCGGCTTGAACTGGGCGAAGATATCCACCACGCCCCAGCCGGCGCTCTTGATGTTGTCGTTGCCTCTGGCATCCTTGCGCACCTTGTCCATGTCGTCGGCGAAGCGCAGGGCGGTGTTGATGTTCCAGTTCGGCTGCTCCAGTCGCACACCCAGGCTGCCGTTGAGCGGGCTCAGGCTGTTGATGTAGTTGCCATCCCCGTCCTTGCCGTCGATATAGGCCAGGTTGCCCCAGAGGTTGACCACGTCGTTCAACCAGTAATCGGCCTTGACCTCAGCCCCCTTGGTGGTCGCCTTGTCCAGGTTCTGGTACTGGTAGATGGCGGTACGGCCTTCAGAGCCGATCTGCACCATCTCGATGAAGTCGTCAAACTTGTTGTAGAAGGTCGCCACCTCGTAGCTGAAGCCGCCGGCGCTGCCACGCACCCCCAGATCGATGCCGTCGCTGCTCTCGGGTTTCAGGTTCGGGTTCGGCTCGATGCGATAGCCGTACGCCTGATGGTTCAGGGTCGAGAAGGCGCTGTCATACATGGGCGCCTTGAAGCCGTGGCTGTACTGGGCGAACAGGTTGGCCGCCTCGTGCGCCTTGAACACCAGACCCAGCTTGGGGGAGAACTCTCCCTCGGAGATCTTCTGCAGGTTCTCGCCGGTGTAGGCAGGATCCTCGTCCGGGGTCATCCGGTAGTAGTCGTAACGGGCACCCGGGGTCAGCACCCAGCGCTCGCCAAACTTGATCTCGTCGAAGGCCCAGAGCGCGCTGCGCTCGCTGGTGGTGGACGGGAAGCTCAGCTCGCTGTAGCCGACGAAGTCGCCCGGGGTGGCCGGCGCCTTGAAGCGGGTACGCTCGTTGTCGGTGTGCTCATACTCGACACCCCAGGCCAGGCGCTGGCTGTCGAGCGCCTTGCTGAACTTCACCTGGGCACCCAGGCTCTCCTGCTTGAAGCCGTTGTGATCCAGGGAGGTCTTGGTCACATAGGGGTTGTTCGGCTTGACCGGGTACTTGGAGGAGGCGTACTGATCCAGGGTCTGCTTGGTGCGGGTGTAATAGAGCTTGCTGTCGATGCGATCGGCCCAGGCGGTGTTCAGGGCCAGGCCGTGATCCAGCACCAGGGAGAGGTTGTCGGTGTCCTTGTCGGTGATCGGCTGCTTGAAGATGGAGCCCACCTTGGTCAGGTCGACGGCATCCGGATCCTGCCCTTCGGTGAAGTAGTCGACGGTCAGCTTCAGGAACTGATCGTCGCTGACATTCCACTTGCTCTTGAACAGCACGGCCTGGCTGAGGATGTCGAACTCGTCCTTGTCACCGTCATAGTTCTGGGTCACACCGCCATCACGCCAGGTGTAGCGCAGCAGATTCTCGAACTCGCCGGTGCGCAGGGCACCGGTGAAGCCGGCCATGTTCTGGTGGCTGCTGGAGGCATAGCCAGTGGTGGCATCCAGATAGCTGTCCCTGCCCTTGAGGAAGTCGCCGGCATCCTTGGTGGTGATGGCGATGACGCCACCCAGCGCATCCGAGCCGTAAGCGGCGGAGGCCGGCCCCTTGGCCACCTCGACCTGCTTGATCATGTCGGTATCGAAATAGGTCTGGCCGACCCCGCCGTTCTTGTAGGCGTCGTTCTGGCGCACCCCATCCTGCACTACCTTGACCCGGTTCTCGCTCATGCCACGGATGGTGAAGGTCTGGGCATCCCCCGCCCCACCCTGCACGCTCACACCCGGCTCGTAGCGGAACAAGTCGGCGACGTTGCTGACGACCTGCTCTTCGATCTGTTCGGCGGTGATGACGGCGATGGGACCTGAGACATCTTCCAGCTTCTGCTCCATCCTGGAGCCGCTGACGACCATGACTTCATCGGCTTTCTTGTCTGCGGCGAAGGCCGGGGAAACGAGGCCGGCCGCCACGGCGAGGGCAATTAGTGAGGGGGTGTTGTTGTGCGCCACTGCAAAGTCCTTATTGAGAATTATTATCAACCGTGGGCATATTACTCAGCCAGCGATAAAGATCAATAATAAAGTGAATCATTCTCATTTCACTTTGTCTCAGTTAGGTTTTACACTGGCCCCCTCTTTTTTCCTGCTCGCCATGCTGCCATCGTATGGCACAGCGCCTCGTCCACTGTGAGATTGCCATGACTCGACGACTGCCCCTGCTCGCCCTGCCCCTGTTGCTGGCCGCCTGCGCCACCCCGCCGCAGAGCGAGGCGCCCCGGACCCTCTATCACTATCAACTCAGCGAAGGGCAGAGCGAGCAGCCACTCAGCCTGGCGCAGGCGCTGGAGCGGGTGGCTGACGCCGACATAGTGCTGGTGGGCGAACTGCATACCCACCCGGCCGTGCACCTGTTGCAGGCAAACCTGCTGGCGGGTCTGGCCGAGACATCCCGGGCCGATGGTCGGGCTCTGGTGCTCTCCATGGAGCAGTTCAGCCGCGCCGATCAACCCGTGCTGGATGCCTATCTGGCCGGGCGCATCGGTGAGTCCACGCTGATCCGCGAGGGCCACGCCTGGCCCAACTACCCGAGCGACTATCGCCCACTGGTGGAGTTCGCCAAGGCGCAGCGCCTGAGCGTCATCGCAGCCAACGCCCCCAAGCCGCTGGTCAGCTGTGTCGGTCAGGAGGGGCCACAGTGGCTCGACAAGCTCCCCGCCAACCGTCGCAGCCAGCTCGCCCGCGAGCTCACGCTCAGCGATGATCCCTACCGCCAGAAATTTATGGCCTCGATGCATCATGGGGATGCCGACGGCAACGCCCGCCGCTTCGCCGCCCAGACCAGCTGGGACGACACCATGGCCGAGAGCATGGTCGACTACCTCAAACAGCATCAGGGTCGGCGCATCATGCACATCGCCGGCAACTTCCACGTGGAGGGGGGGCTCGGGATCGCGAGCCGCATCGCCAGCCGCAACCCGGCGCTCAAGGTGGCGCTCATAGTGCCGGAGACAGGATCGCAACCGGATGACAAGGTTCCCGCCGGGCGCAGCGCCGAGATCAGGGTCAAGATCTCTCCCCTGCCGGAACGCTGGCTAAATGCCGATGAAATGAAGCAAGATATGGGTGCGCTGCATCAATCCCGCAGCCGTGACTGCAGCCAATGGCTGCAACCCTAATCTTCCAGGATACGGCGGGTAAAATATGGATGTGTTACTGATCATCGATGTGCAGCAAGGGGTCATGAAAGCGACCCATCACCAGCAACCACAAGTACTGGCCAACATCAACCGGGCCGCGGCCCATGTCAGACAGCATCATGGCCGGGTCATCTACATCCAGCATGACGACCTGCCAGGGGACGAGCTGGAGCCCGGTAGCCCCGGCTGGCAACTTCACCCGGGTCTGCAACCCGCCAAGGGGGATAGCCGGGTACGCAAAACCGCGTGCGACAGCTTCCTCGAGACCGAGTTGGCCTTCCTGTTGGCCGAGCAGGCCGTCGACAGGCTGATCCTCTGTGGCAGCAACACCGATTTTTGCGTCGATACCACGGTACGCAGTGCCGCGGCTCATGGCTTTGAGGTGCTGGTGTTGAACGATGGTCACACCACCGCCGATCGTCCCCACCTGAGCGCGGCCCAGATCATCGAGCACCACAACTGGATGTGGCAGCACCTCAGCCTGCCAGAGGGCAGAAGCGTGACCCTGCTCACCACGGATCAGTTGCTCGAGGCGGCTCAGCCTGCGCTGGCGTGCTAAGCTGCCCGCCTTGAAGTGATCACCTGATTGGAGTCTTGTGTGCGTCTATTGTCTGCCGTTGCCCTTGTGCTGTTGTTACCGGCGATCACGGCCTGCTCCGGATTGCCGGGGGTGGCACCGGATGGCCCTGCGCCCCTGTTTCGCACCCATATCAACGAAGAGGGGAGCAAGCGCTTCACCTTCGAGGCCGCCCCGTTCGAGGAGTTGCCGAGCCGGTTGCAGGACGATGACAGCCGGCTCAGCCGCAACAGCAAGAGCCTGCTGGAGCGCCGCGAGGCCCTGCAGGACGAGCAGCTGACCGAGACGCTGGCCGAGCGCAAGTATTGCCACAGTGGCTACATAGTCCTCAGCCAGACCTCCTGGAAGATCCGGGGCGAGTGCAACGAGACCGCCACCCAGGCCGATCGGCTCGGCTTCCCCAATCTGGCCTCCTGGCAAGACTGAGTCAGCACGGTTCAAACCCATAAAAAAACGGGCAGCCCAGGCTGCCCGTTTTGCATCTCGTGAGTCCAGCATCAGACCGGTGCGTCGGTCTCGCTGGTCAGCTCGGCGCCGTTGTCGACGCGCTTGTGGCCTTCCACCAGGTGTACGAAGTCCACCAGCTCGTCGCCGGAGACCCGGAACGCCTGGCCGAAGCCCTTGACGAACAGGCCCTGCTCGGGCTTGAGGCGGAACAGCACGAAGTCTTTGAGGTTGGACAACCCCTTGACGATCTCGCCGAAGCGCCCCTCCAGGGCCGCAATCGCCTGGCTCCAGCGCTCGTCATCCCGCGCCACCACCTCGGCCACCGCATCGAAGGTCAGACGCTTGCGGGCGAACAGCTCGCGGGCACCAGTCTCGTCCTCGATCAGCATCAGCGATACCTTGGGCACCTGTTGCAGGTTGCGGGCATGGCGGGCGATCTCGGAGATCAGCACATAGTAACCGTCCTCCTGCAGCACGAAGGGGGCGTAGCTGGCATTGGGGTTGCCTTCGCTGTCCACGGTCGCGAGCTGCAGGGTACGGCAACCGTCACGAAACTCGCGGATCTCCGGTTGCAGACGGTTCTGCAGACGTTCCTGACGTTCACTCATGCTTTGACTTCCTCTTGATACTGGCGGCGCAGGGCCATGAAACGCTCCACCTGAGCCGGCAACAGCTGGCGCTGTTCGTCACGTCCCAGATAGACCTTGAAAATGCAGCGACCGCTGTGGCCGAAGAACTGGAAGGAGTGCCCCTCCTTGCCCATGAACAGCTTGCTGACCAGGGCCACCTGGACCACGTTGTCGAGCTTGAGGTGGCCGTGCATCTCGCCATCGCGGCCCATCAGGTTGTAGTAGCCACGGGCCGTCTTGCCCTTGGGGAAAGGCGCCTTCACCTCGAAGATGGAGCCGTCGGACTCGACGATGGTGGTCACCTGGCCCCAGCTGGCCAGATCCGCCAGCAGGGCCTCGGCCTGCTCGCCCGGTACCAGGGTCACCAGCTCGGCGGGCAGGTGGCGCACCACCTCCCATTCGCTGACCGCCAGCTGGGCGGCGATGCTGGAGGGATGGGCGCCGGGATCTTGTGCCAGCAGCTCATGAATGCGTTGTGCAATGCTCATCGGTTCTCCCTTGGATGATCTGATTCTTGTGCTCAGTCTCGCGGCGAATACTGTAATAAAGCAGAGCCCCAAATACAATTGATAATCGCTTTCATTATCAGTGCATTTTCTATCTAGGCTTGATATTCTCGGCGGCAATTCCACTTCATTTACCCTTCGGAGGTCGCATGGGCCGTCGCCTTGCCCTCGCACTCAGCCTGCTGAGCTGCGCCACCCTTTCCCTGTCCACCATGGCGCAAGAGCGCATCGTCAGCGTCGGCCCGGCCACCACAGAGCTGATCCTGGCGCTGGGCGGCGAGTCCAGCCTGATCGCCACCGATGTCAGCAGCCCCGAGCCCAAGGGACTGCCGAAGGTCGGCTATCACCGTGCCCTGGCCGCCGAAGGGATCCTGAGTCTGGCACCGACCCGTTTGGTCGGCAGCGACGAGATGGGCCCCAACTCTACACTGGATCAGCTGCGCCGCGCCGGCGTCAAGGTCGAGGTCATGGCCACGGCGCCGACGCTGGATAACCTCAACCAGCGGATCGATACCCTGTCCCAGTTGCTGGGCAACCCGGCCGCGGGGGCCAAGCTGAAGGCCGACATCGCCAGCCAGAGCGACCAGCTGGCGGCCCAGGCCAGACAGAACAAGCCGCTCAGGGTCGCCTTCCTGCTGCTGCACAAGGGCCAACCCACCAGCATAGCCGGGGGCAACACCACCGCCAGCGCCCTGGTGACCCTGGCCGGCGGCGTCAACCCGGTGGCCCAGCTGCACGACTACAAGCCAGTCTCCACCGAATCCCTGATCGAGCTGCAGCCGGATCTGGTGCTGGTGAGTGGCCGTGACTGGCAACAATATCAGAATGTCGACAGCGTGCTGGCCCAGGTGCCGGCGCTGGCCGCCACCCCGGCAGGCAAGAACAGGGCCATTCACGCCATCGACGGTCATGCCCTGCAAGGGGGCCTCAGCCTGCGCTCCCTGCAACAGGCCAACCAGATAGCCCAGTGGATCCGGCAGGGTTCATGATGCGTCTGCCATTGCCCTGGCTGCTCAGCCTCACCTGCGGTGCCCTGGCGCTACTGCTGGTCGGCTCCCTGGCGACCGGGCCCATGTCCCTGTCGTTAGCCGAGAGCCTGCAGGCCCTGTTCGCCGGCTCAGGGAGCGGGATAGAGGCGCACAAGCTGCTGATAGTGCAAGAGATCCGCCTGCCCCGCACCCTGCTGTGCATAGCGGTGGGGGGCATTCTCGGTCTCTGTGGCGCCGTGATGCAGGGGCTGTTTCGCAACCCCCTCGCCGATCCCGGCATCATAGGGGTCTCCGGTGGTGCGGCGCTGGGCGCCGCCCTGGCCATAGTGCTGCTGGCCCCCCTCGGTCAACAGCTGCAGAGCCTGCTCGGCCTCGGTCTGCTGCCCCTGCTCGCCTTCCTCGGCGGCGCCCTGACCACCACGCTTGTCTATTTGCTGGGCACCCGCGAGGGAGGCACCTCGGTCACCGTCATGCTGCTGGCGGGGGTCGCCATCACGGCCCTGTCCGGTGCTGTGATCGGGCTGCTCACCTACCTGGCCGACGATCAGATGCTGCGCAACCTCAGCCTGTGGCAGATGGGCTCCCTGGCCGCCGGCAAGCCGATGGACGTGGCGCTGGCACTGGCGACCCTGGTCGCGCTGCTGCTGCTGTTCATGCGCGACGCCAACCCCCTCAATGCCCTGCTGCTGGGCGAGGGCGAGGCGCGCCACCTGGGAGTGAACGTGCAATCCCTCAAGCGGCGGCTCATCCTGCTCACCGCCGCCGGGGTCGGCGTGGCGGTGGCGGTGGCGGGCATGATCGGCTTCGTCGGCCTGGTGGTTCCCCACCTGGTGCGGCTGCTGGCCGGCCCCAACCACGTCCGGCTGCTGCCGCTCTCGGCCCTGCTCGGTGCCGCCCTGCTGCTGGGGGCCGACATGCTGGCCCGCACCCTGCTGGCCCCGGCCGAGCTGCCGGTCGGTATCATCACCGCCCTGCTCGGCGCCCCCTTCTTCATCTGGCTCTTGGTCAAGAGTCGCCAGACGCTGTAACAGGAGATCGTCATCTTGCCCGGATCATCCCCATCGCCCCTGCTCGACTGCCAGGATGTCAGCCTGTGCCGGGGGGGGCGCCCCATCCTGGACAGGCTCAGCCTGTCGCTGCAGTCCGGCACCCTGACCGCCCTGCTCGGCCCGAACGGGGCGGGCAAGAGCTCGCTGCTCAAGTGCCTGACCGGCGAGCTGGAATATGACGGCGAGATCCACCTGTTTGGCCGCGCGCGGCAGGCCTGGGCCGGCACCGAACTGGCCCACCGGCTCGGGGTGCTGCCCCAGAGCTCGTCCCTCAGCTTCCCGTTCCTGTGTGAGGAGGTGGTGGCCATGGGGCGACTGCCCCACGCCGAACCCGGCGCCCGTCGCGACGAGATAGTGCAGGCCGCCATGACCCATGCGGGGGTCGAACACCTGGCCGGTCGCCTCTATCCCGGCCTGTCGGGCGGGGAGCGCCAGCGGGTGCAGTTTGCCCGGGTGCTGGCCCAGATCTGGCAAGCGCCGGACGAGCCACAGGCCCCCCGCCTGCTGCTGCTCGACGAGCCCACCTCGGCACTCGATCTCAAGTACCAGCATCAGCTGCTCACCATGGCGCGCGCCCTCGCCGGCCGCAACACCGCCGTACTGGTGGTGCTGCACGATCTGAACCTGGCGGCCCGCTACGCCGATCGGCTGGTGATGCTGGAGCAAGGGCGGCTGATGGCGGACGGCCCCCCGACCGAGGTGCTCACCCCCGAGCTTATCGCCCGTCTCTATGGCTACCCGGCCCAGGTGCTGCACCACCCGGACACCGGCCTGCCCATGGTGGTGTGACCGCGAATGGCCAGCGAAATGCAGAAACAAACAGAGCGCCATGGGCGCTCTGTTTGTTTCTGCTGATGGTGCCGCTCTGGCGATCTGGTGACGACCCGGCTTGTCATTACACGCCAGCACCGGAGTGCCGCTGCCTTGGTGCCTGATCAGGCGATCTGATAGCGGCCCGGCTTGTGATTGAGTGTCAACACCAGGTTACAGATGATGGCCGCGACCACGGAGAGCCCCAGCAGCCAGGGGGAGACCACGAAGAAGGAGGCGATGACTATGGTGCAATCAAGCCCCATTTGCAGCTTGCCTGCCCGGATGCCGCACTTGTCCTGGATAAACAGCGCCAGGATGTTGAAGCCACCCAGGCTCGACTTGTGGCGGAACATGATGAGCAGCCCCATGCCGATCAGGGTACCCCCGATCAACGCCGCGTAGGCGGGGTCAATCTTGCCGATCTGCAGCACGGCGTTGAGGTGATCCGTCATGAAGGAGACCGCCGCCACCGAGGCGAAGGTATTGAGGGTGAAGCGTGGCCCCATCCTGAGCCAGGCCAGGGCATAGAACGGCAGGTTCATGCCGAAGAACAGCAGGCCGAAGCTGAGGCCGGTGACCTGCTGCAGCAGCAGCGCCAGGCCGGCGGTGCCGCCGGTGAGCAGCCCGACCTGGTGAAACAGGAAGATGCCGAGTGAGACGAAGCCTGCCGCGGTCAGCAGGGCGAGCACATCCTCATAGAGCGGATGCACGGAGCGGGGGGTGTTATCCATAACCGGTGTCCAATAGCGAAGTGAAAAGAGTGTCTTCTGGCCCTGTCTGGCGGGCGCGAGCCCAGTGGTCAGGGCTTCGTTATGGCCACAGTGTCCATTTTGAGTGAGCCAGATCACAAGAGCGGGCTCGGACGCCCCAAAGTGGTGCGCGTCAGCGCTGCGTTACAACCCTTGCACCAAAATCTCCCACTCCCCTGCCCGAGCCTGACTCCAGCCTGAAAAACCAGACACAAGCCGCTGCCCGACGCCCCGAATCGTTCTAGAATGGATGCCTTGCAACTGCCTGCATCAAGGAGCAACAGCAGATGAGAGTCGCCGTATTCGGGATAGGTTATGTGGGGCTGGTTCAGGCCGCCGTGCTGGCCGAGATGGGTCACCTGGTGACCTGTGTGGATGTGGACGCGGCCAAAGTCGAGCGCCTCAAAGAGGGCATCATTCCCATCTTCGAGCCGGCCCTCGCCCCCATGGTGCAGGCCAACCATCAGGCCGGCCGCCTGCACTTCACCACGGATGTGGCCGAGGGGGTGGGCTTCGCCGAGCTTATCTTCATCGCTGTTGGCACCCCGCCGGATGAGGACGGCTCGGCCGATCTGCAGCACGTGCTGGCGGTGGCCGGCACCATAGGCCGCCTGATGCAGGGCAGCAAGGTGGTGGTCAACAAGAGCACTGTGCCGGTCGGCACCGCCAGCCGGGTGCGCCAGCATATCGCCGGCATACTGCGTGAGCGCGCCGTCGACTTCCCGCTCGAGGTGGTCTCCAACCCGGAGTTCCTCAAGGAGGGGGCCGCGGTGGCTGACTGCCTGCGGCCGGATCGCATTATCATAGGCACCGACTCGGCCCATGCCCTCTCCCTGCTCGAAGAGCTCTACGCCCCCTTCAACCGCAATCGGGATCGCATCATCCACATGGACCTGCACAGCGCCGAGCTGACCAAGTACGCCGCCAACGCCATGCTGGCCACCAAGATCTCCTTCATGAACGAGATGGCCAATCTGGCGGAAAAGCTGGGGGCCGACATCGAATCGGTGCGCAAGGGCATAGGTGCCGATCCGCGCATCGGCTACCACTTCATCTATCCCGGCTGCGGCTACGGCGGCTCCTGCTTCCCCAAGGACGTCAAGGCGCTGATCCACACCGCGGGCGAGATCGGCTGTGATGCGCCCCTGCTGCGCTCGGTGGAGCGGGTCAACGATCGCCAGAAACACAAGCTCATCGAGCGCCTGCAGCAGCACTTCGGCGCCGATCTGACGGGGCGCACCTTCGCCCTCTGGGGACTGGCCTTCAAGCCCAACACCGACGACATGCGGGAGGCGCCGAGCCGGGTGCTGATGGAGGCGATCTGGGCCGCCGGCGGCAAGGTGCAGGCGTTCGATCCCCAGGCCATGACCGAGGCCCAGCACCTCTATGGCCTGCGCGACGATCTGACCCTGTGCGGCACCCAGGAGGCGGCGCTCAAGGGGGCGGACGCCCTGCTCATCTGCACCGAGTGGCAGCAGTTCCGCGCCCCGGACTTCGAGCTTGTTCAGCGTACCCTGAAGCAGGCCGTCATCATCGACGGCCGCAACCTCTATGATCCGGCCCGCCTGCGCCAGCGCGGCTTCACCTACTATGCCATCGGCCGGGGCGACAGCCTGGAGCAGACACGATGAAGTATCTGGTCACCGGCGCCGCCGGCTTCATCGGCTTCCATGTGGCGCAGCGGCTCTGTCGCGACGGCCATCAGGTGGTCGGCATCGACAACCTCAACGACTACTACGAAGTGAGCCTGAAGGAGGCACGGCTGGCACTGCTGCTGCCACTGCCCGGTTTTCGCTTCGAGCGGTGCGATCTCGCCGATCGCGCTGCCATCGCGGCCCTGTTTGCCCGCGAGAGTGCCCACGAGAGATTCGATCGGGTGATCCATCTGGGGGCCCAGGCCGGGGTGCGCTATTCGCTGGACAACCCCTTTGCCTATGCCGACAGCAATCTGAACGGCACCCTCACCATCCTCGAGGGCTGCCGCCATCACGGGGTGCAGCACCTGGTCTACGCCTCCTCCAGCTCGGTCTATGGCCTCAACGAGCAGATGCCGTTCAAGACCTCGGACGGGGTGGATCACCCCGTCTCCCTCTATGCGGCGAGCAAGAAGGCCAACGAGTTGATGGCCCACTCCTACTCCCACCTCTATGGCCTGCCCACCACTGGCCTGCGCTTCTTCACCGTCTACGGCCCCTGGGGACGGCCCGACATGGCGCTGTTCAAGTTCGTGCGCGCCATCCTGAGCGATGAGCCCATCGACATCTACAACCAGGGTGCGCTTAGCCGGGACTTCACCCACATCGACGACATAGTGGAGGGGGTGATCCGGGTCGCGGACAGGCCTCCCCAGGGCGACCCGAGCTGGCAGGGGGCGGCTGACGCCAGCCCGGCCCCCTACCGCCTCTTCAACATCGGCAATGGCAGCCCGGTGCGGCTCATCGACTTCGTGGAGGCCATCGAGGCGGCGCTCGGCAAGCGGGCCATCCGCAACCTGCTGCCCATGCAGCCCGGGGATGTGCTGGCGACCTGGGCCGACACCGAGGCGTTGTTCGATGCCACCGGCTACAGGCCCCGCGTGGCACTGCCTGAGGGGGTCGCCAGCTTCGTCGACTGGTACAAGGCCTACTATGGGGTCTGACCGCGAATCAACGGGCTGAAAATGAAGAGGGGCTGCCACTGGCAGCCCCTCTTGCTGGGTCCCGGCCTCAGGGATAGCTGAACGGTTCCAGCTTGGGGGTCAACCCCTGGCATGCCGGCTTGATGGCGTCCGCGCCCGCCAGCAGCCAATCGGTGCGATGGCGATTGCCGAGGTTTTCCATCTTGTTGGGCTCGAAGCACAGCACCATCAGATCGGCGGCCCCCAATATCCAGCGTCCGGGAGCGGCCGCCACCCAGGCCGCCGCCTCGCGGGCCTGCTCCCCATCCGGCATCTGATAGGAGTAGTGGCGCAGCGGCTGTTGGCTGAACAGCAGGTGCTGCTCCTTGAAGCCGGCCAGCAGCAGCTCGTCGCCCGCCGGCACCTTCTGGGCCGCCAGTGCCATCACCCCTTGCGGCGTGCGCATGTCGTTGAGCCGCACGCAGATCCAGGTGGAGTAGATCAGCCAACCCACCGCCAGCGAGCAGAGGATGGCGCTGAGCGGCGCCCGCCGCAGCAGGGCGTTGATCAACAGCAGTGCCACCCCCAGCGCCAGCAGGGGGATCCAGGGGGCGGGCCCCAGTTCGCCCAGCTTGCTCGCCAGCTTGTCACTGAAGGCCAGTGCCAGCGCGCCACCCAGCCCCACTATCCCCAGCAGCCAGCCGAGCCCGCCCAACAGGCGACCCGGCCAGACCCGGGTCAGCAGAGTGCCGATGAAGGGGGCGGTCAGCAGCGCCAGCGCCGGGGTGCCCGGCGTGACGTAGACACCACGCTTGCCTGGCGACAGGGAGAAGAACAGCACCACCAGCACCAGGTAGCCGAGCAGCAGTATGATGCGCTTGTCCTGCCCCTGCACCGCCTTGCGCCACTCCAGCACCAGCCAGGGCAACAACAGGGAGAGCGGCAACCAGAACGGCGGGATCACCGAGGTGAGGTAGTACCAGAAGGGTTTGACGTGATGCCAGGCGTTCGCGTAGCGGGTCACCGTCTGGCGCAGCAGTATGTTGTCCCTATAGGCCTGCAGTATGGGATCCCCGCTCTGGGCCACGGCGAGCAGCATGGGTACCAGCCACAGGCCGATGGCCAGCAGCATGAACAGCGGCCCCGCTAGTGCCTTCAGCCAGTCGGCACGGGAGGCGGCGCGGATCTTCTCCCTGTGGGTCCAGATTGCCGGGAGCAGGATTAGCAGGGCCACCAGCCCCACCCCCTTGGTTATGATGCCGAGCCCGGCGGCAAACCAGCCGAGCCAGTACCAGCGCCAGCCGCCGTCACAGAGCAGGAAGCGGACGAAGCCGTAGACTCCGAGGGTGATGAAGAAGGTCACCAGCGCATCGATCTGGGCCGTCTTGGCCTGCAGGGTGAACTGGACGGTGAACAGCAGCAGCAGCCCGGCCATGAAGCCCGTCGCCGGATTCCACAGACGGCGGCCCATGTCCCACACCAGCAGTATGGTCAACAGACCCGCCAGCAGGGAGGGCAGCAGAAACGCCACCTTGATGGAGCCGGTCAGTAAATACCCTATCGCTATCCCCCACATGAACATGGGGGGCTTGTCCGGGTAGATCTCGCCGCCACGCATGGGGAAGAGCCATTGGCCGCTCTCCACCATCTCCTTGGCGATCAGCGCGAAGCGCGGCTCGTCGGCGGGCCAGGGGTCCCGCAGGCCGAGGCCGGCCCCCAGCACGATCAGGGCGATCAGCAGCAGCCAGCCGAGGGAGCTCTGATTGAGCAGTGAGCGGTCATTTACCATGGCGGATCTCATTGTCGTTGACGAGCTTGTCCCGCTTCCAGCCCCGGTGCTGGATATCCAGATAGAGGCTGTAGAGGGCGGTGAAGGTGGGGAAGAGATTCTGCAACACGCCGACGGAGTCCTGCTTGGGCGAGAAGACGAAGTAGCTCAGGGTCATCAGACTGCCGAGCACGCTCATGTACCAGAACATCCGGGGGATGACGGGTCGGCCGGCACGTTTGGAGGCGACGAACTGCACCAGCCAGCGGCCGCCAAACATCAGCGCCCCCGTGTAGCCGATGATCTTCCAGCCGGTGACATGCAGGCCGGTCCAGTCCAGCCAGTCCAATGGCATCGAGAGCAGGGCATCGATCATATCAGCCACCCTTGCACACGATGATTGATGACGGCCAGATGCGGTCTGGACCCATTGCACCAGCCCAACGACATGAAGAACAAGGTAGCCATCACTCGAGGATCTCCCTTACCTCGACCACCTTGGAGCGGCGTTGCAGCCACCAGACGCCGACCACGTCCACCAGCCCGACCCAGAGCCGGTTCCAGACCCCATACTTGGAGACGCCCGCCTGGCGCGGCCTGTGGTTGACCGGCCAGGGTGACATGCGGCCCCCCTGGGCCTGGATCAGGGCCGGAATGTAGCGGTGCATGTGGTTGAAGCCGGGCAGACGCAGATACCACTCGAGTCGCACCACCTTGAGACCGCAGCCGGTATCCGGGATGCCGTCACGCAGCAGCAGATCGCGAAAACCGTTGGCCAGCCTGGAGGAGAGCCGCTTGACCCAATCATCACGGCGATTGACCCTGTGGCCAATGAGCCCCACCTGGTTCTTGTCTGCCGCGAAACGGCGCTTGGCCTCCTCCAGCATGGCGGGGATGTCGGCCGGATCATTCTGGCCGTCCCCGTCGAGCACCACCAGCCAGTCACCGCGACCATGGCGCACGCCACTGAGCACCGCCATGCTCTGGCCGACGGCCTTGCCATGGCGAACCACCCGCAACCGGGGGAAGCGCGCCTTCAGCTCACACAGGACGGCATAGCTGTCGTCCTCGCTGCCATCATCCACGTAGATCAGTTCGTAGTCGTATTTCCCTGCCAGAGCGGCATCAATCTCACCGATGAGGGGAGCCAGATTGTCCCGCTCATCCTTGGCGGGCACCACTACAGATACATCGATTGAATCAACCATATGAGCTTCCCGACTATGACAAAGGATGCAACCCATGCTGTTGCCTGCACTGTGCAAACTGTCTCAACAGCTTAGTTAACATCATGTAAATACAAGGTGTTAGAGGGCAATGATGGCAGTTTATTACCCCAGAACTGATAAATCCATCAACTCGAATAAAGCAACATGATTTCCACCATCGGGCCGGCCTAGCTGCCCGTCATGGCACAACCCGATCAGGTATTTTCCTCTTAGCTAAAAGTTCCATACCGTTTTCATCTCTGATGACTGAGCACATAACCACATGTTCCATCCCCTGGCTGGCGGTCACCCCATATCGGACCTATATCTTCCGGATGCCAATACGAGGTATCCATCATGCAGAGACTCTGCACTTGGGGTTGGGGACTCCTGATGCTGCTGACCACGACAGCACCCCATGCCGAGTCGTTTCGCCAGGCCCCCAAGGCGATGGGCGCCTTGCGCCAGGGCGCCGCCATGGAACGCAGCAACCCGCGGCAGGCCATCGCCTATTACTGCACCGCCGCCAGCCTCGGCAACCCGGAAGCCTACTTTCGCATCGGCCGCCTGTTGGCCCGCGGACCACAGGACATCCGCAACACCCGCCACGCCAATGCCTACCTCGCCATGGCCATGCGCCTCGGCAACCAGCAGGCCGCCCGCTATTACAACGAGCGGGTGGGTAATGCGCCGCTCGGCACCTGCGGCGTCGGTGGCGGCGGGGGTGCCCCCTGGATACGCCCCTCGACCCCCTTCGATCAGGATAGCTACCTGGCCAGGCAGTCCATCACCAAACAGCGGCTGGCGGTTCTCATCCGTCAGGCGGCTCACCGCCACAAGGTCAATCCCCAGCTGGCACTGGCCATCGCCATCGCCGAATCGAATCTGAACAGCCTCGCCGTCTCACCCAAACGGGCGCAGGGCGTCATGCAACTCATCCCCGAGACCCAGCAACGCTTCGGCGTGACCCGGCCGTTCGATGCGGAGCAAAACATCCGGGGCGCCATGATCTATCTGAAATGGCTGGAGAAACAGTTCGGCCCCGACTGGGTCAGGATCAGCGCCGCCTACAACGCCGGTGAACAGGCCGTGGTCCGCTACGGTGGCGTCCCCCCTTATCAGGAGACTCAGGAGTATGTGCAGCGGGTGCTCTATTACTCCGGACACAAGCAACCCAAGGAGGCGCGAGCGCCACGCTGATGACTCTCGTTGGCGCGGGCAGCCCCATCCGGAGAGAGACTCCACAGTCCAGACCGAATCCTATCGACCTAGGCTTAAGGAAAAATTAAGCCGGTGCTCCAGACCCCTTTCCCAGCGAGCTACCCGCCACAGTGGCACTCCCCCTCCCCCTGCCCCGGGCTCTCCCGCCCGGGAGGGGCAACCGGCTGGCCACTTTGCCGCCCCCTTCCCATTGGTTTACAATCGACAGGTTTTTTGGAACCGGGTTGGCCTGCGCCGACCAGGCCCCACCACGACATCAGTCTGTTAATGCCAAGACATTAAGCTGCTGAAAAGGAAGAGAATTAGCCAATGGCTCAATTTATTTACACCATGAACAGGGTCGGCAAGGTCGTGCCGCCCAAGCGTCATATTCTCAAGAACATCTCCCTCTCCTTCTTCCCGGGCGCCAAGATTGGCGTATTGGGCCTGAATGGGTCTGGAAAATCAACACTGCTGCGCATCATGGCGGGGATCGACACCGAGATCGAGGGGGAAGCCCGTCCGCAACCCGGCATCAAGATCGGCTACCTGCCCCAGGAGCCCAAGCTGGATCCGGAGCAGACCGTCCGCGAAGCGGTCGAAGAGGCGGTCGGCGACGTCAAACGCGCCATGGCTCGCCTGGACGAGGTCTATGCGGCCTACGCCGACCCGGATGCCGACTTTGACAAGCTGGCCCGTGAACAGGGCGAGCTGGAGGCCATCATCGCCGCCCAGGGCGGTCACAACATGGAAAACCAGCTGGAGCGCGCGGCCGATGCCCTGCGCCTGCCGGCCTGGGACGCCAAGATCCAGCACCTCTCAGGTGGTGAGCGCCGCCGCGTGGCCCTGTGCCGCCTGCTGCTGGAGAAGCCGGACATGCTGCTGCTGGACGAGCCGACCAACCACCTGGATGCGGAATCCGTAGCCTGGCTGGAGCGCTTCCTGCACGACTACGAGGGCACCGTGGTGGCCATCACCCACGATCGCTACTTCCTCGACAACGTGGCGGGCTGGATCCTGGAGCTGGACCGCGGCGAGGGCATTCCCTGGGAAGGCAACTACTCCTCCTGGCTGGAGCAGAAAGATGCGCGTCTGGCGCAGGAAGCCAGCTCAGAGGCGGCTCGTCGCAAGTCCATCGAGAAAGAGCTGGAGTGGGTTCGTCAGAATCCGAAGGGCCGCCAGGCCAAATCCAAGGCTCGTATGGCGCGCTTCGAGGAACTCAACACCAACGACTACCAGAAGCGCAACGAGACCAACGAGCTGTTCATTCCGCCCGGACCCCGCCTCGGCGACAAGGTGGTGGACGTGGCGAACCTGTGCAAGTCCTACGGTGATCGGCAACTGATCGACGATCTCTCCTTCTCCATTCCGAAGGGAGCCATCGTCGGCATCATCGGCCCGAACGGGGCCGGTAAGTCCACCCTGTTCCGCATGATGTCGGGTCAGGAGCAGCCGGACTCCGGCACCATCACCCTGGGTGATACCGTGGTGCTGGCCTCGGTGGATCAGTTCCGCGACAGCATGGACGACAAGAAGACGGTGTTCCAGGAAGTGGCCGACGGTCAGGATATCCTGCGCATCGGCAGCTACGAGTTCCCGAGCCGCGCCTATATCGGCCGCTTCAACTTCAAGGGCGCCGATCAACAGAAGCGGGTCGGCGAGCTGTCCGGTGGCGAACGTGGCCGTCTGCACCTGGCCAAGCTGCTGCAGACCGGCGGCAACGTGCTGCTGCTGGATGAACCGACCAACGATCTGGACATCGAGACCCTGCGCGCCCTGGAGAACGCCCTGCTGGAGTTCCCGGGCTGTGCCATGGTCATCTCTCACGATCGCTGGTTCCTCGATCGTATCGCCACCCACATCCTGGACTACCAGGACGAGGGCAAGATTGCCTTCTTCGAAGGCAACTTCACCGAATACGAAGAGTGGAAGAAGAAGACCTATGGTGCCGATGCGGTGCAACCACACCGAGCCAAGTACAAACGCATCACCAAGTAAGTGAGCCTTGTGATGGAGCGAGGTGGCCCAACCGCACAGCTCCAGCTATACAAGTGCATCAGAACGCGTGACAAGGGGAGCCCAGGCTCCCCTTTTTGCTGCCTTTTGCTTACAATCTCCCCGCTTCCCCCTACCGATGCCAACCGATGACCCAGACCAGCCCTACCGCGAAGAGACTCACCATCCAGATCCGGATCGAACCCGGCTGCCTCGGGCCGGATGGCAAGGCACACATAGATACCTTCTGCACCGCCGCCGGCCGGGTCTTCGCCGCCCTCGAGCCCGAGCGACTGAGCTGGGTGCTGCTGCCGCGCCATGACAAGCAGTTGCCCGAGCAGGAGTTCCTCTTCGAGGGGCGCAAGCTGAGCGAGGCGCAGGCCAGCCTGCTGCTGCAGCGCATGGGCCTGACCCTGGCCGCTCTGCAGGAGCGCAGCGATGCCATGCTGGCCCAGCTGGTCGAGCGCTACTTCAAGACGCTCTGAACCTTCCCCCGATGGCAAACGGCCTCTATCGAGTTCCATTTTTTTCGCTCAAATAGCAAACGTTTGAATTTTTGCTCTATTCATTGATCCGTCTCGCAGATCCGGGGTTTGTAAACGGCGCCGCCTGTGTGAAAATGTGCGCGCTGTCACGGTATCAGGACGAGTCTGGTCACTCAGTCGCCAGAAACAGGGCCATTTACCCCTCATGGATGGGATTGGCCGTTCGCCTGCTGCTTATTTCACGTCACCCATTGGAATCCAACATGAATCAACAACACCAAGCTGCCAGCCAGGCCGCCGGGCAAGGATTGCTTGAGCGCCTGTTTGCCCTGCGAGGCCATGGCACCACGGCCCGCACCGAGGTCATCGCCGGCATCACCACCTTCCTGACCATGGTCTACATCGTATTCGTCAACCCGCAGATCCTCTCCAACGCGGGCATGGATACCCAGGCGGTGTTCGTCACCACCTGCCTCATCGCCGGCATCGGCAGCATCCTGATGGGCCTGCTGGCCAACCTGCCCATCGCCCTGGCCCCCGCCATGGGCCTCAACGCCTTCTTCGCCTTCGTGGTGGTGGCGGGCATGGGCTACTCCTGGCAGGTCGGCATGGGCACCATCTTCTGGGGCGCGCTGGGTCTGCTGATCCTCACCCTGCTGCGGGTGCGCTACTGGCTGATCGCCAACATTCCGCTCACCCTGCGGGTCGGCATCACCGCCGGTATCGGCCTGCTCATCGCCCTGCTCGGTCTGCACAACGCCGGCATAGTGGTGGCGAGCCCGGCCACCATGGTGACGGTGGGCAACCTCACCTCCCTGCCCTGCCTGCTGGGCTTTCTCGGCTTCTTCCTGATCTGCATCTTCTCCGCCCGCGGCGTGCACTCCGCCGTGCTGATCGCCATCGTGGTCACCACCACCCTGGGCTGGCTGTTTGGCGACGTGACCTTCAAGGGCTTCGTCTCCATGCCGCCGAGCATCACCCCGGTGTTTGGTCAGCTGGATCTGATGGGCTCGCTGGACATCAGCCTCGCGGGGATCATCTTCTCCTTCATGCTGGTCAACCTGTTCGACTCCTCCGGCACCCTGATCGGGGTCACCACCCGCGCCAAGCTGGCCGATGAGCAGGGCCGCTTCCCGCGCATGAAGCAGGCGCTGGTGGTCGACAGTATCAGCTCGGTGGGTGGTGCCTTCATGGGCACCTCCTCCGTCACCGCCTATATCGAGAGCAGCTCGGGCGTCGCCGTCGGTGGTCGCACCGGCCTGACCGCTATAGTCGTAGGCGTGCTGTTCCTGCTGGCGATCTTCTTCTCCCCCATCGCCGCCATGGTGCCGGCCTATGCCGCGGCTGGCGCCCTCATCTACGTGGGCGTGCTGATGTGCTCCGAGCTGACCAAGGTGAAGTGGGAAGACCTGACCGAGGCGGTGCCGGCCTTCATGACCGCTGTCATGATGCCGTTCAGCTTCTCCATCACCGAGGGGATCGCCGTGGGCTTCATCTCCTACTGCGTGATGAAGGCGGGTACCGGTCGCTGGCGCGAGATCAACCCATGCGTGCTGGTGGTCGCCTTGCTGTTCGTGCTGAAGTTCGTCTGGATCGACGCCCACTAAGCGCCGATGACGCAAACAAAAATGCCAGTCTCTCGACTGGCATTTTTTATGGCTGACGCGCAATGACCCGGCTGGTTAGCGGATGCCGCGCGCCTCGCGGATCCACTCCCAGGCCTGCTGGATCTCCTGGGTCTTCTCCTTCGCCATCTCCATCATCTCCGGCGGCAGCCCCTTGGCGGCCAGCTTGTCCGGGTGGTGCTTGCTCATCTCCTTGCGATAGGCGCGCTTGATGTCCTGATCGCTGTCGCTCTCGCTCACCCCCAGCAGCTGATAAGAATCCTTGAGACGATCCGCCGAGGGGGCCTCCTGCCGGTATTGCTGCTGCCCGCCGCCCTGCTGCTGGCGGTGGAAGAAGTTCATCTGCGCCTCGGCCATGGCCAGGATGCGGCCCAGCTCGATGCGGCTGAAGCCGAGCTCATCGGCGATGGTCTGCAGTATGGCGCGCTCATCGGCCTCGACCCTGCCATCGGCGAAGGCGGCCTGCAGCTGCACCTCCAGGAAGAAACGCAGTATGTCGCGCTGGCCGAGGCTGGCCCGGCGAAACTCGGCCAGGGTCTCCCGCAACGGGAAGCCGCTCTCCTTGCCCTGACGGAACGACTCCTGTGCCCGCACCCGTTGCTCGCCGGAGAGCCGCATCCTGTCCATCAGATTGGACGCCACCCGGATCTCATGCTCGGTGACCTGGCCGCTCGCCTTGGCGATGTGACCCATGACGGCGAAGGTGGCGTGAAAGAACACCGCCTGCTGTTGCTGGCTGGGTGCACGCCTAAACGCCCCCTGGATACCCATGCCCCGATCGAAGCGATGACCAATCCAGAGGCCAAGCAGGGCACCGAAGATGTTGCCGAGCAGAAAACCGAAGAAGGCGCCCAGCACCTTACCCCAAATACGCATGGTTCAAGACCTCATGATGTTAATGAGTGCGTCCTTGCACTTGCAGTTGTTCATCCAGCTCGCGCAACCGATCGACGGTACCGATATCCCGCCATTCGCCGGCCAGCAGGGCACCGCCGACCCGGCCTTGCGCCATCCAGTCGCGCAACAGGGGCGCCAGTTTGCGCGCCCCGGTTGCCAGTCCGGCAAAGGCGGCGGGCCGATAGAGCCCGACGCCGCTGAAGGTCAGCGCCGGTGTATCCAGCACCCGGCCGGCTTGCAGGGAGAAATCGCCCTGAGGATGTTGCGTTGGATTAGGTACCAGCCAGAGGTGAGCCAGATCCTCCCCCAGCGGTTGGTTGACCAGGGTGCGATAATCCAGATCGAGCCAGGTATCGCCGTTGATCACCAGAAAAGGCTCGGGGCCGAGCAGCGCCAATGCCTGCACTATGCCACCGGCGGTCTCCAGCGCACTCGCTTCGGCCGACCATTGGATGCTCACCCCGAATCGGCTACCGTCCCCCAGCGCCTCCACCAGCTTGTAGCCGAGCCAGGCGTGGTTGATGACCAACTCTGTCACGCCAGCGGCCTTGAGCCTCTCGATATGGTGCACTATGAGCGGCTTGCCCCCCACCGCCAGCAGCGGCTTGGGCAGCGCGTCGGTCAGCGGGCGCATGCGCTCGCCACGGCCCGCGGCCAGGATCATCGCCTTCATGGCTGCTCCCCGGCGGCTCGTGCTTCTGCCACTTGGGCCAGGCCCGGCAGCACTATCTGCCGCAACCAGGCGCCGAAGCGGGCCAGCACCGGATAGTCGGCGCCGTGCAGCTCGCACACCTCCACCACATAGCCCAGAGTACGGGGGATATCCTTGAGGTAACCTGACTTGCCATCGCGATGATAGAGCCGGGTGAAGATGCCCGCCGCCTTCAGGTGGCGCTGCATGCCGGTGAGATCGGCATGGCGACGGAAGCTGGCATAATCGAGCCCGCCGAGCAGCCGGGCCTGACTCAGAACGTCGTAACCCTGGCGCATGCCCTGCTCGATCACTTCATCGGGCCAGCGCACGTAGCAATCCTTCAGCAGCGAGACGAGATCATAGCTGAGGGGACCTATGACCATGTCCTGAAAATCGATGATGGCAAGCGTGCTGCCAGCCGGGGTCGGCTCACCGCAGACCATCAGGTTGCGGCTGTGGAAGTCCCGGTGCATCACCCCCTGGGGCTGGGCCAGGTTGTTGGCGGTGAGGCAGGCGAAGGTATCGTCCAGCAGCTGTTGCTCGTCCTCGCTCAGGACAAGTTGCAGGTGCTGACCGAGCAACCACTCGGGGAAGATGGCATCTTCACGGGCCATGAAGACGGTATCGAATGGCTCAAGCGCCAGCTCGACCGCGCAGAGCCGGGGCAGCAGCGCTATGGCCTTGCCATACCAGGCCTGCACGCTGTGCGCGTCAAGGCAGCCGATGAGCTGAGTATCGCCAAGGTCCGTCACCGCCAGCAGGCCCTGCTCATAGTCCACCGCCCTGACCTCGGGGGCCAACAGTTCCATGGCGTGCAGGGCGGCGGCATTGCGGACGAATTCATGATTTTTTTCGGTTTTCGGATTAGCATCCACCCACACCAGGCCGCCGCCACGGAAGTAGCGGCGAAAACTGGCGTCACCGGAGATCAGGGTCAATTGAAGGTTGGCATCACCGGATATCCGGCGCGCCCATTGCAGTAACAGGGAATTGCGATCATGCATGAGTCGGGGACCAAATTGGAAAGCAGCACTTGGCTGTTAGCCCTGGCCGCAATAATGCTTTATCATTGCCGGCTAACATAAAGCAATGACATGCAATGTCAACTCGATGGATCCTGACATAAAATGCATGCCCTGAATCAACCGTTTTTACCACGGATTGCGCGAGCCTTTCACATGACAAAATGGACACTGGGATCTTCTTATCCCATCGCCCTGAGCATCAGCCTTGTTCCTGCCCTGAGTCCGATCATGGTGCAGGCTGCGCCACTCAACGCGCCACCGGCCACCGGGATCCTAGACAGCCTCTGCTATGACTATGTCCCCAAGATCGAGAAACCTAAGGCGGATCAGGATGCCAACGCCCTGCCGGTCGAGGTGGATGCCGATCGCCTGGAGGCCAAGCAAGGTGGCACCGCTGTCTATGAGGGTGATGTCAAGGTTCGCCAGGGCGTGCGCAAATTCGATTCCGACTATGCCCAGCTGGATCAGAAGAGCCGGGATGTGATCGCCATCGGCAACATCTATTACAACGATGGTCAGATCACGGTCACCAGCGACAAGACCCTCAAATCCAATCTGGATACCAAGGATTCGGAGCTGGAAGAGGGCAAGTATCAGGTCCACGGCTCACCGGTGCGCGGCTTCGCCGACAAGGTGACCATGACCAACAACAACCAGAACATCACCCTGGAAGGGGCTCAGTACACCACCTGCCCACCTGGCCAGGAGGCCTGGACCCTGAAAGCGGGCAGCATCGATATCGATCAGACCGAAGTGTTTGGGGAGGCCTATAACGCAACCCTCTGGCTCTATGACTATCCGGTCTTCTACACCCCTTACATCAATTTCCCTATCAAGGATGAGCGCAAGACCGGCCTGCTTTACCCCTATTACAAGCAGAGTTCCGACAATGGCATGGAGATCACCCAGCCATTTTACTGGAACATAGCCCCCAACTACGACGCTACCATCACCCCCCGTTTCATGGACAGACGGGGCCTGATGAACCAGGTCGAGTTCCGCTACATGCCGGATCCGGCCCATGTCGGCAGCCTCTATTTCGAGAATCTGGACAACGACAAACAGTACGACGAGACGGCCAGTCTGCATGACAACCTGTCCGACGGTCATCGCTATCTGATCAATGCCCGCCACACCTCCATGTTCATCGACAATGCCCTGCAGGTGTCGGTGGACTACACCAAGGTGCGGGACAATGACTACAACTACTTCAACGACTTCGATCCCAGCGTGGGCACTCAGGTCGACAACCAGTTGCAGCAATCCCTGACGGCCGGTTACTTCCAGCAGAACTGGAACCTTAAAACTGAGGTTAGAACCTATCAGATCCTGCTGGCGGGGGCTCAACAGCCTCACTCCATGTTGCCGCGCATCGACCACAACTATTACCAGCAGGGCAACTGGTACGATCTGGCCTGGAACACCGAACTGACCAAGTTTGGCTATGACAACGACGAATCCACCATAGGTGAGGTCTACACAGGTACCCGTCTCTACACTGCGCCCACTCTGACGGTGCCGCTCATCAATGCTGCCGGTTACTATCTGGATAGCCAGTACAAGCTGATGTATACCCATTACAATCAGGAAGTACCGGATGCCAGCAAACTCACCGCCTACTACCGTGACCGAGGGTTGACCGAACTCGATGAGCAGGTCACCCGGGTACTACCCTCAGTTCGTCTCAAGGGCGGCCTCACCTTCGATCGCCAGCAGGATTGGTTTGGCGAGAGCGCCAGCCAGACCCTGGAGCCCGAGTTCCAATACCTCTATGTCCCCTACAAGGATCAGGACAACATAGGTATTTACGACTCCACCACCATGCGCCAGGACTACTACAGCCTGTTCAGTGACCGTCGTTACGCCGGTCTCGACCGCATCAGCGACTCCAACCGGCTCTCCCTCGGTCTCACCACCCGCATCTACGATCCGGCCGGTGATGAACGAATTCGGCTGGCCGTTGCCCAAGCATTCGACTTCGTGGCCCCCAAGGTCACTCTCTATCCCAGTGACGAAGCCAGCATCAATACCCGCTCCCCCCTGTCATTCGAAGGGGATGCCAAGATCAATGAACAGTGGTTTGCCCATGCCGGGGCACAATATGATATGGAGCAAAATCGTATCAGCTCGGCCAACAGCGCGCTGGAGTACCGCCGCGATAAGCTGATCAGCCAGCTGAGCCATCGCTTCATCCGCGATGCCAACTACGACCTGGACAGCAAGGGCCAAGAGATCACAGACCTCAACCAGATCGGCATGCTGTTGACCACTCCGCTCAACGCTCAGTGGCGCCTCTATGGCGGTTACTATTACGAACTCGATCAAGGGGTCAAAGTGGATCGCAAGGTGGGACTGAAATACGACTCCTGCTGCTGGAGCATCAACTTCAACATGGAGTGGGTCAACGATCCGGATAACGTCAGTTACAAGCCCAGCTCCGAGCGCAGTCTGGGTATTCAGTTTGAAATGAAAGGATTGGGTAGCGTGGGTACCGGCTCCAAGGGCACCTCCCTTGACACCGAAGCACTACCTTACATTCGTCCGTTTAACCTGCGAGACCAATAACCGGTCTGGCAAACGCCTTGAGAGATGGATATGAAGAAGACGTTGATTTCCCTGCTGACGGCAGGCCTGTTTGGAGTCATGAGCCAGGGTGCCCTCGCCGCCCCCGAGCTGGTGGACAAGGTGCTTGCCGTGGTCAACAAGGACGTGGTGCTGGCCAGCCAGCAGGAAGCCCTGGTGCAGAAGGTGAAGGCTTCCGCTCAGGAGAGCGGCCAGTCCCTGCCCGATGACGCCACCCTGCGCAAGCAGGCGCTGGATCGACTGATCCAGGAGAGCCTGCAGCTGCAACTGGCGGATCGCCAGGGCCTCAAGATCAGCGATACCCAGCTGGAGCAGGCTATCCAGAGCATCGCCGCCGACAACAAGATGAATCTGGATCAGCTGCGTGCCCAGCTGGCCCGGGAAGGGATCTCCTATGCCCAGTACCGGGAAGAGGTGCGCCGCGAGATCCTGATGAACGAGGTGCGTCGCAGCCAGGTTCGCCGCCGTATCAACATCTCCGAGCAGGAGGTGAAGCAGGTGGTCGAGGCACTGCACAAGCAGGGCCAGCAACAGACCGAGTTCCATGTCGGCCATATTCAGGTCTCCCTGCCGGACAACCCGAACGCCGAGCAGCTCAATGCCGCCAAGAGCAAGATTGAGCGCATCCTGGCCGCCCTGAAAGAGGGGGCCGACTTCCGCAAACTGGCCATCGCCGAGAGCAACGGTCCCAAGGCGCTGGAAGGGGGTGACTGGGGCTGGATGAGCCCGCAGGAGATGCCGACGCTCATGGCCGAGGCGGTACAGGGTGCCAGCAAGGGGGACATCGTCGGCCCGCTGCGCTCCGGTGCCGGCCTGCACATCATCAAGATCTTCGACACCAAGGGTCAGCAGCAGGTCATGATCTCCGAAGTGCGCGCTCGCCACATCCTGATCAAACCCTCCATCATCCTGAGTGAGGAGAAGGCCAAGAGCACCCTGGACGGCATACTGCACGACATCAAGAGCGGCAAGGCCAGCTTCGCCAGCATGGCAGAGAAATACTCCGAAGATCCGGGCTCTGCGGTGCAAGGCGGGGAACTCGGCTGGTCCGACCCCAACGTCTATGTGCCGGAGTTCCGCGACATGGTCAACCGCCTCCAGCCGGGTGAGCTGAGCGAACCTTTCCGTACCAGCCACGGCTGGCACATAGTGCAGCTGGAAGAGCGTCGCAGCCAGGACGCCACCGGCAAGGCCCAGGAGCAGCGCGCCTACCAACTCATCTTCAACCGCCGCTTCACCGAAGAGTCACAGGCCTGGCTGGATGAGCTGCGCGATGAGGCCTACATCCAGATCGAACCCAATTAATGGGCGATGAGCAGATGAACAGCCAGCATCCAGATCGAGTCCAAAAGCAGATGAGCTGTCGTCGTCTCGCCATCACGCCGGGTGAACCGGCGGGCATAGGTCCGGATCTGGTGCTGCAGATAGCCCAGCGGGATTGGCCCCATCAGCTGGTGGTGATCGCCGATCCCGCCCTGCTGCTGGCGCGGGCCGCCCTGCTGGGGCTGCCCATAGTGCTGGAACCCTATGATGCCAGCGCCCCTGCCCACCCGCAGCGGGCCGGCACCCTGACCCTCTGCCCAGTCGAACTCGGCGCCCCCGTGGTGCCGGGTGAGCTGGATGAGGACAACGGCGCCTATGTGCTGGCCACCCTGCAACGGGCCTGTGACGGCAACCTGAGCGGCGAGTTTGCCGCCGTGGTGACCGGCCCGGTGCACAAGGGGATCATCAACCAGGCCGGCGTCTCGTTCAGCGGCCACACCGAATTCTTCGCCCAGCAGTCAGGCACCGCCGACGTGGTGATGCTGCTGGCGACAGAGGGGCTGCGGGTGGCGCTGGCGACCACCCATATCCCGCTCGCCTATGTGGCCGGGGCCATCACCGAGGACCGCCTCGGCAAGGTGATCCGCATCCTGGATGCGGATCTCAGGACCAAGTTTGGCATTCAGCAGCCCCGTATTTACGTCTGTGGCCTCAATCCCCATGCCGGGGAAAGGGGCCATCTCGGTCGGGAAGAGATCGAGGTGATCGAACCCGCCCTGGCTGGCTTGCGCCAGGAGGGGATCGATCTGGTCGGCCCGTTGCCGGCCGATACCCTGTTCCAGGACAAATACCTCAAGGATGCGGATGCGGTACTCGCCATGTACCACGACCAGGGGCTGCCCGTGCTCAAATACAAGGGCTTCGGCAGTTCGGTCAATATCACCCTTGGACTCCCATTCATCCGCACTTCGGTGGATCACGGCACCGCGCTGGATCTGGCAGGCAAAGGCCTGGCGGACTCGGGGAGCCTGATCACCGCGATTAACCACGCCATTCAGATGGTAGAGAAAAAAAGCTATGAGCAGTAAGGTGCAGAGCAACAAGGTGCACATGGGCCACACGGCCCGTAAGCGTTTCGGTCAGAACTTCTTGCACGACCGTTATGTGATCGATCAGATAGTGGCCGCCATCAACCCGCAACCGGGTCAGAACCTGGTGGAGATCGGGCCGGGTCTGGCCGCGCTGACCGAGCCGGTCGCATCCCAGATGGACAAGATGACGGTGGTCGAACTGGACCGGGATCTCGCCGCACGCCTGCGCGAGCACCCCACCCTCAAAGACAAACTGACGGTGATCGAGGCCGATGCCATGCGCTTCGACTTCGGCACCCTGATGGGAGAAGGCAAGGGGCCGCTGCGCATCTTCGGCAACCTGCCCTACAACATCTCCACCCCGCTGATCTTCCACCTGTGCGAGTTTGCCGACCGGGTCGCAGACATGCACTTCATGCTGCAAAAAGAAGTGGTATTGCGGATGTGTGCTGGCCCTGGCAGCAAGGCCTATGGCCGCCTGAGCGTCATGGTCCAGTACTACTGCCAGGTGATCCCGGTGCTGGAAGTGGGCCCTGGCGCCTTCAAGCCGGCCCCCAAGGTGGATTCGGCCGTGGTGCGACTGGTGCCCCACCAGAACCCGACCATAGTCGCGAAGGATCTGCGCTGCCTGAGCCGCGTCTGTACCGAGGGCTTCGGCCAGCGCCGCAAGACCATTCGCAACAGCTTCTCCAACTTCATCACTGACGCTCAGCTGACCGAGCTTGGCATCGATGGCAGCCTGCGCCCGGAGAATCTCTCCCTCGCGCAGTTTGTCATGATCGCCAACTGGCTGGCCGACCAGCAGCAGGCCTGATCCCATGGCATCGTCCCGGATAGTGATCCGTCCGCACCCCAGCTATGTGGCCGGCACCCAGGATCCCTACCATTTTCTCTATCTCATCGAGATAGAGAATCTGGGGCCGGGTACGGTGCAGCTGCTGCATCGGCGCTGGCTCATCACCGACGCCAATGGCAAGATGCTGGAAGTGGAAGGCCCCGGGGTCGTGGGTGAGCAGCCCTTCATCGCCCCCGGTGAGACCTTCAGCTATCAGAGTGGCGTTCCCCTCGCCACTCCGCTCGGCGTGATGGAGGGTAGCTATACCCTGCAAGACGAGTCGGGGCAGCAGTTCGAGGCCCCCATCGCCCCCTTCACGCTGGCCGTTCCCCACATAATTAACTGAGGTTTCATGGCGAACTGTTTCGTCGGTGATGTCCAGGGCTGTTACGACGATCTGCGCCGTCTGCTGGATCTTGCCGAATTCGACTCCGACAAGGACATGCTCTGGCTGTGCGGCGATCTGGTCGCCCGTGGCCCGGACTCTCTCAACACCCTGCGTTTCGTCAAGTCGCTGGGGCAACGTGCCGTCACCGTGCTCGGCAACCATGACCTGCACCTGCTGGCAGTCGCCAACGGGGTCGCACCGCTCAAGAAGAAAGACAAGCTGCAGGCCCTGATGGAGGCCCCGGATCGGGACGATCTGCTGGAGTGGTTGCGCCAGCGCCCCCTGCTGGCGGAACACCCGGAGCTGCCCATCATGATGGTGCACGCCGGCCTCTCCCCCGCCTGGGACGCCCGCACCGCCCGCAACTGTGCCCGTGAGGTGGAGAGCCTGCTGCGCGGCGATCAATACCAGTGGCTGCTGCACAACATGTACGGCGATCAACCGGACAGCTGGCAGGATGATCTGGTGGGGATAGAGCGTTACCGCTACATCATCAACAGCTTCACCCGCATGCGCTTCTGCTACTTTGACGGCCGGCTCGAGTTCAAGTGCAAGAAGGGGCCCACGGAGTCCACTCCAGGCCTGCGCCCCTGGTTCGAGCAGCGCGAGCACCATGTGGATGACCCCATACTGGTGTTCGGCCACTGGGCGGCACTGATGGGCGCGACCGGCAAGGCCGATATCAAGGCGCTGGATACCGGCTGCGTGTGGGGCAATAGCCTCACCCTGTGGCGCTACGAGGACGATGCCCTGATAGCGACCCCCTGCCCGACCCATGCCAGCTGAGCGGCGGTATCGATAATGCGACGGGCCCGGCATATTGCCGGGCCCGTTTTTTATGTGGTGCCTGTCAGATCACAGCTTGCGGCCCAGCCGTTTCTCGACCTGACGCCGCTCCCACTCCGGTCCGAACAGCTTGAACGGCTGGAACAGGTTGATGGCATGGGACATCAGGCCCAACCCCCAGCCCAGCATGGGCCACCAGGCCCAGATGTAATCCGGGTTGCTCAGGTAGTTGATGACGAAGAGCCCGCCGATCACCAGCACATAGCTGATGAGGTGGCCGTAGAAGCCTTTGAGCCCCTCGACGAACTTCATCGCCTCCCGCTCATCCCTGGCCACATGCACAGTCCCCTGACTGTCGATCTCATTTCCTTTCATCTCGCTCTCCTGCAGTTGAGTCACATCGAGCTCAAAGACGGAGGCCAGGGCCTTGAGGGATTCCAGTCCGGGTGGTTGCCCCTGTTCGATCCGCTGTATGGTGCGCACACTCAGACCAGACAGGGTAGCCAACTGCTCCTGGGACCAGCCTCGCTGCAATCTCAATTTCCTGACTATCATCATCGGCTCCTCGTGGTTATGGACAGGGCCAGCATAGGGCCGAGCGGATGAAGGCAACACGACAAAGGCCTGACATCAACCTGACTTTCCTTAAATATCAATGCATTAACAGCAAAACATCATCAGGGGCCTGATCGGTAGGGCGGCATCCAAACCTGCTGCTGCCGTCCCGGCAGGGCTAAGGGACAGCTCGCTGCCGATGATGCACCGAGCAGCCAGGACTCACAGGCTTTGCATCAGCTCGGCCGCAATCTCGAACGAGCGCAGCCGCGCCTCATGATCGACGATGGGGCCGTTGAACATCAGCTCGTCAGCCCCGGTCTCGGCCAGCAGCGCCTGCAAGCCATGGCGGACTCTGTCTCGATCTCCCACCAGGGAGCGGGCCAGGGTCTGCTCCATCGCCATCAGCTCCCGCGCCGACCACTCCTCCCCCAGCTCCTGCACCGGCAGCGGCAACTTGCCCGCATCCCCCCGATAGAGCCGCAGGAACTGCTGCTGCACAGTAGTAAACAGGAAGCGGGCCTCCCGCTCGGTGTCGGCCGCCACCATGTTGATGCACACCACGGCATAGGGCTTGGGCCAGCGGGCTGAAGGCTGATACTGACTGCGATAGAGCGCCAGCGCCTGCAACAGCAAGCCGGGCGCGAAGTGGGAGGCGAAACCAAACGGCAACCCCATGGCCGCCGCCAGCTGGGCGCTGTAGAGGCTGGAGCCCAGCAACCAGACGGGCACCTCCAGTCCCTGTCCAGGCACGGCCTGCACGGCTCCCGGCTGATCGCCGAAATAGCGCATCAGCTCGCGCACATCGGCGGGAAAATCATCCACCTCGCCGCTGCGTTGCCGACGCAGTGCCTGCATGGTGCGCTGATCGGTACCGGGCGCCCGCCCCAACCCCAGATCGATCCGATCCGGATAGAGCGAGGCCAGGGTGCCAAACTGCTCGGCGATCACCAGGGGGGAGTGATTCGGCAGCATGATGCCGCCGGAACCCAGCCGCAGGGTGCTGGTGCCGCCAGCCAGATGACCTATCAGCACCGAGGTGGCGGCACTGGCGATACCCGGCATGTTGTGGTGTTCCGCCAGCCAGTAGCGGTGATAACCCCACCGCTCGGCGTGTTGGGCCAGATCCAGCGAGCGGCGAAACGACTCGGCCGGTACAGACCCTTCGGGGACGGGCACCAGATCGAGGACGGAATAGGGGATGGCGGACATGGGACACTCCATTGCTTCACAATTCAATAACCTGGGGGGCAATGTAGCATGAGATACCTGAATGGCACACTCGATACCCCATCATCCAGGACACCGCCTTGGCCATTCAGCCCTAGCGAATAAAGCTCCTTAAGGAGCCCTGTTTTGACTCGCTAATAATCCCGACCGGATAATTGTGCTTTTTGTCGCCCTGTGAGCACACTGAGAGGGAATCATCACGGCGATCGCCCGTGGGACAAGGATGCGTCCATGACAAAAGCTAGCCTCAGCCGTAGACCCTTTTACGTACACATCGCCACGCTCTTCATTCTGCTGTTCTCCGTGCTGGGGGGCGCCCTCATCCTGCTGCAGTTTCAACAGGGCATGCAGCAGGGACTGGAACACGAGCGCCAGAGCTTCCTGCAGTATCGGGAACAGCTGGCACTGGCCCTCAAGCTGAACCAGCGCCCGGCCCGCATGTCATTGAGCCTGCTGCGCAGCGGCCAGCTGGCCGCGATGACCAGCCTGGACGCTCGCCTCAGCTACCTGCCCCAACTGGCCGAGGTGCTGGCCAACAGCGCCAGCTATGGCGCCATCTATGCCGGTTACGATGACGGTGACTTCTTCCTGGTGCGCAAGCTGACCAACAGAGCCAAGGCGCTACTGGACAGCCCTCCCCCCGCCAGCCACCTGCTGGTGCAGAGCCTGAGTCAGGGCCAGGGAGAGTTCCTCTATTTCGACAAGCGGCTGCATCTGCTCGAGCGCCGGCCCATGCCGGACTACAGGTTCGATCCCCGCAGCCGTGACTGGTACAAGGAGGCGCGCTGGCGCACGGGTATCATAGTGACCCACCCCTATCTGTTCTTCACCACCAAGGAGCCGGGCATGACGCTGGCGGTGGAGAGCGACGATCGCCGGGCTGTGCTCGGGCTGGATGCCGGCGTGGAGGGGCTCTCCGCCCTCATCGGCGAGCTGCCCCTGCCCAGCCACTGCCAGCTGGTGCTGTTCGACGAATTAGGCACCCTGCTGGCGACCGATCCGAAGCGGCTGCCCAGCTTCGAGCAACTGAGCCGGTTGCCCACGCTGTCGGTGCTCAAGCACCCCATACTGACCCAGTTGCAGCAACGGATAGCGACCCAGCCCACCCTGCTGCACGGGCCGACCGAGCTGACCCTGACCGCGGAGGATCGCAACGACTGGCTGGTCAACCTCTCCTCCCTGGACGAAGGCTCCCCCTTCTACATCGCCCTGCTGATGCCGGCAGACATTCTCACCCAACAGGCCCGTCACGAAGCGCTGGTCAACCTTGCCTGGGCCCTGGCCGGCCTGCTGTTGCTGCTGCCCGTCATCTGGCTGGTGGCGCGGCGTACCGCAGCCCCCTTGCTGGCGCTGACCCGGGAGGCGGAGCGGATCCAGCACTTCGACTTTGACGAGAGCGAGTGGCCCGACTCGTCGATCCGCGAGATCGACGATCTGGCCCGCACCATGTCCGGCATGCGGCAGACCCTCGGCAATTTCATGAGCATGGGGCGGGCGCTGGCGGCCGAGCGCCGCTTCGACTCCCTGCTCAATCGCATCTTGCACGAGACGGTCGCGGCCGCGCAGGCGGAAGGGGGCTGTCTCTACCTGGCGCAGGACAAGCACATGACGGCGGTACAGGCCATCTGGCGGCAACAGCCCCTGGCCTGCGAACAGGTGCACTGGCAGGAGGAGCTGCTCGGCGGCCTCTATCACACCGAGCGCCTCAGCCTGCCGCTCGATGAAGACCACTGGCAGCAATATCTGGCCGACTGGGGCCCCTTTCCGGGCCCCCGCCAGCTGCTGGCGGAGCCGCTGTACAACCATCGCCAGGAGCTGATCGGCTGTCTGCTGCTGATCCTGCCGAACTGCTCGTCACAGGAGCTGGCGTCGCGCATCAGCCTGATCGAGGCGCTGGCGGGCATGTCCGCCTCCGCCATCGAGAACCAGCGCCTGCTGGAGGAGCAGAAACAGCTGCTGGAGGCCTTCATCGAGCTGATCGCGGGGGCCATCGATGCCAAGAGCCCCTATACCGGTGGCCACTGCCAGCGCGTCCCCGAGCTGACCCGCATGCTGACCGAGGCGGCCTGTGCCCAGCAGCAGGGCCCCTTCAGCGACTTCAGACTCAGCGAAGAGGAGTGGGAAGCCATCCATATCGCGAGCTGGCTGCACGACTGTGGCAAGGTCACCACGCCGGAGTTCGTGGTCGACAAGGCCACCAAGCTGGAGACGATCTACGATCGGATCCACGAGATCCGCACCCGCTTCGAGGTGCTCAAGCGCGATGCCTATATAGAGGCGCTGGCGGCCCGCCTGCCTGAGCAGGAGAGGATGGCGAGCCGGGAAGCGGTGGCACCGCTCTGGTCGATCCTGGATCAGGAGTTTGCCTTCGTCGCCGAGTGCAACCTGGGGGGGGAATGGATGGCGCCGGAGAAGCTGGCGCGGCTCGATGCCATCGCCAGTCGCAGCTGGTTGCGTACCCTGGATGACAGGCTCGGCATCAGCCGGGAGGAGCTCAGGCGATATGAGAACGAACCGGCCTCGCCGCTGCCCTGCCGCGAGCCGCTGCTGGCCGACAAGCCCACCCACCTCATCCCTCGCCCCACCCAGGACAATATTGCGGCGCACAACCCCTGGGGATTCAAGGTCAAGGTCCCCACCTATCTCTACAACCGGGGGGAGCGCTACAACCTCGCCATCGGTCGCGGCACCCTCACCGAGGAGGAGCGCTACAAGATCAACGATCACATCATCCAGACCATCCGCATGCTGGAGCGGCTCCCCTTCCCTCATCATCTGCGCAAGGTGCCTGAGATCGCCGGTGGTCATCATGAGCGGATGGATGGCAAGGGCTATCCCCGTCAGCTTCATGGGGCACAGATGAGCATCCCCGCCCGCATCATGGCCATCGCCGACATCTTCGAGGCGCTGACCGCCAGCGATCGCCCCTATAAGTCGGGCAAGACGGTGTCCCAGTCCTTGGCCATCATGCGGCACATGGCACAGGATCAACACATAGATCCCGCCCTGTTTACCCTGTTTGTCGACAGCGGCATCTGGCGGGACTACGCCGAGCGTTTCCTGGCACCGGAACAGCTGGATGAGGTCAATAGCCAGAGCCTGCTGGTGGAGCCGGCCTAATCAGCGCCCATAAAAAACGGCCAACCGAGGTTGACCGTTTTATCGCCTAAGCGGGGCTTAGAACAGCAGATGCGCCACCCCGGCGATCACCGGCAGGGTGACCAGGGTGCGCAGCAGGAAGATGACGAACAACTCCCACAGCTTGACCGGGATCTTGCTGCCCAGCAGCAGGGCGCCCACTTCCGACATATAGATGAGCTGGGTGACCGACATGGCGGCGATCACGAAGCGGGTGATGTCGCTCTCTATGGTCGAGGCCAGCACCGCCGGGATAAACATGTCGGCAAAGCCGACCATGATGGTCTTGGAGGCCGCCTCGGCCTCCGGCAGTTGCAGCAGCTCCAGCAAGGGGACGAAGGGGGCCCCCAGCCAGTTGAAGACCGGGGTATGCTCGGCCAGCATCAGGGCACAGGTCCCGATCGCCATCACCACCGGCAGTACGCCAAACACCATGTCCAGCGCATTCTTCACCCCCTCCCGCGCCACGGCGCCGAGATCCGTCATGCTGTCGGCCTTGGTCAGCGCGCGCTGATAGCCATAGCTCAGCACGCTGTGCTGATGGGGAATCGCCTCCTGCTTGCGGCACAGAGGAGTGCCGTCGCTATAGACATCCTTCTTCCAGGAGAGCGGGGGCAGGCGCGGCACCACGACGGCGGCCACCACGCCGGCCAGGCAGACGGTCAGGTAGAAGGGCACGAACATGTGCTCCAGCTTCACCTGGGAGATCACCACCAGACAGAAGGTGATGGAGACCGCGGAGAAGGTGGTGCCGATGACGGCGGCTTCACGCTGGGTGTAGAACTTGCCTTCATACTGCTTGCTGGTCAGCAGGATGCCGACGCTGCCGTCCCCCAGCCAGGAGGCGAAGCAATCCACCGCAGAGCGCCCCGGCAGGCGGAACACCGGGCGCATGATGCGGGTCATCATGGTGCCGACAAACTCCAGCAGGCCGAAGTCCAACAGCAGCGGCAACAACAGGCCGGCGAAGATAAACACCGAGAACAGCACCGGCAGCAGATCGTGCAGCACCAGGCCACCGGTCGCCCCGGAGCGCAGCACCTCGGGACCGGCCTCGAAGAAGGTCAGCAGCACGAAGACGCCGCCGAGCACCCGTACGCAGGCCCAGAAGGGGGAGACGTTGAACAGGCTGTTGAGGAAGGGGCGCCTCACCAGGATCGCCGGCTTGAACAGCCAGGTGACCAGGGTCATCAGCATGGTGGTGGTAATGATGCCACTGACCATGGCCACCAGATGATCGGCGAACACCGTCTGCACCAGCTTCGCCAGCACGGCGACGGGGATGGTGACATTGCCGTCATAGATGACGGGGGTCATAAACAGCAGGATCCCGATGAGTGACGGGACCAGGAACATCAGCACGTTGCGGCGGGTATGGATCGCCGGTGCCTGCAGGGTCTTTTCCAACATGATCTACAGCCTTAATGTTACTTTTCCTTCAGCCAGGCCACCTGCATATTCATGCCCTCGCCCGGCAAACGGGCGCAAGAATAACCCAAAAAAATGCACAAACAAGCTTTAAATGGATTATTTCAAGCATAAGTATTTTATCAGGCAAACCGTCCATAAGAACAACCAGAAACAGACATGCATATCAATTCAATTCAATTGGTTAGCATATTGTTTCATACAGGTTAAGTTCAGGTGCGCAGTATAATCAGTTGCGGTTGGCAGGCAATAAGTGGCATGAGAAATATATCTATAGAGTGATCCGGTCGATCCTCCCATAAAAAAACCGGCGCCTGTTGCCAGGCACCGGTTTCTCAGCGAAGCAGATGAAGATCAGTCGCGGACGTAGATGACTTCGACGCCGTCGTCGTCTTCATCGTCCAGATCGTCATCGTCTTCCAGGCCATCATCAAAGGCCATAGAGGCTGCCAGGGCGTCCGCCTCGGCCTGGGCCAGCTGGTTCTTGTGGTAGTCGTCCCACTTGAACTCGACCTTCTCGATGGCGGCCTTGGCGTCGGCTTCCAGCTGACGGGGCATGGTATCCAGCAGATCCAGGATGTCGTAGCACACCTTCTTGGTGCCTTCCTTGCTGATGGCGGTGATCTGGTAGACAGGACCTTCGTAGGCCAGCGCGGTCTTGACCCGCTCCATCACCTCAACCGCATCTTCTTCCAGGATCAGATCCATCTTGTTGAACACCAGCCAGCGCGGCTTGGCCGCGAGTTCCGGGCTGTATTTCTCCAGCTCGCGGACTATGGTGACGGCATTCTCGGCAGGATCCGAGTCATCGACCGGGCAGATATCCACCAGGTGGAGCAGCACACGGCAGCGTTCCAGGTGCTTCAGGAAGCGAATACCCAGACCGGCACCCTCGGCGGCACCCTCGATCAGACCCGGAATATCGGCGATCACGAAGGAGCGGGAGTTCTCACCACGCACTACACCCAGGTTGGGTACCAGGGTGGTGAAGGGGTAATCGGCCACTTTTGGACGGGCGGCAGACACGGCGCGGATGAAGGTAGACTTGCCCGCGTTGGGCAGACCCAGCATTCCGACGTCGGCCAGCAGCAGCAGCTCCAGCTTCAGGGTGCGCACTTCACCCGGCGTACCGCTGCTCTTCTGATAGGGCGTACGGTTGACCGAGCTCTTGAAACGGGTGTTGCCGAGACCGTGGAAACCGCCCTTGGCGACCAGCAGCTTCTGGCCGTGACTGGTCAGATCCCCCAGCAGTTCACCGGTATCTTCATCACTGGCACGGGTACCAACCGGTACCTTCAGGACCCTGTCCTTGCCGCGACGACCGGTACAGTTGGAACCTCGACCGTTCTCACCGCGCTCGGCGGCGTGGAAACGCTCGAAACGGTAGTCGATCAGGGTATTCAGGTTTTCGTCGGCAACCAGATAGACGTCACCGCCGTCACCACCGTCACCGCCATCCGGCCCACCGTTGGGAATGTACAATTCCCGACGAAAGCTCACACAACCGTTACCACCGTCACCGGCATCGACTCGAATCTGGACTTCATCAACAAACTTCATAGGTAACCGTCACCCTTAATTCGAAAAACCGATACGCAATTATAGTGGTACAGACCCCTGGGGGCGAGACGCATCTAGGCGATAAGGCCTGTCAACGCCGGCTCATCAGCGTGCCGTTTTTTCGTCAAACTCTTCAGAAAAACAAAAGCCCCGCCTGTTGGCGGGGCTTCGGATCCTTGCGGTCCGTAATTACTCAGCAACGATGCTAACGTACTTACGATTCAGCGGACCTTTAACTTCGAACAGGATCTTGCCAGTCGCTTTCGCGAACAGGGTGTGATCTGTGCCCAGACCAACGTTGGTGCCAGGGTGGAACTTGGTGCCACGCTGACGAACGATGATGCTGCCTGCCAGTACAGTTTCGCCACCGAAGCGCTTCACGCCGAGGCGTTTGGCTTCTGAGTCGCGACCGTTACGGGATGAACCGCCAGCTTTTTTATGTGCCATTTTTCAGATTCCTCTCGAATTAAGCGCTGATGCCAGTGATTTTGACTTCAGTGAACCACTGACGGTGGCCCGCTTGCTTGCGATGGTGCTTACGACGACGGAACTTGACGATAGTCACTTTCTCGCCACGGCCGTGAGCCACAACTTCAGCAATAACCTTGCCACCTTCAACGAAAGGAGCACCTACTTTAAAAGTGTCGCCTGCAGCAACCATCAGAACTTCGTTGAAGTCGATGGTAGCGCCAGTCTCAACGTTCAGCTTTTCCAGACGAACGATTTGACCTTCGGCCACACGGTGTTGTTTTCCGCCGCTTTGGAATACCGCGTACATTTGATTAACTCCGTAAAGGCGTGTCTTTTGCTCAAGGCCAGACACGCGCAAAAACCTATAACAATGGGCCGGCATTCTACGCAAATCGATTTGCTCAGGCAAGGCCAATTTCGCAAAAAGTTTATTTTGTGCGCATATCTGCCGCCGTGAATAAACGCTTAACTGTAACCCATTGTGAAATCGTGTAGAATCCCCGCCATTGCTAAAAACGCAGTAATTGCTGCCGTCACGTTACGAGACTTATGGACCAACAGACTATCCGTGCGCTCTGTGCCGCCGACATGACGGCGGTCAATGAACTGATCTTGGCGAGGCTTCAGTCCGATGTCAGCCTGATCAACCAGCTGGGTTTCTACATTGTCAGTGCAGGCGGGAAACGGATGCGCCCCATGCTGACGGTGATGGCCGCTCGCGCACTGGGGTACCAAGGTCAGGATCATCTCAAGCTCGCTGCCATCATCGAATTCATTCACACCTCTACCCTGCTGCACGACGACGTGGTCGATGAATCCGACCTGCGCCGCGGTCGGGAGACCGCCAACGCGCTGTTTGGCAATGCCGCCAGCGTGCTGGTCGGCGACTACCTCTACAGCCGCGCCTTCCAGATGATGAGCGAGCTCTCCAACCTGAGGGTGATGGAGATCCTGTCGGATGCCACCAACACCATCGCCGAGGGGGAAGTGTTGCAGCTGATGAACTGCAACGATCCGGACACCACGGAACAGAGCTACATGACGGTCATCTACTGCAAGACCGCCAAGCTGTTCGAGGCGGCCACCCGCCTCGCCGCCGTGCTGACCCATCAGCCAGAGCCCGTCGAGCAGGCCATGACCGACTACGGCAAGTACCTGGGCACCGCCTTCCAGATCATCGATGACGTCATGGACTACTGCTCCCAGAGCGACGAGATGGGCAAGAACGTCGGCGATGACTTGGCCGAGGGCAAACCGACCCTGCCGCTGCTGCGCGCCATGGCGGTGGGCTCGCCCGAGGAGCGCCAACTCATCCGCGATGCCATCGAGCACCGCAACGGCATGGACCACCTTGACCGGATCCTGGCCATCCTGGACAGCACCGGCGCCCTCGAATATTCCCGCCAGCGCGCCCGGGAAGAGGCCGACAAGGCCATAGCCGCGCTTGCCATCCTGCCGGATTCAGAGCACAAGCAGGCGCTGGCCACCCTGGCCCAGATGGCGGTTCAGCGCAGCGCCTGAGTCAGCATTCAACAGCGAATGAAAAGAGAGGCCATCGGCCTCTTTTTTATGCGCTGCGCTTCGGCACAGCCTCCGTTTCGGCGGCTCAATGCGCCAGCGCCCAGAGGATCACGGCCCCCGCCACCACCAGGCAGCCACCGATGCGGCGCAGCTGCTCCGGCGGCTGATCGCCGAGCAGGCGCAGCATCTGTTGCCAGGCCCTCGGCATCAGCAAGGGGCCCAGCCCTTCAAACAGCAGCAGCAGCCCCAATCCCATCAGCATGGATGTCAGCATCCTCTCTCCTTGCACAAAAAAAGCCACCCGCTCGGCAGGTGGCTTGGCGCCATAATGCGAAAGGGCCTGAATGCTCAGGCCCTCTGGTCTTACTCTTTGGTGCCGTGAGGCGACTTGAGGTAGCGGAAGAACTCGCTGTCCGGCTTCAGGACCATCAGGTCGTTGCCACCGGCGAAGCTCTTGCGATAGGCCTCCATGCTACGCACGAAGCTGAAAAACTCGGGGTCTTTCTTGTAGCTGTCGGCATAGATCTTGGCGGCCTCGGCATCCCCTTCACCACGCAGCTGACGCGCGTTACGCTCGGCGTCTGCGATCATGACGGTCACCTTGCGGTCGATGTCGGCACGCAGGATCTCGGCCTGCTCGCGGCCCTGGGAGCGATGCTCACGGGCAACGGCGGTCCGTTCGGCACGCATCCGCTGATAGATGGAGCTGGAGACTTCCACCGGCAGGTTGATCTGCTTGATCCGCACATCCACCACCTTGATACCGAGCTCGGAGGAGCGCGCCATCTTCATCAGGGCATCTTCCATCACGGTACTGCGCTCACCGGAGACGATGTCCTTGATGGTGCGGTTACCGATCTCGGAACGCAGACCGTTGTTGATCTTGCGCTTGAGCAGGTCTTCGGCCTGGATCTTGTTGCCACCACCTGTTGCCAGATAGTACTTGGAGAAGTCCTCGATCTTCCACTTCACGTAGGAGTCGATGATGAGGTCTTTCTTCTCCGAGGTGACGAAGCGATCCGCCTGACCTTCCAGAGTCTGGATGCGAGCATCCATCTTGCGAACCTGGTCAATCACCGGCACCTTGAAGTGCAGACCCGGCTCGAAGAGGCGGGGCTCACCAGAGTCAACCCGCTTCACCTTGCCAAACTGCACGACTATCCCTTTCTGCCCTTCATCGACGATGAAGACGGAAGAGAAGCAGACCATGGCGGCCACAGCGATGACACCAATAGCTATTTTTTTCATCTATTAGTTTCTCCCTGTGCTGAAACGGTCACCGCCACGCAGCGGCGTCGGGGTGGAATTAGCCCCTTCGTTGGACGGCTGGGCCGGCTCCACCGCAGGTGTGCCCGCCGGACGTGCCGGTTGCACGGCATTCGCCTTGCCAGACAGCTTGTCGAGCGGCAGGTAGATCATGCTGTTGTTGCCAGCAGGCATGTCGACCAGCACCTTGTTGGCTTGCTGATAGAGCTCTTCCATGGTTTCCAGGTAGATACGCTCGCGAGTCAGCTCGGGGGCAGACTGATACTGGGGCAGCAGCTCGTTGAAGCGGGCGACCTCACCCTTGGCCTTCAGCACGATCTGGGACTTGTAGCCTTCGGCTTCCTGTTCCAGACGCTTGACCGAGCCGCGGGCCTTTGGCTCCACTTCACGGGCATAGGCTTCCGCTTCACGAATGAAGCGCTGCTCATCTTCCTGGGCGGAGATGGCGTCATCGAAGGCGTCCTTCACTTCTTCTGGCGGACGAGCCGGCAGGAAGTTGACGTCGACGATCTGCAGACCCATCTGGTAGGGCTCGATGATGCCATCGATCACCTGCCAGGTCTCCTGACGGACTTTTTCCCGACCCGTGGTCAGGACGTCATCCATCTTGGTGTGACCCACCACGTAGCGCAGGGCGCTGTCGGTGGCCTGGCTCAGACTCTCGTCGGCATTGGTGACGCTGAACAGATACTGCTCCGGATCGACCACGCGATACTGCACGTCCATCTCGACCCGGACCACGTTCTCATCCTGGGTCAACATGAAGCCGGAGGCCGGCAGGGAGCGTACAGACTCGACGTCCACCGGGATCACCCGATCGATGAAGGTCGGCTTCCAGCGCAGACCGGGATCCACGTTATGGGAATACTCCCCAAAGCGCAGTACCACCCCGCGTTCGGCTTCACGGATGGTGTAGAAGCCGCTGACGACCCACACCACCACAGCCACAACCAGTGCGATGGAGAGGCCAAACTTGCCTACATCACCACCACCCGATTTGCCACCACCGAACAGGCCACCGAACCGACGGCTCACCTTACGCAGCATTTCATCCAGATCAGGGGGTCCCTGATTCTTGCCGTTATTCCCCCAAGGGTCACGGTCTTTGCCGTTGTTTCCAGGCTCATTCCAAGCCATCAGCGTCTCCATTAATACATGCGGATGGATATCATCTCTACCGGGCCATCGATCGTTGACGAAGCCGCTAAGCCTTCATCTTCATCGACCATCAATGCCTGATAAAGCGTTGTAAACTCTCACCTTCTTGTTTCATGAGGCGGTTCCAGTCGGCCACTTGCAAGCGCACCTCCAGGACAAAATCCCCCTCCTCACTGAAACCTTCCTGCTCGATGCCTTTCAGCCGATAGAGCGCACTGCGCAATCTCGCGGCCGAGGGCGGCAACTGCAGGGTGTGATGGACCATGGATCCGGCCAGCAATTCGGTCAGGGCCGCGAACAGGTATTCGCTCCCCTCACCGGTCTGGGCCGACAGCCAGACCCGCAGTGGACGACCCTCGTCATCCCGCTCCAGGCCGGCCGGACGATCGGTCAGCTTGTCTATCTTGTTACAGATCATCAGCTGGGGACGGTCGTCCGCCTCGATCTCGGCCAAGACTGTCTGCACCGAATCGACATTCTCCTGCATCTGCTCATCGGCACAGTCCACGACGTGCAGCAGCAGGTCCGCTTCGCGGGTCTCCTGCAGCGTCGCCTTGAAGGCCGCGACCAGATCATGGGGCAAGTGTCGAATAAATCCAACTGTATCCGCCAGGATCACATCACCCACATCCTGGATCACCAATTTACGCAGGGTGGGATCCAGAGTTGCGAACAATTGGTCGGCAGCATACACGCTGGCATCTGTAAGTTGGTTGAACAAAGTGGACTTTCCGGCGTTGGTATAGCCCACCAGAGAAACGGTCGGCACCTCGTTGCGGTTGCGGGCGCGACGGCCCTGCTCACGCTGCTTCGCCACCTTGTCGAGTCGACGCAGAATTGCCTTGATGCGTTCCCGCAGCAGGCGTCGGTCGGTTTCAAGCTGAGTTTCACCCGGGCCGCGCAGACCGATCCCGCCCTTCTGACGTTCGAGGTGGGTCCAGCCTCGCACCAGGCGAGTAGAAAGATGACGTAATTGGGCCAGTTCAACCTGCAACTTGCCTTCGTGGGTACGGGCGCGCTGGGCGAAGATATCCAGGATCAGGCCGGTTCTGTCCACCACCCGGCACTGGAACAGACGCTCCAGGTTGCGCTCCTGGGCAGGGGTCAGGGCATGGTTGAAGATGACCACGTCGGCACCCAGCATCTGTACCTGGGACGCGATCTCTTCAGCCTTGCCGCTACCGACAAAAAATTTGGCACTGGGAGCGCTGCGGCTGGTAGTCACCACCCCCAGCGCATTCACCCCGGCCGAGCTCACCAGCATCTTGAGCTCTTCCAGATCCTCCCGCTCACCCTCATCGCTGAAGTTGACATGTACCAGAACGGCCTGTTCACCAGCTTCGTAACGGTCAAACAAGCGCTTGCTCCTTAACGGGTCTCATGATGAATCTGAGTTGGCGAGTCGGCTCGCCGCGGGATATCACGCCTCGGCTTCACCCTGTTCTTCACCGGCGGCGCCCGGGGCGGGCTGGTGATGGTTGACGGCGCGGGCCGGCACCACTGTGGAAATGGCGTGCTTGTAAACCATCTGGCTCACGGTGTTCTTCAGCAAAATGACAAACTGGTCAAACGATTCGATCTGACCCTGCAGTTTGATGCCGTTGACCAAATAAATAGAAACAGGAATCCGCTCACGGCGCAGCGCATTCAAAAACGGGTCTTGGAGAGATTGCCCCTTAGCCATCTTTCTTTTCCTTATAGTTTGTTGTTTTTAAACACCGGATATCAATATAACAACCTGATTATACAGGGAGTGTCAAGCCGCACCAGCACAGGCTAAGACCCTTGCCAGATTGCCAGACTCACCAGATTCCAACCAGGTCAGGTTGGGCCAACCGCGCAACCAGGTCATCTGACGCTTGGCCAATTGGCGGGTGGCAACAATGCCACGATAACGCATCTCATCATATCCCACTTCCCCCGCCAGGTAGTCCCACATTTGGCGGTAGCCAACGCAGCGAATAGCAGGCAGGTCGGGGGTGAGATCCCCCCGCTCAAACAGGGCGCGCACCTCTTGCTCGAGGCCGTTTTGCAGCATCAGATCGAAGCGTTGCTCGATACGTCGATGCAGCACGGCGCGATCGGAGGGCGCGATGGCAAACTGGTGCACCCGGTAGGGTAATCCTTCCCCCTGCACCTGGGTCAACTCGGTTAGCGTCTTGCCGCTGATGCGATAGACCTCCAGGGCCCGGCTCAGGCGCTGCGGGTCATTGGGGTGGATACGCGCCCCGGCGACCGGGTCGATGCGCACCAGCTCATCGTGCAGGGCCTGCCAGCCGAGGCGGGCCGCCTCTTCTTCCAGCACGGCGCGGATGGCCGGGTCGGCAGGCGGCAGTGGCGAGAGCCCCTCCAGCAGCGCCTTGAAGTAGAGCATGGTGCCCCCCACCAGCAGCGGAATGCGGCCACGCCTGGCGATCTCGTCCATCTCGCGCAGGGCGTCGCGGCAGAAATCCGCCGCCGAATAACTCATGGCCGGATCCAGGATGTCGATCAGCCGATGAGGCGCCTGGGCCAGCTCGGCGGCACTCGGTTTGGCGGTGCCGATATCCATGCCGCGATAGATGAGCGCGGAATCCACGCTGATGATGTCGCAGGGCAGCGCCTGACACAGGGCGATGGCGAGATCCGTCTTGCCGGAGGCCGTCGGCCCCATCAGAAAAATTGCGTTCGGCAAGTCAGCCACGTTTAGGTTCCTCTAACACGTCTGCCCACAACAACAGGCACAGGGTGCGATAACTAGCCATTGTGTGAAGGCGTTGGCCCGTGGCGAATCAGACGCCATGGGCAAATCCCTCCAGCACGGTCGCCAACGACAGGGGGCGCACCATGCGAATGTCTGCCAGTTGGTCACTGAAATCGGTCACAAGTTCCGTCAGCAAACGACTGGCCGTTGAAAAATCATATATTTTTTCAGAGCTTATGCCCTGCTCTACCAGCCATTGGCATACTACCTCGGCCAGCTGGCTGCCATCACTGTCAGATCCGCTCTCGATTAACTGCAGCAATTCGGGTAAGAGACTAACCAGATCGGTCTGGCGCAACAGCGCCGGCACCCGAGTCAGGATCATGGTGTCGCGCCCACCGCTTTTCAACTCCAGCCCGATGCGTTTGAGCAAACGTTCCTGCTCCTCCACCAGCACAATAAGGTTTTTCGGCAACTTGAAGGAGACCGGCAGCAGCAAGGGTTGCGCCGCCAGCCCCTGGCCCCAGGCCTCCAGCAGCCAGTGGCGCAGCAGCACCCGCTCGGCCCGTACCAGGGAGAGCAGCGCCAGCTGGCCGTTGCGTTCCAGCAGCAGGTAGGCCTGCTCCACCAGGGTCAGGGCGCGGCAACCCTGCGGCGACGGGCTGGTCGTGGCGCCGGCGGTCGGCGTCGCCACAGCCGCGTCACCGGCCGTCGGCAGGGTGGTGAGCAGGGCGCCCATGCCGCGCATCGCCTCCCGGCCGGGGGGTTCGGGCGGCTGATAGCTGCCGGCGCGAGCCGCGCCCCCTTCCCGCACCTCCCGCGCTGGGGCTCGGTAGCTGTGCTCGGCGCCGTACCACTCAGGGCGGGGCGCCTGGCCGGGGTACTCTATCTGCGGGCTGGCTGGCAGCTCGACCTGACTCTCGGCCAGCGCCTCGGCGGCCGGGGCCTCGCGGCGCAGGGCGGTGAACAGAGCCTGGAAGATGAAGTCGTGCACCAGGCGGGCCTGGTGGAAGCGCACCTCGTGTTTGGCCGGGTGGACGTTCACATCCACCTGGTGCGGATCCAGCTCTATGTAGAGCACATAGGCGGCGAAGCGGTCGGCCGGCAGCAGCTCGTCATAGGCCTGGCGGATGGCGTGATTGATCAGCTTGTCGCGCATCATGCGGCCATTGACGTAGGTGTATTGCAGATCGTTCTGCGGCCTGGCCCCCGCCGGCAGCGCCAGCCAGCCCCGCAGGCGCACGTCGCTGTGCTCGCTCTCCACCGCCAGGGCGTGGTGCATGAAGGGGGTGCCACAGACGGCGGCGAGGCGGCGCTCCTGCTCCGCCACCGTGTTGGCGGACTTGTACTGGCGCACCACCTTGCCGTTGTGGCGCAGGATCAGGGTGCAGTCGAAGCGGGAGAGTGCGATGCGACGGATCAGCTCGTCGATGTGGGCGAACTCGGTCTTCTCGCTGCGCATGAACTTGCGCCGGGCCGGGGTGTTGAAGAAGAGATCCACCACCTCCACAGTCGTGCCCACCGGGTGGGCCGCCGGCTTGACGGTGACGTTCATCTCGCGCCCCTGCGCCTCGGCCTGCCAGGCTTCGGTCTGCTCCTGGGTGCGGGAAGTCAGGGTGAGGCGGGAGACTGAGCTGATGGAGGCGAGCGCCTCCCCCCGAAAGCCGAGGCTGTTGATCCCCTCGAGATCATCCAGGGTTGCCACCTTGGAGGTGGCGTGGCGGGAGAGCGCCAGCACCAGCTCGTCCTTGGGCACACCGCTGCCGTTGTCACGGATGCGGATGAGCTTGGCGCCGCCCTTGTCGATGTCGACCTCGATCCGGTCGGCGCCCGCATCCAGGCTGTTCTCCACCAGCTCCTTCACCACGGAGGAGGGCCGTTCCACCACCTCGCCGGCGGCAATCTGGTTGGCCAGGATCGGCGGCAAAATACGGATCGGCATCGTTTACTCCTGACGTTTCATCTTGCGGGATCCAGACGCCTTCACAACGAAGGCTGGCCGCTCGACCACCTCGCCGGTGGCAATCTGCTTGGCCAGAATGGAGGCCAAAATAGGGATCGCCATCGCTGGCTCCCGATTCTTATCCTTGGGGGATATAGATCACCTGCCCAATCTGGATGTCCCGCGACTTGAGTTTGTTGATCTCGACCAGCTTCGCCTGGCTCACTCCGTGCTTCTCGGCGAGACGGGAGAGGCTCTGGCCACGGGTGACCACGTGGCGGATCATCTTGGACTTGTCGTTGCTCTGCGCGCTGGTGACCGGCACGCTCGGCTCCTTGGACGCCACCGAATAGGGCTTGATCACCCCGGCGCCGGATCCGCCGCTGACGCTGCTGACCGGGGCGCCGCCGTCATTGCTGCGGCTCGGCACCGTCGCCGGCATGCGGTTGGTCACCTGCTGCTGGGGCGCGGCCGCAACCACCGCCTTTTTCGCCGCTGGTTGACTGCTCCTGGCCACTTGCTGGCCCTTGCCGGTCATCATGGGGCCCTTGGTCGGGTGGCTGCGATAGTAGTTGCGGATCCCCTCGAAGATGGCGCGCGCCAGCTGATCCTGATAACTGGCGGTGGCCAGCAGCTTCTCTTCCCCATGGTTGGAGATGAAGCCGGTCTCCACCAGCACCGAGGGGATGTCCGGCGCCTTGAGCACCGCCAGACTGGCGTGCTCGGGCGCCTTCTTGTGCAGCCGGGCGACCTTGCCCATGGAGCGCAGGATCTGGCGGCTGACGTCATAACCCTCGGCCCTGGACTTGTCCATGGAGAGATCGAGGAAGGTCTGCGCCAGATAGGGGTTGGGGTCGGATTCGGCCAATACCTTGCCTACCCCGCCCAGCAGTTCGCCCTGTTTCTCCTGCTTCTCCAGCCAGCTGCCCATCTCGCGGTTGGCGCGGTTGGTCGACAGCACCCAGACCGAGGCGCCGCGCGGCGTGGAGTTGTGGAAACTGTCCGCATGCACCGACACCAGCAGATCGGCCTTGGCCTTGCGGGCGATCTCGGAGCGCTTGTTGAGGTCGACGAAGTAGTCACCACGGCGGGTCATCACGGCGCGCATGCCCGGCTCGCGGTCGATCAGCGCCGCCAGCTTCTGCGACACCGCCAGGGTCACCCGCTTCTCGTAGGTGCGGCGCGGACCTATGGAGCCCGGATCTTCCCCGCCATGGCCCGGATCGATGGCGATGACGATGGCCTTGCCCTGTCCGCCGACCGGCGCGGCCTGGGCCGTGGTGGCCCCCTTCTCTTCATAGGGCAAGTCGATCACCAGCCGGTGACCGTAGGGACCCGCCGGTGCCAGCGGGAACACCACCGGCTTGATGGCGGAGCTGAGATCCAGCACCAGACGCAGGCTGCCCTTCTCGAGGGGCGTGCTCTCGCGGATCTTGCGCACCAGCTCGCTCTTGTTCCCGATGCGAGACAGATTGGCGGCGTTGCTCGCCCCTTTCAGATCGATCACCAGGCGGCTCGGGCCGCTCAGGGTGAAGTAGTTGAAATTGGGGGCGCTGCTCATGTCGAGCACCACCCGGGTGTTATCCGGCGACGGCCAGACCCGCACACTCTTGAGCTGATTCGCCCAGGAGGGTAAGGCCATCAAGGAGAGGACAATAACAAGGATCAAGCGCACTGAGATGACAACCGTTCCAGAATGGCTTCGCCGATAGCAGTGCGGGCCGCTATCAGGGCCTCACGCTGCTCGTGTACATACGTCAGGGTAATCTCCAGATCCGGGGACGGCAGCCAGCCCTCCCCTTTCTCCGGCCACTCGACCAGGCAGAGGGTATCGGCGCCGAAATAGTCCCGAATCCCCATGAACTCCAGCTCTTCCGGATCGGCCAGGCGATAGAGGTCGAAGTGGTAGACCTGCCAGCGGTCCAGCTCATAGGGTTCGACCAGGGTATAGGTTGGACTCTTAACCTTGCCTTGATGGCCGAGCCCCTGCACCCAACCGCGGGTCAGGGTGGTCTTGCCGGCCCCCAGAGAGCCGTGCAGAAATACCGTGGTCGCCTGCTGGCACGCCTGTGCCAAACGGCCACCCAGTGCCACTGTTGCTGCCTCATCCGGCAGTGTCATCATCAACGTTTTTGCCATGTTCTTCTTGTTACTTGTTACTGTGTCGGATTGACCAGACGGCGGATCCAGGGCAGCAGATCCGATGCCAGCATGCCCCTCTCCCCCTCGGCGGCAGCCAGATCGGCCGCCTCGCCGTGGATCACGGCCCCCAGCCGGGTTGCCATGCTGGCAGACCAGCCCTGTGCCAGGAGGGCGGCGATTATACCAGATAACAGGTCGCCCATGCCGCCACTGGCCATGCCGGGGTTGCCTTCATCGCAGAGGCTGATGCGCTGGCCATCGCAGATGAGCGAGCCCGCCCCCTTGAGCAGCACGACGCCGCCGTATCGCCGCTGCAGCCGCGCGACGGCGGCGAAGCGATCCGTCTCGATCTCGGCTATGGTGCAGCCCAGCAGGCGGGCCGCCTCCCCGGGGTGGGGCGTGAGCACCCAATTATCCTGATGACGGGGCCCCTGCGCCAGCCAATTCAATCCATCGGCGTCCAATACCAACGCCCCGTCGGCCCTGACCAGCCGCTCGTACTGGGCGCGTCCCCACTCGTCCTGACCGAGCCCGGGCCCCACCACCTTCACCTCGGCCCAGTCATCGTCGATCCCGGCTTGCCCGCTCATCAGCTCGGGCTGCACCAGGCTGACGGCGCCATGGCTCGGGTGCTGGCACAGCCGCACCAGACCGGCCCCCGCCCGCAGGCAGGCCAGCCCCGCCAGCAGTATGGCCCCCTGCATGCCCAGGTTGCCCCCCACCAGCAGGACCCTGCCGTTGCGGCCCTTGTGCGCCGAGCGTGGGCGCGGGGTCAGCAGGGACTTGAGGGCGGGGTAATCGATCCGCTCGGCGGCGGGGACAAGGTCGGCGTCCGGCGTCACCCCGAGGCTGTCGCAGTCGAGCTGGCCGACGCCGTCCACCCCGTCGGCGGTCAGCATGCCCTGCTTGATGCCGATGAAGCTGAGGGTGCGAGTGGCGCGCACCAGGGCGCCCATGGCGCCCATGGCGCGACCGGTGTCGGCGTTGAGCCCGGAGGGCAGGTCCACCGCCAGTACGGGGGCATTCAAGCCATTGATTGTTGCGACGATCTTTGTCATGGAAGGGGAGAGGGGGATATGGACACCGGTGCCGAGCAGTGCATCTATCACCAGATCCGGTGGCGTCAGCGACGAGAGTTCGAGCTCGTCGACCAGCTGCACGCTGCCCCCAGCGGTCAGCCACTCATCGGCGGCCCGCCTGGCATCCCCCGTCAGCAGGGCGGGGGCCCGCGCGGCGATCACCAGGGGCTCGAGACCGATCCGTCTGGCGAGGCGCGCCAGCACATAGCCGTCGCCGCCATTGTTGCCGGGGCCGACGAAGATCCACCAGTTGCCGCACTGGGGCCAGTGGTGGCCGGCGTAGCAGAGCAGGGCCGCGCCGGCCCGCGTCATCAGCTCATAGGTGTCACACCCTTCGCGCCGGGCCCAGCGCTGTTCCAGCGTGCGGATCTGTTCGGCCCGCCACAGCGGCTGTGCTAAACTGGTGCCTTCTTTCCCGCTGATAGCATCCTCGATAACCTGTACCATGACGGCTCCCGACCTTCATCCTCTAGTGGCCCGGCTCCCCGCCTGGCGTATGACCCGGCATGACGACGCCCGGCCCTTGCCACATTATCGCCCACATATGCAGACCCTCCGCCTGCAGGCAGATGAAGCAGCATGACGGCCACCGAACTTCAGCAACTGGCCCAAGATATCAAGCTCTGGGCACGCGAGCTAGGATTTGACCAGGTCGGCATCACCGACACGGATCTCGCCATCGAAGAGCCCAGATTGCAGGCCTGGCTGGACGCCGGCTATCACGGCAGCATGGACTACATGGCCCGTCACGGCATGATGCGGGCCAGGCCCCATGAGCTGCTGCCCGGCACCCTGCGGGTGCTGTCGGTGCGGATGAACTATCTCCCCTTCGAGGCGGGCTTTGCCGCCACCCTGCGCGATCCCACCCTGGGCTACATCAGCCGCTATGCACTCGGCCGAGACTATCACAAGGTGCTGCGCAACCGGCTCAAGCAGCTGGGGGAGCGCATCGAGCAGCGCTGCGAGACGCTAGGCTGGCGTCCCTTCGTCGACTCGGCCCCGGTGCTGGAGCGCCCTCTTGCGGCCAAGGCGGGGCTCGGCTGGGTGGGCAAGCATTCGCTGCTGCTCAACGAAGCGGCCGGCTCCTTCTTCTTCCTCGGGGAGTTGCTGGTCGATCTGCCACTGCCGATGGACGCCCCGGTGGAGAAAGAACAGTGCGGCAAGTGCGTGGCCTGCATCAACATCTGCCCCACCGGCGCCATCGTCGCGCCCTATGTGGTGGATGGCCGGCGCTGCATCTCCTACCTCACCATTGAGAGCGACGAGCCCATTCCGCTGGAGCTGCGCCCCCTGCTGGGCAATCGCATCTATGGCTGCGACGACTGCCAGCTGATCTGCCCCTGGAATCGCTATGCTGATGTGAGCCTGGAGCCCGACTTCAACCCTCGCCCCAATCTGCACCGCCCGCCCCTGCTCGATCTCTGGCAGTGGTCGGAGGCCGAGTTCTTGAAGCACACCGAGGGCAGCCCCATCCGCCGCATCGGTTATCAACGCTGGCGCCGCAACCTGGCGGTGGCGCTCGGCAACGGCCCGGCCACCAAAGCGGTGAGCGACGCCCTGCAACAAGCGCTCGGCACGGCCGAGCCCATGGTGGCCGAACACATCGAGTGGGCGCTGGCGACCCTGGCCCAACGCCAGCAGGATGACAGCAAAAAGACTCGCTTGTTGATCCGCTGCATCGAAAAAGGTCTGCCGGATCACGCCTAAGTGATCTGCCCCTTGCCGGATGCGGGTCATTTTTTCATGCTCTGCCGACGTTTGACCCTCGGCACACTAAAAAGGAACACTCTGATGCAGATGTTGGGAGTAGATATAGGGGGATCCGGGATCAAGGGCTGCCTGGTCGATACCGAGACGGGCATGCTCATCGGTGAACGTTACCGCCTGGCCACCCCGCAACCGGCTACCCCGGCCGCCATCGCCCACACCCTCAAGGCGCTGGTCGAACACTTCGAATGGAAGGGGCCTGTGGGTTGCGGCTTCCCCGCCATCATTCACAACGGTATCGCCAAGAGTGCCGCCAACATCGACAAGAGCTGGGTCGAGACCGATGCCGCCCACCTGTTTGCGGATGTGACCGGTCTGCCCTGCCACGTGCTCAACGATGCCGATGCGGCGGGCCTTGCCGAGATGCGCTTCGGCACCGGCCGGGATCGCAAGGGAGTCATCATCCTCATCACCGTCGGCACCGGCATCGGTACCGCCGTGTTCGTCAACGGCCAGCTGCTGCCGAATACCGAGCTGGGCCACCTGATGCTGGAGGGCATGGTTGCCGAGCACTACTGCTCGGACGCCGCCCGCAAGCGGGAAGATCTCTCCTGGAGCCGCTGGGGCAAGCGTTTCAACAAGTATCTGGCCAGACTGGAGTTCCTGTTCTCCCCCGACCTCTTCATCCTGGGGGGCGGCAGCGCCGCCAAGCTCGACAAGTTCATCGACAGGATCGAGACCCGGGCCCCGCTGGTCGCCGCGGCCAGCCTCAATCAGGCCGGCATCATAGGGGCGGCGCTCCATGCCGTGGAGCAAGGGGGCTGAGTCTACTTCCCCTTATAGTGATCCACTTCCTATAGATGACAGAGGCCCGGCATATGCCGGGCCTCTGTCATTGGGCGGCGGGCGATCAGCGGGGCGCCACCCCAAACCGGCCTGCTCACCCGTTCTCACTGCTTCCGAGCCAGGATGCCGATAGCTCGCCACGCCTCCCCAAGGCCCCGCCCCTGCTGGCGTGACTGGTTATTTATTGTGCTTCATCAAGGGGATGGATCAAAAAAGAGCAGGGGACAAGCTGCCAGTATCTATGCGACCTTAAGCACGGGTGATGAAGACGGGGAGAGAGTCGGTTCTGGCGCTGGCTAACAAAACTGATATTTAACCTGCATTAACCAGCTTATATTCGGAAATTTAACCAATAATCGAAATTCAATATCGCCACCTGTGAAATCACCACTTTCCATAGTCATCCGGCGGGAATCCTTAGCATTTTTTTAGACGTCTAGACGTAGAAACATGCGTTGACACAGCCATCCGGACATCTTAGCATCATCCTCCATGATGGCAGAGCAACCCAGTGAAACCTCTGCCCAATTCACCCGCCTGTAGCGCCCTGTGCTTTAAGGCTGTTAGCACGGAAGAATCCATGATTAAGTTGATCGGTCTCAACAAAGTCTACGGTAAAGGCAGTGACGCCGTGCACGCCCTGCGTGACGTGAGCCTGCATGTGCCACAAGGCAAGATTTTCGGGGTGATCGGCGCCTCCGGTGCCGGCAAGAGCACCCTCATTCGTTGCGTCAACCTGCTGGAGCGCCCCACCCAGGGCCAGGTCTTTGTCGATGGCCAGGATCTGGCGGCCCTGCCCGAGCGGGATCTGACCCAGGCCCGCCGTCAGATCGGCATGATTTTCCAGCACTTCAACCTGCTCGCCTCCCGCACCGTGTTCGCCAACATCGCCTTCCCGCTGGAGCTGGCGGGCTGGAGCAAGGCGCAGATCCAGGCGAGGGTCGAGGAGCTGCTCGCCCTGGTCGGGCTGGAGGCCCGCGCCCACGCCTATCCATCCGAGCTGTCCGGTGGTCAGAAGCAGCGCGTCGCCATCGCCCGCGCCCTGGCGCCGGCCCCCAAGGTGCTGCTCTGTGACGAGGCCACCTCGGCGCTCGATCCCCAGACCACCCGCTCCATCCTGAGCCTGCTCAAGGAGATCAACCTCAAGCTGGGGCTCACCATCTTGCTCATCACCCACGAGATGGACGTGGTGAAGGGGATCTGCGACGAGGTGGCCATCATCAGCGACGGCAGCCTGATCGAGCAGGGCGAGGTGGCCTGGTTCTTCAGCAATGCCAAGACCCAGCTGGCCCGTGACTTCATCCACTCCACCATCCATCTGGAGGTACCGCAGGAGTATCAGGACAGGATGAGCCCCGAGCGGGTGGCCAACAGCTATCCGCTGGTCAAGCTCGGCTTCACCGGCAGCACGGTCGATTCGCCGCTGATCTCCGAGGTGAGCCGCCGTTTCAACATCGATATCAGCATCCTGAGTGCCGACATCGAGTACGCCGGCGGGGTCAAGTTCGGCTTCCTGCTGGCCGAGCTGTTCGGGGACGAGGCCCAGTGCGAGGCCACCCAGCAGTTCTTCATCGACAACCATATTCAGCTGGAGGTAATGGGCTATGTCCGAAGCAATGATTAATCTGCTGTTCACGGCCCTCGGCGACACCCTGATCATGGTGTTTGCCTCCGCCCTGTTTGGCTGCCTGCTCGGGCTGCCGCTCGGCGTGGCACTGCACGTGACCAAGGCCGGCCAGATCCTGGCCAACCCGCTGCTGAACAAGACGCTCGGCATCATAGTCAACGTCGGCCGCTCTGTGCCCTTCATCATTCTGCTGGTCGCCATCATTCCGCTGACCCGGCTGATCGTCGGCACCAGCATCGGCACCATAGCCGCCATAGTGCCGCTGACCGTCGGTTGTATCCCCTTCATCGCCCGTCTGGTGGAAGGGGCGCTGATGGAGGTGCCGGACGGCCTGCTCGAGGCCGCCAAGGCCATGGGTGCCAAGCCCTTGCAAATCATCGCCAAGGTGCTGCTGCCCGAGGCCCTGCCCGGGATCCTCAACAGCATCATCATCACGCTCGTCACGCTCGTGAACTACTCCGCCATGGCCGGAGCCATCGGTGGTGGTGGTCTGGGGGATGTGGGTATTCGCTACGGTTACCAGCGCTTCGATCCAACCGTCATGCTGGTCACCGTGGTCATTCTGGTAGTGCTGGTTCAACTCATCCAGAGCGCGGGTGAGCGCCTGGTCAAACAATGTGATCATCGTTAATCGTCGATTTCTGACAGGAGGTTTTTATGAAATTGGGCATTAAATCCGCTGCGGCAGCGCTGCTGGCAACTCTGGTACTGGTCGGCTGCGGCCAGAAAGAAGAGAACAAGACCCTGAAGGTCGGCGCCATCGCCGGCCCCGAGACCGAGCTGGTCGAGACCGCGGCCAAGGTGGCAAAGGAGAAATACGGTCTGAACGTCGAGATCGTCACCTTCTCCGACTATGTCACCCCCAACGTGGCCCTGAACGATGGCAGCGTCGACGTCAACGCCTTCCAGCACAAACCCTATCTGGATGCGCAGATCCGTGATCGCGGCTTCAAGCTGGTGCCGGTTGGCAACACCTTCGTCTACCCGATCGCCGGTTACTCCAAGAAGATCAAGGCTCTGAGCGAGCTCAAGGACGGTGCCCAGATCGCGGTGCCGAACGATCCGACCAACCTGGGTCGCTCCCTGATCCTGCTGGAGAAGCAGGGCCTGCTGAAGCTGAAGGAAGGCGCCGGTCTGGAAGCGACCGTGCTGGACATCGCCAGCAACCCTCGCAACTTCAAGATCGTCGAGCTGGAAGCCGCTCAGCTGCCCCGCTCCCTGGAAGATGTTGATCTCTCCATCATCAACAACACCTTCGCCGGTCAGATTGGCCTGACCCCGACCGAGAACGGCTTGTTTGTCGAAGACAAGGAGTCCCCCTACGTCAACCTGATCGTCGCTCGTGAAAACAACAAGGACGAAGAGAAGGTCAAGCAGTTCGTCCAGTCCTTCCAGACCGACGAGGTCTACAAGAAAGGGACCGAACTGTTCAAGGGTGGTCTGGTGAAAGGTTGGTAATCACTCACTCTGCAAAAAAGGCCGCGCCAAGCGTGGCCTTTTTTTTTGCCCCCGTTATCATGGGCGTCAGCACGGTAACAAACACAAAACAGAACAATGAAAAAATGGTATCTGGCCTACTGCAAGCCCAAGGAAGAAGCCCGCGCCCGCGCCCATCTGGCAGCACAGGGCGTCGAATCCTATTACCCCATGGTGGAAATCGAGAAGCTGCGCCGCGGCAAGCGGGTACCGGTGCGTGAGCCCATGTTTCCCAACTACCTCTTCATCCACGTGGATCTCGACGAGGTCTCGCCCATCACCCTGAAGTCGACCCGCGGCATCAGCCGCATCGTTCATTTCGGCAAGGAGTGGACGGATGTCAGCAGCCAGCTGATCTATCGGCTGATGAGCCGTGACGACAGCGATGAGGCCAGGGCCAGCTATGCGCGCCTGCCGAGTCAGGGGGACAAGGTGCTTATCGAATCTGGCCCCCTTGCCGGGTTCGAGGCCATCTATCTGGAGCCGGATGGCGAGAAGCGGGCCATCCTGCTGGTCAGCCTGCTCAACCAGGAGACCAGCAGCAGCTTCGACAACCAGGCCTTCCGGCGTCTGGATTGACCCTCACCAACTGTCTGCGGCGAGAAGCGCCCCCATTCCTGCTGGTCAGCCTGCTCAATCAGGAGACCAGCAGCAGCTTCGACAACCAGGCCTTCCGGCGCCTGGACTGACCCTCCCCAGACGTCTGCGGCGAGAAGCGCCCCCATTCCTGCTGGTCAGCCTGCTGAATCAGGAAACCAGCAGCAGCTTCGACAACCAGGCCTTCCGGCGCCTGGACTGACCCTCCCCAGACGTCTGCGGCGAGAAGCGCCCCCATTCCTGCTGGTCAGCCTGCTCAATCAGGAGACCGGCAACAGCTTCGACAACCAAGCCTTTCGTCACCACTATCAAACAAGAGGCGGGCATTTGCCCGCCTCTGCCTTATCCCAGCTCGAACCGGCTGATGACCGAGGTCAGGCGCCCCGTCTCCCGGCTCAGCCTGGCGACTATCTCCTCCCCCTGCTGACTGCGCTCACTGGATTGGCGGCTGAGCCCGGCGATCTCCTCGACAGTCCCGGCCACCTCCTGTGCCACCCGCGACTGCTGCTCGGTGGCGGTGGCGATGGCCCCCAACTGGCCACAGAGATCCTGCACCAGCCGGGTCATGGTCTCGAGGGTCTCGGTCACCGACGCCACGGCGCCGTGCCCCTGCTCCACCAGCCGGGTGCCGCTGCCCACGGTGTCGGCGGTCTGCCGGGTCTGCTGCTGGATGCTGGCGATGGTCAGGTTGATCTCCGCCGTCGACTGGCTGGTGCGGCTGGCGAGCTGGCGCACCTCGTCCGCCACCACGGCAAAACCACGGCCCTGCTCCCCGGCGCGCGCCGCCTCTATGGCCGCGTTGAGCGCCAGCAGGTTGGTCTGCTCGGCGAGGGTGGCGATGACCTCGGTGACGCGTCCCACCTGCTCACTCTGGCGGCTCAGCTGCCCCATCGCCTGGTTGGCCTCGGCCATCATGGCCGCGATCTGCTGCATGGTGGTGGTCATGCGCGTTAGGGCGTCGCCCCCCTGGCGGGCCTGTCGCTCGGTCTGGCGAGCCGCCTCGGCCGCCTCGGCAATGTTGCCCGCCACGTCCCGGGTGCTGGCCGACATCTGCTCTATGGCCGCGGCGACCGTATCGACCCGCTGATTCTGGCTCGCCAGATCCCCCACTATGATGTTGCTGGTACGGCCCACCTCGTCACAGGCGCCTTCCACCTGACCCACGGCACCCTGGATCTCCCCCACCAGCTGACGCAGCTGGCCCGACATCCGGTTGATGGAGCCGGTCAAGCCACCCAGCTCGTCTCGCCGCAATACCGGCAGGGGCTCGGCCGGCAGCCGGCCATCCGCCACCAGACCGGCACGGGCCACCAGGCTGGCGATATCCCGGGTCAGGCGGCGGCTGAACAGCAGGGCCACCAGGGTACCGAGCGATATGGTGCTGAGGGTGGTCAGCAGCAGGCTGTGATGGATGGTCTGGCCGGCGGCGGCCATCTGACCGGCGATCTTGTCGACCTCTGCCCGGGTGTGGGTCACCTGGGACGCCAGCTGGCCGGCGAGCCTGTCCAGAGCCGGCTCGACGTCGGTGGCCATCAGGTGATTGGCCTGATCCCAGTCGGGCGCCTGCCGCCTGGCGATCACCTGGCCAACCAGCTCGGCGAAGGGCGCCGACATCTGCTCGAACAGGGCCCAGAGCCCCTGCTCGGCCTCGGTGAACTGACCCTGCTGCTGTTTCAGCTCGGCCACCCGCTGCAGATGGAATTGGTAGTAATCCTGATACTTGGCCTGATACTCCTTGTCCCCGGAGATGAGGAAGTCCCGCAGGGCGGAGAGGGCGTTGGCGAGGCCGTTGTAGGCATCGCCCACCTGCTTGAGCAGCAGGCGCCTATCGCCGGGCAACTGCGCCTGTGGCGTCGCCACCTCTTCATTGGCGAAGGACTGCAGCTGATCGAGTGCCGCCTCGGCCAGGGGACCCGCCTCCAGCAGCATCAGGCTATGGGCCGGCAGGTTCTCCTCGGTGTGAGCCAGGGCCCACACCTTCTCCTGCTTGCCCTTGAACGCCTTGAGGGCCCGGGTCAGGGCGGGGGTAAACGCCTGCCGCTCGATGGCCTGCCAGGCGCCGTCCCACTCCAGTTTGAGGCGCTGGGCCTGGGCCGGATCCTTGCCGAGGATGAGGTAGGCCCGCAGGGAGGAGACTGTGGCGATCAGCGCCTTCTGGCTCGCCTCATCCCGTTGCAGGGCGGGCAGGGCCTGGTCCAGCAAGGCCGATTGCGACTGCTGGATCCGGCCCAGCTGGTGGTACACCAGGGCGGAGGAGAGAATGATGAGCAGATTGATAAAACAAAAGCTAAACAACAACTTGCTTGAAATTTTCATGAACGTCCTTGTTCGACTGCGGGCATCCTGCCCCGAGTTCAGCTCTTGATCAGCGCGGGTAATCGATCCAGCCAGGAGCGATGCCACTCCAGCAACTCATCCCGCGGCATGGGGCGGGCGGAGAAGAAGCCCTGGCACTGATCGCAGCCCAGTCTGGCCAGCAACTGCCAGGTGGGCTCATCCTCGACCCCCTCGGCCACCGACTTGAGCCCCAGCTTGCGGGCCAGCTCTATGCTCGACTCTATGATGGCGAGCCGGGAGGGATCCTCATAGCAGCGATCGACGAAGGATCGATCCAGCTTCAGCTCGGTGAAGGGCAGCAGCGCCAGCTGCTGCATGGAGGAGTAACCTGTGCCGAAGTCATCGATGGAGAGCCCGAAGCCGTGCATGCGCAGCCGCGTCAGCACCTCCAGCGACTTGCCGAGATCCTTGACGAAGGCGCTCTCGGTCACCTCCAGAGTGATGAGCTCAGGGTTGATGCTCCAGCGCTGGCAATGGTTGAGCAGGGTGTTGCAGAGATCCCCCTCGATCAGCGAGGTGGTGGAGAGGTTCATCGACAGGTTGAGGGAGAGCCCGGTCTGTTCCCACAGGTGTCCATCGCGCAGGGACTTGTTGATGATCACCTCGGTCAGCTGATCGATCAGTCCATGACGCTCCGCCAGAGGGATGAAGTGCACCGGTGAGACCAGGCCATACTCGGGGTGCTGCCAGCGGGCGAGCGCCTCCATGCCGATCCACTGGCCGGTGCCAAAGCTCACCTTGGGCTGATACCAGGGCAGCAGCTGATCCTGCTCCAGGGCGGCGCTGAGATCGTCCTGGGTCAGGCTGTGGCCGTCCTCCTCCTGGGTCCGCTCCTGCTGGGGCCGCCAGGCACCGATCAGCTGACTGATCTGCTGCGGGTCGGCGGGCTTGTCGATGCGCCCCAGCACCTGCAGGCCATAGGCCGTGCTCATGCGCAGCACGGCGTCGACCACATCGTCTTCCAGCGCACTGCACAGGATGACGCCACCCCTGAAGCCTCCCAGCGAGAGCCGGCGCAGCAGGGCCATGCCGTCCATGCCGGGCATGCGCAGATCGCAAAACAAGATGTCGACCTGGTGGTGCTGACACAGCTCCAGCGCCGCCTCGCCATCCTGTGCCTCCAGCAGCTGGCCGTAGCCGAGTCTGCTGATCTGGTGCATCAGGGCCTTGCGCTGGAAGTTGTGATCCTCCACCACCATGATCACCAACTCATGCTGCTTGTTATTCATCGAGCCATAGTCCAATTTCGCATGCAATAGCATCCATCAATACCTGTACTGTCTGACTCAACTCATCGAGCCTGTCCAGCTGTTTCAATCTGGCCGCAGCCTCCAGCTGAGCCGCCTCCGTCGCCAGGGCCGTCTGCCCGACCATGCGGGCCGCCCCCTTGATGCGGTGTGCCGTCTCCACCAGCGCCTGGGTATCCTGACACGCCAGCGCTCGCACCATCTCCTCGCTATCCTGGCGATTGGAGTCCAGATACTCCTGCGCCATGCTGCGGGCCAGCGCCTCATCACCGAACAGGGAGATCCAGCTCAGCGCCTGCTCCTGGGTCGAAGCCTGAACGCGGGGCTGCGGCTCGCTCGGTGCACTGGCGACCGGCAACCAGCGCTGCAGCGTCTGGCGCAAGGTCTCCAGTCTGTAGGGTTTGAACAGCATATCGTTCATCCCCGCCGCCTGCATCTGCCGGCTGGCCTCCTCCGAGGTGTCGGCCGTGACGCCGATGATGGGCGCCGGATCCCCCGCCGCCCGCAGGGTCCTGGTCAGGCTGTAGCCATCCATCACCGGCATGTGGCAATCGGTCAGCAGCAGGGCGAAGCCTCGCCCTTGCCAGGCGCGCAGCGCCTTCTCGCCATCATCGACCAGCTCGGCATCGATGCCGAGAATGGCGAGCTGGCGGGCCAGCAGCGCACGGTTGATGGGGTGATCATCGGCGACCAGGACACGGCCCTGCAACTTGTCTACCAGGAATTGCCCCGGCTGAGTGGCCCGCTCCCCCGCCAGCTGGCGGCAGGTTTCCAGCAGCAGATCGGGATAGAGCGGCGACTGACCCAGCCGCCACCAGGCATCGCTGCCCATACGTCCGCGCAGCGCCTCCTGGGGGGAGAGCACTATGCCCTTGAGCGCGGATTGCTGCAAATGCTGCTGCCAGTCCGTGCCCAGCGCCCGCTCCAGCAGGCGCTCCTCCGCCAGCAGGCGACCGCTCAGCGGTTGCCGCCACTGATGCGGCTCCAGCCGATGCAGCCGGGCGCCCAGCTGCTCCATGGTCGCCCGCAGCGCGGCATCCTCCCCCAGCCACCACCAATCCTGATCGACCAGCGGCGGGGCATCCCACTGACACTCGGTCAGCGGGATCTTGAAAGTCACGCAGGTCCCGGTGCCGGGCTTGCTCTCCAGCGCCAGGCTGCCCCCCATCTTGTGGATCAACTGCTGGCAGATGGCGAGCCCGAGCCCGGTCCCGCCGAAGCGCCGGGTGATGTCGGATTCGACCTGCTTGAAGGGGGTGAACAGGTTCACCTGCTTGTCATCGGCGATGCCGATCCCGGTATCTCGCACGGCAAACAGCAGCTGGTTCGCCTGATAGCCGACCCGGATGGCGATCTCGCCCCACTCGGTAAATTTCACCGCGTTGTTGAGCAGGTTGGAGATCACCTGCCCCACCCGGATCGCGTCCATGCTGGCCTGATCCGGCACCTCGGCGGCCCACTCCAGCGTCACTTTGAGCCCCTTGCCATAGGCCAGGGTGGCGTGGCCGCGGATGACATCGCAGATGACCGAGGTGAGTCGGCAGACGTGGTAATGCAGCTGCAGCTGGCCCGCCTCTATCTTGGAGAAGTCCAGAATATCGTTGACCAGATAGAGCAGGTTGTTGGTCGAGGTCGCGATGTTGCGCAGCATGTAGCGCTGATCGTCGTTGAGGTCGCTCATCTGCAACAGCTCCAGCATGCCGTGCATGCCGGAGATGGGGGTGCGCAACTCGTGGCTCATGGTGGCGAGGAAGCGACTGCGCGCCTGCATCGCCTGCTCCGCATAGGCGCGCGCCTCCCTGAGCTCGTGTTCCTGCTGCTTGAGGGCCGTGATGTCGTGGATGACGCCGTTGAGGATCAGGTTGCCCTCCTCCTGGCGCACGAAGCTGCCGCGCACCTGCAGGTAGCGCAGCCCCTCTGCTCGCTCGACCTTGACCTCCAGATCGAGGGGAGCCAGGGTCTCGGCGTGATTGGCCACCTTGCTGACGAAATCCTGCAGCGCCGCCTCGGTAAAGCCGAACACCTCGCCGCCCGACTCCACCGACAGCAGCCCCTCCCCGCTGCTGCCCAGGATCTCCCTCGCCCCCTGGGACACATAGAGGAAGCGCCCCTGGCCCGGCCCCTGCCACAGATACTGATAGACGATGCCAGGCATGCTGTCGGTGATCTGGGTGAGGCGGGTCTCCGCCTGGCGGGCCCGCGCCTCGGCCTCCTTGATCCGGGTCACATCGGTCAGCACCGTCAGGACCCCCAGCTGCTCGCCGCTCTGCGCGCGATAGGGCTGTTTGGCATAGATGACGTGGAACGCGGTGCCATCATGGCGCCGGCTGTAACCCGCCCCCTCCATCGCCTGGCCGCTCAGCCACACCTCCTGCTCCTCCCTCAGCACCTTCTCCCGCTCCAGGGATGGCAGGTTGTCCAGGTGATAGAGGCCGCCATCGCTGCGCTCGCTGATGAAGGCATCGCGATAGGCCCGATTGCACAGGGTGATGCGCAGGTATTTGTCACGCAGCACCACCATGTTGGGCAGCGAGTCGAGCAGGGTCTGCACGAAGGTGAGCTGCTCGTTCAGCTGCTGCTCGGCCAGCTGGCGCTGCACTATCTGGCGGCGCAGGGTCCGGTTCCAGCCCATGAACAGCAGCACGCAGAGCAGGAAGATGCCCGCTCCGAGGGAGGACCACATCAGCACTGTCCCCGGGTTGATGCCCGTCTGTATGGTCAGCGACAGCCACTTGTGTTCCAGCTTGGCCAGCTCTTCCGGCCGGATGGAGAGCAGCACCTTAGTCAGGATCTGCTGCAACATGGGATCCTGCTGACGCACCGCCATGGCGATGGGTACCCTCAGCTCGTTGCCGGAGAAGACCACCTGATAGCGATCGCTGAAGCCCTTTTGCAGCGCCTGCTCCAGGGTGGTCATGCTCATCAGCACATAGTCCACCTGGCGGCTGTCGAGCAGCGGGAGCAGTCCCGCATCGCTGCTGGCCATCACCGGGATGGCGCCGACCTCGGCCAGCAGCCGCGTCTCGACCGAGCCATCGACCATGCCCACCTTGTGCCCCCTCAGCTCCGCCGCGCTGGACAGCTCCGCCATCCCTTGCCGGGCCGCGATCACCCTGTGTATGAAGGCGTAATCCGGGGTGAACAGCAAGGATTGACGGCGATCCTCGGTCGAGGTCATCGCCGGGACGAAGTCCAGCTTGCGCGCCTTGAACAGGGCCTGGGTCTCGGCCCAGCTCTGGGTCGGCACCAGGGTGAATTGGAGACCGGTGCGCGCACTCAGCAGTTTCAACAGGTCGGCGATGAAGCCGTGCAGCTGGCCACGGCTGTCGATCTCACTCACCGCAGGCCAGTCGGGGGCCACGCCATAGCTCAGGGTGGGGTGTTGCGCCAGCCAGTTCAGCTCGCTCTGGTTGAAGACGATCTGGCGTGGACCATGGGCCAGTTCATAGTCGACTATGCCCCCCGTCTCCAGAATGCGGCGCCGTTCATCGATAGGAATGTCGTTGAGCGCCGCCTCCAGCAAGCCCTGCAACGCCTTGTTCTTGGGGCCGACCGCGATGGCCAGCGAGGTGTCCTGCACCCAGTCCGGGGTCGACACCGTCAGGTTCGCCTGTTGCTGCAGCCGCTGCAGCCGTATCAGAGATGGCAGATCCCCCAGATAGGCATCCGCCAGCCCCTTCTTGACCATGAAGACCGCCTCATCACTGCTGTCGGCCTCGACCATGTCGTTGATGCCCAACAAGGCCAGCTCTTCGCAGGAGCTGAAGCCGAACTCGCACACCCAGCGCAGCTCCCGCGCCTCCTCCAGGGTGGGCTCCTCTTTCGACTTGGCCAGCAGGACGGCCCGCGGCAGCACCATGAGATCCGAGGTAAACAGCATCTGCTCCAGCCTGGTCTGGCTCGGAGTCACCCCGATCAGCATGTCGACCTCGTCATCCATCAAGGCTTGCTGGGCACCGGCATAGTAGGGATAGGTCTTGTAGCGCAGGGTCAGGTGCAACTTGTTCGCCAGCAGGGTGGCAAAATCGTCAAGCGGGCCGCTGAAGCCACCCCGGCTATTGGTATAGACATAGGGGGGCCAGGCCACGGAAGGCATGCCGACCACCAGCTCGTTGTGCGACGAGAGCCACAGCCGTTCCGACACCCCCAATCTGTTCTTATCCAGATGCGTATCGGCGGCAACCCCCAGGCTCCAGCAGGCCAGCCAGCACAACAGAATGGAACGCAAACAACGACACAACATGGATGACTCCTGCACAGACCGGTGGGTGATCATAGAGTTTTTGGTTAAATGTGCGACTAAAAAATCAGGGCGGCACCGATCAGAAACGAGAATGGCAGGCCTAGGCCTGCCATTTGCACATCAGGGGGGAGCGAGTCCCCCTCCATCAGGTTATTCGGTTCCCAAGGCGGAAGCCGGTTTGAAACTCCCGCACACGGACATGGGCAACCTGCACATCCTGCCCTTCCAGGCCGATGTCTTTCAACATGGCTGGCGAGAGATTCAGGTAGCTGACGCGACGCTCCAGTCGGGTGATCCGTTTCTGAACCAGGGATTCGACGGTGCGCAGCAGGACGAGTTCGATAGACATAATATTCTCCAGTTGAACTTGCGGTTCTCCCGGAGAGAGGACATCACCCTGCGGGATAACCGCGGGTGATGAAAAAGCAGGGGTTACCTGTTTCCTCCACGCGGTAAATAAAGAGCACGAGTCTTCGCGCTGCCAATGCAGCGATCGAACGCAACGTTGAACATGGAATGTTGCATAGTCGTCTCCTTACCGGGTGAAAGTTGTACAAGTTGCCACAGTCTAGAAAAACACCGAATTTTGTGCAATATCCATCCCACCCATATGGGTGGGATGGATATGGACCGATCAGATCCCGGACAGCAGCCGGAACTCCTCCAGCGCATAGGTATCCGTCATGCCGCTGACGTAATCGAGCAACAGCCGGACGCGGTAGTACCACTCCTGCTCGGCCCCGGATTCAAAGCGGGGATCGGCGGTCGCCACCGCCAGCCGGTATGCCTTGAGGTGGCGGGCCGACAGCCGGTGAAACAGCCGCCGGGCGAAGAAGAGCTCGCTGCCCCCCTTGCCCGCCAGCAAGCGCTCAAATTGCGCGGCCGGCAGCGCCAGCAGGCAGGCGTAAGTCGAGAGCACGCCGCGCAGGGCGGCGTAGCCTTCCAACTCCAGCGCCTCCACCTCAGGGCGCATGAACACCTGCTCGCGGGCCACCTGCTTGAGGGTATCGAGCACCCGCGCCGCCGGCGCCTGACCGTGCAGCAAGGCCTGGGGATAGGCACCGCTCAGGATGACGACATGCTCGCTCACATAGGTATCGGCCGCCAGGGTGACCAGATCCCGGGTGAGCTGTTGGCGAAAATGGGGAAAGAAGCCGCGGCCGGACGCCGCGGCCTGGGCCAGCAGGCCGGCCATGTAATCCCCCCCGTCGGCGCTGCGCAGCGCCTGCTGCAGCTCGCTCAGGCTGAGGATGTGCCGATCGACCGCATCCTCCAGATCGGCGATGCAGTAGGAGATGTCGTCCGCCGCCTCCATGATGTACACCAGCGGATGACGGCAGCCAGGGGCCAGCCCCAGGTGCTGGCTCAGGGACTGGTAGAGCGGCTGCTCGCTGAAGAAGATGCCGCGCTTGCTGGCCCAGCCGTGGTGCTGGCCAAAGTGCTGACCGGGCTGCGGCTGCTGCGGGTACTTGCACAGGGCCGCCAGCTGGCCCAGAGTCAGGTTCAGCTCGTGCAGGCTGTGCACCAGCCGCAGGCTCTGGGCGTTGCCGTCGAACACCAGCAGATCCTGGCGCAGCTCGGCCCATTGCGGGCTCGGGAGCCGGTCATGGGCACTGGCAAACAGCGCATCCAGCTCCTGTGCCAGCCACTGGCTCATCACCTGCTCGCCGAAGTGGCCGAACGGCGGGTTGCCGACGTCGTGCAGCAGGCAGGACATCTCCACCAGGTTGATGAAGGCCCCCTCGCAGACAGTGCCCGCCGGCAGGGCGGCCAGGATGCGGCGGCTGATCTGGCGGCCGGTCTCCTGCACCTCCAGCGAATGGGTGAGACGGCTGCGCACCGAGGCCTTCACATCGAGCGGAAAGACCTGGGTCTTCTGCTGCAGGCGGCGCACCGGCGCGGCCTGTACTATGCGGGCGCGATCCTGTTCGGTCGCCTCCAGCAGGGGCTCCTCGCCCCAGGGGTGAACCCGCAGTGAGGGGATCAGGCGCTGATACATGGGCTGCGTCTCCTTAGCTGTGATGACAGGGGCCGACTCAGGAGAGCAGCCAGCGGCGCAACCGGGCGATGTCACCCGGGTATTCACGGCGCAGCGTCTCGATCCAGTCTTCCACGTTCTCCCACCAGGCGGGGTGCTCCGGGCTCTGGATCAGCTGGGCCGTCTGTTGCAGGCGGCGCAGGCCTATTGAGCCGGCCGCCCCCTTGATCTTGTGCGCCTCCTCCACCACGCCGGCCTGATCCCTGGCGATCATGTTGGTGTCGAGCACCGCCATGTAGTCGGGCAGCATCTTCTCGAACAGGTCGACGCTGGAGAGCAGCACCGGCTTGCCGACCGTGCTGGCGTAATCGGTGAGGAAGGGCAGATCCAGCAGCTCATCCTGATTGCCCGCATCCTCCTGCTCATCGGCCTCGTCGTCGGCCAGATCCGCAAACAGGTGGCCAATCACCTCGCGCACCGCCTTGGATCCCAGCGGCTTGTTGATCACATCCTGCAGACCGCGATCCCGGTAGTACTGGCGATCGCCGGTGCTATTGGCGGTGAGTGCCACCATGGGTGGCAGACTGTCGCCGTAGCGGGCCAGCAGTTGGGCCGCCACATCGAAGCCGGTCATGTCCGGCAGCTGGATATCGAGCAGGATGAGGTCGAAGTCATCGGGATTGGCCATGGCCAACGCCTGGGTCCCATCCCGTGCCACCTTGACCTGATGCCCCAGCTTGTTCAGCAGGGCGCAGGCCACGGTCACGTTCAGCTCCACATCCTCCACCAGCAGGATGTCGAGGGCCGGCAGCTCCTGCTCCTGCTCGGCGGCCAGGGATTCGACGCAGTCCACCTCGAGCTCGGCGGTGAAGCAGGAGCCCTCACCGGGATCGCTGTCCACATAGAGCTCGCCGCCCATGGCCTGCACCAGCTGACGGGAGACCGCGAGACCGATGCCGGTGCCGGTGGCGTGCTTCTTGCCCTGCACCTGATAGTACATGGCGAAGATCTTCTCCTGCTGGGCGCGCGGAATGCCGACCCCGGTGTCTTCCACCTCGAAGTGCAGCGCCAACTTGCCCGGCACATCGGACGCGTGGGAGAGGCAACGCACCGTCACCCCGCCCTCGTCGGTAAACTTGACCGCATTGCCCACCAGGTTCCACAACACCTGGCGCAGGCGGGTGCCGTCGGCCATCACGAACTGCGGCATGTCCCCATCCCGGTCGAAGTGCAGGTAGAGCCCCTTCTGCTCCGCCTGGATGCGCGACAGCGTCTCCAGCTCGTCGAGGAAGGCGGGCAGGTCGATGCGGGTGGGAGCTATCTCCAGCCGGCGGCGATCGAGTTTGTCGAGATCGATGATGTCGTTGAAGATGTTGCCGAGCGTCACCGCACTCAGGTGAATGGTCTTGAGCTGCTGGTGTTGCTTGGCATCGAGCGGCGTATCCATCAGCATCCGGCTGAGGCCCACTATGCCGTTGAGCGGGGTGCGTAGCTCGTGGCTGATGGTGGAGATGAAGGTGGTCTTGTCGCGGCTCGCCTTCTCCAGCTTGTCCTGGTATTGCTTGCGCTCTGTGATGTCACGGCCAAAGCCGAGCAGGCCGAGCCGCTTGCCGAAGCGGTCGAAGAAGGGCACCTTGCGCAGCTCGAAGTAGGCCTTGCGGCCATCCGGATACTCCAGCCACTGCTCGTAGGTGAGCGGCTCGTTGCTGGTGAAGACCTGCTTGTCGGTCTCCACCACCTTGCTGGCGATGTCCTGCTTGTAGACATCGAACGGGGTCAGCCCGATGAGTTCGGCCTCGACCTTGCCGGTCAGCTCCTCCATGGCGCGGTTGCAGCCGGAGAACTGCTGCTCCTCGTTGCGGTAATAGACCAGATCGGGGGAGCAGTCGATGAAGGAGCGCAGCAGGGCGGTGCGCTCACCCAGGTGCAGCTGGGCCTTCTCGCGCTGGAACACCTCGTTCTCCAGATCCTCGATCGCCTGCTGACGCAGGGTCTCGGCCCTGTTGGTTTCGGCTATCTGGGCGTTGAGGCGACTGATGTTCTCCTGCAGCTGGCTGTTGAGCTCGAGATCCCGCTCGCGCATGTCCTGCAGCTTGCGCACCATGCGGGTCAGCCGCTGACGGGAGTCCTCCAGCTGATCCACCACGATGGAGAGGAAATAGACGGCCCAGGGGGTCACCAGCAGGCCGAAGAACACCGAGCGCACCAGGTCGACGATATCCACTGTGCCACGCAGAAACTGGGTCACGCCCATCTGGATCGTCACGGCCAGCACTATGATGCCCGCCGCCAGCAGCATGCTGAAACGGACCAGCCCCAGCTTGGTCATCAGGTCGACGTAGTACTGCGCCCAGGATTTGATTTGCTTCATCTCGTTATTTTCTCCCCGCTATTGCGCAAACAGAATACCAGCACGGCGCACCGAACACTTGCCCGTCACCGCATAAATTATTGATTAACGTCACACTCCTGCTGGGGTAGCATGCCCACCTTGGCTAGTCAGCCCCAGTTCAGCAAAGGACGCTGACCCGGCCATGCGGTCTCATCATTCGTCATTTCAGGAGTCCTACTGATGCGTAATCTCACCCTGCTGAGTCTCAGCCTGCTGGTCGCCAATGCCGCCCACGCCGATCTCGGTGCCATTCCCACGCAATCTGGCTGGTCCGGTTTCTTGTTGGGAGGGGTCAGTGCCATCAGCCATGAATCCAATTTCTATGCCGGCGGGGACAGCAATGGCCACATCGACGGCCTCGGCTCCCCCGCCAGCGAGAGCGAGCTGGCACCGCTCATCAACGCCGACATCCGCTACACCTTCGCCGATACCCGCACCCAGGTATTCCTCGGCAACCTCATCCAGGATGCGCTGCGCTTCGACTTTACCCAGCAGCTCGGGATCCGCCAGGAGATGGGCGACAAGGGGATAGTGGCGGGCTCTGTGGTATTCAACGCCATGCCGGTCGAGCTGTGGAGCGATCCCTTCGCCGTCGGGGTGGAGCGCAGCACCACCGATGCCAAGTCGAAGGGCGTGCGGTTCGCCTGGGACAAGATCTGGGGCAGCAACTTCAATGGCAGCCTCACCAGCCGGGAGATGGAGCTGGATGAGGAGCGCAGCGGCCAGCAGTACGATCAGCGCAACGGCACCCACTATGCCCCCATGCTGGATCGCAACGGCAAGATCCATGACATGGAGCTCTCCTACCAGTGGCACTTCGGGGGTGGCCAGCTGCTGGAGCCCGCCATTCTCTACAAGCAGGCCGATCTCGATGGCAGTGCCGAGAGCTTCAAGAACCTGGGGATGCAGCTGACCTATGCCAAGCGCGGCCCCCAGTGGTCCGTCGTCGGCAACGCCTATGCCGGCAAGCGCGAGTATGACGAGGCGAATCCCCTGTTCGGCCAACGCGCCGATGCCAGGGAGTTTGTGCTGGCCGGCACCTTCTTCTGGCACAATCTGATGGGGGTCAGGGATCTCTCCGCCACCGTCACGGCGGCCTACAACCAGGCCGATTCAGACATCGCCTTCTACGATACCCAGACCAGCATCCTCAGCGCCGGTCTGCTCTACAACTTCTAAGTCCAGTCGCCCCGAATACAAGGAGGCCACCCCTGGGGTGGCCTCCTTGTATCTGCTTGGTCATCAGAGACCGAGGGAGTTGAGCAGGTCGTCGTGATCGTTGGCGACGGGGGCCACCACCGGGGCCGGCTTGGCCGCCGCCAGCTTGGTCTGGGCGATCAGGGCATCGGGGTCAATCTCCTCCTGATCCCTGCCCTCGTTGTGCAGCCGGATGAACTCGGTGCCGTCCATCGCCAGCTCCAGGTAGAAGATGTTGTTGCTGGCGGTGAAGAAGGTGACCCTGCGGGTCTCGGGATTGTCGAGGTTGGTATCCACGCTCAGCATCACCTGCTTGTTCAGGGCCAGCATCTTGGGCTGGTTCTGGGTGATGTGGGTCTGCAACTCGCGGCCCACCTTGCCGGTGAAGCTGCCGAGGATCTGGTTCATCAGCTCGCCCATGACGTTGCTCACCTCGTCCGAGGTGTGGGAGATGGCGAGATCCTCCTTGGAGAGCCCCATGCTGAGCATGTAGCTCTGGTAGAGCTCCATGGCCGCGGCGGCGGAGAAGTTGATCACCACCAGGCCGGAGAAGCCGCCATCAAACAGCACGAAACAGCCGATATCCGGCTTGAGGCAGGTCTTGCTGATCCGCTGCACCATGCCGGAGAAGCGCACCTGGGTCTGGGTCGCCGCGCTCAATACGCCCGTGACCGAATTGCACAGACTCAGCAGCACATCCTCGGTGGTCAATACGGCGTCATCATCGGATCTTGTTAGTATCATGGAACCTTCCTGCTGATCGAAAATGGGCTAGTCGTTGTCGTCAGGCTAACAGATAGCCTGACCCCGGCCTGGAAACAGCGAGCCAGCTCTCACTTGATGCCATTGTCACTATTGAAGAGGGGTAAATCCGCTCAGGGTCGCCAGCCGGGCTCGCCAGTTATCGGCCGCAATCTGTAAATCTTGCGCCTCATATGCCACGGCAGGGTACGCCCCCCAGATGGGGCCGGGCCAGGCGGGGTCCGTACTGAAGCGAGCCACATGGTGCAGGTGCAGCTGGGGCACCATATTGCCAAGCGCCGCCACGTTGATCTTGTCCGGGTTCAGCGCCTGCTCCATCAGGGCGGCGACGGCGCAGGACTCCTGCATCAGCTGTTGCTGCTGCTCGGGAGCGAGGTGGTGGATCTCCCGCAACTGGGCTATGCGGGGCACCAGGATGAGCCAGGGGTACTGGCTGTCTCTGGCGAGCAGGACGCGGCAGAGCGGCAGATCCCCGAGCGGCTGGGTATCCGCCTGCAGGCGGGGATGCAATTCAAACATGAGAACCTCGTTGGTCAAGATGGGCAGGTCGCCAGGCGACTGTGCCCACGTTACTGCAACGAGGGGCAAACTTAAAGCTGGGGCACGGCCCAGCCGATGAAGCGCTTGCGCAGCACCGGATCGGCCTGCAGGAAGAGTCGCTGCAGCTGCCCCTCCAGCTCGCTGGCGGCCACCGGCACCGAGGTTCCCGCCGCCACCGTCATCGCGCCGACCGTGTTCAGCGCCGCCTTGCCCCCACCGCGATTGTACTCCTCCAGCCTGGCGCGCCAATCCATGCCGATCTGCATGCCATTGACCACCAGCTCATCCTGCTGCATGGCCAGTGGCTGGCCCCCCGTCTGCAGGCTCACCAGCGGCGCCTTGGCGTAGCGTTCCATCCCGCTCTCATCGCCGGGAACGGCCGCCTGCAAGCGCACCGACTGCCGGCTGGCGTCATAGCGGATCACCTGGGGCTCGGAGCGGATCTGGCGATCGTTGTCGCTGCTGTTGCGACTCGGGATCACCCCCTCATAGCGCACCAGCAACTGCTGTTGCCCGTCGGCCAGCACGGCATGCTGCTCGTCCTGCACCTTGCCGGCGCTCACCGCCAGGATCTGGAAATTCTCCGGCACCCTGACCTCGACCTCGGCCTGCGCCGCCCCGGCACACAACAGCATGACGCCGACCCAACCCTGATGACCCTTCATCCTCTGCCTCTCTCCATCGCTGTGATGAGCGCAGGGTAACAGCCGGATATGACAGAAAAATAACGCTGGCTCAGCCGGTTGCACTCAGATCAGGTAGTGCGGCCGCTCGGCAAACCACTCGGCCAGCACCTGCTTGAACAGGCGGATCTTGCGCGGCACCCGCCGCTGCTGGGCATGCAGCACATGGAGCGGGTGCAGGCCGGTCTGCCACTCCCCCAGCACCGCCACCAGCTCCCCCCTGGCCAGGCTGGCCTCCACCAGCATCAGCGGGCACTTGGCATAGCCCATGCCGGCACGGGCCAGCTGCAGCAGGGTGCTGTAGTGGTTGGCCCGCACCCGTCCCTGCACCGGGATCAGGGCCTCCTCCCCCTCCTTGCGAAAATGCCACTGCTCCCAGGCGGGGTTGCTTCCCTGCAGCAAACAGCTGCGACCGCTCAGCTCATAGGGGGTGGCCGGGATCCCCTCCCGCGCGAGCAGGGCCGGGCTGGCCACCACCACGTCTCTCAGCCGGCCGAGCGGCAGGGCCACCAGGTTGTCCGGCACATGGCTCATGGCACGCAGGGCGATGTCGTGCTCCCCCTGGCTCATGTCGACCATGGCGTTGGTGAAGTTGAGCTCGACCTGCACCCCGGGGCAGCGCTCGGCGAAGCGCGCCAGCAGGTCGCTCACCATGCGATCGCCGGTGCTGACCGGGCAGGTGAAACGCAGGCGGCCGCCGTCCTCCTCGGTCAGGGCCTGGATGTCCTGCTCCGCCTGCTGGGCCAGCGCGAAGATCTGCCCCGCCTGCAGATAGAGGGTCTTGCCCGCCTCGGTCAGGCTGAGCCGGCGGGTGGTGCGCTGCAACAGCTGGGCGTTGAGGGAGGCCTCCAGCGCGCTGACGTGGCGGCTCAGCATCCCCTTGCTCACCCCCAACAGGTCGGCCGCGGCGGAGAAGCTGCCGCGTTTGACCACCTCATAGAAGCTGGCCAGGTGGGCGATATCCATCCATTCACTCCAATATGGAAACAATACGTTCATATTAAGCGCTTTTTCTTCTCTTTAGTCCTACTAGAATCCTGAATATCCCAATCAGGAGTGACCAAGATGAAAATCGTAATTGTGGGTGCCTCCGGCACCATCGGATCCGCCGTCAGTGAACTGCTCGCCAGGGACCATGAGGTCATCCGGGTCGGCCACAGCCAGGGGGATGCCAGGGTAGACATGACGGACTGCGCCTCCATCACCGCCCTGTTCGCGGGGATAGGCCGGTTTGATGCCCTGCTGGTGGCCAGCGGCAGCGTCGCCTTCAACGCCTTCCCCGAGATGACGGACGAGCAGTGGCAAACGGGGCTGGAGAGCAAGCTGATGGGCCAGATCAGGCTGACTCGCGCCGCCATCCCGCACCTCAACGACCGGGGATCCATCACCCTGATCGGCGGCATCCTGAGCGAGGAGCCCATCAACTGGGGGGTCAGCGCCAGCACTATCAACGGTGCCATCGAACACTTCGTGCGGGCCGCGGCCTGCGAGCTGCCGCGGGGGCTGCGCATCAACGCGATAAGCCCGACCGTGCTGGTCGAATCCATGGACAAGTATGCCGACTTCTTCCCTGGCTTCGTGCCGGTGCCCGCCGCCCGGGTGGCCCAGGCCTACAAGAAGTCGGTGCTGGGGGTACAGAGCGGCCAGGTGTTCAGGGTCAACGGCTGAGGCCACCCTCTCCCACTGCCAGACACCAATAAAAACGGGCCCGCGATGGGCCCGTCTGTTTATCCGGCGCTGTGCCCGGCTATGCCTTCTTGTCACCAGCAAACGTTTGTTTGTCGGCGACAAAAAAACAGGGCAAGCCTCAGTCGATCAGACCGTACTGCTCGCGCAACACCTCGATGATCTCCTGCTTGGGATTGGCACTGCGCACCAGCGGCTGACCGATGATCTTCTCGGCGATCCCCACGTAGGTGTTGGAGATGTCCATCATCACCGCCGTCGGCAGCTTGTTGTCGCGCGCCAGGGCGAAGCGTTCCGGCATGCGGTGCTTGTTGAGCAGGATGTCCGGATCCGGGAAGTGGTTCAGCAGCCACTGGCGGAAGCCCTCTTTCGACTTCTCGACGATCTGGCCTTCACGCAGGGCGGCGCCGTCCCAGATGCGGGAGCTGTCGGGGGTACCCACTTCATCCATGTAGATGAGCTTCTCGTTGCCGGCGGCGTCCTTGACGTAGCCAAACTCGAACTTGGTGTCGACGAAGATCTGATCGAGCGCGGTCAGCGCATCGCTGATCACGTTGAAGCCTTCCTTGAGCAGCACTTCGTAGCGGTCGATGTCGGCCGGCTTGCTGAAGTTGAAGCCCTGGCAGTGGCGCTCGATGTCGGCGCGGGAGACGTTGACGTCATCGGCTTCCGGCACGCCTTCCAGCCCCTTGAGCACACCCTTGGTGGATGGGGTGATGAGGATCTCCGGCAGCTTCTGATCCTTCTTCAGCCCTTCCGGCAGGCGGATGCCGCAAAACTCGCGCTCGCCGTCCTTGTAGGCACGCCACATGGAGCCGGTGATGTACTGGCGGGCGATGGCTTCGATCATCACGGGACGGGCTTTATGCACTATCCAGACGAAGGGGTGCGGGATATCCAGGATGTGGCTGTCGGCCAGTCCCTTCTCCTTGAACAGCTTGAACCAATGGCTGGAGATGGCGTTGAGCGCCGCGCCCTTGCCCGGCACGCCGTTCAGCCCGTCCACGCCCTGCCAGATGCAGTCGAAGGCCGAGATGCGGTCACTGATCACCATGATGGCGAGCGGCGCATCGGCCGGCACATCATAGCCTTTCTCTCTTATGAGCCGGGCACTGTCTGCCGGGGTCAACCAGTAGACGCTGCGCACTTTGCCGGAATGGACAGGTTTATCGGTACGGATCGGCAAATCGTCATTCACCGCCAATACTTGATCTGCAAGACTCATGGCTTTTAACACTTCCTGTTGTGGGACTGATAAAACAGGAGCTCCAGGCCCCTGTTTGTGGGGGTAAATATAACGAAGCGAGAGCACGACCCCCTTTATAAACTGGGGGATTCACTTAACAAACAAGAGTACTAGGCTCTCTGTTTGTAAGGAAATTCACATAACAAAACAGGGGCACCAGGCCCCTGTTTCTATTCTGCTTTTGCCGCAGCCTGATCGGCTTGGCCCTTGGCGAATGCCTCGGACAGGCTGATGTACATCTGGGAGATGACCCCGGATGCGACCGGCTTCTTGTCCTTGTCAAACAGGGTGATGGAGGTCTTGCCTCCGGCCATCTCGCCGAGCTGGAAGCGATACTTGTCTTCCTCCAGCTTGAACGGCTCGGCCCCCTTGGCCTGCCAGAACTCGGCACCCGGATCGTCATACTCGACGTCGATCCAGCCCAGGGACTGCTGGGTATCCTTGATGACGAAGCCGTAATTTGGCAGCACCTGATTGAGACGGCGCCACACCTGTTCGAAGGAACCGTCGGCGATCCAGGCGCTCAGCTCGTTGTTGTCGAGGCCAAGCTCCATGCCCATGCCATCGTTGGACTTGTGCTGCTCGCGAGCCTTGAGCTGCTTGTCGTAGTAGAGGGAGAACTGGTTCAGGGCGCGGGTCGCGTAGCGTTGGCCATCGGCCGCGGTCAGCGCTGTGGTGGTCTCGCCGTCGTAGGTCTCTTCGTGCTCCAGCACCCGCACCGACATGTTGACGGCATGGCGCTGGACATCGTTGTGCAGGGTGAACTGATAACGCTGACGAATGCGGAAGTCTTCGTCTTCCTCACCCCAGCCATCGAGCGCACCGGTGTTGTCGAACCAGCCGGTCTGCAACACGCCGCCCTGCTGATCCAGCTTCTCGGTGGTCACCTTGTGCTGGGCCAGGAAATTCATCAGGAAGGACCAAGTGTCACGCTCCACGCTCTGGCTGGTGCTCAGGGCATAGAAGGCCAGGGTAGGCTCGCTGGCATTGGGTACGACCTGGCTGCCGGGGACCACGGTCAGCAGCTGGGCAGGAGGACGCACATCGACCTTGGCGCCGATGGCACCCTCGCGGCTGCTCTCGGGCAGGGCCGGAATGTCGAAATTGCTGTTAAAAGCGGGGGCACTCAACCCGGCGGGCACGAGGAAGGCACGACCTTCGAGGCGGTTCTCTTCGTACTCGAAGCCACGGTTGGCCATCTTGCGATCCTGGGGTGAGCTACAGGCTGCCAACACGGCAACGGTCGCAACACTCAGCACCAGGCGCACTGCATTTCCCTTTCCATTTGCTTTAAACACTCGCCATCAACTCCGCAGTCGTCAGTGCTCGGGTCATCGCTCGCTCGCCCTCGGGGGTGAGGTCGGTGAGCGGCAGACGCAAGGTCGCCGTCGCCATCAATCCCAGTCGGGCACAGGCCCACTTCACCGGGATGGGACTCGGTTCGCAGAACAGAGTCTGATGCAACGGCATCAATCGATTGTTGATATCATGAGCCAGACCGGCATTACCGGCCAGCGCAGCACGACACATGTCGGCCATCTGGGCCGCCGCAATATTGGTGGTGACTGAGATGACTCCGTCCCCCCCTTGCAGCATAAAATCACATCCACTGGCATCATCGCCACTATAAAGCGCAAAATCCGCTCCGCACAGCTCCCGCAGCAGCGGTGTCCGGTCGAGATCACCGGTGGCCTCTTTCAGACCTATGATGCCGGGCACCTTAGCCAGCCTGGCCACGGTCTCCGGTTTGAGATCGCAACAGGTGCGACCGGGCACATTATAGAGAATTTGAGGCAGACCACTAGCCTCGGCGATCGCACAATAGTGACGATAGAGGCCTTCCTGGGTGGGTTTGTTGTAATAAGGGGTCACCGAGAGGCCTGCCACCACGCCGGTTTGGGCGAAACGGCGGGAGAGTGCGATGGCATGGGCGGTGCTGTTGGAGCCACAACCGGCGATGACCGGGATACGCCTGGCGGCAAACTCGACGGTTTTTTCCACGACGGCGATGTGTTCCTGCTCGCTCAGGGTCACCGACTCCCCGGTGGTCCCCACCGCGACAATGGCACTGGTGCCGGCGTCGACATGATGATCGACCAGGGCGGCCAGACTGGCCCAATCGACTTCACCCGAGGCCAGCATGGGGGTAACGAGCGCAACAATACTACCGCGTAACATGGATTTTTCTCCCGATTTTCAGGGGCGTTATGGTAAAGCTGCCCCCTTTGAAAAACAAGGGAGGCGAGGGACAAGCCGTGTTACCATCCGCCACAAAACGCAGCAATGCAGGCGTGCAGGACATGGCCCCAAGCTTGGCCTCCATGCCCAGGAACAGAGCGCGCTGCAAACGCCTTCGCAATAATGGACGAGAGACGATTTATGACTCACTACCTGGTCGTAACGGCCATCGGCACGGATAGGCCTGGCATCGTCAATGAGGTTACCCGTCACGTCAGTGGCTGCGGTTGCAACATTGTCGACAGCCGTCTTGGCATCTTTGGTAACGAATTCACCTTCATCATGCTGTTGTCCGGTGACTGGAACAGCCTGATGCAACTCGAGATAAGTCTGCCCCTGCGCAGCCAGGAGTGGGATCTCATCACCATGATGAAGCGCACCGAGCGCCACCACTCCCTGCAGTACGACATCAGCGCCAGTGCCGAGGTCCTGATCCGGGATCAGCCCGGCATCGTCAGCCAGTGCACCCAGTTCTTCAGCGATCATGGTTGGGACATCCAGGCCATGCAGACCATTACCCTCGAGCAACAGCCGTTCAACCTGCTCAAGGCGAGCTTTCAGTTGAACCTGGCCAAGCAGGGAGAGTCTGGTGAATCCAAGGCGGCCTTCGCCGAATTCTGTCGTGAACTGGGCGCCGAATCGTTCGAGTTCCTCATCAATCACAAATACGCCTGACGGCTCAGGAGACCCCATGCAACCACTACAAGCTGGCACCCAGGCCCCCGACTTCTCTCTCTCCGATCAGGATGGCATTCAGGTTAGTTTGTCCTCCCTGCGCGGCAAGAAGGTGCTCATCTATTTCTACCCCAAGGCGATGACCCCGGGCTGCACCACCCAGGCCTGCGGCCTGCGTGACGTCAACGCCGAGCTGGCCGCCCTCAATGTGGTGGTACTCGGCATCAGCCCGGATCCGGCCAAGCGCCTGAAGAAATTCGAAGAGCGCGACAGCCTGAACTTCCGCCTGCTGGCCGATGAGGATCATGCCGTAGCCGACGCCTTTGGCGTCTGGGGCCCGAAGAAGTTCATGGGCAAGGAGTACGACGGCATCCACCGGCTGAGTTTCCTCATCGACGAGGAGGGCAAGGTGGCCCACCGTTTCGACAAGTTCAAGACCAGCGATCACCATCAGGTGGTGCTCTCCCTGATCCAGGGCCAGTCGGCGGGTGTTTGAGTCTCCTCGTACCTGATAGAGAGAGGGCCTGCAGTTGCAGGCCCTCTTTGCTGATGCGCTTCGTCTTCAGAAACTATGGGGCACGCGGCTGCCTGCCCCGTCCCACCTGCGAGCCCTGGGTCGCGGCGAGATCCTTATGATGGCTTGCACCTGATGGGGTGCCTTGGTGGTAGATCATCTGGCATGGGCCAAATGACGCTTACATTTTTGCCTCTCCACCACACAATACAAGTCGGCCAGGACACATTTAATTAACCGGGTCGCCGGCGGTTTTGATTTCCCCTCTCCCGTTTTTCTCGCCAACCTCCCCTGCCAGATCAAAAAATTCATCTTAGATATGGGTTAACGTGGCTGCAGATTCATTTTCCAGTGAGACAGCCCATGAACATGAGCCACACCGAACGCCTGATCCTGAGCAATCAGTACGAGATCCTGGCCAAACTCAATCCGGAAAAGGCGCCGTTCTACCAGCGCGCCAGCACCATAGTCGAGCGCGGCTACTGCCTGCAGATCCTCGAGCTGGAGAAGAGCTTCGGTCACCTGGATCTCGCCACCTGCCAGGAGGTGCTGGACACCCTGGAGCTGCACCATGCGCTGGCCATCTCTTGGGGCAACCTGGACGCCGCCAGCCAGGCCGAGGTGAATGCCAGCCGACTGAGCTTCAACGGCTACAGCCGCAGCCAGGAGCGGGAACTGGCGGATTATGTCTGCTTCCTGCTGGAAGTGGACAAGCGTTTCCCCGAGCTGCCGTGCCCCTGTGACGAGCTCTCCAGCGACATCGCCATGCGCGACAAGTACCAGCGCATGCTGGCGGCCTGGCGTCAGTGCCCCCGTCAGTACAAGCTCTCCATCCAGGAGATCAGCAAGGTGCTGGCGGCCTGAACAGGCTAATGAAAAAGGCGCCCTTGGGCGCCTTTTTGGCCGTGCTACCGGCTCATTCGTAGAGGAAGGATTTGTCCAGCTGCTTGAAGGCGGCATTGAGGGTATCGGCCAGCTCCTCATAACGGGGCCGCGCCACCAGCTGGCGGTGACCGCCCTGCTCGTTCATCTTGCCGTTGATCTCCCGATACCAGCTGGCAAGAGAGGGAGGAAGCCGGGTATCGGCGCGCTGGCCAAGCCAGTAGTAACCCTGCAGCGGCAGGCTGAGCAGAAACAGCACCGAGGCCATGACCGAAGGCCAATAATGCAGCTCGCCAAACTGGAACTGCAACATGACGCTGAACACGGCGAGCGCCGGGATGGTCTTGAGGGCAAACTCGGTGGCCTTGATCACCCGATTCTCGGGGAACAGGGAATTAAGCTCGGGACGGCGCGGCCAAAGAGTCATATAATGACGGCCTTGCTGTAACTTAGTTCCAAAAATGTTCATGCTCATGCTACCTCCGAGCTCTTTTTGAACGTATTAACGGCAAAACCTCGACAATATTTGAGGCTCAATAACAAAGGTTGAGGATGACTTTGTTATTTTTCAACAATCAGGTTATCCTTTGTACGCCTAATTTTTATGCCAACGGCCCGCCGTTGGCCTGTCAGGGACGTCTGGATTTCGGGTCTTGTATCACTATACAAGGGGCAAGCAACAGATTGCCAACCCTCATAAGGATAAGTTGATTGTTTTTGGACGCACCGCGTCCGGCGCATCCTCCAACCCAACCCAATCTGCGATAGGATTTATTCATGAGTAAGCTGGTTCTTGTTCTTAACTGTGGCAGCTCGTCCCTGAAGTTTGCTGTCATTGACGCAACCACCGGTGATGATCTGCTGTCCGGCCTGGCCGAGTGTTTCAACCTCGACGACGCCCGCATCAAGTGGAAACTGAATGGTGAGAAGGGTAGCGCCGATCTGGGTGCCGGTGCCGCTCACCAGGAAGCGCTGGACTTCATCGTCCACAAGATCCTGCCGCTCAACCCGGAACTGTCCAAGAACCTGATCGCCGTCGGCCACCGCGTGGTTCACGGTGGTGAGCAATTCACTTCCTCCGTGCGGATCTGCAAAGACGTGATCGCCGGTATCGAAGCCGCCATTCCTTACGCTCCGCTGCACAACCCGGCGCACCTGATCGGTATCCGTGCCGCGCTGAAGGTGTTCCCTGAGCTGGCCGAGAAGAACGTCGCCGTGTTCGACACCGCGTTCCACCAGACCATGCCGGAAGAAGCCTTCCTGTACGCCCTGCCGTACAAGCTCTACAAAGAGAACGGCATCCGTCGCTACGGCGCCCACGGCACCAGCCACTACTACATCAGCCTGGAAGCCGCCAAGCAGCTGAACAAGCCGGTGTCCGAACTGAACATCATCAACTGCCACCTGGGCAACGGCGGCTCCGTCTGCGCCATCAAGAACGGCAAATCCGTTGATACCTCCATGGGTCTGACCCCGCTGGAAGGCTTGGTGATGGGTACCCGTTCCGGTGATCTGGATCCGGCCATCATCTTCTTCCTGCACGACAAGCTGGGCATGAGCGTGGCCGAGATCAACACCATGCTGACCAAGGAATCCGGCCTGCAGGGTCTGACCGAAGTCACCTCCGACTGCCGTTTCGTTGAAGACAACTACGACAGCAAGGAAGAAGCCAAGCGCGCCATGGACGTGTACTGCTACCGTCTGGCCAAGTACATCGGCGCTTACGCCGCCGCCATGGACGGTCGTCTGGATGCCGTGGTCTTCACCGGTGGCATCGGCGAGAACTCCGCCCCGATCCGTGAAATCACCCTGAACAAGCTGGGCCTGCTGGGCTTTGACGTCGACCACGACGCCAACCTGGCCGCTCGCTTCGGCAAGGGTGGCGAGATCACCAAGGCTGGCTCCACCAAGGCCCTGGTTATCCCGACCAACGAAGAGTGGGTCATCGCCCACGACGCGCTGGAACTGGTCGGCGCATAATTTAGCTGTAGAGCAAGGCCGCCCTCGGGCGGCCTTTTCCTGATCCCAAAAAATGAACAAGGGGTAATAAGTGGCACGCACTATTATGCTCATCCCGGTCGGCACTGGTGTCGGCGTAACTTCCGTGAGTCTTGGCGTCGTTCGCGCCATGGAACGTCACGGTGTCAATGTCAGCTTCTTCAAACCGGTGGCTCAGCCGCGTCCGGGTGAAACCGGTACCGAGCGCTCCACCGCCGTGATCCGCGCCGCCGCCAACATCAATCCGCCCGAGCCGTTCGCCCTCTCCTACGCCGAGAACATGATCACCTCCAGCAACACCGATATCCTGCTGGAAGAGATCGTGGCTCGCTTCGAAGAGCACGTGAAGAGCAGCGGTGCCGAAGTGGTGGTGATCGAAGGTCTGGTCCCGACCGACAAGCAGCCGTTTGCCAACAAGCTGAACTACGACGTGGCCAAGGCGCTGGATGCCGACATGGTGTTCGTGACCCATCCGGGCAACGACTCCAGCCAGAAGCTCAAAGAGCGCATCGAGCTGGCCTGCTCCAACTTCGGTGGCGTCAGCAACCCGCGTATCGTGGGTTGCGTGATCAACAAGGTCGGCGCACCGGTTGACGAGCATGGCGTGACCCGCCCCGATCTGACCGAGATGTTCGAGGCCCATCACCACACCTCCGACTCCGCTCATAACCTGGAAGTGCTGCAGGTCTTCGGCAAGAGCCCGCTGCGCATCCTCGGTTGCATCCCCTGGAACACCCAGCTGATCGCCCCGCGCGCCAAGGATCTCGCCAAGCACCTGGCCGCCAAGATCCTGCACAAGGGTGAGCTGGACAGCCGTCGCCTGCAGACCGTGACCTTCTGTGCCCGCTCCATCCACAACATGATCGAGCACTTCCGTCCGGGCAGCCTGCTGGTGACCTCAGGCGATCGTTCCGACGTCATCGTCTCCGCCTGCCTGTCCGCCATGAACGGCGTCAAGCTGGGTGCCCTGCTGCTGACCGGCAACTATCATCCGGAGCCGCAAGTCATCGCCCTGTGCCAACAGGCCATGGCCACCGGCCTGCCGATCATGATCACCGGCACCAACACCTGGCAGACCGCCGTCAGCCTGCAGAACTTCAACGTCGACATCCCGGAAGATGACCGCGAGCGGATCGAACTGGTGCAGGACTATGTGGCTGGCCACATCGACAAGCACTGGATCGAGTCGCTCTCTGCCAAGTCCACCCGTTCCCGCCGTCTGAGCCCGCCGGCGTTCCGTTATCAGTTGACCGAGCTGGCCCGTCAGGCCAACAAGCGCGTCGTGCTGCCGGAAGGGGAAGAGCCGCGGACCATCAAGGCTGCCGCCATCTGTGCCGAGCGTGGCATCGCCCGTCCGGTGCTGCTGGGCAACCCGGAAGAGATCCGTCGCGTCGCCGAACAGCAGGGTGTGGTGCTGACCGATCGCGTCGAGATCATCGACCCGCTGGAAGTGCGCGAGCGCTACGTGCCGCGTCTGGTCGAGCTGCGCAAGAACAAGGGCATGACCGAAGTGGTTGCCCGCGAACAGCTGGAAGACAACGTGGTGCTGGGCACCATGATGCTGGAGCGTGGCGAAGTGGACGGTCTGGTCTCCGGCGCCGTGCACACCACTGCCAACACCATCCGTCCGCCGATGCAGATCATCAAGACTGCCCCGGGTTCGTCGCTCATCTCCTCCATCTTCTTCATGCTGCTGCCTGATCAGGTGCTGGTATACGGTGACTGCGCCATCAACCCGGATCCGAGCGCCGAACAGCTGGCCGAGATCGCCATCCAGTCCGCCGACTCCGCTGCCGCCTTCGGCATCGAGCCACGCGTCGCCATGATCTCCTACTCCACCGGTACCTCTGGCGCCGGCGCGGACGTCGAGAAAGTGCGTGAAGCGACCGAGCTGGCCAAGGCCAAGCGCCCGGATCTCATCATCGATGGCCCGCTGCAGTACGACGCAGCCATCATGGAGAACGTGGCCAAGTCCAAGGCACCGAACTCACCGGTCGCGGGTAAAGCCACCGTGTTCGTATTCCCGGACCTGAACACCGGCAACACCACCTACAAGGCGGTACAGCGCTCCGCCGAGCTGGTCTCCATCGGCCCCATGCTGCAAGGCATGCGCAAGCCGGTCAACGACCTGTCCCGTGGCGCCCTGGTGGACGACATCGTCTACACCATCGCCCTGACCGGTATCCAGGCCGCCCAGGCCGAGGCAGCCGAAGCATAAGTTCGCTCTTTGCTGACACTGCTAAAAAACCCGCCGAGAGGCGGGTTTTTTTATGGCTGGCGGGCGAGCTGTTGATCCGCAAGATCAAATCAGGATCCTGACCGGATCCCGAATCCTGGCACCAGCGCCTGCCTGGCAAGGGCGGGAGGATAAGCAACCACTCACTGCCGCCACAGGGGATTGGACACTTGCGATCCAGTCGGGATCAAATAGAAATACCCCTTTAAGATCAGCAAACTAACGCCAGACACACCGCTAATCTACAGAGTTTTCCACAGCTTTTGTGGATAGTTTACCGATCATTTGAAAGAAAATGACAGACTCGCTCTGCCCCTCCCCCCATGGTACCCATGACAAAGGGGCTCCGAAGAGCCCCTTTGGGATGATGCAGCCAACCAGCGGTATCAGGGACGCAGTGCCTTGTCGGCGCGGGAGATGCCGCAGACCCCTGAGCGCACCACCTCGATGATCTCGTTGGTCTGGGCCGCCGTCTTGATGAAGGCGTCCAGCTTCTCACTCGTCCCGACGAGCTGCACCGTGTACTGCTCCGGGGTCACGTCGACGATCTGGCCACGGAAGATGTCCGCCAGCCGCTTCAGCTCGTCGCGGGCGCCACCGGCGGCGCGCGCCTTGACCAGGGCGATCTCCCGCTCGATGTGTTCACCTTCGCTGAGATCGCACACCTTGAGCACGTCCACCAGCTTGTGCAGCTGCTTCTGGATCTGCTCCAGCACCCGCTCGTCGCCCATGGTGACTATGGTCATGCGCGACAGGGTCGGATCCTCGGTGGGGGCCACCGTCAGGGTCTCGATGTTGTAGCCGCGCTGGGAGAAGAGGCCCACCACACGACTCAGGGCGCCGGACTCGTTTTCCAACAGAACGGAAATAATATGTCTCATCAGGTTCTCTCCGTCTTGCTCAGCCACATCTCGTCCATGGCACCAAACTTGATCTGCATCGGATAGACGTGCTCATCCGGGTCGACCGAGATGTCCATGAACACCAGCCGATCCTTCAGGGCGAAGGCCTTCTCCATGGCGCTCTCGAGCTCCGCCGGATCGCTCACCGCGATGCCGACGTGGCCATAGGCTTCCGCCAGCTTGACGAAATCCGGCAGTGACTCCATGTAGGAGTGGCTGTGACGACCGCCGTAGAACATCTTCTGCCACTGCTTGACCATGCCGAGGGCGCGGTTGTTGATGGAGATGATCTTGATGGGCACCCCGTATTGCAGACAGGTGGAGAGCTCCTGGATGTTCATCTGCACCGAGCCGTCACCGGTCACGCAGCACACCACCGCATCCGGATTGGCAAACTGGGCGCCCATGGCGGCGGGAATGCCGAAGCCCATGGTGCCGAGGCCGCCGGAGTTGATCCACTGGCGCGGCTTGGCGAAGGGGTAGTAGAGCGCGGCAAACATCTGGTGCTGACCCACGTCGGAGGCGACGAACGCCTCGCCCTTGGTCACCTTGTAGAGCGCCTCTATCACCTGCTGTGGCTTGATCAGGTTGGGATGGGTCTCGTAGGCCAGGCAGTTGCGGGAGCGCCACTGCGCTATCTGTTCCCACCACTCCGTCAGCGCCTGCTTGTCATTGTCGAAGCCGCACTCACGGATCACCTCCAGCATCTGCTCCAGCACGGTTTCCACCGAGCCGACGATGGGCACGTGGGCCTGCACCGTCTTGGAGATGGAGGTGGGATCTATGTCGATGTGGACTATGGTGGCATTGGGGCAGAACTTGGCCACGTTGTTGGTGACCCTGTCATCGAAGCGGGCACCCACGGCGAAGATCAGATCCGCGTTGTGCATGGTCTTGTTCGCTTCGAAGGTGCCGTGCATGCCGAGCATGCCGATGAACTGCGGATGGGTGCCGGGGAAGGCCCCGAGCCCCATCAGGGTGGTGGTCACCGGCAGGTTCAGCAACTCGGCCAGCTTGGTCACCAGATGATCCGCATTGGCGTTGATGGCGCCACCGCCCACGTACATGACCGGGCGCTGGGCCTCGGTCAGCAACTTGGCGGCCCGCTTGATCTGGCCCTTGTGTCCGGCCTTGGTCGGATTGTAGGAGCGCAGCGAGACGGACTCGGGATACTGATAGGGGAACTTCTCTTTCGGGTTCTGCACGTCTTTGGGCAGATCCACCACCACAGGCCCCGGGCGGCCACTGGCGGCAATGTAGTAGGCCTTCTTGATGGCATCGGGAATATCGCTGGCCTTCTTGCACAGGAAGCTGTGCTTCACCACAGGACGGGAGATGCCGATCATGTCGGTCTCCTGGAAGGCATCTTCCCCGATCATGCTGGTCGGCACCTGGCCGGACAGGATCACCAGGGGGATCGAGTCCATGTAGGCGGTGGCGATGCCGGTGATGCAGTTGGTGGCGCCGGGACCCGAGGTCACCAGCACAGTGCCCACCTTGCCGGTGGAGCGGGCGTAGCCGTCCGCCATGTGCACCGCGGCCTGCTCGTGCCGCACCAGGATGTGTTCCATCTTGCCGTTTTCGAAGAGAGCGTCATAGATGTCGAGCACTGAGCCACCAGGGTAGCCAAAGACGTGCTCCACTCCCTGATCTTCCAGCGCTCTAACTACCATCTGGGCGCCTGATAACATCTCCATGATAAAGCCCTCCAGGCTTTGCTCCGTTAAGCAAAAACTATCGACAGTCCGCTGCTTCCCGGCAGCGCCGATCCGTCTCTTGTTGTTGTCTGCATCCAGACCAGGCGAGTTCGGAGCCGTCGATAGTAGAAAAATAGGTTTTTTCCATCATTCACCCCAAAATCGGGTGAAAAACCAACTTAACCCGCCTGTGAACGCTTGTCCACGGCTTTGTCTGACCAGAACAGTCATAAATTTCAAACAGCTATTAACATTCAGTGACTTGGTCATCTGACCGAAAAGAAAGCGGGGGGGATGGGAGGGAAACCAGCGAATCATGCTGCAAATTCGGGCCGAGACGGAAATAAATGGCCCACCCGCCGGGGTGGGCCCTCAATCAGCCTGGGACTCAATGGTCCTGTTCGGGCTCCACCAGCCAGATCTGCTGATCCGGATCCGTCTCCTCGCAGACCGAGATGCTGACCCCCATGTCCAGTAGTTCATGGAGTGTCAGATTGTCCGCCAGGGTCATGGTATCGCCGTTTTCATTGGTAAAGCGCATGTTGTCCGTCCTCTCCTTGATGGGATCATTTCAGTCTAGTCAAAGGCGCTGAGTTGCGATAACCAGGGGCGCGTCAATGCCATGCGCCCCTCCAGCTCGCTGAGACGATCGCACACCTCCTCCGGGAAGAGGGTCCTGGCCCACAGGCGGCGGGACAACTGCTCGATCCCCTCCACCGCGCCGGCTGCCAGCCAGTCGGCCAGCTCGGCCGCCACGTCTGGATAGCGGATGGCCCCCGGCGCCGGCGCCTCCAGCCAGGCTCTGACCCCGTTGGCGTCCAGGGTCTCCATCAGCTGGGCCAGCCCCATCAGCTCCAGGGTCTTGCCATTGGTCAGCTGCTCGAACTGGCCACCGAGCGGCTTGACCAGCAGCTTCTTGCCGAGAGATAGCGCCTCCGAGGCCAGCTCGAAACCGGCATTGGTGATGACCCCGCGGCAACCGGCCAAGATTTGCTTGAAGCCTTCTCGCGCCAGGGGCTCGAAGTGGATGTTGTGCCACTGGCTAGGGGTGCGGATGGCGGGGTGGAAGCAGACGAAGTGCTGCTGGTTGAAGCGCGACAGCAGGGCCGCGATCTGCTCGGTCTGTTCGAATGGCAGGTAGACCAGGATCTGGTGATTGTCCGGTGCCAGCGCTATGGGGTCTATGATGGGGGGCAACAGCGGCTGACCGAAGTGAAACCAGTGCAGCCCCAACGACTGCCGGACCGGGGCGAAGCGGCGCATCAGCTGGCGGCTGAAGCCGCTCTCCCCCCAGCGCGGAATGGACCAGTCGAAACTGGCCTGATGGCTGATGGTCAGGCTCGGCTTTTGCCAGCGACGGGCGGCATGGGCGCTGAGTGGCTCGAAATCGCTGATCACCAGATCGTAATCGCGGCAGTCGAGGGCCCGCATGTCCTGCCAGAAACGCCAGGGAGAGAGCCCCTTGAGGGTGCGCCAGCCCGAGATGCTCCCCTCGTGGCTGACGAAGCTGATGCCGGCGAAGGTGCGATAATGCCCAAACTCGCTCATCTCGAAGTAACCATCGGCCGGCCGGCCGCTGAACAGGTAATCGACCTCTATCCCCCTGGCTTTCAGCGCCCTGGCCAGGGTGCGGCTGCGACTGATGTGACCATTGCCGGTACCCTGCACGCCAAACAGTATCTTCATCCCTGACTCCCGCTCAATGCCCACAAGGCGCAGCCACCGCCGAGCAGGGCCCCGGCCACCAGATCGCTCAAATAGTGCACCCCGAGCAGCAGCCGCGATGCTCCCACCAACATGGCCCAGAGGAACAGCAGCGGGGCCCAGAGCGGGAAGCTGGCGGCCAGCACCGTTGCCATCAGGAAGGCGGCGGCGGTATGACCGGACGGCAGGCTGTAGCGATCTGAGGGGGTGATGAAGACCGGCAACCCCACCGGGCGCTGGCGTTTCAGGGCATTCTTGAGCAGCAGATAGAGCGGTAGTTCGAGGGCAAAGGCCAGCACGGCGATCTGCACCGTCTCGCGCTGTGCACCGCCCTGCCACCAGAGCAGGGCGGCCAGCACGGCATAGAGCGGGCCGTCGCCGGTGCGGGAGATGGCCCGGCTGATCCTGGCCTGTGGGCGGTTGTAAGGATGGAGCAGGCAGAGACGGCACACCCGCAGGTCCCATTGCTGGATCTTGTTCATAACCCCTCCTTCCCTGACGTCTTGCTGCAGACTAGGGCGGCGGGGTGACACTTGGTTGAAGGACAGATAACAGATTTGTGAAAAGCGCGATGAAAAAAGGGCCGAGCGGCCCTTTTCTGGAGTGATGCGAGTGAAGACTCAGTTCACGGAGGCGCGCAGCCCGCTTTCCATCAGTCGGCAGTTGTGGTCCGCCAGTCGGCTCATGAAGCTCTCGTCCACGGTCAGGCCGAACACCTGCTCATAGAGATCCTTCATCACGAACGGCTGCCACATCATGCTGAGGAAGGAGATCTTCAGCATCTCGGGATCCAGGTTGTCACCGAGCTGACCGCTGGATCGCATGGATTCCAGCAGGGCATCGAACTGGGGCAGTTGACGCTCCAACAGGCGGTTCAGCACAAAATCCCGGCCCGGGCTCTTCTCGGTCGATAACGCACTGGAGATGGCGGAGGTCAACTCGCTGTTGGGGGCCATCACCTGATAGTAGGTATTGAGCAGATCGTTGAGGCTGCGGTTGCTGCTCTCGTCATGCCAGGCCTGATCCAGCGGCTCGGCCACATCCCCCAGCACGGCCTTGTAGAGGCCCTCTTTGCTGCCGAAGTAGTAATGGATCATCGCCAGATTGGAGCCGGCCAGCTCGGCGATCTCGCGGGTCGTCACCTTGCTGTAGGGCGTGTTGAGAAAACGCTCGCGCGCGGCGGCAAGCAGCTTGTCACGGATGTCGGAGCGTCCGACCGGACGACCTGGTCTGCGTTTTTCCATGGAATACCTCAGATAATTCAGCAATAGCTGATAAGTCGATCTGAATCGTGCGGGTGATCGAGTACAGCAGGAATAACCAGATGATCAGGCATGAACCGAATATGGGACAAGGAAATTTGCATTCCTTTACAATCCGATTAAATAACACAGCGGATTGAACCTGTCGGTTCGTGTTGACACAGCATAAAAATCTCGATATTGGTAGAAGCGTTATCGACTAGAAGGATTGAGTCATCATGCCTATTGCCGCCCCGCTACTATTGCTTTCCCTAATCGCGACTCGTCGCGCGGGATCTTTGTAGCCGGGCTATGGCATAGCCGGAATTTACAAAAACCCGTGCACCCCGCACGGGTTTTTTTATGCCATGCAGGGTGCCGGTACCGAACTTAGGAAGAGGGAAGTCACATGTCAGATCGGGTCATCATATTCGATACCACCTTGCGTGATGGTGAGCAGGCCCTGTCGGCCAGCTTGACGGTCAAGGAGAAGCTGCAGATCGCCCAGGCCCTCGAGCGGCTCGGGGTCGACGTCATGGAGGTGGGCTTCCCGGTCTCTTCCCCCGGTGATTTTCTCTCGGTGCAGACCATAGCCCGCCACATCAAGAACAGCCGGGTCTGCGCCCTGGCCCGTGCCCTGCCCAAGGACATAGATGCCGCCGGCGAAGCCTTGAAGGTCGCGGAAGCCTTCCGCATCCATACCTTTATCTCCACCTCCTCCATCCACGTGGAGAGCAAGCTCAAGAAGAGCTTCGAGGATGTGCTGGAGATGGGCATCAGCGCGGTCAAGCATGCTCGCCGTTACACCGACGACGTGGAGTTCTCCTGCGAGGATGCGGGCCGCACCCCCATCGATAACCTGTGCCGCATGGTCGAGGCCGCCATCAAGGCCGGCGCCCGCACCATCAACATCCCGGATACCGTCGGCTACACGGTACCGACCGAGTTCTCCGGCATCATCCAGACCCTGTTCAACCGGGTGCCGAACATCGATCAGGCCATCATCTCGGTGCACTGCCACGATGATCTCGGCCTGTCGGTGGCAAACTCCATCGGCGCCGTACAGATGGGGGCCCGCCAGATCGAGTGCACCATCAACGGCATCGGCGAGCGAGCGGGCAACTGCTCGCTGGAAGAGGTGGCGATGATCCTCAAAACCCGCGCCGACCTGCTCGGGGTCCACACCAACATCCGCCACGGCGAGATCCACCGCACCAGCACCCTGGTCAGTCAGCTGTGCAACATGCCGGTGCAGCCGAACAAGGCCATCGTCGGCGCCAATGCCTTCTCCCACAGCTCCGGCATCCATCAGGACGGCGTGCTCAAGGCCAAGAACACCTACGAGATCATCACCCCCGAGAGCATCGGCCTGACCCAGAACAGCCTGAACATGACTTCCCGCTCCGGTCGCCACGTGATCAAGCACCGCATGGAGAGCATGGGTTACCTCGAGAGCAGCTACGACCTCGACGACCTCTACGGCAAGTTCCTGACCCTGGCCGACAAGAAGGGCCAGGTGTTCGATTATGATCTCGAGGCGCTCGCCTTCTTCAGCCAGATCCACGAGGAGCCCGAGCACTTCAAGCTGGAGTACCTCGGCGTGCAGAGCGGCAGCTCGGTGCTCGCCACCGCCTCGGTCAAGCTGAAGGTGGGTCAGGATCTGATCTGCGAAGCGGCCACCGGCAACGGTCCTGTGGATGCGGTCTACCAGTGCATCAATCGCATCACCGGCTACGAGATCCGCATCGACAAGTACGAGCTCAAGGGCAAGGGGGAAGGCAAGAACGCCCTCGGCCAGGTCGACATCGTCGCCGAATACAAGGGCCGCAAATTCCATGGTATGGGGCTGGCCACCGACATCATCGAGTCCTCGGCCCAGGCCCTGGTCCATGTCATCAACAGCATCTGGCGCGCCGATCAGGTCGCCGAACAGATGGAACGCAATAACAGTATCAAATCGGAAACAGTCTGAGCGGATGGAGCTCAATAACGACATCAGGACAGAGACCGCCTGAACAGTGATCGGATCGCCGTATCGGGTCACTGAGCAGATGGCGCTCAATAACAACATCAGGACGGAAACAGTATGAGCAGTTATCGGATCGCAGTATTGCCGGGTGACGGCATTGGCCCGGAAGTGATGGCCGAAGCCATCAAGGTGCTGGCCAAGGTACAGACCAAATTCGGCTTCTCCCTCGACTATGATCGCCACGACGTCGGCGGCATCGCCATCGACAACCATGGCACCCCGCTGCCCCCGAGCACCATAGCAGGCTGCGAGGCGGCCGATGCCGTGCTGTTTGGTTCGGTCGGCGGCCCCAAGTGGGAGCATCTGGCCCCCAACGATCAGCCGGAACGCGGCGCCCTGCTGCCCCTGCGCGCCCACTTCAAGCTGTTCTGCAACCTGCGTCCGGCCCGCATCTACACCGGCCTCGAGCAGTTCTCGCCGCTGCGTGCCGACATCTCGGATCGCGGCTTTGACATCGCCTGCGTGCGCGAGCTGACCGGCGGCATCTACTTCGGCCAGCCCAAGGGGCGCGAGGGAGAAGGTGCCCTCGAGAAGGCGTTCGACACCGAGGTGTACCATCGCTTCGAGATCGAGCGCATCGCCAAGATCGCGTTCGAATCTGCCCTGGTGCGCCGCAGCAAAGTGACCTCCATCGACAAGGCCAACGTGCTCGCCTCCTCCATCCTGTGGCGCGAGGTGGTGACCCAGGTTGCCAAGTCCTACCCGGATGTGGCCCTCAACCACATGTACATCGACAACGCCACCATGCAGCTCATCAAGGATCCGTCCCAGTTCGACGTGCTGCTCTGCTCCAACCTGTTCGGTGACATCCTCTCCGACGAGTGCGCCATGATCACCGGCTCCATGGGGCTGCTGCCCTCCGCCAGCCTGAACGAATCCGGCTTCGGCCTGTTCGAACCGGCCGGTGGCTCGGCGCCGGACATCGCCGGCAAAGGCATCGCCAACCCCATAGCCCAGATCCTCTCCGCCGCCCTGATGCTGCGCTACAGTCTGGGCCAGGAAGCCGCCGCCCAGGCCATCGAGCAGGCCGTGGCCCAGGCCCTGGCCGAGGGTTACTTCACCGCCGACCTTCATCAGGCAACGGCCCGTCACCCGGTGCAGAACACCGCCGACATGGGCTCCCAGATCGCCGCGCGCATTTGATGGCAACGGTTTGAATAACAAGGAAAGAGCAATGTCCAAGACCCTCTATCAGAAAGTGTTCGACGCCCATGTGGTGCGGGAAGTGGCAGGCGAAACGCCGCTCATCTACATAGACCGCCACCTGGTGCACGAAGTGACCAGCCCGCAGGCGTTCGACGGCCTGCGCGCCATGAACCGTCCGTTGCGCCGCCCGGATCTCACCTGGGCCACCATGGATCACAACGTCTCCACCACCACCAAGGACATCGCTGCCTCCGGCGAGATGGCCCGCATCCAGATGGAGACGCTTGCCGACAACTGCAAGGAGTTCGGCGTCCGGCTCTACGATCTGAACCACCAGTATCAGGGCATAGTCCACGTGATGGGGCCCGAACTCGGCATCACCCTGCCCGGCACCACCATAGTCTGCGGCGACTCCCACACCGCCACCCACGGCGCCTTCGGCTCCCTGGCGTTCGGCATCGGCACCTCAGAGGTGGAGCACGTGATGGCCACCCAGACCCTGAAGCAGGGCCGGGCCAAGACCATGCGCATCAGCGTCAACGGCAAGCTGGCCGAGGGCATCAGCGCCAAGGACGTGGTGCTCGCCATCATAGGCAAGGTCGGCTCGGCCGGCGGTACCGGTTATGTGGTGGAGTTCGCGGGGGACGCCATCACGGGTCTCTCCATGGAAGGGCGCATGACGGTGTGCAACATGGCCATCGAGCTCGGCGCCAAGGCGGGCATGATAGCCCCCGACCAGACCACCATCGACTACATCCGTGGCAAGGTATTCGCGCCCACCGGCGAGTCATTGGCGCAAGCCATCACCTACTGGCAGACCCTCAAGAGCGATGCCGATGCCAGCTTCGATGCCGAGGTGGTGCTGGATGCCGCCGCCATCGCGCCCCAGGTGACCTGGGGCACCAACCCGGGCCAGGTGATCTCCGTCAATGAGCCCATCCCGGATCCGGACTCCTTCGCCGATCTGATGGAGCAGCAGTCCGCCCGCAAGGCGCTCGCCTACATGGATCTGCAGCCGGGTCAGAGGCTCAGTGACGTCACCATCGACAAGGTGTTCATCGGCTCCTGTACCAACAGCCGCATCGAGGATCTGCGTGCCGCCGCCGCCATCGCCCGTGGCCGCAAGGTCGCCGCCGGAGTGCAGGCGCTGGTGGTGCCGGGCTCGGAGCAGGTCAAGGCCCAGGCCGAGGCCGAGGGTCTCGACAAGATCTTCATCGAGGCGGGCTTCGAGTGGCGTTTGCCCGGCTGCTCCATGTGTCTGGCCATGAACAACGACCGGCTGCAACCGGGGGAGCGCTGCGCCTCCACCAGCAACCGTAACTTCGAGGGGCGTCAGGGCCGTGCCGGCCGCACCCATCTGGTGAGCCCGGCCATGGCTGCCGCCGCCGCCGTCACCGGTCGTTTCGCCGACATTCGCGCACTGTAACGAGGAGAACAAGATGACAGGCTTTAAGCAACACAAAGGGATCGTCGTCCCCCTCGACAGCGCCAACGTCGACACCGACGCCATCATTCCCAAGCAGTTTCTGCAGAAGGTGAACCGCACCGGTTTTGGCAAGCACCTGTTCCACGACTGGCGCTTCCTGGATGACGCCGGCCAGCAAGCGAACCCCGAGTTCGTGCTGAACCAGCCGCGTTTTGCTGGCGCCAGCATACTGCTGGCCCGGGAGAACTTCGGCTGCGGCTCGAGCCGCGAGCACGCCCCCTGGGCGCTGGCGGATTACGGCTTCAAGACCCTGATAGCGCCGAGCTTCGCCGACATCTTCTACGGCAACGCCATCAACAACGGCCTGGTGCCGGTGCGCCTGCAAGAGCAAGAGGTGGAGGCGCTGTTCCAGCTGGTCGCGGCCACTCCAGGCCTGCAGATCGAGGTGGATCTGGAGGCCAACCAGGTGCGCGCCGGTGCGCTGTGTTTTAGCTTCGAGATCGACGAGTTCCGCCGCTACTGCCTGCTCAACGGGCTGGACGCCATCGGGCTGACCCTGCAACACGAGGCCGCCATCGACGCCTTCGAGGCCAGGCAACCGAGCTGGATCTGAGCAAGCTCGTTCAGATGCGGGCTTGCGCCGCCAGAAAACGGGTAGAATCAGCAGGGAGCCAAGGCTCCCTGTTTTCATGTCGGCGGGAGTAGAGGGTGAGCGAGGGAAGGATGAGGAGATACGGGGGCCTGGCCCTGCTCTGCGCCCTGCTGGTGCTGCCGGCGGGGGCGAGCCAGCGCTACTTCAACAACAGTGGCGGCCAGATCGACACCGGCTGGCAGGACAGCGAGGGCAAGAGCCAGCAAGTCAGCTACCAGCTGGCCCCCGGCACGCTGCCGCCGCTCATCGCCTATCGCCCGGACCGGATGCAGGAGGAGGTGTTGCAACGGCTGCTGCAGCAGGCCGTCATCGACTTCCCCGAAGTGCAGTTCTCCCTCTCCCGCCCCGATCTGCTGCTGAGCATCAAGAGTCGCAACGCCGAGCAGGCCAGGGCAGCCCGGGACTGGGTCGGGCCTGAGCGCAGCAAGCTGGAGGCGGAGTGGCTCAAGCAGCACTACTTCCAGCCCTTTACCCCGCCCGATGGCCATCCCGCCATCAAGCAGGATCATGTGCGCATCGCCCTGGAGAGCCGGCAGGAGCTGGCGCCGCTGACCGAGCTGCTGACACAGGAGGGCGCCACCGAGACGGAGGTACGGCAGCAAACGGTGGCCCAGATGCTCGACTTCATCCAGGCCATTCCCTACCGCCTGCTCGACAGCCCTTCAGGCCGGACCGGCAAGGGCTTCCTCAGTCCCCGTCAGGTGCTGGAGCAGAATCAGGGGGATTGTGACAGCAAGGTCACCCTGATGGCGGCCATGCTCGCCCAGCGTTTTCCCGAGCTGCCCCAGGCCATGGTGTTCGTGCCGGGCCATACCCTGCTGGGGGTCGCCCTGCCGGCCAAGCCGGGGGATGCGACCCTGGCCTGGGAGGGGCAGACCTATCTGTTGCTGGAGCCGACCGGGCCCGCCCAGCTGCCGATGGGCCAAATAGCATCGACCAGCAAGACGCTGGTCGATAGCAAGCAGTGGAAGGTGCAGCCGGTTCAGGTCAGAGACTGAAACTCCAGCGCCAGCAACAGCCCCTTCTCCTCCTCCAGCACCCGCACTATGCGGGCCTGGACCTCGAACGGTGGCAGCAGGTTGCTGCTGGTCGCCAGGCTGATGCGGATGAGTTGCTGCGGATCGAAGCCGTGTTCATTCACCTCGACGCCCATGCCGTTGGCACTGAGATCCCGGCAGATGCCCTCCAGCACCTGCTGATGCTGGAAGAGGGTGACCGGGGCATTGATGAGCATGCGCGCGAAGGCGCGTCTTTCCTTGGTGCTGGTGATCACTCGCATCTCCTGCTGTCGCGGCCCCCTGGGTCCCCGGGGCACAAGTTTGTGCTAGCCTCCCCCCGAGAACGTTAATACAATGCGATTCGTTGCTCAAACGGGGTGCGGTTTACCGCTGAGATTATACCCGTGAACCTGATCCAGATAATGCTGGCGGAGGAATTTGAGGCATGGCGCTCGTTTTTTGCGCTCTCATCCGCTGGCACCTGACCCATAGCAGAAGTGCCAGCGCTGAGATTCATGCGGCTGGCACCTCAGGACCCACAGGAAGTGCCGCCGATGCAATACCGGTTGCTGGCACCTCACCACTCACAGGGAGTGCCATTGATGAAACCCCTTCTGCTGGTTGCCGCCAGCCTGCTCTCGGCCCAAGCCTTCGCGGCCGACACTCTCACCGTCTACACCTACAGCTCCTTCGCCGCCGAATGGGGTCCTGGTCCCAAGATCAAGCAGGCGTTCGAGCAGGAGTGCGGCTGCACCCTCAATCTGGTGGCACTGGAGGATGGCGTCGCCATCCTCAACCGGCTGCGGCTGGAGGGCAAGCACAGCAAGGCCGACCTGGTGCTGGGGCTGGACGATGCACTGGTCAGCGAGGCCAAGCAGAGCGGGCTGTTCGCCCCCCATCACACGGATCTGGCCGCACTCAAGGTGCCGGGTGGCTGGCAGGATGACACCTTCGTCCCCTATGACTACGGCTACTTCGCCTTCGTCTATGACAAGGACAAACTCAAGCAGCCCCCCAAGAGCCTGAGAGAGCTGGTCGAGCGCCAGGACATCAAGGTGATCTATCAGGATCCGCGCACCTCCACCCCGGGTCAGGGGCTGATGCTGTGGATGAAGTCGGTCTACGGTGACCAGGCCATCGCCGCCTGGGCCCGACTCGCCAAGAAGACGGTCACCGTCACCAAGGGCTGGTCCGAGGCCTATGGCATGTTCCTCGATGGCGAGGCCGACATGGTACTCTCCTACACCACCTCCCCCGCCTATCACCTCATCGCCGAGGGCAAGCCCCAGTATCAGGCTGCCGCCTTCGAGGAGGGGCACTACCGCCAGGTGGAGGTGGCAGCCAAGCTGGCAGGCGCCAAGCAAGACAAGCTGGCCGACCGCTTCCTGCAGTTCATGATAAGCCCCGCCTTCCAACAGGAGATCCCCGCCGGCAACTGGATGTATCCTGTGACGGAAGTTCCCCTGCCCAAGGGCTTCGAGCAGATGATCTCGGTAGCCAAGCCGCTGAGCTTTGCCAGCGATGAGGTGGCCGCCAACCGCAAGGGCTGGATCCGCGAGTGGCTGCAAGCCGTCACCCAGTGAGCCCCTCTCGCCCTCTCTGGTGGCTGCCGGGCAGCGCAGCCACCGTTCTCATCCTGCTGCTGTCGCTGGGCCCCCTCACCGCCCTGCTGTGGCAGGCGGGGACTCTCCCCAGCACCTTGCTGGCCGATCCCTACCTGCGCCATGTGCTGGGCTTCAGCCTGGGGCAGGCGCTGCTCTCCACCCTGCTGAGCCTGGGGCTGGCCATTCCGGTCGCCCGCGCCCTGGCTCGGCGCCGTTTCCCCGGCCGTCGCCTGCTGCTCAAGCTGTTTGGCCTCTCCCTGGTGCTGCCGGTCATCATCGCCATCTTCGGCATAGTCGCGGTGCACGGCGGCCAGGGCTGGTTGCCGCAGGGGCTGCGCAGCCTGGGGCTGGATCCCGGCAACTACCTGTATGGCCTGTTCGGCATCCTGCTGGCCCACGTGTTCTTCAACATGCCGCTGGCGGCGCGCCTCATCCTGCAGAGCATTGAGGGCATCCCGGAATCGAGCTGGCGCCTCGCCAGCCAGCTTGGCATGCGCTCCTCCCACATCTTCCGGCTGCTGGAGTGGCCGCTCATCCGCGGCATCTTGCCGGGGCTGGCCAGCCTCATCTTCATGCTCTGCTTCACCAGCTTCACCACAGTGCTGGCGCTCGGCGGCGGCCCCAAGTCCACCACCTTGGAGGTGGCCGTCTATCAGGCGCTGCGCTTTGACTTCGATCTCGCCACCGCGGGCGGCTTGGCGCTGGTACAACTGCTGCTGACCGCCGCCCTGCTGATGCTGCAACACCGGCTGCAGACCACCCCCTCCAGCCGGCTCAGCAGTCGCCGTCCCTGCCTGCGACCGGACCGCCTCCAGCCGGGTACCCGCTGGCTGGACGGCGCCGCCCTGCTGCTCGGGCTCGCCATCTTCCTGCCGCCGCTGCTGGCCATCCTGATCGCGGGCCTCAACCCCGGCCTGCTGACGGCCCTGCGCTCACCCCAGCTGTGGCAGGCGGGCGGCCAGTCGCTGGCCATCGCGCTGGCGGCGGGGCTGCTGGCCACCCTGCTCGGCGCCGCCCTGCTGCTCACCAGCCGTCACCTGCGGGTGCGCGCCCGCAAGCGGCGAGCCGCCGCCCTGTGGGAGGCCAGCGGATCCATGATCCTGATGATCCCGGCGGTGGTGCTCTCCACCGGTCTGTTCATCATGTTTATGCCCTTCGTCGATGTGTTCGCCCTGGGGCCCTGGCTGGTGGTGCTGGTCAATGCCCTGATGGCGCTGCCCTATGTGCTGCGCACCCTCAGCGCCCCCATGCAGCTGGTGGTGCGCCAGTACGACAGGCTGGCCGACAGCCTGGGGGTGCGCGGCCTGCATCGGCTGCGGCTGGTGGAGTGGCCCTTGCTGCGCCGCCCGCTGGCGCTGGCCATGGCGCTCTCCATGATATTGTCCCTTGGGGATCTCGGTGCCATCGCCATGTTCGGCAGCCAGGCGCTCACCACCCTGCCCTGGCTGCTCTATCAACAGCTCGGCAGCTACCGGCTGACCGATGCGGCGGCCACCGCCCTGCTGCTGCTCATTCTGTGTTTCTCCCTGTTCTGGCTGGTAGAGCGGGGCCTTGGAGGAAAAAATGCTGAACATTGATGACCTGGCGACCAGCTACCCGGATTGGCGGGTGACCTTCAGCGCCACCCTGCCCAGGGGGGAGATCACCGCGCTGATCGGCCCGAGCGGCGCCGGCAAGTCCACCCTGCTCGGCATGATCGCCGGTTTCGTGCCGGTAGAGTCTGGCCGCCTCAGCTTCGATGGCGTCGATCTGCTGCCGCTCGGCCCCGCCGAGCGCCCGGTCACCACCCTGTTTCAGGATCACAACCTGTTCCTGCACCTGTCGGTGTTCGACAACATCGCCATCGGCCTGCACCCTGGTCTGCGCCTGAGCCAGGCCCAGCGCGAGCAGGTGAAACAGGCCGCAGAGCGGGTGGGCCTTGGCGAGATGCTGGCGCGGCTGCCGGAGCAGCTTTCCGGTGGCCAGCAGCAGCGGGTGGGCCTGGCCCGCGCCCTGGTGCGCGGCAAGCCGTTGCTGCTGCTGGATGAACCCTTCTCGGCCCTGGATCCGGCCCTGCGCCGGGAGATGCTGGCGGAGGTGGCCAGGCTCGCCTGCGAGCAGGGCATCACAGTGCTGATGGTTTCCCACAATCCGGAAGACGCCCAGCTCATCGCCGATCAGGTGCTGTTCGTCGACGAGGGGCGTATCGCCCTGCAGGGCACCCCGGATATCCTGCAAAACAGCGATCACCCGGGACTGCTGCGTTACCTTGGGCAATGACTCAGGGGCGCTGACCCGGCGACGGGAGCAAAAAAGGGAGGCCGATTGGCCTCCCTTCTTATATGAAGATCTTCGGTTGGATCAGAGATTTTCCTCGGCAAAGGAGGCGAGCTTGCTGCGCACCACCCCGTTCAGGAAGATATTGGCACTGCCATCGAAATCCTTGAAACGCTCGACTATGTAGGTCAGACCCGAGGTCACCGGGCTCAGATAGTTGGAGTCAATCTGGGCCAGGTTGCCGGAGCAGACGATCTTGGTGCCCTCGCCACAGCGGGTGATGATGGTCTTGATCTGGGACGCGGTCAGGTTCTGGCACTCGTCCAGCAGCACGAAGGTGTTCTGGATGCTGCGCCCGCGCATGAAGTTGACCGACTTGAACTGGATGTTGGCCTTCTCCATGATGTAGCTGAGGGAGCCGCTCATGTTCTCGTCCTGCTTGTGCAGCACCTCCAGGGTGTCGGTCACCGCCGCCAGCCAGGGCATCATCTTCTCCTCCTCGGTACCGGGCAGGAAGCCGATGCTCTCGGCGATCTCAGGGGTGTTGCGGGTGACTATCACCTTCTCGTAGATCCCCTTCTCGATCACCAGTTCCAGCGCCGCCGCCATGGCCAGCAAGGTCTTGCCACAGCCCGCCGGGCCGGTCAGGATCACCAGATCGATGTGCGGATCGAGCAGAGCATCGAGCGCCATGCCCTGATAGATGTTCTTGGGATGCACGCCCCAGGCCTTGCGCGACATCAACCGCTCACGGCCCAGATCCTTGAGGCGGATTTTGTGGCCATCGTTGCTCAATACCCTGGCGGCGAAGAAGTTCTCCTCGTCCAGCAGGTACTGATTGACGTGCACCCCCTCCAGCAGTTTCGAGTCGATCACGTGGACGGTGTCGCGACCATGGGTCTCGCTGTCGCACTCGCCGACCCGCTCCCAGAAGCTGCCCGGCACCACCTGGAAGCCCTTGGCCAGCAGCCGGATATCATCGATCAGCTGGTCGCTGCGATAGTCTTCCACATGCGCCAGACCGGCCCCCTTGGCCTTGAGGCGCATGTTGATGTCCTTGGTCACCAGTACCACCTGGCGTTTCATCTCGTGCTTTTGCAAATAAAGGGCCGCGTTGATGATGCGGTTGTCGGCCTCCTTGTCGGTGAACACCTCGGCATCCTGGGGCAGATGGTGATCACTGAAGATGGAGATATGACCGCTCGCCTCACCCGCCAGCGCCACCCCTTGCACTATCTGCTCAGGGTTGGCGTCACGGAACACGTCTTCCAGCGCACGGATGGCGACCCGCGCATCACGGCTGACGTCTTTCTGACGATCCTTGATGTTGTCGAGCTCTTCCAGCACCGTCATGGGGATGAGCACGTCGTGCTCTTTGAAGGAGTAGATGGCGAGGGGTTCGTGAAGCAGAACGTTGGTATCCAGGATAAACAGCTTTCGGTCCGTATTGTCCATAAGCATCCTCCTTGGCACTGAAGGTGCCACGTGTGTGAATCTCAGATGTCATTGAAACCACACGGCCGTGACAGTTTTATTACCCCTCACGCTACGCCCGATTTTACCAGCGTGCAACAAATCCCTTTGGCTCCCGCCACCGACTGAACAGAAAATACTCAATAGAAAAGACCGGCCCATAGACCGGTCTTTTCGCACTGCTTATCGGCTAACCGCACCTGCTAGCCACACTTCGAATCGCCGCAGTTGAGGCAGGTCATGCAGCCATCCTTCTGCACCAGCGCCTTGCTGTGGCACTTGTAGCAGAGCGCCGCATTGGCCGGGAAGCCGCTGCCGGCCTGCTGCTCCTGGCTGTGTTGCTCGGCTTGCAACTCGGCCTGCTTCTCGGCCAGGAACGCCTGCTGGTGCTCATCCAGCCCGACCGGCTTGAGCATGCCGATCTCGGTGAGGTGAGTCTCGATCACGTTGCCAATTTCGGCGATCAGGGAGGGAACATACTTGCCCTTGTTCCAGTAGCCCCCCTTGGGATCGAATACGGATCTCAGCTCCTCCACCAGGAAGGTGACATCCCCGCCCTTGCGGAACACCGCCGAGATGATGCGGGTCAGCGCCACTATCCACTGATAGTGTTCCAGGCTCTTGGAGTTGATGAAGATCTCGAACGGACGGCGCGTCTCGTGGACGGTGCCCTCGTTGAGAATGATGTCGTTGATGGTGATGAACAGCGAGTGTTCGGAGACATGCTCCGGCGTCTTCAGCTTGTAGGTGGTGCCCATCAAGCGCTCCGGGCGCAGCACAGTCTCATGCATGTGCACCACGTCATCCTGGGGAGCCAGCGCTTCCTGCGGCTCATCCTTGGTACGCACCTTGTAGGCGACGATTTTCTTGTCGATCTTCTTGACCATAATCTGTTCTCAGAATTTACCGTAATAGCCTTCTTTCAAGGCGTCATAGAGGTTGGCGGCGGTGTGCAGCTCGCCATCGTATTCGATCTCTTCGTTGCCCCTGACCGTGATGACGGAGCCATCCTCCAGGGTGAACTCGTACTGAGTGTTCTCCAGATCCTTCTCCTTCACCAGCACCCCCTGGAAGGCCTCAGGGTTGAAGCGGAAGGTGGTACAACCCTTCAACCCCGAGTCCGAGGCATACATGTAGATGTCCTTGAACTGCTCGAACGGGAAGTCGGTCGGCACATTGGCGGTCTTGGAGATGGAGGAGTCGATCCAGCGCTGGGCCGCCGCCTGAATGTCCACGTGCTGGGCCGGGCTGATGTCGTCGGCGGTGATGAAGTAATCCGGCAGGCGGGTCCCTTCCTCTTCACCATGGGGCATGGCAGCCCGGTTGATCAGCTCGCGATAGGCCAGCAGCTCGAAGGAGTAGACATCCACACTCTCCTTGCTCTTCTTGCCCGGCTTGATGACGTTGCGACTGTAGTGGTGGGCGAAGCTCGGCTCTATGCCGTTGCTGGCGTTATTGGCCAGCGACAAGGAGATGGTACCGGTCGGCGCTATGCTGCTGTGATGGGTAAAACGTCCTCCCACCTCGGCCAGCTCGGCCACCAGGGCGGGATCCACCTCGGCCACCTGCTGCATGTAGCGGCTGTAGCGCGTGTGCAGCACCTTGCCCTTGAGCCTGTCGCCGACCTTGATACCATCGGCCGCCATCTCCGGACGCAGGCGCAGCATCTTGCCGGTCACCTCGAACTCCTGCTCCATGATGGGCGCCGGACCCTTCTCTTTCGCCAGACGCAGGGACTCTTGCCAGCCGGTCATGGCCAGCTCCTGAGAAACCTGCTCGGTGAAGGCGGCGGAGGTGGCGGAGCCGTACTTTATCTGCAGCATGGTGAGGGTCGAGCCGAGGCCGAGGAAGCCCATGCCGTGGCGACGCTTGGCTGTGATCTCCTCACGCTGCTTGGGCAAGGGCAGCTGGTTGATCTCCACCACGTTGTCCAGCATGCGGGTGAAGATGGCCACCACCTTGCGAAACGCCTGCCAGTCGAAGCTGGCCTGCTCGGTGAAGGGGTGACGCACGAACTTGGTCAGGTTGACCGAGCCCAACAGACAGGCACCATAGGGGGGCAAGGGCTGCTCGCCACAGGGGTTGGTGGCACGGATCTCTTCGCAGAACCAGTTGTTGTTCATCTGATTGACCTTGTCGATCAGGATGAAACCGGGCTCCGCATAGTCGTAGGTGGAGGTCATGATGACGTTCCACAGCTTGCGCGCCGGCAGGGTCTTGTAGACCTTGCAGGCCACCTGGCCCAGCGCGTTGATGACCACCCCTTCCTTGTTGGGCCAGTCAGCCCAGAACACCACTTCGGGATCATCCAGCGCTATGCCGTCCTGCTCCACCTCTTTGGCCGTGTAGGGGAAGATCAGCTGCCAGAGGGCATCCTCCTTCACAGCCTTGACGAAGTCTTCGGTGATGAGCAGGGAGAGGTTGAACTGGCGCAGACGGCCATCTTCCCGCTTTGCCTGGATGAATTCGATCACGTCGGGGTGACGGATATCCATGGTGCCCATCTGGGCGCCGCGCCGCCCACCGGCCGACGAGACGGTGAAACACATCTTGTCGTAGATATCCATGAAGGAGAGCGGGCCCGAGGTATAGGCCCCGGCGCCGGAGACGAAGGCGCCGCGCGGGCGCAGGGTCGAGAAGTCGTAGCCGATGCCACAACCCGCCTTCAGGGTCAGCCCCGCCTCGTGCACCTTGCCGAGAATGTCATCCATCGAATCCTCGATGGTGCCGGAGACGGTGCAGTTGATGGTCGAGGTCGCCGGCTTGTGCTCGAAGGCTCCCGCGTTGGAGGTGATCCGGCCCGCCGGGATGGCGCCATTGCGCAGCGCCCACAGGAAAGACTCATACCAGGCATCAGGCTCGCGCTCTTGCTCGGCCAGGGCACGGGCGACCCGCTGGTAGGTCTCGTCAATGGAGCCATCGATGGGGGCCCCATCCTTGCTCTTGAGACGATACTTGCTGTCCCAGATCTCGAGGGAGGTTTCCTGCATGGGGATGAGGCCGGTGCCGAGTTCGGTCTCTAGCACGGGGTTGGATTTAGCCATTTTCAAGCCACCTTATGTGAATGCAACGACGTCATGATATGGGTTAAAAACACAACTAATAGATAAATAACGACATATAGATACTATATATAGTATAACCCACCTCATGAGGGCGCTGATTCTAATCCTAAAAAAACGCCCCGACCAGCAGATTTCTGGGTCGGGGCGTTTAACCGATTCATTTCCTGAAGGATTTAGCGATCAGGGCAGACTCAGGGCTTCTTGACGTAAACGCTTGGCGTCTCACCGGCCATATTCAGATAGAACTCGTAGACCCCATCAGCCTCAGGTGAGAACTTCATGTCCTCATACTTGGAGCAGGGATTGACCGGTACGGCCTCGCCGCCCAGCACGGCGACGCCGTCACTCGGGCTCTTGTAGCCGAAGTTGGTGCCACAGCTCCAGCCCGAGTCAGCGAACTTGAACTTGTAGGGCGCCCACTCTTTCTTGAGTGTGCCTTTGGCCATATACAACTTGTCGGCGACCTTGACCACCTTGCTCTCATCGGTCGCCATCCAGTCGTTCATCTCCCCGCGCAGGTAGATGGACTTGCCACCGAAGTCGCTGTTATCCGCCCCTTGCTCCGCACCACCATTGGATGCGCAGCCACCTAATACCAGGGTTCCCGCCGCCAGTATCATCGTTACTGTTCTCTTGAACATGTGTCCATTCCTCAAATTATTGTGATTCCTTGGCCCATCGATCGTGGGCAGACGAATTAAAGCAGAGCGGACCCGACAAGAAAGGTAGAGGCATCACATTCTGTACTTTTTATATCCAACATGCGGAATAAACGAAGAAATATTGAGTGATGAATGGGGAAATAAGAGCGCAAGAGGCGGGTCGAGATGAGCAATAAAGAGAGGCTTAGAATAAAGCGGTGATCAAATACAGGAATTTCAGACAATAAAAAAGCCCGCTCGATTGAGCGGGCTTCTTCAAATTGGGTGCCTGGCAGTGTCCTACTCTCGCATGGCGAATGCCACACTACCATCGGCGCTACCGCGTTTCACTTCTGAGTTCGGCATGGGATCAGGTGGTTCCACGGCGCTATGGCCGCCAGGCAAAAACTTCAA
>NZ_CAWQKG010000020.1:0-629 GCF_963895295.1 Aeromonas sp. sia0103 | reverse complement strand
GGTCAAAGGCGCCCACGGCACCTTCAGCCTGGATGCCGACGGCAACTGGACCTATAACCTCGACAACAACGACCCCGCGGTGCAGGCCCTCAAGGAGGGGGAGACCCTGCCGAGCGAGCACTTCGTGGTCAAGAGCGCCGATGGCTCCGCCGAGCACAGCGTCACCGTCACCATCACCGGCACCAACGACGACGCCAGCATCGGCGTCGCCACCCCGGGCGCCGACCAGGGCGCGGTCAAAGAAGACGTGACCCTCAGCACTGGCGGCAAGCTGGTCGCCACCGATGTCGATCAGGGCGAGGCCCACTTCCAGCCCCAGGACCAGGTCAAGGGCGCCCACGGCACCTTCAGCCTCGATGCCGACGGCAACTGGACCTACGCGCTCGACAACAACGACCCCGCGGTGCAGGCCCTCAAGGAGGGCGAGACCCTGCCGAGCGAGCACTTCGTGGTCAAGAGCGCCGATGGCTCCGCCGAGCACAGCGTCACCATCACCATCACCGGCACCAACGACGACGCCAGCATCGGCGTCGCCACCCCGGGTGCCGACCAGGGCGCGGTGAAAGAGGACGTGACCCTCAGCACCGGCGGCAAGCTGGTCGCCACCGATGTCGATCAGGGTGAGGCCC
>NZ_CAWQKG010000019.1:0-645 GCF_963895295.1 Aeromonas sp. sia0103 | reverse complement strand
AGACCAAGGTCGAGACCTTCACCGTACAGAGCCTGGATGGCACCAGCCACACCGTGACCATCACCATCACCGGCGTCAATGACGGTGCCGAGATCAAGGGTGATGACAGCGGTGCGGTGACCGAAGATCTGAACGTGGTCAGCGGTAACCTGACCGAGACCGGCAGCCTGACACTGACCGACGTGGACGGGGCCGACGAGGCCGTGTTCAAACCGGGTGTGGGCGCGCCGAGTGCCGGCGCTCTGGGCCACCTGACCATCGATACCGCTGGCAAGTGGACCTACAACGTGGCCAACGGCGACGTGCAGTACCTGAAAGAGGGTGAGACCAAGGTCGAGACCTTCACCGTGCACAGTGCCGACGGCACCAGCCACGAGGTGGTCATCACGATCACCGGCACCAACGATCTGCCGGTGATTGCCGGCGACGACCAGGGTGCGGTGACCGAGGATGCCACCGATCCAACCCTGACCGACAGCGGCACCCTGACCCTGACCGATCTGGATGCGGGCGAGGCGGTGTTCAAGGCCGGTACCGGTACCCCGAGTGCCGGCGCTCTGGGCCACCTGACCATCGATACCGCTGGCAAGTGGACCTACAACGTGGCCAACGGCGACGTGCAGTACCTGGGCCAGGGTGAGACCA
>NZ_CAWQKG010000018.1:0-654 GCF_963895295.1 Aeromonas sp. sia0103 | reverse complement strand
GACTACACCGACTCGATCACCGTGGCCACCGCCGACGGCACCAGCCGGATGTTGACAGTGACGATGCACGGCAGCAACGACGCCGCCATCATCACCGGCTCCAGCACCGCTGGCCTGACCGAAACCAATGCCGCCCAGAGTACCGGCGGCAACCTCGACGCCAGCGACGTGGACAGCTCCAACGCCTTCGTCGTCCAGACCAACGTGGCCGGCGGCAACGGCTATGGCACCTTCAGCATCGACGATACCGGTGCCTGGACCTACACCATGAACGGCGCCCACGACGAGTTCGCGGCCGGGCAGGACTACACCGATTCGATCACCGTGGCCACCGCCGACGGCACCAGCCGGGTGCTGACGGTGACGATGCACGGCACCAACGATGCCGCCATCATCACCGGCTCCAGCACCGCTGGCCTGACCGAGACCAACGCCGCCCAGAGCACCGGCGGCAACCTCGACGCCAGCGACGTGGACAGCTCCAACGCCTTCGTCGTCCAGACCAACGTGGCCGGCGGCAACGGCTATGGCACCTTCAGCATCGACGATACCGGTGCCTGGACCTACACCATGAACGGCGCCCATGACGAGTTCGCGGCCGGGCAGGACTACACCGACTCGATCACCGTGGCCACCGCCGACGGCACCAGCCGG
>NZ_CAWQKG010000017.1:0-657 GCF_963895295.1 Aeromonas sp. sia0103 | reverse complement strand
AGGGCGTTTACCACGGTGTGATTCATGACTGGGGTGAAGTCGTAACAAGGTAACCCTAGGGGAACCTGGGGTTGGATCACCTCCTTACCTTAATGATGACGAAGTTGTTGAGTGTTCACACAGATTGCCTTGATTCAAGTTTAGAGACAGTACACGAAGTGGGTCTGTAGCTCAGGTGGTTAGAGCGCACCCCTGATAAGGGTGAGGTCGGTGGTTCGAGTCCACTCAGACCCACCACTTCGCGATTATGGGGCTATAGCTCAGCTGGGAGAGCGCCTGCTTTGCACGCAGGAGGTCTGCGGTTCGATCCCGCATAGCTCCACCATAATCGGGTACTGAATTTGCGAGAAGCAAAAGCCATGCATTGAACGCATTGTTCAATCTATGCCTTTGACTTCTTTATGAAGTTTGCTCTTTAACAATCTGGAAAGCTGATTTAAAAAGTAGTTCTCAAACATTTGTTACAAGTGCTTTGGAAACTTCTTGGCGAAAACCAAAATTTATTTTTGGTCCTTGTTGTACGACAACAGGCCGTGCCGTTTCGACGACACTTCTTGGGGTTGTATGGTTAAGTGACTAAGCGTACATGGTGGATGCCTTGGCAGTCAGAGGCGATGAAGGACGTACTAACCTGCGATAAGCTGTGAGAAGTCGGTA
>NZ_CAWQKG010000016.1:0-701 GCF_963895295.1 Aeromonas sp. sia0103 | reverse complement strand
TACCGACTTCTCACAGCTTATCGCAGGTTAGTACGTCCTTCATCGCCTCTGACTGCCAAGGCATCCACCATGTACGCTTAGTCACTTAACCATACAACCCCAAGAAGTGTCGTCGAAACGGCACGGCTTGTTGTCGTACAACAAGGACCAAAAATAAATTTTGGTTTTCGCCAAGAAGTTTCCAAAGCACTTGTAACAAATGTTTGAGAACTACTTTTTAAATCAGCTTTCCAGATTGTTAAAGAGCATGTTTGCAACAGCACAAGGCTGAAGAAAACAGACATAAACATTACATGCTTATGTCTGCATTCTTGTTAGCAAGAAGAGAAGTGGCGTCCCCTAGGGGATTCGAACCCCTGTTACCGCCGTGAAAGGGCGGTGTCCTAGGCCTCTAGACGAAGGGGACCCGGATTTGTCTTTGCGCTCGCGCGCAGATGTTTGGGTAGCCGCTTTCGCCGCTATTCACGTCCCAACACCCAACAAAAGGGCTTCTCTCGTTTGGCGTTAGCCAAACAAGCACTGACGCGACATCACTGGCGCATCAGGTCTTTGCTCTAACTACTTTGAATCAAGTCAATCTGTGTGAACACTCAACAACTTCGTCATCATTAAGGTAAGGAGGTGATCCAACCCCAGGTTCCCCTAGGGTTACCTTGTTACGACTTCACCCCAGTCATGAATCACACCGTGGTAAACGCCCT
>NZ_CAWQKG010000015.1:0-757 GCF_963895295.1 Aeromonas sp. sia0103 | reverse complement strand
GGCACCAACGACGACGCCAGCATCGGCGTCGCCACCCCGGGTGCCGACCAGGGCGCGGTGAAAGAGGACGTGACCCTCAGCACCGGCGGCAAGCTGGTCGCCACCGATGTCGATCAGGGTGAGGCCCACTTCCAGCCCCAGGACCAGGTCAAAGGCGCCCACGGCACCTTCAGCCTCGATGCCGACGGCAACTGGACCTACGCGCTCGACAACAACGACCCCGCGGTGCAGGCCCTCAAGGAGGGTGAGACCCTGCCGAGCGAGCACTTCGTGGTCAAGAGCGCCGATGGCTCCGCCGAGCACAGCGTCACCGTCACCATCACCGGCACCAACGACGACGCCAGCATCGGCGTCGCCACCCCGGGCTCCGACCAGGGCGCGGTCAAAGAGGACGTCACCCTCAGCACCAGCGGCAAGCTGGTCGCCACCGATGTCGATCAGGGTGAGGCCCGCTTCCAGCCCCAGGACCAGGTCAAAGGCGCCCACGGCACCTTCAGCCTCGATGCCGACGGCAACTGGACCTACAACCTCGACAACAACGACCCCGCGGTGCAGGCCCTCAAGGAGGGTGAGACCCTGCCGAGCGAGCACTTCGTGGTCAAGAGCGCCGATGGCTCCGCCGAGCACAGCGTCACCATCACCATCACCGGCACCAATGACGATGCCAGCATCGGCGTCGCCACCCCGGGTGCCGACCAGGGCGCGGTGAAAGAGGACGTCACCCTCACCACCGGCGGCAAGCTGGTCGCCACCGATG
>NZ_CAWQKG010000014.1:0-988 GCF_963895295.1 Aeromonas sp. sia0103 | reverse complement strand
GGATGCTGAAGACAATGTTGCCATCGCCGTCCACACCGTTGAGGGTGCCGCTGCCAACGGCCACCAGGGTGATGGCTCCGCCGTCGGTGGCACTCAGATTGGTTGACAGGCCACCCAGCGGGACGCCAGTGAAGCTCATCGTGCCGCTCAGCGTGCCGGCACCGTCCGAGCCATAGCTGCCCCCCACGTTGAACAAGCTGACCAGCCCGCCCACCACCTGGGTGGTGACCCGGGCCAGGGCCCCCGGCGCATCGTCGTTAACATAGCCATCGGCCCCTTCGCCATTGGCATAGTGGTCGGCCGCACCGGTAGTTTCATCCAGCGTCACCGCCAGCGCTGCCACGGCTTCGCCATTGGCCTCCACCGTCAGGGTCGGGCCATCGTCGTCGAAGCTGAACACCGAGCGCTCGCCATCGGCCAGCACGATGCTGTCCGAGACCCTCACCGGATCGCCATCGGCGTCGGTACGGATCACCTCATACTGCAGCGCCAGGCTGCCCTGATTCAGCAGCAGGCTCAGCGCTTCGTCAAACAGTCCGTCGCTGCCATGTGCCAGCGCTTCGAATTGGGTGGTTTGCAGTTGCAGCACGCCACCGCCTACATCGACGATCTGGATGCTGAAGACAATGTTGCCATCGCCGTCCACACCGTTGAGGGTGCCGCTGCCAACGGCCACCAGGGTGATGGCTCCGCCGTCGGTGGCACTCAGATTGGTTGACAGGCCACCCAGCGGGACGCCAGTGAAGCTCATCGTGCCGCTCAGCGTGCCGGCACCGTCCGAGCCATAGCTGCCCCCCACGTTGAACAAGCTGACCAGCCCGCCCACCACCTGGGTGGTGACCCGGGCCAGGGCCCCCGGCGCATCGTCGTTAACATAGCCATCGGCCCCTTCGCCATTGGCATAGTGGTCGGCCGCACCGGTAGTTTCATCCAGCGTCACCGCCAGCGCTGCCACGGCTTCGCCATTGGCCTCCACCGTCAGGGTCGG
>NZ_CAWQKG010000013.1:0-1193 GCF_963895295.1 Aeromonas sp. sia0103 | reverse complement strand
TGAATCCGCGGCTTCGGTGCCTGGTTTGAGCCCCGTTACATCTTCCGCGCAGGCCGACTCGACTAGTGAGCTATTACGCTTTCTTTAAATGATGGCTGCTTCTAAGCCAACATCCTAGCTGTCTGAGCCTTCCCACATCGTTTCCCACTTAACCAGAACTTTGGGACCTTAGCCGGCGGTCTGGGTTGTTTCCCTCTTCACGACGGACGTTAGCACCCGCCGTGTGTCTCCCGGATATTACTTACTGGTATTCGGAGTTTGCATGGAGTTGGTAAGTCGGGATGACCCCCTAGTCCAAACAGTGCTCTACCCCCAGTAGTATTCGTCCGAGGCGCTACCTAAATAGCTTTCGGGGAGAACCAGCTATCTCCGAGTTTGATTGGCCTTTCACCCCCAGCCACAGGTCATCCCCTAACTTTGCAACGTTAGTGGGTTCGGTCCTCCAGTTGATGTTACTCAACCTTCAACCTGCCCATGGCTAGATCACCCGGTTTCGGGTCTACACCTTGCAACTAGACGCCCAGTTAAGACTCGGTTTCCCTACGGCTCCCCTATACGGTTAACCTCGCTACAAAATGTAAGTCGCTGACCCATTATACAAAAGGTACGCAGTCACCCCGAAGGGCTCCCACTGCTTGTACGTACACGGTTTCAGGTTCTATTTCACTCCCCTCACAGGGGTTCTTTTCGCCTTTCCCTCACGGTACTGGTTCACTATCGGTCAGTCAGGAGTATTTAGCCTTGGAGGATGGTCCCCCCATATTCAGACAGGATGTCACGTGTCCCGCCCTACTCGATTTCACTTCAAGGTCGTTTTCATGTACGGGGCTATCACCCTGTATCGCTGGCCTTTCCAGGACCATTCCACTAACTTCCAAGAAACTTAAGGGCTAATCCCCGTTCGCTCGCCGCTACTAAGGGAATCTCGGTTGATTTCTTTTCCTCGGGGTACTTAGATGTTTCAGTTCTCCCGGTTCGCCTCTATTACCTATGTATTCAGTAATAGATACCCAGCTTATGCTGGGTGGGTTTCCCCATTCGGAAATCTGTGAGTAATAGCGTCTCTTACCGACTTCTCACAGCTTATCGCAGGTTAGTACGTCCTTCATCGCCTCTGACTGCCAAGGCATCCACCATGTACGCTTAGTCACTTAACCATACAACCCCAAGAAGTGTCGTCGAAACGGCACGGC
>NZ_CAWQKG010000011.1:0-1257757 GCF_963895295.1 Aeromonas sp. sia0103 | reverse complement strand
TGGCACCTTCAGCATCGACGATACCGGTGCCTGGACCTACACCATGAACGGCGCCCATGACGAGTTCGCGGCCGGGCAGGACTACACCGACTCGATCACCGTGGCCACCGCCGACGGCACCAGCCGGGTGCTGACGGTGACAATCCATGGCACCAACAACGCCGCGATTATTACTGGCTCCAGCACAGCGGAGCTAACCGAGACCAATGCGGCGCTGAGCACCAGCGGCACCCTGACCAGCGACGACGTCGACAATCCCGACAATGCCTTTAACGCCAGCACCACCCTAGGCACCATAGGCAACTTCGCCATCGACGCTGCTGGCGCCTGGACCTTCACTGCCAACGGCGCGTTCGATCAACTGAATGTCGACGACTCCGTCTCCGAGACCTATCAGGTCACCAGCGTCGACGGTACCCCCAGTACAGTGAAGATCACCATCACCGGCGCCAACGATGGTCCGGTGGCCGTGGTTGACACCGCCGCCGGTACCGAAAATCAGACCCTGACCATAGACGTATTGGGCAATGATACCGACATCGACGACGACCATGCGTTCACGATCAACAGCGTCAATGCGCCATCCGACAAGGGCACCGCCAGCATCCTGGGCAACAAGGTGGTGTTCAATCCGGGCACGGCTTTCGACCATCTGGCGCAAGGTGTGCAAGAGCTGGTGACACTCAGCTATTCAATGCAAGACGAGCACGGGGCGACCTCAACCAGCACGATAGACATCACTATCACCGGCAGCAACGATGCTGCGGTGATTGCCGGCGTTGCGACGGGCAACGTTCAGGAAGACACCAACGTCGTCGGCGGCCTGCTGAATACCAGTGGTTCACTGACTGTCAGCGATGCGGATACCGGTCAATCAGGCTTCCTGGCCCAGCCAACGGTGGCTGGAATCTACGGTACCTTCACCCTCACGGCGACGGGCAACTGGACCTACTCGGTGAACAACAGTCTGGCGGTGATCCAGGCCTTGGGCACCGGGCAATCGCTGCTCGACAGCTTCGTCGCCCACTCACTCGACGGCAGCGATTCGCAGTCGGTACAGGTGACCATACTGGGGCTGAACGACAACACCACACTCACCGGCACGACGGGTAACAACAATTATGACTTCAGCGCCACGGGCAGCGGGGTCTATACGATCACCGATCCGGGTGGTAACAACGATGCGATCCGGATCACCGGGGACAACAGCAAGCTGACCACGCTGAATTTCGAGCGCTCCGGTAACGACTTGCTGATCGATGTCGGCAACCAGGACATCACAGTACTCAACCATTACGGTGCATCAGGCAATGCGGTCGACAATATTACCTTCGCCGCCGGGCAGAGCTATTTCGGTTATGCACTGGCCGGTACCTACAGCATCTTCTCCGGCAGCAGCTTTGACGCCGGCAACGGCAGCAGCAACGATGTGGTCGCCGGCACCTCCGGCAACCAGACCATAGATGGCGGCGGTGGGGCCAGCGGCCGGGACCTGTTGTTTGGCAATGCGGGCAACGACACGCTGTCCGGGCAGAACGACGACGACTTGCTGATCGGCGGTGGCGGCAACGACATTCTGAGCGGCAGCGACGGCAACGATCTGCTGATCGGTGGCACTGGCAGCGATTCTCTCACCGGCGGTGCAGGCGCCGACCGCTTCGCCTTTGCCGAAGCGGACCCGCTCAACCTGGACACGGTACTCGACTACAGCTTCAGCCAGGGTGACAGCCTCGATCTGTCGACGCTGCTCGACAGCAATTTCGTCAGCGGTAGCCAGGTCTCCGACTTCGTCCAGGTGGCGCAAACCGGCAGCAACATCAAGGTACAGGTGGATACAAACGGCAGCGCCGGTGGGGCCAACTTCGTCGACGTGGCGACCCTGAGCGGCTATGGCACCAGCGGGGCCGACCTGATACGCACCTACTTTGAGGGTGCCGAACATCAGTTGAGTGCCTGATCTGTCACGGCGAAGAGCATACGTTCCTCGCCCTTTCCCCTTGCCGATGACATGCCGCCAGCATGGTAACAAAAGAGCCCCAAGTGTCATTCACACTTGGGGCTCTCTTCATTGTTCAGCGCCTATCAGGCAACCAGGGCTTATTGCGCCAGCAGGTGACCCACCAGCTCGTGGCGCCAGCCTTGCAGCAGCATGGGCTTGTCGGCGCGGGCGCGCTCCTCCTCGCTCATGCGCCAGCTCCAGGTGAAGTACTGGTGAATGATCTTCTTGCTGGCCACCAGCTCAGGCGGGATGTTGCTGGCCTTGGCCTTCTCTTCCACCATGGCCTTGATGCGCTTTAGCTCGGCCTTGTACTGGGGGAAGTCCACCAGTCGGCGAATGGGCTCGGGCCAGCCTTCGGGGTCGCTCTGCTGGGCCGCCGCGACTATGTCCAGCATCCGCTTGCCGTGGATCTTGATCTCGATGGGGGCCAGCCCCAGCTCGTTGAGATCCCGCAATGAAGTAGGCCGACGCTCAGCCACCTTGAACAGGTGCAGCTCCTTCACCACGAAGTTGAGGGCCAGATCCCGGCGCACCGCCTCTTTCTGGCGCCAGGCGGCCAGCTCACGCAGGATGGCGAGTTCACGCCGCCCCAGCTGCCAGGCGTTGATGATCTCGAGATAGGCCTGCATGGGATCGCTGCCCTGGGTCTTGCGGGCGGAGTGGTTCTGGCACTCCTGCTCGAACCAGGCGAACTTGCCGCTCTCGTGCAGTCTGGCCATCACCTTCTCGTAGAGCGGCATCAGGTAGAACACATCCGCCGCCGCGTATTCGAGCTGACGCTCGGTGAGCGGGCGGGCCAGCCAGTCGGTGCGGGCCTGATCCTTCTCCAGCTCCACCCCGAGGAACTCCTTGACCAGGGCGCCGAAGCCCACCGAGACGCCGTGCCCCAGGAAGGCCGTCGCCAGCTGGGTATCGTGCATCCGGTTGGGCAAGTGGCCCGCCTGATGCTGGATCAGCTCCAGATCTTCACCGGATGCGTGCAGTATGGCGATCTGCCCTGCCCGGCCGAGCCGTTGCCACAGGCCGGACAGCTCCAGGGTCAACGGATCCAGCAGGGCCAGCCGCTCGCCATCGTAGATCTGGAACAGGCCGAGCTGGGGATAATAGGTACGGGTGCGAACGAATTCGGTATCGATGGCCAGGGGAACGTCGGCCAGGGAAGCGAGATACTGTTCCAGTTCGGCTTGCTGTGAAATGAGTTGATATTGCATCTTTGCCTGCACGTTGGTCGGGGCCCAAAAAAGAAAAAACCGTGGCATGACCCACGGTTTTGCATGACATCAGCTGTCTGCCCGTTACTGCTTGGCAATCTCCTCGTCGCGCAGCACGCGGCGCAGGATCTTGCCCACATTGGTCTTGGGAAGTTCGTCACGAAATTCTACCAGTTTCGGCACCTTATAGGCAGTCAGATGTGTACGGCAGTGGGCAATAATCTCGTCTTCCTGCAGTTTTGCATCTTTCTTGACCACGAAGATCTTCACCAGCTCGCCGGAAACCTTGTGAGGCACGCCGACGGCGGCCACTTCCAGCACCTTGGGATGCAGCGCCACCACGTCTTCTATCTCGTTCGGATAGACGTTGAAGCCAGAGACCAGGATCATATCCTTCTTGCGATCGACGATCTTGAAGAAGCCCTGCTCGTCGCACACGGCGATGTCACCGGTGCAGAGCCAGCCATCCTGCATCACCTCGGCGGTAGCCTCGGGTCGCTGCCAGTAGCCAGTCATCACCTGGGGGCCGCGCACCTGCATCTCGCCAGGGGCGCCGAGCTCGGTGATCACCTGGCCGGCATCGTCCACCAGGCGGATGTCGGTGGAGCAGACCGGCAGGCCAATGGAGCCGTTGTAGTCCACCAGATCGTAGGGGCAGACGCTCACCAGCGGCGAGCATTCGGTCAGGCCATAGCCTTCCAGCAGCGGGGTATCGGTCAGCCCCTTCCACTGCTCGGCCACCGCCCGTTGCACCGCCATGCCGCCGCCTATGGTCAGCTTCAGCCCGGAGAAGTCCATGCTCTGGAATTCCCCGTTGTTGACCAAGGCGTTGAACAGGGTGTTGACCCCGGTGATGCAGGTGAAGGGGTACTTTCTGATCTCTTTGACGAAGCCCGGGATATCGCGGGGGTTGCTGATGAGCAGGTTGTTGCCCCCCAGGCGCATGAACAGCAGGCAGTTTACGGTCAGCGCGAACACGTGGTAGAGCGGCAGCGCGGTCACCACGAACTCCTTGCCCCGCTCCAGCACGGGACCGTAGACCCCGAGGCACTGCTCGACGTTGGCGATCAGGTTGCGGTGAGTCAGCATGGCGCCCTTGGAGAGGCCTGTGGTACCGCCGGTGTATTGCAAGAAGGCGATGTCCAGGTTGCTGATCTCGGGCTTGATGTATTGCAGGTAACGCCCCTTGGCCAGTGCCTGGCGCATGGTGCTGGCGTGCGGCAGGTTGTATTTGGGCACCAGCTTCTTGACGTACTTCACCACGAAATTGACCAGGGAGCCCTTGGCCAGCCCCAGGTTGTCGCCCATGCGGGTCAAGATCACGTGCTTGACCGGGGTATCGTGCACCACCTTTTCCAGGGTATGGGCGAAGTTGGAGACGATGACGATGGCCTTGGCGCCGGAGTCCTTGAGCTGATGCTCCAGCTCGCGCGGGGTGTAGAGCGGGTTGACGTTGACCACCGTCATGCCGGCCCGCAGTATGCCGAACACGGCGATGGGGTACTGCAACAGGTTCGGCATCATCACCGCCACCCGATCGCCCTTGCCGAGCTTGAGCTCGTTTTGCAGATAGGCGGCAAAGGCACGGGACTGCTCCTCCAGCCGACGATAGGTGATGGTCTGCCCCATGTTGATGAAGGCGGGCTGATCGGCAAACTGGCTCACCGACTCTTCAAACATCTCGACCAGAGAGCCGTATTGGTCTGGATTGATCTCGGCGGGAACCCCTTCCGGATAACGCTTCAGCCAGACTTTGTCCACGAACTTCTCCTGCATAACTAGCACCTGTGCGCTCACTGTGTTGCCTCCGTCCCTGTTCACATCCAATTCAATCAGCTGTTTTAAGCTCATGCTCTAATGCCGCACATAGTTACATAAGGCAACATCGATTAACAGCAAATTAACAAGGCGAAAGTGTGAGGGAGAAAGCAAACCTGGAATGATGTAAAGCCGCTGATTCTAACGGCTCTGGCAGAATTTTTCGATATAAACGGCGGTTTGGGCTGAATTTTCCATGTGGAAATGGTGATTTCCTGCCACCACCGCCATCTCTATCTGCCCGAAGGCCCCCGCCCGCAGCTGCCACTGCTCGAGCAGCGTCGCAAAGCCCTGCTCTCCCCGGATGAACAGCACCGGGCAGACGATGGCCCGGATCAGCGCCAGGGCCTGGCCCTCGCTCATGCGCAGCGGCGACAGATCCCGCAGCCGCGGATCGCTGCGCCAATGCCAGCGCCCGTCCCGCGCCATCAGCTGCCGCTCGCAGATGAGTCGCGCCGCGCTCGGGGTAATGTCTGCCACCTTGCAACGGGCGGCCACCGCTTCGTCGAGGGAGGCAAAACCATTGGAGGCCCGCTCCCGGGTGCGGCTGCGATTCAAGATCGCCTTACGCAACTGCGCCGGCACCGCCTCATCGGGCTGGCTGAGGGGTCCCAGCCCCTCCAGCATGACGAGCCGCACCACCTGCTCGGGAAAGACCCCCGCATAGGCACTGGCAATGAGCGCCCCGAGGGAATGGCCGAGCAAGATGAAGCGCCCCCAGCCGGCGGTCTGACTCAACTGATAGAGATCGTCCAGCCAGTCGACGAAGACATAGGGGGTCGACTTGTGATCCGAGTGACCGTGCCCCGGCAGATCGACGCAGATCAGATGAAATTCGGCGAGATGAGGGGCAAGGGGCAGGAAGCTGGCGCCGTTGTCGAGCCAGCCGTGCAGGGCGATCAGCAGCGGCTTGCCCTGCTGATCATTGTCCAGCAGAGCGATGTGGCGCCCGTCATCGAGGGTGATGGACCGCTCGCGCATCATCATCAGCGGTAGAAGCGGTGACGCGGCCAGAAGGGATCGTAGAAGGGGTCGTAGAAATAGGGATCCATGTAGCGGATCTCCACCTCCTTCACCGGTGGCCACAGCTTGCTGGCGGTCACCTTGAGCACCGAGAAGCGGTACTTGTGGCTGCCGATCTGGCTGTCCACCGGCGCCGCCAGGGTGCCGAGCACCGTCAGACTGCGCCCCTTGGCATACAGGGTCGGATCGACGAAGCCCTTCATGATGGCGAGGAAGCGGCCAGGGCTCTGCTCGGTCTGCTCCGGCACACCGTTGGCCTTGAGCGGCAGGTAGACGACCTCGATGACGCTCTGATCCTGCTCGTTGTGTACCGCCGAGATGACCCCGCTCCAGCGGGCAGGCTTGCCATCCATGCCCTGCAACGCAGGTTGATAGGCCACCAGCTGATCCGCCGGCTCATAGGCCAGCTCCTTGGGCACTGTGCTGCACGCGCTGAGCAGCAGCCCCATCATCCCCAACATGATCGTGCGTTTCATCATTCGCCTCTCCTCATCTGGATCCTAAGGCGACTCGCCCGTGGTCCAATGTTATTCGCGACCCGGCAATTTCTTCCAGGTCACCTTGTCACGCAGATAGACAGGGCTGGCCTGCTCCACCGGCACCGCCTCACCGGCCAGCCAGGCGGCACGCGCCAGCGGCAACATGTCCAGCGCCGCCGGGAAACGCACCTGCTGGCTGACGACCAGCGCCTCGGCCAGCCCATTGAGCTGTTCGCCATAGGTCTCGAACCCTGTGCCCACCGCCAGCCAGCGGCCCGGCAGGGCGCCTTTGCCAGTCAGCTCGCTCACCAGCTGGGCCGGATCCCTCACCACCTCCTCGCCCACCAACTGCATGCAGCCGGCCTGCAGCTCATAGCGCCCGAAGTAGACTTCGTTCATGCGCGCATCGATGGCGCTGAGTACGCTATCTGCCCCCTCCAGTCGATAGACCCCCTGCGCCATGGCCGCCAGGGTCGAGATACCGATGAGCGGCACCCCGGCGCCGAAGGCCAGTCCCTGCGCCACGCTGATCCCGATCCGCACCCCGGTGAAGGAGCCGGGACCGCGACCGAAGGCGATGGCATCGAGTTGGTCCAACGATAGTCCGGACTCGTCTAACACAGCCTGAACCATGGGCAAGATTTTACGGGTGTGATCCCGCGGCGCCTCTTCCCAGCGGGAGAACAGCTTGTCGCCCACCAGCAGCGCGGCGGAGCAGGCTTCGGTGGCGGTATCAACGGCCAGGATCTTCAACTCGTTCATGCTTTCTAATCTCTATAAAATCAGTCAATTACATAATCGGCAAGCAACAAATGCTCGGCGGTTGTTCAAATCTGTCTCTTTTTACCAAGCAGGCCGCAGTGACTCATTCAAATCCTGGGCCGGTTAAGGAAGGCGCCCTAGGACCCTACGCCCTGATACAGGGCTCGTCACCGGCAGGCTCACTCGCCCCGCTCGAAGAAATTACCCAGGGTCGCCAGCTCCCGGGTACGGGGGATGGCGGGCAGGCTCTTGATGAAGGTGGCGCCATAGGGTTTGTTGACCATGCGTGGATCACAGATCACCAGAACGCCGTGATCACTGCGATCACGGATGAGCCGCCCTACCCCCTGCTTGAGGGCGATCACCGCCTTGGGCAACTGGATATCGGCGAAGGGATCGCCGCCCTTGAGCTTGCAATCATCGACTCTCGCCTTGAGCAGCGGGTCGTCGGGGCTGGCAAACGGCAGCTTGTCGATGATAACACAGGACAATGCGGCTCCCCGTACGTCTATCCCCTCCCAGAAACTGCTGGTGGCCACCAGCACGGCACGGCCATTCTCCACGAAGGTCTTGAGCAGCCGCTGCTTGCTGTCCTCCCCCTGCAGCAACACGGTGCGGCCTATCTCCCGGCGCAGCACCTCGGCCACCTGCTGCATCACCTGATGGCTGGTGCAGAGGAAGAAACAGCCTCCCGGCGTCTTGTTGATGAGCGGGATCATCAGCTGGGCCAGCGCCTCGCCCCGGCCGAAGGCATTGGGCTCGGGCAAGAAGCGGGGCACGCACAGCCGCGCCTGCTCCCCATAGTCGAACGGGCTGTCGAGGATCAGCTCGGCGCTGCCGGCGAGCCCCAACTCGGTCTTGAAGTGATCGAAGCGGTTGTCCACCGTCAGGGTCGCCGAGGTAAACACCCAGGCCACCTCGGGCCTCAACACCTCGGCACCAAATCGCTCGGCCACCGACAAGGGGGTGAGATTGAGGGAGAAGTGCAGCCGCGAGCAGTCATACCAGTAGGAGAAGCCGGTCTGGTTGATGGCCAGCACCTCGCCAAGGCGGGTGCGCAGCTCGCAGATCCGCTCGAAGGCATGATCCAGCTGCTCGCCACGTCCCAGCGCCAGTTTGAGCACCTCGTAGCAGAGCCCGAGCGCATCGTTGAGCCGGGCCAGCGCCTGAGCCCAGAGCGGCAGGCGCAGCATGTCGCGGGTGTTGCCACGACCGCCATCCACCCCGAAGGCGAGGCGCAGATCCTGGCTGGCGATGGCGAGCCGGTCCGCCGCCTTGCCGAGCTGCCCCATGTCGTGGGCCTCGGCGCGATAGGCGAGCTGGATGTCCTGCGCCAGATCCTGGATGGTGCGACTGCCCACCGACTTGCCGAAGTAGTTGGTGGCGATCTCCGGCAGCTGATGCGCCTCGTCGAACACATAGACCTGCGCCTCGGGCACCAGCGCGCCGAAGCCGGTGTCTTTCACCGCCATGTCGGCGAAGAAGAGGTGATGATTGATCACCACCACCTGGGCATCCATGGCGCGGCGGCGGGCCACCACCAGGTGGCAGTCGTCGTAATAGGGGCAGTCGCGACCGAGGCAGTTATCGTTGGTGCTGGTGACGTGGGCGAGGATCTCGGCGTTCTCCTGCAGCCCCGGAATGTCCCCCACATCGCCGGTCTCGGTGGCGGTGGACCAGGACTTCACCTTGACCAGATCGCTCAGCACCTCCGGCTTCTGCAGGTGGGACTCCCCGAGCAGGCGGTTCATCCGCTCGATGCACAGGTAGTTGCTGCGCCCCTTGAGCAGGGCCACCGGCGGGGTGTAGGAGAGCGCCGCCGTGATGGTGGGCAAGTCCCGGTAGAAGAGCTGCTCCTGCAGATTCTTGGAGCCGGTGCTGATCACCACCCGCTTGCCGGACTCCAGCGCAGGTACCAGATAAGCATAGGTCTTGCCCGTCCCCGTTCCCGCCTCCACCAGCAGGCGCCCGCCACTCTGGATGGCGCGGGCCACCGCCTCGGCCATGGCCAGTTGCGGCGCACGGGCGACGAAGCCATCGATGTGGCTGGCCAGGGGGCCGTCAGGCTTGAACAGGGTCTGTATGGTCAAAGGGGTGTCCCGCGCAAAAGCGGGCATTATGCCAAAAGAGTGGGGAAAGCGGGATCGCTAAATCTCATCCCGACTCGGGGTCTCCCCCTAGGGGCGCTCATGATGCCTTTCCTCTGGGCGGGAGAGGCGGAATGCTGACCAGGCTCAGACGAAGAGATCGATGCGATGCTCGGGATCGGGTTTGTGATCATCGCTCTTAGCCCCCTTCTGATCATGCTTTGCCTGCGATTGAGGCTGCTGCCGTGGCTGGGAGCCTTCGCCGTCTGCGCTGGTTTTGCGCAACTTATGCTTCTGGCTGATCTGGGTCACCTCCCGCTTGATGTCGTCCGGGCTCGGCGCGGCCGGTGCCCGCGGCAAGATGGGGAATAACAGGTCCTGGCTGGGCATAGTGATCACTCCTCAGGCTATCTTGTTTAGTTATCGACCAGAAAACCGTTTTCTCCACTTTAATCGGGCAAATCACAATTTCAGGTTGCATTTTCTGTCAAGGCAGGTAGTTTAAATCAGGCGTCAACTACGACATCTTATTTGTAAAGGATTGATTACATGAAGTTCACCCTGCTGAAGACTCATCATCACCATCATCATCCCGACTAGTCTTTCAGGAGGTTGACTGCTGGAAGACACTTAACTGGTGACTTCCAAAAGGACCGCAAGATTCATAAACCCTCGGAAGCACACACTTCCGAGGGTTTTTTCGTTTTTGACTAGAAGGAAATCGAGCAATGGAAACACAACGTCTACGCATCGCCATGCAAAAGTCCGGTCGCCTGAGCCAGGACTCCCAGGCCCTGTTCAAGAGCTGCGGCCTCAAGATCAACCTGCGCGAGCAGCGCCTCATCGCCCACGTGGAGAACATGCCCATCGACATCCTGCGGGTGCGCGATGACGACATCCCGGGCCTGGTGATGGAAGGGGTGGTCGATCTTGGCATCATAGGCGAGAACGTACTCGAAGAGGTGCAGCTCATCCGCGCCGCCCAGGGTCAGCCTTTCGCGGTCAAGACCCTCAAACAGCTCGACTTCGGCGGCTGCCGTCTCTCCCTCGCCATTCCCGATGACGTGGAGTATCAGGGCCCCGCCAGCCTGGCGGGCAAGCGCATCGCCACCTCCTACCCCGGTCTGCTCAAGCGTTTCTTCGACGAGCAGGGCTTGAGCTTCAAGAGCGTGATGCTGGGTGGCTCGGTGGAAGTGGCACCGCGCGCCGGCCTGGCCGACGCCATCTGCGATCTGGTCTCCACCGGCGCGACCCTGGAGGCCAACGGCCTCAAAGAGGTGGAGGTGATCTACCGCTCCAAGGCGGTGCTGGTGCAGGCGCCGAATCCGTTGAACGACGCCAAGCAGGCCATCATCGACAAGCTGCTGCCCCGCATCCAGGGCATGCAGCAGGCGCGCGAGAGCAAGTACATCATGCTGCACGCCCCGAAAGACAAGCTGGCCGCCATCACCGATCTGCTGCCCGGCGCCGAGCGCCCGACCATCATGCAACTGGCCGGTGACACCAATCAGGTGGCGCTGCACGTGGTATCCAGCGAAACCCTGTTCTGGGAGACCATGGAACAGCTCAAGGCCCTCGGTGCCAGCTCCATTCTGGTGCTGCCCATCGAGAAGATGATGGAATAAGGAGGGGACACCATGCAGACCCTGATCTGGAAGACCCTCTCCCCCGCCCAGCAGGCCGACGTGCTGACCCGGCCCGCCCTTGGCGACGAGGCCGACATCGGCGCCGTGGTGAAGGAGATCATCGGTGCCGTGCGCAGCCGGGGCGACGAGGCCCTGCAAGAGCTCAGCCTGCGTTTCGAGCGCGCCCCCCGCGAGCAGTTGCGGGTGAGCGAGGCCGAGATTGAGGCCGCCTGCGCGCGGCTGGATGACGACATCAAGGCCGCCATCAACGCCGCCATCACCAATATCCGCACCTTCCACGCCGCCCAGGCGCAGCCGGTGATCCGGGTCGAGACCCAGCCCGGCGTGCTGTGCGAGCTGCGCACCCAGCCCATCAACCGGGTCGGCCTCTATGTGCCGGGGGGCAGCGCCCCGCTCCCCTCCACCGTGATGATGCTGGCCATTCCGGCCGCCATCGCCGGCTGCCGGGAGCGGGTGCTCTGCACCCCGTCCCCGGCCAGCGACGAGATCCTGTTTGCCGCCCGCGCCTGCGGCGTGGAGAAGGTGTTCGCCATCGGCGGCGCCCAGGCCATCGCCGCCATGGCCTATGGCACCCAGAGCATTCCCAAGGTGGACAAGATCTTCGGCCCGGGCAACGCCTATGTGACCGAGGCCAAGGGCCAGGTCTCCCGCGACTGGCGCGGTGCCGCCATCGACATGCCGGCCGGCCCCTCCGAGGTGCTGGTCATCGCCGACGAGAGCGCCAACCCCGCCTTCGTGGCGGCAGACCTGCTCTCCCAGGCTGAGCACGGCCCGGACAGTCAGGTGGTGCTGGTCACCACCTCGCCGCTGCTGGCCGATGCCATCGCAGGGGAAATCAAAAGCCAGCTCGCCCTGCTCAGCCGGCGCGACATCGCCGCCAAGGCGCTGGGGGCCAGCCTGGTGATCCTGTGCGATGACCTGGATGAGGCCTGCGCCATCTCCAACGCCTATGCACCCGAACATTTGATAGTGCAGACCAAGGCGCCGCGGGATCTGCTGGACAGACTCGAGAACGCTGGCTCCATCTTCCTCGGTCAGTGGACACCGGAGTCGGTGGGGGATTACGCCAGCGGCACCAATCACACCCTGCCCACCTACGGCTATGCCCGCACCTGCTCCAGCCTGGGGTTGGCCGATTACCAGCGCCGCTACACTGTGCAGGAGCTGAGCGCCGAGGGCATCGCAGGCCTGGGCCCCATCGTCCAGCGCATCGCCCAGGCCGAGGGGCTCGATGCCCACAAGAACGCCGTCACCCTGAGGTTGAACGCCCTCGCCGGCACCTCTCAAAAAAGTAAGCCGCAGAAGGATTTGTCATGAGCATCGCCAATCTGGCTCGCCGCGTGGTGCGGGCCCTCACCCCCTATCAATCCGCCCGCCGCATCGGCGGCAACGGCCACGTCTGGCTCAACGCCAACGAGGCGCCGCTGGCCTATCCCTTCACCATCGAGGGCAGCCGCCTCAACCGCTATCCAGAGTGCCAGCCGGCCGCGGTGGTGAACGGTTATGCCGCCTATGCCGGGGTAGAACCGGAGCAGGTGCTGGTGAGCCGGGGGGCCGACGAGGCCATCGAGCTGCTGATCCGCACCTTCTGCGAGGCGGGTCAGGATCAGATCCTCATCTGCCCGCCCACCTACGGCATGTACGCCATCAGCGCCGAGACCTGCGGCGTGGGCATAGTCGAGCTGCCGCTGACGGTCAGCCGTCAGCCGGACTGGCCCGCCATCGCCGATCGCCTGTCCGACGTGAAGCTGGTGTTCCTCTGCTCCCCCAACAATCCCACCGGGGATCTAGTGGGCCGCGGCGGCCTCATCGCCCTGCTGGAGAAGGCCAGGGATCGCGCCATCATCGTAGTGGACGAGGCCTACATCGAGTTCTGCCCTGAGGCATCGGTGGTGGATCTGCTGGCACGCTTCCCCAATCTGGTGGTGACCCGCACCCTCTCCAAGGCCTTCGCCCTGGCGGGGATCCGCTGCGGCTTCACCCTGGCCAATCCCGACATCATCGCCATGCTGACCAAGGTGATCGCCCCCTACCCCATCCCCGAGCCCATCGCCCAGATCGCGGCCCAGGCCCTCAGCCCCATGGGGCTGGAACTGATGCAGGAGCGGGTGGCTGAGCTCAACCTGCAGAAGGCCCTCATCAAGACCGAGCTGACGACGCTGCCCTGTGTGCGCGAGATCTTCGAGGACAAGGGCAACTTCGTGCTGGTGCGCTTCGTCGATGGCGCCACCGTGTTCGCAGCCATGAAGGCCGCCGGCATCATCTTGCGGGATTTCTCCACCAAGCCGGGCCTCGAAAACAGCATCCGCATCACCATCGGCTATCGGGGTGAGATGGACGCCGTGCTCGCCGTGTTGCGCGATCTGCCCGCCCCTCGTTTATAAGGATGTAACCCATGAAGACCCCGTTTTTGTTTATCGACCGCGACGGCACCCTGATCGAAGAGCCGGTGACCGACAAGCAGGTGGACAGCCTCGCCAAGCTGCGCTTCGAGCCCATGGTGATCCCGGTGCTGCGCGAGCTGCAGGCCGCCGGCTATGTGCTGGTGATGGTGACCAACCAGGATGGGCTGGGCACTGCCAGCCTGCCGCTGGAAAACTTCCAGCCGCCCCAGGATCTGATGATGCACCTGTTCGAATCCCAGGGGGTTCACTGGGAGCGGGTGCTGATCTGCCCCCACTTCCCCACCGACGGTTGCAGCTGCCGCAAGCCGAACCTCGGGCTGGTGAAGGAGTATCTCGCCTCGGGTCGCATCGATTTTGCCAACTCCTTCGTGATAGGCGACCGGCAGACCGATCTGCAGCTTGCCGAGAACATGGGCATCCGTGGCATCCGCTACCAGCCGCAGGATCACGACTGGCTCGCCATCCGTGATCAGCTGCTGTCCAAGGGCCGCGTCGCCGAGGTGGAGCGCTACACCAAGGAGACCCGCATCCAGGTGGCGGTGGATCTCGACAAGAGCGGTGGCAACCAGATCGCCACCGGCATCGGCTTCTTCGATCACATGCTGGATCAGATCGCCACCCACGCCGGTTTCCGCCTCAGGCTGAAAGTCAGCGGCGATCTGCACATCGACGATCACCACACGGTGGAAGATGTAGGGCTGGCGCTCGGTCAGGCCCTGCGCCAGGCGCTGGGTGACAAGCGCGGCATCGGCCGCTTCGGCTTCGTGCTGGCGATGGACGAGGTGCAGGCGGTGATCGATGGCCGCCCTCGTCAGAGCGCTGACGCCCCCTCCCTCACCGAGCTGGACGTAGCCACCGCGCTGGATCTGAGCGGCCGCCCCTACTTCGTGTTCGACTGCCCGAGCGGCTTTGGTCGCGACAGCGTGGGGGAGATGGCCACCGAGATGGTGCCCCACTTCTTCCGCTCCCTGTCGGATGCCATGGCCATCACCCTGCAGATGAAGGTCGGCAGCGGCAACACCCACCACCAGGTGGAGGCGCTGTTCAAGGGTTTCGGCCGCGCCCTGCGCCAGGCCATCCGGGTGGAAGGGAGCGAGCTGCCCTCCAGCAAGGGGGTGCTGTGATGGCTAACCAGAACCTCGTCATCACCGATACCGCCTTGATGGTGCCAAGCTCGCAGACATCCATGGGGAGGCGTACCCGATGAGCAATCAGAAACTGGTGATCATCGACACCGGCTGCGCCAACCTGGCCTCGGTGCGGATGGCGTTCGAGCGCCTCGGCGTCACGCCGCTGGTGAGCCGCGACGCGGCCGACATCGAGAGTGCCGACAAGCTGATCCTGCCCGGGGTCGGCACCGCAGTCGCCGCCATGCGCAACCTCAATGAGCGCAACCTGGTGCCGCTCATTCGCGCCGCCCGCCAGCCGCTGCTGGGTTTTTGCCTCGGCATGCAGATGCTGGCACAGGCCTCCGAGGAGACCATGTGTGGCAGTGAAAAGCCGGGTGAGGGCTTGATCGACTGCCTCGGCATAGTACCGGGCCGGATCCGGCTGATGGAGGTGGGCAACCTGCGCCTGCCCCACATGGGCTGGAACCAGATCGAGCACGATGAAACTCACCCGCTGCTCAAAGGCATCCCCAGCGGCAGCTACTTCTACTTCGTCCACTCCTATGCCCTGGAGGTGACGGCGGCGACCCTGGCCAGCTGCGACTATGGCACCCCCTTCACCGCCATAGTGGGGCAAGACAACTTCTTCGGCGCCCAGTTCCACCCGGAACGTTCCGGCGCGGCCGGGGCCCGTTTGCTACAAAACTTTCTGGAGCTGTGACAAGGATGATCATTCCCGCCATTGATTTGATTAACGGCCAGGTCGTTCGCCTCTACCAGGGCGACTACGGCCAGAAGACCGAATACAGCAGCAGCCCCCAGGCGCGCTTCGATGAATATGTGACCCAGGGCGCACTGCAGCTGCACCTGGTGGATCTGGACGGCGCCAAGGATGCCAAGGCGCGCCAGCTCGCGCTCATCACCCAGTTGCTGTCGGCCACCGAGGCGCCGGTGCAGGTCGGCGGCGGCGTGCGCACCGAGCAGGATGTGGCCGATCTGCTGGCCGCCGGTGCCAATCGGGTGGTGATCGGCTCCACCGCCGTCAAGTCCCCCGAGCTGGTGGCGAGCTGGATGGAGAAATACGGCCCAGAGCAGATAGTGCTGGCGCTGGACGTCAACATAGACCCGCAAGGCAATCGCCAGATCGCGGTGGCGGGCTGGCAGGAGAACAGCGGGGTGACCATCGAAGCACTGATCGAGCGCTTCCTCCCCGCCGGCCTCAGGCATGTGCTCTGCACCGACATCAGCCGCGACGGCACCCTCCAGGGCTGCAACGTCGCACTCTACCAGGATCTCTGCGCCCGCTTCCCCAGCGTGGCCTTCCAGGCCTCCGGTGGCATCGGCGGCCTGCAGGACATAGAGGCGCTCAAGGGCTCCGGCGTCAAGGGGATCATCCTCGGCCGCGCCCTGCTGGAGGGCAAGTTCTCGGCGGGTGATGCCATCGCCTGCTGGGCCGACGAGGCCAGCAGCCGCTGAGCGAAGGCAACGTGAGCCCGCTGCCCGCGGGCTCACGACTGGCGCGCCGTCGAGTCTGAACCATCATTTATCCCTTAATAACAATCGACTCTATACTCGACTGACCCATTTGCGTCGCGGAGGCGCCATGTTCACAGCCCAAGCCGCCACCATCCTGATCGTCGACGATGCACCCGAGAATCTGATGGTACTGACCGATCTGCTCACCCCCACCTACCGCGTGCTGGCCGCCCAGGGGGGCGAGAAGTGCCTGCGCATCGCCACCGGCTCGGCCCGGCCGGATCTGATCCTGCTGGACGTGATGATGCCGGATATGGACGGTTACGAGGTGCTGCGAAGGCTGCAGTCAGATCCATCCACCAGTTCCATTCCCGTGGTGCTGCTCACCGCCCTCTCCGATCCTCGCAGCGAGGAGCAGGGGCTGGCCCTCGGCGCCACCGATTACATCACCAAGCCCATCAACCCCGCCATCGTCCAGGCCAGGGTGCGCACCCAGCTGGAGGCCAAGCAGGCACGGGATGGGCTGCAAAGCCAGAACGCGCTGCTGGAGGCCGAAGTGGCGAGGCGCATGACGGAAAATGATCTGATCCAGCAGGCCTCCATCCGCGCCCTCGCCCATCTGGCGGAGATCCGGGATCCCGAGACCGGCAATCACATCCTGCGCACCCAGCTCTATGTGCGCCAGCTCGCCATCGGTCTGGCGAGCCACCCCCGCTTCACCAACACTTTGACCCCCGCCTACATAGAGCTGCTGAGCCGCTCGGCCCCCCTGCACGACATCGGCAAGGTCGGGATCCCGGATCAGATCCTGCTCAAACCAGGCAAACTGACCCCCGAGGAGTGGCCCGTCATGCGCACCCATGCCAAGCTCGGCAGCGACGCCATCGAGGAGGCGGAGCGGGACATAGAGCAGCCGCTGGCCTTCCTCACCCTGGCCAAGGAGATAGCGCACTGGCACCACGAGAAGTGGGACGGCAGCGGCTATCCGGACGGCTTGAACGGCGATGCGATCCCGGTGTCGGCCCGTCTGATGGCGCTGGCCGATGTGTTCGACGCCCTCATCAGCGCCCGGGTCTACAAGCCCGCCATGTCGTATCAGCAGGCGCGCAGCCTGATCCTCGAGGGCTGCGGGCTGCACTTCGATCCGGACGTGGTGGCCGCCTTCGACGAACAGTTCGAGCAGTTCATCGCCATCGCCGAGCGCTACCGGGACGATCACGAGGTGCCCCGTGATTAAGCGTCTCCCGCTCAGGATGCCTGTATCCCCCCTGCGGCGGCATCTCCTCGCCATCCGGCCTGGACAAAGCACCCAACCCCCCGAGATCCCCAAGCTGCCTGCGGAGCCTGCCCCATGAAGTGGTCATTCCCTCTGGATAGGCATCAACGGATAGGCGCCTGCCTGCTGGCCATACTGATGCCCCTGTTCGTCTTGCTGATCCGGCTCCAGCTGCCCATTCCCGTCGAGGAGCGGCCGCTGCTGGTGCTCTTCATGCTGCCCATCATCATCTGCGCCCTGCTGGGAGGGCTGCTGCCGGGGCTCATCAGCACCCTCAGCGTGGCCCTGATGACCGCCTATCTCCTCCTGCCGCCACGCTATGAGCTGTTCATCGCCAGCGGGCAGGATCAGGTGCAGTGGGGTCTGCTCATCGCCAACGGTTGCCTCATCAGCCTGCTGAGCGCGGCCATGCACCGCTCCCGCACCCGGGAGAACCAGCGCTGGCAGGAGCTGCTGAACACCCAGTCCCGACTGCAGCAGAGCGAGAAGCGTTTCCAGGCCACCTTCGAGCAGGCCGCCGTCGGCATCGCCCTGGTCTCCCCCACGGGGCGCTGGCTGCGGGTCAATCAGAGGCTGTGCGACATGGTGGGCTACCGGGCCGATGAGCTGATGGAGATGAGCTTTCAGCAGATCACCCACCCGGACGACCTCTTCATCGATCAGAGCTATGTCGATCAGGTGCTGGCCGGCGAGCGCCAGCACTACGCCCTGGAGAAGCGCTACCTGCGCAAGGGGGGCGAGGCATTCTGGATCACCCTGACGACCACCCTGGTCAAGGATCCCCAGGGAAAGCCGGACTACTTCATCTCCATCATCGAGGACCACCAGCAGCGCAAGGAGACCGAGGCGGCCCTGCGCCGGAACGAGGTGATCCTGCGCGAATCCCAGCGGCTGGCCAAGATCGGCAACTGGCGCTGGCACATAGCCCAGGATACCCACTACTGGTCCCCGGAGATCTTTCGCATCTATGGCCGGGATCAGGCGCTCCCCCCCGCCGTCTATCCCGAGGTGAAGGACTATTTCACCGAGGAGGCATGGCGCACCCTGAGCGAGGCCGTGGATCGCTGCCTGCAAGATGGCACCCCCTACGAGTGTGATGCCGAAGTCGTCACCCCCGGCGGGGAAGCCGTCTGGATCATCGCCCGTGGCGCCGCCATACGGGACGACGGCGGCGCCATCGTGGAGCTGTATGGCACAGTGCAGGACATCACGGATCGCAAGCTGGCCGAGCAGCAACTGCGGCAGCTGTCGCTGGCCCTGGAGCAGAGCCCGGACGGGATCTTCATCACCAACACGGCATCCTGCATCGAATATGTCAACGCCGCCTTCCTGGCCGCCAGCGGCTACCAGGAGGAGGAGGTGCTGGGGCAGACCCCCCAGCTGTTCGACTCCGGCCTCACCCCGCCGGCCACCCATGTCGCCCTGCGGGATGCCCTCAAGCAGGGCCAGCGCTGGCACGGGGAGTTCACCAACAGGCGCAAGGATGGTTCCCACTATCAGGTGATGGCCTCCGTCTCTCCCATCCGACGGGAGCATGCCCAGGTGACGCACTTCGTGACGGTGCAGGCCGACATCACCGAGAAGAAGCAGCTCGGGGAGGAGCTGGATCAGTACCGCTTCCACCTGGAGGAGATGGTCAACGAGCGCACCCAGCAACTGGCGCAGGCCCATCAGCGCGCCGAAAGCGCCAACCAGGCCAAGAGCGCCTTCCTCGCCAACATGAGCCACGAGATCCGCACCCCCATGAATGCCATCCTGGGCCTCACCTACCTGCTCAAGCGGGATGCCAAGGAGATCGCCCAGCACAATCGGCTGGAGAAGATAGACAACGCGGCCCAGCACCTGCTCACCCTGATCAACGACATCCTGGATCTCTCCAAGATAGACGCGGGCAAGATGGTGCTGGAGTGCCACGACTTCTCCCTCGTCGCCATGCTGGATAACGTCTGCGCCCTGATGGACGAGCAGGCTAGCGCCAAGGGGCTCGACATTCAGGTCGATCTCGGCGGCACCCCGGTCTGGCTCAACGGCGACATCACCCGGCTGCGCCAGGCCCTGCTCAATTATGCCGGCAATGCCATCAAGTTCACCGATGCGGGCACCATCACCCTGAGGGTGCGGATGCTGCGCAAGCTGGTCAGCGGCTATCTGCTGCGCTTCGAGGTAGAGGACAGCGGCATCGGCATCACCGAGTTCCAGCGCGAGAAGCTGTTCCAGGCCTTCGAGCAAGCCGATGTCTCCACCACCCGCAAGTACGGCGGCACCGGCCTCGGGCTCGCCATCACCAGCCGGCTGGCCAGGCTGATGGGCGGCGAAGTCGGGGTCGACAGCACCCCCGGCAAGGGCAGCTGCTTCTGGTTCACCGCCCAGCTCGCCCCGGGCAAGAGCATCCCCCTGCCGGCGGTGCTGCCGAGTCAGCCCAAGCAAGCCTTCTTCTCCCCCCACCCGGCGCGCCTGTTGCTGGTGGAGGACAACGCCATCAACCGCGAGGTGATCACCGAGCTGCTCACCGGCAGCGGCCTCACCATAGAGACGGCAGTCAACGGCCTGGAGGCGCTGGACAAGATCCGCGACCAGTCGTTCGATCTCATCCTGATGGACATACAGATGCCGCTGATGGATGGCTACAGCGCCACCCGCGCCATCCGGGCCCTGCCGGGTCAGGATCAGGTGCCCATACTGGCGCTCACCGCCAGCGCGTTCGAGGAGGACAGGAAGGCCTGCGAGAGCGCCGGCATGAACGACTTCATCACCAAGCCCGTGACCCCCGCCAGGCTGTTCGAGGCACTGCGGATGTGGCTGCCGGCGGGCGCCCCGTCGCAGGCCCCCAGCCGTCAGGTCGAACAGCTGTCTCCTCCCCTCGCCCGTCTGCAGGAGCTGCCCGGCTGGGATATGGCGCAGGGGCTGGCAGCGCTGCAGGGGGATCAACAGAAGTACCTCAGGCTGCTGCGCTTCTTCGCGGTCCAGCATCAGGGCGACACCGAGCGCCTGGCCGGATGTCTGGCCGAGGGCGATCACGCCGGGGCCCTGGGGCTGGCCCACAGCCTGCGCGGCGCCGCCGCGACCCTGGGCCTGACCAGTCTGGCCGAGCAGGGACTGCAGCTGGAGCGGGTCCTGAGGGCAGGCGAAGAGGATCTGCTGGCCGCCCTGATCGGCGGCATAGGCCGGGATCTGGTCGAGCTGGCGAACCGGCTGGGCAGCGAGGACGAGCCGGAGGATGCCGCCTCCCCCCTGCCGAGCAGCCACTGGCAACAGCAGTTGCTGCGCCAGCTGGAGGCCTTGCTGGCCCAGAGCGACACCGCCGCCATCACGCTGTTCGAGCAACATGCCGGCGCCCTGCTCACCGGTCTCGGCGAGCGGGGCACCCTGCTGGCACAGCAGCTGCAAGGATTCGATTTCGACGGTGCCCTGCTCACCGTCAGGGGGCTGAAACAGACAGAAGACGGCCTGCTGGCCTTCCACTCGGAGGGATCCGGCGCCATCACCCGGCATTGAGGAATAGCGGAGAAAGGGTTGGATCGGGGTACTCACTCATGCTTATAGTGTGGGCTCTCCCGCCGCGGCCGGCCTTGCCACTTCGCCAGATGGGGCCTGCGGTTGCACCATGCCAACCCGCTTTATCCAGGATCGCGAGAACGCCAGCGTCAGCTGGCCGAATCGATTTGTTAACCGTGCTTTACATGGAGCAACGAGCATGTTGTCAAAGCGTATTATCCCCTGTCTCGACGTCAAAGACGGCGTGGTGGTCAAGGGAGTGCAATTTCGAAATCACGAAGTCATGGGGGGCATAGTCGAACTGGCCCGCCGCTACGCCGAGGAGGGCGCCGACGAGCTGGTGTTCTATGACATCACCGCCTCGAGCGATGCCCGGGTGGTGGACAAGAGCTGGGTGAGCCGGGTGGCGGAAGTCATCGACATCCCGTTCTGCGTCGCCGGCGGCATCAAGAGCGTGGAAGATGCGCGCCAGATCCTGGAGTTTGGTGCCGACAAGGTCTCCATCAACTCCCCGGCCCTGGCCGATCCCAGCCTGATCAGCCGGCTGGCCGAGCGTTTCGGCGTGCAGTGCGTGGTGGTGGGCATCGACTCCTACTTCGACGCGCAGAGCGGCCAGTATCAGGTCAAGCAGTTTACCGGCGACGAGAGTCGCACCCGCACCACCGCCTGGACCACCCTGGAGTGGGTCAAGGAGGTGCAGGCCCGCGGCGCGGGGGAAATCGTGCTGAACGTGATGAATCAGGACGGCATGCGCCAGGGCTATGATCTCGAACAGCTGAAACTGGTGCGGGCCCTGTGCAAGGTGCCCCTCATCGCCTCCGGCGGTGCCGGCACCATGGCGCATTTTCTCGATGCCTTCACCCAGGCCGATGTGGACGGGGCCCTCGCCGCCTCAGTGTTCCACAAGGGCCTTATCCCCATTCCCGAATTGAAACGCTGGCTGAAAAACGAAGGAGTCGCCATCCGTGAGTAATCAAGATGTTATGAACCAGGTCCCGCTCATCGAGCGCCTGGACTGGGCCAAATGTGATGGCATGATCCCCGCCATAGTGCAGCATGCCGCGAGCGGCCAGGTGCTGATGCAGGGCTTTATGACCCGCGAAGCCCTGGAGAAGACCCAGGCCACCGGCCAGGTCACCTTCTTCAGCCGCAGCAAGCAGCGGCTCTGGACCAAGGGCGAGAGCTCGGGCCATGTGCTCAAGCTGGTCGCCATCAGCACCGACTGCGACCAGGATTCCCTGCTGATCGCCGCCGACCCGGTCGGCCCCACCTGCCACCTGGGCACCCCCTCCTGCTTCGACGCTCACCCGGTGCCGCCGCTCGGCTTCCTCGCGGAGCTGGAGCAGATCCTGGCGGCGCGCAAGGGCGCCGATCCCGCCACCAGCTACACCGCCAGCCTCTATGGCAAGGGCACCAAGCGCATCGCCCAGAAGGTCGGTGAAGAAGGTGTCGAGGTGGCGCTTGCCGCCATGGCCAAGGATCGGGAGGAGCTCATCAACGAATCCGCCGACCTGCTCTATCACCTCACCGTGTTGCTGCAAAACGAAGGGCTGGGCCTGCAAGATGTGGTACAGCGGCTGTATGAGCGCCATAACAAGTAGTCTTTGAACTGATATAAAAAAACGGGCCCGCTGGCCCGTTTTTTTATGCACCAGCGTCACCACCCTCCTCGTGGGAGGATTGACGCCTTTCAAGCCTATTTCTCAGGGATTAGCTCCGTTCGCCTGAGCGGGCTGGCGTGCCAGGACAGGCCGCGAGCATGATCCAGCCCCCTGTACAGGGAGTCGCGCTCCCCTGAGTCGGCGGCGATAATGGCGAACCGTTCTCCTATCCCCAAGCCAGGCTCAATGAACAAATTTCAGGTTTTCTCCACCCCGGCGGCGCCCGCCGCCTTCACCTTGCTCGACATGGCGTCGGCCAGCTTTCTGGCAGACAAGGCCGCCTTGCTGGCACAGGGATTCGAGGTTATCGGCGAACCCATACTGGCCGCCGATGCCCGCGCGGCGGCCGAATCCCATCGGCTCAACATGGCCGATCCCAGCCGCCCCTATGGTGGCTTCACAGCCACCGGGGCTTTTGTTTATACGCTGCTCCATGCCCCCCGGCTGTTTGGCAAGGGCAAACCGCCAAGGCGCTGACTGAAGCCGACTTGAATAAAGGCCCCTTTCGGCGCCGCACATGGGGCCTGCCCAGCAGGAATGCCCCCAAGGATAATCATGGGACACAGTCCATCGCCAGAGGCCCTATGAGCAAATACCAGTTCTTCCGCCTGGGACAAGATCCCGCCAGCGTCACCTTCCTGCTGATGTCATCCCCCTCCTTCTTGCCCGCCAAGGCGCAACTGCTTGAGCAGGGCTTCGAGGTGGTGGGGGATTACATCGAGGCAGACAACGATCGCGAGGCCCTCGACACCTTTCGCAGCGGCATGATCGAACCCTTGACGCAATACACCAAGGCCACCGAGGAGGGAGGGCTTTATTACTTCATCACCGGCCTGTGTGAGGAGCTGAGCAAGCGCATCAAGGGTGGTAAATCCCCCCGCTGATCGGCCGGGCATGACTGGCCCCTTTTACTGCTCGTCATATGCCTCCCCCCCCCCCCAGCAGAGCGCCTGCTGACCGCGCTACAATGGCCCGCCGCGGGCTTTGCACCGACGATAAAAAAACGGGCCCCTGGGCCCGTTTTTGATGGCAAACCAGCCTCACTCCAGCTGCTGGCGCAGCACGTATTTTTGCACCTTGCCGGTGGAGGTCTTGGGCAGCGGGGTGAAGATGATGCGCTTGGGGGCCTTGAAGTGGGCCATCTGCTCGCGGCAAAACGCGATGAGCTCAGCCTGGCTCAACTCCCTGCCCTCCTTGAGCTTGACGAAGGCGCAGGGCACCTCCCCCCACTTCTCATCGGGCATGGCGATCACCGCCGCCTCGTCCACGTCGGGATGGCGATAGAGCACATCCTCCACCTCCAGGCTGGAGATGTTCTCCCCGCCCGAGATGATGATGTCCTTGGATCTGTCCTTGATCTCCACGTAACCGTCCGGGTGCCAGACCGCCAGATCGCCGCTGCGAAACCAGCCTTCCGCCATCGCCTCCTCGCTGGCCGCGGGATTCTTGAGATAGCCCTTCATCACCACGTTGCCGCGCAGGAAGATCTCCCCCAGGGTCTTGCCATCCTGGGGTACCGGCTCGCCGCTGACCGGATTGGCGACGCGCATCTCCCCCTGCAGCGGTGAGGCCACCCCCTGGCGTGCCTTGAGCCGCGACAGGACAGTGGCATCCTGCCCCTGCCAGCTGCGCTGGGGCTCGCACACCACGCAGGGGCCATAGGTCTCGGTCAGGCCATAGGTGTGAGTCACCGCGATCCCCATCGCCTCCATGCCGGCGATCACCGTGGCCGGCGGCGCCGCGCCGGCTGTCATCACCTTGATGGGATGATCGAGCCCCTGCTTGAGCGCCTCATCGGCGTTATTGAGCATGTTGAGCACTATGGGGGCCGCGCAGAAGTGGCTCACCTTGTGGGTATGAAGGGCCTCATAGATGGCGCCCGCCTGAACATGGCGCAGGCAGACACTCACCCCGGCGGTGGCCGCCATCGTCCAGGGGAAGCACCAGCCGTTGCAGTGGAACATCGGCAGGGTCCACAGATAGACGGGATGCTTGGGCATCTCCCAGGAGAGCACGTTGTTGATGGCATTGAGGTGGGCACCGCGATGGTGATAGACCACCCCCTTGGGGTTGCCGGTGGTGCCCGAGGTGTAGTTGAGGGAGATCGCCTGCCACTCGTCCCTCGGCAGCCAGCCGGGCTCCGCCCCATCGCCCGTGGCGATGAAGGTCTCATAGTCGAGCTCGCTGACCAGCGCCCCCTGCTGATAGAGGGGATCGTCGATGGCGATGAGCAGCGGCGCGGCGTCGAGCAGGGCCAGCGCCTTGCCGACCACGGCGCCAAACTCCCTGTCCACCAGCAGCACCTTGCTCTGGGCATGCCGGAAGATGAAGGCCATGGACTCGGCATCGAGCCGGGTGTTGATGGTGTTGAGCACGGCGCCGCTCATGGGCACCCCGAAGTGGGCCTCGAACATCGCCGGAATATTGGGTGCTACGATGGAGACCGTGTCCCCCTCGCCTATCCCGTGCCGGCGCAGGGCGGAGGCGAGCCTGCGACAACGAGCCTCGGTCTCGGCCCAGGTGCGGCTGAGGGGGCCGTGGATCAGCGCCGGATAGTCGGGATAAACCCGGGCGGCCCGCGTCAGAAAACTCAAGGGGGTCAGCGCCTCGAAATTGGCGGCGCTCTGGTCGAGGCCAATCTCATAGATGTTCTGCTCTGTCATCGGGTTCCTTCCTCACATGTGGCACAAAGCGGGTGACATGCCGTGGCCGCACCACGGCCGGGAAACCGCGCCTGGCATCATGCGGTGGCGGGTTTCTGATGGGAATGGCAGCGTATCAGGGGCCACCGGCGGCAGGTATTAGCAAAACGTCTTAGTCAGCCTCGGACAGATGGCACAGACAGGCATCAGCACCAGATGAATTTATTTTCATATGATCAGGGGTGACGCCGCCTCATATATTTACGGTCAGAATAAACCCCCAAACAATATGCATTGACCGGGCTGCCCATGCGCTTCCTATGACATATTTACCACATGGGCATTTGTTGTTATTTATATCCATCAAAAACCAGGAAATAGTTATGACTTATTTGAATGGGGAAGGCAGAACTTAATGGTCACAGACGACCATGCCCAAGGAAATATATTCTGTGAGCCACCCCATAAAGCAGGCGCCCTTCTGTATTCATGCTCACCTCAGAGCGTTATGGTTGCTCGGTGAAACAATCTACCGGATGTTCAATATCAGGCCAGATTTCTCGCCAGAGAGTGCGCTATCGACAGTAGAGATGCGCACAGCTTGCTATGACGATGGAACCCTATCGACCCGATATTCCGCCGAGCCCAAACCTGCTTTATCAAGGAGCATTTTATGTGTGCCGAGCCGAATACGCACTCACGCAGACAATTTCCCACCGCCTTTACCATTCTGTTTCTGATCATGTTGCTGGCCATCGCCCTCACCTGGATAATTCCGGCGGGCGCCTACTCAAAACTCTCTTATAGCCCGACCAGCACCACCTTGATGGTGAATAGCCCACAAGGCGAAATAAGCCGGGTACCCGCCACTCAGGCCGAACTGGAAAAACTCAACATCAATATCGGGGTGGAGCAATTCACCAGCGGCACCATACGCCAACCCATCGCCATTCCTGGCACCTATGAGCGGCTGGCCCAATCACCCAAGGGGCTCGCCGACGTGGCGGTCAACATGGTCAAGGGCACCATAGAGGGGGCGGACATCATCGTCTTCATCCTGGTGCTCGGCGGGCTGATCGGCGTCATCAACAAGACCGGCGCCTTCAATGCCGGGCTGGTGGCGCTGTCGCGCAAGACCCGGGGCAACGAGTTCATGTTCGTGGCCCTGGTCTGCTTCGTGATGGCGCTGGGGGGCACCACCTGCGGGCTGGAGGAAGAGGCGGTCGCCTTCTATCCCATATTGGTGCCCATCTTTCTGGCGCTGGGCTATGACTCCATCGTCTGCGTCGGCGCCATCTTCCTCGCCGCCTCCATGGGCACCACCTTCTCCACCATCAACCCCTTCTCGGTGGTGATCGCCTCCAATGCGGCCGGCATCCCCTTCACCGAGGGGCTGGGCTTTCGCGCCGTCGGCTGCCTGGTGGGCACCCTGGTGGTCATCGCCTACCTCCATTGGTACTGCAAGAAGATCAAGGCCAACCCGACCTTCTCCTATACCTATGAGGACAGAGACAGCTTCCGTGCCCGCTTCCTGAAAGGGGGCGCTCTGGAAGAAGGGGTGCCTTTCACCCTGCGCCGCAAGATCATCCTGACCCTGTTCATCCTCGCCTTCCCGCTGATGGTGTGGGGCGTCTCCATGGCCGGCTGGTGGTTCCCGCAGATGGCTGCCTCCTTCCTCACCATTGCCATCATCATCATCTTCATCTCGGGCCTGAAGGAGAAAGAGGCGGTGGAGGCCTTCACCCAGGGCGCCTCCGAGCTGGTGGCTGTGTCGCTCATTATCGGCCTGGCGCGCGGGGTCAACCTGGTGCTGGATCAGGGGATGATCTCGGACACCATACTGGCTTACGCCTCCGAGCTGGTTTCCGGCATGCACGGCGCCGTGTTCGCCGTCTCCGAGATGCTGGTGTTCACCCTGCTGGGACTGGTGGTGCCCTCCTCCTCCGGGCTGGCGGTGCTCTCCATGCCCATCATGGCGCCGCTCGCCGATACCGTGATGATCCCACGTTATATAGTGGTGTCGGCCTACAACTGGGGGCAATACGCCATGCTGTTCCTGGCGCCCACCGGGCTGGTGCTGGTCACCCTGCAGATGCTCGGCATCCAGTTCAACCAGTGGGTCAGGTTCGTGCTGCCCATGGTGGGCTTCGTGCTGGGCTTTGGCGCCCTGATGCTGGTGGTGCAGGTCATGATGATCTGAGCCTGCCCCCGCCCTACAGCAATGCCCCCGCCTGCGGGGGCTTTTATATTTATCGTCTTACCCATACGTTTCAAGCAGTTGCCCAGCCATGCTCCGTCCTTGTCGCCAAAGTCAGACACCTGGTCGGCGCCGGGCTTTTTGGTGAAGTCAGGGATTGTCGTGCCTGTATGGCCATCGGCTTGTGCCGCCACGACGTTCTGCCAAGATGACCGCAAGCGTGATGAGCATCAGAGGATGCATTTCAGGAGAACTCAAAATGAACAAATCCATGTTGGCAGGTGTCGGGATCGGTATCGCCTCAGCGCTGGCATTGTCGGCGGCGGCCAGCGGATCCCTGTTTTCATCCCAGCCCCAGTTTGCCGAGGTACTGGCCAGCAAGCCGGTGACCGAGACCATCAAGACCCCCAGACAGGAGTGTCGCAACGTCACCGTCACCCACCGCAAGCCGGTGCAGGATGAGCACAAGATCCTGGGCACTGTGGTCGGCGCGGCCCTCGGTGGCGTGCTTGGCAACCAGTTTGGCGGTGGCAGCGGCAAGAAGGTGGCCACCGCCGCCGGTGCCGTGGCCGGTGGCTATGCCGGTAACCAGGTGCAGGGCAACATGCAGGCCGGGGACATCTACACCACCCAGGAGCAACGCTGCAAGACGGTGCAGGACAGCAGCACCCGCACCCTGGGCTATGACGTCACCTACCGCCTCGCCGGTCAGGAGGGCATCATCCGCATGAACAAGGCGCCGGGCGCCACCATCCCGGTCAAGGATGGCAAGCTGGTGATCGACGACGCGCAAGGCTGATAGCGCCACTGCCCCCGATAGCAACAGGCCCGCCCCTCCGGCGGGCCTTTCTAATTTATGGCCGGCACTCATTGGTGGCCGACGACCCTCGCCCGCCCAGTGATCCCTCACCTCCCCCTTGTCGCCGATTGCAGACACAGCGTCGGCGAGTCGGCGGTTGCTGTCGTCAGCCGCTGTCGCAACGGACGGGCCCTTCCCTTGAGCCGCGACGGCAAAGCGCCAACAATAGCCGCAATTGACCAATCGAACAGTAGAGAGAGTGAGATGAACAAATCCATGTTGGCAGGTATCGGCGTCGGCATCGCCTCCGCATTGGCGCTGTCGGCCGTCGCCAGCGGATCCATGTTTTCCTCCGAGCCCCAGTTTGCCGAGGTGCTGTCCAGCAAGCCGGTGACCGAGACCATCAAGACCCCGAGACAGGAGTGCCATAACGTCACCGTCACCCACCAGCAACCGGTGCAGGATGAGCACAGGGTCGCCGGCAAACTGGTCGGGGCGGCGATCGGCGGCGCCATCGGCAACCAGTTTGGCGGTGGCAACGGCAAGAAGGTGGCGACCGTCGCCGGCGCCGTGGCCGGTGGCTATGCCGGCGGCCAGGCACAGGCCAACCGGCAGGCCAATGACACCTACACCACCCAGGAGCAGCGCTGCAAGACGGTGCAGGACAGCAGCACCCGCACCCTGGGTTATGACGTCACCTACCGCCTCGCCGGTCAGGAAGGCATCATCCGCATGAACAAGGCACCGGGCACCACCATCCCGGTCAAGGATGGCAAGCTGGTGATCGACGGCACCCAAGCCTGATAGCGCCCCGACCCCGATAGCCACAGGCCCGCCCCTCAGGCGGGCCTTTTTCATGGTCTCTCAGGCAACACGCATTCGGTAAAACCCGATCCGTTTATCCTGCTGTCGATAAGCCCAACACCCATGCTGTTGGATGCCGGCCGGGTGATTGACCTCGCCCCCTTCCACATCGGGGCGAAGCAACCAGGCAAGAGCTATGGGGTAGGTATCAGGCAACATAAAAGGCCCCTCGATTAACTGCGTTATCGCAGCGTACCGAGGGTCCTTATGGGCTAGGGTTTATGGTGAATTACAGGGGAAAGCTCCAGTGTGCTGGCCTGTTTATAGAAGCCATTGTGCCCGGCACTTGATATATGTCATGGTCAACATTCCACCTTGATGATAAAAGAGTCATCAGCAGCCAAGGCTCTTGGCTCTGATATCTGCAATGCCTCTCGAACGCCCGATCACGCTCTGCTCACCAGCCCTTCGGATACACCAACAGCACATCAACGAATAAACAAGGCGTGATCAGCATTGGGATAAGCTCGCCACCACCTTGGCCGAGCGACACCAACGGCCAAAGAACACCCTCTGATTTACTGCTAGGCAGGTAGAGATGAAAGACCAGACGACACACGATACCGCCGTGAATGTCCCCGTTAAACCCCGCGCCAGTGACGGCAAAGATCTCCCATCAAGGTTTTCACTACGCAAAATCCTCGACTATGTCCTGAGCAACTTCAGCCTGACTGCACAACGCGGCTTGTTGCTGCTGTTCATTCTCCTGCTGGCCTCCCTCTTCGTTGGCCACCTGGTGTATCAACGCAACCGTATCGAAGACAATACCGCCCGCATCCTGCGCAACACGGCGTTATTGGAGGCTCAGCAGTTTGAGACCAGCATGGATGCGCTTCGTTATCAGGTACGCGTCATCGGTAACGCCATACTGCTGAACCACACAGTCACACTCGACAAGGTCGAACCTTTTTTAGTTCGGGAACTGAAACGGGACTGGCTGGACGCCGTGATCATCTTCGATGCAAACGGTGATTTCGTTGCCAAGAGCAGCGTGTTTCCACTCGAGCAAGCACTGAGCGCATCGACACTCGCCAAGGCAAGCTTCCGGGATCGGCTGCTGTTCAAGGATCTGCGCAGCCAGGAGATCACCGAGAGTCTGATTTACTGGCAGAGCCACGGACTCGATCCAGGCATCATGGGCTTCGTGATGTACCGGGCCATCCGCGACCCACAGGGGCGCTATCTGGGTGGCGTCGCCGGTTACTTCAATTCCAGCGCCATGGAGAAGATGTTCCGGAAAATGGAGCACAGCGGCCTGGATCTTGGCCCAGGTGGTGCCATGGCCGTGCTGGATCGCAACACAGCCGTTCAGCTCGCCCGCATGGGGGCTGGGGCTGGTTCAGTCATCTCCCATCCCGACGATCGACTCTTGCCTCTGATGAACTACGCCAGCGATACGGCCCAGGCGCATCACTACCTCTCACCGGTGGATGGCATCCCCCGCCTGGGGGTATTCCTCAACTTGAACGAAGGTAAATGGATACTGGCGGTGGGCATGGCCAAGCGTGACATGCTGCATGGCTGGTACCTCCAGGTTTTCTGGACCAGCTTGGCGGTGATCTTCATGGCCGCCCTGCAGTGGTGCCTGCTGAGACACATGCGAATCATTTTCGTGCAGCGCGCGCGCCTTGCCCAAGAGGCGCGCCAGGATCCTCTTACTGGCCTAGCCAATCGGCGCCGCTTCGACGAATGGGCCCAAGGCACCTGTAGCCTGGCGCAGCGTCACCGGCAACCTCTCTGTGTCATGACACTGGATCTGGATTTCTTCAAGAAGGTCAACGACAGCTACGGCCATGATGGCGGCGATGCGGTGCTCAGGTGCGTAGGCCATGTATTGCAAGGCCTGCTGCGAGGCAGCGATATCGCAGCCCGCTTTGGCGGAGAGGAGTTTGTCGTGGCCATGGCACAGACCGAACTTGAGGTTGCAAGCGAGGTAGCGGAGCGCATCCGCGCCAGCTTCGCCGCTCAGGCGGTGGAATACAATGGCCAGCAGATCCACTTTACTGCGAGCTTTGGCCTTACCCAGATGACCCCTGATGAGCTGGCAGTAAACAAAGGCATACACACCGCGCTGACCAGGGCCGACCAGGCGCTCTATCGCGCCAAGCACGAAGGACGCAACAGGGTGACCATCGCGTATTAACCGCGTTTTTTCGTTGTGCGATAGCGAGACCACAACCGCATGTCACGACAGAGGCGCAAAAAATAATGCCAGCCAGGATAAATTGGCTGGCATTACCACTGGTGGTAGTCGTCGTTATGGCTCGAATAAATCAGGCTGAACCCGTCGCCGCAATAGCATTCGCTGCTCTTTGAGGGCCCTGGGTTCGATTAGCGAAGCCTAATCAGACGTGCGCGGCAGCTAACAAAACGGCGGATCTCCCCGCCGTTGCTATTTATACCAACCTTGCACCGTCGCCGGCCGCTCCAGAGCGGCCAGATCTTCCCGTCCAATGAGGAGATTGATCGCCAGATCCAGGGCTAATTTAAGGAAAAGGGAGTAAGACGTGAGACATTCTGATCATATTCAGATATGCATTGTTAGAGGGCGAGGCATAAAGACATTCATTACAACTACAGAGGGATAATTAAAGGTATACCGCAAATGCAGAGGAATGGTCCCTTGGTGGCTTGTCCCTTATGGACAACGTGACACCTTTCCAAGGCATGGTTAAAACATCTCCAAGCTATAGCACTATTCTAAACAGCTATTCAAAAAGTCCGTATTGGCTGTTTATGTGACATTTACCCCTACTTCCTGCACCAACACTGTTGCATTACAGCATAAGTTCAATGGCATTATTTTTAAACTCCAGCCCGATTCAGCTTATATCAAGGTTGCCATACATTTTATTTTTATCTCGGTAATTAATGTTGATGTTGTCATCTGTTGTTAACAAAGACGGCTTAAGGTTTAACTGACCAAATTATCCTTCTACTGTGACATGGTTTTAAAATGGAGTTTTGGGAATGAAAATAAAACATTTATCCAATATCAGGCTGCTATTGCCTATGGTGTTTCTGATTATTGTCACAGGGTGCAACAATAGTAATGACAGTGAAGAACCTGAGGCTATTACCCCCTCTGAGCCCAATGATGTACGTTGCCCGCCTTGATCGTTCGCTTATCCATTTTAGGTGAAATTTAATGTCAAAACATATAGATAAGAGCCGCCGTGACTTTATAAAACTATCTGGCGCCAGCGTGGCTGCTGTGGCCACCTCCAGCATGTTCTATCCCTCGATTGCCAGAGCGCTAAGTATCTCTGCCAATAATGTGCAGGGTTCGATCATGGATGTGGAACATATCGTGGTGCTGATGCAGGAAAATCGCTCATTCGATCACTATTTTGGAACTATGTTGGGAGTCCGTGGCTTTGGCGACCGTCACCCGATACCAACGGTGAATGACTCTGTGTGGTGGCAGGAGTTCAGGAGTGATGAAAATAATCGTCTACTGAGCCCTTATCATCTCGATAGTCGTATCGGCAATGCCCAGAGAGTCAATGGTACGCCCCATTCGTTCAATGATGCTCTGGATGCATGGGACAATGGACGCATGGATAGTTGGCCGACTTATAAAGAACAACAATCCATGGGGTATTATACCGAGACGGAAGTGCCATTTCAGTTTGCCTTGGCCAATGCATTTACCGTTTGTGATGCATATCATTGTTCCCTCCATGGTAGCACCAATCCCAACAGACTATTTTTTTGGACGGGCACCAATAATCACCCCGACGATCCCAACCCGCCAGCCATTAATAATAACTTTGACTCACTGGGTAAATCCGATGAAGGTTATCAGTGGCGTACCTACCCTGAGCGGTTGCAAGAGGCAGGTGTCAGCTGGAGGGTGTATCAAAACCTGCCGGATAATTTTACCGATAATCCATTAGCTGGATTTGTGAATTACCGTATAGCCAATGAGCAACGCGGCAATCAGCCCAATGGGGCACCTTATCCGGCTTGGAAACCTGAAGATGATCAGTTCATTCCGCTGCTTAAGGGAGTGAGCAATACCATGCCAGATCGTGGCTTTCTCGACGCACTCCGCGAGGATGTGGCGGCGGGCACTCTGCCACAGGTCTCCTGGATTGTGGCACCAGCGGATTTCTCTGAACATCCGGGGCCATCGAGCCCTGTCCAGGGAGGCTGGTATACGCAGGAGGTGCTCGATGCTCTGACGTCAGATGAGGAGCTGTGGAGCAAAACGGTGCTGATCATCAACTTTGATGAGAATGACGGCTTCTTTGATCATTTGCCCCCTCCTACCCCGCCAACCTTGCTGGATGGCGAGATCCAGGGGGGCTGTACCCTGGATACGCGCGGTGAGTATCATACCGATAATCGCCCCTATGGTCCCGGCCCCCGGGTGCCAGCACTGATCGTATCTCCCTGGAGTCGCGGAGGCTGGGTTAACTCCCAAGTATTTGATCACACCTCTGTATTGCGTTTTATCGAGGCCCGGTTTGGCGTGGAGGAGGAGAATATCAGCCCCTATCGCCGTGCGATTTGCGGCGATCTGAGCTCGGCATTCAACTTTAACAATCCCAATGATGAACAGTTACCCAATCTGCCCAAGGTAACCAAGGCACAGGCCAACATCCTGGTGAGACAGCAGCAGAAGCTGGATCAGCTCAGTCCGCCGGCAGAGGATCAGCAACAGGTCCCACGCCAGACCATGGGGGTGCGCCCGTCACGCGCCTTGCCCTATGAGCTGCATGTCAATGCAGAGCAGTACAGCGATCGCCTCAGCATCAAAATGAGCAATACCGGCGAGCAGGGGGCGCTGCTCCATATTTATGACAAATTGAAGCTGGATGCGGTGCCACGCCGTTATGCACTCGCCAGCCAGGAAACCATGGAAGATGATTGGTCGGTCTCAACTTCTACCGGATACGATGTCTGGTTGATTGGTCCAAATGGCTATCACCGCTCCTTCACGGGGGCTGGGGATGAGGAGAGCAAGGCGCGGGTAAGTGTTTGTTATGATCTGACGCAGCCGGCCTTGTTGCTCACCCTGACTAACTTGATGGATGAGCCGCTGACGCTGACACTGGACAACAGTGTCTATCTTGGTGGCGTGATGACACTGGAGCTGACACCTAATCAGGTGTTGGATCAGCGTGTCGAGCTAGCCGGTCAGGGCAATTGGTATGACGTCACGGTGCGCTATGGTGAGCACTGGCAGCGGCGTTATGCTGGCCGTATCGAGACCGGGCAACATGGTGTCTCCGATCCCATGATGGGGATCTGATCCGCCGGCTTTGAGGCGGGTTGCAGGCTCAAGTCAACAGAGAGGTGCCCGTCACAAGATAGGCACCTTTTTTCACTTTGGCAGGCGAGCAATTACTACGGTATCTGTGCTTTTGTGTGACAGGGCCGCAGGCTAGATTAGCGAAGTGTCACCGGACATTAGCGACAGTTAACAAAACGGCGGGTTTCCCCGCCGTTTTTAATCTTCCAATCATCACATTGTTTCATGCCGAGCTACATAGAAGGGCACGACCTCGGCGTTCAAGGCCAACAATGTCCCCCTCCAACTCGAACTGAACATGGTGCTCGCCTCAGAGCTCCCGGGCGGAGCGGCCCATCAGCACCACAGGGTCGAGGGTGACTTCCAGGGTGCCGTTGCTGACCCAGAGCTGGCCATCCGAGATGGTGCAGGTGAGGTGCATGGTGCGCTCCACCATGGCGGTCAGCGGCAGGGTCTGGCTGTCGGAGAGTTCGATCACGCTGAGGTTGTCATGCTGGCTCAGCTTGCCCTGATTCTGCTTCCACCAGACGCTGGTGCCACGACCACCGTACAGATAGAGCACCACCTGGCGGGAGCGGTTGCACGCCTTCTTCAGCCGCTTCTCGTCGGGCTGACCCAGCTCGATCCAGAGTTCGATTTCGTCGGAGTAGTTCTTGCACCAGAGCTCGGGCTCGTCATCGGCCGAGAGCCCCTTGGTGAACTCCAGCCGCTCGGCGGCGTGCCAGGCGAAGGCCGCCAGCCGGATCATCATGCGCTCGTCGGTCTCGGAGGGGTGACGGGCCAGGGTGAGGGAGACATCTTGATACAGATTGCGGTCCATGTCGGACAGACTGAGTTGGGCCTTGAATACGGTTGCCTTGAGAGCCATAGAAACCTTGATACCTTGAAGAGGCGAACGCGCCGGAAAACTGCGCGCCAGTGTAATCAAAATCGGCGCCGGGTTCGACCACCTTGGCAAAACAGTTCGGCCTGGAGGCAGGTGGCTGGGGGCAAAAAACAAATGCCAGTCCGAAGACTGGCATTTGGCAGTATGAACGACAGAAGTGGATCACTTCTGGGCGGACTGGACCCCGAAGGCGTTGAGCAGCACACAGCAGGTAACGGCTACGGCCACAAATCCGCTCAGGAAGATAAAGGGCATGACCCCGTACCCCAATACAGTCCAGATGGTTTGTTCAAGCAGACTCATTGTGTGTCCTTCATCCAGTGAAACCAGTGTCCCTTTCGATGGCGGGTTGTCTCCCCGCTCCTGATAAGGCTATTTGACCCCAAAGGCGGTCCGAGTCCTATGCCACCAAAGTAGTAAATAGGGCACTTGTTTGCGCCAGATCAATAATTTAGCCCCATTCTGGCCGGGCAAGGGTGCCCCCGACCCCGCGCTCGACCCCTTAATGAACACGCTTGGTCAACAATAGCGCAGGCAGGGGCCCGGCAAAAAAACGGAGGCGACCCTGGGTCGCCTCCGTTGTCATGCCGGTGAAGGGCCTCAGTAGAAGGTCAGCTGCTCCGCCGCCATCGCCTTGAGCCGGGCGCAGGGGGCAAATCTGTCACCCAGGCGCTTCTGGTAGTGCTCCAGACGCCCGACCAGCTGCGCGATGCCGAGGCTGTCCATGTAGCGGAAGGGGCCGCCGAGGAAGGGCGGGAAGCCGATGCCGAAGATGGCGCCGATGTCGCCGTCCCGGGCCGAGGCCACCACGCCGCTGTCCAGCGCCATGGCCGCTTCGTTGAGCATCATCAGCACGCAGCGCTCCGCGATCTCATTTTTGGCGAGCTTAGGCATGGGCTTGACCCCCAGCACGGCGTAGACGCTCTCGTCCACCGTCTTCTTGCCCTCCTTGCCGGTGAGCCGGTTGCGGGGGGCTGCCTTGCCGTAGAGGTAGAAGCCCTTGCCGTTCTTGCGCCCCTTGCGATCGTTTTGCAGCAGCTGGTCAAACGCCTTGGGAGCCTGGAACTGCTCGCCGCCGAGCTCTTTCTCCAGGATGGGGGAGATCTTGGCACCCACGTCGATGCCGACCTCGTCCAACAGCTGGATGGGGCCGACCGGGAAGCCGAAGTCGAGCAGGGCACCATCCAGCACCTCTACCGGCTCCCCTTCCAGTACCAGCCGCGCCGCCTCGTTCATGTAGGGGGCGAGGATGCGGTTCACGTAGAAACCGGCCTCGTCCTTGACCACGATCGGGGTCTTGCCCTGGGAGCGGGCGAAGGCCAGGGTGGTGGCCACCGTCTCGGCGCTGGTGCCGGCGTGGGGAATGATCTCGGCGAGCGGCATCTTGTCCACCGGGCTGAAGTAGTGCAGACCTATGATGCGCTCAGGGTGCGCCGCCTCGGCCGCGATCTTGTGGATCGGCAGGGAGGAGGTGTTGGAGGCAAACACCGTCTGTTCAGCGCACTCGCGCTCCACATCCGCCACCATCTGGTGCTTGAGCGCCAGATCCTCGAACACCGCCTCCACCACCAGATCGACGCGGTGGAAGCCGGAGTAGTCCAGGGTGCCGGACAGCAGGCTCATCTGCTTCTCCAGCTCGCTGCGCAGGATCTGGCGACGCTTGAGCTTCTTGGCCAGCAGCTCGTAGCTGTAACGCATGGCGTTGCCGATCCCGGCACTGGCCACGTCCTTGATCCGCACCGGCACCCCGGCCTTGGTGGCGGTGACGAAGGCGATGCCGCCCCCCATCAGGCCACCGCCCAGCACGGCGGCATGGCCGACCTTGCGCGGCGCGGCCCCCTGATAGGTGACTTCTTTCTTCATCTCCGTGGTGGCGAAGAACAGCGAGCGCAGGGAGGCGGACTCCGGGGTCATCACCAGCTCGCCGAAGTGACGGGACTCGGCGGCCAGGCCGGCCTGCATCCCCTCCTCCACGCCGATGCGCACCACCTCCAGGATCCGCTCCGGCGCCGGGTAGTTGCCGCGAGTCTTGGCTTTCACCCCCTTGCGAGCCTGATCGAACAGCACCTTGCGGCCCAGCCCGTTGGTCTCCAGCAGCTTGCCCTGCAGATCGCGCTTCAGTGTGTGGCGCGGCTTGCCCTTCTTGGCCAGTTTGATGGCCGCCTCCAGCAGGATGGAGGCCGGCACCATCTCATCCACCAGCCCCAGTTTCCTGGCCTGTTTGGCGCGCACCTGCTTGCCGGTCAGCATCAGATCCAGCGCCTTGGCCACCCCGATGAGGCGCGGCAGGCGCTGGGTACCGCCGGAGCCCGGCAGCAGGCCGAGTTGCACCTCCGGCAGGCCCAGCACGGTCTTAGCGTGATCGGTCACCACCCGACCATGACAGGCCAGCGCCAGCTCCAGCCCGCCGCCGAGGCAGGGGCCGTGGATGGCGGCGATCACCGGGATGCTCAGCGCCTCGATCTCGGCGAACACCAGCTGCCCCTCCCGGGAGAGGGTCTGGGCATCCTGGGCGCTGGCACAGGCCGCCAGCATGCCGATGTCGGCCCCGGCGATGAAGGAGTCCTTCTTGCCGGAGACGATCACCAGCCCGATCAGATCCTTGTTGCTCTTCACCTGGGCCAGCACGGCGCGGATCTCGTCGGCGAAGGCAGCCTTCAGGGTGTTCATGCTTTCACCGGGCACATCCATGGTGAGGATGCCGATGCCGTCTTTACGAATATCCAATGCAAAGGTATTAGTGCTCATCATTCCACCTCCAACACCATGGCCACACCCAACCCACCCGCCGCACAGGCGGTGTTGAGCCCCAGTCCCCCGCCCCGACGGCGCAGCTCGTGCAGCGTCTGGGTGATCATCCGCGCACCGGTCGCGGCGAAGGGGTGGCCGTAGGCCAGGGAGCCGCCGAGCACGTTGAACTTGTCCATGTCCACCTCGCCGATGGCCTGATCACGGCCCAATTTGTCGCGGGCGAATTCGTGGCTGGCAAACATCTTGAGGTTGGCCAGGGTCTGGGCGGCGAAGGCCTCGTGCATGTCGATCAGGGTCAGATCGGCGAGGGTGATGCCGGCGCGGTCCAGCGCCAGCGGCGTGGCGTAGGAGGGGCCCATCAGCATGTCCTGCCAGACATCGATGGCGGAGAAGGCGAAGCTGCGAATATAGCCGAGCGGCTCGAGGCCCAGCTCCTTCGCCCGCCCTTCCCGCATCAGCAGCACGGCGGCGGCGCCGTCGGTGAGCGGGGTGGCGTTGGCGGCGGTGACAGTGCCATGCAGCCGGTCAAACACGGGTTTCAACTTGGCGTAGCTCGCAAGATCCGAGCTCTCGCGGATGTTGTTGTCCCGCTCCAGCGGGGACTTGTAAGGGGGCACATGGGCGGTGAACACCTCGCCGCTGAGCTTGCCCTGGGCCCAGGCCTCGGCGGCCAGGCTGTGGGAGCGGTGCGCCAGCGCATCCTGCGCCTCGCGGCTGATCTGGTGACTCTTGGCCATCTGTTCGGCGGTCTGCCCCATGGAGAGACCGGTGGAGTACTCGGCGACCGCCGGCGGCACCGGCAGCAAGTCTTTCAGCCGCAGCCGGCGCAGAATGTTGAAACGCTGCTGCAGGTTGCGGGCCTTGTTGAGATCCACCAGGGCGCGGGCCAGCGACTTGCTGACGCCGATGGGCAGCACTGAGGAGGAGTCGGCGCCGCCGGCGATGGCGATATCGACCGTGCCGGCCATGATGGACTCGGTGACGTTGGCCACCGCCTGGAAGCTGGTGGCACAGGCGCGGGAGACGCTGTAGGCATCGGTGCTGACACTCATGCCAGTGCCGAGCACTATCTCGCGGGCGATGTTGGGCGCCTCCGGCATCTGCACCACCTGGCCGAACACCAGCTGATCGATGAGCTTGGGATCGAGATCGGTACGGGCGAGCAGTTCACTCACCACCAGCTTGCCGAGATCCACCGCGGGCACGCCGTGAAAGGCGGTGGCCTGCTTGGCAAAGGGGGTGCGCAGACCCGCCACGACGGCAATCCGTTCGCCCTGGCGAGTCGTCAGTTTCAATGGCTGTTTCATCCTGGCTCCTTGGTTAAAAGGTAGAGGTCTGACCTCATTGCGCCACATCTTAACAATCCACTCACAACTTTCATACGGCTGATTGAAACTAAATTGTCGCCATCTGTGCCCCCTCCCTCGCCCTCTTGCGACATCTGGAGTATAAAAAGAGCAACTCCTATTAAAACAACGGGTTCATCCCATGGCAGCGACCGAGTTCAGACAACTTAGCGACTATCTTGGCAGCCAGATCCTGGGCCAGGGTCCGCTCATCGACGGGCTGCTGATCGCCCTGCTATGTGAAGGACATGTGTTGATCGAAGGCGCCCCGGGTCTCGCCAAGACCCGGGCCGTCAAGGCGCTGGCCGGGGCTGTTGAGGGGCGCTTCGCCCGCATCCAGTTCACTCCGGATCTGCTGCCCGCCGATCTCACCGGCAGCGAGGTGTTCCATCCCCAGGATGCGAGCTTCGTGTTCCAGCCAGGGCCCCTGTTCAACCATCTGGTGCTGGCGGACGAGATCAACCGGGCCCCCGCCAAGGTGCAATCCGCCCTGCTCGAGGCCATGGCCGAGCACCAGATCACCGTCGGCAAGAAGAGCTGGCGCCTGCCGCCGCTGTTTATGGTGGCCGCGACCCAGAATCCGATCGAGCAGGAAGGCACCTACCCACTGCCGGAGGCCCAGCTCGATCGCTTCCTGCTGAAACTGGTGGTGGACTACCCCAGCCCCGCCATGGAGCTCGCCATCTTGCAGCTCAACGCCCGCGGCGACGCGCTGCCACCGCCCCCCGTGACCCTGAGCCAGGCCAGCCTGCTGGCGGCCCGCGCGGCGGTGCAGGAGGTGCAGATGCAGACCCGGCTCGAGCACTATCTGGTGCAGCTCGTCTGCGCCACCCGGCCGGGCAGCGGCCTCTGCCCCGAGCTAGAGCCCCTCATCGCCGTGGGCGCCAGCCCCAGGGCCAGCATAGGCCTGGCCCGCGCCGCCCGCGCCCGCGCCTGGCTGGCGGGGCGCGACTTCGTGCTGCCGGAAGACATCCAGCAACTGGTCCCCGCCGTGCTGCGCCATCGCCTCATCCCCAGTTATCAGGCGCTGGCCGACAATCTCGACAGCGAGGCGCTGATCACCCGCCTGCTGAACTGGGTGCCCTCGCCTTGAGCCGGCGCCAGCCTGCCTCATCGCCCCAACAGCGGCCCTCTGCTCAGGCGCCGAGCGCCCGCCTGCGGAGCTGGGTCTGATGTCCCTGGATCCCCGCAGCCATCCCCACATAGCCCTGCCGCTGAGCCAACTGCTGGCCATCCGGCTGTGGGCCCGTCAGGGCCCCAGGGCCCGCGTTCATCAGGCCAAACAGGGCCGGCTCGGGCGGGTGCCCGGCTTGAGTTTTCGCGAGCTGCGCGCCTATCAGGCGGGGGATGAGGTGCGCCACATCGACTGGCGGGTCACCGCCCGGCTCGGGCGCCCCTACACCCGACTCTATAGCGAGGAGCAGGATCAGGCCCACTGGCTGCTGCTCGATCTCTCCCCCGCCATGTACTTCGGCTCCGGGCCGCAGCTCAAGGCCCGCCTCGGCTGCGAGCTGGCCGCCGCCCTGCTGTGGCAGGGGGAGAAACAGGCCAACACCCTGATCTGCCACGGGGTGGAGACCCGGTTAGAGTCCCAGCGCAGCACCCTGATCCCGCTGCTCGAGACCCTCTGCCATCACTACCAGCAGGGGCTGGATCGCACGCCCGTCCCCCGCAGCCTGGCCCAGACCCTGGCGGGGCTCAAGCTGCCCCACGGCGCCAGACTGACCCTCATCGCCGATCACCGCCCCTGCGACGAGGCCCTCGCCAAACAGCTGCAGTTGCTCGGCCGGCGCCACGACATTCACTACTGGCAGATCCGGGACCCGCTGGAGGCGGCGCTGCCCGAACAGGGTCAGCTGGCGGTGCGGGCCGGCAGGCGCAGCGGCTGGCTCGACGCCGAGCAGCCGGGGTTTGCCCGCCACTATGCCCTGGCGGCCGACTACCAGGCCCAACAGAGCCAGCGGCAGCTGTTGCCGCTGGTGCAGCGTCTCTACCGGCTCGACAACGGTCAGTCCTTGCAGCGCCAGTGGCAGGAGGGCGGATGCCGTCTGCTCTGAGCGCCGCCCTGGCCGGCTCCCCCCTCGCGGCGCAGCTGCGCGACATTCACCCGGGTCCCGCCCTCGGCAGCGCCGTCGATCCCCGCCTGCTGGGCTGGGGCTGGCTGCTGATCATCCTGCTGTGCGCCCTGCTGATCACCACCCTGGCGCTGGCACTCCGGCGCCAGCGCCGCTGGGCACGGCAAATCGAGTGGCAAGAGGCCGAGCTGGTGCCCCGGCTGCAAGCCGTGCTGCGCCAAGCCGCTCTGGCGCACTGGCCCGAGGCTCGCCACCTGCAGGGGGAGGCCTGGCTCGCCTGGCTCGATGCCAGGGGGGGCAGCCGCTTCGCCGAATTTGCCCCACTCTGGCCGCGCTGGCTCTACGGCCGGGGAGAGCCCGATGCCACACAGCGGGCAGCGTTGCAGCGCTGCTACCTGCGGTGGGGACGCCGCTGCGTCAGCCCGCCCCGGCTGCTGGCCCGGGCGACGGGCTGGCGACGGCGCCATGACGGAGGGGCGACATGATCCTCGCCTGGCCCTGGTTTGCGCTCGCGCTGGTGTTGCCGCTGCTGGTGCGCTTCGGCTTGCCCCCCCTGCGCCGATCGACCCTGGCCCACGACGGCTTCCCCCTCCTGCGGCCCCACGCTGGCCAGCCGCTCTGGCGCATGACGCTGTGCTGGTGCGCCCTGGTGCTGGCCCTGTGCCGCCCGCAATGGCAGGAGGCGCCCCTCATTCACTATCAGGCCAGCCGGGATCTCATCCTGGCGGTGGATCTCTCCGACAGCATGCGCACCCAGGACATGCTGGATGAGGGGGAGCAGCGCGACAGGCTCAGCGCCGTGCGCCAGCAGCTCAGGCAGCTGATCAGCGCCCGCCCCGGCGATCGCATCGCCCTGGTGGTGTTCGCCGATCACGCCTATCTGCTCTCCCCCCTGACCCAGGAGACCCAGGCCCTGTTGACCCTGACCAAGGAGCTGGACTTCGATCTGGTGGGGCGCACCACGGCACTGGGAGAGGCCATACAGCTGGCTCGCCAGCACGCCGATCCCGCTCGCCCCAGCGCCCTGCTGCTGGTCACCGATGGCCGCAACACGGCGGGCAATGCGGATCCGCTCACCGAGGCCACCCGCGCGGCGGCCGCCGGCATGACCCTCTACACCCTGGGGGTCGGCGCCGATCCCGGCACCTTTGCCGATGCCCAGCCCCAGAGCGGGTTCGATCCCAGTGCCGAGCTGGATGAGCCCCTGCTGCTACAGTTGGCCAAGCTGGGCCACGGCCGCTATTTCCGGGCCCGCAGCCAGGCCGATCTCGCGGCCATCAACCAGACGCTCGATCGGCTGGAGCCCAGCGCCCGCCCGCAGACCCTCTATCGCCCCAGCCGGGAGCTCTATCCCTGGCCCCTGGCACTGGCCTGGCTGTTGCTGATCTGGCCGACTCGCCTGCGCGGGCGCCGGCTGCCCTGGCGGCGCACGCAGGCGGAGCCGCCTCATGGATAAGCAGTTGCGCCAGGAGCCACTATGGAGCTGATCCTGCTGCGCCCGCTCTGGCTGCTGGCCCTGCTGCCCTGGCTGTGGCAGGGGTGGCGCCGTCGTCGCCAGCGGCCCCTGCTCACCCCCGCCATGGGGGCCTATCTGCTGCCGGGCCAGGGCCGCACCAGACCCTGGCTCTGGCTCGCCTGCCTGCCGGTGATCCTGGCCCTGTCCGGCCCCGCCCTGCGCCAGCAGAGCCAGCCCATCAGCAGCCCGGCGCTCGATATCTGGTTGCTGGATCTCTCCGACTCCATGCTGGCCGGGGATCTGCCGCCGGATCGGGCGACCCGGGTGCGGCTGCTGCTGCAGGACATGCTGGCCGAGGACGGGCCCCACCCCATCGCCCTCATCCTGTTTGCCGGCGATGCCTACCTCGCCATGCCCGCGACCCGGGATCATCAGGCCATCTCGCTGCTGCTGCCGGACTTGCGCCCGGCCATCATGCCGCTCCCCGGCAGCGCCCCCGAGCGCGCCGTGGCGCTGGCGCTCAGCCAGATCCCCGCCGGTCAGCAGGCACGACTGCTGCTCATCACCGATGGGCTCTCCCCCGTCCAGATCGCGCGCATTGCCGCCCAGTGGCCCTGTCAGAATGCGTTGCTCTGCCCGCAATCGGCGACGCCCCGTCTCGACATCCTGCTGGCCAATGGGGGCAAGGCCGCCAAGCTGCCCCCTTCCAGTGCGGGGCTTGGCCGTGAATTGCCGCCCCCCGACGGGGCGGCCATGCAACGACTTGCGGCCCAGTCAGGGGGAGAGCTGCAGTGGTTGCAGGCCGGGGTGCCGCGCTTCGCGCCGCTGCCCATGAGCCAGACCCTGACCGCCAACCAGTCGCGGGATCTCGGCCCCTGGCTGCTGATCCCCCTGTTGCCGCTGGCACTGCTGGCCCGCATCGGGGCGCTCTGGTTGCTCCTGCTCGGCGTGGGTGTCGGCCTGTTCAACCCGCCCCTGCAGGCGAGCCCCGCCTCCCCGCCGATCCCAGGCCTGTCGGGGCAGGATCGGCAAGCCTGGCAGGCCTTCCAGCAGGGGCGCTACCTGGCGGCGGCCCGCGACTTCCAGGATCCCGTCTGGCAGGGGAATGCCTGGTATCGCGCCGGTGACTACGCCCGGGCCGTCGCCGCCTATGGCCGCGCCACCAGCGCGACCGCCCATTACAACCGGGGCAATGCACTGGTGCAGCTCGGCGATCTCAAGGGCGCCGAGCAGGCCTATCTGGCCACCCTGGCGCTCGAGCCCGGCCATGAGGATGCGCTCTACAACCTGGCTCTGCTGCGTGCCCAGCCGCCGCAGGCCGCCCCCACGGCGCAGCAGCCCCAAGCCGCCGATGCCCCCGAGCAGCCCGCCGCGCCGGATCGCCCGCGCCCACCCGCCCCGCCTGTGCTGCTGCTGGAGCAGCGACTGCGCAAGGAGGCCCAGCGCCGCGCTCAAGCCACGCCATCGATCAAGCCTGAGGAGCCCTGGTGAGGGCGCTGCCGTTGAGGTGCCCCGCCCTGCACAGAGATCGTCGGGGGGGCTGTTCTTTATCAAGGGCCCAGCCACAGACGGGCATCTCTCCCTGGCAGCGCTGGCTGCTTATCCTCTCTCTATTGACGACGCTTTTATTGGCGGGTCAGGCGCTGGCCGCCCCGCCACGGGCCGAGCTGCTGGCAGGCGCGAGCGAGGGTGATTGGCTGCTCATCATCGAGGCCGATGGGGAACGCCGCGCCGACGAGCTCAGCCTTATCCCCTTGCTGCGCCAGTTTGCGGTGGGCCGGGTAACAATGAGTCGCGTCACGACCGAGGTGCACAGTCTCACCCGCTGGCAGATCCCGCTGCATCGGATGGTCAGCGACGCCGACCAGGTTCCCGCCCTCAGCCTGGGCACAGAGCAGACTCCAGCGCTTCCCCTGCCCCGGCGCAGCGAGTCAGAGGCAGCGCCCGCGGCGGCCCTCTCGCCCATCGAATTGCAGGCCAGCGTGCTGCATCAGGGGCCGCTCTATCCGGGGCAACCCTTCCTCTATCAGCTGAGCCTCTGGCTGCCCGCCAACCTGGAGGCCCCCAACCTCAGCGAGCCGGCCGGCAACGGCTTCACCATCCGCCGCCTCGGCGACGACAGGTGGGAGTCCCCCGCCAGCCCCGGCATGCCGGGACGACTGACCCGCAGATGGCTGCTGCAGGCCAAGGAGCCCGGGCTCCATCCGCTGGAATCCCCCCGTTTTCAGGGAAGACTGCCCCAGGAGGACGGTCAGAGCGAGGCGCTCTCCGCCAGGGCGGCCACCCAATTTATCAAGGTGGACAAGGCCCCGCTGGAGCCGGTGGCGAGCGCTCTGACCCTGCGCCAGCAGCTCAGTCCGGCGACGGGCGCCAAGGCCGGGGAACCGGTGATCCGCACCCTGACCCTGGTGATGGAGGGTGGCGATGGCAACCGTCTGTCCCTGCCGCCGCCACTCGGCTTGCCAGCCGGCCTGCAACTGCGGCCAGATGGAGAGCAGCAGCGCGAGCAGTTCACCGCCAAGGGAGCGCTGCGCTTCGAGCGCCAGTGGCGCCAGGCATTGACGGCAGACGAGGCGGGTTACTACAGCTTGCCCCCGGTGGATCTGCCCTGGTTCAATACCCAGAGCGGTCGCGTCGAACATGCCCGCCTGCCGGCCCAGACGGTGCGGTTCGAGGCCGGCCTCTCGTCGCCCGCAGACAGCCGGGCCCCCGGCGGCGAAAGCCTCTGTTGGGTGCTGGGGGCCTTGCTGCTGCGCGCCCTGTGGCGAAGCGGGCCACGCTGGCTGGCCTTCCATCGCTTGCAACGGGCCCTGGTGGCCAGGGAGCCGGACTCGGCCAGAGGAGCCCTGCTGGTCTGGGCCGATCGGCGCTGGGACGCCTCTCATCGACAGCTCACCAGCCTGCCCTGCCATCGCGATCCCGCCATAGCTGCCGCCCTCGACAGCCTGGATCGGGCCTGCTTCGCCCCCCCCTCAACCGTGGCCGAGCCCGTTCGCTGGCAGGCCCTCGCCGAGGGGTTGTGCGCCTTCGAAACTTTTGCGATAGCCTATAGCCTCAGGAAACTGGCGCGGGTGAGTCGCTGATCCCGCCGCAAGCCACCGCAGATAAAAAAGGAAGCCCCGCAATGGCGTTAGGTTTTTTCAGAAAAAAAAGCTCAGGGACGGGAAAGGATCCCGCGACCGATCCGGTCTATGGGGGTATGGCAGACAAACAAACCAAATATGAAGCCCTGGTGCATGCCCTGCATGGGGACATCTATCGCTACGCCTACTGGCTGTGTCGGGACCCGCAGGTCGCCGAGGATCTGGTGCAGGAGACCTTCCTGCGCGCCTGGAAGGCGATCGACAGCCTGCAGGACGACAAGGCCGCCAAGGCCTGGCTCATCACCATAGTGCGGCGGGAAAACGCCAGGCGCTTCGAGCGCAAGCAGTTCGATCTCATCGATCTCGACGAGCATCCCCAGAGCGATCCGGATGCCCTGCACAGCGAACAGGAGATGGAGCACGAGTGGCTCAGGCGTCACATCGCCCGCCTGCCCGCCGAGTACCAGGAGCCGCTGCTGTTGCAGGTGCTGGGGGGATTCAGCGGCGAGGAGATCGCAAACCAGCTGGGCCTGAACAAGAACACCGTCATGACCCGGCTGTTTCGGGCGCGCAACCAGATAAAAGAGGCCATGGAGTCAGCAGCACAACAGAGAGGACACACTAATGGATGAGCTTGAGTTTCGCCGCAGGGCCATCGCCCATCCAATGGATCAGGATCCTGCGTTCCTCGACGCGGCGCAGACCTCCCCTGCCAATCGCAAGCACCTGGACGAGATGAAGCAGCTGGATCGGCAGCTGCAGCGAACCCTGGAGGTCGAGGTGCCGGCCGGGCTGGCCGAGCGCATCTTGCTCAGGCAGGCGATGGAGGCCGACGATGACGATGTCGTCATCCCCCTGCCGCCCCCGCCTGCACGCACCGGTTGGCGTCCCCTCGCCATCGCGGCCTCGGTCGCCTTCCTGCTCGGCATCAGCACCCGCTGGATCAGCTGGCCGCCGACGGCGCCCGCCGAACTCTCCCTGGCGCAGGTCGCCATGGCCCACGTCTACGGGGAGGAGCCCTTCATCAAGGGGGTGGATGAGAAGGTCAGCCTGCAGACCATCAATGCCAAGATGGAGAAATACGGCGCCACCCTGATGGGCATGCAGGACATGAAGGTGACCTATGTCAATCACTGCGCCTTCTATCAGGGGCCGGCCCTGCACATGGTGATCCAGGGCAAGATGGGACCCGTCACCCTGTTCCTGGTCCCCAAGCATGTGCCGCTCAGCCTCCAGCCCAGCTTTGAAGATGGCCAGCTCAAGGGCGAGATAGTGCCGCTCAAGGGCGCCAACATGGTGTTGATCGGTGATATGCAGGAGTCATTCGAACCGGTTGCCGCGCAATTCGAGTCACGGCTGCACTGGTCCATTTAACAGAACTTAACCCGAGCTGACCGGCACCCCGCCGCCTCGGCATCACAGGCAGACACGCCAGTTGTCTGCCTGTTCATTCCTAACTACGCGATTTTTCCCGCTCATTGCCCGCCTGATCCCACAACAGCACCCAATTTATTTTTATGACACAAACGGAACTTGTTGCTTTTTATTTATCCAATAATGGATAAATTCGGTTATTAAAACGCCAAGTTAAAACAAATGATTAACACAATGGAAACTTTTATGTATTCTGCTGTCACTGGTCTGATTTCTTACCTCCTACCAGATCCATAGAATCACGCCAGAAGTGAATGGGAAGAAGCTTACATAACAACAGATCTTGTCGTGTATAGCGGCCAAAGAGCCCTGATATCGACAGAAAATCTGCTTACAAGAGAGAACACTATGACAACTGCCTTTTTCAAGAAAAGCCTGATCGCCGCGGCCGTGACCCTGGCCAGCACCCAGACCTTTGCCGCCGCGTTCCAGTTGAACGAGCACTCCGCCTCCGGTCTGGGGCGCGCCTATGCAGGGGAAGCAGCAATCGCAGACAACGCCTCTGTCTTGTCCCGCAACCCGGCTGCCATGACCACCTTCGACAAGATGGCACTGTCTGTTTCCGGTACCTACATCAAGCCGGATGTAGATGTAGCGGGTGACATCTATGCGGGCCCCAACAAGCTGGCCTCCTCCAGCGAGAGCGACATAGCACCGGATGCCTTCGTACCGGCCACCTACTTCATCCAGCCGCTGAACGATCAGTGGGCCTGGGGCCTGGGGCTGTTCTCCAACTACGGTCTGGCCACCGAATATTCCAAGACCTTCCCGGCCGGTGCCGGCGCCGGTGACACCGAGCTGTTGACCTTCAACATCAACCCCAACGTCGCCTATCGCATCAACTCCAACTTCAGCATCGGTGCCGGCCTCAATGCCGTCTACGCCCAGGCCGAGTTGAACCGCTATGCCGGCGCCCTGGCTGCCGCCATTCCCGGTGCCCACTCCGATACTCCCCTGGCGCACCTGAAAGGGGATACCTGGGGCTTCGGCTGGAACGTCGGTGGCCTGTACGAGATCAACGAGTACAACCGCCTCGCCCTGACCTACCGCTCTCAGGTTGACTTGAGCTTCGACGGTGACTTCCAGGGTGCCACCTCCGGCAACCGGGTGGTCGATGGCAACCTGAAGCTGGATCTGCCGGCTCAGGCCGAGTTCGCCGGCTACCACCGTCTGAACCAGCAATTCGCGGTGCACTACTCCGTCAACTGGACCGACTGGAGCGCCTTCCAGGAGCTCAAAGCCACCAGCGATTCCTGTGCCGGCGGTGTCTGCCTGCAGAAAGACGAGAAGTTCAAAGACTCCATGCGTTACGCCCTGGGCGGTACCTGGTACGTCAACCCGGCCTGGGAAGCCCGCATCGGCTTCGCCTACGACAACAGCCCGGTCGAACCTGAATACCGCAGCCTGAGTATTCCTGACTCCGATCGTATCTGGTACAGCGCCGGTGCCACCTACCACATCGATCAGGACATGAGCGTCGACTTCGGCATGGCCTACCTGGATGGCAAGGAAGTGGACGTGAACGAAGGCCTCCGTAGCCACGGCGACGCGCTGCGCTGGAAAGGCACCTCCCACGGTAACGCCTTCCTGGCCTCTGCCCAGTTCAACATGAAGTTCTGATCCCGGGATCAGCAAAAAGAGCGCCTCAGGGCGCTCTTTTTTTATACCGGATCCGGCTTTCAGCGTACAGCTGTAGCAAACAGCTGTACGCTTTTCGTTTTTTATCAGCCTGTTAGCCCCACACTCCCCAGCATTTAATCCCGTTTTATCGCCAGCGTCCTCGCCTCCATTGCCTTACTGGTCATACCATATAAAATCCCGCCCCCAACCAAATAACAGAATGAACCACGAGTTCATCCCAAGGAAGACGCTATGCATCCCTCCCTCAAGCCCTCTCTCATCGCCCTGCTGGTGCTGTCGGGTCAGGTCCAGGCAGCCGGTTTCCAGCTGGCCGAGCAATCGGCCACCGGCATGGGGCGCGCCTTCGCCGGTGAAGCCTCCATCGCCGACAACGCCAGCGTGCTCTCACGCAACGCGGCGGCCATGACCCGCTTCGAGCGCACGGCCTTCTCCGGCGGCTTCATCTATATTCGCCCCGACGTCAACATCGAGGGCACAACCCGGGTGCCGACCGCCATGGGCCCCCTGACCCTGGACGCGAGCGCCCACGACATCGCCGCCTCTGCCTGGGTGCCCAATGCCTATCTCATAGTGCCGCTCAACGAGCGCTGGCGGCTGGGACTGGCGGCGACCTCCTACTATGGCCTCGGCGTCGAGATGCCCGCCAACTACAACGCCGGTCACTTTGGCAACGTGTCCGACATCAAGACCATGGATCTCGGCGCCTCGCTGGCCTATCGCATCAACCGGCTCTGGTCCGTGGGGGGCGGTCTGTCCGCCATTCAGGGCGAGGGAGAAGTGGGCGGCACCTTCCCCTCCAACAACAAGATAGCCAAGCACCTCAAGGGGGATGGCTGGGCGCTCGGCTGGAATCTGGGCACCCTGCTGGAGCTGTCGGAGGCGACCCGCATCGGCCTCTCCTATCGCCACGACGTGACCCTGACCCTGTCCGGCGACGCCATCGGCACCGATCTGCAGGGGCGGACCTTCACCGACACCGGCAGCCTGGATTTGCCGCTGCCCGCCACCGCCGAGCTGGCACTGTTCCACCAGCTGACCCCGGCGCTGGCGCTGCATTCGAGCATCAACTGGACCAACTGGAGCAAGTTCGTCCAGCTGGAGTCCGAGCTCGATCACTATGGCAGCATGCACATCAAGGATGAGCACTGGGAAGACAGCTGGCGCTACGCCGTCGGCCTGACCTACCAGCTGGCGCCCCAGTGGCAGCTGCGCTCCGGTCTGGCCTATGATCGCAGCCCGGTGCCCGCCGATCGCCGCACCATCTCCATCCCCGACTCGGACCGGACCTGGTACAGCGCCGGGCTGGGCTATCAGCTGGATCGCAACCTCTCGCTGGACCTTGGCCTGACCCTGCTCGACGGCAAGAAGGTCGATGTGACCGAAACCATGCAGCTCAAGCCCGGCGTGCCGCAGACCAGCTCGAGCTTCCAGGGCACCTCGGAGGGGGACGCCTGGCTGGCCGGCCTGCAGCTCAACTACCTCTTCTAACCGCCCCGACCTTATCAAGCACTATGCCAGTTGTTGACCGGTGCAACCCGACCAGCGCTGGCATAGTGATCCGCTTCCCAATAGAATCAAGCCAGCACCCATGCTGGAGAGATGCATGTATTCCTATGTAGCAAGGCAGCCCATCCTGGATCGGGAATTGAACACCCATGCCTATGAGCTGCTGTTTCGCGACAGTCTGGATAACGTGTTCCCCCTGATCTCCGCCCGACAGGCCACCGCCAGGCTGGTGGCCGAACAGTTTCTGCAACAGAACATCGATCAGCTGCTCGGCGGGCGCCTCTGCTTCATCAATTTTCCCCACTCCCTGCTGCTGGACGGGCTGGCCGAGTGCCTGCCCCAGGACAAGGTGGTCATCGAAATACTGGAAGATGCCACCCCGGACGACGCGCTGCTGGCCAAGGTGCGCCAGTTGCACCAGCTGGGCTATCGACTGGCCCTGGATGATTTCACCCTCTCCCCCGCCTGGGAGCGCTTTCTGCCCTTCATCCACATCATCAAGTTCGACTTGCGGGCCACTTCGCTCGCGAAGATCGAAGGTTTCATCCTGAGTCACCGCCACCTGCCGCTCACCTACCTTGCCGAGAAGGTGGAGGACAAGCTGGAGTTTGAACGGATGAAGAGCCTGGGGGTCGAGCTGTTTCAGGGCTTCTTCTTCAGCCGGCCCGAGATGGTGCAACAGACCACCCTGCAGCCGGATCAGCTGGTGGTGATGCAACTGCTCGAGGTCGTCAATCAGGCGGATCCGGATCTGGACAGGATAGAGCAGTTGCTCAACCAGGATGTCTCCCTCTCCCTCAAGCTGCTGCGCTACGTCAATCACCTCAAGCGCTTCCCCCAGCCCATCGCCTCGTTTCGCCAGGCGGCCAGCTACCTGGGTCACGCCCAGCTGAAACGCTTCGTGGCCCTGGTCGTCGCCACCAGCGCCGGCCATGACAAGAGTGGCGAGCTCTATCAGATGTCGCTCATCCGGGCCCGCTTCTGCGAACTGCTGGCACAGACCCACGCCCCGACCCGGCAGGCGCAGCAGGCCTTCATCACCGGCTTGTTCTCCTTGCTGGATGTCTTGCTGGGTCAACCGCTGGATCAGTTGCTCGGCTCCATCCCGCTGACGGCCGAGATCCGCGCCGCCCTGCTGGAGCGCAAGGGCAGCCTGGGTTTCTACCTTGCCTTTTGTGAAGATTATGAGAATGCGAACTGGCCACGGATCGCGGCCAGCACGGCCCGGCTCGAGCTCACTGAGGAGAAGGTCAGCCACCTCTATCTGGCCGCCACCACCTGGGTCAATGAGCAGATCCAGGCCATGGCGGGGACTGACTGAAAGACGAAGCCGCTGCCAACCAAGCAGGTGGCGATCGGCCCCTCGCCGCCCATCAGGCCCCAGAAAAAAGGTCCCTCAAGAGGGACCTTTTTCATTTAGAACAGCATGTTGAACTGAACCGAGGCCAGGATGGCGTTGCCTTCGTTTTTGCCTTCGAAATAGAACGGCTGACCCGGGTCGTTGTTGTGAACCCCTTCCTTCACCTCACTCGCTTCCCCATTGATATAGGTCATGCCGAAGTCGATGCTCTTGGTCTCATCCAGATGGTAGGTCGCCCCCGCGCTGTACCACCACTTGTCTGCATCCGGCAGACTCATGGTGGCGTGCTCGCTCTGTACGGCCGACTCGTCATAGGCGACGCCGACGCGCGCCTCCCACTGCGGGTTCACATACCAGGTCGCGCCGACCGCGTAGCGCATCGCATCCTGCAACTGCTCGTTCTTGCTCAGGCAGACGCCGCCCGGCAGATTGCACTGCTCGCTGACTGCCTCCAGCTTTTCAAAGGCACTCCAGTCGGTCCACATCACCGAGTAATGCAGCGCAAATTGCTGGTTCAGACGGTGATAGCCGGAGAACTCGGCGATGGCGGGCATGGGCACATCGACCGTGGCATCGGCCTGGTAACCGGGAGCGCCAACAGCCCCGGTGTAATCTCCCTCCAGCTCCACGTCGATCTGGGAGCGGTAGGTCAGCGCCAGGCGGTTATCCTGGTTGATCTCGAACAGGCCGCCGACGTTCCAGCCCCAGCCGTTGCCAGAGCCATCGAAGTTGGCCAGGGTATTGTGGGAACCATTGGGGTTCGCATTGGGATTGACCCGATCCACATAACCGGTGGCGATGGTGTAGTTGACGCCGGCACCCAGGCTCCACTGCTCGTTGATGCGGTAAGCCACATTGGGGTTCAGGTTGACGCTCATCAGCGAGGTCTCCCCCGCCAACAGGCCGGCGGCAGGATTGCTGCCCGCCCCGAAGCTGTCGTCGAAGCGGGTGCCCAGACCATAGTTGGTCATCATGGCGAAACCGACCGCCCACTGCTCGTTGATGGGGTGGATCAGGTAGGCGGCGGGCACCACCGCATTGGGACCGGCGTTGCCATGGCTGGCGGCGGTGCTGGAATCAAACCGGCTACCCGGCAGATCGGTGACGAAGGCCCCGTCCACGCTGTAGTCCGGATCCACCATGGTGGCGGCCATGGAGACGGCGGTCTTGTCGAACATCATCATGGCGGCCGGGTTGCGGCCCAGCACCGACGCGTTGTCGGCGATGGCCCCCTCCCCTGCATAGGCGCGGCCGAGGCCAGCGGCAGAGTGCTCATTGATCTGGAAACCGGAGGCGAAGCTGTTGGTGGCCAACAGCGCCAGGGTACTGGCGAGGGCGCGGCCCTTGAATAATGTGGTCATGGGGATTCTCGTGTTGGTACCCACCGCAGGGCGGGCACTCGGGATAGATATCATCGCGCCAGCCTGGGCTGGCGTGGCACGGCCCTGAGTCGGCGGGCAGCCTGCTCGAGATGAGGGCGGCAAAATGCGTCGGCGCATGGTAGGGATCCCTGCCCCCGCCAACAAATCAGACCAGTGACCAAATTGGCCACCAAGCTTAATCGCGGCTGAATGAGCGCAAGATCCTGCCTTTTCCATCCAATAACAGGGCTTTTAGCCGCCATGACGCGACTAAGAATGGCGTGGGTGAGCCGGGCAGAGATAAGGGGGGATTGATATGCACTGAATCGCCGATTCGGGATGCGCGAGTCAGATAAGCTGGCCGCCGTCGCGGCCAGCATGACAAGCACTATAAGAGTGTTGCCACCTCAAGAACCGAGGTGGCCAGGCGCCTATGTGATTGGCTGGCTCAGCCCAGCTCGACGGCCAGGGCGGTCGCCTCCCCACCACCGATGCACAGGCTCGCCACCCCACGCCGCAAGCCTCGCAGACGCAGGGCATGGATCAGGGTCACCAGGATGCGGGCACCGCTGGCGCCAAGGGGATGACCAAGGGCGCAGGCCCCCCCGTTCACGTTCAGCTTGTGGTGGGGGATGTTGCAGCCCGCCATGGCCAGCATGCTGACCATGGCGAAGGCCTCGTTCACCTCGAACAGATCCACCTCGTCCACCCGCCAGCCGACGCGTGCCAGCAGCTTGTCGATGGCCCCGACGGGAGCGCTGGTGAACTCGGCCGGCAGGGCGGCATGGCTCTGATAGCCCACTATCCTCGCCAACACCGGTAGCCCCAGCCGGGCGGCGGTCTCGGCCCGCATCAGGACCAGCGCCGCCGCACCGTCCGAGATCGAGCTGGCATTGGCCGCGGTAATAGTGCCCGCGACAGAGCCCTGCTTGCCGAAGGCGGGTTTCAAGGTGGGTATCTTGTCGGGTCTGGCCTTGGCAGGCTGTTCGTCCTCGGCCAGCAGCAGTTGATCATGCGCCATCACCGGGGTCAGCTCGGCCCCGAACGCACCGCTGCGCTGCGCCGCCAGGGCCCGCTCCAGGGAGGCGATGGCGAAGGCATCCATGTCGGCCCGGGTCAGTCCGGCCCGATCGGCACTCGCCTGCGCATAATGCCCCATCAGGTGCCCCTCGTAGGCATCCTGCAGCCCGTCGAGGAACATGTGATCCAGCACGCTCTGATGGCCCATGCGGAAACCGCCGCGCGCCTTGTCGAGCAGGTAGGGCGCCCGCGTCATGCTCTCCATGCCGCCAGCCACCACCACCTCGGCCTCGCCGAGCCGCAGGCTGTCGGCTGCCAGCATCACCGCCTTCATGCCGGAGCCGCACACCTTGTTGATGGTGGTACAGGGCACGCTGTCCGGCAGCCCGGCCTTGCGCGCCGCCTGGCGGGCAGGCGCCTGCCCCAGCCCGGCACTGAGCACGTTACCCATGTAGACCTCATCCACCAGCCCTCCCCCGATCCCCGCCGCCGCCAGGGCCGCGGCGATGGCGCAGGCCCCCAGCTCGGGGGCACTCTGGCTGCTCAAGGCGCCCTGGAAGGCGCCCATGGGGGTCCGCTTGGCCGCCACTATCACAATATCCATCGGTCACTGTCTCCTTGTTACATAGGGATAACATATGCCGATGCCTGAGCGGGAACAAGACTTGCGGGGAAGTTGACGTTTGGGTAAGGTGCCAGCCTGCATTGACAACCAAGATGGCAGCCAAGACAGCCGTATGACCATATCCAAGGATGACACCCGGACCTACAGCATCAGCGAGCTGGCCCGTGAATTTGATGTGACGACCCGCAGTATCCGCTTCTATGAAGATCAGGGTCTGCTGAATCCGACCCGCCAGGGCCAGACCCGGATCTACAGCAGACAGGATAGGGTGCGCCTCAAGCTGACCCTGCGCGGCAAGCGCCTGGGGTTCAGTCTGGCGGACATTCGCGAGCTGTTCGATCTCTATGACGCAGACAAGAGCAGCCGCACCCAGCTGCAGACCATGCTGGGCCTGGTGGCCGACAAGCGCGAAACCCTGGAGCAGCAGCTGGAGGACATCAAGATGGTGCTGCTGGAGCTCGAGGCCGCCGAGCAGCGCTGCCAGCAAGCCCTGGCGCAGTTGCAGTAGCGAGAGACGCCCGGTCGGTGCCGGTTTGTTAGATGCCGGCGAGCAGGCCGTTCGCCTCGTCGCGAATAAAAGAAGAGGGAGGCATAGGCCTCCCTCTTCTTTTTGGTGTGCCTGCCCTAGAGGCAGGCGGCACTTCAGCTCAGGCTCACTTGTTCCAGCGATCCGGATCGTAATCCGGGCTGTAACGGTCGACGATGATGGCGCAGGCCGCATCCCCGGTGATGTTGAGCGCGGTGCGGATCATGTCGAACAGGCGATCCAGTGCAAACAGCAGCGGCAGCCCCTCGATGGGGATCCCGGCCGCCAGCAGCACGGCCACCACCAGGAAGCTCGGCCCCGGCACGCCGGCCTGGCCGATGGCCCCCAGGGTCGCGGTCAGTATGATGGCCACCCAGGCGCCCATGGTCAGATCGATCTGATAGACCTGGGCGAAGAAGATGGCGACCAGGCCGTAATAAATGGCGTTGCCACTCATGTTGATGGTGGCGCCGAGCGGCAGCACGAAGGAGGCGGTGGCGTTGGTGACCTTCAGCTCCTGCTCGCAGGTCTCCATGTTGACCGGCAGGGTCGCCATGGAAGAGGCGGTGGAGAAGGCGACGATCTGCGGCTTCTTCATCGCCGAGAAGTATTTGCGCACCGGCGTGTTGGAGAAGATCACGATCAGCAGCGGGTAGACCACGAAGCCGAAGATCAGGATGGCGCCAACGTAGACCAGGAACAGCTTGAGCACCAGGGTCAGCACATCGAAGCCGTAGGTGCCGATGGCATCGGCCATCAACCCGAATACCCCTATGGGAGCGATCAGCATCACCTTGTTGATCATCCAGACGAAGGCGTCGACCAGGGTGTTGAGCCCGTCCACCAGCGGCTTGGCCCGCTCACGGGGCTGCTTGGCCAGCGCGATGCCGAGGAACATGCAGAACACCAGGATCTGCAGGATGTTCGCCTCGTTCAGGGACTGGAACACGTTGGTCGGGATCATGCCGAGCAGGGTGGCCACGGCGTCCGGCAGGGCTCCCTTGTCGGCGTAGTCACCGGTAAACATCTCCGCCATGGTGCCGAATTCGACCCCGACCCCGGGCTTGAAGACCTGGCCCATCACCAGAGCCAGCAACACCGCCAGCGCCGAGGTGCCGAGGAAGAAGGCGAGCGTGGTGATGCCGATCTTGCCCGCGGCCGGGCTGGCCCCCAGATTGGCGGCCCCCGACAAGATGGCCACCGCCACCAGCGGGATCACCAGCATCTTGATCAGCTGGATGAAGAGGGTACCGAGCGGTGCGAAGACGGTGGCCTGTTCACCCATGAACGCCCCGACCAGTGCCCCCAGTACCATGGCGACCACGACCTGGAAGCCAATGTTCTTAATGAGTCCTTTTGTTAACACAGAATGTTCCTTTAATTAGCAATTATTCACACTTTCCCAGTGCAATCGACCACTTGGGGCCATAAAGCCTCGCCATTACGCTGGCGGCGCGCTTTATCTCATATTTATTCTCCGTTTAACATCGTGATTCCTGAACGTAGCGAACATTTGCATAGTGGCCACAAAGTGAAGACTCATAAGAAGCAATCGTTTTTTTCCCTGTTTCACCATGACAACCGCCAAAAAAGTGTGCTACGTTGGCTTGGCAAACGTGCATACAGGGAAGAAAAGATGCTGAAAGTTAACGAGTATTTCGATGGAAATGTTAAATCCATCGGTTTCGAGCAGAAAGGCGAGAAAGCCACCGTCGGTGTGATGGATGCGGGTGACTACCTGTTCAACACCGCCGCCCCCGAGCGGATGACGGTGATCAAGGGTGCCCTGACCATCCAGCTGGCCGATGAAGATGAATGGCACAGCTATGGCCAGGGCCAATCCTTCGACGTGGCCGGCCACTCCTCCTTCAAGCTGGTCGTGAAGACCCCGACCGCCTATCTGTGCGAGTTCCTCGACTGATAGCGGCGCAATGCGGGCCACGAGGCGCCAACCCGCTCCCCGTGGCTCCTTTAGCCCAGCCTGTAGTGCCCCATTTCCACACCGCCATCACAAGCCGTCGCTTCCCCCCTTTTCATCGACTACAAAAAATTTACAATGTTTAGACGAAATCCATAATCGGAGTACGTCATGATCAGTGTCTTCGACCTGTTTTCCATCGGGATCGGCCCCTCCTCCTCCCACACAGTGGGACCGATGCGGGCCTCCTGTGCCTTCGTCAATGCACTCAAGCAGGCAGGGCACCTCTCCCGCACCGAGCGGGTCGTGGTCGAGTGCTATGGCTCCCTCGGCCAGACCGGCAAGGGTCATGGCACCGGCAAGGCCATCATCCTGGGGCTGGCCGGGTTTGAGCCGGAATTGGTGGATATCGAGGCCATCCCCGCCTTTCTGGGCCAGGTAGAGCACAGCCAGACGCTGCGCCTGGCAGGGGAGCAGCCGAGCCATTTCCCCCGGGTCGGTGCCATCATCTTCAACCGGCGCAAGACCCTGCCCGCCCACTCCAACGGCATGACACTGCGCGCCTTCGCAGCCGATGAGCTGCTGTTCGAACAGACCTACTACTCCATCGGTGGCGGCTTCATCATCGAGGAGAGCCACTTCGCCAACGCCAAGGAGGAGGCGGCCAGGTTCGACGCCGCCCACCCCGTCCCCTACCCGTTCGAGAGCGGTGCCCAGCTGTTGGCCCACTGCCAGGAGAGCGGCCTCTCCATCTCCGGCCTGATGCTGGCCAACGAGAAGGTGTTTCGCAGCGAGCAGGAGATAAAGGCGGGCCTGCGCAAGATCTGGCAGGCGATGCAGGGCTGTGTCGAACGCGGCTGTCGCAGCGAGGGGATATTGCCGGGCGGCCTCAAGGTGAAGCGCCGCGCCCCTGGCCTCTATCGCCAGCTCAACGGCGAGACCAACTTCAACAAGGATCCCCTGATGGTGATGGAGTGGGTGGATCTGTTTGCCCTCGCCGTCAACGAAGAGAACGCCGCCGGTGGCCGGGTGGTGACGGCGCCCACCAACGGCGCCGCCGGCATCATCCCGGCGGTGCTGCACTACTACGATCGCTTCGTGCGCAAGGTGGATGACGAGCTGCTGCTGCACTACTTCCTCACCGCCGCCGCCATCGGCATCCTATATAAGAAGAACGCCTCCCTGTCGGGGGCCGAGGTGGGTTGCCAGGGTGAAGTGGGTGTCGCCTGCTCCATGGCGGCCGGGGCCCTGGCCGAGCTGCTCGGCGGCAGCCCGGGGGTGGTCGAGAACGCCGCCGAGATCGGCATGGAGCACAACTTAGGGTTGACCTGCGATCCCATCGGCGGCCTGGTGCAGGTGCCCTGCATCGAGCGCAACGCCATGGGGGCGGTCAAGGCGATCAACGCCGCCCGGCTGGCCCTGCGCGGCACCGGCGAACACAAGGTGTCGCTGGACAAGGTGATCAAGACCATGTGGGAAACCGGCAACGACATGAAGACCAAGTACAAGGAGACGGCGCGCGGCGGCCTGGCTGTTAACATTACAGAATGTTAAAAAATGCCAATTGACTCCACTTCGCCCCACGATACCCGGCCTGGCCGGGTATTTTTTCGCGAAACGTTTGCCAAGCACTTAACAAAATGGATAACCATCAAAATTAATTTTATACTCGCGCCAGAGATTCAACAAAAATAGATCTGTTTCAACTTTTTTTAGGCATTGAACCGTTACACTGCGGTTATCTGGTTCATTGGCCTTTGTGACGACAGACCCGTCCCATGGATCACCCCCTTTCTGCGAGCGGGCATGACGCCCCCTTCTACCCTGAGGTAATTGTTACATGATCAGCGTTTTTGATATCTTCAAAATCGGTGTTGGCCCCTCCTCTTCCCACACTGTCGGCCCGATGAAAGCAGCCAAGCAGTTCGTGGATGATCTGCGTGCTGGCGGCAAGATCCGTGACATCACCCGGATCCAGGTCGACGTCTATGGCTCCCTCTCCTGGACCGGTAAAGGTCACCATACCGATACCGCTATCATCATGGGTCTGGCCGGCAACCTGCCGGAAAATGTCGACATCGACGGCATCCCCGAATTCATCTCCCGTGTCGAGCAGACCGGCCGCCTGCCGATCGGCCTGCATTGCCACACCGTCAGCTTCCCGCAGGGTGCCATGGTGTTCCATGACGAGGCCCTGCCGCTGCACGAAAACGGCATGAAGCTGACCGCCTTCATCGAAGATGAGGCTGTCTACAGCAAGACCTATTACTCCATCGGTGGTGGTTTCATCGTCGACGAAGAGAACTTCGGCAAGGCCGACAGCGGCGACATGTCGGTGAGCTACCCGTTCAAGAGTGCGGCCGAGCTGCTCGCCCACTGCAGCCAGACCGGTTTCTCCATCTCCGCCCTGATGCTGGAAAACGAGAAGTGCTTCAACACCCCGGAAGAGATCTACAAGAAGCTGGGCAAGATCTGGACCACCATGCGGGAAGGGATCGAGCGCGGTTGCCGTACCGAAGGGATCCTGGCCGGCCCGCTGCGCGTCCCCCGTCGTGCCGCCCCGCTCTACCGTCAGCTGACCACCAACGAGCATCTCTCCAACGATCCCATGAGCATCGTCGACTGGGTCAACATGTTTGCCCTGGCGGTGAGTGAAGAGAACGCCGCCGGGGGCCGTGTGGTGACGGCGCCGACCAACGGCGCCGCCGGCATCATCCCGGCCGTGCTGGCCTACTACGACAAGTTCATCCAACCGGTCGGCCGCGACGAATACACCCGCTTCTATCTGGCCTCCGCCGCCGTCGGCATGCTCTACAAGATGAACGCCTCCATCTCCGGCGCCGAAGTGGGCTGCCAGGGTGAAGTGGGTGTCTCCTGCTCCATGGCCGCCGCCGGTCTGACCGAACTGATGGGTGGCAGCCCGGAGCAGGTGTGTGAAGCCGCTGAGATCGGCATGGAGCACAATCTGGGTCTGACCTGTGATCCGGTGGCCGGTCAGGTGCAGGTGCCCTGCATCGAGCGCAACGCCATCGCCGCCATGAAGGCGGTCAACTCCTCCCGCATGGCGCTGCGTCGCACCTCCAAGCCGCGCGTGTCACTGGACAAGGTGATCGAGACCATGTACATCACCGGCAAGGACATGGACTCCAAGTACCGTGAGACCTCCCGCGGTGGCCTGGCCATCAAGGTGATGCAGGTTGCCTGCGAATAAATCGCAAATCTGAGATGCAAAAAAGGCGGGAAATCCCGCCTTTTTTATTGCCTGTTATTCAGGCCCTGCTGATCAAACTGCTGCGTTCGATATTGCGCGGCCAGCCTCGGTTATTTCGGCCAAGGCGACACAGACCCGGCCCATTATTCCACGATGCGATCGGCCAGGGTCCCGACCGCCACCACAAAATAGTGGGAGCGATTCCAGTGACGCAGCACCCGATAATTGTCGTAGGCGAGATAGCTGCGCCCCTGGACATCGTCCGGCCGGATGAGGGAGGCCTGCATACCTACCCTAGGCAAGGCTGAGTCATCGAGCTGGCGTACCCCGAGCGCCTGCCAGGCCGACAACGGCTTGCGCCGCTCCAGCCCGAGCAGGGCGGGGTCCAGCGCCGTCGGCACCCTGACTCGCCGCCCCCAGGTTTCATCCTCGCGCCAGCCGTTCTGATGCAGATAATTGGCAGCCGAACCAAACACATCCGCGAGATTGCCCCACAGATCCTTCCTGCCGTCCCCATCCTGATCGACCGCATACTTGAGGAAGGACGAAGGCATGAACTGCACCTGCCCCATGGCCCCCGCCCAGGAGCCCTTGAAGTCAGCCGGGCTCACATGGCCCTGCTCTATGATGCGCAGGGCATCGAACAACTGGGCCTTGAAGAAGGCCTCCCGCCGCCCTTCCCAGGCCAGGGTCGTCAGCGACGATATCAGCGGAAAGTGTCCGGTCAATTTGCCGAAATTGGTTTCTATGCCCCACAAGGCGACAATAAAACGGGGTTGAACCCCATATTCATGGCCTATTTTGGTGAGCAACGGCAAATGCCGGCGATATAAGGCTCTCGCCTGATTGACTTTCCATTGGGGGACGGCGCGGGGAATATAAGTATCCAGCGTCAGTTTAAATTCCGGCTGGTTCTGATCGTGTTTGATGGCCGGCTCGATGATCCGGATATCGGCAAAGGCGGCGTCCAGGGTGGCGGCCGGGATCCCGGCCGCGAGCGCTTCCTGTCGCAGCCCGGCCACATACTGCGCAAAGTCGGGTCTGGCCTGCAGCGGCGCGCTTAATAGCGCCCCCAGCAATAACAGCGCCAACCGACCCTGCATCAGGCCGAGGCCTTTAATTGCGCCTTGTGCTGCTCCAGCAAATTCTCCGGCGGTGGGGGGACCTGCAGATAGAAGCCCTGCCGTTGCAGCGCCTCCATCACGCGCTCGGTCGAGGCGATCCCCAAGGGCTTGGCCGGGTCCAGCTTGGTCATCAAGACCAGCTCGGGACGACCGAAGGTACTCATCAGTGCCTCTGGCACACGGGAGAAATCCTCTCTTCTTTCAATAAAAAGATAGGTCTCGGCTTTTTTGCGACTTTTATAGACTGCACACAACATGGAAATTGATATAATCCGACGGGTTTATTGCCTCTGATGGTGGCAAACTATAACATCAGGAATTGAATAACAATAACGTATTACCGTCTCGGTTCGGGGAAGATTCATGGTTGAGCGCGATAACGAATTGAAAGGGACTACCTTCACTATTTCTGTGTTGCATCTCAGCGATGGCAATCCGGCGCGGATCCGTCAATTGTTGGCGGCCAAGGTCGCGCTGGCCCCCCAGTTTTTTAATTGCGCCCCCCTCGTCATCAATGTGGAGCGACTGGCTGCGATCCCGGACTTCGAGCAACTCAGGGAGTTGGTCGAGTCGGAAGACTTCGTGCTGGTCGGCATCACGGGGGCACGCGATGAGGCGATGAAGACGGCGGCCAAGGCGGCGGGGCTGGCGGTCATGGTGTCGGGCAAGAGCCGCAAGGTGGAGCCCGAGCCACAACCCGTGCCAGTCCCACCCGCTGTCGAGACCCCGGCCACAGAGCCAGCCCCCCTGGTGCCGAGCAAGGTGCACATCGGGCCGGTGCGTTCCGGCCAGCAGCTGTATGCCGCCGGCACCTCGCTGGTGGTGCTGGGCTCGGTCAGTCCGGGCGCCGAAGTCATCGCCGACGACAGCATCCATATCTATGGTGCCCTGCGTGGCAGGGCCATCGCCGGGGCCAAGGGCAATACCCGTGCCCGTATTTACTGCCAGCAGTTGCAGGCCGAGCTGCTCTCCATCGCTGGCACCTTCCAGCTGAGCGATGCTCTGCCGGCAGGCCTGATACAAGAGCCGGTTCATATCCGGCTGGACAACGAACAACTCCGTATAGACCGTATCAAATAGAGTTACAAGGAAGCGAGAATGGCGCGAATCATAGTCGTTACATCGGGCAAAGGTGGCGTTGGCAAGACCACAACCAGCGCGGCCCTGAGCACCGGTTTGGCTCAGCGTGGCCACAAGACAGTGGTCATCGATTTTGACATTGGCCTTAGAAATCTGGATCTCATCATGGGCTGCGAGCGGCGCGTGGTGTATGACTTCGTCAATGTGATCAATGGTGAAGCCAATCTCAACCAGGCGCTCATCAAGGACAAACGCTGCGAAAATCTGTTCATCCTGCCCGCCTCCCAGACCCGGGACAAGGACGCGCTGACCCGCGAAGGGGTCGAGAAGATCCTGGATCAGCTGGCGGAGATGAAGTTTGACTACATCGTCTGCGACTCCCCAGCCGGCATAGAGTCGGGCGCGCTGATGGCGCTCTACTTCGCCGACGAGGCCATCGTCACCACCAACCCGGAAGTCTCTTCCGTGCGTGACTCGGATCGCATCCTCGGCATCCTGGCCTCCAAGTCGCGCCGTGCGGAACGGGGCGAGGATCCCATCAAGGAACACCTGCTGCTGACCCGCTACTGCCCGACCCGCGTCAACCGCGGCGACATGCTGAGCGTGCAGGATGTGCAGGATATCCTGGCCATCAAACTGCTCGGGGTGATCCCGGAGTCCCAGGCGGTGCTGCGCGCCTCCAACTCGGGGGAGCCGGTCATTCTGGACAAGGAGTCCGATGCCGGTCAGGCCTATGAAGATGCCGTCTCGCGTTTGCTGGGCGACACCAAGGATTTTCGTTTTCTGGAAGAAGAAAAGAAGGGCTTCTTTAGCCGACTGTTCGGGAGTTAAACATGTCATTATTGGATTATTTTCGTTCCAACAAGAAACAAAACACCGCACAACTGGCCAAAGAGCGGTTGCAGATCATAGTCGCACACGAGCGTTCATCCAGAGGGGGGCCGGATTACCTGCCCCAGCTCAAGCAGGACCTCCTCGATGTGATCCGCAAGTATGTGCAGATCGATCCGGACAAGATCACCGTCCAGCTCGACAAGAAGAGTGACGAGCTGTCGGTACTGGAGCTCAACATCACCTTCGCCGATGACAAGAAGGGATGAGCTGACGCCCCATGCGTGACCCCTTCCCTCAATGAAGACCGGATCCTGTAGCAGGATCCGGTTTTTTATTGCCCTCAAGAGTCCCGGCGTGACGCTGCATCTCGCCAAGGGGCAAGAGGCCAGCTAGAATACCGCGCGCCACCGTTCGCTCACGACGGGGCTTCTTATTTTTATTATCTGGAACAGATGACTTATGTCTTTGAACGACGAAATGCACAGCGTCGAGGAACTGCTCGATACCGCCCTCGAACTCTTCATGGAGCTGGCCTCCGACAACCTGCCGGAGCAGGAGATCGCTCGCTTCAACCAGGAGTTCAACAGCCGTGGCCTGCTGGCCGAGAGCGATCCGGCCGATGACTGGGAAGCGGACGTGGGCTTTACCGTGAGCGATGCCGAGTACGCCGAGATCTGGATCGGGCTTGGCAACGACGAGCAAGAGTATGAGCACCTGTTCGCCCGCATGCTGCTCTCCCGCCGCGTCGACGAGAAGTTCTGCCACATCGAATGGCTGCCCCAATAATTCCCGACCCCGATGATCCTGGCCACTATGCCTGGGAGTCGGAGCCTGACCCCGTGCGGCCGGCGCTGATGCGCCGCCTGCTGAGCTGGCTCGGCAGGCTGCTGCTGGGGGCCCTGCTGTGCTCCATCGTCTCGGTGGCGCTGCTGCGCTTCATCGATCCCCCCATGTGGACCTGGCGCATCGAGCGGGCCCTGTTCCCGCCCGCCAAGGTGGCCGAGGTCAGACACGACTGGGTGCCGCTCGAGCGGATCTCGAAGGAGCTGCAGCTGGCGGTGATCGCCGCCGAGGATCAGCGCTTCGCCGAGCACAACGGCTTCGACATGAATGCCATCAGCTCGGCGCTCAAACACAACCAGCGCAGCGAGCGGGTGCGCGGCGCCAGCACCCTGAGCCAGCAGACGGCGAAGAATCTCTTCATGTGGAGCGATCGCAGCTTCCTGCGCAAGGGGATAGAGGCCTGGTTTACCCTGCTGATGGAGCTCGGCTGGAACAAGTCCCGCATCCTCGAGATGTACCTGAATATTGTGGAGTTCGGGCCCGGCATCTATGGTGCCGAGGCCGCCGCCCAACACTACTTTGGCAAGCCGGCCGCACGCCTGACCCGCTACGAGGCCTCCCTGCTGGCGGCCGCCCTGCCCAACCCCTGGCGCTACCGGGTCAAGCCCCCCTCCCCCTATGTGCAACAGCGCTCGGCCTGGATCCGTCGGCAGATGGGACAACTCGGCCAGGTCACCCTGAACAAGGTACACGAGGCCGGCTAGGGCTTGTCTGCACGCTCGGCCGCCGGCCCCAGGTGGCCGCCGATCGTCTCCCGATGCAGCGGCAGATAGTGCCACCACCAGGTCTCTCGCCGCCGCTTGATCTGCCGCCTGTGCTGTCGTCGTTTCATGCTGCCCACGCCTCGTCCTGCCACCGGATGAAGACAGGTCTGTTAACCTTATGCCCTGACGCCCCCCTTGGGTAGGGCCGACTCGTTGCAGCCCCACTCTGGCCGCCCTGCACAATAATTGCTACAGTGGCGAACCTGGATGTATCTGGAGTGATTTCATGGAACAGCGTACCCCGGATCAGCTGGTCGAATGGGCCTATGATCAGTTTCTCGAGCAGGCCGCAGACATGCTGGCCCCCGAACAAATCGTCGACATCACCCTCGAGTTCGAGCAGCGTGGCGCCGTCGAGGCGACCCTGCCCAATGCCGACTGGTCGGCCGAACTCGGCGTGCCGGTCGACATGGAGCGCTGGGCCGAGGTGTGGGTCGGCTTGCTGGATCATCAGGAGGAGTTTGAGGTGATCTACGCCACCTTCCTGTTACCCCGCAGTCAGACCGAGCACGAGGTGTATGTTCGCTGGCACCGTCAGCAGCAGGCATAAGAAAGGCGCCATATAGGCGCCTTTCTCGTTTCTGATGTTAGACATCCCCGTTCATGGCCGCGCGGCGATCGCCTTGGCCAGACAGCGGCGGCACCAGCAGGCGCTCGCCTCGCTCATGGGCAAGGCGGGCAACTGGCTGCACCAGCACGCCGAGATGCTCTCGCCGGCTGACACGGCGCAGAAGGCCGGTTCACCGCAGCCCGGACAGCGATGGGTGCTGCGGGTGCCATCCAGCTCGGCCATGCGCGCCAGCTGGGCGTCGCCGTCCATGGCTGACCAGTGGCCGATCTCGGTCAGGGTGCGGCCGCAACCGAGGCAGAGCCCGTCCTTGGCCTGGCAGTGGCCGATGCAGGGACTCGGCACTTATTCGCCGTCCTGTGCCTTGTCGGCAGCGGTGAGGCTGATGCTGTTGTCTTCGATGACAATCTTGCCCTGCTTGTAGAGGCCGCCGATGGCCTTCTTGAAGGTGCCCTTGCTCATGTTGAACATCTTGTAGATGAGCTCGGGTTCGCTCTTGTCCCCCACTGCCAGGCTGCCACCCTGCTTCTGCAGACGGGTGAGGATACGGCCACCGGCATCATCCATCCGATCCAGCCCCGGCTTTTGCAGGGTCAGGTCCAGCTTGCCATCCTCACGCACCTGTTTGACCCAGGCCGTCAGCGGCCGGCCCGTCATCAGCCGGCCGAACACCTCATTCTTGAACAGCATGCCGGAATACTGGCCGTTGACGATCGCCTTGATGCCGAGGGGGGTATGCTCGCCCGGCAGGGCGGTCACCTCGTCACCGGCTTTGAAGGGAGGCAGATCGGTGCTGAGGAAGCGCTCGAGGCGGCTGGTGCCCACCATGCGCCCCTCGTTGTCCAGCATCAGGTGCACCAGATAGACGTGACCCACCTGCATCGGCTTGTTCTGCTCGCGGCTTGGCACGAACAGATCCTTCTTCATGCCCCAGTCGAGGAAGGCGCCGATCTTGTTGGCGTTGACCACCTTGAGGCCGACGATATCGCCCACCATGGCAAACGGCTTGTCGGTGGTGATCACCGGCTCGCAATCGGCGTCCAGATAGAGGAACACGGACACCTCGCCCTCCTCGGCAACGCCCTCCGGCAATTGGCGCTTGGGCAGCAGCAGTTCGCCATATTCGCCCGCGGCGAGCCAGGCGCCACGATCTTCGAGTTCAACGACGGTGAGGGTGTTCATCTTGCCAATCTGTAACATGGTGATCTCTTCTTTCAATATCCGGATGGGCCCGCATTTCGTGCCCGTAAATAGATGCGCATTGCCCCTGTCATCCCGTGGACGATGACAGCCAGCTTCATTTCTCATGCAGGCGCGCATGTTACCTCAGAGCCGTGACAGGACCTAGCCCCTTGCCCTATCCCGCGCACGTTTTTCGCGTCAAACCGGCCCCAGGTTGGCGATATTATCGGCATTCGGCTGCCGATTTGCTGCATTTGACCCCATTTTTGGGTAGACTGCGCCGCCGTTAAATCCAGAGGAAGCGTCGATGAATCCAGCCACTCGAACCCGTCATCTCAATCAATGGATCCAGCACCACAGCGGACAGGACATGAGCTACCCGGCCCTGCACGGCTTTCTCTGTGCCCGTCTGGTGGGGCCGCAGGCCCCCGACTGGCAGGCACCGCTGACCGGTCTGTTGTCCCATGAGGTCGAGCTGGATGAAGAGAGTGCGGCGACGCTGGAACACCTCATCGACGAGCTGGAGGCCCAGGCCGATGCCGCCCAGCTCGCGCTGCCGAGCCAATGCCGCCTCTCCAATGAGACGCCGGAGCAGGTGTTCGCGCAGAGCCACCCCCTCGGCCAGTGGAGTTACGGCTTCAGCCAGGGCGTGACCCGCTGGCCCGCCCCTCAGGATCTGAACGATCCCGTCATCCAGCAGCGTTTCAGCCTTGCCGCCGAGCTCTGCCTGTTTCGTGACAGGCCCATGGCCCGGATGCTGCATCAGGCCGCGGCCAGCGAGCTGCCTTTCATGGCGTTTTGCAAGCGCCAGCGCCAGCAGATGAAGACGGCCCTCAACCGGTTGCTGCAGTTGGATGAAGATGAGGCGACACCACCCGCCCAGGAAGCGCTCGACAGCGAGCAGAGCCGCCAATGGCAGCAGTGGTTCGAGTTGGCCAATGCCTGCCGCGACCCCCAGGATCGCCTCGGCTGGTTTGACAAGGTGATTGACGATGCCGCCCCGCTGCTCGATGAGGCCTTCTGGCAGCAGCATGAGGGCCATGGCTGGGGCGCAGCAGAGGCGCGTCCCCTGCTGGCGGCCAGGGCCGGTCGGGCCGACTGCCTGCTGCGGCTGGGGCAGCTGGCGCAAGCAAGGGAGCAATACCTGGCCCTGCTGAGCCTCTGCCAGGCCGATGAGCCGGGCTGTCGTCATCCCCTCTCCAGCCTCTATGCCCGGCTGGGAGATTGGGCCGCCCTGCGCGCCCTGCTGCTGCGCTTCGATGAAGCTTCCAGCTGGCTGCTCTACAACCGGGCGCTGATGGTGTTTGTCTGCGAGGGAAGCGAGGCGGCCCGTCCCCATCTGGTCGCCGCCCTCGCGGCCAACCCCCATGTGCCGGCCTGTCTGCTGGGTCAGCGCAAGCTGCCAAGGCAGGAGCCCGGCCACTGGCAGGCGGGCAGTCGCGATGAGGCGGCGCTCTATACGCTGCAGAGTCGCGAGGCCTGGCTCGACCACAATGCCTTGATCTGGTTACGTAAACACGCCGTCACCAAGGCAAACTAAGCCTCGAACAGACCCGGGTGAAACAGAACACGTGCGCGACCGCACATTTCTCTGGTACTTGTTCAGACAAATGTCCTTGTGTTACGTATCATCAAGGTCAAAGTATCAAGAGAAACTGCACCCGATGCAGCCGTCACAGCAGGATGTCATATGTCAAAGATCATAGAGCTGCTCGCACACTACCCCCCTTATCAGCTGGTGCATGCCGCTGAGATGGTGCGCGACACCTTTGAACAGTTTTACCAACAACGTTACCAGCTGACGGTGCCCCAATGGCGCCTGATGATGGTGCTCGGTCCCAACTACCCCATCAGCCAGAAGGAGCTGGTGGAGGCGAGCGGGATGGACAAGGTGCGGATCTCCCGCGAGATCCACCGCCTGGTGGAGAAAGGGATACTGTTCACCGAGAGCAGCCCCCAGGACAAGCGGATCAGTCTGGTCTCCTTCACCCCGGCGGGGCTCACGCTGTTCCAGCAGCTCAAGACCGAAGCGGGCAGCTGGCAACACACCCTCACCGACTATCTGCCGAGCGAGGCGCGCCAGACCATTCGACTGCATCTGCAGAGTGTCAGCGATGCCATCGAACAACTGCACCTGCTGGACAATGAGCAACAGCCATGAATCTGAACAACTTCACCACCATGGACGTCAACATGCTGCTGAGCCTGGTCAACATGCAGCTGCGTGATCGTTACGATGATCTTGACGATCTCTGCAAGGCGCAGGATCTCGATCAGGCGGCGCTGATCGCCCGCCTCGCCAGCGCCGATTTTCACTATCGGCCGGATCAGAAGCAGTTCAGATAGGGATCCGGATCACAAGCTGTCGCAGGGGGCTGGCTCTGGCGGCAAAAGCTGCTAAGGTGAGAGCAACCCCGCATCGACCAAAACCTGAGGTACGGATACATCAGGTTGTCATACAGGGGGACTAGCCTTACCTGAGACCTCATAGCCAAGGACGACACTATGATCCTGACCCGACAGACCAGCCTGATCATCCTCAGCGCCATCTTCATGATCAGCCTCTTCTCCCCTCATCTGCCCGAGAGTGCCGAGCAGTGGCTCAGCTGCCTGTTGCTGGGCTCACTGGTGGCGGTGTGCCTGATGGTCGGCAGTGGCTGTCGCCGCTTCATCTGGGATTGAGCCCTCTACATTCTTCTTCTTCGCCTTCCAGAAACAACAACGCAGCCATCAGGCTGCGTTGTTGTTTAGCGGCATCCGGTGTGTGACACACCGAAGAGTCCTATCAGATCGCCAGGGTTTCCAGCTGCTCTTTCGCCTGCTCCAGGCCCTTGGCCTGAGCGTCCGGGCCCATGCCCATGCCTTCGGCGTAGATGAAGTCCACCTCGTTGATGCCGATGAAGCCGAGCACGGTGCGCATGTAAGGGGTCACCAGATCGGTGGCGCTGCCGACGTGCATGCCGCCACGGGGGCTGATCACCAGGGCGCGGGTGTTCTCCACCAGGCCGACCGGGCCGGTCTCGGTGTAGCGGAAGGTCACGCCGGCACGGGCCACCAGATCAATCCAGTTCTTCAGCTGGGTCGGGATGTTGAAGTTGTACATGGGGGCGGCAATCACCACCAGATCGCTCGCCTTCAACTCGGCGACCAGCTCATCGGACTGTGCCAGCACGGCCAGCTGACGCTCGCTCAGGTTCTCACCACCACGCAGACCCAGGGCCAGCTCGCCATCCAGCACCGGCAGATTGAGGGTGGCCAGGTCACGCACGGTGACGCTGTCATCCTGATGATCGGCAAGGAAGCCGTCGATCAGGGCGTTGGACTGAGAGTATTGACCCAGGATGCTGGACTTGAGTACGAGGATATTGGCCATGGTAACGCTCCATTTGGTTGTCAGTTGGACAGTACGACTGTCGATGGAGGTCACTATAAACATTGAGCTACAAGCCTGATAGCGAAAATAGATGCTCAAGTTATTCAAAATTTTTGACGATTGTTCATTTCATCGCCAAGGGGGCGATGACCTCGCGCCCCACCCTTGGCAGAACAAACGATTGCCGTTATGATTTGCCGCACTTTTTTCAGCGACCCGGATCCCATGGAACCCTCCCGCAGGCACTCCCCCTTTGCCGGCGCAATCTGGATGATGGTGGCAGGTCTCTGCTTCGCCGCCGTCAACAGCCTGAGCCAGTATGTCAGCTTCAAGCTCGGCCTCCCCTCGACCCAGGTCGCCTTTCATCAGTACCTGGTTGCCCTGATCTGTCTGCTGCCCTGGCTGATCCGCCATGGCCTGCGCCAATCCCTGATGACCAACCAGCTGCGGTTGCACCTGCTGCGCGTCCTGCTCGCCGTCATCGGCATCCAGTTCTGGCTCTGGGCGCTGGCGGTGCCCGTGCCCATCTGGCAGGGCATAGCGCTCCTGATGACCTCCCCGCTGTTTGCCACCCTGGGCTCTGCCCTGCTGCTCAAGGAGCAGGTGAGCCGGGCGCGCATCCTGGCCACCCTGGCGGGCTTTGTCGGCGCCATGCTGATCCTGGCTCCCTGGACCGACGACTTCAGCTGGGCCTCCTTGCTGCCGGTGGCGGCCGCGCTGTTCTGGGCCGGTTACTCCCTGCTGGTGCGCTACCAGGCGGCGAGCGAGTCGTCCCACACCATAGTGGTCTACCTGCTCATCTTCAGCACCCCGTTCAACGCCATGCTGGCCCTGCCGGAATGGCAGTGGCCGAGCGAAACCCAGTGGCTGCTGGTGGCGGCCTCCGGTGTGCTATCGGCGCTGGCCCAGATGTCCATCGCCCGCGCCTACAGCGTGGCCGAGGCCTCCTTCGTGCAGCCGTTCGACTTTGCCAAATTGCCGATGAACGTGCTGGCAGGCTGGCTGGTGTTTGGCTGGGCGCCCCCCGGCCGATTGTGGCTGGGCGCCGCCATCATCATTGGCGCCATCACGCTGCTGACCCATCTGGAGCAGCGCGCCCACAGATCCGTTTCCTGAGGTACGCCATGCGTGCCTCTTTTTTTGTCTAACTCTTGGCCATCAACCACATCGACTTCAGGAGAGATCACATGTTTGGAACCGCTACCCGCCCCGGCGCCACCCGCGCCCTGCTGCTTGGCTCGGGGGAACTTGGCAAGGAAGTGGCCATCGAGCTGCAACGGTTCGGGATCGAGGTGATCGCCGCCGACCGCTACCCCCACGCCCCCGCCATGCAGGTGGCCCACGCCTCCCATGTGCTGGACATGCTCGATGGCGACGCCCTGCGCGCCCTGGTGGCCGAGGTCAAACCCGATCTCATCATCCCCGAGATTGAAGCCATCGCCACCGATACCCTGGCGCAGCTTGAGCAGGAAGGAGTCAGGATCGTGCCCAATGCCCGAGCCACCCAGCTCACCATGAACCGGGAGGGGATCCGCCGCCTCGCTGCCGAGGAGCTGGGTCTGCCCACCTCCTCCTATCGATTCGCCCAGAGCCAGGAGGAGTTTGTCGCCGCGGTCCACGCCATCGGCCTGCCTTGCGTGGTGAAACCCGTGATGAGCTCGTCCGGCAAGGGCCAGAGCCTGCTGCGCGACCTCGCCAAGCTCGACGAGAGCTGGACCTATGCCCAGGAGGGTGGCCGTGCCGGCCGTGGCAAGGTGATCGTCGAGGGCTTCGTGCCCTTTGACTACGAGATCACCCTGCTCACGATCCGCGCCGTGGATGGCATCCACTTCTGCGATCCCATCGGCCACCGCCAGGAGGATGGCGACTACCGCGAGTCCTGGCAGCCCCAGCAGATGAGCGAGCTGGCGCTGGCCCGATCCAAAGAGGTCGCGGCCAAGGTGGTCGAGGCGCTCGGCGGCTACGGCCTGTTCGGGGTCGAGCTGTTCGTGCAGGGGGAAAACGTCTGGTTCAGCGAGGTCTCCCCTCGCCCCCATGACACCGGCATGGTGACCCTGATCTCCCAGGATCTCTCCGAGTTTGCCCTGCACGTGCGCGCCATCCTGGGCTTGCCCATCGGCACCATCACACCGTTCGGGCCGAGCGCCTCCGCCGTGGTGCTGCGGGAGGGCCACAGCCAGGACCTTCGCTATCAGGGGATTGGCGAGGCGCTGTCTCTGGTGCCGGGTGCCCAGCTGCGACTGTTCGGCAAGCCCGAGATAGCCGGTCGCCGTAGGCTCGGGGTGGCACTGGCCCGTGGTCAGCACTGTGACGAGGCGGTCGAGCGGGCCAAGGCCGTCGCCGCCAGGGTCGAGGTGATCTTCTAGGGAAAGCCACGTCGGCATGATCGGGCGCAAGGGGCATCGAAATGCCCCTTTTGCATTTCTGCGCCCGGCTTATAATCCAGAGTTCAATTTAGTCAGGAGTAGATGATGTTAGCTGCCGTGATCTTCGATATGGATGGTGTTCTGATCGATTCTGAACCCTTTTGGCAACGGGCCCAGATGGCCGTGTTCTCCGAACTGGGCCACCCCCACACGGAAGAGGATTGCCACTCCACCATAGGGGTACGCATCGATCAGCTGGTGGCGCACTGGTATCGGCTGCGCCCCTGGAACGGCCCCAGCCAGGAGGAGGTGGTGCAGCGCATCCTGGATCGGGTCATCGCACTCATCCTGCAGGAGGGCGAGGCCAAGGAGGGGGTGCTGGCGGCACTGACCCTGATCGAGGCGCAGGGACTCAAGATAGGACTGGCCACCTCCTCCCCCTTCAACATGGTGGAGGCGGTGCTCGGCAAGCTCGGCATCAAGGATCGCTTCCTCGCGGTCCACTCCGCCGAGGTGGAGCGCTTCGGCAAGCCTCATCCCGATGTCTATATCCATGCGGCCGAGAAGCTCGGGGTCCTGCCGGTACATTGCCTCGCCATCGAGGACAGCTTCACCGGTCTGCTGGCGGCCAAGGCGGCCTCCATGCAGGCGCTGATCGTGCCGGACCCGGCGCTGGTGGGAGATCCCCGTCTCGCCATCGCCGATCACCAGCTGCGATCGCTGGCCGAGCTGAATGCCGCCACCTTGGCCAACTGGATAGCGTGAATGGCTTGAGGTGCTGATCGTTTCCATGAGCCCGGCTCTGGTGGGGGATCCCCGTCTCGCCATCGCCGATCATCAGCTGCGATCGCTGGCCGAGCTGGATGCCGCCATGCTGGCCAACTGGATGGCATGAGTGGCCTGAGGTGCTGATCGTATCCATGAGCCCGGCGCTGGTGGGGGATCCCCGTCTCGCCATCGCCGATCACCAGCTGCGCACCCTGGCCGAACTGGATGCCGCCACCTTGGCCAACTGGATAGCGTGAATGGCTTGAGGTGCTGATCGTTTCCATGAGCCCGGCGCTGGTGGGAGATCCCCGTCTCGCCATCGCCGATCACCAGCTGCGATCGCTGGCCGAGCTGGATGCCGCCACCTTGGCCAACTGGATAGCGTGAATGGCTTGAGGTGCTGATCGTTTCCATGAGCCCGGCGCTGGTGGGGGATCCCCGTCCCGCCATCGCCGATCACCAGCTGCGCACCCTGGCCGAGCTGGATGCCGCCATGCTGGCCAACTGGGCCTAGTGACGCCGACCTCCTCGCGGCCAGGCCTCCTACAGGGGCTGCCGTAAACGTGCGCCTGCTCGCGGTTGCGCCGCCTCTCGCCGACTAGAATCAGGAGAGAGGCGGCCAGTTCGGCCCGAGGAGGTCACCATGATCGAGTACACCAGCAAGCGCATCGTCTGCCCCCACTGCGGCCATCACACCCGGGTCGAGCTGGATGCCAGCCAGGGGGATCAGGAGTTCTACGAGGATTGCATGGCCTGTTGCAACCCCATCCACCTGCGTCTGCACCTGGATGAGGCGCGCGATTGCCTGCAGCTGTTTGTGGATGCGGACGACGAGCAGATGTTCTGATTGCGGTTTCGATGGCCTGGCCTAAATCAGGCGGCCAGTGTCAACGCGATCATGATGATGGCGCTCGCCCCATGGCAGACAGCCTGCGGGGGGCTTATCACAGCCTGGTCGCAGCGGGCTCACCCTGTCCTGTGGCTGGTACTTCACAGACAATGAGTGACGGCAGCGGCGCCATAGCGTCTAGAGCATGCCCACCTCCCCTCACATGTCCCTGCTCAACCAATTCCCCCATAGAAAAAAGCCCCTCGGAGAACCTCAAATCATCCTGAAGTTCGCCAAGGGGCCTTGTCGCTTATGTGATGGTTGTCGGCTCATGGATGTGCCAGACACATGAAGTGTAGGCCCGGTTTCCTCCATCGGCCAGAGTCTGACGCTCAGGGTCCGTCAGGCCAAGCAGGCCAGGGGTTTAACAGCCACACTGGGGATGGCGTTCATCCTCGCCACATGGTTCTTCTGTTCATTCCTTTAAGCCCGTCAGCTCGATGGGCTTCTTTTTTTTGCAGTGCCATTTGAGTTGCGTGGAACAGATCCATCACGGCATGCCGTTCTGCCGTGACTGGAGCGTCGTCTCATCTTCCGTTCACGGGATCGAAAAGGGCCCGCATGATGTGGGCCCTTTTTGAGGTTGAGGCGTGCACTCCGGCGGATCAGGCCGGCTGGCGCGCCGCCAGCACCCGCTCCACCGTATCGACGATGGCCTGGGTCTGGGGATCGATCTCGATGTTGGTGCGCCAACCCGCCTTGACCCAGCCCAGGTTGGTGCGGGCCAGGGTCTCGGGGATCAGGTTGACGCAGAACTCAGCTCCCCGCACCTCGCCCACCGTCAGGCTGATGCCGTCGATGCCGATGTAGCCCTTGGTCAACACGTATTTCATCAACTCGGGGGCGAGGCGATACCAGACCTGGCGGTTGTTGGGGGTGTCGATGACGGCGCTCACCTCCGCCGTGCCCATGATGTGGCCGGACATGGCGTGACCGCCGATCTCGTCGCCAAAACGGGCGGCCCGCTCCAGGTTCACCTTGTCCCCCGGCTGCAAGCTGCCAAGGTTGGTGACCGCCAGGGTCTCCTGCATCAGATCGAAGCTGACCAGCGCCCCCTCGATGCGGGTGACCGTCAGGCAACAACCGTTGTGGGCCACCGAGGCGCCGAGCGCCAGCCCCTCTCCCCAGGCCGGGTTCGGCATGCGGATCACGTGGGTGCGAAAGTTGGGCAGCGCCTCTATGGCCACCAGTTCGGCGGTCCCCTGTACTATGCCGGTGAACATGTCTCGTCTCCTGCTATGACAAAAATCGCTGGCAGGTTAACCCCGTCCACCGGCTCAGACAAGCGCGCCGGCTGACAAGCACCGGTCCGATCGCTATAGTGGCGAACTATGCACTCTGTCGATTGAGGATGAAATAATGCAGGTATATCAATGTTGTGAGGCCATTCGCATCGCCTATAACCAGATTGGATCCGGTGAGCAGGGCTATGTGCCGCAGGCCATCGCCGCCAGCATCCGGGCACTCGACGCCGTGGCCAGCGACGAGCGGGTCCCCGCCGAGCTGCGCCAGCAGGCCGCCTACGCCGCCGCCAACCTGCTGATCAGCGATCACGAGGACGCCTGATCCCCCCACGCAGGGCCCGCCAACCGTTTCACGTTGGCTGATTTTCAGGCTAGAATGACACCCCCGCATTTTGTCTCCTCCCGGTGAGGAGACAAAAGCTCTTCTCATTTACCCGTTCTTTTCTCTTTTATCTGATCCACTCGGAGGTGTCAGTGCAACGTTATTGGACCGAGGCGAAGCAGCTCGTTCGCCTAGCCAGCCCCATTCTGGTGGCCCAGGTGGCCCAGATCGCCATGAGCTTCGTCGATACCGTGATGGCGGGACAGGTCAGTGCCGTGGATCTCGCGGCGGTGTCGGTCGCCTCCAGCTTCTGGCTGCCGATCATCCTGCTGACGCAAGGCATCATCATGGCGCTCACCCCCATCGTCTCCCAGCTCAACGGGGCCCGCAAACGGGACGAGGTACGCCCGGCCGTGCACCAGGGCTTCTGGCTGGCGCTGATGGTGATCCCCTTTGCCATGCTGGCGCTCTACTTCAGCCCGCTGGCGCTGCATATAATGGACGTGGATCCGGTCATGGCCGCCAAGACCACGGGCTTCCTGCACGCCATCCTGTGGGGCCTGCCCGCCTTCGTGCTGTTCCAGGTGCTGCGCAACTTCAGCGAGGGGCTCTCCCACACCATGCCCACCATGGTGATAGGCTTCGTCGGGCTGGCGGTCAACATCCCCGCCAACTACATCTTCATCCACGGCCACTTCGGCATGCCCAAGCTCGGCGGGGTCGGCTGTGGGGTGGCCACCGCCATCGTGCTCTGGGCCATGCTGCTGGCGATGATCCTCTACGTGAAGCTCTCCCCTCACTTCAAGACCATCAACCTGTTCGCCCAGCTCGCGCGCCCCAACGGCAGCCGGATCTGGCGCCTGTTCCGGCTCGGCTTCCCCATCGCCATGGCGATCTTCTGCGAGGTGACCCTGTTCACCGTGGTGGCCCTGATGCTGGCACCGTTCGGGGCGGAGACGGTGGCGAGCCACCAGATCGCCCTGAACTTCTCCAGCCTGGTGTTTATGCTGCCGCTCTCGATTGGCGTCGGCGTCACCATCCGGGTCGGCCACAGCATAGGGGAAGGACAACCGGCCCACGCCCGGGTCGCCGCCCGTACCGGCCTGATGCTGGGCATGGCGGTCGCCGCCGGCACCGCCGCCCTGACGGTGCTGCTGCGCGAGCATATCGCGGGTATCTACACCGATGACATCCAGGTGATCACGCTGGCCGCCACCCTGCTGTTCTTCGCCGCCATCTATCAGGTGTCCGACTCGGTGCAGGTGGTCGCGGCCGCGGCCCTGCGTGGCTACAAGGACACCAAGGCGATCTTCTACGTCACCATAGTCGCCTACTGGGGACTGGGGCTGCCGACCGGCATGATGCTGGGGCTGACCGACTGGGTGGTGCCACGCATGGGGCCGCAGGGCTTCTGGATAGGCTTCATCGTCGGCCTGACCGGCGCGGCCCTGATGCTGGGCACCCGGCTGCGACTCATCTATGGTCGCTTCGCGAGCCCCGAGGCCTGCACCACCCTTTCCCGGGCCCAGTGACGGACGTCCGGACCCGCTCCCGTGAGCTGCTCGCCTGCAAAATCAACAGGCTGCGCAAGAACTGGGCAAACAGTCTCCTTTGTGCATGTCCCTTGTTGACAGCCTAGGGGGGCATGGGTAGTATGCCGACCACGCCAGCAATGCTGGCGTGGTGAAGCGGGCCTGCGGCTCGATTCATACAGTGGGTTTATAGCTCAGTTGGTTAGAGCACTACCTTGACATGGTAGGGGTCGTTGGTTCGAATCCAATTAAACCCACCACTTTTTCTGTGATGCGTCCTTAGCTCAGCTGGTTAGAGCACCACCTTGACATGGTGGGGGTCGGTGGTTCGAATCCACTAGGACGCACCATCACAGCACATTGAATATGCGTCCTTAGCTCAGCTGGTTAGAGCATCACCTTGACATGGTGGGGGTCGGTGGTTCGAATCCACTAGGACGCACCATATTCCCGTGAGTTGACTCTCCTTTCGGTTCAATCTCATGTGAGTAGACAGGTTTGCCAGATGTGGGTTTATAGCTCAGTTGGTTAGAGCACTACCTTGACATGGTAGGGGTCGTTGGTTCGAATCCAATTAAACCCACCACTCCTCGCAAACGAAAAAGCCGCATCGCGCACCCTGCGTCCTTAGCTCAGCTGGTTAGAGCATCACCTTGACATGGTGGGGGTCGGTGGTTCGAATCCACTAGGACGCACCAAATTAGCAAAGCCCGCTCATCGAGCGGGCTTTTTGCATTCCAGACTCGGCCCCCTTCCCGTTGAGAAGCGACCGATTGCCGCCCTCTCCCGCTCCATATCGCGGATGGCAACCATTGCCGTCCGTGCTCGCTCCTTGCCGCCGCCAATGACCGCGCTAGAAGAGATCCAGCTGCTGGCCGCAGATCCGGTCGAACGACTCGCCGATGAAGGGCAGGATGGCGTCGGCGATGGGCCGCAGCTGCTTGTCGATGTAGTGCTCGTAGTCGATGGCGCTGCGTCTGTACTCCAGCGGTTCGGGTCCATTGAGGGTCATCAGATAGGCGATGGTGCCCCTGTGCTGGTAACGCTGGGGCCGGCCGCGGCGCAGGTTCTCCTCATCCGCCAGCCGCGCGGCCCGCACGTGGGGCGGCACGTTCTTCTGATACTCCTCGAGCTTCTGGCGCAGCCGCTTGCGATAGACCAGCAGCTCGTCGTGCTGACCGGCCCGGGTCTCGTCCACCATGGTGCGCACATAGCCGCTGGGATCGGCATCGTGAAACACCAGATCGAAGAGCCGGGTCTGGAACTGCTTGGCCAGCGCGGTCCAGTCGGTGCGCACCGATTCCAGCCCCTTGAACACCAGATGCTCCCCCTCGCCCTCCCCCTGTTTGCCAACAAGTCCGGCGTATCGCTTCTTGCTACCCTTCTCCAGCCCGCGGATGGTGGGCATCAGGAAACGGCGGTAGTGGGTCTCGTATTCGATCTCGAGATAGCAGGGCAAGTCGAACTCGCGCTTGATCAGACTTATCCAGTTCTCGTTGATCATGCTGGCCAGCCTGCGGCCGATCTCGTCCGCCTCTTGCGGGCTGACCGCCCGGTTGAGGTGGACGAAGGTCGAGTCGGTGTCGCCATAGATCACCTGATAACCCTGCGCCTCGATCCACTCCCGGGTCTGCTGCATGATGCCGTGGCCGCGCAGGGTGATGGAGGAGGCAAGGCGGGGATCGTAGAAGCGGCAGCCCCCCGAGCCCAGAACCCCGTAGAAGGAGTTCATGATGATCTTGATGGCCTGGGAGAGCGCCTTGTTGCTGGCCGCCTTGGCCCTGTCCCGCGCCGCCCACAGGGTGGCGATGAGATCCGGCAAAAAGTGGCGGGTGCGGGAGAAGAGCGCGCCGCGAAAGCCGGGGATGGCGGTATTGGGCTGCTGCAACCCCTCCACCAACCCCATGGGATCGATGCAGAAGGTGCGGATGATACTGGGATAGAGGCTCTTGAAGTCGAGCACCAGCACATGGTGATAGAGGCCGGGTTTGGAGTCCATCACATAGCCGCCCGGGCTCGCCAGGCCGCCATCGGCAGGCAGATTGGGCGCCACGTAGCCACCGCGGTGGAGCCTCGGCAGGTAGAGGTTGGTGAAGGCCGCCACCGAACCGCCGATCCTGTCCAGCTCCAGCCCGGTGAGGGAGGCACGCTCGATGGCGAAGGCAATGAGGTGGCAGTGATCGAAGATCTCCCACACCAGCTTGCAGTCTTCCAGGTTGTAGCGGGCCAGCGCCTCCTTGTCGGAGTGGAACAGCTCGGTGATCTTCTCCCCCCGGTTCGCCACGTCCTCGATGTCCTTGCCGCGGCCGAGCAGCTCGCTCGCCACCGCATCCAGGCTGAAGCTGGGGAACTGCCAGGTGGCGCTCTTCAGGGTATCTATGCCATCCAGCACCATGCGGCCCGGGATGATGACGTTGCCGGTCTGGGGATCGTTGCGAGACGAGCGCCAGAAGCAGAGCTCGCGCCCCCGTCCCAGCCGCAGTCGCCGCCCGTTGAGCTCGGCCCGGCGCAGCAGCAGGCGAAAGTCGAAGTTCACCACGTTCCAGCCGATCACCAGATCCGGATCGTGCTGACTGAACCAGCGCTCCAACGCCCCGAGCAGGGCATTTTCGTCCGCCACCCACTCGATGCAAGTCTCCCACTCATCCGAGCCGGCTTCGGGCTCCCCGATCAGGATGACCCTGGCGTCCTGCTCGCTGTAGAGCCCCACCGAGAACAGGGCCCCGTCCATGGCGCACTCCACGTCGAGCGACACCCAGGAGAGCGCCGGTGTCACCGCCTGGGGCGCACAGCGCGCCTCGCTCACCTCCCAGTAGCCCTGCTTGCCCCCCTTGCGCGTCGTCTTGCCGCCGAAGCGCACCCCGGCGGTGATGAAACGCTCCATCAGGAAGCGCTCCGGCAGCCGGATATCCGCCTCGAAGTGCTCGAGCCCCCGGATCAGCAGCAGCTCGATGGCGCGGTGGAAGGCACTCAGGGTGGAAAAATAGCACCCCACCACCTTGCTGCCGTCGAAGGTGTGCATGGGCAGCCGGCGAAACCGGCCCCGCACGCCGGATCCCTTGAACAGCAGGGCCGCCTCCTCCATGTGGCGCTCCGGCAGGAAGAACACCGGCTCCTGCCCCGGCACCACCAGTCGCACCGGCCCCTGCTCGCTCCACAGCCACATCACGATTTCGGTGCGGCCGCGCACATCCCGCCCATGGCGGGTCAGGATGAAACCATCGAGTGGCAGCTTGGGGGCGGCGGCGGGCTGGATCGCGGTCATGCAGCATGGGTCAGAGTCAGACGATGAGACTATTGTACGTGCATACAGTAATGGCTCGCAATCCTGGCTGCTCGGCGAGACGGTTTGCCGTATAATCGGCCCATGGTCTCGCCCCCTCCCAGGAGTTCCCATGCGTACCGCCCTGCTGCTTTCCCTGCTGGCCCTGAGCCTCGCCGGCTGCTCGACGACCTCTTCAACGGTCGGCACTGCCGGCGTCGGTGTTTCCTATGGCAGCTACTATGGCTCCTATCCTTGGTGGTATGACGATTACTACCATTACTGGGATGACCACTACCCCTGGTGCTGTGATAACGAGGGGGATTTCGACGAATTGATCAAGAAATGGTGGAGCGGGCTCGATGAAGAGCGCCAGCAGGAGATCAAGGACAAGTACCAGGATTGGCAGGACAACAACGGCCAGCCGGATCTGACCGCGCTGCGGGGGGAGCTGGCGACGCGCTGGAATGCCATGACACCGGAGCAACGACAGGCCCTGCGTGACAACCGCCAGAACAGACCGAGCCTGAGCAACCCCGACAAAGGCCCCCGCTCGCCATTGGACTACAAGGGCGGCACTCTCCCCAGGGGGGAGAACGGCATGCTGGCACCAACGCAGCGGCCCAAGGTCGACAACGGCTTGCTGACACCCAGGACACAGCCCAAGGTCGACGGCGGCCTGCTGCCCTCCACCCCGCCCAGGGTCAATAATGGTGCACTGATGCCCTCCACCCTGCCCAAGACAAATAACGGCATCTTGACCCCCGGGACCCCGTCCAGGGTGGATGCCAGACCGCACCTTCCCCGCTCCATGGTCACCCCGGTGCGCATACCCACCGTCAGACCGGCGATAAGGCCGAGTTTCACCCCCATGCGCAGCTTCGGAGGCGGAGGCCGCCGCCGCTAGCCCTGACCCATCCCTCTCGGCGAGCGTGAGGGATACACTATCCTGATGCAGCAGGATCACCGCCCAGCAAGGAGCATGACATGGAACAACAGTGGCAACGCATTCCCTCCCGCCTCACCGACGTGGGCGGCATCCCGGTGGCCCGCGCCATCCCGGTCAAGGAGCGGCGCACCATAGGCCCCTGGTGTTTTCTCGACCACATAGGGCCGACCCGTTTCGCCCCTGGGGATGCGGGTCTGGACGTGGGACCCCACCCTCACATCGGTCTGCAGACCTTCACCTGGATGCTGGCTGGGGAGATCTTGCACCGCGACAGCCTGGGGCACGAGCAACTGATCCGCCCGGGGCAGGTCAATCTGATGACCGCCGGCAACGGCATAGTGCACACCGAGGAGTCGGTGGCGGGCCACCCCGATCTGCATGCCGCCCAACTCTGGATCGCCCTGCCCGAGGCGGACAAGGATACCCGCCCCCGCTTCGATCACTACCCCGAGCTGCCCAGCTGGCAGGAGGGCGAGACCCGCTTCACCCTGCTGATCGGTGACTATCAGGCCCATAGCGCGCCAACCCTCTGCTTCTCCCCCATCCTGGGGCTGGACCTGCACAGTCGCCAGGCGCAGCGCCTGCGGCTGGCGCTCGATCCCGCGTTCGAGCACGGCCTGTTCGCCCTGCAGGGTCAGGTCAGCATCGCCGGGGAGCCCCTCGCCCCCGAGCAGCTCATCTACTTGCCGCCGGGTGAGCAGAGCCTGGAGGTCGAGCTGGCAGCCGGCGCCCGGTTGCTGCTGATCGGCGGCGAGCCCCTGACCCAGCCGCTGCAGATCTGGTGGAACTTCGTGAGCTTTGACAGGGAGGAGATCCGCAGCGCCGCCGAGGATTGGGCGCACGGTCACCCGCGCTTTGGCAAAGTCGCCGGCTACCCGGGGCCACCCCTGGTCGCCCCGCCGCTGGTCGGGCTCTGATCCGCCGATCCCGTCATCCGCTGATCAAGGACCGCAAAACAAAAAGAGCGCCAGGGGCGCTCTTTTTGATGAGGGATGAGAGAGACGAGTCGAGGGATCCTGACCTCAGAACTCCTCTTCCTGCTCGGCCTTCATGCGGGCACGGCGTTCCATCGCCTCCTCCTCCGCACTCTCGATCTCGTGCAGCACGGCACTGAGATCGATGGCCTCGGTGCTCTCCTCGAACAGGCCGGTCAGCTCGCTCTCCGGGCTGAGCTTGCCATCTTCAAACAGCGCCCACATCTCCTTGGCATAACGGGTCTGGAGCAGCTCGGGCGCATACATGCCGTAGTAGTTACGCATGTTGTTGACATCCCGCTCCAGCATCGCCTTGGCCTGGTTGTTGGCGGCGGCGTCCACCACCTGGGGCAGATCGATGATGACGGGGCCCTTGCTATCCACCAGCACGTTGAACTCGGAGAGATCCCCGTGGATGAGGCCGGCGCAGAGCATGCGCACCACGTAACGGATCACCTTGGCGTGATCGGCCAGCGCCTGCTCGGGGCTGAGCGCCACGTCGTTGAGGCGGGGCGCCACATTGCCCTCCTCGTCGGTGATCAGCTCCATCAGGAGCACGCCATCGAGGCAGACATAGGGCTTGGGCACCCGCACGCCGGCGGCGGCCAGCTTGAACAGGGCGTCCACCTCGGTGTTCTGCCACACCTCTTCGTGCTGCTTGCGACCGTACTTGGAGCCCTTCTCCATGGCACGGGCGCTGCGGCTGTTACGCACCTTGCGCCCTTCCTGATACACCACGGCCTGTTTGAAGCTGCGTTTGGCCGCCTCTTTATAGACTTTGGCGCAGCGGATCTCGTCGCCGCAGCGCACCACATAGACGTCGGCTTCTTTGCCGCTCATCAGCCGGCTGATGACATCGTCGACCAGGCCGTCATCAACCAGAGGTTGGATTCGATTTGGAATTTTCATGACCGCCCTTTTACCTTATTTGCACCTTGTTTGCACCTTGTTTGCGTAGGACAAGACAGTCCGGCGCAGCCTCGTTTTCCCATCCCATATCCCTCTGGCGTCGCTATCCCCCGCCTCTTCCCGTCCGGACCGGCCGGAGGGCGCAGAAAATGGCGACAAATGAGACACTATCATGCCCGCCAAGCCACCTTTGTGAGGACCGCACCGGTCAGGGCTCGGGGGGCAGCCCCTGCCGGATGCGCCGGATCCCCTCTTCATAGAGGCCGTCTTCCCCCTCCTGATGCTCCTGGGTCTCGAAGATCTTGAGAAACCACATGTACTGCTCCGGGAAGCGGCTGAGCTGCCGCTCCACCATACGGTTCATGGCATTGACGTCCGCCACCAGATCCGCCGTGGGATAAGGGTCGAAGGGCGGCTCCACCTCCAGCCGATAACAGCCTTCATCCTCGTCATAACAGGCCAGGATGGGCACCGCCCTGGCACCGGTCAGCTTCACCAGCTTGGGCAGGGCCGGCAGGGTGGCCTTGGGATGGCCGAAGAAGGGCACGAACAGGCTCGCCTCGCGGCCATGATCCTGATCCGGCAGGTAGAAGAAGCTGTCCCCCCCTCGCAGGGCCTTGATGGCGGGCTTGATGCCGACGCTGCGCTCATACACCCGCCCGCCCTTGCTGCGCTCGCGGTTGATATACCAGTCGAACACAAGATCCTTGGGGCTCTTCATCATGGTGCACAGCGGCACCCCCTCATCGGTCAGGTAGCGACCTATCATGTCCACCGCCCAGGTGTGGGGCACCACCAAGATCATGGGGTGTCCGGCGGCCAGCTCGGTCTCTATATGCTCCCAGCCACGCACCTTGATGCGACTCTTGAGGAAGGTCTTGCCGCGCCAGGTGAGCTCGCCAAAGCCCATGAAAGTCTTGAGGCCGACCCGGATGGACTTGAGCAACAGCCGCTTGCGCCCGGCCGCATCCAGTGCGGGGAAGCAGATCTTGAGGTTGGTCTCGGCGATATAGACTTGTTTCTTGGAAAACCGCAGCAGCACGGGCGCCAGCCCGTCGGCCAACCTGTCCCGCCAGCGGGCCGGTGTCCAGGCCAACAGGGAGAGCAGGCCGAGTGCCAGCCAGCTTCCCCACAGACGCGGGTGCAACAGGCGCGGATGAAATGAGGTGTCGAACACCGGATCTTGTGAGGACATGGTCGCCATCGAATCATCAAAACAGAGGGTTATTTTAGTGATCCTGACATTTTTTTCTACTCCAAGGCCGCCCAGAGCCGCCGCCAAGTCACTGATCAGACTAGTTAGAAATAAATAATGGCCCACTTGGGGCCATTCGCAACTGCGCATTAAGCTGGGGTTCAGGGATGGGGCGAGAGCCCACGGCGAATGCGCCGGATCCCCTCTTCGTAGAGGCCATCCGGCCCCTCCTGCCCCTCGCGGGTATCGAAGATCTTGAGGAACCACATGTACTGCCCCGGGTGACGGGTCAGCTGCCGCTCGACGCAATCGTTCATGCGACAGGTGTCGGCCAGCAGATCCTCGCTCGGGTAGTCGGCGAAGGGGGCCTCTATCTCCAGCTTGTAGCAGTGCGCCGCCTCGTCATAGCAGGCCAGCACCGGCACCGCCTTGGCGCCGGTCAGCTTCACCAGCCGTGGCAGGGCCGGCAGGGTCGCCTTGGGATAGTCGAAGAAGGGGGCAAAGATGCTCGCCTCGCGGCCATGATCCTGGTCCGGCAGGTAGAAGAAGCTCAGGCCGGACTTGACCGCCTTGATCACCGGCTTGATGCCGGCGCTGCGCTCATAGACACGGCAGCCATTCTTGGCCCGCTCACGGTTGATGTGCCAGTCGAACACCGGGTTGCGGGCGCTCTTCATCATGGTGCACATGGGCACGCCACGCTGGGAGAAGTAGTAACCCGCCGCATCGATGGGCCAGCTGTGGGGCACCACCAGGATCACCGGTCGACCGGCGGCCTGCTCCGCCTCTATGTACTCCCAGCCGCTCACCTGGATCCGTTTCATCAGGTATTTTGGGCTGCGCACCGTGAACTCGCCGAAGCCAAGCAGGCTCTTGAGGCCGACCCGGACGGAGGCCATCAGGATGGCGTCCCGCTCGGCCTCGCTCTTCTCCTTGAAGCAGATGGCGAGGTTGGTCCTGGCGATATAGACCTGTTTCTTCGAGATCTTGAGCACCAGCGGCGCCAGGGCGTCGGCCAGCCTGTCGCGCCAGCGCGGCGGCACGAAGGCGAACACGCCGAGGGCACCCAGGGCCAGCCAGCTCGGCCAGTAACGGGGACGCAGCAAACGGGGCTGAAAAGAGGAGTCAAAAACGGGATCTTGGGAGGACATGGATACTATCGAATGATGAAAATGGGCAATTGTGGCAATCCTGACAGGTAATACCAGTTAAAGCTATCTTAATGTCACCTGAATCATCGGCTTCCTGATCCCGCTCACGCCTCTGGCCAAGGGGCCTGGCGCCCCTCCCCCGAGGGCGGCCCTCCCGTTCAGAAAAGCGACTCAGCCGGCCATGTACAATGCAAAACACCCCGCATGAGGAGGTGTTTTGCCGATGACAAGATTGGACAGTTCGCCGAGTCCGATCAGGCCCTTAACGACGCGCCAGAGGCGGGTTTGCCACCGTCATGCGCGCCTGGCCAAGTGGCAGGAAGAACATCAGGTAACGCAGCGCCACGTAACCGACGATCAGGGTCGCCACACCGAGCTCGACATAGGCCAGCCGGGTGATCTGCGCCGCATAGTGAGCCGCCTCAGGCCACTGCGCCAGCAGATGAGCCACCTTGAACAGGGCGGTGGCACCTATCACCAGCGGGAAGGTGAAGGCGGCAAACCCTGGCGAGAACGGCAGGCGCAGCAGCTTGACGAAGGCCAGGTAGATGATCCCCGTCATCAGGAGCGCTATCCCGAGCAGGGTGGCCACCAGCAGCAGCGACGGATCCTGGCTCACGGTCAGGTAGCCGGCCAAGGAGAGGCTGGCGGGAGCGGCCAGGATGGCGATGGTCGGCTTGGCGGCGTCCGGCACCTCGTGGCTGAAGATCAGGCGATAGAGCATCAGCGGCAGCATCAGGCCGTAGCAGATCATGCCGAACCAGAGCAGGCCGTTGGCCAGCCCGGCGAAGGGGCCGCCCGGATAGGCGACGTCCGCCACTATGATCCCGACCGGCGGCACGAACCAGCTCGGCACCATGTGATGGAGCTCGAACGCCTTGGCCCGGTGCCAGATGAAGGTGGCCAGGAACAGCAGGTGCAGCACCACCGCAAACAGCCAGAGCCCCTGGCCGAGCGCCGGCGCCAGCAACCCGACAGCCTTGGAGACCACCATGGTGGCCATGGCATAGGTGGGCACCACGCTGCCGACCACGGGGTGAGCCAGATCCTGCCACAGCAGCCGCGGGTGCAGCACGAACTTGCAGGTGAGGATCAGCAGCAGGGCCGCGGCGATGGCCCCGCCCAGCAGTTGCAGGCGACCATCGAACTGACCGGCGTTTTCCCAACACCAGCCGAGGCTGGCGATCCCGAGTGCCAGCCCTGCCATGGGGGTCGGGGCGGCGGCCAGGGAGCGGCGGGTTCTTGCGATCATGTCTGATACCCTCTTATTGATGACGATGTGCATAGGATAATGAGGGTCTATCGTTTACGATATCTAAATGAATTGAATTAAGCGTTCAGGAAAACCAAACAAAAATGAAGCTGACCCTGCAACAACTCAAGGTGTTCGCCACCATAGCCCGCCATGGCAACCTGGGGCTGGCGGCGGGCGAGCTCTGCCTGAGCAAGGGTGCCGTCTCCCAGTCGCTGCAGGAGCTGGAGCGCCAGCTCGCCACCCCGCTGTTCGACCGGGTGCATCCCCGGCTGCAACTCAACAACGAGGGGCGCCTGCTGCAGCCGGCCGCCGAGGAGCTGTTGACCCGGATGCAGGAGATAGAACAGCTGTTTCGCCCGGATGCCGAGCCCAGCGGCCAGCTGCGGCTCGGTGCCAGCCAGACCATAGGCAACTACCTGCTGCCGAGCCTGCTGGCCGACAGCGCCCACGAGCTGGGGCTGCCCCCCAGGGTGACCATCGCCAACACCCATCTGCTGTGCCATGCCCTCGCCAACTTCGAGCTGGATCTGGCGCTGATCGAGGGAGAAAACCATCTCCCGGATCTGGTGACCGAGCCCTGGCTCGAGGACGAGATGCTGATCATAGCCCCGCCAACCCACCCCCTTGCCGCGCACGCGGCCCTCTCCCCCGAGCGGCTCGACGGTGAAACCTGGGTGCTGCGCGAGCCCCAGTCGGGCAGCCGCGAGCAGTTCGAGCAGCAGCTCCAGCCCAGGCTGCCGCACTGGCGGGCGGGGCTCGAGCTCAACACCCTGGAGGCCGTCATGCTGGCGGTGGAGCATGGCCTCGGCCTCTCCTTCGTCTCCCGGCTGGCGGTGGCGGATCGGTTGCAGAGCAGCCGTCTGGTGGCGCTCTCCCTCAGCCAGTCCTTCCCCCGCCGACTCTCCCTCATCTGGCACAAGCAGAAGTACCACTCTGCCGCCCTGCGCCGCTTCCTGGCATTTTGCCGCAGCCAGCAGGGCCCTGAGCAGGCACGAGCCGGCACTCCGACGCCCTGACAGACCCATGACGAAGAGGGCGCCGTGGCGCCCTCTTTCATTCGGTCAGACAGGATGGCTCCGAGCCACTCAGCGCCCGCTCTGCAGCCCCGCCTCGACCCAACCCAGCACCCGGCGGCTCAGGGCCTGGGGCAGCCAGGGGGAGTCCAGCAGCCCCTGGCGGACGCAATCGGCGAAGTGATCCGCCTCATGCTGCATGCCGCCCCCCAGCACCGGCAGGTGAATATCCTCAGGCCAATGGGCCAGGGGCCCGGCGGATAGCAGGCGAACATGCTGCGGGTTCCACCACTTGCCCTCCAGTACCAGCTCCCAGCGCTCTCCGTTCACATCTCCGCTCAGATAGGCACTCTTGTCGAGATCCTCGACTATGGAGGCGCCGAGTTCGGCCGCAAGGGGCCCGTTAAACACGAAGTGCGCCGCGAGATCCACCTCCCCCTCGGCCCGCACCAGACGCAGCTCGGGCTCTCCCGCCGCCAGCCCCAGTCGCTCACAGAAGGCGGCATAGAGCCAGAGCGGATAGACGCCCACATCCCAGGCGGCGCCGCCGTCCAGGCCAGGATCAAACAGCTTGCCGCCTCGCTCCTGCACCGAGCCGAACGCCGCCCGCAGCGAGCGGGGGGCGGGCAAGGCGGGCAGCCGCGCCAGCAGGGTGCGCATGGCCGGGAAGCACATCACCTTCATGGCCTCGAGCAGCAAGAGGCCGCGCTCATGGGCGAGCGCCACCAGCGCATCCCAATCCACCACCCGGGTGACGGCGGGTTTTTCCACCAGCACGTGCTTGCCCGCCAGCAACATCTGCCTGATCAGCCCGGCATGCTCCGGGTGGATCAACGCCACATAGACGGCATCGACCTCGGTGCTCTCGGCCAGCGCCTGGTAGCAGCCGTAGGCCAGCGCCAGCCCCTGCTCCCGGGCAAACGCGTTCGCCCGCCCCTGATCACGGGCGGCGATCGCCACCACCCGGCCCGCGCCGGCGTGCAGGTTCACATCCTGGCAGAAACGGCGCGCTATGGCCCCCGCCCCGGCGATGCCCCAGCGCAGTGGCGCCCCTGTCAGTTCCTCTGTTTGCATCCGTTCTCTCTCCTGCACAGGTTATGCCTTGGCCAGACTGCGCAGCCAGCGGATCTCGTCACCCCAGATCGTCTCGTCTATGGTCTCCAGGATCAGCGGAATGCCGTCGAAGCGCGCATCGTTCATGATGTGGTGGAACACCGCCTCCCCCAGATTCCCTTGCAGCAGGCTGTGGTGGCGGTCGACCCGGCTACCGAAGGTACACTTGGCACCGTTGATGTGCATCCCCTTCAGGTACTGAAAGCCCACGATGCGATCGAAATCCGCAAACACCTGGGCACAGCTCTCGGCGCTGCGCAGATCGTAGCCGGCGGCGAAGGCGTGGCAGGTGTCGAAACATATGCCGACCCGGCTCTTGTCTTCCACCCCGTCGATGATGGTGGCCAGGTGCTCGAACGACCAGCCGAGGTTGGTGCCCTGCCCGGCGGTGTTCTCGATCACGGCGCTGACCCCCTGGCTGCGCTCCAGCGCCCAGTTGATGGACTCGCTCACCAGTTTCAGGCTGACGGCCTCGGGGATCTGCTTCAGGTGACTGCCGGGATGGAAGTTGAGGTAGCAGAGGCCAAGCTGCTCGCAGCGCTTGATCTCGTCCAGAAACGCATCCCTGGACTTGGCCAGGGCATCGGGGTCGGGATGACCCAGATTGATGAGGTAGCTGTCGTGGGGCAGGATCTGCTCGGGGCGAAAGCCCGCCTTGTCGCAGGCCTGTTTGAAGGCGCGAATGCTGGCCTCGGAGAGCGGCGCCGCCTGCCATTGGCGCTGGTTCTTGGTGAACAGGGCGAAGGCATTGGCCCCGATGGCCTGCGCGCGGGCGATGGTGTTTTCCACCCCGCCGGCCGCACTGACGTGGGCTCCGATAAATTTCATAACATCTCCTCTGCACTGTGAACCGTCATCAGGCAGACCCGCGCCAAGCTGAACGTCCGATGCGGCGCCTCATGGGGTCTGCGTTGTGAGGCGCCATTATGCCCAAGCCCCCCGCCCGCGCCAAACCGGGATTGTCGATGGCCACCATAGAAAAGGCGCCCGCAGGCGCCTCGTTCAGGGTGGTGGTCAGTCATGACTCAATAGTCAAGCCCGGCACCATAGGGGTAGAGCGGGCTGGCAGAGTCGCTCGCCACATCCGACTGCTGGTTCAGCACCGCCTGCCAGCTGGAGGGCAGCTCGAACGGCAGCTTGCCCCTGGCCTTGGCCTTGCCGCTGATGACATCGAACAGCGCCTGATCCAGGGCCCCGAAGTTGGCCAGCAGCACCTGGGCCGCAGGGGCCACCTCGGTCAGGATGGCGGGCCTGTCCAGATAGACCGACAGCACCAGCGGCACCCCGGCCTGCTCGATGGCCTGGATGGCGGCCAGCTCGTCCGCCCCATGGTAGACCCCCTCATGGGCGGTCTCCTGCTCCACCTGATCGCTGCTGGCGAAGCCAAGCTGACCGAAGTGGATGCTGCCAAACGGGAAGCGGGGATCCTGCTCGCCGGGGGCATTGACCCTAGCGATGGCGAGATCGGCCTGGGCCAGATCCGTCACCACCTTATAGCCATTGGCCGTCGCCACCTCGGCATTGACGTTATGGAGATAGACCCGCTTGCCCTCGGCCTTGAGTGGCAGCAAGGCGCCGTCATTCTTCAGCAGCACGTGGGCCGCCGCCTGCGCGGCCTGGGCCTCCTGCTGGAAGGCGCTGTTGCCGACCAGGGTCACCGCCGCCTGGGCATCGACGTAGGGATTCTCAAACAGCCCCAGTGCAAACTTCTGCTCGAGGATGCGCAGGGCCGAGTTCGACACCGCCGCTTCGGTCACCAGACCCGCCTGTACGGCCGCCAGCAGGGGGGCCGGATCCTCCACCCCACCAAACTGATCCACCCCGGCGGCGATGGCCTTGGCGTAGCGCTGGGCCTTGGTCAGGTTCTCCACCCCCCAGGACATGCCAAAGGGCACAGTCCAGGGGCTGACGCCGGCCGCCACCTCCTCCTGACTCAACCCCTCCTCGCAGCGGGCGTTGCAGTCGTTGACTATGCCCCAGTCGCTGAGCACCACCCCCTCGAACCCGAAGTGGCCCCGCAACAGCTCGGTCAGGATCTGGCGGTTGAAGCCAAAGCCCACCTCCTCGATGGCCTGTCCCTCATGGGTCAAGCCCTCCGGCAGGGCATAGTAGGGCATGACAGCCCCCACCTTGGCCTCGAAGGCCCCCTCGAAGGGCACCAGATGGTAGGCGAACTGACCGCCCGGATAGACCTGCTCCTTGCCCCAGGGGTTGTGGGCATCCAGTCCGTCTTTCTGCGGGCCGGCCCCGGCGAAGTGCTTGACCACGGTAACGACGCTCTGCGGGCCTATGCCGTCACTCCCCTGCTGGAAGCCCTCGATGTAGGCCTTGACCAAGGACTTGGCGAGCTGGTTGTTCTCGCCGAAGGTGCCGTTGATGCGGCCCCAGCGCGGCTCGGTCGCCAGATCCGCCTGGGGTGACAGGGCCTCCTGGATCCCCACGGCGCGGTACTCCTGGCGGGCGATGTCGCCGAAACGCTGCACCAGGGCGGCATCGCCGATGGCGGCGAGACCCAGTGTCTCCGGCCACTGGGAGAAGGCGCCGGCGCCGATGCTGGTGGCATTGGGATCATGGGTGAAATGGTTGCGCGGATCTGTGCTGACCGTCATCGGGATGCCAAGGCCGACCCCCTCCAGCAGCGCCTGCAGCCGGTTGTTGTCCTCGGCGATCGCCGCCGGATCGCCGGCCATGCGGGTGATGAAGGTGTTGACCCCATCACTCTTCAGCATCTTGTCCATGGCGGCCAGATTGACCCGCCCCTCCCCGTCCAGCACCAGGGTGCCGTGCATCATCAGCCCCGCCTTCTGGGCCAGGGTGAGTCGCGCCACCAGATCCCGCGCCCGCTCGTCGGCGCCGAGGCGCCAGTCTTCATAGGGGGTCAGGTCGCCGCTGGCATCCAGATCCTTGAATTGCAGGCCATCCTGCTCGATCAGGGCCGCCGAGCGGTGCCCCAGGTTGGGTTGCTCGGGCTTGGGGGTGGAGTCGTTGTCATTGTTGCACCCGGCCAGCAGCAGGGCGCCTATGGTCAGGGCGAGACGGTGGTATTTCATTATTGTGACCTTCCATGTGTGTAGGTCAGGCCACTGTATGGAAAAGCCAGTCCCTTCACTTGCCCGACGGGTGCAGGAAATTGCCCGCTGGGAGCAGCATGCAAAACTGTGAAAAGGGTTGCAGGATTACGCTTGGTTACAATATTGAAACAATTAACCGCACCTGGGTCACAGCAATTTGTGGCCGGTGCTGGATCATGGTGGGCCACCGCTGACAAGGATTTCGCCGTGAAGACAGTCTCCAACCGGATAGCCCAGCACTGCCTCGCCCACTGGCAGACTCAAGGGCGGGATCCGGCCCAGCTCCTGCTCGCCGCCGGGATAGCCAGAGAAGAGCTGCAGCTGCCCCAGGGCAGGATCGATGCCCAGCGCCACTTCCGGCTGCTGGCCCAGGTCGCCCCCCATGCGGATCTCGCCCGCGGCTGGGCGCCCCCCTCGCTGACCGGGCTGTTTGCCGACTTCCTGCCCCTGGCCAGCCTCTGCTGCAACGCCGCCACCCTGCGCCAGGCACTGCACTTCTTCCTCTCCTACCGCCCCCTGATCGGCGAGTGCGACCGGATCCTCCTGCGGGAGGAAGAGGGACAAGCCAGGCTCAGCTACCATTCGGAGTCCGCTCACCCGGACGTGATCGCCATCAGCAGCCTGGCCAACCTCTGCCACCTCTATGCCCTGCTCCAGTTTTACCACCCGGGGCAGGGCCAGCTGGTGCTGCCGACGCCGGTGCGCCCCAAGCTGTGGCGCGAGCTGGCCGCCTGGCTGGGAGGGCGGCTGCAACTGGGAGCGGGCTTTGAGCTGCGCTTCCCCGCCGCCCTGCTCGATCTCGCCTATGCCGGCCACAACCTGGCCCTGCAGCCCCTGCTGCTGGGGGAGCTTGGCAACCAGATGAGCCTGCTCCACCCGCCGACCCGCTACCGTGAGCGGGTGCTGGCGCTGATCCGGCTGCGGCTCTGGCAGGGGGACGGCGAGCCCCACCGGCTGCTCGGCGAGATCTGCGAGACGCTCAAGCTGACCCGCTGGACCCTCAATCGTTACCTGCGCGAGGAGGGCTGCCACTTCTCGGCGCTGCTGGATCAGGTCAGACGGGAGGAGGCCTGCCGCCTGCTGCAGGATCCCGGCCTGCAACTGCAGGAGGTAGGCGGTCGGCTCGGCTTCGCCAGCCAGAGCAGCTTCAGCCGCTTCTTCAAGGGGGCCTTCGATCAATCCCCCAGCCAGTACCGATCACGGCGCTGCCGGCTCTGAGTGCGGGTCGGCGCCCACTCAGCCAGCGCGGACGACGCTGACAGCGAGGCGCTGACCCGTCGGCATCGTTATCCCGCCAGAAAGAGACAATACTGTGATCCTGTCGGCTCGCATCGAGCCCCCGCCATCCACCCAGACAGGAGTCACAGCATGACCCACCCCATTGCCCTCATCACCGGTGCCAGCCGCGGCCTCGGCAAACACTCGGCCCTGGCCCTCGCGGCGAAGGGGGTCGACCTCATCATCACCTACCACAGTCAGGCCGACGAGGCCGTCAGCGTGGTGACCCAGGCGCGGGCGCTCGGGGTCAAGGCCCAGGCGCTGGCGCTGGATGTGGGTGACAGCGCCTCCTTCGCGGCCTTTGCCGACGAGGTGCGCCAGCTGCTGCAACGGGAGTGGCAGCGCGAGCGCTTCAACTTCCTGGTCAACAACGCCGGCATCGGCATCCACGCCGACTTCGAGCAGACCACGGAGCAGCAGTTCGACACCCTGCTCAACATCCACCTCAAGGGGACCTTCTTCCTGACCCAGCAGCTGCTGCCGCTGATCATGGACGGCGGGCGCATCGTCAACCTCTCCACCGGTCTCACCCGCTTCGCCCTGCCGGGTTATGCCGCCTATGCGGCCATGAAGGGGGGCATCGAGGTGCTGAGCCGCTATCTGGCCCTGGAGCTGGGCCCGCGGGGGATCGCCGTCAACGTGGTGGCCCCCGGCGCCATCGAGACCGACTTTGGCGGCGGCCTGGTGCGCGACAACAAGGCGGTCAACGAGCGCATCGCGAGCCAGACCGCGCTGGGGCGGGTCGGCCAGCCGGACGACGTCGGCGGCGTGATCGCCGCCCTGCTCTCCGATGACAACCGCTGGCTCAACGCCCAGCGCATCGAGGTCTCGGGCGGCATCTTTATCTGAGTGTCCATCCCGGACCCCATCGTCTCGGGAGCCCTGGAGAGCGCAAAAACAAGAGGCCCCACCATAAGGTGGGGCCTCTTTGTGTCTGCCCGGTTTTGCCTGACCGCTTGCATGACTGGCCCAGCGGGCTGGCACCGTCCGTGCGCCGGGGAGACGCCTTACAGCGTCTTGCCGCCGGAGGCGATGACGCTCTTGTACCAGTGGAAGCTCTCCTTCTTGATGCGGCGCAAGGATCCGCCCTGCTCGTCCCGCTCCACATAGACGAAACCGTAGCGCTTCTGGTAGCCGTTGAGCCAGCTCAGGATGTCGGTGAAGGACCAGGCGCAGTAGCCGAGCAGCTCGACCCCGTCCTGCAGCGCCTGCTGGCAGGCGATCAGGTGGCTCTGCAGATAGGCGATGCGGTAGTCATCGTGCACCCGGCCGTCAGCCTCCAGCTGGTCGAACTCCCCCAGTCCGTTCTCGGTGATCATCAGCGGCAGGCCGTAGCGGGACGAGAGCCGACGCAGGGCGATGCGCATCCCGGTGGGATCGATGGCCCAGTCCCAGTTGCTGGTCTCCAGGTGCGGGTTCGGGGTGGTCTTGTAGAGACCGGGGACACCGCTCGACGGCGTGGTGCCCTTCTGGCCCGTGGTGTTGATGCGCTGCATCGTCTGGCCGCCGAGCGGGTTGTCGGTGTAGGTCAGGGTGTAGTAGTAGTTGACCCCTATGTAGTCCGGCGTGCCTTCCCGCAGCAGTTCCAGATCCCCCGGCAGGATCTCCGGGGCCTCACCGTTCTCTCTCAGGTAGGCGAGCGCCGCCTGAGGGTAACGGCCGAAGCAGTAGGCATCCAGCCACCAGAGGTTGGTGAACTCCTCGGCATTCTCGAACGCCAGCATGTCTTTGGGGTCGCACGACGCCGGGTAGGCGGGGGAGTAGGCGAAGCTTGGGCCGATGAGGCCGCCCGGCACATGCTGACGGAACGCCTTGATGACCCGGGCGTTGGCCAGAAACGCAATGTGGTTGGCGGCGAAGAAGCGCTTCCTGTCCTGCACCGCGGGCGGATGGGTGCCGAGCTGATAGGCGTTGGTCAGGTTGTAGTTCTGCTCGTTGAGGGAGACCCAGTACTTCACCTTGCCGGCGAAGCGCTGATAGAGGGTGACGCAGTAGCGCTCGAAGTCGTCGATGATGCGTCTGTCTTCCCAGCCGCCGTACTCTTCCTGCAGCGCCTGGGGCAGATCCCAGTGGTAGAGCGTCAGCACCGGCTCGATGCCGTGGGCGATCAGGCTGTCGATGAGCCGCTCGTAGAAGGCCAGCCCCGCCTCGTTCACCTCGCCCCGACCGGTGGGGAAGATGCGCGGCCAGCTCACCGAGAAGCGATAGGCCTTGAGCCCCATCTCGGCCATCAACGCCACGTCCTCTTCCACCCGATGATAGTGATCGACGGCCACGTCGCCGTTGCTGCCCTCAAAGGTCTTGCCCGGCAGCTTGGTGAACAGATCCCACACCGAGGGGCCCTTGCCATCGGCGTCCCAGGCCCCTTCGACCTGATAGGCGGCGGAGGCGGCGCCCCAGAGGAAGTCCGCGGGGAAGTCATTGAACTTGGGGTGATGCATCTGGCTTGTCTCCTGCTGCTTGAAACCTGAGTGCCTTGGCGACCTGGGCACCCTGAATGAATTGGCACAAGCATCGAACAGTTCTAGAATTCCGTCCAATGACAATTTTGACCATTCAACATTCCAAACAGGAATGAAGGAGCAGCAATGGAGCTGAGAGACCTGAAGGCCTTCGTCACCCTGGGGGAGGTATTGCACTTTGGCCAGGCGGCGGCGCGCCAGCACATCACCCAGTCGGCCCTGAGCAAGCAGATACGGCGGCTGGAGGCGGAGTTTGGCGGCGAGCTGTTCGAGCGCAACGCCAGCAGCACCCGGCTGACCCTGCTCGGGCGGGCGCTCTATGCGGATGCCTGCGCCCTGGTGGCGCAGAGCGAGCAGCTCGGCCGCACCGCCCGCGACGTGCTGGCGGGCAGCGGCGGCAGCCTGCGCATCGGCTTCGGGGTGGCCACCAAGCTGCTGGTGCCCGCCGCCATCGCCCGCTTTCGGGCGACCCGCCCCCGGGTGAATATCGAGCTCAACGATCTCTCCACCCATCACCAGCTGATGGCGCTCGCCGAGGGCAAGCTGGATCTCGGCTTCTGCCGCCTGCCCGCCCCCAGGGGCTGGCACTTCCTGCCGGTGGTGCGCGCCCATTTCGTCGCCGTGCTGCCCGCCAGCTACCGCGGGATAGGCGGCTTTGCGGATCTGGTGGACAAGCCGCTGGCCATCTTGCGCCGGGACAAAGCCCCCTCCTTCCACGATCAATTCGTGCACTACCTGGCCCAGAGCGGGCTGCGTTTTCGCGACATCCAGTATGTGAACGACTTCGCCGCCGGCATCGCCACCGCGGCGGCGGGCATCGCCTGGACCCTGGTGCCCTCCTCCACCACCATAGAGCACCCGGACGTGATCGCCCTGCCGCTCATGGAGCCCGAGGCGAGCTGGATCATCGGCCTCACCCGCCCGCCCCAGGGCGACAACCCGCTCATCGACGCCTTCTGGCAGACGGTGGCCGAACTCGGGGATCCCGAGCTCCGAGACGCCACCCCGGCTCAGGGCCGATAGCGTAGCGCCCTGCCGGCTGAGCCTGCGGTCGGCCTCGTTGCAAAGGCGGTGCTCGACGGGGCATGGATCCTGAGTGAGAGAGGCTCGGGTGGCCAGAAAGTGCTGAGCGCCATGGGCGCGCCGCCTGATTAGCAGTAGCTTTTCGGCGGACAAGCCCATTAGAATCTCCCCATAGACTCCGCCGTTCACTGCGCCGCCCGACAAGGATCCCTGTCCCCCATGCCACCTCACTGGCTGCTGAAATTCGATTTGCACCGCCTCATCCTGGCCCTGGCCGTCCTCGGCGTGCTGGCCACCTTTGGTAACAGTTTCTACGCCGTCCACCAGGCCCAGCGACAGCTGCTGATCGCCAGCACCCTGGAGGCCAACCGGGTCTATGCCGCCAAGCTGGCCGCCTCCGCCGATGCCATGCTCCAATCCGCCCAGGGGCAGCTGGCCTACAGCGCCTCCCTGCTGGCGCCGCTGCTGCAGGCCAGGGACCTGGGGGGCCTCGACGAGGAGGTCAGCCGCCTGCGCCTGCAGACCAACACCTTCAACTCGGTGGTCATCGTCAACCGCGACGCCACCATAGTCGCCGTCTCCCCCGAGACGCTGCAGCTCAAGGGGGCCAAGCTCAGCTCCCCCATCTCCCGGCAAGCCCTCAGCCTGCAGCAGCCGCTGATCTCGGACCCCTTCGTCTCGCTCTCCGGCAACTACCTCATCAGCCTCTCCTACCCGGTGTTTGCGGCCGATCAGCGCTACCTCGGCTACGTCGCCGGCACCATCTACCTGCAGTCTGCCAGCATCCTCTCCAGCATGCTGGGCCAGCACTACTACCAGGATGGCTCCTACCTCTATGTGGTCGATCGGGAGAAGACGCTGATCTATCACCCGGATCCCCAGCGCATCGGCCAGAAGATCGAGGACAACCAGGTGGTCGACGAGGTGCTGAACGGACAGCAGGGGGCACTGAGTGTGATCAACTCCGGGGGCACCGACATGCTGGCCGGCTTCGCACCTGTTGCCAGCGCGAGCTGGGGCATAGTCGCCCAGCGCCCACGCAGCGCCACCCTGGCGGGGCTCGACGAGCAGTTGTCCGGCGTGCTGATGCAGATGGTCCCCCTCACCCTCTTAATCCTCTTCGTCATCTGGCTCTCGGCGACCTTCATCTCCCGGCCGCTGCGCCAGCTGGCCAACCGGGCCAGGCTGATGGATCAGCAGGAGGCGATTTCCAACATCGCCGGCATCCGCGCCTGGTACTTCGAGGCGGCCCAGTTGAAGCAGGCCATCCTCAAGGGGCTGGGCCTGCTCAATACCAAGATCGACAAGTTGCACAACGACAGTCACACCGATCCCATGACCGGGCTCCTCAATCGGCGGGCGATGCAGCAGATGCTGGATGAATATCAGGCCGAGCGCCGGGCCCTGTCCGTCATCGCACTGGATATCGATCACTTCAAGGCCATCAATGACAACTTCGGTCACGACGTCGGGGATGAGGTGATCATCGCCCTGGCCGGCCTGATGCAGCAGGAGATCAGGCCGGATGCGGCCCTGTTCCGCAGCGGCGGTGAGGAGTTTCTGTTGCTGCTACCCGGGGTCTCGCTGTCGCAGGCCCAGGCGATCGCCGAGCGGCTGCGGCTGAAGGTAGCGGCCCATGAGATGGCCAGGGTGGGACGAGTCACCCTCTCCCTCGGCGTGGCACATTGGCCCGAACATGCCAGCGCCACCCTGGGGGAGGTGCTCAAGTGTGCGGACAAGGCGCTTTATGAAGCCAAGCACCAAGGCAGGAATTGCGTGGTGGTGGGAATGTGTTGATGGGCGGGGCCCAGCGTCAGAAGCTGTAACCCATCTTCAGATAGATGCCCGAGTTGTCATCCTTGCCCATCGCATACTCGAGGTTGGCGACTATGCCCGCCTCCGGCTTGAGCAGATACTGGACCCCCGCCCCCCAGGCGGGATAAATGTTGTCACTGTCGGAGCAGTCCAGTGACTCACCGTTGACGGCGTCGCCGTAGAGGCAGGCCACCCCGGCGAAGGCGGTGAGGGTCCAGCGATCCGCCAGCTTGTAGCGCTCCTCGACCTCGACCGCCGACATGTTCTGGGCCAGGTACTCGCCCGGGGTGTAGCCGCGCAGGTAGATGGGAGAATAGGAGCCGCTCGGCGCGTCGTGCGAGAACTGGTTGCGATTGCGCCAGGCGAGCACGTTACCCTCCCCGTGACTCCAGTAGCCCCGGTAGTCGACCCGGTAGATGTCGAAGTCCTGCTCTCCCCCCAAGCCCTCCCGATAGGCCAGGTTGTTGACGTTGAGGTACCAGCCCTTGGTCGCGCTGAAGTCGCTGTCGCGAGAGTCATGCTGCACCACCAGCCCGAGCCCCCCCGAGGTGAAGCCCTCCAGCCCCAGCTCGTCCAGGATCTGGTCCGACTGCGGATCCTGACCCTGCATCTCGTAGTTGGAGTACGCCGCCATGCCGCCGACGAACCAGTCCCCCTCCACCCGGTACAAGTAGCGGAAGAAGGCGGAGCGGAAGTTGTCGTTGGTCTCCAGGGCGCGGCCGGTGCCGAGGTAGTCCTCGTAGCTGTTGTTGATGTCGCCGGAGATGATGCCGCCGACGATACGGTGGTGATCCGCCCCGAACGAGGTCTTGGCGAAGGCGCTGGCGATCAGGGACTCGGAGGTGGTGTACTTGGCCGAGAGGGTGAACAGCGACGGACGCGACTCTTCATCGAACTGATGCAGATAACCCACCATCAGACCCGCCGCCGTGTCCAGCTTGGGGCTGGAGCTCAGCAGCGGCACGAACAGCCAGGGGGAACGATCGGCCTTCGCCGTCTCCTCGCTTTTCTTGCCATCCTGGCCGGCTTTCGCATCCTCGTTGGCGGGTTCTGCCGCGGTCACGGGGGCCGCCGCCAGGGTCATGGTGAGGGCCAGGCCGGCCAGCAGAGGGGAGGTCGAGTTACGCATGTATGGGATCCGCACTGGGTCACGCGCGGTACTGCGGCGGCGCTGGGCCACCCAGCTTCGCAGGCGCGTTCCGTATTCAGGTTGCCGGCCGCTGACATTCATTACGGGCGACCGGGAAAGGGGGGCAAGCATATCGGCAAGCCCGGACCCCAGCTACCCAAAGATGGTTAGCCGTACAATCGCCATACAGCTTCGCCGCACTCTGGGTTAGCACGAACGCCAGAGATGAAAAAACCCCTGCCGATGGCAGGGGTCGAATGGGCTGGTGCGACAGGCTACAGGTTGACGGCGAGGCTGGCCGGCGCCCTGGTCGGGCTCACCAGCACCGGGATGGACTTGGAGGTCGGGGTGAAGGAGCCCTCGCCTATGCTCTCGATGGCGACCAGCGGGTTGGTCTCCGGGTAGTAGGCGGCGATGTTGCCCCGCGGGATCTCGTAGAAGATGACGCTAAAGCCGCGCACCACCCGTTCGCGCCCATCGTTGCAGATGGCGGCCATGTCCACCTGTTGCTCCTCGGCCAACCCGAGCGCGCGGGCATCCGCCTCGTTCATGAACACCACGTTGCGCCGCCCCTTGATGCCGCGATAGCGATCGTCCATGCCGTAGATGGTGGTGTTGTACTGATCGTGGGAGCGCAGACTCTGCAGCAGCAAGACCGGCTGATCCACCATCTGCTCGGCGTGGCGGGTGCAGTCGGGCAGGATGGAGTCCGGCAACCGGCTCGGCCTGAACTCGGCGAGGCCGCTGCGGGTATTCCAGCGCAGCTTGGCCGCCGCGTTCTCGAGGTGGAAGCCGCAGGGCTCCTCGATGCGGCGATTGAAGTCGTCAAAGCCGGCGATGGTCTCGGCGATCAGATCCCGCAGCAGTCCGTAGTCATCGCGCAGGGCCAGCCAGTCGACCCGCTCGCTCCCCAGGGTCGCCTCGGCCATGCGGGCGACTATGTCGATCTCGGACAGGCAGAGCGGGGAGACAGGATCGTTCATGCCGGTCGAGGCGTGCACCATGCTGAAGGTGTCTTCCACGGTGATCTTCTGGATGCCGGTGCGCTGCCGGTCGAGTTCGGTGCGACCGAGACAGGGCAGGATCAGCGCATCCCGGGACACCATCAGGTGGCTGCGGTTGAGCTTGGTGCTGATCTGCACGTTCAGCTCGCTGTTGCGCAACGCCTCATAGGTGAAGTCGGTGTCCGGCGCGGCCGCCGCCAGGTTGCCCCCAAGGCAGACGATCATCTTGCTCTGGCCTGCGTGCAGGGCCTTGAGCGCCTCGTAGACGTTGTGCCCGGGCGTGCGCTTGAGCCCCGAGAAACGGCGCTCGAGGCGGTCGATGTAGGCCGCATTCGGCTTCTCGTTGATGCCCATGGTGCGGTTGCCCTGCACGTTGCTGTGGCCGCGCACCGGGCAGAGCCCCGCCCCCGGCTTGCCAATCTGGCCGCACATCAGGTGCAGGTTGACTATCTCGCGGATGGTGTCGACCGAGTGCTTGTGCTGGGTGATCCCCATGGCCCAGCAGCTGATCACGCTGTCGCTCTGGGCAAAGATCCTGGCCGCCTGGCTGATGGCGTCCCGGCCAAGCCCGGACTGAGCCTCTATCTGGGCCCAGTCGGTGGCGTGCACCTGCTCAAGGTACTGATCAAAGTGCGCGGTATGCTGCTCGATGAAGGCGAGATCGATGCGTCCGCCCTCCTCCTCCAGGATGTACTTGGCCATGCCGCGCACCGCCGCCATGTCACCGCCCAGCTTGGGGGTCAGGTACTGGTGGCTGATGCGGGTGGCCGCCGGGGTCAGCAGCTCGGCCGGGCTCTGGGGGCTGGCGAAGCGCTCCAGCGCCACCTCTTTCAAGTTGTTGAAGGTGACTATCTGGCAGCCCTGGCGCGCCGCCTGGCGCAGTGCGTTCATCATGCGCGGGTGGTTGGTACCCGGGTTCTGGCCGAACACGAAGATGGCCTTGGCGGCGTCGAAGTCCTCCAGCACCACAGTGCCCTTGCCCACCCCGACGGACTGGATGAGCCCCACCCCGCTCGCCTCGTGGCACATGTTGGAGCAGTCCGGGAAGTTGTTGGTGCCATAGAGACGGCCGAACAGCTGATAGAGGTAGGATGCTTCATTGCTCGCCCGCCCCGAGGTATAGAACTCCACCTCGTCCGGGCTGGCCAGACTCTGCAGCTTGGCGGCGATGATGGCGAAGGCCTCATCCCAGCTTACCGGCTCGTAGTGATCGCTGGCCGGGTTGTAGCGCAGCGGCTCGGTCAGACGGCCCTGATATTCCAGCCAGTAGTCGCTCTGGCTCGCGAGGCGGCGCACCGAATGCTCGGCAAAGAACGCGGCCCCCACCGTCTTGCCAGTCGACTCCCAGGCCACCGCCTTGGCACCGTTCTCGCAGAACTGGAAGGCCCCCTGCTTGTTGTCACCCCAGGCACAGCCCGGGCAGTCGAAGCCATCGGTCTGGTTGACCCGCAGCAGGTTCTTGATGTTCTGGCGGGTCTTCTGGCTGCGCAGCACCTGCTTGAAAGTGGATTGCAGGGAAGAAAATCCACCGGCCTTGGCTGGTTTCTCAATATGACTGGACATTGGGTTCTCCGATCTGGTCTGAGGGCCGGCCATGGGAATAGTAGACCGGGGCGTCAAACCTGGGCACATGAATGAGGTTCAGGTTGTATTTCAGGGCCAGCCGCACGGCGAGCTGGCTGGGGGATGCGAGGCTTATCAGGTGAGCGGCACCAAATTGCACGGCCTTGTGAATGAGTTCGCTGCCGCAGCGGCTGGTGATGACCAGGGTGCTGGCGCGCACGGGCTGGCGCAACTGCATGCCGATGAGTTTGTCCAGGGCGTTGTGCCGGCCTATGTCTTCCCGGCAGGCCACTATCTCACCCTGCTCATCCAGCGCCAGCGCGGCATGGAGCGCGCCGCTCTGGCGGGCCTTGCACTGCCAGGGGGCGATGCGCTCGCGCAAGTTGGCAAGGCTCACGGCCGCAGGCGGTGCCAGCGGAGCTAGAGGGGTCAGGGCGGGCAAGGCATGTTCGATGGCCTCGACCCCGCAGATGCCGCAGCCGGTCGCGCCGGTGAGGCGGCGCTTGCGCTGGCTCAGGGCGGCGAGGCAACGGTTGGCGATGGTCACATCGAGCACCATACCCTGCTCTGAGGGTGTGATCTGGATGTCGTGCACATCCTGATTGCCCGCGATGATGCCGTCACCGAACAGGAAACCTATGGCGAAATCATCGAGATCGTCGGGGGTCACCATCATGACGGCATGGTTGATGCCGTTGATATTGACTGACAGGGCCGCCTCTTCCACCAGCTCGTCCAGCCTGGGCAACCATGCATTGAAAGGGTCCATACGACACGCTTAAAAATGTATCCGAGAACCAAGTTTAGAGAAGTCATGGCGGCAAAACCAATGAAACAAATCTATTCATCAATAGAACAATCCTATTGCAGATGGCGGCTCGATTGATTAAGTTTGTCGCCCATTCATGGTACCCATCCGCATAGCTTCAATGAATATCAATCAGTTACGCTACTTTTACGAGCTGGCCCAGCACCGCCACTTCGCCAGGGCGGCCAAGGCCTGCTTCATCACCCAGCCAACCCTGTCGGCCAGCATCACTACCCTGGAGAAATCCCTCGGCACCGAACTGGTGGTGCGCAACAGCCAGTTCGTGGCGCTGACCCAGGCCGGTGAGGTGGTGCTGCGCCACGCCGAGCGGATGCTGCTGGAGCAGGACTCGATGCGCCAGGAACTCAGCCTGTTCAGCGGCGAGCTCAGTGGCGCCCTGCGCATCGGCATAGTGCCGCAGTCGAGCGTCGACATCATGCCGCTCATCAAGCGCTTCAATACCCTCTATCCCAACGTCACCCTGCGCCTGTCGGTGCTGACCCACGGCACCCTGCTCGAACAGCTGGATCTGCACCGGACCGACATCGGGCTCGGCTTTGACGAGCCGCTCACCGACGGCCAGCGCCGCTCCCTCGACGTGCAGCTGCGCCGCCCCAATCCGATGGCGGTGCTCAGCCCCCGGCCCGCGGCGGGCGACACCGCCAACCAGGGCCCGTTGAAACTGGCCGATCTGCAACCCCTCCCCCTGATCCTGCCGAGCAGGACCATGCAGTTTCGCCACCATTTCGAGCAGGCCGCCGCCCGCCAGCAGCTGAGTTTCAAGGTGGTGCTCGAGACCGACTCCCTGTTCCACCTGGTCAATGCGGTGAGCCATGGTCTGGGCAGCGCCGTGGTCAGCGCCGGCATCGCCAGCACCGCCAACCAGCTGTTCAAGGTGCACTGCCAGCCGCTGGAGGACGCGACGGCGGGCACCACCGCCTTTATCACCCGCAAGCACAGCGTCACCCCGGCCATGCACGCGTTTCTCGAGATGGCGGAAGTGGATGAGTCGTAATCCCTGAGGGGATTGTCTCATTTGAACGCGTTGAAGGGTCTGGAACTGGGGGAAATTCAGGGACCATCATCGCACCGATGATGGTCCCCTCGATTGAATAGTGAGAACTGACTCAGTGGCCCAGCTTGTGGAGCATGTGATCGATCACCTCACTGTGCTCGTGCTGCGGACTGAACAGAATGACCTCGGCGTCTTGACCGACCCTCACCGTGTGCCCGGGTGGCCAATAGAACAGATCCCCACCGCTGATCACCTCGCTCGAACCATCCCCATAGGTGACCGACAGTTCGCCCTGCAATACATAGCCCCAGTGCGGGGCCTGGCACAGATCGCCCTTCAGCCCTTGCAGCAGCGGTGCTATATCCGTGCCCGCGCCGAGGGAAAAATATTCGCCGCTGATCATGCCGTATCCGGTCGCGTCGCCAAATTCGGTCTGTTGCCGCGCGATGGCGCCCGGCACCTGGATCCTGACGGGTACATCCTGCTTGGAAATACGCATCTGTACGCTCCTCGATGGTGGTTGTGGAGGTCGAATAACGATCTCTGGCTTAGGTTGCATGGCGCATGATCGCTGCTCATACCGGTTTGATGTTCTGGTTCATCCGGAAGAGGTTGGTCGGGTCGTACTTCTTCTTGATCTCCACCAACCGATCGTAGGTCGCGCCATAGGCGAAGGCGATGCGGTCGGTCTCGTCCTGGGTGAGGAAGTTGATGTAGGCGCCGCTGCTGGCAAAGGGTTGCGACTTGGTAAAGAACTCGCGCGCCCAGGCGATGCAGCGCTCGTCCTCGCCAGCCGACTCCCAGCGACCGTGCACGTTCATCACATAATTGGCATCCCGGCTCGAGTAAGCCATCGCCTCGGGCGCGACCCGGGCCGTCTGGCCGCCGATCGTGCCGATGAAGATCTCGCACTGGGGCGACGGCAACTTGCCGGCGTATTCGATGATGGCGTCGATCGCGCCGTCGCTGAGCTGCGAGAAGTTGTGCGACTTCCAGTAGTTGCGCGCCCCCTTCGACAGGAGCGGATCGAACGCCTGCTGCCAGGCGACGTATGGCTGGACCCCGATGTGCTCGCCGAGCACGGTGCCAAACCCGCGCAGCGGTTCGATCAGCCTCTCGCCCTCTTTGGGATCGCCCACATAGCACAGGGCGAGCGCGACCATCTCCTTGCCGTGCACGTCCTCGGGCAGGAAGGGCAGCGGAGGCGCCTTGCGCGTGACCATCCAGACGCTGAGCTCATCCGGCATCGTCTCGGTGAAGCGGGCGAACCGCGTCAACACGAGCTTCGCCTGATCGAACGCAAAGACGATGAGCCCGCTCAGTACATCCGGCCCGACGGGATGGAGCTGGAACTCGAAGCGGGTGACGACACCGAAATTGCCACCTCCCCCCCGCAGCCCCCAAAAGAGATCCGCGTTTTCCGTTGCGCTGGCGTGCAGCTGACGGCCATCCGCCGTGATGACTTCCGCGGAGAGCAGGTTGTCGATGGTCATGCCGAACTTCCGGCTCAGCCAGCCGAACCCGCCGCCGAGCGTCAGGCCGGCCACTCCCGTGGTCGAGTTGATGCCCAGTGGCGTGGCGAGGCCGTGGGCCTGTACGGCCGCATCGACATCGGCGAGGGTGCAGCCGGGCTCGACGCTGGCCCGGCGAGTGGCCGGGTCCACTTGCACACTCTTCATCAATGAGAGGTCGATCATCAGGCCACCGTCGCACACGGCATTGCCCGCGATATTGTGCCCACCCCCTCGGATCGAGACGAGGAGGCTGTGTTTTCGCGCTAACTCGACGGCCTGCACGACATCTTCGGGCGAGGTACAGCGGGCGATCAGCGCGGGCTTGCGGTCGATCATGGCGTTCCAGATCTGGCGCACCTCGTCGTAATCCGCGTCTGCAGCAAGAAGCACCTCCCCCCGGAAGTGCGCTTTGAACTCGTCGATATTGGCATTTCGTAACGGCTTCATGGCGCCACCTTTTTGTTTGCACCTGACAACTGATTATGGTGCCCTTTCCCAAAGGTGCTCGGCTGATGGGCTGGAGTGGCAGCAATCTGTCATGACCCAAACCGAGGCGCTCAGGAAGATGAGCGGCGGCTAAACGAATCTGTACGATCCACGGGCAGCCACCGTGTGTTCGCGCCCCTGCATGAGGATCTGGGTGATAAAGGGCCTTTACCAATAGGGCCAGACGCCTTGGCTACACTCATAGCTGCACAGATTCTTTCCTCCCCGCAAAACTGTTGACCCCGTCCGTGCGAGCCGTGAAAGAGCACATCGTCTCTGGAGCCTGAAGATGGCGCCCAGTCATTGCGAAACGGAGGGCCAAACATGGCAACGTCAAAAACGGATCAGTATCTAGCGAACAACAAAAGGTATGCGCAGGGTGAGGCCGTGCACCAGCCTCTCTATCCGGGAAAACAACCGATCCAGCCGGCCAGGCGAGTGGTGGCCGTGACCTGCATGGATGCGCGGATCGATGTGGAGGACCTGCTCGGATTGCAGACAGGGGACGCCCACATCATCCGCAACGCCGGCGGGGTGGTCAGTGATGACACCATTCGCTGCCTGATCATCTCGCATCATCTGCTCAATACCGACGAAATCATCCTGATCCATCACACCCGCTGCGGCATGCTCGCCTTCACCGACGATCTGTTCAAAGCCGGTCTGGAAGGGGATCCAAGAGCGGAGGCACTGCTCGGCCAAGCCACCGGCCGCGCGTTCACGAGCTGCAAGAAATCATCTGCCACGCCGACGGCATTCCACGCGTTTCGTGGGCAAATAGAGCCGCTTGATTCTCCTCGCGATGAGCGAAACATGGAGCGCCTCACCTGGGACGTGCGGCGCGGCATGTCGGCCGTTCTGAACCACCCCTGGATACCGACGAACGGCGCGGATGCGGTCAGCGTGCGCGGCTTCATCTACGATGTCGATACCGGGATGCTCGAAGAGGTGGCCTACCCCGGGCCAATGGGCTCGTTCGACTGAATTGGGCTAAGCAGATACGACAGCTACATAAACAAGACACCGGCCTCAGGCCGGTGTCTTGTTCTCGATGAAGTCACTATCGGTCAGCACCATGTGTGCCTACTAGGTCGATCTGGAAGTCGGCTGCATCATTGCTGTTGACGTTACCCTCCACCTAGGTGTGCGCGATACCCTTGGCGTCAGTCACAAAATGGTACTTCAACTGGCCCTGGCCGCTGAATTATCGGTAACGGCTCAGGCATTGCGCGGCAACACAGTCAGCACCCGCACGATGAATGCATGCAGCTCATTCATGTAGTTGCGCAGGAAGTCAGCTGTCGAATCGTCCGTGACCTGTCCGCCCTCGGTGATCAGACCGGGCTTAAATTGAATGTAGGCTTCCAGCGTATTCATCAGTGGCGAATTGCAAAAGCACAGCACGCCACGCAAGCTCTGTTGCGCGACCGCGGTGCCAATGGCACCGGGCGACGTACCTATTACTGCCGAAGGCATACGTGTGAACGAATTTTGGCCCCACGGCCGGCTGGCCCAGTCGATCGCATTTTTCAGGCCACCAGGGATGGATCGGTTGAATTCCGGCGTCACGAACAACACCGCATCGACTTCGCTAATGGACTGCTTGAATTTTCGTGCCACCGGGGGGAAGTCCGCATCATAGTCTTGACTGTACAGGGGCAAGTCCCGAATGGGGATCTCAATCAACTCCAACTCGGGCGGTGCCAAACGCACCAGCGCCTCGGCCAGCAATCGATTGATTGATGTACTGGAGAGACTACCGACGAAATAACCAACCTTGTATTTAACCATGAAGATCTCCTTTGTAGAGTTAACCCATCCGAATCCAAGCCATCATGCTTAGCCTATAGCCGAGTCTTGATGCTGTTGAACAGATCGGAGATGCTCTAGGATAGTCGATAAACCAAGGAAGGCGCGGACAAGTCCCTGACGTGAGATCATCGCCACATCACCTTGAGTCGCTACCCTGTAATTTGTTGAATTAAAATAACTAAACCTCCCAGTCTCCTCACAGAGGATGCGTGTTCACAGCCTCCCTAGTCATCGCGAAATGGAGGATTATTTTCAGCAGCCCCTACCCTACCCCATCAGTAATAAAAAGACGCTCACCCACAAGGGGCGCACTCAATGCGGCCCTCTTAAGGCGTGTTTTTAGGGCTAAATTGAAATGGCGGGAGAGGTTGAATCATACCACTCGGATATCTGCCAAATACGGTACAGATATCTGACGCAGGATGAGCCAGCTGCAGGAGGTGTTTAAGATGAACGATGCGATTGAAACCTTGATTGAGCTAGCTGAACAGGGCGATGTGACTGCTGCTATCTGTTTGGCACATGCGTATGACACTGGCCTGGGATTGGATGGGCCGCAAGACAGACAGAAGGCCTGTTTCTGGTTTCAGAAAGGGGCCGAACTGGGCAATGCAGACTGCCAATTAAACGTCGGCATGATGTGTGAGAAGGGTGAGACGGTGCCACAGGACTACCGACAGGCGGCTGTCTGGTATCGCAAGGCCGCCGAACAGGGGGGCAAAGAGGCACAACGCCACCTTGGATACCTCTATAAAAATGGCTTTGGAGTAGAACAGGACTACAGGCAGGCTTATGCGTGGTTTTCTCTCGCAGCAACCAAGGGTGATCACGCAGCCATAGTATCGCGTGACAAGATGGTTAAGAAACTAGCCCCTGCCGCACTGGTAGAGGCGCAAAAACTGGCGTTTGGCTATTTCGAGCTGTATCGAAGATGCTGATCATACAGCGCCCCTGGCATGCTGGCGATTGTTGGCCTTGCTCTCGCCATTCCAGATAGGTTTCATCACTAGCGAGGCTGGACTTGCCTGCACACGGAAGGTCTACATGCACGTTGAACTTCACGCTACTGGTTTGTAGTGGCATAGTGAATTTGGCCACCTGATTAGAGGTGATACCCTCATCTCATCCATTAACAGGTGATGCAATGACTCAACACACAAGACGTACCTTCTCTCCCGAATTCAAACTCGAATGTGCCCAGCTTGTTCTCGACCAGCACTACACCGTCAAGGCCGCCTGTGAGGCCATGGCCGTCAGTAAACGCCTGGGTTCGCCAACTGCGGGCTGAACGCGCCGGTCAATCTCATCCTGCCTCGCCCATTACTCCCGACCAACAGCGCATCCGAGAGCTGAAGAAACGCCTGCGCCGTATGGAGGAGGAAAACCTCATTCTAAAAAATGTATGGTCTGCTCCTTATCTGCAAGCGTGAACTGATTTCCAGAGGTCGTTTGCGTCAATGTATCCGGCCTGTCTGTGAGCCGTTTTCCAGCTCTGGCCTTGATGGGATCCGCACGTCGTCGTCCTAATAAAGCTACCAGTCACGAGAGACTGCTTTTTTAGCCAAGCTGCAACGTCGTGGGGTGAACGCTTCTGTCATCTGCTTTTAGCTCGCAAAACAGGGTATGAGTTCTATCAGTTAAACGGCTGAGCTTGCGTTGGAATACGGTTGGTAATCCCTGCCGGATGTCAGCACTTTCCAGCAAATTCGCATTATCTTGTTGGCCAAGGCGATAAGTACCACATGGTGGTGATGGCCGACCTCCAGCCTGGCGACCCATTCGCCTAACGATGACTTGTCACGCTTCATGTGAATTTTCAGCGCTTTGGCGCCCTGAATAACCATTTGCCTTAAATAGCTATTGCCACGCTTACTGATCCCGCCGAGCGAAGATTTGCCGCCCGTTGAATATTGCCTGGGGACCAGCCCCAACCAGGCTGACAGGTCGCGGGCTTTCTTGAATTGTGAGCCATTGCCAATCGCGGCAATTAACGCGGTTGAGACAATCGGTCCAATGCCGGGGACGGTACTGATTTTTTGGCACAAACTCGATGCGCTAGAGGCTTGTCCGAGCATGAGGCTCATCTCATCAATCTGAATATCCAGCTGTTGCCACCGTTCCCTCAGGCGCAATACTAGGGCGCGGATAAAGTCAGGCAAGCCATTCTCGGCATCTTCAAGGATCGTCGGCAGAGAGCGCTCGAAGACTTTTCTGCCGACTGGCACGGTGAGCCCATATTCCAGCAGCAATGCTCGCATCTGATTGACAGTGGCAGTACGTTCGACGATGAAACGCTGACGGACGCGATGAGTCGCCTGCAATGCCAGTTGCTCATGAGATTTCAACGGAACACAGCGCATAGTGCCTCTGCTGCCTGCCTCGGCAATGGCGGTAGCATCGTTGAAGTCATTCTTGTTCGATTTGAGGTAGGGCTTAACAAATTGAGCGGGAATAATCTTGGGCTCGAACCCCGCCTGTTGAAACAGGCGTCCCCAGTATTGCGAACCAGGACATGCCTCGAAGGCGACCCGACACGGTGGGGTCGTGCCGATGAACAACTTCAGCTGTGCACGAGTGAGCTTTTGCTTGGTCAATACATGCCCCATGCGATCCATCGCCACCAGGTGAAACCAGTTTTTGCCTAAATCGATGCCGTAAATGTAAATCTGCGATTGGGTCATGATGAACCTCCTTGATGTTGGCTCCAGCATAGCGGGGTGGATGGATCAGACCATCCCATTAGGCTACCGCTTTCTTGATGTCAGACTCCCTGAACAGTGCTCGCTAGTCGAGCAACTCAAGCAGAGCCATGCGGTGATTCGCTTGTGCGAGGCGTTCGGGGTACATCGCAGCAGCTACAAATACTGGGCACGTCGCACCAGGACTATCTCACCACCGCTCGTCATCTTGCGTAGCGAGGTACGCCGGGCCCATGAACTCAGCCGTGGCTCGGCTGGCGCTCGGACGATAGCCGACATGGTGAGTCAGCGCGGCGTCCTGCTAAGCCGTTATCGCGCAGGTAAGCTGATGAAAGCCCTGGAGTTAGTCAGCAGCCAGCCCCCTGCGCACAAGTATCAGCGCGCACAGCAGGAGCATGTCAGCATCCCCAACCGGCTGGCACGCCAGTTTGCGGTGACCAGCCCGAACCAGGTGTGGTGTGGCTATGTGACCTATATCTGGAGCGGCCAGCGCTGGGGCTATCTGGCCGTGGTGATGGACCTGTTTGCCAGAAAACCGGTGGGCTGGGCTTTTAGTCTGTCGCCGGACAGCGAACTGACAGCCATGGCCTTCGAGGCGCGTGGGCGACCGACGGGAGTCATGTTTCACTCGGACCAGGGTAGCCATTACGGCAGCCGCCGATACCGCCAGCAGCTGTGGTGGTATCGGATAGAGCAGAGCATGAGTCGGCGGGGAAATTGTTGGGACAATGCGCCGATGGAGCGGCTGTTTCGCAGTCTGAAAAGTGAATGGGTACCGGCGACGGGATACAGGAATATGGCGGATGCCCAGCAGTCGATAACCGAGTATTTGATAGGGTATTACAGCGATATCAGACCCCATCAATACAACGAGGGCTTAACCCCCAACGAATCTGAGCGCCTCTACTGGAATGCTCATAAAACCGTGGCCAGTTTTTCTTGACCACTACAATGGCGCCCTGTGCATTCAATTGGAGCGATGTGTTCGCCCCGCCTCCCGCACTTACTGTGCCGCGGCAGGTTGACGGTCATGCAAACATATTGGGAGGCAAGTCGAACAAGTCGAACTGACCACCCGCCAAACTTTGCTTCATAGGTTGCTGATTGAGCATGTCATGCGGAAAACCCAAGCTGGGGGCGCCAGCCGCATCCAACAGTGCAAGTTGCGCCCCGGTCAACCGCAGTTCAGCCGCTTCCAGATTGTCTTCAAGTTGCGCCACAGATTTCGGCCCGATGATGGGGACAACCCCGCGTGCTGCAACCCACGCAATCGCCACTCGGCCCATGTTCGAGTCGACTTCGTCAGCCACGGCCTCAAGCGCATCGAGCACCGCCGCCTTCTGCGCGCTGTCTTCCTGATGGATAAGCACGCCCAGTTGAGTCGCACGTCCAACTTCGCCGCGGCGGTACTTGCCAGTCAGGAAACCGCCGCCCAAGGGCGACCACCCCACCGTGCCCAGACCCAGTGCCTGGGCCATTGGCCGCAGTTCACGCTCCGCAGTCCGCGCCACCAGGCTGTATTCGATTTGCACGCCAGCAATCGGCAACGTGCCGCGTAACTCGGCCAATGTGGCCGCCCGCGCGACGCGCCAGGCTGGGAAGTCCGAAAGGCCCGCATAGACAATTTTTCCTGCGCGTGCCAAGTCGTCTAACCCTCGCATGATTTCCTCCATTGGAGTGACGCCATCGGGCATATGCACCCACAGTAGATCGATACGGTCAGTGTTCAGTCGCTTCAGGCTGGCCTCGACAGACTGCAGCATCACCTTGCGCGAGTTGCCGACAGCGGCAATGCCTGCCTGATCCGGCATAAGCCCCAGGGTGAATTTACTGGCAAGAACAACCTTCTCGCGGACCGGGGCGATGAGCTCGCTCAGAAGGCTCTCCGATTGCCCGACCTGATAGTTGTCGGCCGTATCGATGAAGTTGCCGCCGGCTTCGAGATACCGACCGAACATGCGCCGAGCCTCGTCGAGCTCGGCACCATAGCCCCACGCCGTCCCGAAGTTACCAGTTCCGAGCGCAAGCTGGGAAACACGAAGGCCCGAGTGATTTCCAAATACTTGGTAACGCATGGTCGTCTTCCTTTGGGGTACGTGGCTGAAATGATTGCACCTGTCGGTGTCGCATGCACTTGGTCAGAAGGTCATGCGTTGCCGATACCGAAGAGTAGAGTTCGGCCATGAATTACTCAAATTGACTCCTGATTACCCATGATTAGGGAAGGTGCGAATAAGTCACAGGACATGAAAACATACCTCTGTAACTGATTGAATTAAAATGCCTAAAATACTCAGTCACTTCACAGAGGATTCTTGTTCGCATCCTCCCTTATATGGGATCCGGGTTCATGAGATCACTACGGCCATTTAGACGTATGGCGTACCCTGTGTGAAAAATGTACGATTAATAATTGCTATAAAGAGGTGAGTGTGTTCTAATCGCTCTCGATGGTTCGGTAGTTCAGACCTGATTATGTTAGGCAGTCATTTTAGTAAAGCTGTGATTAGTATAAGAATTATCTCAGATAGTTTTTATTAAATAATTCTCCTTCTTTAGTGCTCCTTATGCGTATTGCTGACGAAAAATCATGAATTGCCATTTGGCGCCTTAAACACTATTAAAGGAAATTATTATGTCTAACAAAATGACTGGTACCGTAAAGTTCTTCAACGCTGAAAAAGGTTTTGGCTTCATCTCCCCGGCTGACGGCAGCAAAGACGTGTTCGTACACTTCTCAGCTATCCAGTCCACCAGCTTCAAAACCCTGGACGAAGGTCAGCGCGTTGAGTTCACTATCGAGCAAGGCCAGAAAGGCCCGGCTGCTGCCAACGTAGTTGGTCTGTAATTCAAGTCAGGACGCCTTCCCGTTGATCGAGAAGACCTGCTGTAAGAATTGAAAAAACCCGCCTAGGCGGGTTTTTTGTTATCTGATTTCCCACTCATTCCCCATATCTTCCTTCCAAGCCTGCTCGGGCCGGGTTGAATGGTAATCTCCCCGAAAATGCCAACGGTTGCAGGGATTGCTCTCTCCCTTTCAGATAGGCTTCTTCACCAGTGATGACTGGGGCAGTTATGTCAGAGAAATCCCGGCCTCGGGAAGGTGCGAACAAGCCCTTGGTATGAGATCATCAGATCTCGCTTAGCATCAGGGACGAGGTTCAATATGAGTCACCAGCTCACCTTCGCGGACTGCGAGTTCAATAGCAAACGCCGTCAAACTCGAAAAGAAGCGTTCTTTGCCCGTATGGAGGCGTTGCTTCCCTCTGGCCGTGATTGAGCCTGTCTATCCCAAGCCTGGCAATGGTCGTCGCCCCTATCCGCTGGAGACCATGCTGCGTTATTCACTGCATGCAACTGTGGTATAACCTCAGCGACGGGGCGATGGAGGATGCGCTCTACGAGATTGCCTCCATGCGCCTCTTTGCCAGACTCTCCCTCGACCCGGCTATCCCTGACCGTACCACCATCATGAACTTCCGCCATCTGCTGGAGCAGCATCAGCTGGCTCGCCAGCTCTTCGAGTCCATCAATCAGTGGCTTTCTGACGCCGGCATCATGATGACTCAGGGGACGCTGGTTGATACCACTATCATCGAGGCACCCAGTTCGACCAAAAACAAGCGCCAGCAGCGTGACCCCGAGATGCACCAAACCAAGAAGGGCAACCAGTGGCACTTTGGCGTGAAGGCCCATATCGGGGTCGATGCCAAAAGCGGCCTGACCTACAACCTGAAAACCACCGCAGCCAATGAGCACGACCTCAATCAAGCCGGTAATCTGCTGCACAGGAAGGAAGATTTTGTATTTGGTGATGCCGGTTACCAAGGGGCACACAAGCGTGAGGAGCTTGCAGGGGTGAAGGTCAAATGGGCTATAGCCGAGCGGCCTGGCAAGGTCAAGGCGCTCAAAAAACATCCGCGCAAGAACAAGGCCGTCATCCAGCTTGAAAGGCTCAAGGCCAGCATCCGAGCCAAGGTTGAACACCCATTCCGGCTCATCAAACGTCAGTTTGGCTTCGTCAAAGCGCGGTACAAGGGGCTGATGAAGAACAACAATCAACTGGCGATGCTGTTTACTCTGGCGAACTTGTTCCGAGTGGACCAATTGATAAGAGCGCAGGAATGATCTACCTAAAATCGGATAACACCCCCAGAAAGAGGGTGAAAATGGTTATAAAAGCTGATTTTTGAAGAAAATAGGGCGATTTTGGAAACGGAGATAATCAAAAATCGATCTGACTATCAAAGACGAAGGTGCTAACCACTTATTCGCACCTTCCCTAAATATCCAGGCATATTTTGCCTATGTGTTTGCCATGTAACTGGTGCTCAAAAGCAACCTGAATATCTTCCAGCGGCATCCTGGAATCGATGACAGGACGAATTCCAGACGTATTGAACGCACGGATCATATCGAGTTGATGTGAACGGCTGCCGACTGTTATGCCTTTAACTGTCAGCTGTTTTCCCATAATGGCCCCCGTCGGTACTTGCCCGACAATACCAGTGAATACACCTATTAAACTGATGTGACCACCAATCCTGGCAGCCGTGAGCGATTGTGCTAGCGTCCCTGGCCCACCGATCTCCACAACATGATCGACGCCCCGACCACCGGTCATGTCCAGTATTTTTTTACCCCATTCTGGCTCCCGGCGGTAGTTAACCACTCCGCTAACACCTTGGCGTATTAACCATTCGGCCTTCTCATCAGAAGAGGTCGTCGCCCAGACACGCGCACCAGCCATGAGTGCAAACTGAAGGGCAAAAACTGAGACGCCACCCGTACCCAGGATCAAGACGTCATCTCCGGCTTTGATGTTGCCATTCACGACTAGGGCTCGCCAGGCGGTTAATCCGGCAGTGGGCAGTGTGGCTGCTTCGGCATGATCCCAGCCGCTCGGTGCACGCATAAACCAGTTTGCCGGGCGAACAGCATATGAGGTGGCATATCCGTCAAGCCCATCACCGGGGGTGCGGCTAAAGCCGATGGCAGGACAGTCCCCCTGCTCCCAGTCCGGAAAGAAAACGGAGACAACATGATCGCCAGCAGTGAACCCGGTAACGCCTTCCCCGATCTCCTCAACCACACCGGCACCGTCTGACATCAACAACCGTCCAGCGACAGAGGGAAGGATCCCTGCGGCAACGTTGTAATCATGAAAATTCAGGGAATTGCTGTGGATCCGTACCCTGATTTCACCAGAGCCAGGTTTTCCTGGGTCGGCGATGTCCGTTAACTGGATCTGGTCTATCCCAGGCATATGTCCGAGTAGTGCAGCCTTCATCATCTGGTCTCTTATTGGTATCTACGATGCAGAGAAGGTAACCTTTCCACCCCCTACCGATAAGTACGAACAAAAATGTCAGTATCAAAAATCAGCGACCGGAAGCAGAAGAATGTACTTTCACGCATGCTCGCCAGTAAGGAATCATTCGATGCGTCCTGTTCTTCCCGGCAAATGCTCAGCCATATCACCAGCCGTTGGGGAACGCTGACATTGGTCGCCTTGCTGGAGGGAACGCACCGTTTCAGCGAGCTTCGTCAGAAATTAACGGGCATCAGTGAACGTATGCTCATCAAGGTTTTAAAGGAACTGGAGGAGGACGGTCTGGTCATCCGGGTTTCCTTCCCTGTGATCCCGCCGCATACCGAATATTCCCTCAGCCCGGCGGGTGTTGAGGTCGCCGGGTTGGTAACAGTGCTGACGGATTGGATAGGTAATTACCAGGCAGAACGTGCTATCTGAGGATATTTCAGCTTCGGTAGCCGCTCAAGGCTGCCTGATTTTTGGTCTGGCGTTGCACTTCAACGTTGAATTCGCGCCGAGATATCGTTTTTGCATGGATAAGTACCTCATGGTTTATGTCGTCTCGAGTGGTTAAACATCGAGTTTACGGCCAGTCAACCATTCCACCATGGCGGGGTCGCGGTGAGAGAAGAAGGCACTGGTTGCGGTATCCAGCGCGGCTATCTGCACCATCTCATCCTGACTGAGCTCGAAGTCGAGGATATCGAGGTTCTCCTTCATCCTCTCCTTGCGCACCGATTTGGCCAGCGACGCTATGCCTCGCTGGAAGATCCAGCGCAACACGACTTGCCCCACGCTCCTTCCCCGCTTCGCGCCGATGGCGGTCAGCACCGGATGCTGGAACAGACCATTTCTGCCCTCTGCGAAGGGAGCCCACGCCTGTGGCTGTATGTGTCGACTCTGCATCCAGGGCGCGGCATGCAACTGCTGATTGAAGGGGTTCACCTCTATCTGGTTGACGGCAGGCACCAGCTTGTTGAACGCCATGAGATCCGCCAGCCGGTCCGGCTGGAAATTGCTGACGCCGATTGCGCGGATCTTGCCGGCTTGCAGCAACTCTTCCATCGCCCGCCATGCACCGTGGACATCCCCGTAGGGCTGATGGATGAGATAGAGATCCACATGATCGAGCTGCAGGCGATTCAAGGAGCGCTCGAACTGCGCCTTGGCCCCCTCATAGCTGGCGTCTTGCAGCCAGAGCTTGGTGGTGACAAAGAGCTCGTTACGCCCGATGCCGCTCTGCCTGATCCCGTTCCCGACCTGGGCCTCATTCTGATAGGAGGCGGCGGTGTCGATCAACCGATAGCCGCTGTCGATGGCTTCGATGACGGCGCGCTCGCACTCTGCCGCCTCCGTCATCTGAAAGACACCAAAGCCCTGCAGGGGCATTTCGATACCGTTGTTGAGTCTGACTGTGTTCATCTCATTTTCCTTTCGCTGTGGTGTGACTGGCATGACGCAGCCAAGGGTCTCCAGGGATCAATTCGTTGCCAGGGTGCGCTGACCACCTTGATTGTGCATATCAGGCACCCTGCCGTTATCCCCTGGTTATTGCAGACCCTTCTCTTTCAGGAACTGGCTGACCAGATCGGCAATCTGCACATTGTTCAGATCGGAGAAGGGGAAGTGGGTGTTGCCCTTGATGCCGATTTCGGGCAGATGAACCACAGTGACATCCCCTCCATGCTGGTTGACCAGATCCCGCCACTGGCGGGCCATCGCCAGCCGTACTCGCCAGCTGTCCTGGGCGGGCATGGCAGTCGGTTGGCTTGGGATGTTGTCGCCATACAGGATCAGCACCGGGATCTTGGTCAGGCTCATGAACTGCGCCATCGCCACCGGCTCCCCCTTCAGGGTATCGAACGCACTCGGCATAGGGGCTGGCAACGCCTGCTCAGGGAAGAGGAAGCCACTGCCTGGTTCGAACGCGACTATGGCCTTCACCTTGTTGCTTTTTATGGCGGTATGCCAGCCAGGTCCGCCCCCCTGAGAGTGGGTGAACAGGATGGCCGGACCACTCTTGTCCACCACCGCCGCCATGGCATCGGCGATGACATTGACATCAAAGGGCCCGGTGTTGGGCGTCATCTGGCGGAAATACTGGTTCAGCACCGCTTGATGCTGAGAAAACTGGACGTCTTTGAAATAATCCGGCCAGACGCCAAGACGGAACTGATTGAACCACAACTGCTCATCCGGATTGGGGGCCACCGCCCCCTCCACCATGCTGCGACCCGCGCTGCCTCTGCGGGGTTGATCGACCAGATAGGTCGCAAACCCCCGCCGCAGAAAGAGGCTCTGGAAGCCTTCCCGGCCATCCGGCGTGGTCTGCCAGGTACGGGAAGACTGGCCGGCACCGTGGAGCATGACGATCGGGTACTTGTGCGGGTTGGGCGGAATTTGATAGAAGACGCTGGCGTGATCCCCATGGTAGGTCTGACCGGCAGGCTCCAGTGGCTGCTTGGGGTCAAACTTGCCGGGGGCGGTGACGACGGCGCCCCCCGCGGCAAAGCTGCCCTGCTCCTGAATAACCAGGGGATCGGCATGAGCGGGGGCCACAAGCACCCCTGCCAGCATGCAAAAAAGCAATGATTTACTGAGTCTCTTCATGGTTGTGTTCCCTTGTTTGGCATCAAGCATCAATCCTGTTTACGTAATGAACGTCACCTGTCGCCATCACGACGATGACCTGTCTGCCTCGCCCAAAGATGAGATCAAGTCCCTCTGGCCTCCAGCCACCGGGCTACTGTCTCGGTCGTTCGCCTCTCCTGATCGCACTCCATGATCAGTGGTGCATCTCGCCGGGCACCTGACGCCAGTCTGGCGAGTACCGCCTCGCTATCCCCGATGCCATAACCACCGTGGGTGATGAAAGGAACGAGCCGCTTACCCGCCAGATCATGGGTGATCAAGAAGCGCTTGATCACGCTAAGGGGCGGTATCAAGGTGCACTGATTGGGGATCGGGCTGACTATTATTCCCCTGCATGCTCAATTCCGGTCCCCGGCGACGGAGGCGCGATAATCACGCTCGCTCACCTGCGCAAGCCAGGTCACCACCTGGCCATCCTGCCGTTCAGCCAGCGCCAGGTGGGTCATGGGGGTATCTGGCGCAGCACCGTGCCAGTGCTTCACGCCAGCCGGGATCCAGACCAGATCCCCTGGCCGGATCGCCAGGACAGGACCTTCTGCCATCTGCACCCGCCCTAGCCCACTGACCACGTAGAGGGTCTGGCCCAAAGGATGGGTATGCCAGGCGGTGCGCGCCCCCGGCGTGAAGCTGACCAGGCCGCCAGAGATGGCGGCGGGCGCCGTGCCCTGATACAGCTGATCCACATAGACATCCCCGACGAAGAATTCGCTGGCACCTTGGGTTGCAGGCACCAGCCCCGGGGAAAATACCTGTATCGTCTGATCTTTTGCCTCAGCCTGGGCAAGCGTGGTTGCGGATATTGGGTTCATTGTCGACTCCTGTGCTTTAAAAATGTGTCACTCGCGCCACCAGGCGCTGCCCTCATGGGGGATCAGCACGTTCAGGGGCTCGCCCATCACCGGGGTGGTCAATGGGATCTGCTGCTCGGTGGCCAAACGGACTATCTGCTCGAGCGGGTCATCCCACGAATGCATGGCCAGATCGAAGGTGCCGTTGTGGATCGGATAGAGCCACAGCCCGCGCAGATCGTGAAACGCCTGCGCCGTCTGCGCCGGCAACATGTGCACGTACTCCCAGCGTTTGTCGTAGGCCCCGGTCTCGAGGAAGGTCATGTCGAACGGACCGTAACGCTTGCCGATCTCCTTGAAGCCATCGAAGTAACCGCTGTCACCGCTGAAGAAGAGAGTGGCTCCCTCCCCGCGAATGACCCAGGAGGCCCACAGGGTCTGGTTGCCATCGCCAAGGCCACGGCCGGAGAAGTGCTGGGCCGGGGTGGCGATGAACTCAATGCCGCCGACCCGGGCCTTCTGCCACCAATCCAGCTCCCTGACCTTGTGCCGGGGGACACCCCAGGCAACCAGGCGCGCCCCCACGCCGAGCGGCGTGATGAAGTGGCTGACCTTCTCTTGCAGCGCAAGGATGGCGTCATGGTCGAGATGGTCGTAGTGATCATGGGAGAGGATCACCGCCTCTATGGGAGGCAGCGCATCCAGGGGGATGGGCGGTGCGTGCCAGCGCTTGGGGCCAAACCATTGCACCGGCGAGGCGCGCTCGCTGAACACGGGATCCGTCAGCCAGAACTTGCCCTGCAATTTGAACAGCAGACTGGAGTGGCCGAGGCGCCACACACTGTTATCCGAGGCGGCCATCAGCCCCTCACGGCTCATGGCCTGCACCGGGATGGCGCGATCCGGCACAGTGCCATCAGGCTTGGCGAACAGAAAATCCCACCAGAGCCGTACCCCTTCCCAGGTGCTGCGCTGCGGCAATGCCACGACATTGCTGAATTGACCCGCCTGATACTGGGAAGAGTCAGGGTGTGCGGGCAGGCCCGGTTTCAATACATAGGAAAAGATGCCTGCCATCACGGCTCCTGTTAGCAACCAGAGAGAGCGCCGGCCCCTTGGGACGGCGCGAGAGAGTACAGAGGGGTTCTGCATTCATGAGACTCCTGTTGACGATCCGACCTTAGCGACCCACGTTGTGCTGCAGGTGTGACGGATAGCGATCCCCCTCCACCTTGATCCCGACCAGGGCACGCTGGATGTCTCCCAGATCGGTGGCGCTCAGTACCACCCGAGCTGCGCCCAGGTTCTCCTCGAGCCGATGCAGCTTGGTGGTGCCGGGAATGGGGGCGATCCAGGGCTTTTGCGCCAGCAACCAGGCGATCGCGATCTGGGCAGACGTCACCCCCTTGCTGGCCGCAAGGTCGCTCAATACTTCGACCAGATGCTGGTTTGCCTGGCGCGCCGCCTCGGCAAAACGTGGGACTATGTTGCGAAAATCCGAGTCATCGAAACGGGTATCGGGCTTGATGGCTCCGGTCAGGAAGCCCTTGCCGAGGGGGCTGAAAGGGACGAACCCGATACCCAATTCCTCCAGCAACGGCAGGATGGCCTGCTCCGGTTCGCGCCACCAGAGGGAGTATTCGCTCTGTAGCGCCGCCACCGGCTGCACGGCGTGGGCGCGACGAATGGAGTCGACACCGGCCTCGGACAGACCGAAGTGGCGCACCTTGCCCTCCTGGATAAGGTCTCGCACTGTGCCAGCCACCTCTTCCATGGGGACATCGGGATCGACGCGGTGCTGGTAGAAGAGATCGATCACATCGGTGTTGAGGCGGCGCAGCGACGCCTCCGCCACTGCGCGGATGGTGGCCGGGCGGCTGTCCAGCCCCTCCGAGACCTTGCCGTGCTTGAAACCGAACTTGGTGGCGATCACCACCTTGTCCCGGAACGGGGCGAGAGCCTCCCCCAGCAACAGTTCGTTATCGCCAGGGCCATAGGCCTCGGCGGTGTCGAAGAAGGTCACCCCCAGTTCATGGGCGCGGCGGATCAGGGCGATGGCCTGCCCCTTGTCCGTGGCCGGGCCATAGCCAAAGCTCAGCCCCATGCAGCCCAGACCGATGGCCGACACTGCCAGCCCGCTGTTACCCAAAGTACGTGTTTGCATGATGGATCCCTTTTCTTGAAAGGCGCTCTCCTTGGAGAGCGCCATGGTGTGATGGCTGGCGACGCGCGGTTCAGTCCTGACACAGGACCTGGAGGCACCGCCACTCACATAGCATTGCGAAGGATGGTGGCCAGCACGTCCTGGGTGTAGGTTTCAGCCAGGCCAAACCAGCGGGCGTTACCCTTGAGGTTCTCCAGGATGGCAGGCAGGTCCGCCTCCGTGATGCCGAGCTGGGAGAGGCGGGTCGGCGTGCCAATCTTGTCAAACCATTTCTCAAGGGCGGCAATACCTTCCTCAGCGGTTTTCAAGCCGAACAACTGCTGGGCGAAGCGCTCGAACTGAGCCGGACTCTGGCCCTGGTACCACCTCATCCAGGCGGGCATCACCACCGACAGGCCGGCGCCATGGGGCACATTGAACAGGGCGGAGAGAGCGTGTTCGATCATGTGGTTGGGGTAGCCAAAACCCGAAGTCCCCGCATAGGTCAGGCCGTTCAATGCCAGGGTCGCCGCCCAGGCGAACTCGGCGCGGGCGTTGTAATCGGCGGGATCCGCCAGCAACTGCTCAGTGGTCTCCAGCACGGTGGCGATGACGGACTCCACCAGGCGGGACTGAATTTTCGGCTGCACCTTGGCGGTGAAGTAGCCCTCGATGGAGTGGGCTATGATGTCTGCCGCCGAGTAGACCAGATAGTCGCGAGAGACCGTCTGCATCAGCGCCGGATTGACAATGGAGACTTTCGGGAAGGTGTGCACCGAGTTGATGGCGAACTTCTCTTTGGTGTCATCGTTGGTCACCACGGCGCCGCTGTTCATCTCGCTGCCGGTGGCAGCCAGGGTCAGGATGGCAAACACCGGCAGCGCCGCCTCGATCTGCCCCTTGCCGACGAACAGATCCCAGACATCCCCCTGATAAAGGGCCCCTGCGGCAATGGCCTTGGCGCTGTCGAGCACGGAGCCGCCGCCGACGCTGAGAATGGCGTCGACCCCCTGTTCCCGTGCCAGGGCGATGGCGTCACGCACCTTGGAGATAAGCGGGTTGCTGACGATGCCGCCGCACGCCACGAACGGAATACCCTGCTCGTTCAGACTGGCGCTCACGCTGGCGAAGAGGCCATCACCCTTGATCCGCTCGCTGCCATAGGCCAGCAGCACCTTCTTGATGCCGTGCTGGGCCAGGATCTCGCCGATTAGCCGCTCCTTGCCGGTGCCGAACTCGATCCGGGTCGGGTTGTAAAAGCTGAAATTGTCCATCTTGCTCGTCTCTCTGTCTGGGTTCATGCCGGGAGGCTTGTCGATGAGCTGAACTATAGATGGGCAATAAACATCGAACTAGACGGCAAATGGATGAATCAGTTACAACTAAATGATGTAAATCGACGAGAAAGACCATGATCAGCGAATTGAGATCCATCACCACCTTCGTGCGTACGGTGGAACTGGGTAGCCTCAGCAAGGCAGCCGAGGCCCAGCAAATCTCCCCTCAAGCCGCCAGCAAGGCACTGAGGCAACTGGAGACCTATCTCGGGGTGAGGCTGTTCCATCGCACCACCCGCAGCATGTCGTTGACCGAAGAGGGCCAGCGTTTTCTGGAGGCAGCCCAACCCGCCCTGCTCGGCCTGCAACAGGCGTTGTCAGCCGCGAGGCAGACCCGGGAATCATTCGCCGGCCCACTGCGGATCGTGGGGCCACGCTCGGTCGCGCAGATGATCATCGGCCCAGTGCTGGACGAGTACTGCCGGCTCTACCCCGAGGTCCAGCCGGATGTGCAGCTCGATGACCGTATCGGCAACTGGGTAGAGGAGCGAGTCGATGTGGGCCTTAGGATCGGGCTCTCGCCGCAGGACGGGCTGATCGCACGCCGCCTGTTTCCCTTGCAGCTCATCATCTGCGCCTCCCCCGCCTATCTGCGCAAACATGGGGTGCCGCACACGCTGCACGATCTGGGCGTGCACCGCTGCAGCGTGTTTCGTCATGCCGGCACCGGCCACCTTATTCCCTGGCATGTGAAGCTTGGGGAGAGCGTGCAGGATCATCTCGTTCGTCCGGCAATATCGACCAATGATGAGACGGTAGAGCTGGGCGCCGTGCTGGCGGGAGAAGTGATAGGCCAAATTGCCGGGCCGACGGCGGCGGCGCACATCCGGGCCGGTCGCCTGGTTCCCCTGCTGCTCGACCACATGACAGACATGTACAGCCTGTTTCTCTACTACGGCAGCCGCGCGGCCCAGCCCGCCCGGGTACGCCGCTTCATCGATCTGGCGGTCGAACGCCTCACCGACAGCCCGGAGTTCGTGCTCGGTGCCGAGGAGCTGCGCCTTGCCCATGCCAAAGGCATTGCCCCGACAGCCTGAGGCTCGTGATGGGTTTATCCTGGCGTGGACCCCAAGATGAGTGTTGCCGTCATGGACGGCAGGAATGGCGAGGGAGCCGGGCCAGCAGAGGCTGGCTGATATCGGGCAGAGGGTCAGACAGGCAAGGCCGCAGCGTGTGCATTGACGGGGTACACCGGCACGCTAAAGCAGACAGGGAGGCGAAACTAAGGGAAATGAGGGCATGACGCTTGGGGATAGTACGGGCGAGCTGCCTAGTTACCGCGGCACGGCAGCCAGTTTGTCTCGGGTTTGCAGGGATTTCTTAATCTCTTTACGACGACCACAGGGAGCGTGGTGACTTTCCGGTAATACCAGATGCCGTGGGGACTGAGCCAGAGATTCACTATGAAGACTCCTGATTCATCCACACAAAGTGGATTACCAAGAGGTCTGAAGGGGGTTGTTAGTCGTAACTTATTGATTTGCAGAAACAAGTGGTGGCCCCACCAGCCACATCCCGGCACTCGAGTCCCCCACCTTGGCTGCTACCTTCCGGTCCTGACCAGGTCGACGGGTTATCAATGCGAGAGGACCAATGGGACCACCGGCGACGAGAATAGCAAAGTCCCGTTTCATTGCAATGGCTTTCTGCCCGGGGACGGTGCGTTTGCCTGCTTTTTCGGCAATTAGCCAATAAATCAGCTAAATAGCATAAATTTTGCCCCTATCACCAACATCAGCATGGCGAATGCCTGCTTGAGTCGCTGAGGGGGAAGACGGTGTGCCAGCCTGGCGCCGATGCGGGCAAACAGGGTGCTGGTGAGGATGATGCCGAGCAAGGCCGGCAGATAGATGAAGCCCAGACTCCACTCGGGCAAGCCGGCATGGCCCCAGCCGGCGTAGAGGTAGCTGAGGCTGCCCGCCAGCGCGATGGGGATGCTGCAGGCGGCGGAGGCCGCGACGGCGTTGCGCATCGGCACGCTGTTCCAGCTGAGGTAAGGCACTGTCAGGGAGCCCCCGCCGATGCCAAACAGCGCCGACATCCAGCCGATGACGGTGCCGGCGATGCCGGTGCCGACCGGACCAGGCAGATGGCGTTCCGCCTTGGGTCTGAGGTTGAGCCCCATCTGCAGCGCCATGGTCCAGGCGAAGCAACCTATGATGACGTTGAGGGTGCTGGCGCTGAGCAGGTTGGCCGTCATGCCGCCGAGCCAGGCGCCGACCAGCATGCCGACCGCCAGCCGACGGATGATCAGCCAGTCGACGGCACCCGCCTGTTTATGCACCCGCAGCGAGCTGAAGCCGGTGAATATCATGGTGGGCAGCGAGGTGCCGAGCGCGAGATGGGTGATAATATCGGGGGAGACCCCCTGGGCATGGTAGGTGAAGACCAGCACCGGCACTATGATGAGCCCCCCCCCGATCCCGAACAGCCCCGCCAATATGCCCGCGAAGGCCCCCAACAGCAGATAACCCATAAACAGCATAGAATGTCCTTCCCAAGCGGCGTCACCGTCCGTTTCTGCCAGTCGACACCTGAAAAAAAAGATGGCCAGGAGGCCATCTCTTCATTGTGCCGATTAATGCAGGGGAATGGTACCGTCCATCACCTTGTAGAAGGCCAGCACGGCGCAACCGAGCAGGGCCGCCGTCATCCCCTGCTCCAGCCGGTTGAGGCTGCGCAGCCCATGATGCTGGCGCGCCTTCCAGTAGATGAAGATGCCCGGGCTGTAGAGCAGTGCCACCAGCAGCAGGTATTCCACCCCGGCGGCATAGACCAGCCAGCAGCCGTAGACGGTGGCCACCAGCGCCAGCAGCAGGTCACGCTTGCGCTGGTGCGGCTGGCCCTGATAGGTCTCCCCGCTCAGCGCCAGCTTGAGCCCATAGGCGCCGGAGAAGACATAGGGCACCAGGGCCGCCGAGGTGGCGATGTTGACCAGCGCCAGGTAGGTGCTGCTCTGGAAATAGATGATGATGAGGAAGATCTGCACCAGACAGGTGGAGCACCAGAGCGACACCTTGGGCGAGCCGTTCTTGTTCTCCTTGGCAAACCAGGCCGGGAAGACCCCGGTCTTGCCGGCGATGTAGGGCACTTCCGCCGCCAGCACCGTCCAGCTCAGCAGGGCGCCGATCACCGAGATCACCAGGCCGATGTTGATGAGCCAGGCGCCCCAGGGGCCGACCACGGCCTCCAGGATCATGGCGGTGGACGGATTCTTGAGGGCGGCCAGTTGTGGCTGGCTCATCACGCCAAGGGAGAACAGGGTCACCATCACATAGAGCGCCAGGGCGCCGAGCAGCGCCAGCACTGTGGCACGGCCCACGTCCTTGCGATGACGGGCGCGGGCGGAGACCACCACGGCCCCCTCGATGCCGATGAAGACCCAGAGCGTCACCTTCATGGTGGACTTGACCTGATCCATCACGGATCCCAGTTCCATGTTGCCCTGTCCCCAGATGTCCAGGGTGAAGGTCTCCATGTTGAAGGCGAGCAGGACGGCGACACAGAACACGATGAGCGGCACCATCTTGGCGATGGTGGTGACTATATTCACCAGGGCGGCGACCTGGATCCCGCGCAGCACCAGGGCATGTACCGACCAGATGAGCAGGGAGGCGAGCGTGATGGCCACCGGCGTGTTGCCGTCACCGAAGATGACGTTGTCGGGGGTATCGAAGAAGTAGCTCAGCGCGCTGAACACCACGATGGCGTAGGAGACGTTGGCCAGCAGTTGGCAGAGCCAGTAACCCCAGGCGGCGTTGAAGCCGACGAAGTCGCCGAAGCCCGCCTTGGCATAACTGAAGATACCGCCGTCGAGATCCGGGCGGCGCATGGAGAGATTCTGGTAGACCAGCGCGAGGCAGATCATGCCAAGACCGGTGATAGCCCAACCCAGGGCGACGGCCCCGGCGCTGGCATGAGCGGCGATATTTTGTGGCAGACTGAAGACCCCGGCGCCGACCATGGAGCCGATCACCAGCGAGATGAGGGCGCCAAGCCCTAGTTTCTTGTCCATCTCAATCCTGTTTGATTAGGCGGCTGCAGAGCGTCCGTATTCATACTGCGCGCGACATGGGAGGGGCGAAGAGTCCGAGCCCCGTGAAAAAGGCGGCAACTATATTGCATGACTATTCCGACCGCAATCCCTCGCGGTGCCAATCATGCGCCACCTTGACCGCGCGCAATTCTACAGCACTGACCTCAAGCGCCTGTGAGCTGGTTCAAATTCAGAAAGACCCATTGATATTTCTCATTTTTCCATGACCTCGCCCCGCCTTTTCCAGATCAGCGCTGCATGGACATGCAGGCGCCCGAGGCCCCGCCAGGCGAGGCCGGCGGCGCAGACAGCCAATAAAAACGCCCCTGTGCCGAAGGCAAGGGGCGAGGTCCTGGTCGGCGACCCGCGTCAGAGCCGCAGGCCACCGTCGAGATCGATTATCCGTCCGGACAGATAGTCATTGGCGAGAATGAATTGCACCGTCTGGGCCAGTTGCGCCGCCTGCCCCAGAGTGCCGACCGGGATGGCCTGCTGCATCCGGGCCATCGCCTCAGGTTTCATCGCCGCCGTCATGTCGGTGGCAAAGACGCCGGGGGCTATGCCCATCACCCGGATCCCGTGGCGGGACAGCTCCCGTGCCCAGGTCACCACCAGCGAGGCCACCCCCGCCTTGCTGGCGGCATAGTTGCTCTGGCCTATGTTGCCGGCGCGGGCGATGGAGGAGATGTTGATCATGACCCCCCCCTGCCCGCCCTTGGCCATCAGCGCCGCCCCCTCGCGGCCACAGAGGAAGGTGCCGGTCAGGTTGACGTCTATAACCGCCTGCCACTGGGCCAGGCTCATCTTCTCCACCAGCTCCCCCTCCTTCACCTTGATCAGCATGCCGTCCCGCAGGATCCCGGCGCAATTGATAAGGCCGTGCAAGACGCCAAATTGCTCCTTGATGGCGGCGAAGGTCGCCTCCACCTCGGGCTCGCTCGCCACGTTGCAGACGAACAGGGCGCAGCGGCCATCCCGGCTGCGCAGCTCGGCCTCGGTGACCTCCAGATCGGCGCGATTGACGTCGATGAGGGCCAGCACAGCCCCCTGAGCGGCCAGGCTGAGGGCGATGGCGCGGCCCAACCCGCGTCCCGCCCCCGTGATGGCGATGACCTTCTGCTTGATATCCATGGAGACTCCTTGCCAGCTGACTGGCCATAAATGATTGGGTGAGCGGGCTGAGGGCGATGTCGCCTCGACTCAACCGCTTTGGGACTGATCAGCGATTTATCCAGATAGGGTTCGACGATGCTGGAAAAATTCTTGCCCCCCTCTGGTTCACGTGCAGGTTGAAACGGCGGTGGAGGCCAGAGCCCCCTGGCGCTTATTTGTCACTTGGTGCTTTATCGAGATACAGCGCCAGGATGCTGGAAAAATCCTTGGCCCCCTGCCCCTGACTTGCGTGCAGGTTGAAACGGCTGTGGGGGGCCAGAGCCTCTGGCGCTTATTTGTCACCGGGTGCCTTATCGAGATACAGCTCCAGGATGCTGGAAAAATCCTTGGCCCCCTGACCCTGACTTGCGTGCAGGTTGAACAGGTTACGGGCCAGCGCCCCCAGGGGCACGGCGCTGTGGGCATGCTCGGCCAGCGCCATCGCCAGCCCCAGATCTTTTACCATCAGCCGGGTCATGAAGCCCCCCTGGTAGCCTCGGGCGGCAGGCACGTTCTCCATCACCCCGGGCCAGGGGTTGTAGCGCTCCAGGCTCCAGTTGTTGCCCGAGCTCTTGCCCATGATGGTGGAGAGCACGGCCGGATCCAGCCCCTCCTTCACCCCGAGTGCCAGCGCCTCGGCGGTGCCCGCCATGTGGATGGCGAGCAGCATGTTGTTGCACATCTTGGCGATCTGGCCCGCCCCCAGCGCCCCGGCATGGAACAGGTTCTGCCCCATCTGGGCCAAAATCGGCCTGGCCGCCTCGAAGTCGGCCTGCTCGCCGCCGACGATAAAGGTCAGGGTCCCCGCCGCCGCCCCGGCGACGCCGCCCGAGACGGGGGCATCGATGAAGCGGATGCCGCGCACCCTGGCCGCCTCCCCCACCCGCCGGGCCGAGGCCACGTCTATGGTGGAGCTGTCGATCACCAGGGCCCCCGCCGGCAGCGCCCCCAGCAGACCTTGACCACCTCCCTCTGCCAGCCAGAGCGAGCACACATGCTCGCCGGCCGGCAACATGCTGATGACCACCTCACAGCCACCCACCGCCTCGCGGGCATCGCCGGCGGCGATGCAACCGGCGGCGATCGCCTTCTGCAGGTTCTCCGCCACCAGATCAAACACCTGCACGGCGTGGCCGGCCCTGGCCAGGTTGGCGGCCATGGGGCCCCCCATGTTGCCTAGCCCGATAAATCCGATCCTTGTCATCCTTTGCTCCTTGCTCCGTTCGTTATCTAGCCGGGCCTTTCCGGCGCTCTTGTCTTGTCGACTCGCTGTTAAGGGATCAGGGGATTCTTCCCTTCGGGCCAGCGATAGAAAGCGTCAAGCCAGTCGCTGCCCGGTTGGGCCGCCTGCCAGCGGGGGGACCTGTCCTTGTCGATGAGCAGCGCCCGCACCCCTTCCACGAAGTCCCCCCTCAGCACGCAGTTGACCGAGAGCGCCAGCTCATCGGCGAACACCTCGGTCAGGGACTGGCGGCGGGCCTGCCAGTACTGGCGCCAGAGGATGGCGCGGCTGATGGGGCTGCCGCCGCGGCAGGTCTCCCGCGCCGCCACCAGGCTTGCCTCGTCCAGCTCGGCATCGAACAGCCGCTCCAGCACCCCTTGCAGGGTGCAGCCGGCCATCAGCCCATCGATCCTGGCCTGCAGGGGCAGGATCACCGGGGCCGGCAAGGACGAACTGGCACACAGGCTGCCCAGCAGGCTATCGATCTGATCCCGTCGGCCGTCCGGCTCCGCAGACCAGGGCAAGGCGGCGAGACGCGGCAGCAGCTCGGCGCGCGCATCGCTGGCGATGGCGTGATCCGCCAGCCCCAGCCCGATGGCATCCGCGCCGTTGAAGCGCGCCCCGGTGAGCCCGAGCCAGAGCCCGAGTCGCCCCGGCATCCGGCTAAGGAACCAGCTGGCCCCCACATCCGGATAGAGACCTATGGTCACCTCCGGCATGGCAAACAGGCTCTTCTCGGTCACCACCCTGAACCCGGCGCCGGCAAACAGCCCTATGCCCCCCCCCATGCAGATGCCATCCGCCACGCAGATGAGTGGCTTGGCATAGCGGTGAATGTGGTGATCGAGCCTGTATTCCTGCTCGAAAAAGTCGCGGGCATAGCCAAACAGCGCCTGCTCGCTCTCCTCCTGCCGGCGGTAATAAAAAGAACGAATGTCCCCCCCGGCGCAGAACGCCTTCTCCCCGGCCCCCTGCAGCAGCACGCAGACCACGGTCGGATCCTGCTCCCACCGATCGAGCTCCCGTTGCAGGGCCTGGATCATCGGCAGGCTCAGGGCGTTGAGGGAGGCGGGGCTGTCGAGGGTCAGCACGCCGATTCGATGGCCATCCCGGCTGGGATGGAGGCTTGCCTTTACCGACTCAGTCATCGGTGGCGCCTCCCTGATTCGCGGGATAACGATGGGGAAAACAACCTGAAACAGGGGGATTTATTACTCATGAACGGCTCCATCCGGCTTTGATGAGGGGTCTATGCCTATCCCGTAGTGCCAGCGTGGCGCTCGCTTCTCCAGGAAGGCGGCCACCCCCTCACCTTGATTGGCATCGCTGAACAGCGAGAGGAACAGGCTGCGCTCCAGCGGCAGGGCCGCGTCGCGCGGGCCGCTGCGGCCCTGATTGATCAGCTGCTTGCAGGCACGCAGGGCGCTCGGGCTCTGACGCTCGACCATCTGCGCCATCTGCTGGGCCGCTCCCCAGGCATGGCCCTCGGTCACGACCTCCTCCACCAACCCCATCTCGTAGGCCAGGGTGGCACTCACCTTCTCGCCACAGAGGATCATGCGTTTGGCCCAGCCCGGCCCCACCAGCTCGGTGAGACGCTGGGTGCCGCCGGCACAGGGCAAGAGCCCCACCGAGGCCTCAGGCAGTCCCAGCTTGGCCTGCTGCTCGGCGATGCGAATGTCACAGGCCAGTGCCACCTCCAGCCCGCCACCCATGGCATAGCCATTGATGGCGGCGATGCTGACACCGTGAAAGCGCGCCAGCGCCTCGAAGGCGCGGCCAAAGGCCTCGGCCACCGCACGGGCGTGCACCGGGTTGCCGTCGGCAAACATGTTGAGATCGGCCCCGGCGCAGAAGAACTTGTCCCCCGCCCCGCGGATCACCAGCGCCACCACATCGGGGCGGCTGTCGAGCTCCACCATCATCTGCAGGAAGGCCTGCAGGCTGGCGAGGGTCCAGGTATTGGCGGGCGGATGATCCAGGGTGATGTAGGCCACGTGACCGTGATATTCGAGCCTGATCCTTGTCATTGCATTGTCCTTGTGAATAATCCTGCCCGCCATGATGACAGGGTTGAATGGAGCCGAACTCTGGCTGGCTCACAAAGCCTGATTCATCATGCGAGGCAGCGGGCGCTGATCGGCCGCATCACTTCCTTTGTGCCTTCCTGAGATGGCGCAGGAGTCCGTTACTCCAGCGACAGACCGGGATCCGCCAGCAGGCGGCGGGCGATGATCAGCCGCATCACTTCGTTGGTACCTTCCAGAATGCGGTGTACCCGGGTGTCACGCAGGTAGCGCTCGAGCGGGTACTCGCGGATATAACCATAGCCGCCAAAGAGTTGCAGGGCCTCGTCACAGACGCGATAACCCACATCGGTGGCGAACCGCTTGGCCATGGCGCACCAGGCGCTCTTGTCCGGGCTGCCACTGTCCAGCTTGTCGGCGGCCTGGCGCACCAGCAGCCGGGCGGCGGCCAGCTCGGTGGCCATGTCGGCGAGGCGAAACTGCACGCTCTGGAATTCGGCGATGGGGCGGCCAAACTGCTGGCGCTGCTGCACATGGGCCAGCGCATCGTCCAGCGCCTGCTGGGCTGTGCCCACCGAGCAGCTGGCGATGTTGATGCGCCCGCCATCCAGCGCCTGCATGGCGAACCTGAACCCTTCCCCCTCCTGCCCCAACCGATAACGGGCGGGGATGCGCACCCCGTTGAAGGCCACCTCCCGGGTCGGCTGGCTGTTCCAGCCCATCTTCTCCTCGGCCTTGCCGTAGTGAATGCCTGGAAGGTTGGCCGGCACCATAAAGGCAGAGATCCCCTTGGCCCCCTCGCCGCCGGTGCGGGCCATCACCACCAGTACCTCCGTGCTGCCCGCCCCCGAGATGAAGACCTTGCTGCCGTCGAGGAGGTAGTTATCGCCGTCCCGCACCGCGCGGGTCTTGAGGGCCGCCGCGTCCGATCCCGCTCCCGGCTCGGTGAGGCAGTAAGAGCCCAGCAGCTCGCCGCTGGCGAGCCTTGGCACCCACTGCTCGGCCACCTCGCTGGGCAACCAGCTGCCCAGCATCCAGCTCACCATGTTGTGGATGGTGAGGTAGGCGGTGGTGGAGGTGCAACCCATGGCCAGACGCTCGAAGATGAGGCTGGCGTCGAGCCTCGGCAGCGCGAGCCCGCCGTACTGCTCCGGGGTGTAGAGGCCGCAAAAACCGAGCGCGGCCGCCTGTCTGATGGTGGCAACGGGGAACTCGTGCTCCCTGTCCCAGCGCGCGGCATGGGGTTTGAGCGCCTCATTGGCAAAGGCGGTGGCGGCCTCCATGTAGGCCTGCTGATCCTCGGTCAGGGTAAAATCCATCTCGTTCGCTTCCTCGTTGTCCTTGGTTTATCTGTCGCTGCCAGCTGTCGCTCGGTGCCAGCCTATGATCTGGTTCCGATCCTGCCGACCTCTTTCCTCGATCGGCGTCAGCTCAGTACCACTGATCGCCGCTTAGCGCAGGCTGATGGTCATATTGGGGCCGTGCGGAATGTCCTCGTCGAACCAGCGCTCGGTCACCGTCTTGGTCTCGGTGTAGAAGCGCACCGCCTGCTTGCCGTAGGCGTGCAGATCCCCGTAGAAGGAGCCGCGCCAGCCGGTGAAGGAGAAGAACGGCAACGGCACCGGAATGGGCACGTTGATCCCCACCTGGCCCACCGCCACCTCGTGGCGGAACTTGCGGGCCGCGGCGCCGCAGCCGGTGAAGATGGAGGTGCCGTTGCCATAGGGGTTGTTGTTGATGAGGGTGAGCGCCTCGTCCAGATCCGCGACCTCCAGGCAGGCGAGCACGGGGCCGAAGATCTCCTCTTTATAGATGCGCATCTCGGGGGTCACGCCGCGAAACAGAGTCGGCCCCACCCAGTTGCCCACCGGATAACCAGCCACGTCGCAGAAGCGGCCGTCGAGCAGGCACTCGGCCCCCTCGCTGATCCCCACCTCGATCAGGTTCTCCACCCGCACCTTGGCCTCCGGGCTGATGAGGGGGCCATAGGCCGCTTGCGGATCGTGCCAGACCCCGGGCCTGACTTTGGCGAACTCGGCGGCCAGCTCCGGGATCCACTCCCGGGCACCACCCACGAACACCGCCACGCTGATGGCCATGCAGCGCTGGCCGGCAGCGCCGACCCCGGCCCCCACCAGGTTGCTCAGCACCGGCCCCTTGTTGGCATCGGGCATGATCACCACGTGATTCTTGGCGCCGACGAAGCACTGGGCGCGCTTGAGGTGATCGGTGGCGGTGCGATAGACGTGGGCCCCGACCCGGGCAGAGCCGACGAAGCTGACCGCCTTCACATCCGGATGGGTGATCAGCGCATCCACCTGCTCGGCGCCGCCGTGCACCACCGAGAGGATGCCTTTGGGGGCCCCCGCCTCGGTGAACAGCTCGGCCAGCCGCATGGGGGTGAGCGGATCCTGCTCCGAGGGCTTGAGCACGAAGCCGTTGCCACAGGCGACCGCCAGCGGAAACATCCACAGCGGTATCATGGCGGGGAAGTTGAACGGGGTGATGCCGACGCAGACCCCGAGCGACTGCACCCAGGAGTGACCGTCGACCCGGCGCGCCACGTTGCCCATGGTCTCCCCCATGGTCTGGCTGGCGATGGCGCAGGCCTGCTCCACCACCTCGATGCCACGCCAGACATCCCCCTTGGCATCCGCCAGGTTCTTGCCGGTCTCCTGAGCCAGCAACTCGGCCAGCTCGTCGTGATGGGTCTTGAGCAGATGCTGATAGTTGAACATGACCCTGGCCCGTTCCGGCGCCGGCACCTCCCGCCACAGCAGGTAGGCGTCGTGGGCGCAACGCACCGCCAGCTCGACCTCGGCCGGGGTGGCCATGGGCAGGCGCGCCAGCAGACTCTGATCCGCCGGGTTGGTCACCTCGATCCATGCCTGGCTCTCGGAGGCATGGGCCTGACCGCCGATATAGAGCGGCAGGTCGCCGTACTGGGTGTGATGGTGACTCATGCTTTCCCCCTCTTGCCGCTAGGCCAAGATCTGCACTTGCTGATCATGCTGTTCACTCCTTGCGTTCGACCGTTCGAGGGGATGCACCGCTTGCCACCGCCGCTCAACGAATTTACCTTAGACTAACAATCAATTTACGTTTACGCTAACGTAAACTTAACCCATAAATGGACTGACCAGTTTGTTGCCATTGGCGACGCTGCCGGTGAGTACCAGCCGCTTGATATAGAGGAGAGCAAGGATGCATGCCCTGATGGATGAGACCCTCCGCGCCCTGACCGAACAGGTCGAGGCCTTCTGCCAGAAGGTGATAGCGCCCCGCGCCAGCGAGATTGACCAGAGCAACGCCTTCCCGCGCGACCTCTGGCCCCTGATGGGTGAGCTCGGGCTGCACGGCATCACGGTGGCGGAGGAGTATGACGGGGTCGGCCTCGGCTACCTCGCCCACGTGCTGGTGATGGAGCAGGTGAGCCGTGCCAGCGCCTCGGTCGGCCTCTCCTACGGCGCCCACTCCAACCTCTGCATCAACCAGATCCACCGTCACGGCACCCCCGATCAGAAGGCGCGTTACTTGCCTGATCTCGTCAGCGGCAAGCACGTGGGGGCGCTGGCCATGAGCGAGCCCGGGGCTGGCTCCGACGTGGTCAGCATGCGCCTGACGGCAGAGGCCAGGGGCGATCACTTCGTGCTCAACGGCACCAAGATGTGGATCACCAACGGCCCGGACGCCGACACCTTCGTCATCTATGCCAAGACCGATGCCAAGGCCGGCGCCAAAGGGATATCGGCCTTCATCGTCGAGGCGGGCACGCCTGGCTTTACCACGGCCCAGAAGCTCGACAAGCTCGGCATGCGCGGCTCCAGCACCTGCGAGCTGGTGTTCGAGGAGTGCAAGATACCCAAGGAGAACCTGCTCGGCGTCCTGCACGGCGGGGCCCGGGTGCTGATGAGCGGCCTGGACTACGAGCGCGTCGTGCTGGCGGCGGGGCCCCTTGGCATCATGCAGGCCTGCCTGGACGTGGTGCTGCCCTATGTGCGCGAGCGCAAGCAGTTCGGCCAGGCCATCGGCGAGTTCCAGCTGGTGCAGGGCAAGTTGGCAGACATGTACACCCGCCTCGCCAGCAGCCGCGCCCTGGTCTATTCGGTGGCGAGCGATTGCGATCTGGGCCACACCAGCCGCAAGGATTGCGCCGCCGCCATCCTGCTTGCCGCCGAGAACGCCACCCAGATGGCGCTGGACGCCATCCAGCTGCTGGGCGGCAACGGCTACATCAACGAATACCCCACCGGCCGGCTGCTGCGGGACGCCAAGCTGTACGAGATTGGCGCCGGCACCTCGGAGATCCGCCGCTGGCTGATCGGCCGCGAGTTGATGGGAGAGAACGCATGAGTCATCTCCAATCGCATCTCGATGTTTCAAGCGCCGAGTTTGCCGCCAACCGGGAGGCCATGCAGGCCCTGGTGGCCGATCTCAACGCCCGCTTCGACGAGATTGCCCTGGGAGGGGGCGCGGCCAATCAGGCCCGCCATCAGGCCCGCGGCAAGCTGCTGCCCCGCGAGCGCATCGATCGGCTGCTCGATCCCGGCTCCCCCTTCCTCGAGCTCTCGGCCCTGGCCGCCTGGCAGGTGTATGAGGAGCCGGTGCCCGCCGCCGGCATCATCACGGGATTGGGCCAGATCGCGGGCCGGCTCTGCCTGCTGGTGGTGAACGATGCCACCGTCAAGGGCGGCACCTACTACCCGCTCACCGTGAAGAAACACCTGCGCGCCCAAGCCATCGCCGAGCGGCTGCGGCTGCCCTGCCTCTATCTGGTGGATTCGGGCGGTGCCTTCCTGCCCATGCAGGACGAGGTGTTTCCCGATCGGGATCACTTCGGCCGCATCTTCTACAACCAGGCCCGCATGTCGGCCCAAAACATCTCCCAGCTCGCCGTGGTGATGGGGCTCTGCACCGCGGGCGGCGCCTATGTGCCCGCCATGGCCGACGAATCCATCATGGTCAGGGAACAAGCCACCATCTTCCTGGCGGGGCCGCCGCTGGTCAGAGCCGCCACCGGCGAGGAGATCAGCGCCGAGGCCCTGGGGGGCGCCCTGGTGCACTGCGCCCACTCCGGGGTGGCGGATCACCTGGCCGAGGACGATGCCCATGCGCTGGCCATCGCCCGCACGTTGGTTCGCAACTTAGGGGTGAGTAACCCGGGAGTGAGCAATCTGGGCACGCCACCGCCGCCACCCGCCCCAACCTACGACGAACCCTGTTACCCCATCGAGGAGCTCTACGGCCTGGTGGGCACCAGCCTCAAGCGCCCCTATGACGCCCGGGAGCTCATCGCCCGCCTGGTGGATGGCTCCGAGTTTGACGAATTCAAGGCGCTGTTCGGCACCACGCAGGTCACCGGCTTCGCCCGCATCTGCGGCATGCCGGTGGGGATCCTCGCCAACAACGGCGTGCTGCACAGCGACAGCGCCCAGAAGGGCGCCCACTTCATCCAGCTCTGCAACAAGCGTGCTATTCCCCTGCTGTTCCTGCAGAACATCACCGGCTTCATGGTGGGCAGTGCGGCGGAGAAAGAGGGCATCGCCAAGCACGGCGCCAAGCTGGTCACCGCCGTGGCCTGCAGCCGGGTGCCCAAGCTGACCCTGATCGTCGGCGGCAGCTTCGGCGCCGGCAACTACGGCATGTGCGGCCGCGCCTATGAGCCCGACTTCCTGTTCAGCTGGCCCAACAGCCGCATCTCTGTGATGGGGGGCGAGCAGGCGGCCGGGGTGCTGGTGCAGGTACGCCGCGACAAGCTGGCGGCCGAGGGCAAAAGTTTAAGCGAGCAGGAGGCCGAGGCCATACGCGCGCCGGTGATCGCCCAGTATGAACAACAGGGTCACCCCTACTACGCCAGCGCAAGGTTGTGGGATGACGGCGTCATCGATCCCGCCCAGAGCCGCACCGTGCTGGCCCTGGCGCTGGCGGCCTGTCAGGGCGCCGAACTTGGCCCAGAACAATACGGCATCTTCCGGATGTAAGGAGTTCAGCATGTCCGACCCCCTCTTTGACAATCTGCCCCAGCCCGGTTTTCGGCTGGAACGCCATGGCCCGCTGGCGGAGCTCGTCCTGGCGCGCCCTGCCCGCCACAACGCCTTCGATGCGGCGCTGATGCTGGGGCTGCTCGACTGCCTCGACGAGCTGGTCCACCACCATGAGAACCCCCTCGCCGAGCGGCCACGTGTCCTGCTGCTGCGGGCCGAGGGCAAGCACTTCTGCGCCGGCGCCGATCTCGACTGGATGCGCAGCCTCGCTCACGCCGACTTCGAGCACAACCGCGAGGATGCGAGGGTGCTGGCGCGGCTGATGCAGACCCTGGACACCCTGCCCTTCCCCACCCTCGCCCTGGTGCAAGGGGCCGCCTATGGCGGGGCCCTTGGCCTCGTCTGTGCCTGCGACATAGTGCTGGCCAGCGACGATGCCCGCTTCTGCCTCTCCGAGGTGAGCCTGGGGCTGGTGCCGGCGGTGATCAGCCCCTATGTGGTACGCGCCATGGGCATGCGCCAGGCGCGCCGCTACATGCTGAGCGCCGAGCCGTTCGATGCCATCACCGCCTGCCGCCTCCATGTGGCACACCAGCTGGCCAAACCGGCGCAGCTGCTGGCGGAGGGCCGTGCCCTCGCCCTGCGGCTGTGTCGCAACGGCCCGGAGGCGATGAAGGAGACCAAGCGGTTGCTGGCCGCCATCGATGAGCAGGGGGTTGCCCCTCATGAAGAAAAAACCGTCGAGACCATAGCCCGGGTGCGGGTCGGACTCGAGGCCCAGGAGGGGATGCAGGCCTTCTTCGACAAACGCCCCCCCAGCTGGCGCCCCCGTTTCAAGGATGAAGCATGACAAACAGCAAGCCCATTCGACGCCTTCTTATCGCCAATCGCGGCGAGATCGCGGTGCGCATCATCAAGACAGCACGCCGCCTCGGCATTCATACCATCGCCCTCTACTCAGATGCCGACCAGGGTGCCATGCATGTGCGCGAGGCCGACGAGGCCTGGCACCTGGGGCCGGCCCTCGCGCGGGAGAGCTATCTCGATGCCGCCAAGGTGCTGCGCATCGCCCGCGAGGCGGGCGCCGATGCCGTCCACCCCGGCTATGGCTTCCTGTCGGAAAACAGCGACTTCGCCAGCGCCTGTGAGACTCAGGGAGTGCGATTTATCGGCCCGAGCGGCGCCGCCATCCTCGCCATGGGGGACAAGTCCGGCGCCAAGGCGCTGATGCTGGCGGCCGGGGTGCCCGTGTTGCCAGGCTATCACGGCCAGGATCAGCGCCCTGCGCTGTTGCGTGATCAGGCGAGCCAGACCGGCTTCCCGCTGCTGATCAAGGCCGCCAGCGGCGGCGGCGGCAAGGGGATGCGCCGGGTCGAGCAGATAGACGAGTTCGACGAGGCGCTGGCTGCGGTGAAGCGCGAGGCCCTGGCCGCCTTCGGCGATGACAACGTGCTGCTGGAGCGCTACCTGCCCAGGGCCCGCCACGTGGAGGTGCAGATCTTCGCCGACAGCCTGGGCAACGCCATCTATCTGGGGGACAGGGACTGCTCGCTGCAGCGCCGCCACCAGAAGGTGATCGAGGAGGCCCCTGCCCCCGACATCCCGCCCCAGTTGCGCCAGGCCATGGGTGAGGCGGCGGTCGCCGCCGCCAGGACCATCGATTATGTCGGGGCTGGCACCATAGAATTTCTGCTGTGCGAGGGGGAGTTCTTCTTCATGGAGATGAACACCCGCCTGCAGGTGGAGCACCCGGTCACCGAGTGCGTCACCGGCCAGGATCTGGTGGCCTGGCAGCTGGCGGTCGCCGAGGGCCAGCCCCTGCCGTTGACCCAGGATGAGGTGAAGCTGTGCGGCCACGCGGTGGAGGCGCGCCTCTACGCCGAAGACGTAGGAGCCGGTTTCCTGCCCGCCAGCGGCCCCATCCACTGGCTGCACTGGCCGGAGGGGGTAAGGATCGACACCGGGGTCGCCGCCGGGGATGCCGTCAGCCCCTATTACGATCCCATGATCGCCAAGCTCGTCGCCCACGGCCAGAGCCGCGCCGAGGCCTTTGCCCGCCTGGCCGAGGCCCTGGGTACCCTGGCGCTCGGCCCGCTGGTGCACAACGGTCCGCTGTTGCAGCGCCTGTGCCAGGAGCCCGACGTGCTGGCCATGCGCCATCACACCCAGTGGCCCATCCCCACCGAGCCGCAGGCCATTCCCGCGCTCGCCTGGCCGCTGGCAGCCCTCTGGCTCGCCAGCCGCGTGGCCGGTATGGCGCCCTGGCAGCGGGCGAACGGTTTTCGACTCGGTCATCGCCAGCACTGGACGGCGGCGGTGCGCATCGGCGAGGAACGCCGGGTGCTGAGCCTGACCGGCGCCGAGGGCGCGATCGACTGGCAAGGGAGCCGGCTCCCCTATGAGCTGGGCCCGGATCATATCCGTCTGCAGCAGGAAGGACGCTGGTTGCGCTACCCCGTGCAGCCCGGTGCGGCCGGGGCCTTTCTGCTGCGCCTCGGCGAGCAGAGCATCCATTTTGAGGCCGATGATCAGCAGCATCAGGCGCATCATGATCACCACAAGGGCAGCGGCGCCGTCGCCCCCATGCACGGCATAGTCGTGGCGCTGCTGGTGGAGGCCGGCCAGTCCGTCCAGAAGAACCAGCCCCTGCTGGTGCTGGAGGCGATGAAGATGGAACACACGTTGCGGGCAGAACATGAGGGGATGATCGCCGCCCTGCTCTGCCAGCAAGGGGATCAGGTGAGCCAGGGCACGGTGCTGGTGCATTTTGCCGACGCCGATACGGGCGCTGGCGAAAACAGACAAGAGAGCGCGTCATGAGCAGAGAACATGGGATACCGGTCGATCGGGTGAGCCTGGTGGAGATGGGCCCGCGGGATGGGTTGCAAAACGAGGCCCGCATCCTGCCGCTCGAACAGCGGCTTGAGCTGATCGCCCGCCTCGCCGACAGCGGCCTGCAGCGGATCGAGGTGGGCGCCTTCGTCTCCCCCCGAAAGGTGCCGCAGATGGCGGACTCCGCCGCACTTTTTGAGGCCCTGCCGCGCAAGGGCCCGACTCGCTACGGCGCCCTGGTGCCCAACCTGCAGGGACTGCAGGCCGCCATTGCCGCCCGGGTCGACGAGATCGGCCTCTTCACCGCCTGCTCCGATGGCTTCACCCGCGCCAACATCGGCATCGGCGTGGAGGAGTCCCTGATCCGCTTCGCCCCCCTGGTGGCGGAGGCGCGCCGCCTCGGCATCAAGGTGCGGGGCTACCTCTCCACCGTCATAGCCTGCCCGTTCGACGGCCCGACCCGCCCGAAACGGGTCGCCGCCCTGGCCGAGCGGCTGCTGGATCTCGGCTGTCACGAGATCTCCCTGGGTGACACCATAGGCGTCGGCACCCCGGGCACGGTGGCGCCCATGCTGGATGCGGTGCTGCACGAGGTACCTGCGGGGCGGCTCGCGGTGCATTTCCACGACACCTACGGCCAGGGCCTGGCCAACCTGCTGCCGGCGCTGGAGCGCGGCATCCGCACCATAGACTGCTCGGTGGCCGGGCTCGGCGGCTGCCCCTATGCGCCGGGGGCCTCCGGCAACCTGGCCTCGGAGGAGGTGGTCTATCTGCTGCACGGCCTCGGCATGAGCACCGGGGTGGATCTGGACAAGCTGGCCGCCACCGGCCAATGGGTGAGCGAGCGGCTCGGCCACGGCAACGGCTCCCGGGTCGGTCGGGCGCTCCATGCCAGGGCCCTGCAGCTGGCGGCACAGCATGAGATCGCACAGGGAGAGTGCCATGGTCCTTAATCGCGTCTCCGACAGGGAGATCACTCGCGGCATCTCGGTGCTTGTTTGGGGATTTGAGATGCCCAAGGCGCACGCCATGCAAGCCGGTCCTTTCTCCGGCAAGGCGATCACTTGCAGCATCTCGGTGCTTGACCGGGAGTTTGATATGCGCAGGAGCACACCATGAAAGCCAGCCCCTTCTCCGGCAAGGAGGTCACCTACAGCATCTCGGAGCTGGCGCAGGAGTTTGACATCACTCCGCGCACCATCCGCTACTACGAGGATGAGGGGCTGATCACCCCGTCCCGGGAGGGACAGACCCGCATCTACAGCCACAAGGACAAGATCCGCCTGAAGTTGACCCTGCGTGGCAAGCGGCTCGGCTTCAGCCTGGCGGAGATCCGCGAGCTGTTCGACATGTATGACACCGACCGCTCGAGCCGGATGCAGTTGCACTCCATGATCCAGCTCATCGAGGCGCGGCGTCACTCCCTGCGCCAGCAACTGGAAGACATCCAGATGGTGATGGCCGAGCTGGACGCCGCCGAGCAGCGCTGCGTCAATTCACTCGACGGCTTGAAAACCAGCGCAGATTAACCGGAGCTGAGCCCTCGCGCCCCACGCTGCACCGGGAACGCCGGTGCAGCGCCACCGGCCGATGGCGCCGGCAGGCTCATCCCCAGCCGGGTGGCCGAGCGGCCTGGGACTATGCCAGGACCCGGCGACCCTCTCCTCTCCAACCCGACTCCGTTTCACCAGCGGCGCAGTCATCTCGCGCTATGGCAGGGCGCCCCCCGATGGCGGGCCGACGGCGCGACCAGAACGCGACACACACCACGCGCTGGACAGAGTACGGCGTAGCGCATCCGGCAACCCATGCTTCCCCGGCGATTAATTGCTACCATGTGCGCATCAAACGGAGACCACCATGCTCAAGCCGCTGCCCGCTCGTCTGTTGCGCTATACCCTCTATCTCTGCGCCGCCTTGCTTATCTCCCTCTTCATCCTGCTATGGCAAGCCCCCAACCTCACCCAACGCCACCTGCCCGGCTGGCTGGCCAAGCACTATGGTCTGCGGCTGACCCTGGGGGAGATCGACGTCAATCTGCGCCATCCCTCCCTCAGCATCGGCCCCTCCGCCCTGCTCGACGAGCAGCAGCAACCCCTGCTGACGTTCGAGCGGCTCCAGTTAATCCCCCTGCCGCGCGAGAGCTGGCAGCAAAAATCCATCATCCTGGCCGACGCCATCCTGACCAAGCCGACCCTGGATCTGGTCCGCCTCGCCGATGGCAAGGGGCAGCGCGAGCCGCGCTTCAACCTGACCGAGGCGCTGGCCGGGGTGCTGGCTGCCGATCCGGCTCAGGCCCCCGCCGCCGCCGAGCCTGTGCTGGTGCGCATCACCCGGCTGGCCCTGGAGCAGGGCCAGATCCAGTATCGGGATAGCCGCAAGCAGAGCAGCCCGGGCTGGGTGCCGCCGCTCAATCTGCAGGCCGTGGCGCTGGAGCTGCCCGATTTCTCCACGGCCCAGGCATCTGCCAATCGCTACCGGCTGAGTGCGACCCTCAATCAGAAGAGCCCGCTCAAGGCCGAGGGGGAGTTCGATCTCCTGACCGGGGCCGGCAAGGGGCGACTCAGCCTCGGCAAGTTGCCGCTCTCCCCCTTCGCGCCGCTCTGGGCCCCCTACCTCAAGGTCAATCTGGCCAAGGGGGATGCCAGCGCCGAGCTGGACTACCGGCTGAGCCAGAGCAAGCAGGGGCTGGATTGGCGACTGTCGAAGGGCAAGCTGGTCTTGAACAACTGGCAGCTCAGGCGGCCCAAGGGGGCCGAATTTGCCCGCTTCAACCAGCTGGCCCTGACCGGGATCCGGCTCGATGGCCGCAAGCAGTCCCTCGATGTCGACGCCATCGCGCTCAAGGCCCCGGCCGTGATGGCCGTGATCGATGACAGGCAGCGGCTGGATCTGGCCGAGCTGCTCGTCCCGCCACCCGCCGCCAAGGCGACGGCCAAGCCACAGCAGCCGGGCAAGCCCTGGCGCTGGCAGCTCAAGCAGACCCGCATCAGCCAGGGCGAGCTCAAGCTGACCGAGTCGAGCAGCGGCAAGGCGCTGGCGCGCTCGCTCTCCGGGCTGAACCTCAATCTGGGCACCTTGGGCAGCACCACCGGCCAACCCACGACGCTGACCCTCGCCAGCACCCTCAACGGCCAGAGCCAGCTGAACTTCGACGGCGCCCTCAGCCTCACTCCCTTCGCGCTTGACGGCGAGATCAAGCAGCAGGGGTTGCCGCTGAGCTGGGCCCAGCCCTATCTGCAGGATCTGCTGAGGGTCAAGGTGCAGGATGGTCTGCTCAGCAGCCGCACCAAGCTGGCCATCGCGACCGATGCGCAGGGGGCATTGCGCCGGCTGGAGGTCACCGGCGGCTTCGACATCGACAAGCTGCAGGTGCTGGACAGGGCTGACAACCAGCGCCTGCTGCAGATAGAGCGCCTGCAACTGAGCGGCCTGCGCTATGACGGCATCAGCCAGCAGATGAGGATCGCCGATATCCTGCTGCGCCAACCCTTCGCCCGCATCGAGATCAACGAGGAGGGGATCACCAACGTGCAACAGCTGCTGTTGCCACAGCCGGCCAGCGCCAAGCCGGCCGGCGGACCTGCCCCCCGCATCACCATCGATCAGGTGCGCACCGAGCAGGGCAACCTGCGCTTCGCCGATCGCAGCCTGAGCCCGGAGTTCGTGGTGGACATCGCCTCGCTCGCCGGCCAGAGCCGCCACATCAGCAACATTCCCGGCCAGCGCTCCGATCTCGCCTTCAACGGCAAGGTGGACAGGTACGCCCCCGTCACCATCCGCGGCGGCACCAACCTGCTGATCGACGATCCCGTGCTCGACATCGCCGTGGCCTTCAACAACCTGGAGCTCACCACCTTCACCCCCTACTCCAGCACCTATGCGGGCTACGCCATCGACAAGGGCCAACTCTCCATGAAGCTCAACTACAAGCTGCAGGGCAACCGGCTGGAGGGGGACAACGACATCACCATCAAGAAGCTGCAGCTGGGGGAGAAGGTCAAGAGCGAGCAGGCCAAGGATCTGCCGCTCGGGCTCGCCATCGCCCTGCTCAGCGACGCCAGCGGCGTCATCAAGATGAACCTCAAGGTGAACGGCAACCTGGATCAGCCGGATTTCAGCCTGGGCAACATCTTCTGGGACGTGCTCGGCAACACCCTCGGCAAGGCCATCACCTCCCCCTTCTCCCTGCTGGCCTCCCTGACCGGCGGCACCAAAGATCTCGATGAGCTGCCCTTCCTGCTGGGGGATCCGAGTCTCACCCCAAGCCAGCAGACCAAGCTCGGCACCCTGGCCCAGGCGTTGAAGGAGCGCCCCAAGCTCAGCATGAACATCCGCGGCAAGGTCAACTTCAACGAGGAGCGCCCCATACTGCAACGCCAGAAACTGGAGCGCGTGCTGGCCAAGCTCACTGGCGCCCCGGTCGATCTCGGCGTGCTGGAGCAGGATCCCGCCCTGCAAACCGCGCTGGGTGAGGCCTATGAGGCGCGCTTCAAGGAGGATCTCGGCAGCCTGGCCAGTCGGCTGACCCTGGATGAGGCGAGCCCGGCCCTGCGTGCCCAGGCCGTGATCCTGCTGCGGGACCAGCAGCTGATCACCGCCAAGTCCTTGCGCAACCTCGCCATGCGCCGCGCCCAGAACACCAAGGAGTTCCTGGTGGATACCCAGGGCATAGCGCCTGAGCGGCTGTTCGTGCTCGACAGCCAGGTGAAGGAGGCGGACAAGGACGCCAAGGTGGTGCTGACGCTGGATAACTGAGCCGGTGGGGGGAGCCCGGGCTCCCCTCTTCCCCCATCACTTTCCCCGCCCTCTCCCGCTCGCCTCCATTTCGCTTATATCGCCTTGCTCGGCCATATCGCTTCGCTCGGCGCCCCAGCCACCAGCCACCAGCCACCAGCCATGATGGTGGCCGTCGTTGACACCCTCCCGGATAGTGCCGGTGCTGGCACTATGCCGCAGCGTCCCGTTTCAAATAGTGTTAAACATCACTTGTCTGATGGCATATGAGACTGATTTTCAATCGAAACGAGGTTAAATACCGACTTGCCGGGTGCGATGAGACGGCCAGACGCCATCTCGGGTGCCGTTATTCAGTTTCAGATCCTGGTAACTCACACAAAAAATCAACCTCACCGCCCCTATTCATTTACCTGTTTTCTACCTGGATGGCACGAATCATGGCCTGGGTAATTTTTCGTGTCGTTTTTTTACTATTTCTGCATTTCTCCCCTTGCCCGGGGTCCAGAGCCTGCCTAAAATCGCGCGTCTTTTATCAACCCCTACCTCTATTGCTGGAGAACACCACGTGAGCGAAAAATTGGCCAACCCTGCCCCTCTGGGTCTGATGGGTTTCGGTATGACCACCATTCTGCTGAACATCCATAACGCAGGTTTCTTCCCCATCAGCGCCATGATCCTGGCCATGGGCCTGTGCTATGGCGGCCTGGCCCAGATCATCGCCGGTATCATGGAGTACAAGCGTGGCAACACCTTCGGTGTCACCGCCTTCATCTCCTACGGCACCTTCTGGTGGAGCCTGGTGTTCCTGCTGATGATGCCGGGCATGGGTCTGGCCGAAGCCACCCCGCACGCCTTCATGGGCTGGTATCTGCTGATGTGGGGCATGTTCACCCTGTTCATGCTGGTCGGCACCATCAACTACCCGCGCGTGAAGCAGTTCGTGTTCGCCTCCCTGACCGTGCTGTTCTTCCTGCTGGCCGCCCGTGACTTCACCGGCAGCGCCCTGATCGGCACCATCGCCGGTTTCGAAGGCATCATCTGCGGCGCCAGCGCCATCTACCTGGCCATGGCCACCGTGATCAACGAGCAGTATGGCCGCACCGTGCTGCCCATCGGCGATCACAAGAAAGCCGCCACCGTGCAGCTCAAGGCCGCCGCATAATCCGCGATCATCTGGCGCCCGCGCCGATGCAAAAAAGGCACCCCTTGGGGTGCCTTTTGTTTATCCGGCTGCTTGACTCGCTGCGGGCCCCTACTCTCCCGCCAGCAGGCGGGTGGCCGGGAAGCGGGCCGCCGGCTGCTGGCCGAAGAACAGCACGAACTGCTCGTACACGGCGGGATAGGCCGCCCGTAGCCCCAACGGATCGGTGAAGAAGCTCTCGCAGCACACCGCGAAGAACTCGGCAGGATGCTCGGCGGCATAGGGATCGATGGCGGTCGGCTCGTGGCGGGCCAGCTGGGCACTCAGCTCATCGAACGCACGCTGCATGGCCTGGGTCCACCGGCGCGGATCCATGCCGCTCGGCAGCGGCGGCGCCCCATCGGCATTCCCCCCCAGCATGTCGAGCTTGTGGCTCAGTTCGTGGATCACCAGGTTGAAACCGTCCCAGTCCCCGTCCTGCTGCAGCTCGCTCCAGGCCAGCACCAGCGGCCCCTGGGGCCAGGATTCCCCGGCATTCTCCTCTTCCCATTCGCTGACCAGGCCGAACTCATCCTGCACCTGCTGGCGGCGGGTGACGGGCTCGGGGATGATGATCACCTCGTGAAAGCCGCGATACCAGTCCAGCCCAAGGTGCAGGATAGGCAGCGCCGCCTGCAGGGCCAGCACCGCCTGCTGGCGGGACGTGAGCTCGACCCCGATCTGGGTCAGCGTCTTGCGGGCCAGAAACTGCTGGGCCAACTTCGTCAGCCTCGCCTCGTCGTCCTCGGAGAAACCCTGCAGTATGGGCACGGCCGCCAGGGCCTGCCGCCACTCCAGCGCCCCGGGGGCGTTCTCCTGCCGGAGGGATGAAGGATAAAACCACTTCCGTAATCGGGACCAGAACACACGGACTCCTCTTGTCACATCAGAACAACTTCACGAACCGCTTCGGGCGCTCAAGATAGCCCTGCGCCAGGTAGAAGCGATGGGCCCCCTCCCGCTTCAGGCTGCTGGAGAGCTCCAGCTGGCCACAGCCTTGCGCCTGCGCCCGCGCCTCTGCCGCCGCCAGCAGCAGGGCGCCTACCCCCTTCCCTCTTGCACTCTCATCGATAACCAGCGCCGAGATCAGGCCCCAGGCGGGTGCAAGGTGCAAGGGTTGCAGGACATGCCACACCAGGACCCCCACCACCTCGGCATCGAGACAGGCCAGCAGCACCTCGCGGGCCGGATCCGGCTGCCGCAGGCGATCCACTATCTCGAGTGCCCCGGCCGGGTAGCCCAGCTGCTCGAACAGGCGGGCCATGGCGGCCCCATCCCCCTGCTCGGCGAGGCGGACCATGCCACCATTGTCTTCCATTTTCATTCCTGGCCTCACATTTGCTTTCTATCAACCGGCGACCCGCAAAGTGATCGGCACGGGGCATTTCCGAATCTTGTCCAGCCCATTCTGTCATTTGTTATTGCCAATTCACAAATTAACAAACCGACAACATATTTCACTAGGAAGCCCCTGCACAAATCGATATGTTAAAAGCCGCAGACTTACCAGTCGAAAGTACTGCACTAACCTGAGTGACCCTCTTGGTCACCACAGATTTCAATATTTTAGGGAGCGAGGCACAGACCTCGCCAAGACAGCGCAACAAAGGAGTTGTTGTACATGAATGAGATCGTCAATGCCATCAATGGGGTGATCTGGAGCCCCGCGCTCATCTATCTGTGTCTGGGGGTAGGCCTCTACTTCTCCCTGCGCAGCCGCTTCCTGCAACTGCGCCATATCAAGGAGATGGTGCGGTTGATGTTCGATGGCAAGAGCACCGATGCCGGTGTCTCTTCCTTCCAGGCACTGGCCATGACCCTGGCCGGCCGGGTCGGTACCGGTAACATCGCCGGGGTCGCCACCGCCATCACCTTCGGCGGCCCGGGTGCCCTGTTCTGGATGTGGATGGTCGCCTTCCTCGGCGCCAGCTCCGCCTTCGTGGAGTCCACCCTGGGTCAGGTCTACAAGGAGAAGATCAACGGTGAGTACCGCGGCGGCCCGGCCTTCTACATCGAGAAAGGGCTCGGCATGAAGTGGTACGCCTGGACCTTCGCCATCTCGACCATCTTCGCCTGCGGCGTCTTGCTGCCGGGGGTGCAGGCCAACTCCATCGGGGCCAGCCTGCAGACCGCCTTCGCGATCGATCCGAACGTCACCGCCGCCGGTCTGGCGCTGCTGCTCGGCTTCATCATCTTCGGCGGCGTCAAGCGGATCGCCAGCTTCGCCAGCACAGTGGTGCCCTTCATGGCGCTCGGCTACATCATAGTGGCCTGCGTCATCATCGCCCTCAACATCGGTCAATTGCCCGGTGTGCTGCTGCTGATCTGGAAGAGCGCCTTCGGCATGGAGGCCGGTTTCGGTGCCATCCTGGGCCTGGCCATCATGTGGGGGGTCAAGCGCGGGGTCTATTCCAATGAAGCCGGTCAGGGGACAGGGCCGCACGCCTCCTCCGCCGCCGCGGTGAGCCACCCGGCCAAGCAGGGTCTGGTGCAGGCTTTCTCTGTCTACATCGACACCCTGTTCGTCTGCTCCGCCACCGGCTTCATGCTGCTCATTACCGGGCTCTATAACGTGCAGGGACCGGACGGCGCCGCCATCTACACCGGCATCGCCGGTATCGCCGCAGGCCCAGGCTACGTGCAGACCGCCATGGAGAGCATGATGCCCGGCTTTGGCAGCATGTTCGTGGCTGTCGCGCTGTTCTTCTTCGCGTTCACCACCATAGTCGCCTACTACTACATCGCCGAGACCAACATCGCCTACATCAACCGCAAGGTGAACCGTCCCTGGCTGACCTTCGTGCTCAAGCTGACGCTGATGGCCTCCACCGTCTATGGCACCGTCAAGACCGCGGATCTGGCCTGGGGTCTTGGTGACATCGGGGTCGGCCTGATGGCCTGGCTCAACATAGGTGCCATCCTGCTGCTGCAGAAGACCGCCTTCGTCTGCCTCAAGGACTATGAGGCCCAGAAGGCCAAGGGGCTGGATCCCGTGTTCCATCCGGAGAAACTCGGCATCAAGAACGCCGACTACTGGATGGGTCACCGCTCCGAGGACAACCTGAAACAGGAGCAGGACGGCCATCCGTTCGAGCCGGATCGCAAGATCTCCTGAGTCATCGACCCAGCACGAGACGAAAAAAAAATGGCAGCCCTGGCTGCCATTTTCTATTGAAGAGCGCGGTCAGAGCGCGTTGCGCCGCGGCCCGAACGGCAGCCGCCAGCGCAACAGGCTGTTGAGGGTGGCGCGCCACTGGTTGGGCCGCCCCAGGATCTGCCGCTGCAGACGGGTCTCCTCCTTGAGCATCGCCTCATCGCTGCGGGCCCAGGCCTGGGTATAGAGCCGCTTGATCCCCGCCAGCGCATCCGGCGACTTGGTGATCAGGGTCTTGGCGAACTCCCGCGCCTCACTCAACGGATCCGCGCAGACCCGGCTCACCAGCCCCAGGCTCCTGGCCTCGCTGGCATCGCACTCACGCCCGCTCATGGCGAGCTCCATGGCGGTGTCGACCCCCATCAGGTTGCGCAGGGTGACGCTGCCACTCATGTCGGGGATGATGCCCCACTTGATCTCCATCACCGAGAAGCGGCAATCCGGTGTGCTGAAGCGAAAATCCGCCCCGAGCGCGATCTGCAGGCCGCCCCCGAAACAGACCCCCTGGGTCACCGCGATCACCGGCACCGGCAACTGGTGCCAGCCATAGGCGACCCGCTGGGCCAGATTGGTCGCCTCGTCCGCTTCCCGTTTGAGGATGTCGAGCGCCGCCACCGGCTGCTTGAGCATGGATTTCACATCCAGCCCGGCGCAGAAGGCGCGCCCCTCCCCGTGCAGGATCACCGCCCGCAGCCCCCGGTGCCGCTGCAGCTGGCCGAGCACCTCATCGATGGCGCCGAACATGGCCCTGTCCAGCGCATTGAGCTTGTCCCCCCGCGCCAGCATCACCTCGGCGATGCCGTCCCGGATCTCCCATTTGACCCTTGGTTTATCCATGTCCCCTGTCCTCTCCTGAGTCGCTACTGGTCATACCACCAAGTTACCAGAGTGTTACCGGCGGGTACAGGGAGGCGAGGGCCTCCGTGCGACTAAAGTCGGCTGGCCCCGCTCCGGCGCCTTTGTCAGACTGGCCTCACGCCCCCGGCCGAGAACCGCCATGACCATTCTGTTCAACTTCAGTCGCCCGCCGTTTGACTGCCTCGGGGAAGCGGAGCGCCAGCGCCTCGGGCAGAGCCTCAGCGTCTGCTATTTTCGGGCGGGCCAGAGGGTGCTGAGCCCGGGGGACGCCCCTCCCGGCCTCTATCTCATCATCAAGGGGGCGGTGGAGGAGTCGAGCCCCCACCAGTCGTTCGGCGATTACGGGGTCGACGATCTGTTCGACGTCCGTGCCCAGTTCGATGGCCGCTGCCGCCATGGCTTCAGCGCCCTGGAGGACTGCCTCTGCCAGCTGATCCCCCGCGAGGTGTTCACGGAGCTCTGCGCCGGCAACCCGGAGCTCGCGCACTATTTCACCGCGACCCTGGCCGAGCGCCAGCACCAACAGGCGCGGCGGGAGCAGCTTGGCCAGCAGAATCTGGCGGAGTTCATCCTGACCCGGATTGAGCCCAACCACCTGCAGCCACCGCTCCTCGTCGAGAGCCGGCTCAGCCTGCTGACCGCGACCGAAGCCATGGCCAGCCAGGGCTGCGATTGCCTGCTCTATCCCGCCGCCGACGGCAGCCTGAGCCTGGCCACCCGCAAGACCCTGCTCCACGCCCTGACCCTGAGAGGGCTGCCGCTGACGGCGCCGCTCGCGGTGCTGAGCCCGGCCCCGCTGATCGGCCTGCCCCTTGGCAGCTACCTGTTCGACGCCCTGCTGCTGATGACCCGTCACCGCATCAAGCGGCTGGTGGTCTGGGATCGGCAGGAGGTGGCGGGCGTCTTGCACCTGACCCAGGTGCTCGGCCTCTTCTCCGCCCACTCCCACGTGCTGACCCTGCGCATCGCCCGCGCCGATAGCCTGCCCGCGCTGGAAGCCGTCGCCCGGGAGCAGCAACAGCTGACCCGCTCCCTGTTCGGGCAGGGGATCCACACCGCCTTCCTGATGAGGCTCATCGCCACCCTCAACGAGCAGCTGATCGCCAAGGCCTTCACCCTGGCGATCCCGGCCGAGGTGCAGGATAAGGTGTGCCTGCTGATGCTGGGATCGGAGGGGCGCGGCGAGCAAATCCTCAAGACCGATCAGGACAACGCCCTGATCCTGCCCGCCAGCCTGCAGTGGCCAAGCCAGCAGGCAGACCTTGCCGCCTTCGGCGCCCTGCTGGAGCGGCTCGGTTATCCCCCCTGCCCGGGTCGGGTGATGGTCAGCAACCCGGCCTGGGTGAAGGAGGCCGCGCACTGGCAACAGGAGATCGAACGCGCCTGCCTGGGGGCCAGCGAAGCCGAGCTGCTCTGGCTCGCCACCCTGGCCGATGCCCAGCCCATCGCCGGTGATCGCAGCCTGCTGCCCCCCATCGCCCGCAGGCTAAGGGAGCAGCTCGCCGATCGGCCCGATCTGCTGGCGGAGATGGCCCGCGCCGCGGTCGCCTTTCACACCCCCCTCACCCTGTTTGGCCGGCTGGCGCAGGAGCCGGAGGGGCTGGATCTCAAGCGCGGTGGCCTGTTTGCGCTGGTACACGGCATCCGCCTGCTGGCGCTGGAGGCCAAGATCCTGGAGACCTCCACCCTGGGCCGCATCGAGGCCCTGGTGGCCTGCGATCGGCTCAGCAGCGATTACGGCGCCAATCTGGCGGAGGCGTTCCGGCTGTTCGTTCGGCTGCGGCTGCGCAGCCAGCTCAAGGTAGGTGACCACAGGGTGCGGGTGGAGGCGCTCAGCCACAGCGAGCGGGATCTGCTGCGCCATGCCCTGCATCAGGTGAAGAAGTTCCAGCAGTGGCTCGCCTTGCACTTTCGTCTGAGGCAATAGCATGTGGAGTCGCTGCCGACGCCGTTGGATTGGCCGGGCTTTTCGTCACGGGGAGTTCGCCCCGCTCTTTGCGCCCGCCCCGCGCGATGAGTGGGTGGCCCTCGATCTCGAGACCACCAGCCTGGATCCCGCACAGGCGGAAATCGTCGCCATCGGCGCGGTGCGCATCCAGGGCAACCGGCTGCTCACCGGGGAGGCACTCTCCTTGCGGGTGCAGGCACCCGCCAGCCTGAGCGCACAATCCGTGGTGATCCACGGCCTGCGCCATCAGGATTTGCAGCAGGGCATGCCGCTGGAGGCCGCGCTGCGCCAGCTGTTGGCCTTCATTGGCCCGCGCGAGCTGGTGGGCTATCACATCCCCTACGATCTGCGCATCTTCAACCTGGCCTGCCAAAAGCAGTGGGGGCTGCGCCTGCCCCAGCGCGGCATAGAGGTGAGCCGGCTCTATCACGATCACCTCTATCGACGCTACCCCGATGCCGCCATCGATCTGCACCTCGGCGCCATCTGCAGTCACCTGGAGCTGCCTCCCCTGCCCGCCCACGACGCCCTCGCCGACGCGGTCACCGCCGCCCTCATCTTCCTGCGCCTGCGCCTGGGCGGCCCCCTGGCTTATCCCAAAGTCTAATTGCCCACCAATAACATTTAATTCACATTTCCATTACATGAGCGGACCTCCTGCTCGGTAGGGACATCCTTCATTCACAGTCGACATTCATGTCATGGAGAAATGCAATGGAACAGCAACGCTATCTGAGGATCCAGCAAGATCCCGTCTTCCAGGAGTTGGTCAGCAAACGCCAACGCTTCGCCTGGACCCTCTCCATCCTGATGCTGGGGCTCTACCTGGCGTTTATCCTGCTCATCGCCTTCGCCCCCGGCTGGCTCGGCACACCGCTGAGCGAGGGATCTTCCATCACCCGTGGCATTCCCGTCGGCGTGGGCCTCATCCTCGCCTCCTTCGTGCTGACCGGCATCTATGTGGTGCGTGCCAACGGCGAGTTTGACGAGCTGAACCAGAAGATCCTCAAGGGAGTGCAATCATGAAAGGCAAGTCTCTGCTGCTGTTGACCGGCCTGGTCTCCACCCCCCTGCTGGCGGCCGATGCGCTGACCGGCGAGGTGCAACGCCAGCCCCTCAATGTCCCGGCCATCGTCATGTTCGTGGTCTTCGTGGCCGCCACCCTGTTCATCACCTACTGGGCCTCCAAGCGTAACCGCTCGGCCTCCGACTACTATGCCGCAGGGGGCCGCATCACCGGCTTCCAGAACGGCCTGGCCATCGCCGGTGACTACATGTCCGCCGCCTCCTTCCTCGGCATCTCCGCCCTGGTCTACACCTCGGGCTACGATGGCCTCATCTACTCCATCGGCTTCCTGGTGGGCTGGCCCATCATACTGTTCCTGATCGCGGAGCGGCTGCGCAACCTCGGCAAGTACACCTTCGCCGACGTCGCCTCCTACCGCCTCAAGCAAACCTCGGTGCGCAGCCTCTCCGCCAGCGGCTCCCTGGTGGTGGTCGCCCTCTACCTGATCGCCCAGATGGTCGGTGCCGGCAAGCTGATCGAGCTGCTGTTCGGCCTGCAATACCACGTGGCCGTGGTACTGGTCGGCATCCTGATGGTGCTCTACGTGCTGTTTGGCGGCATGCTGGCCACCACCTGGGTGCAGATCATCAAGGCGGTGATGCTGCTCTCCGGTGCCTCCTTCATGGCCATCATGGTGATGAAGTCCGTCAACTTCGACATCGGTGCCCTGTTCAGCGAGGCCGTCAAGGTGCACGCGAACGGCGCCGCCATCATGAGCCCGGGTGGCCTGGTGGCCGATCCCATCTCCGCCATCTCCCTCGGGCTGGCACTGATGTTCGGCACCGCCGGCCTGCCCCACATCCTGATGCGTTTCTTCACCGTGAGTGACGCCAAGGAAGCGCGCAAGAGCGTGTTCTACGCCACCGGCTTCATCGGCTACTTCTATATCCTGACCTTCATCATCGGCTTCGGCGCCATCCTGCTGGTCAGCACCAACCCGACCTTCAAGGATGCCACCGGCGCCCTGCTGGGCGGCACCAACATGGCGGCTGTCCATCTGGCCGATGCGGTAGGGGGCAGCCTGTTCCTCGGCTTCATCAGCGCCGTGGCCTTCGCCACCATCTTGGCGGTGGTCGCCGGCCTCACCCTGGCGGGCGCCTCCGCGGTCTCCCACGACCTCTATGCCTGCGTGATCAAGCAGGGCAAGGCCAACGAAACCGACGAGCTGCGCGTCTCCAAGTACACCACTGTGGTGCTGGGGGTGGTCGCCATCGGTCTGGGGATCCTGTTCGAGAAGCAGAACATCGCCTTCATGGTGGGCCTGGCCTTCTCCATCGCGGCAAGCTGCAACTTCCCGGTGCTGTTCCTCTCCATGTTCTGGTCCCGCCTGACCACCCGCGGCGCCGTCTACGGTGGCTGGCTGGGTCTCATCAGCGCCGTGACCCTGATGATCCTGGGCCCGACCGTGTGGGTGAAGGTGCTGGGTCATGCGCAGGCTATTTTCCCCTACGAGTACCCAGCACTCTTCTCCATGGCACTGGCCTTCGCCGGGATCTGGTTCTTCTCGGTCACCGACAAGTCCCAGAATGCCAGCGACGAACACGCGAAATTCATCCCGCAGTTCGTGCGCTCCCAGACCGGGCTCGGCGCCTCCGGTGCCTCCGCCCACTAAATTGCTCTCGTCACTCCCAAGCCGGCCCTGTGCCGGCTTTTTTCATGGGATCTCACTCACTTGTCATGGTGCCAGATCACAGTTCTCACTAAAACTTTCGGGGGATCTGTGCCATAATGCGCGCCATTTGACAGACCAACCGGGACATCTCCTTTGTTAAGCAGCAATAACATCACCATGCAGTTCGGCGCCAAGCCGTTGTTTGAGAACATCAGCGTCAAGTTTGGCGGCGGCAACCGCTACGGCCTCATCGGCGCCAACGGCTGTGGCAAGTCCACCTTTATGAAGATCCTCGGCGGCGACCTTGAGCCCACTGGCGGTAATGTGAGCCTGGACGTCAACGAGCGCATCGGTAAGTTGCGCCAGGATCAGTTCGCCTACGAAGAGATGCGCGTGCTGGACGTGGTCATGATGGGCCATAACGAGCTGTGGGCCGCCATCGCCGAGCGCGATGCCATCTACGCCAATCTGGAAGCCACCGACGACGACTACATGAAGGCCGCCGAGCTGGAAGGTCTGGTTGCCGAATACGACGGTTACACCGCCGAAGCCCGTGCGGGTGAGCTGCTGCTCGGCGCAGGTATTCCCATCGAGCTGCACAACGGCCCCATGAGCGAAGTGGCACCGGGCTGGAAACTGCGGGTGCTGCTGGCACAGGCATTGTTCTCCAACCCCGACATCCTGTTGCTGGACGAACCGACCAACAACCTGGACATCAACACCATTCGCTGGCTGGAGCAGGTGCTCAACGATCGTGAAAGTACCATGATCATCATCTCTCACGATCGTCACTTCCTGAACTCGGTCTGCACCCACATGGCGGATCTGGACTACGGCGAGCTGCGGGTCTACCCGGGCAACTACGACGAGTACATGACCGCGGCCACCCAGGCCCGCGAGCGTCTGCTCTCCGACAACGCCAAGAAGAAGGCCCAGATTGCCGACCTGCAATCCTTCGTCTCCCGTTTCAGTGCCAACGCCTCCAAGTCCAGCCAGGCCACCTCCCGCCTCAAGCAGATCGACAAGATCAAGATTGAAGAGGTGAAGGTCTCCAGCCGTCAGAACCCCTTCATCCGCTTCGAGCAGGAGAAGAAGCTGTACCGCAACATCCTGGAAGTGGAAGGGGTGTCCAAAGGCTATGGTGAGGCGCCCCTGTTCAAGGGCCTCAGCATGATGCTGGAAGTGGGCGAGAAGGTCGCCATTCTGGGTACCAACGGCATCGGTAAATCCACCCTGATCAAGACGCTCATGGGCGAATTGGCACCGGACAGCGGCACCATCAAGTGGTCCGAGAATGCCCAGATTGGCTACTATGCCCAGGATCACGCCGAAGACTTCAACACCGATCTGAACGTGTTCGACTGGATGGCGCAGTGGAAACAGGCCAACGAAGACGAGCAGGCGGTACGCTCAGTGCTGGGTCGTCTGCTGTTCACCCAGGACGACATCAAGAAGCCGGTCAAGGTGCTGTCCGGTGGCGAACAGGGCCGCATGCTGTTCGGCAAGCTGATGATGCAGCGCCCCAACATCCTGATCATGGATGAGCCGACCAACCACCTGGACATGGAATCTATCGAATCCTTGAACCTGGCGCTGGAGATGTATCAGGGCACCCTGATCTTCGTCTCCCACGACCGTGAGTTCGTCTCCTCCCTGGCGACCCGCATCATGGAACTGACCGAGAATGGCATCCGCGACTTCGGCGGCACCTACGAGGATTACCTGCGTACTCAGGGCGTGGCATAACCGCCCCTACCCTCGCGGTTCCTAAATGAAAACCGGCGCCACAGGCGCCGGTTTTTTATGCTTGTCTCTGCCGAGGCTGAGGATGCTGAGGATGCTGAGGATGCTGAGGATGCTGAGGATGCTGAGGATGCTGAGGATGCTGAGGATGCTGAGGATGCTGAGGATGCTGAGGATAAAAGCATAATAATGGTGTGCCCGCCCCTGCAGATAAAAAAACGGCTCCATCAAGGAGCCGTTTTCAATGGATGAGCGAGTCGATTATTCGACGGTCGCTTCCACGTCGGTGAAGTACTCGATCTTGGCCGCTTTGCGCAGCTCATCGATCAGCGACTTGTAGGAGGCCTGCGCCTTGCCCTGGCCAAGCTGGCCTTGCAGCAGGCTGACCATCTGGGACGGCTCCTTGGTCACGTTGACCTTGTCCAGCGCCACCACGACCCGATCGCCATTGGCTTCGGCCACCAGCTCGACGCTCGGCTTGCCGTCGACCGGATGGGGCATGCGGAACGCCTGGGCCAGCAGGGTCTGATCCATCTCCTGGGTGAAGCGGGCGACGCCGTTGTGGGTCTCCACCTTCAGTCCAAGGGCGGTCAGATCGGCCTGGATGTCCTCACCGGCGTGCAGCTTGTCGAGCAGGGCCTGTGCCTTGCCACGGGCCACTTCGCTGGCCTTGTCATGCTTGATGGCCGCGATCACCTGCTCCTTGATCTCCGCCAGCGGCTTGGCCGCCTTGGGCTTATGACCCATGATGTGCAGCACCAGCGCCTTGCCATCCGCCAGCTCGATCACATCCGAGTTGGTGTTGTCATCGCGCAGCTGTTCGGAGAACGCCACCGCCAGCACCTTGGGATCCTTGAGCGGGGCCGGGGCATTGGCCTGGCCGAAGTAATCCGAGGAGATGACCTTCAGACCCATGGTCTCGGCGGTCAGGTCCAGGGAGTCCGGGTTCTCGAAGCTGCTGTCGGCCATCTTCTGCTGCTCGGCGAAGAACAGCTCCTTGGCCTTGTCCGCTTGCAGGCGGCTGATGGTGTCACTCATCACATCCACGAACGGTTTGGTCTTGGCGGGCTCGACGGCCAGCAGCTTGATGACGTGGAAGCCGAACGGGCTCTTCACCACGGCGGAGAGATCGCCGGCCTTGTTCAGGGTAAAGGCGGCTTGTTCAAACGCCGGATCCATCACCCCTTTCTCGAACCAGTCCAGCTCGCCACCCTTCTTGGCGGAGAAGCTGTCACTGGAGTTGGCCTTGGCCAGCTCGGCGAAGTCTTCACCGCCCTTGGCCTTGGCCAGCAGGGCCTCGGCCTTCTGCTCGGCCGCTTTCTCGTCCTTGCCAAACGGGATCAGGATGTGCGCCACCTGGCGACGCTCGGCACGCTGGAACAGGTCCTGGTGCTGATCGTAGTAATCCTGGGCATCCTGCTCGGTGACCTTGATATCTTTACCCAGGTTGGCGGCATCCAGCAGCAGGTAGTCTACCTTGACCTGCTCGTCGTTCATGAAACGCGCGCTGTTGGCCTTGTAGAACTGATCCACCTCCGCATCGGAGACCTCGACCTCGCCCAGATAGGCAGAGGCAGCCAGGCGCACCAGGCGCAGATCGCGAGTCTGGTTGTAGAGCTTGTCGAGCTGCTCGGCCTCACCCTTGAGGGCGAATTCGGAGCCCAGCAGGGCGCCCATCAGTTGCTGGCGCACCATGTCCTGGCGCAGGGAGTCGCGGAACATCTCCGGCGTCATGCCGGCGCGGCGGATCAGCTGCAGGTAGCGCTCGTTGTTGAATTTGCCCTCTTCGACAAACTCCGGCATGGCGACGATGGCCTGCTTGATCTGCGCGTCGCTGATGCGCAGGCCGAGTTCACGGGCCTTGTCATCGATCAGCGCCTGATCGATGAGCCGGTCCAGCACACCACGGCGGAACTGTTTCATGTAATCGGGGTTGGCGGCCATCTGGTTGAAGGCCTCGCCCATTTGGGACTCCATGCGGGCCCGCTCGTTGCGATAGGCATTCTCCAGTGCGGGGGCACTGATGTCATTGCCGTTGACGGTGGCGGGGGCGGTACGTGCCGGGCCGTTGAGGTAGCTACCTACACCGGCCAAGGCAAAGGAGAGAATGATCAGGCCCAAGATAACCTTGGCTACCTTGCCCTGCGCCCCTTCGCGTAGTTTATCCAACATCATGTTTGTACTTATGCTCCCGAACTCGATGGGCCTAAATAATGAAAAGGCGCACCGATTGCGATGCGCCTTGGTCAATCAGTATGAGGGAGAGCCCTCTAACTTGTCTGGTCTGCGACCAAGGACGGTGCCGATGAGAATCAGCGCCCGGCTTAGTTGACCGCGTCTTTCAGGGCCTTGCCCGCTTTGAAGGCAGGAACTTTACCGGCGGCGATTTCGATGGTCGCGCCAGTTTGCGGGTTACGGCCAGAACGAGCAGCACGCTCGCGTACAGCGAAGGTACCGAAACCAACCAGAGCAACCTGGTCACCCTCTTTCAGTGCTTCACCTACTGCTTCGATGAAGGCATCAAGCGCACGGCCAGCAGCGGCTTTGGAGATATCAGCACCGTCTGCAATCTTGTCAATCAGTTGAGATTTATTCACTCTTATATTCCCCTTTTATCGAACATCGCTGCGGCGCTGATTTCCCTGGCCACAACAAGTGGAGGTTTTATAGCAAGCCTCCTGATCAGTTGCAAGTGACAATCTGGCGCAAACCCGCGCCACATCACGCATTGCGACTCATCATGAGTACCCGATCGGTGGTCAAGGCTACTTCCGTTATCCGGCGCATGCAAGCCTTAACCACCTCCCGAATGCGCCAAATTTGCGGCGCATCAACATTTACACGACAGAAACGCGTTCGAAACCCTGTGGATTGTCCTGCAGCGCCAGTGCCAGCACCTCATCAATCCAGCGAACCGGATAAATTTCAAGGTCTTGTTTGACGTTGGCCGGGATCTCTTCCAGGTCGCGCTCGTTCTCTTTCGGGATCAGCACCCGCTTGATGCCGCCACGGTGGGCCGCCAGCAGCTTCTCTTTGAGGCCGCCGATGGGCAGCACCTCACCGCGCAGGGTAATCTCCCCGGTCATGGCCACATCGGCACGGACCGGGTTGCCGGTCAGGCTGGAGACCAGGGCGGTACACATGGCGATGCCGGCGCTCGGGCCATCCTTCGGGGTCGCCCCTTCCGGCACGTGCACGTGAATGTCACGCTTCTCGTAGAAGTCGGCGTTGATACGCAGCATCTCGGCGCGGGCCCGCACCACCGTCATGGCGGCCTGGATGGACTCCTGCATCACATCACCGAGCGAGCCGGTGTAGGTGAGCTTGCCCTTGCCCGGCATGTTGGTGGTCTCGATGGTGAGCAGATCGCCGCCCACCTCGGTCCACGCCAAGCCGCACACCTGGCCGATCTGGTTCTGGCTGGTGGCCTTGCCGTAATCGAAACGCTGGACCCCGAGGAACTCCTTGAGGTTCTCCTGATTGACCAGAACATGCTTGATGCTCTTGTCCAGCAGGATACGTTTGACTGCCTTGCGACACATCTTGGAGATCTCGCGCTCCAGGCTACGCACCCCCGCCTCGCGGGTGTAGTAGCGGATCACCCCGATCAGGGCGGAGTCTTCGATGGTGATCTCGGACTCTTTCAAACCGTTGCGCTGGATCTGCTTGGCGACCAGGTGCTGCTTGGCGATGTTGAGCTTCTCGTCCTCGGTGTACCCGGACAGACGGATCACTTCCATCCGGTCCAGCAAGGGGCCCGGGATGTTCATGGAGTTGGAGGTGGCCACGAACATCACGTCCGACAGGTCATAGTCCACTTCCAGATAGTGATCGTTGAAGCTGTTGTTCTGCTCCGGATCCAGCACTTCCAGCAATGCGGAGGCGGGATCGCCACGCATGTCCGAGCTCATCTTGTCGATCTCGTCGAGCAGGAACAGCGGGTTCTTCACGCCGATCTTCGCCATCTTCTGGATGAGCTTGCCGGGCATGGAGCCAATATAGGTGCGACGGTGACCGCGGATCTCCGCCTCGTCACGCACGCCGCCGAGCGCCATGCGCACATATTTGCGACCGGTCGCCTTGGCGATGGACTGACCCAGCGAGGTCTTGCCTACACCGGGAGGCCCTACCAGACACAAGATCGGCCCCTTGAGCTTGTTGACCCTTGCCTGCACCGCCAGGTATTCGAGGATGCGATCCTTGACCTTCTCCAGGCCATAGTGATCCGAATCCAGCACCTCTTGTGCCTTGGCGAGATCTTTCTTGACCTTGGAGCGGGCCTTCCAGGGCACCTGCACCATCCAGTCCACGTAGCTGCGCACCACTGTGGCCTCGGCCGACATGGGGGACATCATCTTCAGCTTGGCGAGCTCGGCCAGCGCCTTCTCACGAGCATCGTCCGGCATTCCAGCCTCTTCAATCTTGCGATTGAGGGCCTCGAATTCGTCCGGACTGTCTTCCAGCTCACCCAGCTCTTTCTGGATGGCCTTCATCTGCTCGTTGAGATAGTACTCGCGCTGGCTCTTCTCCATCTGCTTCTTGACCCGGGAGCGGATGCGTTTCTCGACCTGCAAGAGGTCAATCTCCGACTCCATCATGGCCATCAGAAACTCGATGCGCTCGGACACAGAGGCGATTTCCAGCACCTTCTGCTTGTCTTCGAGCTTGAGCGGCATGTGCGCAGCCATGGTGTCAGCCAGGCGCGCCGCATCGTCGATCGCCGAGATCGAGGTGAGTACCTCGGGCGGGATCTTCTTGTTGAGCTTGATGTAACCTTCAAACTGGCCGATGGCGGAGCGCACCAGCACATCCTGATCCTTCTCCTCGATGGCGGCAGACGCTATGTACTGCGCCTCACCGACGAAGAAGTCCTTGTCATCGATCATCCGCTCAAGACGGGCACGCTGGCCCCCTTCCACCAGCACCTTGACGGTGCCGTCCGGCAGCTTGAGCATCTGTAAGATATTGGCTACTGTCCCGACGGAGAAGATCTCCTCCACCGTAGGTTCGTCTGTCGACGCATCCTTCTGGGCCACCAGCAGGACTTTTTTGTCCTGCTCCATGGCCGCTTCCAGACAGCGAATGGATTTTTCCCGCCCCACAAAGAGTGGAATGACCATGTGGGGGTAAACCACCACGTCACGAAGAGGCAGGACGGGAATCTCGATGCGTTCTGAACGCTCTAGGTTCATATATGTCCTCTCGGCTTGTTATACCGTTGGCAAAGCGCTTGGCTGAGTATATGGGGGCGCTAAGATGAGATTCAATCGCCTTGGCCGTAAAAAGCATGAAAGGGGCAAAATGCCCCTTTATGTGATTAAAAATCAGCCAGTTACTCTGAGGCGGCGGCCTGAGTCTCGGGATTGTCGTAGATCATCAGAGGCGCGGAGTCCCCTTTGATCACCGTCTCGTCGATCACCACCTTGCTGACCCCTTCCAGGGACGGCAGGTCATACATGGTGTCGAGCAACACGGCTTCAACGATGGATCTCAGACCACGGGCACCGGTTTTACGCTCCATCGCCTTGCGCGCAATGGCGTTCAGGGCGTCGTCACGGAACTCCAGCTCCACCTCTTCCAGGGCGAACAGCGCGGCGTACTGCTTGGTCAGCGCGTTTTTCGGCTCTTTCAGGATCTGGATGAGGGCAGCCTCGTCCAGCTCGGTGAGGGTCGCGACCACCGGCAGACGACCGATGAACTCGGGGATCAAACCGTACTTGATCAGATCCTCCGGCTCCACCTTGGCAAAGTTCTCGCTTAAGGTCGCCTTGGCGTTCTTGGATTTGACGTCAGCGCCAAAACCGATGCCGGTGCCCTTGACGGAACGCTGCTCGATCACCTTGTCCAGGCCGGCAAAGGCGCCACCGCAGATGAAGAGGATCTTGGAGGTATCAACCTGCAAGAACTCCTGCTGCGGATGCTTGCGACCACCTTGCGGCGGGACGGAAGCTATGGTGCCTTCGATCAGCTTGAGCAACGCCTGCTGCACCCCTTCCCCGGACACGTCGCGGGTGATGGAGGGGTTGTCCGACTTGCGGGAGATCTTGTCGATCTCGTCGATGTAGACGATGCCACGCTGGGCCTTCTCTACGTCGTAGTCGCACTTTTGCAGCAGCTTCTGGATGATGTTCTCCACGTCTTCGCCCACATAACCGGCTTCGGTCAGGGTGGTGGCGTCGGCCATGGTGAAGGGTACATCCAGCAGGCGGGCGAGCGTTTCGGCCAGCAGGGTCTTGCCGCTACCGGTCGGGCCAATCAGCAGGATGTTGGACTTGCCAAGCTCCACACCGCCGGCTTCGCTGCCGCTGCGCAGACGCTTGTAGTGGTTGTAAACGGCCACGGCCAACACCTTCTTGGCGTACTCCTGGCCGATCACATAGTCATCCAGGTGCGCACGAATTTCATGAGGGGTCGGCAGCTCGCTACCATCGCGCTTGGGAGAGATCTCGCGGATCTCTTCGCGGATGATGTCGTTGCACAGCTCGACACACTCATCACATACGTAGACGGAAGGGCCAGCGATCAGCTTACGCACTTCATGCTGACTTTTGCCGCAGAAAGAGCAATAAAGCAGCTTGTCGCCCTCACCCTTGCGTTTCTCTGTCATTCAGCAACCTCGTTCTATCAATAGAGGATGGATCGTCCTGTTGAGTTTACAACAGGACGGGATACCCTGCTCAGCCGCGCTGGCTCAGGATGCCGTCGACCAGACCATAGGCCACGGCCTGCTCGGCCGACATGAAGTTGTCACGATCGGTGTCGCGCTCGACGGTGGCCATGTCCTGGCCGGTGTGGAAGGCCAGACGCTCGTTCAGGGTATTCTTGATCTTCAGGATCTCCTGGGCATGGATCTGGATGTCAGATGCCTGGCCCTGGAAGCCGCCCAGCGGCTGGTGGATCATCACGCGCGCATTGGGCAGGCAGAAGCGCTTGCCCTTGGCGCCACCGGCCAGCAGGAAGGCGCCCATGGAGCAGGCCTGCCCCATACAGACGGTGCTGACGTCCGGCTTGATGAACTGCATGGTGTCATAGATGGACATACCCGCAGTGACGGCACCACCCGGCGAGTTGATGTAGATGCTGATGTCCTGATCCGGGTTCTCGGACTCCAGGAACAGCAGCTGAGCCACCACCAGGTTCGCCATGTGATCCTCAACCTGACCCGTCAGGAAGATGACCCGCTCTTTCAGCAGGCGGGAATAGATGTCATAAGAACGCTCCCCTTTCGCCGTCTGCTCGACCACCATAGGGATGAGCGCATTGCGTGGGGATTCAGTCACATCGTTATAGTTCTTGTACATAAGGCATTGTCCCTAAAATAAAATGGCCCGAGTGGAGATCACACGAGCCATTATACTTAACAGTTTTGACCTTAAGTCAAATGTTCTTAGGCAGCGGCACCGGACTTGTTGATCACTTCGTCGAAGGCCACTTCTTTCTCGGTCACTTGCGCCTTGGACAGGATCAGGTCGATGGCTTGATCTTCAACCGCCAGATTGCGGACGCCATTCAGCATCTGCTCGTTCTTCTGGTAGTACTCGATCACTTCCTTCGGATCTTCGTAGGCGGTGGCCATGGACTCGATGATGCTGGTCACACGGGCATCGTCAGCCTTGATCTCGTTGGTGCGGATGACATCACCCAGCAGCAGACCAACGCGGACGCGACGCTCGGCCTGGGCCTGGAACAGCTCGGCCGGCAGCTCGGGAGCGTTGCCGCCCTGGAAGCCACCGAAGCGCTGCAGCGCCTGCTGACGCAGGGTGTCGATTTCCTGGGCAACGGCAGCCTTCGGCAGATCGATCTGGTTGGCTTCAACCAGGCCGTTCAGCACTTGCTCTTTCACGCTGTTTTTCAGGGCCTGGGCCAGTTCGCGCTCCATGTTCTTGCGCACTTCGGCTTTCAGCTCTTCAACGTTACCGCTCTCGATGCCAAAACGCTTGACGAACTCTTCGGTCAGCTCGGGCAGCACCTGCTCTTCAACCTTGTTCAGCTTGGAGGCAAACTTGGCCGCCTTGCCTTTGAGGTTTTCGGCGTGGTAGTCAGCCGGGAAAGTCACCTCGATGGTGAACTCGTCGCCCGCTTTCTTGCCCAGGATGGCATCTTCGAAGCCCGGGATCATACGGCCAGCGCCCAGCTCCAGGGTGAAACCTTCGGCCTTGCCGCCGTCGAACTCTTCACCGTCGATGGAACCGACGAAGTCCAGAGTGACACGCATGCCCTTGGCGGCAGCGGCGTCAACATCGGTCCAGGTCGCGTGCTGCTTGCGCAGGGTGTCGATCATGTTGGCCAGATCTTCATCCTTGACGGTCGCAACCGGCTTCTCGACCTTGATGGTCTCGAGGCCTGCAACTTCAAACTCCGGGTACACTTCGAAAGTGGCGGTGAACTCGAAATCCTGGCCTTCCTTGATCTCTTTCGGATCCATGGTCGGCGCGCCGGCCGGGCTCAGTTTGTTTTCGATGATGGCCTTGATGAAGTTGTTCTGCATCATTTCATCGGCAACGCGGGCATGGGCCATGGCGCCGAACATCTTCTTGATGATGGCAACCGGAGCCTTGCCAGGACGGAAACCGTCGATGCGACGAGTCTTGGCCAGGCCATTCAATTCTTTACGCACGGCAGCGTCAACGGTAGCAGCCGGTACAGTGATGGTAAGACGGCGTTCCAGACCCTGGGTTGTCTCTACAGAAACTTGCATTCTTTTACCTCGTTCAACTCAGCACTGTGTGCTGACCCTTTATTACCCCTGGGTAAAACCCGGAGTCTTCCTGTTTATAAAGACAACGACTGTCTTTGTGATGAGAAAATATGACGCGACATTATAGCGGCGCACATTGGTCGCGTCGAGCCGCACATCCCCCATCCGGGGCACAGACGGCACAATTTGCGCATGTCTGCCCCTTATATGGGGAAGCCCTGGCCCCAGTTCAAGCGCCAGGTTAGCAATAATTTGCACTCGCTCACCTTTTTACGCACCAACCCTCCCTTTTTCCACCCCTGTGGCCCGCAAAACGGCCCCGCCGAGGGCGGCTGCGACCCAAATTGTCCACCTTCTCGCATCAGCCATTGCGTCCCTCGACGCCGCTCGCTATGGTGACAACCAATTTATGAGTCTGGAGTGACCCACATGTCCTTTTTCCGCTTCTTGTTTAACCTGCTCTGGTTTGTACTGGGGGGCGTCGTCATGGGGCTGGCCTGGTGGCTGGCCGGGCTGCTCTGCTTCGTCTCCCTGATAGGGATCCCCTGGGGGCGTTCCTGCTTCGTCATCGGCACCTTCACCTTCTTCCCGTTTGGCAAGCAGGCGGTGAGCCGCAAGAGCATGACCGGCCAGAGCGACATCGGCTCCGGCGTGCTGGGCCTTATCGGCAACATCCTCTGGTTCCTGGTGATCGGGGTCTGGCTGGCCATCGGCCATATCGCCTCGGCACTGGCCTGCTTCGTGACCATCATCGGCATCCCGTTCGGCATCCAGCACCTCAAGCTCGCCTTGATCGCGCTGGCCCCCATCGGTCAGATGGTGGTGACCAATCACGAGGCCGAATCCGGTCGCTACATTCGCTAACCAAGAATGCGGCAACGGGCTATGCCTGCGAGGTAAAAAAAGGGCAGACTAGGGTCTGCCCTTTTTCATTGCCCCCGTTCGAGGTCATTCATGCTCCCCAGCCACTTCTTCGCCAACCTCGCCCGCATGCGACTCATCTATCGCTGGCCGCTGATGCGCAACATACAGCCGGAAAACATCGCCGAGCACAGCCTGCAGGTCGCCATGGTGGCCCACGCCCTCGGGGTCATCCAGAATCGCCTGTTTGATGGCAGGGTCGATGCCAACCTGGCCGCGGTGATGGCGCTCTACCACGACAGCAGCGAGGTGCTGACCGGCGATCTGCCGACCCCGGTCAAGTATTTCAACCCCGAGATAGCCCGTGAATACAAGAAGATAGAGCTGGCGGCCGAGCAGCGCCTGCTGGGGATGCTGCCCCCCGAGCTGATGGAAGATTTTCGCCCCCTGCTCGACTCCGGCGCCCAGGATGGCGAGCTCAGCCGGCTGGTGAAGGATGCCGACACCCTCTGCGCCTATACCAAGTGCCTGGAAGAGATCAATGCCGGCAACCGGGAGTTCGAGCCGGCCAGGAAGCGGCTCGAGCAGATGCTGGCCGCCCGCATGAACCCGGCGATGCGCTACTTCATCGACGTGTTCGTGGCCAGCTTCTCGCTGCCATTGGATGAGCTCAACGCCCACTGAGCCTGCCATCGCCGCCACCAGAAAAAGCGAAGGGCCCGTAACGGGCCCTTCTTCTTTATCTTCGCATCCGGCGACGATCAGTGTCCCAACTCGCGGGACGGCACCAGGCCACTCGCCCGCCAAGCGGGATAGAGGGTCGCCAGCAGACTCATCAGGATGGCGGCGCTGGTGACTATCACCAAATCCTGCAGGTGCAGCTCGGTCGGCAGGAAGTCGATGAAGTAGATGTCCGGGTTGAGGAAACGATGGCCGATCACCCCCTCGATGAAGCTCAGGATCTGGGTCAGCTTGCTGGAGAGCAGGCCACCGAGCAGGGCCCCGAGCAGGGCGCCCGCCACCCCGTTCACCATGCCCTGGATGACGAAGGTGAGCCGGACCTGGCCCGGGCTCGCCCCCATGGTCTTGAGGATGGCGATCTCGCTGCGCTTCTCGTTCACCGCCATCACCAGGGTGGAGACGATGTTGAAGCAGGCCACCGCCACCACCATCAGCATCACCACGTACATGACGGTGCGCACCATCTGGATGTCCTGATAGAGGTAGCCCTGGCGGCTCATCCAGCTGCTGATGTAGACGTAGTGCGGAAATTTCTGGGCGGCCGCCACCGTGATGGACTGCGCCTTGAGCACGTCATTCACCTTGAGGCTGAAGCCCTCCACCGCGCTGCCCATGCCGGTGATGGCCTGGGCATCGGCGAGGTGCATGAAGCCGAGCAGCCCGTCGAGTTGACCGCCTATCTCCAGCAGCCCCACCACCTTGAGCGCCTCCCGCTTCGGATTCTTGATGCCGGCGGCATCTCCCCCCTGCGGCAGCAACAGGGCGACGGTGTCACCTATCCCGACCCCCAGCTTGTCGGCGATGGTCTTGCCGAGGATAACCCCGTTGCCACCGGCCTGCAGCTCGCGCAGGCCGCGCCCCGTCATGTACTTGCCCGCATCGGACAGGTTGGCCTCGAGCTCGGGCAACACGGCGCGCACCTGCACCCCCTTGAGGGCGGAGCCGTGTTCCAGCAGGCCATCGAGACGGATGACGGGGGCGGCGGCTTCGATCCCGGGCTGGGCCAGCAGGTAATCCCGCAGCCTGGGCCAGTCGGGCAGCGGCGCCTCCATGCCGATCAGCTCGCCATGCGGCACCACCGAGAGCACCCGGTTCTTGAGCTCGCGCTCGAACCCGTTCATGGCGGAAAGACCGAGGATGAGGGCCATCACCCCCAGCGCGATGCCGATGAGGGAGGATGCCGAGATAAAGGCGATAAAACCGTTACGACGGCGGGAGCGGCTGTAACGCAGGCCCAGAAAGAGGGGCAGCGGTTTGAACATCAGGCGACCTCCGCCATGATGCCGCTCACCAGGGTCACCCGGCGATGCAGCTTGGCGGCGAGGCTCAAGTCATGGGTCACCACCACGAAGGCGGTGCCCAGCTCCCGGTTCAACTCGCACAGCAGCTCGTACACCGCAGTGGCACTGGCGTGATCCAGGTTGCCGGTCGGCTCGTCCGCCAGCACCAGGCTCGGCTCGTTGACCAGGGCGCGGGCGATGGCCACCCGTTGGCGTTCGCCACCGGAGAGCTCGGACGGCCTGTGATGGAGGCGATGGGAGAGCCCCACCCGCCCCAGCATCCGGGTCGCCTTGTCGCTGGCGCTCGCCACCGATTCCCCGGCGATCAGCAGCGGCATGGCGGTGTTCTCCAGCGCGGTAAACTCGGCCAGCAGATGGTGGAACTGATAGACGAAACCCAGCTCCTGGTTGCGGAACCTGGCCTGGGTGCGACTGTCCCAGTGATGGATATCCTGCCCCTTGAACAGCACGGTGCCGCTGGAGGGGTTGTCGAGCGCCCCCATCAGGTGCAGCAGGGTGGTCTTGCCCGAACCCGAGCTGCCCACCACCGCCAGCATCTCGCCGGGAGCCACGCTGAGATCTATCCCCTTGAGCACCTGAGTCTCGAGATGGCCCTCTTTGTAGACATGATTCAGTGCCTCGCAACGCAGCAGAGGTTCACGCGGCTGAGCGTTACGTGATAAGGACTCATTCATAAGAGGGGCTCCACTGGGATGCAATATAAGAGAAGATGAATTATTCATAACGCAGCGCCTCGGCCGGTTTCACCCGGGCCGCACGGGCCGCAGGGTAGAGGGTGGCGCTGAAGCTGAGCAGCACGGCGCCCAGCAAGATGGTGACGACCTGGGCGGGCTCGACGATCACCGGCAGGCCAGAGCCGCCGGCGGCCATATAGAGGTTGAGCCCCACCGCATCGAGTAGGGGGTTGAGCCCCAGGGAGAGGCCAAGCCCCGCCAGGCCGCCAAACAGCGCGCCTATGACGCCACTCGACGCCCCCAGCACCATGAAGATCTTGACGATACCGGGCTCGCTCATGCCCATGGTCCGCAGGATGGCGACCTCCCCTTCCTTGTCGGTGACCACCATCACCAGGGCGGAGAGGATGTTGAAGGTGGCGACCGCGATGATCAGCACCAGCATCAGCCCCATCATGCGTTTCTCCATGGCCACCGCCTGGAACAGCTCGCCGCGCTCGCGGCGCCAATCCTGCCACTCCAGCCCATCGGGCAAGGGGGTCTTGATCACCTGATCGGCGGCGAAGGGATCATCCAGCCAGAGGCGAATGCCGCCGACTGTGCCTTCGGGCAGGCGCAGCATGCGCTGGGCGTCGCCGAGCGCGATCAGCGCCACCTGGCTGTCCACGTCGGCGCCGACCCCGAAGATGCCGGAGACGGTGAACAGCCGCTGGGCCGGTACCCGGCCAAACGGCGTGAAGCGGGTGCCCTCGGTCAGGATGAGACGCACCTGGTCGCCGATGGACACCTTGAGGCGGTTGGCCACCCCCTGCCCCAGCACTATGTGGTATTCACCGCGCTGCAGGCTGTCCAGCCGCCCGCCCAGCATCTGGGCGTGCAGGATGTCATCCTTGGGCCACTGCGCCGGATCTATGCCCTGCACGCTGACGCCGGTGAGCTGGCCCGGGCTCTGCAACATGCCTTCGCTGTCGAGCATGGGGGCATGGGCGACCACGTGGGGCAGCCCGGCCAGATCGGGCAGACCCGGGGGTGCCACCTCCATCCGGCCGGTGGCATTGGTCACCACCACATGGGGGATCACCCCGAGGATACGGCCCTTGAGCTGCCCCTCGAAACCGTTCATCACAGAGATGACCACCATCAGGGCCGCGACCCCGATGGCGATGCCGAAGGTGGAGAAGAGGGAGATGAATGAAACGAAGCGGTTACTGCGTCGTGAGCCTGCATAACGCAGGCCGATGGCCAGCGACAGTGGCTGAAAAAGTCCAGTCTTCAAGGATATGTACGTTGCCAACGAAATAAGATACCGGATAATAAAGGCAAATAGACTATGACAACAAGGGATAGCCTCCATGCAGGAACAGTTCTTCAGCGTCACCCATGCCACGCCGGTCAATGTGATCCCCATGCCGGCCGATTTTCACCTGCCGACGCTGGAGGCACTGGACGCCGAGCTGCCCGAACCCTTTCGCATCGCCTCCTCCATCACCTCCATCGACATGATGAGCAGCCGCCTGCTGCGCAACCAGAACGAGTCGATGCACGATCTGGTGGAGATCATCAACCAGCAGTCGCGCAAGATCGACATGATCATGGGCTATGTGCTGGCGGTGCAGGATCACCCCGAGCATCGCTTCCACACCCTGCGCTTTGGCGCCGGTCAGCTCACCTACCTGCACCCACGTCAGGGTCATGGCGAGGCGCCGCGGGTCCATCAACTGGTGCGCCTCAAGATCTTCCTGCGCGAGGAGGCCTCCGCGGTCTACTGCTATGCCGAGGTCAAACACCTGGAGCCGAGCGAACATGGCATGCACGTGGTGCTCGACTATGTGCGGATCCGCGAGGATGACCGGGAACTGCTGGTGCGCGCCAGCCTGCATGTGCAATCGAAACAGCTCAAACTGCGTGCCCAAGAGCGTCAGCGCTAACCACAGCCAACGTCAACGTTAAAAGAATCGAACGATGCCAATGAAACTCCCCGCCTTGCCCGCCAAAGCGGGCCAAAAGATAACGCTCGGCCAGCTGGTCGGCAGCAGCCTGGCGCTGGTTGCCGCCCGCCTCACCCAGGAGGCAAATCGTCCCGTCCTGCTGGTGACCGCCGATACCCCGAGTGCCCTGCGCCTCGAACAGGAACTGCAGTTCCTGCTGGACGATCCCGTGCTGATGTTCCCGGATTGGGAGACCCTGCCCTACGACACCTTCTCCCCCCATCAGGACATCATCTCCCAGCGGCTCGAGACCCTCTACAAACTGCCGCAGATGAACAGCGGCGTGCTGATCGTGCCCATCTCCACCCTGATGCTGCGCTGCGCCCCCCAGGTCTATCTCGACAAGTACAGCCTGCTGGTGAAGGCCGGTCAGCGCCTCAACCTGCAACAGCTGCGGGGTCGCCTCGCCGAGGCAGGTTACGTGGCGGTGGATCAGGTGCTGGAGCACGGCGAATTCGCCGCCCGCGGCTCCCTGCTCGACCTCTTCCCCATGGGCAGCAACAGCCCCTATCGCATCGACTTCTTCGACGACGAGGTGGACTCCATCCGCCCCTTCGATCCCGAGACCCAGCGCTCCAGCGAGCCGGTCAAGAGCGTCAGCCTGCTGCCCGCCCGGGAGTTTCCCACCGACGAAGGAGCCATCGAGCTGTTCCGGGGCCAGTTCCGCGAGCAGTTCGAGCTGTCGCGCGCCGAGGGATCTGTCTACCAGGAGGTGAGCAAGGGGCGCTGGCCCGCCGGCATCGAATACTATCTGCCGCTCTTCTTCGCGCAGACCGCCAGCCTGTTTGACTACCTGCCGGACAACACCCTGCTGCTCACCGTGGGGGAGATCTATCCCGCCGCCCAGCGCTTCTGGAACGATATCGGCCAGCGCTATGAGGACAGGCGCTGGGACAACACCCGCCCCTTGCTGCCGCCCCAACAGATCTATCTGCCGGTGGAGCAGCTGTTTGCCGCCCTCGGCCAGTATGGCGCCGTGCGGCTGCAGGAGGCCGCCACCGACGGCGGCGCCGGCCACTGGGATCTGCCCCTGGCTCCCCTGCCAGACCTGCAGCTGGATCACAGCAAGGAGCAGCCCCTGCTGGCGCTGGGCCAGTTCCTCGACCAGTTCAAGGGCCGCACCCTGTTTGCGGTGGAGTCCGAGGGGCGGCGCGAGGTGCTCGGCGATCTGCTGGCACGCATCCAACTGCAGCCCAAGGAGTTCGCCTCCCTCGATGCCTTCATAGGGAGCAAGGCGCGCCACGGCCTGCTGGTCAGCCCGCTGGAGCGGGGCTTCCTGCTGCGCGAGCCCGGTCAGGACGAGCTGGCGCTCATCACCGAGACCGAGCTGCTTGGCGGCAAGATCCGCAGCAAGCGGCAGCGGGAGAAGAGCAAGAACCTGAGTTCGGATGCGGTGATCCGCAACCTGGGCGAGCTGACCCAGGGCCAGCCGGTGGTGCATCTCGATCACGGGGTCGGTCGCTATCTCGGGCTCGAGACCCTGGATGCCGGTGGCCTGCCCACCGAGTTCCTGACCCTGGAATACGCCGGCGGCGACAAGCTGTTCGTGCCGGTCACCAACTTGCACCTGATCAGCCGCTATACCGGGTCGGACAATCCGCCCAGCCACAAACTCGGCGGCGAGGCCTGGACCAAGGCCAGGCGCAAGGCGGCGGAGAAGATCCGCGACGTGGCGGCCGAGCTGCTGGACGTCTACGCCCTGCGCGCCGCCCGCAAGGGCTTTGCCTTCAAGCACGACAAGGAGGCCTACCGTCAGTTTGCCGCCGGCTTCCCGTTCGAGGAGACCGAGGATCAGCTCAACGCCATCAACGCTGTGCTGGGGGACATGTGCCAGGCCAAGAGTATGGACAGGCTGGTGTGTGGCGATGTGGGCTTTGGCAAGACCGAGGTGGCGATGCGGGCCGCCTTCGTGGCGGTGCACGGCGGCAAGCAGGTGGCGGTGCTGGTGCCCACCACCCTGCTGGCCCAGCAACACTACGACAACTTCCGCGATCGCTTCGCCAACTGGCCGGTGCGGGTCGAGGTGCTGAGCCGCTTCCGCTCCGCCAAGGAGCAGACCGCCGTGCTCAAAGAGCTGCGCGAGGGCAAGGTGGACATCATCATCGGCACCCACAAGCTGCTGGGCTCCGAGCTCACCTTCAAGGATCTGGGGCTGCTGGTCGTCGACGAGGAACACAGATTCGGGGTGCGCCAGAAGGAGAAGATCAAGGCGCTGCGGGCCGACGTGGACATCCTCACCCTCACGGCGACGCCGATCCCGCGCACCCTCAACATGGCGATGTCCGGCATGCGGGATCTCTCCATCATCGCCACCCCGCCGGCCAAGCGGCTCGCCATCAAGACCTTCGTGCGCCAACAGGAGCCGGCGGTCACCCGCGAGGCGGTGCTGCGGGAACTCAAACGCGGCGGTCAGGTCTACTACCTGCACAACGACGTGGAGAGCATCGAGAAGTGCGCCGGCGATCTCGCCGAGCTGGTGCCGGAGGCGCGCATCGGCATCGCCCACGGCCAGATGCGCGAGCGCGACCTCGAACGCATCATGTCGGACTTCTATCACCAGCGCTTCAACCTGCTGGTCTGCACCACCATCATCGAGACCGGCATCGACGTGCCGAGCGCCAACACCATCATCATGGACCGCGCCGATCATCTGGGGCTGGCCCAGCTGCACCAGCTGCGGGGCCGGGTCGGCCGCTCCCATCACCAGGCCTATGCCTATTTGCTCACCCCCCACCCCAAGCTGATGACCAAGGACGCCATCAAGCGGCTGGAGGCCATCGCCTCCCTCGAGGATCTCGGTGCCGGCTTCGCGCTGGCGACCCACGATCTGGAGATCCGCGGCGCGGGCGAGCTGCTCGGCGACGATCAGAGCGGCCAGATCGAGTCGATTGGCTTCACCCTCTACATGGAGCTGCTGGAGCAGGCGGTCGAGGCGCTGAAAAACGGCAAGGAGCCGTCCCTCGAGCAGCTGATGAGCCAGCACACCGAGGTGGAGCTGCGCCTGCCGGCCCTGTTGCCGGACGACTACATCCCGGACGTCAACATGCGGCTCTCCATGTACAAGCGCATCGCCAGCGCCGCCGACGAGCAGGAGCTGCGCGAGCTGAAGGTGGAGCTGATCGACCGCTTCGGCCTGCTGCCGGAGCCGACCAAGACACTCATGGAAATTGCGGCCTTCCGCCAGCGTGCCACGACGCTCGGCATCCGCCGGGTGGAGATGAGCGAGCGCGGCGGTTATCTCGACTTCAACCAGGACACCAGGGTCAACCCCGGCTATCTGGTCAAGCTGCTCTCCGAGCAGCCGCGCATCTACAAGATGGACGGGCCGACCCGCTTGCGCTTCCAGGTGCCAAACCAGGACAGGGCCATGCGCCTGAAGCTGGTGGACAGCCTGCTGACGGATCTCGCCAACCACAGCCTCTGATCACGGTGAGCACACAACAAAACGGGAGCCATATCGGCTCCCGTTTTTATGCGGCTGGCGCAGGCATCAGCCCTGGCTGGCCGGATCCTCGTGGGCGGAGAACTCCCGCATGAAGGCCTCGGCCCGCTCCACCATCTTGGTGGAGCCGACGAAATAGGGGGTGCGCTGGTGCAGCGCGACGGGCTGGACATCCATGATGCGACCGAAGCCGTCGGAGGCCTTGCCACCGGCCTGCTCGACCAGGAAGGCCATGGGGTTGCACTCGTAGAGCAGGCGCAGCTTGCCGTTCGGAGAGTTGGTGCCGGACGGATAGATGTAGATGCCGCCCTTGAGCAGGTTGCGGTGGAAATCCGACACCAGGGAGCCGATGTAGCGGGAGGTGTAGGGCCTGTGGGTCGCCTCGTCCCGCTCCTGGCAATACTTCAGGTACTTCTTCACCCCGTCCGGGAACTTGATGTAGTTGCCCTCGTTGATGGAGTAGATCTTGCCTTCCTCGGGGATGCGGATGTTCTCGTGAGAGAGGCAGAAACAGCCGATGGAGGGATCGTAGGTGAAGCCGTTGACCCCGAAGCCGGTGGTGTAGACAAGCATGGTGGAGGAGCCGTACACCACGTAACCGGCGGCGACCTGGCGGTTGCCCGGCTGCAGGAAGTCTTCCAGGGTCACGCCGGCGCCCGGCTTGCTGACCCGGCGGTAGATGGAGAAGATGGTACCGACCGAGACGTTGACGTCGATGTTGGAGGAGCCGTCGAGGGGATCGATCAGCACTATGTATTTGGAGTGGCGGGAGAGCTCGGAATCGAAGGAGACGAAGTCCTCCTCCTCCTCGGACGCCATGCCGCACACCTCGCCGCGGGCCTCCAGCGCCGCCTTGAAGCGCTCGTTGGCATAGACGTCCAGCTTCTGCTGCACCTCGCCCTGCACGTTTTCGGCCCCCATGGAGCCGATGATGTCCGCCAGGCCCGCCTTGTTGATCTCCCGGTTCACCACCTTGGCAGCCAGACGAATGGAGCTGAGCAGTGAAGTCAGCTCACCGGTCGCGGTAGGGTAGTCCGCCTGTTTTTTGACGATGAACTCGCCCATGGTGATCATGTTTCGCATTCTTGTTCCTTTAGGAGCGTTTCCGTTGGCCTTTGAAAACGTTTGCAAGCATCGGCAAAAAAAGTGCCGATCCTCGGCTGCGTTATTTTGTAACCTAATGTAACGCCTGTTTTTTGTTTTTGCAGCGAATTAAGCCGGCGTATAAATCACCAGTTTGTCCCGTAAAAACGCGATGGAACGCTGAAAAACAGGTTTCAATCGGCCTCTTTCTTCATGTTAATTCGTGACAATTATTCATCTTCACCCCTCTCCCATACCCGGCCCCCATCCGCTCCAATGCCTGAAAAGCGGCCTGAGCCCCCCTTGAGATCTCGTCGCCAATCCAGCATATTGGTTTGGCTTTGGAAGCAAAAAAACATAAGGATATTCAATGAAAAGGACTCTCATTGCCGGCACGGTTGCCACCCTGCTCGCCCTCCCCGCCCTGGCCGCCCAGGTGCCTGATGGCACCAAGCTGTTGCCCAGCGACCAACAAACCTTCGTGCGCAACATCGGCACCGAGCCCTCCTCCATCGATCCCCAGATGGCAGAAGAGAGCGCGGGCAGCGACATCGTCAACGATCTGTTCGAGGGACTCTATAGTCTGGACAGCAACGGCAAGCTGCGAGCCGCGGGCGCGCTCAGTTACGAGCTCGACAGCACCGGCACCGTCTACACCTTCAAGCTCAGACCCGAGGCCAAGTGGTCCAACGGCGAGCCGGTCACCGCGGCCGATTACGTCTATGGCTGGCAGCGGGCGGCCAACCCCAAGAATGCCTCCAACTACGCCTGGTTCATCGAGCTGACCGGCGTGGTCAACGCCGGTGACGTCATCCAGGGCAAACAGGCACCAGAGGCGCTCGGCATCAAGGCGATCGATGCCCACACCCTGCAGATCACCCTGAAAAACCCTGTCCCCTTCTTCTTGAAGACCCTGACCCACTACACCACCTTCCCGGCGCCCAAGGCGGTCATCGAGAAGTTTGGCCATGAGTGGGTCAAGCCGGGCAACATCGTCTCCAACGGCGCCTTCGCACTCAAGGAGTGGACCCCGAACGAGCGCCTGATCGCCGAGCGCAATACCCACTACTGGGACAATGCCCATACGGTGCTGAACAAGGTGATCTACCTGGAAATCGTCTCTGAGACGGCGGCCTACAACCGCTATCGCTCGAGCGAGCTGCACTACACCACCTATCCGCTGGAGCAGTACCAGCAGCTCAAGAGCCAGAGCCCTGATGAGCTGATCAATGCCCCCTCGCTTGCCACCTATTACTATGTGTTCAACACCCAGCGCAAACCCTTCGACGACGTCAGGGTGCGCAAGGCGCTCTCCCTGGCCATCGACCGGGACACCATCACCGGGAAGATCCTGGGCCAGGGCCAGATCTCGGCCTTCAGCCTGACCCCTCCCAGCGTGGATGGTTTCGAGCTCAAGCGTCCGCCCAGCGAGCAGATGAGCAAGGAGGCACGGCTCACCCAGGCCAAGGCACTGCTGGCCGAGGCAGGCTATGGCCCGCAGAATCCGCTGGATGTGGACATCCTCTACAACACCAACGAGGGGCACAAGAAGATAGCGCTGGCCATCTCCTCCATGTGGAAGCACAACCTGGGGGTCAAGGCCGAGCTCAGCAACATGGAGTGGAAGACCATGGTGTCGGCCCTCAACGAGGGGGATTTCGGGGTCAGCCGCTACTCGTGGAACGGGGATTACAACGATGCCTCCACCTTCCTCGACATCATGACCTCCAGCAGCAGCGCCAACAGCGGCAAGTGGTCCAACAAGCAGTACGACGCCCTGCTGGCCAAGGCCCACGACTCCAAGGATCCGGCCGAACGCAACCGGCTCTATCAACAGGCCGAGGTGCTGATCGATGAGGAGGCACCCATTGCCCCCGTCTACTTCTACGTCAAGTCACGGCTGCTCAAGCCCTTCGTCAAGGGCTATCCCTACCACAACCCGCAGGATCTGGTCTATTCGAAGGACCTCTATCTCACTGCGCAGTAACGCCCTAGACCCCGTAAACGAAAAGACCGCCTCTGAGGCGGTCTTTTCGTTCAATCTTCCTGACAGCTGGCCATCGCGAGCCTGGCCCGTCGCCGCACGACCACGGGCTTGACCAACAGTTGTGCCAGCAGCACCCCCAGCAGGGTCATGCCGCCGCCGATCAGGTGGTAGCTGGTCAGCTCCTCCCCCAGCCAACTGATGGCCAAGGCTGCCGTCATCACCGGCAACAGGTTCATGAAGATGGCGGTACGGCTGGCGCCCAGCAGCGCTATCCCCTGCATCCACAACCAGGGCGAGAGGGCCGAGGTCGGGATCCCCGCATAGAGGATGAGCCAGAGTGCACTGCGATCGGGCCATTGTCCATCCACCAGCAGGTAGAAGGGGGTGAGGAACAGCAGGCTGCACAGCACCTGGCCGTAGAGCATGGACCAGTTGTCTAGCCCCAGATCCCAGCGCTTGAGCAGCACGCTGTAGAGCGCATAGGTCGCCGCCGACAGCAGCATGTAGACGGAGCCGATGTGGATGCCCTGCGTGAGCAGCCGGGTCGGATCCCCCTGCCCCAGCAAGACGGCCAGCCCCAGGATGGAGATGACGCCGCCGAGCAGGGCCCCCCAGGTGGGCCGCTCGCGCAGCAGCCAGATGCTGAGCAACACCGTCATCAGCGGGGTCAGCCCCATCATCAGACCGATCTCGGTGGCTCCCAGGGTCTGGGCCGCGTAGTAGCCGAACGTCTGGTTCAGCACCATGCCGAGCAGGGCCAGCATGGCCAGCTGGCAAAAACCGGCCCGCAGTTTGGCCCGCACCCGCCAGGCCCGACGGGCGAGGAAGGGAGTCAGGACAATGGCCGCGACCATCCAGCGCGACCAGGCCAGCGCCGCCGGCGAGAGCACCCCCACCGCCAGCTTGCTGACGATACCGTTACCGGCCCAGATGGCCATGCAGGAGAAAGGAAACAGAAAGGCAAGGGGCATTGCTATATCCAGAAAGAGGGGGGTGGGTATTTTAGGCGGGAGTATAAAGAGGCAAACAGGATTAGCAAGTGCGGCAACGGGGCAGCCCGGCAGGGTCTGCAAAAAGGGAATCAAACAGAACCAAAATCGAGGCGGCAGGGCCAAAAACAATCATGCCCGCACGGCGGCGGGCATGGGGAGGACGACCATCAGGGTGCGATGATCAAGCCGCATCCATGTGCAGTCTCGAGATCAGCTCATTGACCTCGAGCACCGTCTGGCGGTGGGGAATGTCCGCTGGCGAGGGCATCATCAACAAGCCGGACTGGAAATCGAAGCGCCCCCTGCCGTGGATATAGATCCGCCCCTTGAAGAAGGTTTTGACATGCTTTGCCACCATCAGCGGCAGATACTTCTTGAACACTCTCATCGTTTGCAACCTCTTGCAGTTGTATCCGTATGACAGCAGCTTCTGCGAAATAATTCCGTTAATTTTGTATAAAAAACCGGAAAAATCGCCTATCTCATCCCAAAAAACCAATTAGTAACTTTTTATTAACTTTTAGCGTATTGTATGTGGTCCTTCAAGCCAGAGCAATACCCCCTTACCATCTTGCCACTCAATACAGGCCATGCCCGAGGTGGCAAACATGGGCGCACCGGCCGCCGGGCAGAGGCTCTGCACCAGATAACCCACCAGCGGCAGGTGGCTGACCATCAGGATGCTCTCATGCTGTGTCGCCAATGCGGCCAGATAGCTCGCGACCAGCGCCGGATCGCCATAGGGCGTGATCTCGCCGCTCTCTTCCACCTCTTGCGCGTCGGGCAATTCGGGGGCGATGGCCTGCCAGGTTTGTCTGGCTCGCAGGTAGTTGCTGTGGACCACCAAGCCCAGCGTTCCCGCCAGCTGGGGCGCCAACCAGCGGGCCATGTGAATGGACTCTTCGATGCCCTGCTCGGTCAGTGGACGCTGTTCATCCGTTTTCGCATTCATGCCAGCCTGGCCGTGACGCATGATGTAGATTTTCATTACAACCTCGCCCAACGGGCCTGTTTAGATAGCGGGGGGATCTTACCCCGCCATGCAGGGGGAAACAATTGCGCTACCTCTCAGAAAAGGGTTTGCCTCGTGAGATAGCGAGGTCGATAATCATCTTTAAATTCAAATAAATTCACCGCGAGTCAGCCCACATGAGCCCACATGCCAGTCCTAATGACCATCGGCGGTATCACTATCTGGAGCTGGCAAATCGGCTCAGGGTCTTGTTGATCTGCGATCCCGACACCGACAAGTCCGCCGCCTCCCTGGCCGTCAACACCGGTCACTTCGATGATCCGGCCGACAGGCAGGGCATGGCCCATTTCCTTGAGCATATGCTGTTCCTCGGCACCCGCACCTATCCCAAGCCCGGCGAGTATCAGCAGTTCATGAGCCGCCACGGGGGCAGCAACAACGCCTGGACCGGCACCGAGTTCACCAACTTCTTCTTCGATATCGACAACGCCTTCTTCGAAGCCGGGCTCGATCGTTTCTCTCAGTTCTTCATCTGCCCCACCTTCAGCCCGGAGTGGGTCGACAAGGAGCGCAACGCGGTCGATTCCGAGTATCGCCTCAAGCTGCAAGACGACGTGCGGCGCAGCTACCAGGTGCATAAAGAGACGGTCAACCCGGCCCACCCCTTCTCCAAGTTCTCGGTCGGCAACCTGGATACCCTGGCCGATCTGCCCGGCCGGGATCTGCGCTCCGACCTCATTGCATTCTACGAAGGGCACTACAGCGCGGATCGCATGGCGCTGGTGATGATCTCGCCCGAATCCATCGAGACCCAGCTCGGCTGGTGCGAGCGCTTCTTCAGCCCCATCCTGGATCGCAACCTGGGCACCCCGACCCTGTCCGCCCCCCTCTACCGGCTCGATGATCTCGGCATCCGCATTCAGATCAAGCCGGTCAAGGAGAGCCGCAAGCTGACGCTGACCTTCCCGCTGCCCAACGTGGATGCGTTTTACGACAAGAAGCCGCTCACCTTCCTGAGCCACCTCATCGGCTATGAAGGGGACGGCAGCCTGCTCTCATTGCTCAAGGCCAGGGGCTGGGTCAATCAGCTCGCCGCCGGCGGCGGCATCAGCGGCGCCAACTTCAAGGACTTCAGCATCAGCTTCGGGCTCACCCCGCTCGGGCTAGCGCGGGTGGACGACATCATCGCCGCCCTGTTCGGCTACCTGAAACTCATCGAGCGTGACGGCCTGCAGGCCTGGCGCTATGACGAGAAGCGCAGCGTGCTCGAGTCGGCCTTCCGCTTCCAGGAGCGGGGCCGGGCACTGGATACCGTCTCCGGCCTGGTGCTGAACCTGTTCAGCTATGCCCCGGACGATCTGCTCCACGGCGACTACATGATGCGTGGATATGATGAGGCGCTGATCCGCCGCTTCCTCGCCAAGCTCACCCCCCATAACCTGCGCATGACGATTCAGGCACCGGAGGTCAGCACAGATCGCCTCGCCCGCTGGTATCAGACCCCCTACAGCATCGCCCCCATCCCGGAGGCGGAGAAGATCCGCTGGCAGCAGAGCGAGCCGGATCCCGCGCTGCACCTGCCCGCGCCCAACCCCTTTATCAGCAGTCGGCTGGATGCCCGCATGCCGGAGCTTTGCGCCGACCTGCCGGCCTGCCTCATCGACCGCCCCGGTTTTCGGCTCTGGCACCTGCACGAGCACCTGTTCGGAGTGCCCAAGGGCAACCTCTATATCTCCATCGACAGCGAGCACGCGGTCAGGAGTCCGCGCCACATCGCCATGGCCCGGCTCGCGGTGGAGCTGCTCACGGATCACCTCAACGCCCTCACTTACCCGGCCGAGCTGGCCGGGCTTGGCTACCAGATCTATGCCCACCAGGGGGGCTTCACCATCAATATGAGCGGCTTCGCCGACAAGCAGCCGCTGCTGCTCGACATGATCCTCGGCAACCGCACCCTGGGTTATCCGGATCCGGCCCGCTTCGCCGAGATCAAGGAGCAGCTCATCCGCAACTGGGAGAACCAGTCCAAGACGAGGCCCATCTCCCAGCTCTTCAACCAGCTCACCAGTTTGCTGCAGCCCAACAACCCGCCGTTCGAGCAACTGCTGCGCCACCTGCGCACCATCACCCTCGACGAGATGCCCGACTTCGTCGCCCGGCTGTTTGCCGAGGTGCATGTGGAGACCCTGATCCACGGAGATTGGGACGTGGCCGAGGCACTCGAGCTGGCGGCGCTGCTGGAGCGCCACCTCGGCGTCAGCAGCCAGCCCAGCGCCGAGACCCGCCGCCCCCTCATCTCCATTCAGGACAGAGGCACCCTCATCCGCGAGCAGGGTTGCGAGCACGAAGATTCTGCGCTGCTGGTCTACTATCAGTCCCGCACCACCAGGGCGCGGGATCTCGCCTGCTTCACCCTGGCCAACCACATCATGTCCTCCACCTTCTTCCACGAGCTGCGCACCCGCCAGCAGCTCGGCTACGTGGTGGGCGCCGGCAACCTGCCCTTGAACCGCCATCCCGGCCTCATCTTCTATATCCAGTCGCCGGTGGCCGGACCCCAGATCCTGCTGGATGCGGTGGAGGAGTTCATCGATCTCTTCCCGCTGGCCATGCTGGAGCTCACCGAGCAGCAGTGGCAGGACAGCAAGGCGGGCCTGCAGGCCCAGCTCAGCGAGCGGGACGCCAACCTGCGCAGCCGGGGCCAGCGGCTCTGGGTCAGCATAGGCAACAAGGATCTCGGCTTCGATCAGCGGGAGAGGGTGTGCGAGGAGGTGGGCAAGCTGAACCGAGCCGATCTGGTGCGCTTCATCACCCAGCTGAGATCGAGGACCTCGGATCGACTGATCCTCTGCAGCTATGGCCAGGGCCACGAGCATGACGAGCGGATCACCGGCCAGTTCATCGACGATCCCAAGGCGTTCCGGCTCGCCGCCAGCACCTTCGAGGCCTGAGCCGCCTCGAATCGCAGGCAATAAAAAGCCGACCTGAGGGTCGGCTGGAAAAACCATATCAATTGCGACAGAGCCGCCAAAAGTGAACATGAGCGTGAAAATCAGACACTGAGTTGATGATCGGCCAGGTGATGCGAACCAGAGCTCATCGACCGAGACCAACAGTGATTGAGAAACAGGATCATCTTAGACAGGGCCCCTGTCTTTCACGTTGATCTATGTCAAAGGAGGTAAAGAGAGTCTCGCCTCGTCACCCTTTCGCCTCACCTTACCTCTGGTCTCATCCATCGCTCAGACGGCGGGTCAGCCGGTAGGCCACCTCATCGAAATAGGAGAGCTGGCCGGATTGCACCCTGGGATGATCCTGCTCGGTCGCCCGACCCAGCACTTCCACGCTGAAATCGCGCTCGAACAGGGTGCGCACCTCCATCTCCCCCACCGAGAACGGCGGCTGCACCTGCTGCTCCGGCTGATACTCCAGGGTCACCAGCAAGACTTGTCCAGCCGGCTCGATGAGGCGACTCATCAGCTCGGCATACTGACGGCGCATGGAGGTCGGCAGCGCGATCAGCGCCGCCCTGTCATAGGCCAGCCGATAACGACGCCCCAGGGTAGGTACGGCGAAGAAGTCACCCTGATAGATGCGCAACGTCTCGTGCTGATGGCACTGGTAAGGCCCGACCTCGCTCACCGTCTCGGTCAGCTGGTTCTCACCGAAGAACTGGCTGATGGCAAGCTCGGACAGCTCGAAGCCGTCGACGGGGTGACCCTGCTGGTTGAGCCAGAGCATGTCGCCCGACTTGCCGCAGAGGGGAACCAGCACGGGCTCATCTCCCTGCCGGGCCGACCAGCCGGTCTGCAGCCAGCGATTGAACTCCACCTGATGAAAGCCTATCCGGTTCTCTTTCCACTTCTGATGCCAAAACGCCGCTTCCATCATCATCCTCTCGTCATCTGCAATGATGCATCAATATCACAACTTCAACGGGGCGGTGCAAGCCTTGTCGCCCCCTCATCCGCCTTTTTGCAAGACAAACGATTGCAAAACCAAAAGCGATGCCAAGCGCCGCTTTCGGCAGGTTTTACTCAAGACTCGATGCCGACCGTCAGGAGTGCGCCAGCCCGGTTGTCCTCTGCATGACTGCCATGGCCGAGTCGGCTCCTGACGTCGAGCAGCCGGGCACAGATCTCGGCAAAGGCTGGCCGCAGCGCCAGCTCCCGCTGCTGGCAAGCCTGCACCAAGTCATCGAGCCCGTGATGCGAGCCCGCTTGCGCCGGGCAGAGCGCCAGCAGCTCCTCCAGCAGGCAGCCGAAGGCCCGCACCTCCAAGCGCTCCAGCCGGGTGGCCAGCTGAGGATCCCGCACCGGGTAGAAAGAGGCGGCGCCGAAGTCCCCGAGCAGGGCGGCACCCTGGCCGTTATGGAGGATGTTATGACCATAGAGATCCCCGTGCATGATGCCCAGCCGATGTAGATGAGCGGCGGCAGAGGCAATGCGCCAGGCCATCTCCAGCGCCGTCGGCAGCGAGATCGCGAGCGAGGCCGGATAGACATCGCGGGTACAAGACGCGAGGCTGGGGGGACCGGCCAGGTTCACCAGCTCAGGCGCGATCAGCGCCATCACCAGCGCGGGGATGCCGGAGGGGTGATCGCCTATCCGGCCCACCACCTCGATCAAGGCCGGATGCTGACCCGCGGCCATGGAGGCGGTCATCTCGGCCCCCGGCAATCCATCGCTGGTCACCTCCCCCTTGAACAGCTTCACCGCCACGGCGCGGGGGTTTCTCCCCTCACCGAACCACTGCGCTCTATGGATGACCCCGGAGGCCCCCTGCCCCAGCAGTTCGCCGATGGTCAGCTCATGCCAGGGGATCTCGGCGATGGCCATCGCCTCGCCCAGCTGTTTCTCCCACCCCTCACAGAAGGGGTTGCCCGAATAGGCCAACCAGGAGAGCCGTGGCAAGGAGAGCAACCACAGGGGCAATGCCTCGAGCCGGTTGGCGGAGATGCGCAGCAACTCGAGGCGGGCGCAATGCGCCAGCGCAGCTGGCAGCGTCTCGAGCCGATTGCCCGCCAGCATCAGCTTTTGCAGTGCCGTGCACTGACCCAACTCGTCGGGCAATTGCTCAATCTCGTTATCGGTCAGGATCAGCCAGCGCAGCTTGGCAGGCAGTGATTTAGGGGATACCACGCTGATCCGGTTGGCCTTAAAGCCCACCATGGTGAGCGCCGGGCAGTTCCCCAACACCTCGGGCAGTTCGGTGAAGTTGTTCTCGGAGCAGAAGATGATGCGAAGCTTGCTGCACTCGGCCAGCTCGTCCGGCAGCGTGCTCAACTGGTTGCCGGTGAGATCCAGCACCTCCAGCGTCTCTTTCAGACTCAGGATCTCGGGGGGGAAGCTCGTCAGATTTTCACAGAGCTTCAGATGGCGGGCGCCGTTCAACTCGCCAGCGCGCAGCTGTTCCAGGGTATGCATAACCATTTCTCAATCTTGTCGGCCCTGCTTAGCGGCACTAAAGCAGGCCATATGGCACCGCCGGACATGGGCCTAGCGGTGATAAGGGGGGCATTATAAAGAACTGGCGCTAGAGATCGCCCCTTTTGTTACAGATGGCCGCTAGAGCCATCGGCCTCGTGGTCGGCGGCAAGCTCGGCGGCTATCACTGGGGCGAGACCCGCAAACAGGCGATGCACGCCAGGGAGGCGGCGAGGTATGAGTAAGGTACGGCCTGTGATGCTCTGCCTGACAAGGGAAACACAGAGCCTGAAACTGGAGGGGATTGAGCACCGGACCACCAAGGTGCGAAGGCCGCAGAGTAACGGCTTTATCGATCGGCTGCATCGCACCCTGCTGGATGAACATTTCCGTATCAAGAGGAGGACAACCTGGTATGAGTCGGTGGAGCAGATGCTGGTAGACCTGGATGCCTATATGGAGCCCTACAACACCCAGCGGCCACATCAGGGCCGGATGATGGAAGGGCAGACCCCCTACAGCATGTTCAAGAAGGGTCTGAAATTGATACCCAAGGAAGTGCACTCTAAAGTAGAGTAAACGAGACACCGGTTTGAGACCGGTGTCAGATGATAACTATATCTGTACAAAGCGCCCTGCACAGAAACTACAGTGCCTTCTTAGTCGATTCCCATAACGGCTTTCCTGTAACAGATTTAACATGAGTATTGACAGAACCACCTGTTTTAGCAGCCAAATTTTCTATGAATTGCCTAAAGTCGGTGACTTGTATTTTTTTCACAGAATTTGCAGATTTCCCTCTGTGTGCAATTTCACCACGCAACTCAATAAACTTATCAAGCTTGTCTCTAGCTCCCTCAACAGTAAGCTTCTTAGCCCATTTCCATTTTGATGAGATATTTTTTAGACCTATAGACTTTTCAAACAAGTCATCAATATTTGATGATTTAGGTGTGTTGAGCCTTCGATTCCTTTCTTCTTTCAACGCTTCTAGCCTAGCTGACAAATATTGTTTCCATTTCCCATCAGCGACCTCCCACACAGATAGCTCATTATTATCTTTTTTTAACTCTTTAGAAATTATTTTTTTGATTTCCAAGGGAAGTGTATCTGATGTTAAAGAGTGTACAAGGATATGTTCCAAAGCTTCTTCTGCAAGATCTTCACAATATGCCTCCCAATAAGAGCATATAAGAACAATTGCCGACTTATTTAGAACCTCTAAATCATATCTTCTTCCTCTACCATTGCCGCCTTCAGAGGCATGTAGTTCAAGGAGTTTATCAATATCATTTAAATTTTCTGACAGTGCTTTCCTCGCTTTACTTGGCATATAATACTCCTTAATTGCTAACGTATTAAATCATCTGGGGTGTACGGATTTATCACACAACGTCTGGTTAAGTCACTGACTCGGGATCTATAGCTTCAGTCGCTACTTTACATGCTTTGCAGAAAACACTGATATCGAAGCTGGAGATAGAGTCTGACTTACCCATACCTGCATTTGTAAAAATATACAAAAAATGTGCCCCAGAGGGGGATATTGTGAAGTTAACAGCGCTTGCACTACGATGCTTTAGTTTATTCAATGCTACAGCTAAGGTTAGCGGGGTTGGGGAAGCAACTGGAGGCAAGGCTCCTTTTCCGGATTGACATGACAGGAAGAATTCTTTGTCGTTCTGGGTAGCTGGTTCGATTAATTCTCCTACGATTGCGTCTAGTGCCGCCTTAAACGGATTAGATGACCATCCAGCCAACTTTGATTTCTCGTCCCGATGGCGTAGAAATTCATTCTGAATATGGTCAAGAAGCTGAAAAGCTTCTTCGCTCGTAGTAAGTGCATCCTGAATCTCATTGGAAAGCCAACTACGACAAAAACCAGCAGATAAATTGCTAACTTGACGAATAGACTCAGGAAGTGATCTAGGGGCGGTGTTGTTTTTGGTAACAAGAAAATTGATGTATGTATTTGCCATACTTATATCTCGATTCTAAGTACTGATGGTTGAAGACGTCTAACAGAGATTATATGGAAGGCACTACCAAACCCCGCCTCAGTTAACAAGTCAGCACGGTGATACGCTGGCATCAACTGTGGCCTCTACTGACTCTCGAGGCGCGTTCGTGTTACACCTAAGCTACCGCCCGACAGTCTCCAGTTTGCAGCCTTTAACCCACAAGGTGTCTCTGGCCTGACTCATAGGTGACTCCAAAGAGGCCATATCCATACGGCTATCCTAGCGAGCAAGAGAGACAAGAAAAAGCGGAAGCTGGCTATTTCTCAAGCCAGATCAAGAAATTACCCTATCTTGGGGGGCGCATCAGCAGCTGGAATACCATCTCGCATCAATATGGGCATCGAAGTAGCGGGTATCCTGATCCAATTCCCGCATGGCACCTGACGGACAGGGTTTGCTCCCCTCCCCTGGCTGGAGAGGCAACAGCCTGCCGCCATATGTAGACGCGATAGATGACGCTCTGCCAATCGGCTCGGGAACTCACCACGACAACGTTGGCAACACGGCCTCCAACCCCTGCGCCAGAAGCAAAATTTCCTCGTGAACGATTGGAAAAAGAAAAGACGCCTCAAGGGCGTCTTTTTGACAGTTTTGCGTTATCGGCAGGAAGAGGCGTTAACCGCTTATTCCCATTCGATGGTCGCGGGCGGCTTGCCGGAGACGTCGTACACCACCCGGGAGATGCCGTTGATCTCGTTGATGATGCGGTTCGACACCAGGCCCAGGAAGTCGTACGGCAGATGGGCCCAGTGAGCGGTCATGAAGTCGATGGTCTCGACGGCGCGCAGGGCGATGACCCAGTCGTACTTGCGGCCATCGCCCATGACGCCGACGGAGCGCACCGGCAGGAACACCGCAAATGCCTGGCTGACCTGGTTGTAGAGGTCGGCCTTGCGCAGCTCTTCGATGAAGATGGCATCGGCCTTGCGCAGCAGCTCGCAGTACTCTCTCTTCACTTCGCCCAGCACCCGCACACCCAGGCCCGGGCCCGGGAAGGGGTGACGGTAGAGCATGTCGTAGGGCAGGCCCAGCTCCAGGCCGACGCGGCGCACCTCGTCCTTGAACAGCTCGCGCAGCGGCTCGACCAGCCCCATCTTCATCTCGGCCGGCAGGCCGCCGACGTTATGGTGAGACTTGATGACGTGGGCCTTGCCGGTGGCGCTGGCGGCGGATTCGATGACGTCCGGATAGATGGTGCCCTGGGCCAGCCACTTGGCGTTTTTCAGCTTCTTGGCTTCGTCGTCAAACACCTCGACGAAGACGCGGCCTATGGTCTTGCGCTTGGCTTCCGGCTCGTCGATCCCCTTGAGGGCGCCGAGGAAGCGCTCTTCGGCGTCGACCTTGATGATCTTGAGCCCGAAGTGATCGCCAAACATCTCCATCACCTGCACGCCTTCGTTCAGACGCAGCAGGCCGTTGTCGACGAACACGCAGGTCAGGCGATCGCCGATGGCGCGGTGCACCAGCATGGCGACGACTGAGGAGTCCACGCCACCGGAGAGGCCCAGGATCACCTCGTCGTCACCCACCTGCTCGCGGATGCGGGCGACGGCGTCGTCGATGATGGTGGCCGGGGTCCACAGGCATTCGCAGCCGCAGATGTCTTTTACGAAATGTTCGAGCAGACGGGCACCCTGACGGGTGTGGGTCACTTCCGGGTGGAACTGCACGCCGTAGAATTTCTTCTCTTCGCAGGCCATGGCCGCATGGGGGCAGGTCGCGGTCTGGGCGATGGTGGCGAAGCCCGCCGGGATCTCGGTCACCTTGTCACCGTGGCTCATCCAGACGTCCAGCAGGGCGTGGCCGTTGGGGGCGATGGCGTCTTCGATGTTGCGCAGCAGGGCGCTGGCCTGGCCGGACTGACCCAGCACTTCGACCTGGGCATAGCCAAACTCACGTTCGGTGGAGGATTGCACCTTGCCACCGAGCTGCTCGGCCATGGTCTGCATGCCGTAGCAGATACCGAACACCGGCACGCCGGCGGTGAACACGTAGTCGGGGGCACGGGGGCTGCCTGCCTCGGTCACGGACTCGGGGCCGCCGGAGAGGATGATGCCGTTGGGATTGAATTCGCGGATCTGCGCTTCGGTCACATCCCAGGCCCACAGTTCGCAGTAGACACCGATCTCACGGACACGGCGGGCGATAAGCTGGGTGTACTGGGAACCGAAATCCAGGATCAGGATACGGTGAGCGTGAATATTTTTAGTCATTTTATTCCTGCATCAGGCTGATGTTGTCACAAAAAGTGTGGGATAAAAATGGTGTGAAAACGGGGCCAGAGCCCCGTTTTATCAGCCCATCCGATAGTTGGGGGCTTCTTTGGTAATGGTCACATCGTGGACGTGGGACTCTTTCATCCCGGCCCCCGAGATGCGCACGAACTCAGCCTTGGTGCGCATTTCGTCGATGGTGGCGCTGCCGGTCAATCCCATGGAGGAGCGCAGGCCGCCCATCTGCTGGTGAATGATCTCTTTCAGGCGGCCCTTGTACGGCACCCGCCCTTCGATCCCTTCCGGCACCAGCTTGTCGGCGGCGTTGTCGGTCTGGAAGTAACGGTCGCTGGAGCCCTTGGACATGGCGCCCAGAGAACCCATGCCACGGTAGGACTTGAAGGAGCGGCCCTGGTAGAGCTCGATCTCGCCCGGTGCCTCTTCGGTACCGGCAAACATGGAGCCCACCATGACGCAGCTGGCGCCCGCGGCGATGGCCTTGGCCACATCACCGGAGAAGCGGATGCCGCCATCGGCAATGACCGGCACGCCGGTGCCTTCCAGCGCGTCCACGGCGTCGGAGATGGCGGTGATCTGGGGCACGCCGACACCGGTCACGATGCGGGTAGTACAGATGGAGCCCGGGCCTATGCCGACCTTGACGGCGTTGACGCCGGCGGCGACCAGCGCCAGGGCACCGGCGGCGGTGGCGACGTTGCCACCGATGATCTGCAGATCAGGGTAGGCATCGCGGGTCGCCTTGATGCGATCCAGCACGCCCTGGGAGTGGCCGTGGGAGGAGTCAATCAGCAGCACATCCACACCGGCCTCGACCAGGGCGGCGACGCGCTCCTCGTTGCCGGCACCGGCACCGACGGCGGCGCCGACGCGCAGGCGGCCGCGCTCGTCTTTACAGGCGTTCGGCTTGCGCTCGGCTTTCTGGAAGTCTTTGACGGTGATCATGCCCTTCAGTTTGAAGTCGGCATCGACCACCAGCACCTTCTCGATACGGTGCTTCTGCATCAGGGCGACCACCTCTTCACGAGGGGCGCCTTCACGCACTGTGACCAGACGATCTTTCTGGGTCATGACTTGTTCGACGGTCTGGGAGAGATCGATCACGAAGCGCACGTCACGGCCGGTGATGATACCGACCAGCACGTTGCCCTCGGTCACCACGGGGTAACCGGCGAAGCCGTTCTTGAGGCTCAGCTCTTTGATCTGGGCGATGGTCATGTCAGGGCGTACGGTCACAGGGTCGGAAACGACGCCGCTCTCGTACTTTTTGACCTTGCGCACTTCGAAGGCCTGTTGCTCGATGGACATGTTCTTGTGAATGAAGCCGATACCGCCTTCCTGGGCCAGTGCGATAGCCAGACGGGCTTCGGTCACTGTGTCCATGGCAGCGGAAATCATCGGGATATTCAGGGAGATAGCAGACGTCAGCTTGGTACGCAGATCGGCTGTATTAGGAAGAACAGTGGAGTGGGCTGGAACCAACAATACATCGTCGAAGGTCAGCGCTTCTTTGGCAATCCTGAGCATGGCAATATCTCACCGTTGAGGAGTGGGGGTGTAAAATATTGCCGACAAATTTTACTCATGCATTGGCCACTGGTAAAGAAGTTTTTTGAATTTTTTATGGGGTAGCCCGGTTTAACGCCACCAACGGGGTAAAAAACCAATAAATTCAGGCATAATCATGCCATTTTTCGCGACATGATGATCTTTTTTGCCGTTGGCATCCCATCTGCCACGAACCGCCCGTCGGATCACTTTTTAACAATTCCCCTCCCCCGCGCCTCTCCCATGGCCGCCACTCAGCCTCCCTGATAGCGGCCAGGCTTGTGCCAGTTCATCAGCATGGCGTTCATGGCGAGCGCACTCAGGGTGGACCAGAGCAGCAAGGGCAGCGGCAGCGTGAGCAAGGAGAGCGCAAATACCAGCACATCGAGCAGCATCTGGCTCTTGCCCGCGTTGATGCCGGCGCGCCTCTGCAACCAGAGCGTCACCACGCCTATGCCCCCCACGGAGGCGTTGTGGCGGGCGAGGGATAACACCCCCATGCCGAGGAAGGTGCCCCCCACCAGGGCGGCAAACAGCGGGTGGATGTAGCTCACCGTCAGCAGCAGCGGCACCCCCTGGGTCGCGACCGAGAGCGCCACATTGACCACCAGCGTCTTGAGCATGAAGCCCCGCCCCATGGTGACGTAGCTGAACACCAGAAAAGGCAGGTTGGCCAGGAAGAACAGCAGGCCGATGGGCAGGCTGCTGACATGGGCGAGCAGCAGTGCGATGCCCGCGATGCCGCCGGTGATCATGCCGGAGCACTTGAGCAGATTCAGGCCCACGGCGATGAACATGACGCCGAGCACCATGCCATAGACATCATCCTTGAGGCTATGAGCCAGTCCCTTGCCCGCAGCAAGCGGCTGCATGGTCATTTCACCTTCCATATGACTCCTTTTGATAACCAATAACACAACATCGAATGCTGCTTGACGGCCGATAAGGCGCCGCGTGCGACGAAAATGGGGGGCTTGCCCTGTCCATGGGGTTACCCCGCTACAAACTGCAGCAAAAAGAGAGCCAATCAAAACAAGAGTCCGATAAATATCGGATATTCGGATTTAAGTTCCGTACGCAGGTAAAAATTCAAGGTGATAACACCAGATTGAAAACCGCCGGATCCGGCGAGCCAGCATATTTGCGAGGTCGGTGCTCAAGGGGCCGCGTCGCGCCTATCTCAAGACGCGCGGCAGTGGCCGCCATCCCTTTTCCCATCAGGCTTGGCGCCATACATGAGAACCAGAAGACACCCGCAAGCGACGGCATTTTCAGGGTCAATGGGGGCTCAGCCATTTAAGATTGGCGCACCAAATCAGTGCGCGCGCCTCATTTAGGTGCAACGACATCCCTAGCCCCGACCCCGACCCGCGTTGCGAGCAGAACGCGGGCATAAAAAAAGTCGGCCCAGGGGCCGACTTCGGGTATTTATCCGTTTTCATTTCAGCGCAATGATAACCCGGCTTACCGGGCGCCCCATCACTTCAGATATTTGCCGTCGACCCCTATCTTGCCGGGGCCGTTGAGCACCCAGACACGGGCGGAATAGGCCGGTACCTGGAACGAGAGCGTGCCATTGCCGACCGTTAACGTGCTACCGGTGACCGCCTCTGTGTAGCTGCCGTTCCGGATGCCGCTGAGACTGACCTGCTGGGCCGAGTTCGCGGCCAGGCCGACCGCCGCATAGCTGCCCTCGGCGCCGAGATCGCGCACAAAGCTGATGCCGCTCCCCCACTCGTTGACCTGGCTCATGGGCGCCTTCTGCAGAGCCGGCACCGCCTTGCGGATCTGGTTCAGGCGTTTGATGTGCTGGTAGAGCGGGTGTGATGGGGTCGCGGGGTTGTCCAGCACCTCGCCGTAGTAGGCGCGGCCGGTCTGATCCACCGTCATGGTGGCCCCATCGATGTCCTGCGGCTTGCCGGCCTGGAACATCACCTCCTCCCCGTAGTAGAGGGTCGGGATGCCCCGCGCCATCCACAGCAGGTTGTAGGTCATGGCCGCATTGCCCTCTTCCCCGCCATAACGGTACTTGAAGTCGTTGTCCGGCCCCACGTCATGGTTCTGGAAGAAGGTGATGAGCTTGGTGGCATCCCCATAGACCCAATCCATGCCGAAGATGCCACCCACCCCGCCGAAGCTGCCTTTGGTGACGTTGTCACGGAAGGTCGAGAACAGGGAGAAGTCGAGTACCGACAGCCCGGAGTCGCCACCGGCGCGGGGATTGGCCGGGTTGGCCGTGGTGCGGGTATACCACCAGGGGCGGATCACCGCCGAGGCGTTGTCGTTGGCGAGCTCAGACCCCCAGCCCGTGCCCTTCACCAGATTCTCACCGAACACGAACAGCCCCGGCTTGTGGGCCTGCCAGTCATGGACATAGCTGAGCAGCTCGTCGCGCTCTATGTGCTTGAGGGTATCGATGCGGATGGCGTCGACCCCCATGTCGAGGTACTGGTGGATGGCGCCGTTGAGATACGCCTTGACGTTGGCGTTGCCGGTCGCCAGATCGATGCAGTCCCCCGCCATGTGCTTGCGCTGCAGGGCGAGCGGGTTCTCCCAGTCGCCACCGGACATAAAACCGTCCTGGTGATACCAGCTCGGATCCAGCCCCTGGGCATCGATGCCGAAGAAGCGGTTCGGGTTGTAACCAGCGCTTGGCACGCTGCTGCCACTCTTGGGATCCACCAGCGGCACCAGGCCTGCCGGATCGGACTGACAGCGGGCCTTGTACCAGTCGGGCGCCGCCGGGTTGTCATCGTCACAGCGGTTGAGGGTGGCGTAATCCCCCAGGTTGCCCTGGTAGGGACCGTTGTTGATCAACCCCTGGCTTGAGCCCGTCGGCACGTAGTATTTGACCGGCAGGCGATCGATCCACACCTTGCCGCGCAGGCCGTACTGGCTGGAGTGGTTGATGACCACATCCTGAATCACCTTGAGCCCCTTGCCGTGGGCCGCCTGGATGAACTCCCGGTAGCCGGCGCCCGGCGACTCCAGCCGGGGATCGACCCGGTAGAAGTCGTAGGCATGATAGCCGTGGTAGTCGAGGCCGGAGCGGTTCTCCACCGGCGGCGTCACCCAGATGGCGGTGAAACCGAGATCCTTGATGTAATCCAGCTTATCGATGAGCCCCTTGAAGTCGCCGCGCCAGTGGGGATCCCCGGCCTTGTAGCGATCCCGGTTGTAGTAGTTGTTGCCCGCATCGCCATCATAGAAGCGGGCGGTCAGCAGGAAGTAGATGCTCTCGCCACGAAAGTCGCCGCTGGCCACCCCCTGCTCGCCGATATGGTAACTGAAGCTCTGGGTCTGCTGATTGCCGCTGGCATCTATGCCCAGGGTATTGATCACCAGATCGACCCCGCTGCCCTTGTCGCTGGCGTCGAACGACTGCCCGGCGTAACGCGTGGAGCTCGTGGTGGGCGTGCTGCCATCCAGGGTGAAGTAGAGCCTGGGGGCACCGTCCTGATCGTCGCTCACCGCCAGGCTGACGGACTGCGCCTGGGCATAGCTGCCGGCGGGCGGGGTCGCGCTGACCGTCGGCGCCTGAGTATCGACCCCGGCCAGCGGTACCACATCCAGCGCCTTGCGCTGGGCATCGAAGCAGATGCGATAGCCGGTGTTGGTCGCCACCTTGTAGTCCTGGGCCGGGTAGGCCTCGGTCCAGTCCCCCTTGTGATCGATCTTGAAGCGGGGATCGCTGCTGCCAAAGGCCTGCTCGGTACAGAAATTCACCCCATCCAGGCTGGTCATCGCCGTGAGGCCCCAGTTGTTGGGGGTGCCGCGGAAGTACCACTTGTCGCCGGCGGCGGCCTCCCCGACCACCACGCTGACGCTGCTGCCGGCCTTGGCCCCCTGATCGTCGGTGACCGTCAGGCCATAGGTGAAGGTGCCCGCCTGGCTGGTGTTGACGACTATGCTCTCCGTGCTCTCGCCGTTGCTCCAGAGGTAGCCGGTGACCTGGCCATCGGGATCGGTGGAGTCGCTGCCGCTCAGGGTCAGCGCCGCCCCCAGTGCGACTCGGACCGTGCCGCCCGGGCTGATGACCGCCAGCGGCGGCTGGTTGTCATCCCCCAGGGGCGTGATGCTGTAGGCTTGCGTCTGATCATTGACCTGGAAGCGGACAGTGCCGGTCCCGCTCCAGAAGATGTCGCCGCCGCCGGGCTCGAGCACCCCATCGGCGTTGCTGTCGCCGAAGCTGGTCACCCAGTCCCCCGCCTGATCGAACTTGAGGCGCTGATTGGTCTTGCCATCCAGATAGGCCTCGGCCTGCCACAGGTGATCGGCCACCAGCTGCATGGGCACAGAACCCCAGCCGTTGAAGGTGCCACGCACCTGCAGTTGCGGCCATGTCTTGGCGAAGCCGGACGAGGTGCAGCTGTCGACCGCCGTGACGGTGATCGCCTGGTTGCCGGCGTTGATGTTGATCCGGTAGTGGGTGTTGGCACTGACCGCATAATCGGCCGCCGGGTAACTCTGCTGCCAGTTGCCGTATCTGTCGATCTTGAAGCGCGGGCCGCCGCTGGCATCCCCGCTCTGGAACAGCTGACAGCTGTCGTAATTGACGCCGTCGGTCGAGACCATGGCGGTCGCCGCCCACCCATTGGCGGTGCCACGGAAGAACCACTCAGCCGCCGTTACGCCGGGCGATGCAATGAGTGTCCCCAACAATCCGGCAGCCATTATCCATCTAGCCATTGATAGTCCTTTATTCTTGGTTTTTGTGTGAGGCCGGGCATGCGTCCCGGCATGTCCCCCATCCGCTACCGCCTGTCTTCAGATGAGCTCGGTCAGTCTAGGGCGCATCTGGGCCTATTCATGGCAGATGAGTGCAAAATGTGACCACAATCGACCTCAAGATTGGCTAGTTGTGATTGATAGCGCTTTCATTTCTGCTCCCGCCTCACCCTCTTTCCAGGGCTCTCGACGCCCACTCTTCCCCCTCGCGATCCAGGCTCCGGTGATTAAAACGCGATTGATAATGTTTCTTGTTTGCAGGCCCTGAAGTGGCGCATGCTGGGCGCCAAAGGCCGGCTTTGGCGCCTATTTCATAGACATTTGAGTACGAACATGACGATCAGGAAGGAAGCAGGTCGATGAGCGCCTGTGCAATGAGACCGGCCATCGGCCGCGACAAGATGGCATTTGGCCCTGTCCAACTCGCCTGCCTGGCCATCGCCGCGCTCCTGCACCTCGCCATCCTGTGGCTGATGCAGGGGAGCCACCCCGCCCCCATCCAGCCACCCGAGCCCCTCACCCTGTCTGCCCGCTGGGCCGGGGAGTCGAACAAGGATGACGCGCCGGGCAAACCGGCGGCGCCAGCGCCCACCCCGGCACAGCCGAAGGTAGTCAAACAGCCTGCGCCGGTTCAGCACAAGCCGGTCAAGCCGGTCGTCAAGAAAGTCGCTCCCAAGCCTGTGCCCAAGGCACCGCCCAAGCCTGCCCCCCTGGTCAAGCCCGTCGCCAAGGCCCAGCCGGTAACGGCGCCCGCCGCGCCGCTGACCACGGCCAATCACCAGAGCGGCAGCAGCAATAGTGCGCCTGCCAAGACGAACCAGACTGGGACCGGCGGGGGCAGCAGCGCCCCCATTGCCCGCGATGCCAGATTGAACAACCCTGAGCCCCCCTATCCTCATGAGTCACGCAGACGAGGGGAAGAAGGGCGTGTGGTGTTGAAGGTTCGCGTCAGCAAGGAGGGCACGGCCGAGTCGGTCGAGGTCGAAAACAGCAGCGGTTACCGGCGCCTGGACATGATTGCCCGCAAGACGGTCAGCCGCTGGCGCTTCATCCCGGCCAGGCAGAATAACGCCGCCGTCGCGGCCTGGACCGGGGTCACCATCATCTTCAAGTTAGGGACATAACCATGAATCCGGAAATCGAAACGAACGGGATGGGCATCGCTCATCTGCTCAGCCAGAACACGGGAGTGGGCCTTATCCCATTGATCTTGCTGGTGCTGATGTCGCTTGCTACCTGTTACTACGCCCTGCTCAAACTCTGGCTCGGCTATCGCGAGCAGCGCCTCAATGCCCGGTTCGTGAGCCAGTTCTGGCAACACGCCAGCGTGCAGGAGATGGAGCGCCAGCTCGCCCAGACGCCGCCTCAGGAAGGCTATGGGCGGGTGACGCGTGCCGCCCTCGCGGCCGTGGCCCAGCTTGACAGGGCGCAGGAACGGGCCGTCTCCCTCAAGTTGGGATCCCCCGACGACTTCTTGCTGCGCGCCCTGCGCCAGGCCATCACCCTGGAGCGGATCCGCCTCGAACAGGGCCTGACCTTGCTCGCCTCCGTGGGCTCTGCGGCCCCCTTCATCGGGCTGTTTGGCACCGTGTGGGGCATCTATCATGCCCTGCTTGCCATCGGCAGCGCCGGCCAGAGCAGCCTGGACAAGGTGGCAGGTCCGGTCGGAGAGGCGCTGATCATGACCGGCTTTGGCCTCGCCGTCGCCCTGCCGGCGGTGCTCATCTACAACTTCTTCGTGCGCCGCAATCGCCTCAAGCTGGCGGCTCTCGACGAGTTTGCCTATGACCTCTTCGCCTTGCTGGTGACCGGGTTCGAGCAGGCCTCGCCCAAGGTCACCCAGCTCGCCGAGCGGGAAGCCAGGAAGGGGCGCGGATAATGGCATTTGGTAAATTATCCAGTGATTCGGACGATCAACCCCTCTCCGAGATCAACATGATCCCGATGATCGATGTCATGCTGGTGCTGCTGATCGTCTTCATGATCACGGCCCCCCTGCTGACCAACGCGGTCAAGCTCGACTTGCCCGAGGCCAGCAGCCAGGCAAATCAGCCGAAACAGGACGACATCAGCCTCTCCATCGACGGGGCCGGCAAGATGTACTGGAATGACAAGCCGGTCGACGAGGCGGCCCTGATCGCCCAGATGAGCGCGGTCGACCAGAAGGCGCAGGAGCTCCCCGAGATCCAGCTGCGCATCGACAAGAGTGTCGAATACGGCACCATTGCCAGAGTAATGGCGCTGGCCTCTCAGCATGGCCTGCACAAGATCGCCTTTGTCAGCCAGCCGGAAGCCGAGTGACAGCCGGTCTGAGGCGGGTCGAATACGGCACTGTCTATACGCCCGGGGGATGGCGCTGGCCTCTTAGCATGGGCTGCACAAGATCGCCTTTGTCAGCCAGCCCGAGGTAGAGTGACAGCCGGTCTGAGGCGGGTCGAATACAGCACTGTCTATACGCCCGGGTGATGACACTGGCCTCCCAGCATGGCCTGCACAAGATCGCCTTTGTCAGCCAACCCGAGGCCGAGTGATCGTCCTAGGTCAGTGCGAATCGAAGCGACGCTGGCAACAAGCCATCACCCAGGTGGTGCCTTGCTTGTTTGCCGCCCCATCACCCGGTTGTCAGACGCAGGGCATCCCTGCATGATGCGGGATCTGCATGTCAGAGCGCTGGCGTGAGCCCCATGATTTCAAGGAGAGAAGATGAGAACATCGGATTATGTGAGGCTGCTGGTACTGGCGGCCATCTGGGGCGCCAGCTTCCTGTTCATGCGCATCGCAGCGCCGGCGTTCGGCTCGGTCAATACCACCTTCCTGCGGGTCCTGTTCGCCCTCATCGGGCTCGCCGTCATGCTCCTGCTGCTGCGCACCCCCATGAGGTTCAAGGGCAAGCTGAGATCCGCCATGCTGCTCGGCATCATCAACTCAGGTGTGCCCTTTCTGATGTACGCCATCGCCGCGCTCTGGCTGCCGGCCGGCTACTCGGCCATCCTGAACGCGACCACCCCGCTGATGGGGGCCATGATCGGCTTCTCGTTCTTCGACGAGAAGTTGAGCCCGCGCAAGTGGTTCGGCGTGATGCTGGGGCTCGTCGGCATCGCCCTCATCACCACCACCGGCGAGGTGAGCCTGAGCGGCAACGTGATCATCGGCGTGCTGGCCTGCCTGTTTGCCACCGCCTGTTACGGCTGCGCCGGTTTCCTGACCCGCCGCTGGATCACCGAGCAGGGCGGCCTCGATGCCAAGCTGGTGGCCTTCGGCAGCCAGCTGGGTGCCTGCGTGTTTCTGCTGCCCTTCTTCGGCTACACCATGACGGCGGGGCCCGCCGTCAACTGGGCCATCCCCGAGGTGTGGGCCAGCATCCTGGCCGTCGGCTTCGTCTGTACCGCCCTCGCCTACCTGCTCTATTTCAGGCTGATCGCCGACATCGGGCCGCTGCGCTCCCTGACGGTGACCTTCCTCATCCCGCCGTTCGGCATCTTCTGGGGCTATCTGGTGCTCGGCGAGACCCTCACCGAGGGCTTCATCATCGGCGGCCTCATCGTCTGCCTCTCGGTCTGGCTGGTGGTCAGCCCGGCCAGGAGCCAGCCCAGGGTGAACCCGGAAACCGAACGCTAGTCATGACGGGGCCGAGCGACAGGCTCGGCTCAGCGTCCAAACTGGGGTAAGATGGCCCCATTCGCTTTCTCCTTTTTTCATCCCCCTCGGCCTTGCCAAGGAGAGGGGCGCACCAGCAGGATCTGCCTTGAACCACCTCGACGACCGCCAGCAGAAGCAGCAACAGATCTTTACCGTCACCCGCCTCAACAGCACCGTGCGCATGATCCTGGAGCAGGATCTGGGGCTGGTGTGGCTGACGGGGGAGCTCTCCAACCTGGCGATGCCAAGCTCGGGCCACTGGTATTTCTCCTTGAAAGACATCTCGGCCCAGGTGCGCTGCGCCATGTTCAAGGGCAACAACCGCCGGGTGCCGTTCCGCCCGCAGGATGGCATGCAGGTGCTGGTCCAGGCGCGGGTCTCCCTCTACGAGCCGCGCGGCGACTATCAGCTGATCATCGAGTCGATGCAACCCGCCGGCGATGGCATGCTGGCCCTGCGCTTCGAGGAGCTCAAGCGCCGCCTCGGCGCCGAAGGGCTGTTTGACGAGGGCCGCAAGCGGCCGCTGCCGCGCGAGCCCCGCGCCGTGGGGCTGGTCACCTCCGCCACCGGCGCCGCCCTGCACGACATGCTGACGGTGCTTGAGCGCCGCGCCCCGGATCTGCCGGTCTTCATCTACCCGACTCAGGTGCAGGGCAGCGCCGCCATCGGTCAGATAGTGGCGGCGATCCATCTGGCCAACCGCCGCGCCGAGGTGGATGTGCTGATCGTCGGTCGCGGCGGCGGATCGCTGGAAGATCTCTGGTGCTTCAACGAGGAGGCGGTGGCCCGGGCCATCGCAGGCTCCGCCATCCCCGTCATCAGCGCGGTGGGCCACGAGGTGGACGTCACCATCAGCGACTTCGCCGCCGACTTGCGCGCCCCCACCCCCTCCGCCGCCGCCGAGCTGGTGGCGCCGGATCAGGGCGCCCGCGCCCAGCGCCTCACCCACCTGGGACAGCGGCTGACCCAGGCCATCAGCCGCCACCAGACCGCCGCCCGTCACGGCTTCGCGCTGCTGCAAAAGCGGCTCGACCATCAGGATCCGAAGCGGCGGCTGGAGCAGCAGTCCCAACGGCTGGACGAGCTCTCCAGCCGTTTGCAGCAACTGCTCAACCAGCGCCTGCATCAGGGGGAGCGGCGCCTCGCCAACCTGGAGCTGCGGCTGCAGGCCAGGAGCCCGGAAAAGCTGCTGGCCGCCGGCAAGCGCCGTCACCAGCTGGCCGAGGAGCGTCTCTTCGCCCTGATGAACAAACGCCAGAGTCTCGCCGACCATCGCCTCGCCATGCTGAGCGCCCGCCTCGACGGGGTGAGCCCGCTCGCCACCCTGGGGCGTGGCTACTCCATCACCCGCACACAGGGTGGTGAGGTGATCAGCCGCGCCGCCCAGGTGAGCGCCGGGCAGTCGCTGGTCACCACCCTCGCAGAGGGGCATCTGCGGGTGCGAGTCGAAGAGGTGCACAACCCATAGATAAACAAGGGGGCCTTCAATCGGCCCCCTTTTCGTCCCCTCCTCGTCTTGATCCCAGCCAGTTACACCAGCGAGTGCCGCACCGCCCCGGCCGGATGAGCGCCGCTCTCTGCCCCGCCGCCCAGCGGGTTGAGCTGCAGGAACTCGAACAGCCCGGCCTGCAGATTGACGTTCCAGAAACGCCCCGCCAGGGTCAGCTCCAGCCGCTCCTCCGTCAGCGCCGCCAGCCCGTGCCGTTGCCATGCCTGGAACAGCGGCAACAGGTGCGTCCGCAGTGATGGTGGCAGCCGGGTCAGCGCGAGCCAGCCGGTATCGAGGGCGCCGCGCAGCAGGCCGTCGATATGCGCGTTGGGGTTGCGCCCCATCACCATGCCGGGCGCCCGCACGCCGCTCGCCAGCGCCTCGTGCCAGAGCGCCAGATCCCGGCCGTACATCAGGCCATGACCCTGCACATTGCCCCCGGCGCCGGCGCCGAAGGGGAGGATCTCGGCGCCGCGCTTGGCCATCTGGTTGTAACGGCTCTGCTCGCGCTCCCCCCGCCGCCAGTGGCTGCTGGAGAGCCGCTGCCAGCCCCCCTGCTCCAGGGTCTGGGCGCCGTAGGCATACATGCCGGCCCGCTGCTGGCCGTCGGCCGACCAGCCGAGCCGACCCCTCTCCTGCGCCTGCTCCAGATTGGTGCCCGCCATGGCGATGAGCTGATAGAGATCCACCCCGTGCACCCCGCTCGCCATCACGTCCGCTATGTCCTGGCGCCAGACGGCGTCATCCTGCCCCGGCAGGCCGAAGATGAGATCCGCCACTATGACGGCGGCATCATCCCGGGTCAGCTCGGCCAGCCGGGCGAGCAGGGTCTCCCTGTCATCGAAGCGGGCCGCCTGCTGGCGCACTTCTGTATTGAAGCTCTGCACGCCGAACGAGAAGCGGTTGAAGCCCCCCGCCAGCGCCGTCTGCCACTTCTCGTCGTCGAAGCCGTTGAGCCGCCCCTCCAGGGTCAGCTCCGCATCCTCACTCAAGGGAAAACGGCGGATCGCCTCGGCGAGGCGCGCCAGATCCTCTGCCGCCATGTCGGTCGGGGTCCCGCCCCCCACGTAGACGGCCGAGAAGGGCTGACTCTGGCCGAGGGGGGACTCGGCGGCCCGCTGCAGGCTGTCACACAGGGCCGCCATGTAGCGGCTCATGCGCGCCGGATTGGCGCCATTCTCGAAGAAGTTGCAGAAGCTGCAGCGCTTGCGACAGAACGGAATGTGGATGTAGAGCGCCCGCTCCTGCGCCTGGCTCGGCTGTTGCCACCAGCCTTGCCAGGCGGCGTCATCCAGCGACAAGGGGCGAATGCCGCCCCGGCTGGCGTGGGCCGAGGTCTTGGCGGTGAAGGCAAACTTGAGGGGATCGGGAGTCGAGAGTCCGGTCATGGTCGGGGTGAGCTGTGCTGTCGTCACTGGCGGTTACCATTTGGAAATAATGCAAATGATAACGAATATCACTCAATAGTGAGCTTGTGCCAGATCAAGTCTGTGGCACTGGGCCGCCATTTATCCCTCGGGCTGGCGTCAGCCAGGGGGTTTGTTGAGCGAAGGTTGGTTCAGGAGAGAGTGTACTGGCGGAGAACCACTCCCCTGTCGGCATCGGGGTCATCGACAGGAGAGCGGACACACACGCATTCAGGCTAGCGGGGAGCCTTGCTGCCAGCCTCGAGCGACGGACGGAGGCGGCGAATGCACTGCGACTGGGGTGGGATCAGCCGTTGCCGATGATGATGGCCACCCGGCGATTCTCCGCCCGTCCGGCGGCGGTGCCGTTGTCGGCGACTGGTGCCTGCTCGCCGCGACCACGAATGTCCAGGTTGGCCGCCGGCATCCCCACCGACGCCAGCACGTCGGCCACGGACTGGGCCCGCTTGCGGGAGAGCTGCTCGTTGTAGGCCGCCTCGCCGTTGGAGTCGGTATGACCGTCGACCCTGACCCGGTTCAGGCCCACGTCCAGCAGGGCCTTGCCCAGCTTCTCCACCACCTGGCGGGTATTGGGGTTGAGTGCGCCCACATTGTTGGCAAACAGCACCTTGTTGGAGATGTCCAGCGTCCAGCCCTCATCGGTAAGGTGGAAGCCCTGCTCCTTGAGCACGGTCACCTGCTCCGCCGTGAGACCCTGAGGCGCACTCTGGCAAGCCGCCAACACACTCAACAAGAGCCCGAACAGACCCACCTTCATCAGGTTGGAAATTTTCATTGTTATAGTCCTTTTGTTATTTTTGCCTGCAAAAACATCAAATACTCAGCTTGTGGTCGGTGACCTCCTCCCTGCGTTGTCGTTTGGCTTGATACATGGCACTGTCCGCGTGCTGCAGCAGCTCATCGGCGGTCAGCCCCTGCTCGGGGAACATGGCATAGCCGACGCTGACCTTGGCCACCAGATGGCGGCCATCCCCCAATACTACGGGCACTATCATCGCCTGCTGGATCCGGATCATCACGTCGCGCACCTCGCGCTCATGCTGCAGCGGCGCCAGCAGGACCGCAAACTCGTCCCCCCCCAGCCGGCACACCAGATCCATGGGTCGCAGTTGATGCTGTATCCGCCTGGCCAGCGTCACCAGCACCTCGTCACCGGCGGCATGGCCCAGGCTGTCATTGATCTGCTTGAAGCGGTCGCAATCGAGGTACAGCAGGGCGAACCGCTCATGCTGGGCGCGACCGGTCATGATGGATTGATCCAGCCGGGCTTCGAACAACGCGCGATTGGGGAGACCCGTCAGGGGATCGTGGGTCGCCTGGTGCAGCAGGCTGGCATTCTCCCGTTTCTGATGGAGTTGCCAGGCCTCCAGCTCATCGAGCAGGGAGTTGAAATCTTCCCCCAGCTCATGCAACTCGGCGATGTCGGCCGCCGGGACGCGCTGCTTGAGGGCGCGCTGACGGCGGACGCTGTGGGCCACCTGCGCCAGCGCCTTGAGGGGATCTGTGATGGAGTACTGCATGCGGCGCGCCACATAGAGCGCCCCCAGGATGCTGAGCAGCAGGCAGAGCAGGGTCGCCATCAGGGTCTGCAACAGGAAGCGCAGCAGGTATTGGCCGTGGCCGACCAGGTGGATCCGCGCTATCTCCTTGCCCTCCCGCAGCACCGGCAGCTCCACCGGCCCCGGCAGGATCAGGTGGGCCAGCTGTTGCTCCAGGCTGGACCAGGGGGTGGTGATGGCCCGGGTCCAGCTCGCCAGCACCTGACCATCGGCCAGCTGGATGCGGGCACTGGCCACATCCTCGTGGGAGGCGATGGCCTGCAGGGTCTCTTTCGCCGCCTCCTCGTCGTGGAACACCACCGCCGCCTCAGTGGTGTAGCTGATGGCTCGCGCCACCAGCTCGAGGTTGTGATCGGCGTAGAGGCGCAGCGCCAGCAGGGCGGTGATGGTCAGGAACAGGCCGGCCATGCAGACCGCGGTGAGGGAGGTCATCATGTGGGTGCGGCCCAGGCTCTGTCGCAACGTGATCCGTTGCTCGGCAGGGATCTGATTTTTCATCGTGCGTCCTCGTCCGCCCTGGCCAACTTGAGCACGGCCGGGTGCACCCGGACGCCGCTGCGGGCGAGCGCATCCAGATTGACCTTGAAGCGCACCCGCTCCTGGCTGGCCTGCAGGCAGAACACCGCATCGGCGATGCACTCGTGGCTCTGTTCACCGATGCTGAGGATGGCGTGCCCACGCAGGCGCTGGAACAGCGCCACCCGTTGCTCGCTCGTCATCACCCCCAGATAGAGCACGTCACAGCGCTGGCTCAAGGCCTCGTCATCCAGATCGTAACGGTGCACATCGACCGGGCGGCCGTTGGCCTGCTGCTTGATGGAGGGCAGAGCCCCGGCATATTCCGTCGGCGCCGCGATGCACAGGCGCAACTCGGCAGGCTCGGTGGGCCAGCGGGTATAGCTGAGGATGTCGAGCACCGTCTGGCGCACCAGCTCGGCGCGCACCTCGGCCGAGGTCTCGCTGACGCTGGCCAGCGCCAGCGAGCAGAACAGCAGCGCCAGCCACGCCATGGCCCGGATCAGAGAATGTGACTGCATGATGCCTGCCTGTTCACGTCTGCCCAAGAGGCCAGAGGGCTATGCCAAAGAGGAGTGGCATCAAGCTTATCAGTCGCGCGCCAGCCACCCATGGCTCTGCGCGCAGGCTGTGTCACCTTGTGTCGTACTAATGACAAGGGCCCACCCGGATGTGAGCCCCACGGACCAACGGCAGGCATGGGCTTACTTCTTGCCGATCCCGTATTCGCGCAGCTTGTTGGCAATGGCGGTGTGGGAGACCCCGAGCCGCTTGGCCAGCTGGCGGGTGGAGGGAAAGGCCGGATAGAGCCGCTCCAGCAGCCGGCTCTCGAAGCGCTTCACCGCCTCGTCCAGCCCGCCCTCGAACCACTCGTCGATGAGCGGCATGGCATCGGCTGCCACCGGCAGATCCACGTGCTCGGGGCCTATCTCGTCCCCTTCCAGCAGGGTCATGGCGCGGTAGAGGCAGTTGCGCAGCTGGCGCACGTTGCCGGGCCAGCGATAGGCGGTCAGGTATTCGGCCATGTTGCGGGTGAAGCGCGGGCGGGGCCGCTGCAACTCGCTGGCGAAGCGGGAGACGAACTGCTGGGCCAGCGCCATGATGTCCGCCTTGCGCTCGCGCAGGGGCGGCAGGCCTAAGCTCAGCACATTGAGCCGGTAGTAGAGATCCTCGCGAAACTTGCCCTCGTGCACCAGATCCAGCAACTGCTTCTGGGTGGTGCAGATGAAGCGCACGTTGACCCTCACCTCCTGCTCGTCACCGACCCGGCGGAAGACGCCGTCCTGCAACACCCGCAGGAACTTGGTCTGCAGATGGGGGGACATGTCGCCGATCTCGTCCAGCATCAGGGTGCCGCCGCTGGCCAGCTCCAGCACGCCGCGCTTGCCCTCGGTGTTGTTGCCAAAGGCGCCGGGGGCGTAGCCAAACAGCTCGCTCTCGGCCACGTTGTCCGGCATGGCGGCACAGTTGAGAGCCATGAAGGGATGGCTGGAGCGCAGGCTGGCGCCGTGGCAGGCGCGGGCCAGCAGCTCCTTGCCGGTGCCGGTCTCACCCAGGATAAGCAGCGGCGCATCCTGCATCGCCAGCTTGGCGGCCTGGGCCAGCACCTCTTTCATCTTCTGGCTCTCGGCCTGCAGGTGCTCGAAGCCCCCCACCTCCACCGCGTGCAGCGCGCTGAAGTGCATGCCGACCCGGCGCGCGGACTTGAGCACCACCACGGCGCCGGCCAGGGCTTGGCGGCCCTTCTCTTCGGCCACGAACAGCGGCATCAGGTCGCCGAGGTACTCCTCACCGCCGAGGCTGAGCTTGCAGGTCTGCGGCTTGATCTCGCTCGCCTCCAGCCAGCGGGCAAAGGAGAAGCCCTTGACCAGGGAGCCGAGGGCCAGACCGCGCACCTCCTCCTGGGGCAAGGCAAGGGTGGTGAGGGCCGACTGGTTGGCCTGGGTTATCCGCCCCTTGCTGTCGAGGGAGAAGACCAGGTCCGGCAGCGCCTTGAGCAGCGCCTCTATCTCGTGATGTTCCCGCTCGGAGGGCATGTAGGGGATGGTCTTGACGTCATAGACACCGGGAATGCGGCGGATCTCCGGCATCAGATGCTGGAAATCTCGAAACTCCAGCTCGGGGAAATTGAGATAGATGATGCCTGTGGTATCGATTTCGATGCCGCGCAGATCGATGTTGTGCTCCACCAGACGGTCGAGCAGTTCCCGGGTCAGGCCCAGGCGGTCTTCACAGCTGACTTCAAGACGCATTCGGGACACACTTCCTAGCTAACACTCTGAATAACGGGATGATACAGACTCGATCCCGCCAGTGCGAGCGCTCGCCCATAAAAATGCGGGCCCGCCCCGCTTTCGCCGGACAGGCCCGAGTCAATGGCTGGCGCTTATTTCAGCAGCTGGTCGGTGCGCGCCGCCATGATGAAGTCGTTGCGATGCAGGCCGCCTATCTTGTGGGTCCACCAGCTGACGGTCACCTTGCCCCATTCGGTCAGGATCGCCGGGTGATGGAACTCGGCCTCCGCCAGCTCGCCGAGACGGTTGGTGAAGGCCAGCGCCTCCTTGAAGTTGCGAAAGCCAAACTCCCTGCGCAGTTGCAGCTCTCCCTTCACCACCATGGGCTGCCAGTCGGGTATGGCGTGCATCAGCTCGCTCAGCTCCTGCTCGCTGACCTTGGGGGCATCGGCGCGGCACGCTTCGCACCGTTGGCTTGCCAGTTCGGACATTAGGGACTCCTTTCATTAACAATGGGTTGGAATGGATTGCGCGCCGTCGTCAGCTCGCCTGTTTGCCGGGCGCCGGCGCAAAACGCGGCGCTCGCAGGCCGAGGCGACGCGCCTGGGCCACGCAGGCCATGATGTCCTGCTCCGCCAGCTGATAGAGGGCATCCAGGCTGGGCAGCACGAAATAGGTCGGCTGCATGATGTCGATGCGATAGGGGGTGCGCAGCACCTCCACCGCATCGAACGGCTGCAGGCTGGGTTGACCAGAGAGGGCATAGGCAGTCTCGCCGATGGAGGAGAGAATGCCGCCGCCGTAGATACGCAGGGAGGCGGCGCTCTGCACCAGACCGAACTCCACCGTGAACCAGTAGAGCCGGGCCAGATAGACCCTGTCCTCCTTGCTGGCCTTGAGACCGAGCTGACCATAGACATGGGTGAAATGGGCGAAGGCCGGGTTGGTCAGCATGGCGCAGTGGCCGAACAGCTCGTGGAAGATGTCCGGCTCTTGCAGGTAATCGAGCTCATCCCGGCGGCGGATGAAGGTGGCCACCGGAAACTGGCGCTGGGCCAGCAGCGAGAAGAAGCGATCGAACGAGATGAGGGCGGGCACGGCTACCACAGACCAGCCGGTGCTAGGGGTCAGCACGGCGTTGATCTCCATCAGCTGCGGGATGCGATCACGGGGCAAGTCGAGTCGGGCCAGCCCCGCCAGGTATTCGTCACAGGCCTTGCCCTTGAGCGCCGCGAGCTGGCGCTCGATCAGGATCTGCCAGGTGCCATGCTCTTCATCTGTGTAATGAATGAGGCCCTGCTCGTCCGGTTGATGTGCTGTGTAGAGGCTTGCCATGATCCCGTTCCATCCCGCGCCAGAGAGCGGCGCCTTTACGTTGGTTGTCAGGATCACTGTAACGGTTTAGCCCCTAAAAAAGCAGCCGACCCCGAGGTCGGCTGCCGGCCACAAATGTAAACAATTTGTGACATTCGCTATTCATATATCCGGGCTCAGGACTTGTTGAGATAGCCCGCCAGCTGGCCGATAAGCCGCTTGCGCAACTCACCCAGTTTCGGTTTCTCGTCGCCGCACCAGGGCAGCGGGCGGCAGGCCTCTATGGTGCGCAGCCCCAGCCTGGCGGTGAGCAGGCCGGCCCCCACTCCTTGCGCGGCGCGGGCGGAGAGCTTGGCGGTGAGCTCGGCCCCCAGCAAGTCCATGCCCACCTCGGTCACCAGCTCGGTGGCGCCGGCATAGAGCATGTTGCGAAACACCTGGCGGATGAGGCTGATGCGGCTCCAGTAGCCGAGCTCGATGGCGTAGACATCGGCGATGTCCTCGATCATCCGCAGGTTGCGCCACAGCATCAGCATCATGTCGACGGTGGCGAGCGGGCTCAGGGCCACCAGCACCGCGGCCTCCCCCGACCATTTGGCGACCCTGGCCTGGGCGAGTTTATCCCGCTCGGTCAACACCAGCTGACTGTAGAGGGTCAGCACCTCCCGATCGCTGTGGCTCTCGTCGAGCTGGCCGAGCCAGTTCTGATAGCCCTCCCGCCCCTTGTCACCACTCTTCTCGGCCAGGGCCTCGCAGAACGCCTGCCCCTGCCCCACCCCCTGGTGAGCCAGCATATCTTCGGCGCGGGAGCGCACATCCTGGCGCCGCTTGAGGGTGCGCAGCCGCAACCACTCCCGCCCCGCCACCCCGGCCGTGCCCACCACCACCAGCCCGGAGGCCAGCAACCAGGCGCCGCCCCAGAGCGGGGACGCGACGAACTGGTCGTAGAGGAAGCCGCCAAACTGGCCGAGGGAGAGCACACCGACCACCCCCAGCCCCCAGGCCAGCAACCGGTGCCGGCGCCTTGGCCGCAGGGTCAGGGCCGGCTCCACGAAGTCATTGAGCTCGTCGAGCCGCTCGAAGCTCTCCTCCTCCAGCCGCTGGGCTGGAGCGGGCGCCTGCTCGGTTGGCGCCGCCGAAAACGCAGGCTCCAGCAGCACCTTGCCTTGCAACGGAACGCCCTCGTCTGGCGTCCGCACTTTGGTCTGATCGTTCATCGCAATAGGTTCCTCTGTAGCGCTCGGTCAGGGCGCCGTGCCCGCGCAGGGGTGGCGCTCATTCGAGGTGATCCCCCAACAGAAACTCCAGCGCGGCGTCGAGTCGGATATGGGGCAACGCCTGATGGGGGCTCATGGGCAGGGGGCGAAACGCCTGAAAATCGAAGCCCTGGTTGTGCCACCACTGCGCCGGGGGAATGTGGGACGGCACCTCACCGGGAAACAGCAGCAGCGGCTCGCCAGCCAGACTGGTGCCACGGATGGCCGGGAACTCGCGGCCATTGGCCAGCCCCTTGCCCACCTCGGTGGCCTTGATGGCGGCGAGCGCCAGGCACTCGGTCTCGATCCCCTCGAAGCGAGCCTGGCCACGGCCACTGCTCACCAGATGCTGCAACAGGGACACCAGCGGAGCGTGCTGCTCCGGGGTCACGTGATCCGCCTTGCTCGCCACGAACAGCAGCTTGTCGATGCGCGGGGCGAACAGCCGGCGCCACCAGTTGCTCTTGCCGTAGGCGAAGCTCTCCATGATGCGGGCGATGGCCTGCTGCATGTCGCCAAAGCTGGCGGCGCCGGCGTTGAGAGGTTGCAGGCAGTCCACCAGCACTATCTGGCGATCGAAGCCGGCGAAGTGCTGCTCGTAGAAGCCCTGCACCAGGTGCTGCTTGTACTGCTCGAAGCGCTGCTTGAAGGTGGCGTAGAGGCTGCCATCGGCGGGCTCGGAGGCGGGTTTGTCCCACACCCAGGGCACGAATTGCAACAGCGGTGCCCCGGCATACTCCCCCGGCAGCACGAAGCGGCCCGGCTGGATGAAGTGCAGCCCCAGCTCGCGCTTGCAGGCATGCAAATAAGCGGTGTAACGCGCCGCCAGCTCGCAGGCCGGCCGCTCCTCGAAGGCCTGCTCGGCCTGCCAACGCGGTTCAAGCCAACTGCTGGCGAGTGCTTGCAGCTCGGGGCGCCGCAGCTGGTTTGCCACCTGCTCGCTCCACTGCTCGTAACTCAGCTCCAGCAGCGGCAGGTCCAGCAGCCACTCCCCCGGGTAGTCCACCAGATCCACATAGAGGGTGGAGATCTCCCCCAGGTGCTTGCGCAGCGGATGGCGGGTGCGGTAGCGGATCTCGAGCCGCACCTCGGCCACGCCGCGGGTAGGCTCAGGCCAGGCGGGCGGCTCGCCAAACAGGGAGTCGAGGCCCCGCTCATAGGCGAAGGTGGGAATATGGGCATTCAGCTGGGGGACGCGGCGCGCCCCCAGGATCCGCCCCTGGCGCTGGGCATCCCACAGGGGCAGACGGCCGTCGATGGCCGCGTGCTCCAGCTGGTTGACCAGCGCGGTGATGAAGGCGGTCTTGCCGCTGCGTGACAGGCCGGTGACCGCCAGCCGGATGTGGCGATCCCGGACCCGGTTCACCGCCTCGAAGGCCTTGTGCTGCAGCACAGACCACTTCTGCTCTAGTTTGTTGCGTATCAAGGCTCGTTCGATCCTCCCGCTAAAGATCGCCGGCCCGTCTGGCCGGCGCGGTGTCATTCATGATGGCACTACAGCTTGCTGAACTCGCGCTGCAGGGTGAACTCCTTGGAGGTCACCAGCTTCTCGATGCGCTGCAGTCTGGGCTCGAGCGTGTCGAGCTCCTGGGCGATGCGGCCGAGCGCCTGATGGGGGGTGACCCCCGCCTGCCAACTGCGCGCCTTCATGCGCACCTCGGCAAAATCCGCCTCCTGCTCCCCGTAGAGGGTGACCGGTTTCTTGTCGAGTAGAAACCAGGCCGCGATGTAGGCGGTGAAGGTGATGAAACCGGCGAAGATGAGGCCGGTGATGGCCAGCAGCCGCACTATCCAGGTCTCCACCCCGAAGTAGTCGGCAAGGCCGGCGCAGACGCCGGCTATCTTGCCCTTCTGGGGATCCCGGTAGAGATTGCGAGAGTTGTTCGAGGCGCTCATACCCTGTTCCTCCAGCCGGCAACTTCAGCATCCGCGATGAAACCCTGTGTACCGACCGACGCAGACGTCACGCCATGGCAGCCATAGATGGCATTCATACCTTGTTCCTCCAACCGGGGACCTCGGCATCCAGAATGGATTCCAGTGCACCGACCCGCTCCTGCATCTTCTCGGCGCGAACCAGCAGGCCCTGCAACTCCTCCCGCTCATTGTCGGCGAGACCAGCACCGATCCGGCCCTTGGCGCGATAGTGCAGCACCAGCCAGATGGGGGCCACTATGACCATGAAGACGATGAGTGGCGTCGCCAATATCCCAAGAATGTCTTCCATTCATCACTCTCCCTGTTTCAAGGCGGTGTCACCCTGGCCCAGCTTCTGGCGCATGGCCTCGAGCTCGCGGCTGATCTGATCGTCCACTTCCAGCTCGGCAAACTGCTGGGCCAGCGCCTTGTCGGACTGGCCGAGATCGGCGCGGGCCTCCATCTCGTCGATGCGGCGCTCCATGCGCTCGAACTTGCTGACCACGGCCTGGCTGTCGCCACGGGCCACCTGGCTCTGCACGTTCAGGCGGCTGCTGGCGGCCTCGCTGCGAATGGCCATCGCCTTCTGGCGGGCACGGGCGTCTTCCAGCTTGGCTTCCAGCTGGCGGATCTCGTCACCCAGCTTGTCGATGCCGCTGTCCACCGCCTGCTGCTCACGGTAGAGCGTCTCGGCCAGCTCGGTCTGTTTCTTCTTCTCGATGAGGGCGGCCCTGGCCAGATCGTCGCGGCCCTTGGCCAGCGCCAGTTCGGCCTTGCCCTGCCACTCATTCACCCGCTCCTGGTGACGGTGGACCTGACGGCCAATCTCTTTCTGGTTGGCGAGGAAGCGGGCCAGGTTGGAGCGCTCCTTCACCAGCTCATCTTCCATCTCCTGGATGATCAGGCGCACCATCTTCTGGGGATCTTCTGCCTTGTCGAGCAGGGCCGTCAGGTTGGAGTTGATGATGTCGGCCAAGCGGGAAAAAATGCTCATGATTGTACTCCTGTGATGGGCATTGGGTTGTTTCTCCATTGACAATGGCAACTTGTGTGCCAATCTGGAACGAAATTTAACTTGTTGATTTATATGGGCGCTCTCCATGAGTTTCAAGACGTCCGAAACAAGAGATGATAAAAAACACTAACTTTTGGTAAGATTGACCAGATTTTTCACCGAGCAGGGATCATTATGACCACGGACACGGAAAGCCTGTTGGGTGAGTCCAACGCCTTCCTCGAAATCATCGAACAGACCTCGCGCCTCGCGCCGCTGCGCAAACCCGTGTTGATCATCGGCGAACGGGGCACCGGCAAGGAGCTCATCGCCCACCGCCTACATTATCTCTCGGCACGTTGGGATCAAAGCTTTGTCACCATCAACTGCGCCACCCTGAGTGAGAGTCTGTTGGAAACCGAGCTGTTCGGCCACGAGGCGGGCTCCTTCACCGGCGCCGCCAAGCGCCATCAGGGCCGCTTCGAGCGCGCCGATGGCGGCACCCTGTTCCTCGACGAACTGGCCACCACCAGCGCCCGGGTGCAGGAGAAGCTGCTGCGGGTCATCGAATATGGCGAGTTCGAGCGGGTCGGCGGTGCCAAGCCGCTCAAGGTGGATGTGCGGCTGGTGTGCGCCACCAACGAGGATCTGCCGCGGCTGGCCGAGCGCGGCCAGTTTCGCCACGACTTGCTGGACCGGCTGGCCTTCGACGTCATCACCCTGCCCCCGCTGCGGGAGCGGCGGGACGACATCCTGATGCTGGCGGAGCACTTCGCCCACAGCATGACCCGGGAGCTGGGCTATCCGCTGTTTGCCGGTTTCTCTCGCAAGGCGACCCAGCTATTGCTGGACTATCCCTGGCCCGGCAACGTGCGCGAACTGAAAAACGTGGTGGAGCGCAGCCTCTACCGCCAGAGCAACCCCCAGCTGCCGCTCACGGAGCTGGTGCTCAACCCGTTCGATTCACCCTGGCGCCCCCGCGCCAATGGCCTGGCACCCTCCCCCGTCGAGGCGGCGCCGGACGGGCAACAGGCCCACAACCTGCCGCTGGATCTCAAGGGGGCGGTGGCGGAATACGAGATTAATTTACTCAAGCAAGCGATGCAGCAATCCCAGTATAATCAGCGCAAAGCGGCTCAATTGCTGGCCCTGAGCTATCACCAGTTCCGGGGCATGCTGCGTAAATACCAGCTGCTCGAGGGAGATGACAGCAATGGCAACGCGGACATCGACTGAGCCGGCGTCATCACCGATTTCGGAGCATGCTGCGTGAATACCAACTGCTCGAGGGGGATGACAGCAATGGCAACGCGGACAGCGACTGATCCTGCGCCATCACCGATTTCGGAGCATGCTGCGCACATGCCCGCGGCTGGATGGTGACAGCGATACCGACTGATCCCAACAGAGGGAGTCCCTGCCCGGCAGGCTCCTGCAACGCGCCCGCCCCCCGGCGGGCAACTCAGCATGAAAACATGGTTCCATAATGAGAATGCTCAAACCACTGCTGCTCGGTCTCCTGGTCCTGGTCACCGGCTGTCAGAAACAGACAGAGGCCTCCAAGACAGGGCTCGTCTACTGCGTCGAAGGGGCTCCCCAGACCTTCAACCCGCAGATCGCCAATTCGGGGGTGACCCTGGATGCCAGTGCCCGCCCGCTCTATGATCGCCTGCTCGAGGTGAACGCCAATACCCTGAGCATCGAGGGGGGCCTGGCCACCCACTGGCACAGCAGCGACGATGGGCTCTCCTATACCCTGAACCTGCGCAAGGGGGTGACCTTCCATCGCACCCCCTGGTTCAGCCCTTCCCGCCAGTTCAACGCCGACGACGTGCTGTTCACCTACCAGCGCCTGCTGGACGAACACCACCCGTTCCACACCATCTCCGGCGGCGAGTACCCCTATTTCTACAGCCTGGGGCTGCCCTCCCTCATCAAGCGGGTCTACAAGCAGGGCCCCTATGAGGTGGTGTTCGAGCTCAACCGGCCGGATGCCTCCTTCCTCGCCACCCTGGCCAGCGACTACGCCGTGGTGCTGTCGGCCGAGTATGCCGAGCAGATGATCAAGGCCGGCACCCCGGCGCTGCTCGACAATCGCCCCATAGGCACCGGGCCTTTCAGCTTCAAGGAGTACCGCCACAACGAGTTCATCCGTTACCTGCGCCATCCCGGCTACTGGGGCGGCGAGGCCAAGATTGAGCAGCTGATCTACGACATCACTCCCAAGTCGTCCAAGCGGCTCGCCAAGCTGCTGACCGGCGAGTGCGACGTGATGAGCACCCCCTCCGCCAGCCAGCTGTCGGTGATCGACAAGGATCCGGATCTCAACCTGTCGATCCAGTCGGGCATGAACGTCGCCTTCCTGGCACTCAATACCCGCAAGGCCCCCTTCAACAAGGTGCAGGTGCGCCAGGCGCTGGCCAGCGCCATCAACGTGCAGAACCTGCTGCATGCGGTCTACTTCGAGACCGGACAGCCGGCCACCAGCCTGCTGCCGCCGCTCTCCTGGGGCTACAACCCCTCCCTGCAACTGCGCCAGCCGGATCTGAAGCTCGCCCGCCAGTTGCTCAAGGAGGCCGGCCTCCCCCATGGCTTCGAGATGCAGGTGCTGGTGCAGCCGGGGGCGCGCCCCTACAACCCGGACGGCCTCAAGACCGCCCAGCTGATGCGCAGCGATCTCGCCAAGATAGGGGTGAAGCTGAAGATAGTGCAGCAGGCCTGGCCGGTCATCGAGACCCGCCTCGCCAAGGGGCAATATGACAGCCTGCTCTCCGGCTGGATCGCCGACAACGCCGACCCTGACAACTTCTTCCGCCAGCTGCTGAGCTGCGCCGCGGTCGAGCGGGGCAACAACTACAGCCGCTGGTGCAGCCCGGCCTTCGATCAGCTGCTGGACGATGCGGTGACCACCCCCCAGCTCGCCTTCCGCCTGCGCAATTACTACTATGCCCAGACCCTGCTCAATGAGCAGTTGCCGCTGATCCCGCTGGCCCATGCCCTGCGCACCCAGGTGAGCCGCAGCGATATCCAGGGGCTGACCCTCATGCCCTTCGGTGGCACCACCTTCAACCAGGCCTACCGGGAGTAAGCATGCGTCTCTATCCCCATCCCGGCAGCGGCAGCCGGCCTCCCCTGTCATCGACGCACCCGAGTGCGGAGGGCTAACCATGTTCTTTTATATTCTGCGCCGCATCAGCCTGCTGCTGATCACCCTGCTGGTGCTGACCCTGGGCGCCTATCTGCTGGAGTCTCGCCTCATCGGTCAGGTGCTGGACTTCGGCCATGGCTACCCGGACTTCCTGCGGCGCATCTTCGCCGGCGATCTCGGGCTGTCCAGCGTCTCCGGCCTGCCGGTGCTGGAGGAGATCCGTCACTACTTCCCGGCGACCCTGACCCTCTGCATCACGGCCTTCGCCATCTCGCTGCTGCTGGGGATCCCGCTCGGTACCCTGGCCGCGCTCTATCAGGGGCGCTCCCTGGATCTCTCCATCATGACCGCCGGCCTCATCGGCTACGCCGTGCCGGTGTTCTGGCTGGCCCTGCTGATGGTGATGTTCTTCTCGCTGGATCTTGGCTGGCTGCCGGCCTCGGGCCAGATCAGCCTGCTCTATGACGTGCCCTCCATCACCGGCATCGCCATCATAGACGTGCTGCTGAGCCAGGAGCCCTGGCGGGAGGCGGCCTTGCACGATGCCCTGCGCCATCTGGTGCTGCCGTCGCTGGTGCTGGCCGTGGTGCCCACCACCGAGGTGATCCGCCACGTGCGCAGCTCGCTCATCGACGTGCTGAAGCAGAACTACATCAAGGCCGCGGCAAGCCGGGGCCTCTCCCGCCGCCAGATCGTCTGGCGCCATGGTCTCAAGAATGCCCTGCCCCCGGTGCTGCCGCTGCTCGGCCTGCAACTGGGCAGCGTGCTCACCTCCGCCATGATCACCGAGGTGGTGTTCGACTGGCCCGGCATCGGCCGCTGGCTGGTCAACAGCATAGCGCTGCAGGACTACGCCGCCATCCGGGGCGCGACCCTGGTGGTCGCCAGCTTCGTGATCTTCATCAGCGTCAGCACCGAGCTGCTCACCACCATCATGTACCCGGCACGGCGCAAAGAGCTCTATGCAAAACAAGATTGAACACGAACCTATGGTGAGCCCATCTTGCCCTCTCTCTATGCTGTCAGCGCCGCGCTGCTCACCGCCGTCATGCTGTACCCGGCACGACGCAAAGAACGCTATGCAAAACAAGATTGAACCTGCTCATGGCCTGGGCTGGAGCCTGACTTATGCAAGATAAATCGAACATCTATCCGGAGCTCAAGATCCTCTCCCCACTGGAGCAGACCTGGGCCTCCTATCGTCGCAACCCGCTGGCCATGGGCGGCCTCTGGTGCTTCGGCCTGCTGCTGCTGATCACCCTGGTCGGTCCCCTGGTGGTGCCCTACGGCATCGACGATCAACACAGCAGCCGTCTGCTGCTGGCCCCCTCCTGGGCCAGCACCGGCAACATCGACTACTTCCTCGGCACCGACGATCTGGGCCGCGACATCCTCTCCCGCCTCGTGGTAGGGGCAAGGCTCACCTTCGGCAACGCCCTGCTGGTGGTGGTGATCGCGCTCATCGTCGGCTCCGCCATCGGCATCCTCGGCGGCATGAGCAAGGGGGTGAAATCGAGCGTGCTCCATCACCTGCTCGATACCCTGCTCTCCATCCCCTCCCTGCTGCTGGCCATCATAGTGGTCGCCATCCTGGGGCCTGGTCTGTTCAACACCCTGATCGCCATCACGCTGGCGCTCATTCCCCCCTTCATCCGGGCGACCTACAACGCGGTCCACACCGAGATGCAGAAGGAGTACATCATCGCCAGCCGCCTCGACGGCTCGCCCCCCTGGCGCATCATGCGGCTCGCCGTGCTGCCGAACATAGTGGAGACCCTGGTGGCGCAGACCACCCGTACCCTCTCCGCCGCCATCCTGGATATCTCGGCGGTGGGCTTTCTCGGGCTCGGCGCCCAGTCGCCGCAACCCGAGTGGGGCGCCATGCTGGCCGATTCGAGCGATCTCATCTATCTCGCCCCCTGGACCGTGACCCTGCCGGGCATGGCCATCCTGTTCAGTGTGCTGGTGACCAACCTGGTCGGCGAAGGTATACGTGAAGCGCTAAAAGAGGGGAATGATTGATGATGCCCTTACTCGATACCGTTAAAATTGGTATAGGTGCGATGCAAAAAGCCGTGCCAAGCCTTGATAAGGAGCGCCACTGATGCCCTTGCTCGACATACGCAACCTCACCATCGAGATCGATACCCCCCAGGGCAAGGTCAAGGCGGTGGACAGGGTCAGCCTGACCCTGAACGAGGGAGAGATCCGGGGCCTGGTGGGTGAATCCGGCTCCGGCAAGAGCCTGGTCGCCAAGGTGATCGTCGGCATCCAGAAGGACAACTGGACGGTGCGCGCCGACCGGATGCGCTTCAACGACATGGATCTGCTGACCATGGCCCCCAAGGAGCGCCGCCGCATCATGGGTCGCGAGATCGCCATGATCTTCCAGGACCCCATCAGCTGCCTCGATCCCTCGGAGGAGATAGGCACCCAGCTGGAAGAGGCCATCCCGACCGACTCCTTCGTCGGCAAGTTCTGGCAGCGCTTCCAATGGCGCAAGAAGCGGGCCATCGCCCTGTTGCACCGGGTGGGGGTCAAGGATCACCGCAAGGTGATGCGGGCCTACCCTCACGAGCTGTCGGACGGCATGTGCCAGAAGGTGATGATCGCCATGGCCATCGCCAACCAGCCGCGGCTGCTGGTGGCCGATGAGCCCACCAGCGCCATGGAGTCCACTACCCACTCCCAGATCCTGCGGCTGCTGGACAAGATGAACAAGCTGGGCAACACCACCATCCTCATCATCAGCAACGACATCGCCGCCATCGCCAACCTGACCGATACCATCAACATCATGTATTGCGGCCAGATGGTGGAGGTGGGCACCCGGGAGCAGATCCTGACCTCGCCCCATCACCCCTATACCGACGCCCTGCTCAAGTCCATTCCGGACTTTGACAAGCTGGTGCGCCACAAGTCCCGGCTCGAGACCCTGCCCGGGGTGATACCGCCGCTGCAGCACCTGCCCATCGGCTGCCGCCTCGGCCCCCGCTGTCCCTATGCCCAGAAACAGTGCGTGCAGACCCCGCTGATGAGCAAGGTCAAGGGCCACCAGTTCAGTTGCCACTTTCCGTTGAACATGGAAGAGCCGAAGAAATGATCCGGACCCATGAGCAAGGCCAGGGGCCAGCCAGGTATCAGCTGCCACTTCCCCCTGAACATGGACGAACCGAAGAAATGATCCGGACCCATGAGCAACGCCAGGGGCCAGCCTGGTATCAGTTGCCACTTCCCCCTGAACATGGAAGAGCCGAAGAAATGAACATGAATCATCCGTCTGTGGCGACGCCGTCGCTCGCCAAGGAGCCAAGCCTGTGATCGAACCCTCCCTGTTGCAGGTCAGAGGCCTCTGCAAGACCTACCAGAACCGCACCGGCCTGTTCCGACGCCAGGCGGTGGAAGCCATCAAGCCGCTCTCGTTCAATCTGGAGGTGGGCCAGACCCTGGCCATCGTCGGTGAGGCAGGCTCCGGCAAGAGCACGCTCGCGCGCATCCTGGCGGGCATGATAGAGCCCAGCGGCGGCGAGATCGCCATCGAGGGGCAACCCCTGGTGCACGGTGACTATCAGACCCGCTGCAAGCTGCTGCGGATGATCTTCCAGGACCCCAACACATCGCTCAACCGCAAGATCCGGGTCGGCCAGATCCTGGAGACCCCGCTGCGCCTCAACACCGAGATGAGCGAGGAGGAGCGCAAGGACAAGGTGGTGCAGACCCTGCGCATGGTGGGCATGCTGCCCGACCACGCCCTCTTCTATCCGCAGATGCTCTCCGCCGGTCAGCAGCAGCGGGTGGGGCTGGCCCGCGCCCTGATCCTCAATCCCAAGATAGTGGTGGCGGACGAGGCGCTGTCGACCCTGGATATCTCGGTCCGCTCCCAGATCATCAATCTGCTGCTGGAGATGCAGGAGACCACGGGGCTGAGCTATGTGCTGGTGGCCAACGATCTCGGCATCGTCAGCCACATCAGCGACGAGGTGCTGGTGATGCATGACGGCCGGGTGGTGGAGCGCGGCAAGACCCTCAAGGTGTTTGCCGATCCCCAGCACGAGGTGACCCGCCGCCTCATCCAGAACTACAACAACGAATACCGCAGATGATGTCGAGGCCGCGGACTCGGCGCGGCCGTTCCCTCGTTTTTCAGGCATAAAAAAACCCGGCTTGTGGGCCGGGAATTGCGCTCAAAAAGTGATTGCGTCGCTCGTAGTAGGAACACCGAGATAGTAGGTGCCCCCTTGGGGTTCAACAACTGTCAGATCTGACAGGCGGTCCGCTATGGAACCTGAACTGCGGATCCGGCGAACTAATGAGCTCTGCCTCTATCTCGCCGAAGAAGGCCACCCGCTCGCTGATGTCCTCCCCCGCGAAATGCGAGGCCAATGCCAGATAATCCTGGTAGTGGCGCGCCTCCGAGCGCAGCAATGAGACATAGAAGCGCCCCAGCTCCTCGTCCAGATGGGGGGCTATCTTCGCGAAGCGCTCGCAAGAGCGCGCCTCTATATAGGCACCGATGATCATCTTGTCGACCACGGCGGCGGGCTCATAGGTACGCACATGCTTTAGCAGACTGCGGGCATAGCGGGAGGCGCTGACCGGGCCGTAGGGGATGCCGCGGGCGGCCATGATCTCCAGCACCTGCTCGAAGTGATGAAGCTCCTCCTGGATGAGCCGCACCATGGGAAACAGCAGGGGGTTGCGCTCCAGTTCGGCAAACACGCTTCGATCCGACTCCCCCATGATTCGCTTGCCGAGGATCTCGGCCTTCTCGGGGATGGCGTCCAGCTCCCGGTAGAACGCCAGCTTGGGCAGCAGGTGACGCTTGCCCTTGGGCAGGCAGTAGCGACGCACCAGGCTGTGGGCGGTCAGGGCGGCCTTGTTCTCGCAGTTGGCGTGATCGATGAGCAGGGTCGGCAATTGGGCGGGATCCCGCGCCATCTCCACCCAGGCATCCGGGGTCTCACAATGCAGGAACTGGCGAACGGGGGCTAGCAGGTCATCCATCTGAATTCTCGTCTGTTCTGGTTGATACGGCGGCGCGATTGACGCGGTGGCAGCCCATGCTAGCGGATCCCGCAGCCACTGCCCACACCCGGCCGCATAAGTGCTTATTTTTAAAACAGATAATCCTCCTTCCCCGCCTCTCAGACACGACAATGGGGGCCAAGGCCCCCATCTTCATTTCCGGTCCAGACCAGCTGGAAAACGTTTAACTGCCTTCGTTAAAAATTTCCAGGTTGCTGGTGCCTTCCTGCCACTCGCGCACGGCCTTGTTGTCGTCGCAGCGCTGGGCATTGAGGTGGTCCAGATAGCCCTGATCCACGTCGGCGGTGACGTAGTGGCCGTTGAACACCGAGGTCTCGAAGTGGCGCAGCTCGGGGTTGATCTCCCGCACCGCCTCTTCCAGATCTTCCAGGTCCTGGAAGATGAGGCCATCGGCACCGATCAGCTTGCACACCTCTTCCACTTCCCGGCCATGGGCGATCAGCTCGTTGGCGGTGGGCATGTCGATGCCGTAGACGTTGGGGAAACGGATCTCGGGGGCGGCGGAGGCAAAGTAGACCTTGGCCGCACCGGCTTCCCGCGCCATCTGGATGATCTGCTCGGAGGTGGTGCCACGGACGATGGAGTCATCCACCAGCAGCACCTTCTTGCCCTTGAACTCGGAGCCGATGGCATTGAGCTTGCGACGCACCGACTTCTTGCGCTGGGTCTGGCCCGGCATGATGAAGGTACGGCCGATGTAGCGGTTTTTCACGAAGCCCTGACGGTACGGCAGGTTGAGGGTATGGGCTATCTCCAGCGCGACGTCACAGGAGGTCTCGGGGATGGGGATGACCACGTCCACGTCGAGATCTTCCCACTCGCGGGCGATCTTCTGGCCCAGCTTGCGACCCATGTTGAGGCGGGCGGCATAGACGGAGACCTTGTCGATGCATGAGTCGGGACGGGCGAAGTAGACGTACTCGAAGATGCAGGAGCTCATCTGCGGGTTCTCCGCACACTGCTCGGAGAACAGCTGGCCCTGCTCGGTGATGTAGATGGCCTCGCCCGGGGCGACGTCACGCACCGTCTCGAAGCCGATGGCGTCGAGCGCCACGCTCTCGGAGGCGAGCATGTACTCCACCTGGCCCTGCTCGTCGATCCGGCGACCCAGGATCAGCGGCCGAATGCCGTTGGGATCGCGGAAGCCAATGAGGCCGTGACCTATCACCAGCGAGACCACGGCATAGGCGCCGCGGATCTGCTGATGAGTCTTGCGCACCGCGGAGAAGATGTCCTCGGGACGCAGCTCCATCTTGTCGCAGAGATCCAGCTCATGCGCCAGCACGTTCAGCAGCACTTCCGAGTCGGAGGTGGTGTTGATGTGGCGGCGGGCGATCTTGAACTGCTGCTCCTTGAGCGCCTTGGCGTTGGTGAGGTTGCCGTTGTGGGCCAGCACCATGCCGTAGGGGGAGTTCACGTAAAAAGGTTGGGCTTCAGCGGCACTTGAGCTGCCTGCGGTGGGATATCTGACATGTCCTATGCCGATATGCCCCTTCAGTCGCTGCATGTGGCGCACTTCAAACACATCCTTCACCAGGCCGTTGGCCTTGCGTTGCCGGAAGTTTCCACTGTCTATGGTCACGATCCCGGCGGCATCCTGTCCCCTGTGCTGCAACACCGTCAAGGCGTCGTAGAGGGCCTGATTGACGGGGGTGGTGCCAACTATACCGACAATACCACACATGTCTTTGCTACCTCGAAGTCACTGTACCTGATTGAGAAAACTGGATGAGTTCAGCATGAACCCGAAGAACCACTGGATCACCGGTTTAAACTCGGGAACCAGCTTGGACGCCACCCACCAGTCGCTCTGGGAGAGACTGGTGAAGGTATCCATAAAAAACAGCAGGGCACTGACGATCAGTACCCCGCGAATGGCGCCAAAACAGACTCCCAGCACCCGATCGGTGCCGGACAGGCCGGTCTTTTCCACCAGCAGGCCCACCACATAGTTGACCACGCTCCCCAGGATCAGGGTCGCCACGAACAGGGCGGCGATGGCTAGGCCGTTGCGCACCATGGCATCGGTAAACGAGGTGAAGTAGACGGCGAGATCGGGATAGAAATGGCTGGCAATGAAAAAGGCGACGAACCAGGTGACAAGGGACATGGCTTCCTTGAGAAAGCCGCGCACCAGGCTGATGAGAGCGGAGAAACCGACGATGCCGATGATGGCGTAATCAATCCAGACCATAGAAAAAGATGTCCTGCGAAATTGCGGCGCAGTCTAACAAAAACGATTGCGCAATGCTTGATAAAATTGTGTTAAATATCCAATACGGCGCCGATAGAAGCCATGTTAGCCCCTGCCGAAACCATTGGCCGACGCCGGAATGCACAACGCCATGGCACTGCCATGGCGTTGTCGTCAGCACGAGCGGCTTACCCTATGTGGGTCAGGCCACCCATGTAGGACTGCAGCGCCGCCGGGATGGCGATGCGACCGTCTTCCTGCTGGTAGTTCTCGATCACCGCCACCAGGGTGCGACCCACTGCCAGGCCGGAGCCGTTCAGGGTGTGCAGCAGCTGGGGCTTGCCATCGATGCGCACCCGGGCCTGCATGCGACGGGCCTGGAAGTCGGTGCAGTTGGAGACGGAGGAGATCTCGCGGTAGGTGTTCTGAGCCGGCAGCCAGACTTCCAGATCGTAGGTCTTGGCGGCGCAGAAGCCCATGTCGCCGGTGGCCAGCGCCATCACGCGATACGGCAGCTCCAGCAGTTGCAGCACCTTCTCGGCGTGACCGGCCATCTCTTCCAGCGCTTCCCAGGATTTCTCCGGGTGCACCAGCTGCACCATCTCGACCTTGTCGAACTGGTGCATGCGGATCAGACCGCGAGTATCACGACCGTAGGAGCCCGCCTCAGAGCGGAAGCAGGGGCTGTGGGCGGTCATCTTGATGGGCAGTTCCTGCTCGTCGAAGATCTCGTCGCGGGCCATGTTGGTGAGCGGCACTTCGGAGGTCGGGATCAGGGAGAACTTGCGCAACTTGCCCTCGTCATCCCCTTCCCCATTGATGCCGGTGTTGAACAGGTCTTCGGAGAACTTCGGCAGCTGACCGGTGCCGTACAGGCTGTCCGGGTTCACCAGATAGGGCACGTAGCACTCGGTGTAGCCGTGCTGCAGGGTGTGCAGGTCCAGCATGAACTGCGCCAGGGCGCGATGCAGGCGGGCAATCTGGCCCTTCATCACCACGAAGCGGGCACCGGCGAGCTTGACGCCGTTCTTGAAATCCACGCCCTTGGCCGCTTCACCGAGATCGATGTGATCGCGTACCGGGAAGTCGAACACGCGCGGGGTGCCCCAGCGGCGCACTTCCACGTTATCGTTCTCGTCACGGCCCACCGGGGTGGTCTCGCTTGGCAGGTTGGGGATGGCGTCGGAGATGGCCTTGATCTCGGTCAGCAGGGACTCGAGTTCGACCTTGCTGGTCTCCAGCTCGTCGTTGATCTTGGTCACCTCGGCCTTGAGCGGGGCCACATCTTCACCACGACGGGCCGCCTCACCGATGGACTTGGAGCGGGCGTTGCGCTCGGCCTGCAGCTCCTGGGTACGGGACTGCAGATCCTTGCGTTTCTCTTCCAGAGCATTGACAGCCGCTACGTCCAGAACGTAGCCACGTGTCGCCAGACGAGCGGCAGCCTCTTCGATATCGCTGCGCAGATATTTGGGATCCAGCATGGTTTACCTACTTTTTTTAATGGGATCTGGGCCTGGGTCGTCGTGACCGGGCGAGAGAACAGATCCGGAAGTTAACATCGGTTGGCGCACCCCTATGTCTTCGGAATCGGGCCTTCGAAATCAAGAAGATGGTGCAAGGCCAAGACAAGCGGGGTCAGAGGGGCAGTGTAGCAGACCGCCCCCCTGCCCGAACAGGGACTATTGCTGTCGTTTTTGCCAAGTTTTCGGGCATCGGCAGCCTCTTCTTCGCCGATCCGGTCTTACGGCGTCCCGCATCCGGCGTCGAGCCGCTACTTGTCTCTTTTGTGCGGGCTCTGCCGGTCCAGCTCACGCAGATAGTCGAGCTTCTGGGCAATCTGCTTCTCGAGGCCGCGATCGGTCGGCTGGTAGTAGTGCTTGCCGGCGAGCTCCGGCGGGAAGTAGCTCTCCCCCGCCGCATAGGCGCCGGGCTCGTCGTGGGCGTAGCGGTACTCGGCGCCATAGCCCAGCTCGCTCATCAGCTTGGTCGGTGCGTTGCGCAGGTGCGGTGGCACCTCGAAGTCGGGCAGGTTCCTGGCGTCGTTGAGCGCCGCCTTCCAGGCGGTGTAGACCGCATTGCTCTTGGGGGCACAGGCGAGGTAGACGATGGCCTGGGCGATGGCACGCTCCCCCTCCGCCGGGCCGATGCGATGGAAACAGTCCCAGGCCGACAGTGCCACCTGCATGGCGCGCGGATCGGCGTTGCCGACGTCTTCCGAGGCGATGGCCAGCAGCCGGCGGGCGATGTAGAGCGGATCGCAACCGGCGCTCACCATGCGGGCATACCAGTAGAGCGCCGCATCGGGGGCCGAGCCGCGAATGGACTTGTGCACCGCCGAGATGAGGTCGTAGAAGTGATCGCCCCCCTTGTCGAAGCGTGCCACGTGCTCCCCCACCACGGCGGCCAGCAGGGCGCTGTCGATGATGCGCTGCCCTGCCCCGTTGGCCTCGGCCATGTCGGCCAACAGCTCCAGGTAGTTGAGGGACTTGCGCCCGTCGCCGTCCACCGCCTTGGCCAGCGCCTCCTTCACTCCGGGGGCGAAGGCCAGCGTCGGGTCATTGAGGCCGCGCGGGTCGGTCAGGGCCTGATCGATCATGGCGAGGATGTCCTCCTCCTCCAGCCTCTTCAGCAGATAGACCCGGGCCCGGGAGAGCAGTGCGTTGTTGAGTTCGAACGAGGGGTTTTCGGTGGTGGCGCCGATGAAGGTGATAGTGCCGTCTTCGATGTGGGGCAGGAACACATCCTGCTGGCTCTTGTTGAAGCGGTGCACCTCATCCACGAACAGGATGGTGCGCACCCCGCTCCAGCTGTTCTCCTTCGCCTTGTCGATGGCGGCGCGGATCTCCTTGATGCCGGAGGTGACGGCCGAGAGCCGCTCCACCTCGGCCTGACAATAGTGCGCCATCAGCTCGGCGAGGGTGGTTTTGCCGGTACCCGGGGGGCCCCACAGGATCATGGAGTGGCAGTGGCCGGCCAGGATGGCTTTGCGCAGGGGCTTGTCAGCCCCCAGGATATGCTGCTGACCTATGTACTGATCGAGATTCTGCGGCCGCATCCTGGCCGCCAGCGGGCGAAAGTCGGACGAGAAGTCCAGCGACAGGTTGCTCATCTGCGTTGACCGTCCTGCGCCACGTCGACCGCCAGTGGCAGACGGTCCGACGATAAATCCAAAGAGAGGTTGCTCATCGGCGTTGACCATCCTGCGTCACCCGGGCCGCCAGCAGGAGACGGCCCGAGCAGAGATCCAAAGAGAGACCGCGCATCAGCGCTGGTCGTCCAGTGCGACCCCCTTCGGGATCTTGAACTGGAACTCGCTGCCCTTGAGCACCGGTTTGCGGTTGAAGCCGCTGAGGGTGAACTCGCTCCACTGCCCCTGCGCCTCTTTCACGTCGAAGCGGCTGATGTTGTTCTGCCGATCGAAGGTGATGCGGAAGGAGGCGATCAGCTCGTCCTGATTGCGGCTGGTGACGGTGTAGACGTCCCCCTGCTGGGTCACGTCGTAGTTCTTCCAGAGCGCGTTGTCATTGCCGGCGATCAGCACGAAGGGGGTGTTGAGCACCGCATCCTTCAGCTTGAGGGCGGTGACCTGCTCGACGAAGGGATCATAGACCCAGACGTCCTTGCCATCGGCCACGATCAGGCTCTCATCCGGCGCTGTGGTGTGCCAGTTGAACCGGTTGGGGCGTTGCACCAGCAGATCGCCGCTCGCCTTTTGCAGCTCCTTGCCCTTGCTGTCATAGACGGTCTGGGCAAACTTGGCCGAGAACAGGCTCACATCGGACAGCTTCTGCTTGAGGTCGCTGGCGGCATCGGCCCACACCTGGCTGCTGGCCAGCAGCAGCACCGTACCCATCAAAAATTGTTTCTTCATCATGCTTCCCATTCGAAAGGGCTCGATAAGAGGCCATGTCTAGCGAGACATGGCCTGGATGATAGGGGGAACTCAGTCACGCACCGGCGGCGGTGCCAGCACGTCGCGCTGACCGTTGCCACCCGGGCTGCTGACGATGCCCTGGTTTTCCATCTGCTCGATGAGACGAGCCGCCCGGTTGTAACCGATCTTGAACTTGCGCTGCACGCTGGAGGTGGAGCCACGACGGGATTCCACCACGAAGGCCACCGCCTCGTCGAACAGGGGATCCAGCTCCTCGTCGCCGCTGCTGCCGTAGTCACCGCTGCCGCCTTCACTATCCGACTCGCCGGAGAGGATCTCCTCGATGTAGTTCGGCTCGCCGCGCAGCTTCCAGTCCGCCACCACCTTGTGTACCTCGTGGTCATCGACGAAGGCGCCGTGGACCCGGGTCGGGTTGGAGGTACCGGCCGGCATGTAGAGCATGTCACCCATGCCGAGCAGGGATTCGGCACCGCCCTGATCCAGGATGGTACGGGAGTCGATCTTGCTCGAGACCTGGAACGAGATCCGGGTCGGGATGTTGGCCTTGATGAGACCGGTGATCACATCCACCGACGGACGCTGGGTCGCGAGGATGAGATGAATACCGGCGGCCCGCGCCTTCTGGGCGATACGGGCGATGAGCTCTTCCACCTTCTTGCCGACGATCATCATCATGTCGGCAAACTCGTCCACCACCACCACTATGTGGGGCAGCTTCTCGAGTTCCGGCGGCATCTGATCCATGGAGTCGCCAGGGCGCCACAGCGGATCCCGCAGCGGTTGTCCCTCGGCGGCCGCGGCCAGCACCTTGTCGTTGTAGCCCTTGAGGTTGCGCACCCCGACCGCCGACATCAGCTTGTAGCGGCGCTCCATCTCGCCCACGCACCAGCGCAGGGCGTTGGCGGCGTCCTTCATGTCGGTGACCACCTCGGTCAGCAGGTGCGGGATCCCCTCGTAGACCGAGAGCTCCAGCATCTTGGGATCGATCATGATGAAGCGCAGATCCTCCGGCGACGACTTGTAGAGCATGGAGATGATCATGGTGTTGACCCCCACCGACTTACCGGAGCCAGTGGTACCGGCCACCAGCAGGTGTGGCATCTTGGCTAGGTTCACCACCACGGGCTCCCCTGCGATGTCCTGACCCAGACCCATGGTCAAGGGGTTGCGGCTGTCGCGGAAGTCGTCGCAGTCGAGGGTCTCGCGCAGGTAGACGGTCTGGCGTACCCGGTTCGGCAGCTCGATGCCGACGAAGGTCTTGCCCGGGATCACCTCCACCACCCGCACGCTGCTGGCGGAGAGGGAGCGCGCGAGATCGCGGGACAGGTTGGTGATCTTGCTCGCCTTCATGCCCGGCGCCAGATCCAGCTCGAAGCGGGTGATGACGGGGCCAGGATAGACGCCGACCACCTTGGCCTGCACGTTGTAATCGGCCAGCTTGGCCTCCACCAGACGGCCCATACGGTCCAGCTCGTCCTTGCTCATCATCTGAGTCTTGGCGGGCGGTCTGTCCAGCAGATCCAGCCCCGGCAAGGGGGCCATGCCCGGCTGCGGGCGGCGCTTGGCTTTGGGGGCAACCGCCACCGGCGCGGCCGGGGCCTCGTCGCCCTCCGCCCAGGGCAGATCGAGCTCGTCCTCATCCCCTGCCGCCAGCACGGGTTGCGGGCGGGCATTGGCCGCGCGCTTGGGCTTGGAGGCGGGCGGCGGCGCCTCGTCATCTTCGTCGTCAAACTGCGGCTCGAACTGGAAGGTGTCGTCATCGAGTTCCGGCAGCCATTCGTCAGATTTTGTCTTCTGGGCCGCGCCCTTGGCCTTGGGATTGCGCGTCCAGCTGCCGTGAGGTTCGTCTTCCTCATCCAGATCGATGGCACCCACGCCGCCCTCCAGCAAGGGATCCGGTCCCTCGAAGCGGGGCTGGCGCCAGCCCCCGGTCAACCAGCGACCCAGGGTGGTGGGGAAGTGATAGATGGCGCTGACGGTGCCGGTGCAGCTGGCCCCGATCCGCTCGACTATGGTGAGCCAGGACCAGCCGGTGAACAGGGTGATGCCGGTGGCCACGAAGCAGAGCAGCATCAGGTTGGCGCCGACACCGCCGAACAGCGGCACCACGGCGGAGGCGATCACGTCCCCCACCAGGCCGCCGGCGGAAAAGTTCTGCATGTCGTTGAAGTTCATGCTGGCGATGGCCGACATGCCGAGCACGGTCAGCAGGAAGCCGACGATGCGCACCGACAGGGTCAGATAATCCACCTCCAGCAGCCGGCTCGGACGCCAGAACAGGCTCCAGCCGAGCAGAACCGTCAGCGGCGGCACCAGATAGGAGAAGGCGCCGAAGGTGAACATGGTGATATCGGCGAGCCAGGCACCGGCGCTGCCCGCCAGGTTCTTCACTTCCCCCTGCCAGGAGGTCTGGGACCAACCGGGATCGGCGGGATGGTAAGTCAAGAGAGCAAGCAAGAGATAGGCAGCCATCAGGGTGATGGCGATCAAGACGGCCTCGAAGATCCGTTGGGTACCTGACAAAGGAGTAAACAGCTTTTTATCGGCCAAACTCCGGCTCCTTTCTGAAAACATGTAATGCGGGGATAGGGGGCCTAGTATCCCTGAAAAGCCCACCGATTGTCAGCCTGTGCCTGAGGGCGGGGCCATCTTTACAACCAAGTTCATAAGAAGAAACGAGCGGACCGGCCGCTCGTTTCTGACTATCGTGACTCGTCATGGAACTTGCAAGTCACAGCATAACCCGGCTTAGCGGGTGCTGATCACCAGACGACTGCTCTGCTTGACCTCTTCCATCACCACGTAGGTGCGGGTGTCATTGACCCCGGGCAGACGCAACAGGGTCTCCCCCAGCAGGCGGCGGTAAGCCGACATGTCGCTGACGCGGGTCTTGAGCAGATAGTCGAAATCACCGGAGACCAGATGGCACTCCTGGATCTCCTCGAGCACCTGAACAGCCTTGTTGAACTGTTCAAAGACGTCGGGTGCGCCGCGATTGAGGGTAATTTCCACGAACACCAGCAGAGACGCGTCCAGATAATGAGGGTTCAGAATAGCGGCATATCCTTCGATATAGCCTTGTCGCTCCAGGCGACGAACCCGTTCCAGACACGGTGTAGGACTCAGGCCAACTCGTTTGGACAACTCAACGTTCGAAATCCTGCCATCCTTTTGCAGTTCATTCAGAATGTTGCGGTCAATCCTGTCCAAATCCTTTAGCCGACTCTTAGCTTCCATCATTTAATTCCATCCTTTGGCTATTTTTTGGTAAGAATCACCAGTCATTTTATAATTATGGTCACAAATCCTGTCAATACCTGAATATACTAGGCGCAAATGTTGCTTAACATTGTGGCAACATAAACCACCAATCGATAGACGAGGGATAGCATGATTATCGGTGTACCTAAGGAAATAAAAAACCATGAATATCGCGTAGGCATGGTTCCGGCCAGTGTACGTGAACTAACAGCACGAAACCATACCGTTTTCGTCCAAAGCGGCGCAGGAACTGGCATTGGCTTCAGTGACGCAGATTATCTGGCTGCGGGGGCCGAAATTCTGGCCTCTGCTGACGATGTTTTCGCCAAGGCCGAGATGATCGTCAAGGTCAAGGAGCCCCAGGCGGTCGAGCGCGCCATGCTGCGTCCTGGCCAGACCCTGTTCACCTACCTGCATCTGGCGCCAGACCTGGCCCAGACCCGGGAATTGATCGACAGCGGCGCCGTCTGCATCGCCTACGAAACCGTCACCGATGCCCGTGGTGGACTGCCGCTGCTGGCCCCCATGTCGGAGGTGGCCGGACGCATGTCTATTCAAGCGGGCGCCCAGGCGCTGGAGAAGTCCCGCGGCGGTAGCGGCGTGTTGCTCGGCGGCGTACCCGGGGTCGAACCTGCCAAGGTGGTGATCATCGGTGGCGGCGTAGTGGGCTCCAATGCAGCCCGTATGGCCATAGGCCTGCGCGCCGATGTCACCATACTCGACAACAACATCGATACCCTGCGTCGCCTCGACAGCGAATTCCAGGGGGCGGCCAAGGTGGTCTACTCCAACCGCGAGACCCTGGAGCGCCACATCCTGGCGGCAGATCTGGTCATCGGCGGCGTGCTGGTGCCCGGCGCCACTGCGCCAAAACTTGTCAGCCGTGACCACATTGCGCGCATGAAGCCGGGCTCGGCCGTGGTCGACGTGGCCATCGATCAGGGCGGCTGTGTGGAAACCTCCCACGCCACCACCCACCAGGACCCGACCTTCATCGTCGATGAGGTGGTGCACTACTGCGTGGCCAACATGCCGGGCGCCGTGGCGCGAACCTCCACCGTCGCCCTCAACAACGCCACCCTGCCCTTCATCATCCGGCTGGCCGAGCAGGGCTACCGCAATGCGCTGCTGGGTGATCCCCACCTGTTGCACGGGCTGAACGTGATGGCAGGCAAGATCACCTGCCGGGAAGTGGCCGAGGCGCATCATCTGGCCTACACGGATCCCCTGACCCTGCTGAACTGATCCCGCCCCCGCAAGGGAGCGCCGATGAGTGAAAATCCGCCCGCGATGGGCGGTTTTTTTATGGCACCACGAGCGCCGCCAACCCCCTTCACAGGCGATTGCCACAATCGACGCGCTGGCCTTTGACCCTGGATCACGAATTACCTACAATCGCGCAAACTCATCACGTCTCGGAAATCACATCATGAGCCAAGTTACTCATAGCAAACTGCTGATCCTGGGTTCCGGCCCGGCGGGCTACACCGCGGCCGTCTATGCCGCCCGCGCCAACCTGAGCCCCCTGCTCATCACCGGCATGCAGCAAGGTGGTCAGCTGACCACCACCACCGAGGTGGAGAACTGGCCGGGTGATGCGGAAGGGCTGACCGGTCCGGCCCTGATGGAGCGCATGCAGGCCCATGCGGAGAAGTTTGACACCCGCATTCTGTTCGATCACATCAATGAAGTGGCGCTGACCGAGCGTCCGTTCCGCCTCAAGGGCGACAACGGCGAATACAGCTGCGATGCGCTGATCATCGCCACCGGTGCCTCCGCCAAGTATCTGGGGCTGCCCTCCGAAGAGGCGTTCAAGGGCCGTGGCGTCTCCGCCTGCGCCACCTGTGACGGCTTCTTCTACCGCAACCAGGAAGTGGCCGTGGTCGGCGGCGGCAACACCGCAGTGGAAGAGGCGCTGTATCTGGCCAATATCGCCAAGAAGGTGCATCTGATCCACCGTCGCGACGAGTTCCGCGCCGAGAAGATCCTGATCAAGCGCCTCAATGACAAGGTCGAGAGTGGCAACATAGTGCTGCATACCCACCAGACTCTGGACGAGGTGCTGGGTGACAATATGGGGGTGACCGGCGTGCGCCTGCGCAGCACCCGTGACGAGTCCAGCTCCGAGCTGGCGCTGATGGGCGTGTTCATCGCCATCGGCCACCAGCCCAACACCCAGATCTTCGAGGGCCAGCTGGCGATGGAGAACGGCTATCTCAAGGTACGCGGTGGCCTGGAAGGCTTCGCGACCCAGACCAGCATCCCCGGCGTGTTCGCCGCCGGCGACGTGGCCGACCATGTCTACCGCCAGGCGATCACCTCCGCCGGCACCGGCTGCATGGCGGCCCTCGATGCAGAGCGATATCTGGACGCACAATAAGCACAAGGTTATAAAGGGCATGCCGAGAGGCATGCCTTTTTCTTTTAAGGATCCGGATGAAACGGAAAATATTGATTGTCGAAGACAGCATGACGATCCGCCGCATGTTGATCCAGGCCATTGCGCAGCAAACCGGGCTGGAGATCGATGCGTTCGATACCCTGGAGGGGGCCCGTCATTGCCGGGGGGAGGAGTACGTGGTCGCTCTGGTGGATCTCACCCTGCCGGATGCCCCCAGCGGGGAAGCGGTTAAGGTGTTGCTGGAGCGGGGTTTGTCGGTGGTGATCCTCACCGCCGACATCAGCGAGGAGAAGCGGGAAGCCTGGCTGGAGGCGGGGGTACTGGACTATGTGATGAAGGATTCACGCCACTCCCTGCAATACGCCGTCAGCCTGGTACACCGCCTCTACCTCAACCAGACCATAGAAGTGCTGGTGGTCGACGACTCGCGCACCTCCCGCCACCGTACCGCGGCCCAGTTGCGCAAGCAGTTGCTGCAGGTGCATGAGGCAAACTGCGCCCGCGACGCCCTGAGCGCCCTGGAACAGAATCCTGCCATTCGGCTGATGCTGGTGGACTACTACATGCCGGAGATCGACGGCATCAGCCTGGTGCGGATGCTGCGGGAGCGCTACAGCAAGCAGCAGCTCGCCATCATCGGCATCTCGGTGTCGGACAAGCACGGCCTCTCCGCCCGCTACCTCAAGCAGGGGGCGAACGATTTTCTCAACCAGCCGTTCGAGCCGGAGGAGCTGCAATGTCGGGTCAGCCACAATCTGGAGGCGCTGGAGCAGTTCAACAGCATCCAGGAGTCGGCCAATCGCGACTACCTGACCGGGCTCTACAACAGGCGCTACTGGTTCAACGAGGGGCAGAGGTGGTTCGAGGAGCATCAGCGTCAGCAGGCACCGCTCGCCCTGTGCGTGCTCGACGTGGATCATTTCAAGCAGGTCAACGATCACTGGGGCCATGCCATCGGCGATCAGCTGCTCTGTCACCTGACCCGTTTGCTCACCCAGTTTTTCCCGGATGCCATGATCGCCCGTTTCGGGGGGGAGGAGTTTGCCCTGATGGTGCCCCATAGCACTGTGCCCGTGCTGCTCAAGCGACTGGAGGGGCTGCGGCAACAGATGCGTCAGCAACCGCTGTCCCGGGAGATACCGCTATTCGTGCGCGCCAGTTTTGGCGTCATCAACGTCGGGCGGCTCTCCATGGACGAGGCACTGAGCGAAGCGGATCGCCAGCTGTATCAGGCGAAGAACACCGGCCGCGACAAGATAGTGTCTCAGGACGCCTGAGCGAGTCTCTACACAGGTATCCCGTGTAGTACCGCCCGGCTAGCCGCCGGGTAATTCCCCTCCCCCTGCTTGCCCTCTCTTACCGCTCGTTGAGCGCGCTCAATAGGTCTTGTCGACCCGCACCCCATCGCTGAAATAGAGGATGCGCACCTTGTCGCCGCTGGCGAACACCATGGCCGGATCATAATCCTGGATCACGTTGATGAGCCCGCTCTGCTCGTTGCGGATAAGCAGTTCCACCAGCTTGTTCTCCACCACGCTGTCACCCGACTGGTAATATTGCACCCCAGCCGCCCCCGCCAAGGCGCCCACCGCGGTGGCGATCTCCCGGCCATGGCCACCGCCGAACTGATTGCCGAGCAAGCCTCCCAGCACGGCGCCCCCTAGCGTCTTCCAGCCGGTATGCTCGGACTCCACTATCTGGCGCTGGGTGATGTTGCGCACCGTGTCCACCTGGCCAAACACTACCTGATCCACGGGGCGCGCCGTGTTGCGATCATAGGCCGCAGCCCAGGCGGGTGCCGTGACAAAGCCAAGCAAGCTGGATACTATCAGGATAATGGCCTTCATCTATGAACCTCTGTCTTATGTCTCGCTATCTTACCCAACTGGATGATGAGCTATGCTGGTTTCCCGACCCCAGGCATGCGCTGGAAGAGCCCAACGGGCTGCTGGCGATCGGGGGGGATCTCTCTCCTGCCCGCCTGCTGGCAGCTTATCACAAGGGGATCTTCCCGTGGAACGAGCCCTACCAGCCGCCGCTGTGGTGGTCGCCAGATCCCAGAGGTGTGGTAGAACCCGAGCGACTGCACATAGGTCGCAGCCTGCAGAAGTTTATCCGCCGTACCTCATTCGATATTTCCATCGATCGCGCCTTTAATGAGGTGATAGTGGCCTGCGCCGCCCCCCGTCGCAGCGCCAGTGGAACCTGGATAAGCACGCCCATGATCGACGCCTATCAACAACTTCATCGCCTCGGCCACGCCCATTCCGTCGAGATCTGGCAGGAGGGTCAGCTACAAGCCGGCCTCTACGGCCTCTCCTTCGGTCGGGTCTTCTGCGGCGAGTCCATGTTCAGTCGTATCGATAACGGCGCCAAACTGGCCATGGTGGCGCTCTGCAGCCACTTCGCCCGCCACGGCGGCGCCCTCATCGACTGCCAGATGCAGAACGACTTCCTTGCTACCCTGGGGATAGAGCAGTGGCCCAGGAGGCGCTTTCTGACGGAACTGACCACCCTCACCCGGCAGCCGCTGACCGAGGGGTGTTGGCAGCCGGGGGACATCAGCCTATGACCGAAGAAGTGATCCTCAAGGTAGGGCTGACCCCCAGGCACCCGTGCAGCTATCTCGGCCATGAGCAGGAGCAGTTGCTGGTGCTGATGGATCACGAGCTGCTCAATGCCGCAGGCTATGAGCGGCTGTTGACGGCGGGATTTCGGCGCAGTGGCAACGACATCTATCGTCCCCACTGCCCGGCCTGCAGCGCCTGCCAGTCCCTGCGCATTCACAGCGAGCACTTCGTGCCGAGCCGTGGCCAGAAACGGATCCGTCAGCTGAACCGGGATTTGGAACTGGTGCTGAGCTATGACGACAAGCCGGAGTACTACCAGCTCTACGAGCGTTACATCCGCGAGCGCCACCACGATGGCAGTATGTACCCACCAAGCCGCACCCAGTACAAGGGCTTCCTGCATTGTGACTGGATGCCTCCCCTCTATCTTGAGATGCGCAAGGCGGGCCGGCTCATCGGGGTGGCCACCACGGATCTGCTGCCCCATGCCTTGAGCGCCATGTATACCTTCTTCGATCCGGACTATGCCGACCGCTCCCTCGGCACCTTTGCCATTCTGAGTCAGTTGGAACTGGCCAAGCGCACCGGCCGCAGTTGGCTGTACCTTGGCTATCTGGTGGAGGCCTGTCGCAAGATGAATTACAAGCGCCAGTACCTGCCCCACGAGCTGCTGGTGCAGGGAGAATGGAAAAAGATCGACACCAAGCCCGAGTAAACTTTACACATAGCCTTAAATCCGGCATGATCCAGCGGATTTTTGTTGTGGCTTATCAAGAGGATTCAATGGCTAAAGAAGACAGTATTGAGATGCAGGGCACTATTCTCGAGACCCTGCCCAATACCATGTTCCGTGTGGAACTGGAAAATGGTCACGTGGTTATCGCTCATATTTCCGGCAAGATGCGCAAAAACTACATCCGTATCCTGACTGGGGACAAAGTAACGGTGGCTCTGACTCCGTACGATCTCTCCAAGGGACGTATTGTTTTCCGCTCTCGCTAAGCCAGGAATTCAGCAAAAAACCCCAGCCTCTCGGTTGGGGTTTTTTGTCGTTTCTGGTCTCAATCACGCTTAGTGGGAAACAGCTTCGACATTGACCTGAAAATCAAAGCTGAGGCTGTTATTCACCAACTCCACTCTCACCACCCCACCATCGACCAGTGAACCAAACAGGATCTCATTGGCCAGGGGTTTTTTGAGATGCTCCTGGATGACCCGTCCCATGGGTCTGGCGCCCATGGCTCTGTCATAACCCTTCTCTGCCAACCAGTGGCGCACCTCTTCCGATACCTCGAGTGACACGCCTTTGGCATCCAGCTGCACCTGCAGTTCGACGATGAACTTGTCGACGACCTGGTGGATCACCGTCATGTCCAAGTGGTTGAACCAGATGGTGTGATCGAGCCGGTTTCTGAACTCCGGGCTGAAGGTCTTGTTGATCACCGCCATGGCATCGTGACTCATGTCCTGCTGCTGGAAGCCGATCGACTTGCGCTGGGTCTCCTGCACGCCGGCGTTGGTAGTCATCACCAGGATCACGTTGCGAAAATCGGCCTTGCGCCCGTTGTTATCCGTCAAAGTACCGTTGTCCATGACCTGCAGCAGCAGGTTGAACACATCCGGGTGCGCCTTCTCGATCTCATCCAGCAACACCACCGAATGAGGGTGTTTGAGCACAGAGTCGGTCAGCAACCCACCCTGCTCGAAGCCGACATAGCCGGGGGGCGCCCCGATCAGACGGGAGACGGTGTGACGCTCCATGTACTCGGACATGTCAAAACGCAGCACCTCAACTCCCAACGCCTTGCCGAGCTGCTGGGTGACTTCGGTCTTGCCCACCCCGGTCGGGCCGGCAAACAGGAAGCAGCCAACCGGACGACGCTCATTGCCAAGGCCGGAGCGTGACAGGCGGATGGCATCGGTCAACACCGCGATGGCCTTGTCCTGACCGAACACCACCATCTTGAGATTGCGCTCCAGGTTCTTCAGCACTTCCTTGTCGGAAGAGGAGACAGACTTCTCTGGAATGCGGGCAATCTTGGCAACGATGGCCTCGATTTCCGGCACATTGATCACTTTCTTGCGCTTGCTGACGGGCAGCAGACGCTGACCCGCCCCCGCCTCATCAATCACGTCGATCGCCTTGTCCGGCAGGTGGCGATCGTTGATGTACTTGGCCGAGAGCTCGACCGCGGCCCGGATCGCCTTGACGGTGTAACGCACGCCATGGTGCGCCTCATAGCGGCTCTTGAGCCCCATCAGGATGCGGGTGGTGTCATCCACGCTCGGTTCGACGATGTCGATCTTCTGGAAGCGGCGCGCCAGGGCCCGATCCTTCTCGAAGATCTGGGAGTATTCCTGATAGGTCGTCGAGCCGACACAGCGCAGCAAGCCGTTGGAGAGCAGCGGTTTGATGAGATTGGCCGCATCCAGCTGACCGCCGGAGGCCGCACCCGCCCCTATGATGGTGTGGATCTCGTCGATGAACAGGATGGCCCCTTCCTGGCGCTCGATCTGCTTGAGCAGCACCTTGAGGCGCTTCTCGAAGTCGCCACGGTACTTGGTGCCCGCCAGCAGGGACCCCATATCCAGCGAATAGATGGTGCTGTTCGCGATGACCTCGGGCACATCCCCCTTGACGATGCGATAGGCCAGCCCTTCGGCGATGGCGGTCTTGCCCACCCCGGCCTCCCCCACCAGCAACGGGTTGTTCTTGCGGCGACGACACAGTACCTGGATGGTGCGGCTCAGCTCCTGATCGCGGCCGATGAGGGGATCGATGCGCCCCTCCAGCACCATCTGATTCAGGTTGGTGGCAAAACTCTCAATCTGGGCGGAGGAGACATCATCGTCAGACTCGGCGTTATTGCCACCGCTCTCCGGCTTGCTATCTTTGCGTACCCCGTGGGAGAGGAAGTTCACCACATCCAGTCGGCTGACCTCGGCTTTTTTCAGGAAATAGGCGGCCTGGGATTCCTGCTCGCTAAAGATGGCGACCAGGACATTGGCACCACTGACCTCGGTATTGCCCGAGGACTGCACATGGAACACGGCCCGTTGCAGCACCCGTTGGAAGCCAAGGGTGGGTTGGGTTTCCCTGTCTTCATCGTCGTGAGGAATAAGCGGGGTTGTTTGACTGATGAATGCGCGGATCTCTTTGCGCATCAACTCCACGTCTGCACCACAAGAACTCAGCGCCTCATGGGCTGAGCTGTTATCCAGCAGGGCTAACAACAGGTGCTCGACGGTCATGAATTCGTGGCGCTCGTCACGGGCCAGTTTGAAAGCCTCGTTCAGCGTCTTTTCTAGATCTTTGTTCAACATAGGCACCTCCCCTCAGTACAGCAACAATGTGGTGTCGTCATCGCTATCAAGTCATCAGATTCAAGCCTTTTCCATGGTACATAGCAGTGGATGTTCGTTGTTACGTGAATACGTGTTGACCTGGACCACCTTGGTTTCGGCAATCTCGGCGGTGAAAGTGCCGCAGACTCCCTTACCACTATAATGCACACTCAACATGACCTGAGTCGCCTTGTCCAGATCCATACCAAAGAACTTTTGCAGCACCTCCACCACGAACTCCATCGGCGTATAGTCATCGTTGTTCAACACGACCTTGTACATGGGTGGCGGTTGCAGCTTCGTTTTCTCTGCTTGTGCAATCTCTTCATTAGCAAAGAGTTCTTTCTGCTTGCTCATAATCGCGCTTCGGTACCTCTAGATTTCTACCGTCTTGCTGAAGATTGTCAATAGAGTTGTTAACCCGATCACATCGGTTGTTAACAACTTCTTGACTCGCTCAAAAGTTAGACTAGATTGGTTACTTGCTAATCGGCGCCCGTCTGCTATGGGCATATGCTACTAGTTATAAAGGGCTGGCGCAGGTTACTCAACGACTTCAGGGTAATCAATAAAAGGATGTAGATGTATGGCAACCGGAACAGTCAAGTGGTTTAACAACGCAAAAGGATTTGGGTTTATCTGTCCGGAAGACGGTGGTGAAGACATCTTCGCTCACTACTCCACGATACAAATGGAAGGTTACAAGACCTTGAAAGCAGGTCAGGCAGTCAACTTTGAACTGCAGCAGGGGCCGAAAGGAAATCACGCCTCTGTTATCGTGCCAAACGAAGCACAGAACATGTAGAGTCGAACTGGATCAATGGAAAACGGCAGTCCGCAAGGGCTGCCGTTTTTTTATTGCGAGCACAAAAAAAGGAAGGCTGAACCTTCCTCTTTTCTTGTAGTGTCTACCCTGGCCGATCAGCGCGCCAGCAGGATGTTGAGCATGCGACGCAGCGGCTCGGCCGCCCCCCACAGCAGCTGATCACCCACGGTGAAGGCCGCCAGGTACTCCGGCCCCATGTTCAGCTTGCGCAGACGGCCGACCGGGATGTTGAGGGTCCCGGTCACGGCAGCCGGGGTCAGCTCGCGGGCGGTGATGTCGCGATCGTTCGGGATCACCTTGACCCAGTCGTTGTGGGCCGCCAGTAGCGCTTCGATCTCGGCCAGCGGCAGGTCTTTCTTGAGCTTGATGGTGAAGGCCTGGCTGTGGCAGCGCAGGGCGCCGATCCGCACGCAGAGGCCATCCACCGGGATGGCGGCGTCTTCAATCCCGAGGATCTTGTTGGTCTCGGCCTGGCCCTTCCACTCCTCACGGCTCTGGCCGTTGTCGAGCTTGGTGTCGATCCAGGGGATCAGGCCACCGGCCAGCGGCACGCCGAAGTTGTCCACCGGCAGAGTACCGGAGCGGGTCTTCTCGGTGATCTTGCGCTCGATGTCGAGGATGGCGGAGGCGGGATCCGCCAGCTCCACCGCGACCTCGTCACGCAGCAGCCCCATCTGGGTGACCAGCTCGCGCATGTGACGGGCACCGCCACCGGAGGCGGCCTGATAGGTGGCCACGCTGACCCACTCCACCAGATCGGCCTTGAACAGGCCACCCAGTGCCAGCAGCATCAGGCTGACGGTGCAGTTGCCGCCGACGAAGGTCTTGACGCCCTTGGCCAGCGCCTCGTCGATCACGTCGCCGTTGACCGGATCCAGGATGATGACGGCGTCCTTCTCCATGCGCAGGGAGGAGGCTGCATCGATCCAGTAGCCCTGCCAACCAGCGGCCAGCAGCCGGGGGTAGACATCCTTGGTGTAGTCGCCCCCCTGGGCCGTGATGATGATCTCTTGCGCGGCCAGCGCCTCAATGTCGAAGGCATCCTGCAGGGTGCCGGCATCGACACCGAAATTGGGGGCGGCCTCACCGGCCTGGGAGGTGGTGAAGAAGGTGGGCTGAATGCGGGCAAAATCGTTCTCTTCCTGCATCCGGCTCATCAGTACCGAACCCACCATGCCGCGCCAACCGACCAAACCTACTTTTTTCATAATGTCCTACCCTGGATAGCTGCTATAGAAACTGTGCTTAACACGCCGTGACCCCTTGTCGGACGCGGGTCCGTTCACAAGTTTGTCACAAGAATGATTTGCAAAAAATGCGTCTGTCCACATTACGGATTGTGGCGACAGGCGCAAGTCGAATTGCGCAATATTCTGTGTCGTTTGCCGCAATAACCATAGGTTCGAGGCTCCTCCTCTTGGCTGACCCCCATCAGTCGGGCATCATGATGCCCGACTGGCAACCACTGCCCCTCGGGGACGACCCCAAGGCCTCCTTTACTCGCAGGGACGACCCTGCCCCGCGTGGAATATTCTTATGCCCTGGTTACTCCTGCTACTGGCCGGCCTGTTCGAGGTCGCCTGGGCCATAGGCCTCAAGTACACCGACGGTTTCAGCCGCCCCCTCCCTACCCTGCTGACGCTCTCTGCCATGGGGGTGAGCGTGTTGCTACTCGCCATGGCGGTCAAACAGCTGCCACTCGGCACGGCCTATGCGGTGTGGACCGGCATAGGCGCGGTCGGCACTGTGCTGATGGGGATCTGGCTGTTCAACGAACCCGCCACCCTAGCACGGGTGCTCTGCCTGCTGCTGATCATCGGCGGGATCCTTGGCCTGAAATTTATCGGCTGAATGGAGACAGGGCTGACTCCAGATGAACCTACCCGCCAGCGATATCGGCGTGACAGGTGCCCGCCAATGCGAGTTCATAGATATCACTACCAGTGATCGTTTTACGCATTTTTTCATCTGTAAAATCGATGGCGGATAATGTTTTTATCCGCCATGGTTCAGCGTTCGGTCATAGGTCGACGCCCGGTACGGCGCCCATCACCACCTATAAAAATGGCCCCTCCCCCGGTGGCCATCATCTCTTCCCTTCCCTATGCCCCGGACTGGCACCCGATCAGCTCTTGCTCTATCCGGGCTCCGGGCATCATCGCCAGCAAGCCGGCAATCAATCGATCGCCGGCCTCCTGCAAGGCAGCCAGGGGCATCTCAGGCAGGCTCTCCAGGATGAACCACATCTGCTCGGATTCCACGCTGAGCCGGGTTCTGACACCCTGTCGCCAATTCCACCTGCGGCAGGTCACCCCCTTGTCATCACGCCAGACAACCTCCCCCGGCTCGGGTGTTTCGTGAGCGGGCAAGCCCTCTTTCATGGTGTCAAACAGTTCGCTGCCATCCGCCACCACCAAGCGCGGTACCCCCTCATAGGCAACCAGATTTTCCCCACCGACGGGAATGGCATACTCGATGCTAATGGCGTTGTAGAGATCGACGATGGGATCGATGCTCGGCAGCTCGCCATCCCGCAATACTCTCTTGCGCAGGGCTTCTGCCGAACAAGGGGTTCGCTGTGGTTTGGCGCCGAACTGCTTGAACACCTCAGCCCACGCCGCCAGGTGCGCCTCCGCCCAGGGCGCGCCTCCCGCCGCGACTGACTGGCAAGCCCGCTGCAGCGCATGAGAACCAACGCTCATGTTGGTGATGGTAGCCGCATCGACCAGGATGCTTAGGGCTCTGAAGCCGGGGGCCAGCTTGGTAATGTCAGACCCCACTCGCGGTGTCATGGATGGCATAGATACTCCCAATTCGTGATCAACGGCCGAGCCGATAATAAAGGTGCAAGGTGCCGCTGCGGTAATAGGTGTTGCCGCGCCATGTTGCGCGCAGCTCACTCTGGAATAAGTGGAAACATCATGCAGAACAGCCAGATAGAATAAAACCTACTTTTTCTTAATCCCATTAAGCAATCCTAATGAGGGCCAGCCGGCCTCGCGTTTTTCCCCTGTACCAACAGGCACGGCTGACTTGTCCTCCCCCCCTTTCAGGCACTGAAAAGAGCGCGAGCTGCGCCATTGTCTAGGCCGCATCTCTTTCGACTCATGCTATTATCTGCGACCAAACATGAGCCAATAAAAATCAGGATATTGTGATGACCGACCACACTTTTATTCCCGGCAAGGACGCGGCACTGGAAGACTCCATCGAACGCTTCCAGACCAAGTTGCAGGCCCTGGGGTTTGATATCGAAGAGGCTTCCTGGCTCAACCCCGTGCCCAATGTCTGGTCCGTGCACATCCGGGACAAGGAGTGCGCCCTCTGCTTCACCAACGGTAAAGGCGCCAGCAAGAAGGCGGCCCTGGCCTCGGCCCTTGGCGAGTACTTCGAGCGGCTCTCCACCAACTACTTCTTCGCCGACTTCTATCTGGGCGAGCAGGTAGCCAACGGCGACTTCGTCCACTACCCGAACGAGAAGTGGTTCCCCATCGAGGGCGATCAGCTGCCGGCCGGCCTGCTCGACAGCTTCACCCGCAAGTTCTACAACCCGGATGGTGAGGTGACCGCCGACATGCTGGTGGATCTGCAGTCGGGCAATGAGGACCGCGGCATCGTCGCCCTGCCGTTCGAGCGTCAGTCCGATCACCACACCGTCTACATCCCGATGAACATCATCGGCAACCTCTATGTCTCCAACGGCATGAGTGCCGGCAACACCAAGACCGAGGCCCGCACCCAGGGGCTGTCCGAGGTGTTCGAGCGCCACGTGAAGAACAAGATCATCGCCGAGGCCATCAGCCTGCCCGAGATCCCGAGCGAGGTCATCGATCGCTACCCCGGGATCAAGGCCTCCATCGCCGCGCTAGAAGCCGAAGGCTATCCCATCTACAGCTTCGACGCCTCCCTCGGCGGTCGCTACCCGGTCATCTGCGTGGTGCTGCTCAACCCGCGCAACGGCACCTGTTTCGCCTCCTTCGGCGCCCACCCGCGCTTCGAAGTAGCGTTCGAGCGGACCGTCACCGAGCTGCTGCAGGGCCGTGGCCTGAAGGATCTGGACGTGTTCGTGCCGCCCTCGTTCGATAACGAGCAGGTGGCGGATCACCACAACCTGGAGACCCACTTCATCGACTCCTCCGGCCTCATCAGCTGGGATCTGTTCAAGCAGGAAGCGGACTTCGAGTTCGCCGACTGGGACTTCCGCGGTACCTCCCAAGAGGAGTTCGATCACCTGATCGGCATCTTCCACGAGCTGGAGCAGCCGGTCTACATCGCCGACTACGAGCACCTCAGCGTCTACGCCTGTCGCATCCTGGTGCCCGGCATGTCCGACATCTATCCGGTCGAGGATCTGTTGCTGGCCAACAACACCATGGGGGCTCACCTGCGCGAGGTGATCCTGGCACTGCCGTCGCTGGAGTGGGACGCCGAGCAATACATGGCGCTGTTCGATCAACTGGATGAGGAAGGCCACGACGAGCGTACCCGGGTGCGCGAGCTGCTCGGCATCGCCGCCGCCAAGGGCACCGCCCTGCACACCCTGCGGGTGGGCGAGCTCAAGGCCATGCTGGCGCTGGCCGCCGGTGAGCTGGAGAGCGCGCTGGACCTCATCGACTGGACCATGGAGTTCAACCAGTCGGTGTTCCCGGCGGATCGCGCCAACTACTACCGTGCCCTGCGTGCCTGCGTCGAGTTGTTCCTGGACGAAGAGCGTGACCCTGAGCAGTACCGCCCGGTGTTCACCCGCATGTTCGGAGAAGAGACCCTGGCGCAGGCCTGGGCGCACGCCAGCGGCGAGGCTCGCTTCCACGGGCTGGAGAGCGCCGATCTGTCGCTGTCCCAGTTCCCGTTGCACCAGAAGTTGCTGGCCGCCTACGAAAAACTGCAAAAAGCCAAACGAGCCCATCAGTGGACCTGATATGCTAGCGTGACGAAGGGGCCCAGTGGCCCCTTCTGTTTTATGGTCTACGCTTTGGCTGCTTGTTATTCGAAGATGAAATAAAAAACAAAAAATACCTCTTAGGGGGTTGTTAAAGTGCAGACCATAGGGCAGGGTTGCCGCAAAGATGTCTTGCCGGTGCCTTTTTAAAGGCTAAAATTATAAATTCTTTAAAATCATGTTTTTATAAACACACCCATTTCTGTTTCAGCTGAAACCTGGTGTAAAGTCAAGCTTCCAGACGACTCAAAAATCTGTAGTAAAATTACATTCACAATCTGTAATTGTTGATCGATGTCAATTTTGGCGATCTGGCCCTTTGCTATGATTTCCACAGGCAAAATATTCAGGTACATGAGAATTGAAAGCAGAATCCCCCTTTGATTGTCTCAAGCCAGAAGCCATCGCTGCACTGGCAGAAGATATAACCTATGCCAAGGCCACCAAGCCCGCCCACAAGGTCATTCCCCTAGCCATCACCGCCGGTGCTTTCATCGCTATCGCATTCGTGTTCTACATCACCGTCACCACGGGCAGTAGTGGCATGTCCTGGGGCATGTCCAAGCTGGTCGGCGGCCTCTGCTTCTCCCTTGGCCTGATCCTGTGTGTGCTGCTGGGGGCCGAGCTGTTCACCTCCACCACCCTGACCCTGGTCGCCAAGGCGGCCAACCGCATCAGCTGGAGCCAGTTGTTCAAGAACTGGGGCCTGGTCTACTTCGGTAACCTCATCGGTGGCCTGCTCGTCGTCGGCCTCATCATCATGTCGGCCGAGTACATGGCGGCAGACGGTCAGTGGGGCCTGAATGCCTTGAAAGTGGCTCAGCACAAGATCCACCACAGCTTCTTCGAGGCCCTCGCCCTCGGTATTCTCTGCAACCTCATGGTGTGTCTCGCCGTGTGGATGGCCTTCGGCGCCCGCACTGCCACCGACAAGGTGATGGTGATGCTGCTCCCCGTCGCCATGTTCGTGGCCTCAGGTTTCGAGCACAGCATCGCAAACATGTTTATGATCCCGGTCGGTATCGCTATCCACAGCGTCGCAGGCCCGGAGTTTTGGCAGGCCATCGGCCAGGATCCGGCCACCTTCGCCGATCTGACCGTATCCAACTTCGTCCTAAACAACCTGATCCCCGTCACCCTGGGTAATATCATTGGTGGTGGTGTCATGGTTGGTTTGACTTACTGGTTTATCTTCCGTCGTCATCATTAAGGATGACGGCTGACACATAAATACCTTGTGAGGTAATGAAAATGGCAGAACTTAACGAACAGTTCCAAAAAGCATGGGAAGGCTTCGCAGCCGGTGAATGGCAGACCTCTGTCAACACCCGTGACTTCATCCAGAAGAACTACACCCCGTATGAAGGTGACGAGTCCTTCCTGGCTGGCGCGACCGAAGCAACCACCAAGCTGTGGGACAAGGTCATGGAAGGCATCAAGATCGAGAACCGCACTCATGCGCCGGTCGATTTTGATACTGACCTGCCCTCCACCATTACCGCTCACGATGCCGGCTATATCGACCAGAGCCTGGAGCAAATCGTCGGTCTGCAGACTGACAAGCCGCTCAAGCGCGCCATCATCGCCAACGGCGGTATCAAGATGGTCAAGACTTCTTGCGAAGTGTACGGTCGTCAACTGGACCCGATGGTCGAGAAGATCTTCACCGAGTACCGCAAGACCCACAACCAGGGCGTGTTCGACGTTTACACCAAGGACATCCTGAACTGCCGTAAATCTGGCGTCATCACCGGTCTGCCGGATGCCTACGGCCGTGGCCGTATCATCGGTGACTACCGTCGTGTCGCCCTGTACGGCATCGACTTCCTGATGGCCGACAAGCTGGCTCAGTTCAAGTCCCTGCAAGCCGACCTGGAGAATGGCGTCAACCTGGAAGCCACCATCCGTCTGCGCGAAGAGATCTCCGAGCAGCACCGTGCCCTGGCCCAGATGAAGGTGATGGCCGCCAAATATGGCTGCGACATCTCCGTGCCGGCCAAGAACGCCAAAGAAGCCGTGCAGTGGACCTACTTCGCCTACCTGGCGGCAGTCAAGTCCCAGAATGGCGCCGCCATGTCCTTCGGTCGTACCTCCAGCTTCCTGGACGTGTACATCGAACGTGACCTGAAGAAAGGCCTGCTGACCGAGCAAGAAGCCCAGGAGCTGATGGACCACATGGTCATGAAGCTGCGTATGGTTCGCTTCCTGCGTACCCCTGAATACGATTCACTGTTCTCCGGCGACCCGATGTGGGCGACCGAGACCCTGGCCGGTATGGGCGTTGATGGCCGTACCCTGGTCACCAAGAACAGCTTCCGTATGCTGAACACCCTGTACACCATGGGCCCGTCCCCTGAGCCGAACCTGACCATCCTGTGGTCCGAGAAGCTGCCGGTCGGTTTCAAGAAGTACTGTGCCAAGGTATCCATCGAGACCTCTTCCGTTCAGTACGAGAACGACGACCTGATGCGTCCGGACTTCAACAACGATGACTATGCCATCGCTTGCTGTGTGTCCCCGATGATCGTCGGCAAACAGATGCAGTTCTTCGGTGCTCGTGCCAACCTGGCCAAGACCATGCTGTATGCAATCAACGGCGGCATCGACGAGAAGCTCAAGATCCAGATCGGTCCGAAGACCGAAATGGTCAAGGGTGAGTACCTCGAGTACAACGACGTGATGGATCGCCTGGATCACTTCATGGACTGGCTGGCCAAGCAATACGTCGCCGCCCTGAACATCATCCACTACATGCACGACAAGTACAGCTACGAAGCCTCCCTGATGGCGCTGCACGACCGTGACGTCTATCGCACCATGGCTTGCGGCATCGCCGGTCTGTCCGTGGCAGCTGACTCCCTGTCTGCCATCAAGTACGCCAAGGTCAAGCCGGTACGTGACGAAGATGGCGTAGCCATCGACTTCGAGATCGACGGTGAGTACCCGCAGTTCGGTAACAACGACGCTCGCGTCGATGACATCGCCTGTGACCTGGTCGAGCGCTTCATGAAGAAGATTCAGAAGCTCAACACCTACCGTGGCGCCGTGGCCACCCAGTCCGTGCTGACCATCACCTCCAACGTGGTGTACGGCAAGAAGACCGGTAACACCCCGGATGGCCGTCGCTCCGGTGCGCCGTTTGGCCCGGGTGCCAACCCGATGCACGGTCGTGATCAGAAGGGTGCCGTTGCCTCACTGACTTCCGTGGCCAAGCTGCCGTTCGCCTACGCCAAAGATGGTATCTCCTATACCTTCTCCATCGTGCCGAACGCGCTGGGTAAAGACATGGAATCCCAGAAAGCCAACCTGGCAGGCCTGATGGATGGTTACTTCCACCATGAAGCCAACCTGGAAGGCGGTCAGCACCTGAACGTCAACGTGATGAACCGTGAAATGCTGCTGGAAGCCATGGAAAACCCGGAGAAGTATCCGCAGTTGACCATCCGCGTATCCGGTTATGCCGTTCGCTTCAACTCTTTGACCAAAGAGCAACAGCAAGACGTCATCACCCGTACCTTCACCGCTTCTCTGTAATCGAGTTGCAGTGACCAAAAACCGGCGCCAAGGCGCCGGTTTTTTTATGCCTGTTTGCCCAAGCCCGGATCAATCCCTCCCTTTGACTCGCTGATGCGAGATGTGCGTTAGCCCCCCAACCTCCCCTCGCCTTCACGCTTTCAGAAGAGAACAAATCCATACTCGGCCAACTGACTCCGGGAGATGCATACATCCCTCGAACTATTCCCTCTACCCCGGGAATGGCGCCTGTGCATCGCTGTGCGGCACCAGAAAGCATCAAGGGCAGTTAGAGTGTGACTCTCCTGCCCTGCGCCATAGCAGCGATTTGAAGTGCACCAGCGGCGCCCGGGGGATGATATCTACGGCTTCATGGTCCTTAACCTCGGCCCGCCTTGTTAAACTGCCATCCACCCTCAAGACGCATCATGGATATGCCAATAGCAACAGGGGCAGAAGAGTCTGACTCCCCTGCCCCTGCGGCACATGAATTGGATAATGGTTGCCTGAGTCGGCTCAGCTGGCCTTAACTGGCCCAGGTGATGATGTGATCGATCCAGTCGCCAGCATGGGCCTCGTGCACCACCTTGCCGCGCACCGACTGACCGGCCTGGTGCATGGCGCTGCGGCTGCCGGTGATAAGGGGATGCCACTCTGGCAGGCTCTGCCCCTCCGCCAGCAGGCGGTAGGCACAGCTCGACGGCAGCCAGTCGAACTCGGCAATCTTGTCGACGGTGATCTGCAGGCAGTCCGGCTCTTTCTTGAAGCGATTGCCGTAGTCGGAGCACTGGCAGGTCTTGGTATTGAGCAGGTTGCAGGCCACGTTGGTGAACACCAGCTCCTCGGTGTCCTCGTCGATCAGCTTGTTCAGGCAGCACTTGCCGCAGCCATCGCACAGGGACTCCCACTCGGCATCGGTCATCTGTTGCAGGGTCTTTTCCTGCCAAAAAGGAGTTGGCTGCATTTTCTCGATTTGCTGCATGGGAGGGGCTCGCTAAATAGACCGATAAGGCGCGTGGTTATACCCCTTTTGGCCCGATTTTTCAAGACTGGCGGGTAGACCACCACTCGTTAGCACAGATGTCAGGTATAAAAATCCAAACACCCAAGGTTTTCGGATTCATTGAGTTGAATGTCCTTATACGGGTAGATCCACCTTTCTGAATGTTCACACCAAAATCCCTTCTCGCTAGAAATGTGGATGCCCCAGATTTCCAGCATCAATTTATTGATCTTTGGCAGGTTTTTGCTTGTCCTCTGTTTCTCGCCCCAGCCCTGTCGGTTATCATCCACAAATTGGCAACCGAAGCCTTGGCGGAGTCGCATCCACGCCACATGATCTTCCACCACTTATCAAGAAACACACAAGTTAACAGCAGCAGATTGGAGGCTGTAATTCAGGGGCGGTAGGCTTGCCTGATAAAAACGGGGAAGACCTTAATAAGGTCTTCGCGACGGTCCGATTACGCTGCACTAATCGCATCTACGGATCTGCCGCTTAAATACGTCAAAACAACTATAGGCTTTAAGCATGCAGCCGAAATATGAAGAAAAGACATTCGAAAGTTACTTCAACACGGAGCTTGATAGAAGAACTAGTATCTATTTCCCATTTGGGCAAGTACAGGAAGGCGGAATCGGAGCTGATGCCGCTGCTATGTCTCAAGATCATTGGTTATGGCACACGCTCGGCTTTCCATACAGGCACCCTCTAAGGTTTCCTGGTGTAGACTTGCGAGAAGTCGCCAACGAAATGGAGACGCTACTTCAACACAAAATCAGAAATATCCCAGCCATCAAGGCTAACCTTTTGTTTCAGTACAAGCGTCCTGAAGTCATAACCACAGCCAATGGAGCAGAATGGTCACATTGGAAGCAGCGATACTTTCGCTACACCATCTATAAAGAACAACAAGTTCTCCTTGAGCATCTTGAGCGAAAATTCGGGGTGAGAGCATTGATCCTCTACGCCTCTCCAGCACTTGTTGATATTGATGACCTCGTTAATGCAAAACTAAATGGGAACCTCATTGAGGCTACTAATTTTTGCCGGTCTGCCCATTTGCAAAAGCATCACCGCAATACTTACATTCGAGCTGGTAATTATTCTATAGCTTGTAGTGAGCCAGAGAAGTTACCTCTGTTAGATCTCATCTCAACTTTGGAACAGTTGGAGCATCGCCAGTCTGAATCAAACATCGAGCTGGTGCTGACGTTTGCTTCTTTGGTGCGAAATATAGCTGCCGATGATCCTTACCTAGGTAAGTCTTTCCGCTCATTGATAAGACCATTTCAAGAGATTGGTTTAGAGAAATTTAGGCTTCTGTTTGCGCATGTGATTATGAATGTCTTTAGAGAGCTTACAGGAACCCAATGGCTTCTTCCCATTGGGGAAAAATAACGGATAACGTTTTTCTAGGAAAGTAGGATGAATGATAGTTTAGTAATACGGTCACTGCTAGTAGACAAAAGTACCGGGAAATATATAAAAGCTGTCAATGAGCACGGTTTTGATGATTACGTTCAGATATTTACTAGAAGGAATGAAAAATCAGAAATTGTGATCTTTGATTTTTCCAAGGCTGTCAGCCTCTTCCATGAAGAACTAGATAAGAAGCTTAATATTCGAGATGATAGGGATCTGCTTGTAAAAAGGAATACCGTATTTAATACATGGGTAAGATTAAAGTCGTTAACAAACGAGATCATGCTTTGTCAAACATCTTTACAAGTATCCAGAGACGCGGAAGAGGTGCTTAACTGGATATACACAAGAATTCCAGAATTGAAGAGTAACTATAGCTCTGCTACAGACAGTAAATCCTTCAGCACAAATTGGGTAAATGAGAAAACTTCGGCTCTTTTAAAAATTTCTAACGAAGTGGAAGCTTTTTTGGAAGTTTTAATGTGTCATATCTACGCCACAGTTAAGGTTGACATCAGCTATTTCAAAACGGACTTTATTCTTGGACTGCACTGCTTAAATACTAGAAAAGTTGTTTTGGATATTCTTCATAACGAATTAAATTATTGGCAAGGAGAGTTTCGTCACAACAGCATGATTTTTCAGTGCTGTATGGAGGATTTGGGCATAAATCCAAAAGCACTTCTTGTTCAGATTGAATCATCTCTGAGTGTAGAGGAAGTGAAGGATAAAGTTTTGAGTAAGGCTAAAATTGAAGATATAAATGACGGCTATAGTGTTAGGAGAGAGTACAAGGTAAGCTGGATAGGCTCTTCGATAGACAATATTGATAGAGTTAAAATTCTCAGTAAGTTGCTACAGAAGATTGATTCAATTATTCTGCTGCTAGATAATCTGAAAAGTAATACCGTAAAATTTAATGATAGCGCTGCAGAGCAAGAGGCATTTGAACAAAGCCTTGAATCATTAGTGCTGGAAAATAAAATATAATAATGAATAACTGTCGGAAAAATTTCCGTAGATCTCATATATTGGGCTTCGCAGGCTCAGCGCCGACCTACGAAGCGGAAAATAATGTAGGTTGGTGCTGAACGAAGTGCAGCCCAACATTTAAACACCATAAAAAATGCCGACCACAAGGTCGGCATTTTTATTTCAGAGATAACAGGCCAAATTACCAGCCGGTTACTTCACGCAGGGCCTTGCCGATGTCGGCCAGGGAGCGCACGGTTTTCACGCCGGCATCTTCCAGGGCGGCAAACTTCTCTGCCGCAGTGCCCTTGCCACCGGCGATGATGGCGCCCGCATGACCCATGCGCTTGCCAGCCGGGGCGGTGACGCCCGCGATGTAGGAGACCACCGGCTTGGTGACGTGGGCCTTGATGTAGGCCGCCGCCTCTTCCTCGGCGCTGCCGCCGATCTCGCCGATCATGACGATGGCTTCGGTCTGCGGATCCTTCTGGAACATCTCCAGGATGTCGATGAAGTTGGAGCCCGGGATGGGGTCACCACCGATGCCGACGCAGGTGGACTGGCCGAAGCCCTCGTCCGTGGTCTGCTTGACCGCTTCGTAGGTCAGGGTGCCGGAGCGGGAGACGATACCCACCTTGCCCGGCTTGTGGATGTGGCCCGGCATGATGCCGATCTTGCACTCACCCGGGGTGATCACGCCCGGGCAGTTCGGACCGATCATGCGCACACCGGTTTCCTGCAGCTTCACCTTGACCTGCAGCATGTCCAGGGTCGGGATGCCTTCGGTGATGGTGACGATGAGCTTGATGCCGGCATCGATCGCTTCCAGGATGGCGTCCTTGCAGAACGGGGCCGGCACATAGATGACGGAGGCGGTGGCGCCAGTCACTTCGACGGCATCACGCACTGTGTTGAACACCGGCAGGCCCAGGTGGGTGGTACCACCCTTGCCCGGGGACACGCCACCGACCATCTGGGTACCGTAGGCAATCGCCTGTTCGGAGTGGAAGGTACCCTGACCGCCGGTGAAGCCCTGGCAGATCACCTTGGTGTCTTTGTTGATCAGAACGCTCATTATTTGGCCTCCGCTGCTTTAACCACTTGCTGAGCTGCGTCGGTCAGACTCGTTGCGGCGATGATATTGAGGCCGCTGTCGGCCAGTTTACGGGCACCCAGTTCGGCATTGTTGCCTTCCAGACGCACCACCACGGGCACCTTGACCCCCACTTCCTTGACCGCACCTATAATGCCTTCCGCGATCATGTCGCAGCGCACTATGCCGCCGAAGATGTTGACCAGCACGGCCTGAACCTTGCTGTCAGACAGGATGATCTTGAAGGCCTCGGTCACGCGCTCCTTGGTGGCGCCGCCGCCGACGTCCAGGAAGTTGGCCGGTGAGCCGCCGTGCAGGTTGACGATGTCCATGGTGCCCATGGCCAGGCCGGCGCCGTTGACCATGCAGCCGATGTTGCCATCGAGCGCCACGTAGTTCAGCTCCCACTGGGCGGCGTGCGCCTCGCGCGGGTCATCCTGGGACGGATCGTGCATCTGGCGCAGCTTGGGCTGGCGATACAGGGCGTTGGCATCGATGTTGATCTTGCCGTCCAGGCAATGCAGGTTGCCCTTGTCGGTGATCACCAGCGGGTTGATTTCCAGCAGCGCGAAGTCGCAATCCAGGAACATCTGGCCCAGACCCATGAAGATCTTGGTGAACTGCTTGATCTGATCGCCGACCAGACCCAGCTTGAAGGCCAGTTCGCGCGCCTGGTAAGCCTGCGGGCCTACCAGCGGATCGATGGCCGCCTTGTGAATGAGTTCCGGGGTTTCGTGGGCGATCTTCTCGATGTCCACGCCGCCCTCGGTGGAGGCCATGAACACCACGCGGCGGCTGCCACGATCGACCACGGCGCCCAGATAGAGCTCCTTGGCGATGTCGGTGCAGGATTCCACCAGGATCTTGGTGACCGGCTGACCGTTGGCGTCAGTCTGATAGGTCACCAGGTTCTTGCCGAGCCAGTGCTGGGCGAAGGCACGGATCTCGTCCTTGCTCTTGGCCAGCTTGACACCGCCCGCTTTACCGCGGCCACCGGCGTGGACCTGGCATTTGACGACCCAGGTGTTGCCGCCAATCTTGTCGGCCGCTTCGGCCGCTTCCTGCGGGGTGGCGCAGGCATAACCTTCGGAGACCGGCAGGCCATACTCGGCAAACAGCTGTTTTGCCTGATATTCATGCAGATTCATAGATGCTCTATCCGTGTTGTAGGTATTTCCGTCCGGGGCTCGTTGTTTCTCAATCCCCTGTGAACGGGGCCTCGAGGGCCCCTCATTATCTTTCTAATTTTGCTCAGACGTTCGATGCGGGGCCGCGAAGGCCCCCTGTCATGTCCCGAATGCCGCTTAGACGTCCAGCAGCAGCATGTGGCTTGGATCTTCCAAAGCCCGAGGGCTTCTCGATCCTGCCAATACCCTTGGATGTCCAGTAGCACACGTGGCTCGGATCTTCCAAAGCCCGAGGGCTTCTCGATCCTGCCAATACCCTTAGACGTCCAGCAGCAGGCGGGTTGGATCTTCCAGCAGCTCCTTGATGGAGACCAGGAAGCCCACCGACTCACGACCGTCGACGATGCGGTGATCGTAGGAGAGGGCCAGGTACATCATCGGTAGGATCTCCACCTGGCCGTTCACCGCCATGGGTCTGTCCTGGATCTTGTGCATCCCCAGGATGGCGCTCTGGGGCGGGTTGATGATCGGGGTGGACATCAGGGAGCCGAACACCCCACCGTTGGTGATGGTGAAGTTGCCACCGGTCAGTTCATCCACGGTCAGCTTGCCGTCACGGCCCTTGCCTGCCAGATCCTTGATGGCCTTCTCGATGTCGGCCAGGCTCATGTTGTCGCAGTCACGCAGCACCGGGGTCACCAGACCACGGGGGGTGGAGACGGCGATGCTGACGTCGAAGTAGCTGTGATAGACGATGTCGTCACCGTCCAGCGCCGCGTTCACTTCCGGGTAACGCTTGAGGGACTCCACCACGGCCTTGACGTAGAAGGACATGAAGCCGAGCTTGATGCCGTGCTTCTTCTCGAAGATCTCGCCGTACTGCTTGCGCAGCTTCATGATGGGCGCCATGTTGATCTCGTTGAAGGTGGTCAGCATGGCGGTGGTGTTCTTCGCCTCCAGCAGACGCTCGGCGATCCGCTTGCGCAGACGGGTCATGGGCACGCGCTTCTCGGTGCGACCGACCAGCGGGGCGATGGGCGCCACTGGAGCCGCAGCAGCGACAGGTGCAGCCACCGCCGCCTTGCTCAGCCCCTTGATGAAGGCTTCCACGTCTTCCTTGGTGACACGGCCACCCTTGCCGGTGCCGGTCAGCTTGGCCACGTCGATGGAGTGTTCGGCCACCAGGCGGCGCACAGACGGGCTCAGGCCTTCGGCAGAGTCATCGGCGGCGGCTTCGACCGGCTTCTCCTTGGTCTCTTCACCGGCCACCGGGGCTGGCTTGAGCATGGCGATCAGCTGGCGGGACAGCACGGTCGCGCCTTCCAGTTGCAGGATGTCACCCAGTACACCGGCTTCCGGCGCGGGGACTTCCAGCACGACTTTATCGGTTTCGATGTCAACCAGCACTTCGTCACGGGCAACCAGATCACCCGGTTTCTTGTGCCAGGTGGCGATGGTGGCATCTGCCACTGATTCGGGCAGGTCCGGTACCTTGATCTCGATAGTCATGTAATCAGTTCCTTGTTTACTACTGTGCCAGAGGCGTATTACAGGGTAAGGGCATCTTCCACCAAGGCTTTCTGCTGCTTGGTGTGGACAGACATGTAACCGACGGCGGGTGAGGCCGAGGCTGGGCGACCGGCATAGCGCAGGCGGGCTCCGCTTGGCAGCACGCCATCGTAGTGATGACGGGTGCTGTACCAGGCGCCCTGGTTCTGCGGCTCTTCCTGACACCAGACGAAATCGGTGGCCTGGGTGTAATCGGCGAGGATGGCGCGCACTTCCGCTTCAGGGAAGGGATAGAGCTGTTCGATCCGCACCAGCGCCACGTCTTGCTGCTCGGCCTTGCGACGGGCATCGAGCAGGTCGTAGTAGACCTTGCCGGAGCAGAACACCACCCGTTTGACCCCTTTCGGATCCAGCGCATCGATCTCGCCGATGGCGTTCTGGAAGGTGCCTTCGGCCAGCTCTTCCAGCTTGCTCACCGCCAGCGGGTGGCGCAGCAGGGACTTGGGCGACATCACGATCAGCGGACGACGCATCGGGCGTACCACCTGGCGGCGCAGCATGTGGAACACCTGCGCCGGGTTGGAGGGCACGCACACCTGCATGTTGTGCTCGGCGCACATCTGCAGATAGCGCTCGAGGCGGGCGGAGGAGTGCTCCGGGCCCTGCCCCTCGTAGCCGTGCGGCAGCAGCATGGTCAGGCCGCACATCCGGCCCCACTTCTGCTCACCGGAAGAGAGGAACTGGTCGATCACCACCTGGGCGCCGTTGGCGAAGTCGCCAAACTGCGCTTCCCAGATGGTCAGGCCGGCCGGCTCGGCGCTGGCATAACCGTATTCGAACGCCAGCACCGCCTCTTCGGACAGCACCGAGTCATAGACTTCGAACGGGCCTTGGCTCTCGTGAATGTTGCACAGCGGGGTATAGGTGCTGGCATCGTTCTGGTTGTGCAGCACGGCGTGGCGGTGGAAGAAGGTGCCACGGCCGGAATCCTGCCCGGTGATGCGGATGCGGGAGCCCTTGTCCACCAGGGTGGCGTAGGCCAGGGTCTCGGCGAAGCCCCAATCCACCAGCTTGTCGCCGGCGGCCATGGTGCGGCGGTCTTCGTAAATCTTCTCGACCTGACGCTGCAAGGTATGGGAGGCCGGGTACTGGCTGATGCGCTCGCCCAGGGACTTCAGGTGATCCATCGCCACCGTGCTGTCGTAGTTCATGGCCCAGTCGTGGCCGAGGTACGGGGTCCAGTCGACGGAGTGCAGCTCCATTGGACGCCACTCCTTGACCACCCGCTCCCCCTTGTCCAGGGCGTCGCGATAGTCATTGACCTGAGCGGTGACCAGCTCCGGGCTGACGCAGCCTTCGGCGATCAGCTGATCGGCGTAGATCTTGCGCGGGGTCGGATGCTGTTTGATCTTCTGGTACATCAAAGGCTGGGTCGCGCTCGGCTCGTCGGCCTCGTTGTGACCGTGCCGACGGTAGCAGACCAGCTCGATCACCACGTCGCGCTTGAAGGTGTTGCGGTAATCCAGGGCGATCTGGGTCACCAGCACCACGGCTTCCGGGTCGTCGCCGTTGACGTGCAGCACGGGGGCCTGCACCGCCTTGGCGATGTCGGTGCAATATTCGGTGGAGCGCACGTCACGCATGTTGGAGGTGGTGAAGCCCACCTGGTTGTTGATGACGATGCGCACAGTGCCGCCGACGCCGTAGGCACGGGTCTGGGACATATTGAAGGTTTCCGCCACCACCCCCTGACCGGCGATGGCCGAGTCACCGTGAATGGTGATGGGCAGCACGCTGGAGCCATCCTTGTCGCCACGTCTGTCCATGCGCGCACGCACCGAGCCGATGACCACGGGGTTGACTATCTCGAGGTGGGACGGGTTGAACGCCAGCGCCAGGTGGACGCTGCCGCCCGGGGTCGCGAAGTCGGAGGAGAAGCCCATGTGGTACTTCACATCCCCGGTGCCCCAGGACTCACCATGCTTGCCGGCGAATTCGTCGAACAGCTCCTGTGCCCGTTTGCCGAGCACGTTGATCAGCACGTTCAGGCGGCCGCGGTGGGCCATGCCGATGACGGCTTCCTTGCAGCCCTGCTCACCGGCGCGACGGATCAGCTCTTTGAGCATGGGTACCATGGCATCGCCCCCTTCCAGGGAGAAACGCTTGGCCCCCGGGAACTTGGCGCCCAGGTATTTTTCCAGCCCTTCGGCGGCGGTCAGGCTCTCGAGGAAGCGGGTCTTCTCCTCGGCGCTGTAGCTGCCCTTGGCTTCGATGGATTCGAGTCTGTCCTGCAGCCAGCGCTTCTCCTCGGTGGAGGTGAGGTGCATGTAGTCGGCACCTATGCTGCCGCAATAGGTCTTCTTGAGCGAGGCGTAGAGATCGGAGAGCACCATGGTCTCGCGACCGATGGCATAGGAGCCCACGTTGAAGGTGGTCTCCATGTCTGCGCCCTGCAGGTTGTGGAATGCCGGGTCGAGCTCGGCAACGGTTTCACGTGCCCAGAGGCCGAGCGGATCCAGATTGGCATTTTGATGACCACGGAAACGGAAGGCGTTGATCATTTGCAGTACGCGAACCTGTTTGGCATCCACTTGCGGATCGGTGACAGGCGCGCTGTAACGGGAGGGGTCCTTGGCCAGGCGGCGGAAATAGTCGCGAACCTGGGAGTGAGGTTGTTCCACCGCGTGACCATTGACCTGGGGCAGCTGTTCGAACAGGCTGCGCCACTCATCGGCCACGGATTCGGGGTTTTCAAGGAAGGATTCGTACAAATCCTCAATGTAGCTTGCATTCGCACCAGCCAGGTGAGATGACTCCAACCAGGCCTTCATCACGCCGTTATGCATTTCTATCCCTTGTACATCTTGTTCACTGCAGCGCAGCTTGTAGGGTTTAAATAGCCATCCCACCAGGGGGTTGGATGGCTATCCAGAGGTCGGGCCCGGCGCGTGACGCCCTGGCCCTGATACTAAACAGCCCGGTTGAGTAACATCGACTTGATCTGACCGATGGCCTTGGTCGGGTTCAAGCCCTTGGGGCAGACGCTCACGCAGTTCATGATGCCGTGGCAGCGGAACACGCTAAAGGCGTCGTCCAGGTTACCCAATCGCTCACTGGCCGCGGTGTCGCGGCTGTCGGCCAGCCAGCGATAGGCGGCGAGCAGACCGGCGGGGCCGATGAACTTGTCCGGGTTCCACCAGAAGGAGGGGCAAGAGGTGGAGCAGCAGGCACAGAGAATACACTCGTACAGACCGTCCAGCTTGGCGCGCTCTTCGGGGGATTGCAGGTGCTCACGCACGGGCGGCAACTTGTCCTCGTTGATGAGGAAGGGTTTGACCTTCTCCCACTGGGTGTAGAACTGGGTCATGTCGATCACCAGGTCACGGATCACCGGCAGGCCGGGCAAGGGACGGAGGACGACCTTGTTGCCCTTCTTCAGCAGATCGGAGAGCGGAGTGATACAGGCAAGACCGTTCTTGCCATTCATGTTGAGACCGTCGGATCCACAGACCCCTTCGCGGCAGGAGCGGCGGAAGGAGAGCGTGGGATCCAGCTCCTTGAGCTGGATCAGTGCGTCGAGCACCATCATGTCGGAACCTTCAGGAATATCAAGACGATAATCCTTCATGTGGGGGACGTTATCAACATCCGGATTGTATCTGTAGACTGAGAATGTGACGTTCATTGTACTTGGCTCCGCAATCAGTTAGTCCGCACCTTGGATAAGCGAGATGGGAGTGCCTCCCACCTCTTCGCAGACCGGCGAATGTAGCGATAGATCGATGAGGTTACCTGCATCGCACCTGGCTCCATCATCAATAGGTCCGCACCTTGGGTGGGAATGCCTCGCGCGTTTTCGGAGACATATTGACAGCGCGACGAGTCATGGACTCGGTGTCCGGATGATAGAGGCTGTGGCACAGCCAGCCCTCGTCGTCGCGATCCGGGAAGTCGAAGCGGCTGTGGGCACCACGACTCTCGGTACGGAAGTTGGCCGCCACCGCGGTGGCAAACGCCGTCTCCATCAGGTTGTCCAGCTCCAGGCACTCGATGCGCTGGGTGTTGAACTCCTTGGAGGTGTCGTCCAGACGGGCATTCTTCAGCCGCTCGCGGATGAGTTTCAGCTCGGCCAGCCCTTCTGCCATGGCATCCCCTTCCCGGAATACCGAGAAGTTGTTCTGCATGCAGCGTTGCAGATCCTTGCGGATCTGGGCCGGGTCTTCCCCGTCACGGTTGGCTTCCCAACGGTTGAAACGGGCAAGGGCGGCGTCCAGATCGGCCTCGGAGGCCTCGCGACCGTGCTCCATCTGACCCAGGCTCTCCACCAGGTGCATGCCGGCGGCGCGGCCAAACACGATGAGATCCAGCAGGGAATTGCCACCCAGGCGGTTGGCGCCGTGTACCGACACGCAGGCGATTTCACCCACCGCGAACAGACCGACCACAGGCACGTCGTTGCCATCTTTATCTTGGCTCAGGCACTGACCGTTCACGCTGGTCGGCACGCCGCCCATCATGTAGTGGCAGGTCGGGATGATGGGGATGGGTTCCTTGACCGGATCCACGTGGGCGAAGGTGCGCGACAGCTCGCAGATCCCCGGCAGACGGGATTCCAGAACCTCTTTACCGAGGTGATCCAGCTTGAGCTTGATGTGCGGACCCCAGGGGCCGTCACAGCCACGGCCTTCGCGGATCTCGATCATGATGGAGCGAGCCACCACGTCGCGACCGGCCAGGTCCTTGGCATTGGGGGCATAACGCTCCATGAAGCGCTCGCCGTCTTTATTCAGCAGATAGCCGCCTTCACCACGGCAGCCTTCGGTGACCAGCACCCCTGCCCCGGCGATGCCGGTCGGGTGGAACTGCCAGAACTCCATGTCCTGCACGCCGACCCCGGCCCGCAGTGCCATGCCGACGCCGTCACCGGTGTTGATGTGGGCGTTGGTGGTGGACTGGTAGATGCGACCGGCGCCGCCAGTGGCGAGCACTGTGGCCTTGGCCTTGAAGTAGACGACCTCGCCGCTCTCCATGTCGATGGCGGTGCAACCGACGATGTGACCGTCCTGGTTCTTCACCAGATCCAGCGCATACCACTCGGAGAAGACAGTGGTCTTGTTCTTGACGTTCTGCTGATACAGGGTATGCAGCAGGGCGTGACCGGTCCGGTCGGCCGCAGCCGCGGTCCGGGCCGCCTGCTCGCCACCGAAGTTCTTGGACTGGCCGCCGAACGGGCGTTGATACACAGAGCCGTTGTCAAAACGGGAGAAGGGCAAGCCCATGTTCTCCAGTTCATAGACGGCTTCCGGGCCCGTCTTGCACATGTATTCGATCGCTTCCTGGTCACCGATGTAATCGGAGCCCTTGACGGTGTCATACATGTGCCACTGCCAGTTGTCGTCATGGGCATTGCCCAGCGCAACCGTGATCCCGCCCTGGGCGGAAACGGTGTGGGAACGAGTCGGGAAAACCTTGGATAACAGGGCGCAGCTCTTGCCGGACTGGGCAATCTGCAGGGCGGCGCGCATACCGGCACCGCCGGCACCGATCACCACCGCATCAAATTCACGAGTTGGAATAGTCACCTTACACCCCCCACAGCACGACGAAACCAGTCATCAGATAGACAAACAGCACCACAACCAGTGCGAATTGCAGCGCACCGCGCAGTCCTACCGGTTTGATATAGTCGGTCAGCACCTGCCACAGACCGATCCAGGCGTGGATCAGGACGCACAGCAGCGTCAGCAGGGTGAAGACCTTGGTGAAGGTTTTAGCGAAGAAGCCGGTCCACACCTCGTAGCTGATGTCGTTGATGGCGACAAAGCCAACCAGGTAGAGGACGTAGCACGTCATGATGAGAGCGGTGGCGCGGATCAGGATGTAATCATGAACGCCGCTGCGCCCGAAAGTTGCAGAATTGGTTACCATACCAGCACCCCCGCCAATACCGCCAGAACCGCGGTGATCACGAAGCCCACGCGGGCACTCTGATTACCGGATTCCAGCTCTTCCCAATGCCCCATGTCCATGACCAGGTGACGCAGACCACCCACAATGTGGTAAGCCAGCGCGGTCAGGATCCCCCACAACACGAACTTGACCAGGAAGTTGTCCATGATGGCAACGACCGACTCAAATCCTTCGGGAGAGGAGAGTGAAGTACCAAGCATCCACAGCAAGATTGCGAGCGCCACAAAGGTGATGACCCCTGAGACACGGTGCAAGATGGAAGCGATGGCGGTGACAGGAAAGCTGATCGTTTGCAGGTCGAGGTTTACAGGTCTCTGTTTATTTTTCACGGCTTTGCCCACTCAGCTCCATTGAGCACGTTAGTTATTGTTTTCACACGCTTTGAGGGCTAGGAGTGGCATTTGTTAGGTTTTTGTTACCAAAACAACTCGGAAAAGCCAAAAACAACATTTTAGATATCACATCTGGCTTTGCGAAAGCGTTTCAAACACCGACGACCATCACCCACGAGGCGCAGTATATCGGCGGCCTTAACCAATGACAATCAATTGGCTACATAGAAAACCCAAAACCGTAAACCAGATCTCACAATGGCTTTAACAAGTCATTAATGATCATTCAGTAAAATTGACAAGAAGGTGGATCTCTGGTTCAAATAAGGCGCTCCAGCCGCCGCGGTATGGGTAAGAACCTTTGCCAGCGTTATGAAAGTCGTAATAAAGTAGGACTGGAACCAAATTATAAAAGAGCAAAGGAGACGTGCTATGGCTGATAAGATAGCCACCCTACATCTGCCCGGAAAAGAGCCGGTAGAACTACCGATCCTGTCTGGAACTGTCGGACCCGATGTAATCGATGTCAGAAAACTGGGTGCTCAAGGGTACTTCACCTTCGATCCCGGCTTTATGGCCACCGGTGCTTGTAAATCATCCATTACCTATATCGACGGAGATCAGGGTGTCTTGCTGCACCGTGGTTATCCCATCGCCCAGTTGGCCACCCAGGCCAGCTACCTCGAAGTGTGCTACATCCTGCTGTACGGCGAGGCGCCCACCAAGACGCAATACGCGGAATTTGAACGCCTGGTCACCCGCCATACCATGGTGCACGAGCAGATCGCCTTCTTCTTCCGCGGCTTCCGTCGTGATTCCCACCCCATGGCGATCATGTGCGGTGTGGTCAGCGCCCTGTCCGCCTTCTATCACGATGCGCTCGATATCAACAACGAAGAGCATCGCGAGATCTGCGCCTTCCGTCTGCTCTCCAAGATGCCGACCCTGGCCGCCATGTGCTACAAGTACTCCATCGGTCAGCCGTTCATGCAGCCGCGTAACGCCCTCTCCTATGCTGGCAACTTCCTGCACATGATGTTTGGTGTGCCGACCGAAGAGTACAAGGTCAACCCCATCGTCGAACGGGCCATGGATCGCATCTTCACCCTGCACGCGGATCACGAGCAGAACGCCTCCACCTCCACCGTGCGTCTGGCCGGCTCCTCCGGCGCCAACCCGTTTGCCTGTATCGCCGCGGGGATCGCCTCCCTGTGGGGACCGGCTCACGGCGGCGCCAACGAAGCCTGCCTCAAGATGCTCGAGGAGATCGGATCGGTGGAACGCATCCCCGAGTTCATCGCCAAGGCCAAGGACAAGAACGATCCCTTCCGTCTGATGGGCTTCGGCCACCGGGTCTACAAGAACCACGATCCCCGTGCCCAGGTCATGCGTCAGACCTGCCACGAGGTGCTGCAAGAGCTGCAGATCAAGGATCCGCTGCTGGATGTGGCCATGGAGCTGGAGCGCATCGCGCTGTCCGATCCCTACTTCATCGAGAAGAAACTCTACCCGAACGTGGACTTCTACTCCGGCATCATCATGAAGGCCATCGGCATCCCCATGTCCATGTTCACCGTGATCTTCGCCATTTCTCGCACCATCGGCTGGATCGCCCACTGGAACGAGATGCACTCGGACCCGGATCAGAAGATCGGTCGTCCACGTCAGCTCTATACCGGCCTGGCCCAACGGGAATTCACCCCGCTCGATCAGCGCTGATCCCGGCATCTGACATGGTTTGTTACAAAGGCGGTCATTGACCGCCTTTTTATTTGAGGGTCTAATCGCGCCCTTTTACGTCAAGGACACACCATCATGAAAGCCCCTCTGCTGATCGCGACTGCCCTGTTGCTCGGCGCCTGCCAGAGCACCCCGACCACCGAGACCCTCTACATCCAGGATCAGCTGGCCGACTGCGTCGGTGTCGCCCCCATGAAGTGCATGCAGGTGCGCAGCCAGCCGGGTGCAAGCTGGAGCTTGTTCTACCAGCAGATCGAGGGCTTCACCTTCGAGCCGGGCTTCCGCTATCAGCTGGAAGTACGCACCGAGCAGCTGACCGATGTCCCCGCCGATGCCTCCTCAGTGCGCTATCAGCTGATCAGGGTGGTGAGCAAGCAACCGGTCCGCTAACGCGCCTGCCTTAAAAAGGCATCGTTTGGATATGGTTGTTCAGTTCGTCGCCGCGCTCTGCTATGCTGGCTGACGCAATTTTCCCGTCACCCACCGGCAGAACGAACGTCACAGCACCATGATCAAGATCCGCACGACCCTGGCCGACGACTGGCCCGCCATCATGCGCATTCAGAGCGACTGCTATCACCAACTGGAGCCCGAGCCCCTCGAGATGATGAGCAACAAGGCCGAGCTGGCCCCGGCCTGTTGCTGGGTCGCCGAACATGGCGGTGAGGTGCTGGGCTACCTGCTCTGCCATCCCTGGCGCGCCCACCAACCCCCACCTCTCTCCGTATCCCTGTCGAGCCTGGCGGGGGATGAGGAGTTCTATCTGCACGATCTGGCGGTCTCGCCCAGGGCACGGGGCCGGGGCATAGGCCAGCGCCTGCTCGAGACCGCTCTCGAGTTTGCCTGCGATCAAGGGTATGAGCATGCGGGGCTGGTGGCGGTGCAGGACGCACCGGCCTTCTGGCGCAAGCAGGGCTTCCTGCCGGCCGCCACCCGAAAGTCGCTGGCCGAGTATGGGGAAGGGGCCGTCTACATGCGGCTGCCGCTGACCGAGCCGGCCTGAGAGTCATCGATTTCCCCATAAAAAAAGGCGCCTCGCGGCGCCTTTTTCAATCTACTTTCCGGGTCATCAAGCCTTGAATCGGCTGAACACCAGGGAAGCGTTGGTACCGCCGAAGCCGAAGCTGTTGGACATGACGGTATTGAGCTCGGCGGCCTCGCACTCGCGTACGATGGGCAGGCCGATGGCCTTCTCGTCCAGGGTCTCGATGTTGATGCTGGGGGCGATGAAGCCGTGCTGCATCATCAGCAGGGAGTAGACGGCCTCGTGCACACCGGCGGCGCCGAGGGCATGGCCCGTCATGGCCTTGGTGGCGGAGAGCTTGGGCGAATTGCTGCCAAACAGAGTCTGGATGGCCTCCAGCTCCTTGGTATCGCCGACCGGAGTGGAGGTACCGTGGGTGTTGATGTAGTCCACAGTGCCGACGCCCTGCATCGCCATCTTCATGCAACGCACCGCGCCTTCACCGCTCGGAGCCACCATGTCGTAGCCGTCGGAGGTCGCACCGTAACCGGTGATCTCGGCGTAGATATGGGCGCCACGGGCCAGGGCATGTTCCAGCTCCTCGACCACCAGGATGCCACCGCCACCGGAGATGACGAAACCGTCGCGGTCCGCGTCATAGGTACGGGAGGCCTTTTCCGGGTTGTCGTTGTACTTGGTAGAGAGGGCACCCATGGCGTCGAACTGGATGGTCGAGGACCAGTCAAGCTCCTCGCCGCCGCCGGCGAAGACGATGTCCTGCTTGCCGAGCTGGATCAGCTCCAGCGCGTGACCGATGCAGTGAGCAGAGGTGGCACAGGCGGAGCTGATGGTGTAGTTGACACCCTTGATCTTGAACGGGGTGGCCAGGCAGGCGGAGGTGGTGGAAGACATGGTACGCGGCACCATGTAGGGACCCACGCGCTTGACGCCTTTCTCACGGGCAATATCCGCAGACTCCGACGTGTTCTTGCCGGACGCACCGCCAGAGCCGACCACGATGCCAGTGCGCTCGTTGGAGACCTGATCCTCCGGCAGCCCGGCATCTTCGATCGCCTGCTGCATGGAGAGATAGGCATACGCGGCGGCGTCGCCCATGAAACGCATGACTTTACGGTCGATCAGCTCAGACGGATCGAGTTTGATGTTACCCCAGACACGGCTGCGCAGGTTGTATTGTTCAAACTGCTCGGAATAGGTGATGCCGGATTTACCTGCTTTCAGGGAGGCCAGCACTTCTTCCTTGTTGTTGCCGATACTGGAGATGACGCCGATACCGGTGATCACTGCTCTTCTCATTAATTCATCTCGTCTGGAAAAACTGGCACCGAGTCTACCCGCTTTCGGCTGCCAAACTGGTCTGCTTTCACGTAGAATGCCCGCGAATTTGTGACGCGAGCAGAGGAAAACGTGAGTCAAACATCCTTACATCATGCCCGATTGGACTGGAATGAAGCGGGAACTCCAGTCTCCAGTGAGTTCGGGGATGTGTACTTTTCCAATGATAACGGTCTAAGTGAAACCCGCTACGTCTTTTTACAGCAAAACCGGTTACCGGCGCGATTTTCACACCACGATAGTGACAATTTCGTGATTGGCGAAACAGGTTTCGGCACAGGCCTTAACTTTCTGGCGACAATGGCTGCCTTTCTGGAACAGGGAAGCGACCCCGATCGCTGTGCTCGCCTGCACTTTATCAGCTTCGAAAAGTACCCTCTCACCCAGGCCGACCTTGGCAAGGCACTGGCGGCCTGGCCCGAGCTCGCTCATTTGAGTCAGGCGCTCATCGCGCAGTGGCCGCTGCCGGTATCCGGCTGCCACCGCCTGCTGTTCGCCGAGGGGCGAGTTCGGCTCGATCTCTGGTTTGGCGACATCAAAGACATGCTGCCCCAGGTGCCCCACGGTCCACAGGGGCTGGTGGATGCCTGGTATCTGGATGGCTTCTCCCCGGCCAAGAATCCCGAGATGTGGACGCAAGAGTTGTTTGACGGCCTCGCCCGCCTCGCCCGCCCCGGGGCCTGCATCGCCACCTTCACCTGCGCCGGCTTCGTGCGCCGCGGCCTCATCGTCGCGGGCTTCGCCATGAAGAAGGTCAAGGGCCACGGCAGCAAGCGGGAGATGCTGGTGGGGGACAGGGCCGACAAGCAACCGCAGCAGACCATAGCGCCCTGGTATGCCCGTCCGGCAGGGCGGGACGGCGGGGTGCTGATCATCGGCGGCGGCATCGCCTCGGCCATGACCGCCCTCTCCCTGGTGGAGCGGGGCCGGCACGTCACCTTGTTGTGTGAAGATGGCGAGCCCGCCACCGGTGCCTCCGGCAATCGGCAGGGGGCGCTCTATCCCCTGCTCAATGGCGAGCACGATGCCCTCTCCCGCTTCTATTCCCTGGCGTTCGGCTATGCCCGCAACCGCCTGCTGGCACTCGCCGAGCGTCATCCCATCGCCTTTGACCTGTGCGGCGTGGTGCAGCTCGGCTATGACGACAAGTCCGTCGCCAAGCTCGGCAAGATGGGTCAGGGCCCCTTCCCGCCCGCGCTGATGCGCCCGCTGACCCCCAGCGAGGTCGAGTCCGAATGCGGCTTGCCCTGCGGCCATGGCGGCGTCGGCTACCCGCTGGGAGGCTGGCTCTGCCCGGCGGATCTGACCCGCGCCGCCATCAAAGAGGCGCAGGCGAGCGGCCTGCTGCGAGTGGAATACGGTATCCCCATCACCGCTGTCGACGAGCAGGCCGATGGTTGGCGGGTCGAGACGCAGGATGGCCGCCACTGGCAGGCCCCCAATCTGGTGGTCGCCGCCGGTCACCGGCTGCCGGCCTTGCTGCCCTTTGCCGAGCTGCCGCTCTACCCGGTGCGCGGCCAGGTGAGCCACGTACCGACCACCACCACCCTGAGCCGGCTCAAGACGGTGCTCTGCTACGACGGCTATCTCACCCCAGCCCATGATGCAGTGCACTGCATCGGCGCCAGCTATGGCCGCAACCAGAGCACGACCGACTACAGCGCCGAGGAGCAGGGGCAGAATCAGGCTCGGCTGCAAGCCTGCCTGCCGGAGCAGACCTGGCCTGCGGAGGTGGATGTGAGCGCGGCCGAAGCCCGGGTCGGGGTGCGCTGCGCCAGCCGGGATCACCTGCCGGTGGCAGGATCCGTCGTCCGACTGGCGAGCCTCGCGGCGCACTATGCCGGGCTGCAGTCCGATCGGCAGCACGCGGCGCCCCTGCCGCTCCATCCCGGCCTGTTCGTGGTGGGGGCCCTCGGCTCACGGGGCCTCTGCTCGGCCCCGCTCTGCGGCGAGCTGGTCGCCAGCGAGATCTGCGGTGAGCCGCTGCCGCTGGCGGCCGAGCTGCTGGAGGCGCTGCATCCCGCCCGCTACTGGGTGCGCAAGCTGCTCAAGGGCAAACCCCTGCACTGAGGCGAGCCGTTCCCTCATCACCACCTCGGCCAATAAAAAACGAGCTCCCTTGCGGGTAGCCCGTTTTTTTAGCGCGGCGGCTTGGCGCTAGCGCGCGATAGGCAGGTTCAGCTTCCCTGCGGCCAGATCACCCCCAGCTTGCGGCCCTGCTCGGTCTGCTGCGCCAGTGCGGCGAAGCGCTCGCGGGTGCTGGCGAGCACCGCCTGCCCCTGCTGCCAGCCCTCGGACTGCAAGGCGGCGCAATCCCGCGCCACCGGCAGCTGCGCCAGCCGGATGCCGAGCTGGCTGACGCTCTCCAGCAGTATGTCCTTGTGACGACTCTCGTAGTCAAACATGGCCGCCACCAGCCTATCCCATTTCTGCTGCTCGCCGGCGGACGCCTTGGCCTTGTCCATCCAGTTCGGCACCCGAACCCCGATGCGGGCCGTCACCCTGGCCTGCTCCAGCTCGCAGCGCGACGCCGTCGGCCGGGCCTGCAACTGCCAGGAGAGCTGATAGCTGGCCTTGCCGATGTGGCCGCCGGCCTGGGCCGGTGCCTGCCTAGCTATCTGGCGCATCACGGTCGCGACATCGGCCCCCGACACCCGATAAAACTGGAAATCGACCTTGATGTCAGGGGCGACCCGGATGCCGGCATAATGGGAGGGTTCTGCCCCGCTCGAGGCGGCATACATCAGGGCCGCCACCATACCTATTCTGCTGAAAAGTCCCATCTGCTCGCGGCCTTGCCCCTTGTGAGTCCCAGCGTTATTTCGATTAAGAATCAATGAATTAATATTCAGGATGGGAGATTAACCGCGATCCCGACGACTGTCACCTGCTGTCGTCATCCGCGGCGGCAACCGGGCAAGATCTCGCCCCCCGGCCGGGCTCCGAGATTTGCAGGCGGGATCACAAGTGATGACCGACATCATGGTCGATTACCTCTTATTGGATAATAATCGCCGCGTTTTTACCGGTACATTGCGCCACAGGCCAGATTAACCGCCAAGTTAACGCCGGAAATGTCCCACCTTCATGTCGTACTCAGGAACTTGTCTATGATGGAACTGCTTATTGGCACCCTGGTCACTCTGGCCGTGGGACGCTACATCTTCAAAGGCTACTCGGCGACCGGGGTGCTGCTCAGCGGCGGCCTGCTGCTGCTGGCCATTACCGCCCTGATGGGCAAGGCCGTGCTGCCCGCCAGCGTCGCCTCGACCGGTCACGTGGCCACCGACGTGTTCGAGTATGTGCGCTACCTGCTGGTAGACAGAGGCGGTGGCCTGGGCATGCTGATCATGGTGCTGTGCGGCTTCGCCGGCTACATGAGCCATATCGGCGCCAACACCATTCTGGTGAAACTCGCCAGCAAGCCGCTCGGGATCATCAAGTCCCCCTACATACTGCTGGTGGCCGCCTACCTGGTGGCCTGTGCCATGTCGCTGGCGGTGAGCTCCGCCACCGGTCTCGGCGTGCTGTTGATGGCCACCCTGTTCCCGCTGATGGTCAACATGGGGATCTCCCGTGGCGCCGCGGCGGCGGTGTGCGCCTCCCCGGCCGCCATCATCCTGGCCCCCACCTCCGGGGACGTGGTGATGGCCGCCCAGGCCGCCAACATGGAGCTGCTCGACTTCGCCTTCAAGCTGACCCTGCCCATCTCGCTGGTGGCCATCGCCGCCATGGCGGTGGCTCACTTCTTCTGGCAGCGCTATCTGGATCAGAGGTCGGGTGAGCACAACGAGGCGGTCGCCCCGAGCGATCTCATCACCGATGCCCCCAGCTTCTACGCCATACTGCCGTTCACCCCCATCATCGGCGTGCTGCTGTTTGACGGCAAGGTAGGCCCCAAGCTCGACATAGTGACCATCATCGTCATCTGTCTGGTGCTGGCCGCCCTGCTGGAGCTGGTGCGCAAGCGCAACGGCAAGGAGCTGCTCGACGGCCTGCAGGTGTGCTGGCGCAGCATGGCGGACGCCTTCGCCGGCGTGGTCATGCTGCTGGTCGGTGCCGGCGTCTTCGCCCAGGGGCTGATGGGGCTCGGCTTCATCGCCCACCTGCTGGATCTGGCCCAGAGCTTCGGCACCGGTGGCATCGTCATCATGCTGGTGCTGGTGGTCATCACCACCCTGGCCGCCTTCACCACGGGCTCGGGCAATGCCCCCTTCTACGCCTTCGTGGAGCTGATCCCGCACCTGGCCACCAGCCTCGGCGTCAACCCCGCCTACCTGGTCATCCCCATGCTGCAGGCCTCCAACCTGGGTCGCACCATCTCCCCGGTTTCCGGCGTGGTGGTCGCCTGTGCGGGCATGGGCAACCTGTCGCCGTTCGAGGTGGTCAAGCGCACCTCGGTGCCGGTCGCGGTCGGCCTGCTGGTGGTGATCCTCGCCACTCAGATCCTAGTGCCTGCCTAAGTACCGCCTGACACTTTCCCAGCCCGGCGTCCGCCGGGCTGGCTTCCCCCCCTTCCCTGCAGTAGACTCGGTGCTCTTTTTCTCTAAGGAGGACCGAGATGAGTATTACGGTTCAACTTGCCCACTTCAGTGACTGCCACTCCCATTTCGATGGCGCCCCCATGCGCTTCCTGCCCGCAGGCGACACCGAGTGGCGCACCCAGTGTGGCGGTTATGCCCGCATCCTGACCCGACTCGACGCCCTGCGCCAGCAGGCTGCCGCCGCCGGCCAGACCTGCCTGTTGCTGCACGGCGGCGACACCTTCCAGGGCTCGCTCTATTTCAACCGCTTCAAGGGGCGAGCCAACGCCGACCTGCTGCGCCTGCTGCGACCGGATGCCATGGTGATCGGCAATCACGAGTTCGATCTCGGCAACGGCCCGCTGGTGGAGTTTCTGCGCCAACTCGACTTCCCGGTGCTGGCCGCCAACCTCGACAGCAGCCAGGAGCCGGCCGATGCCCCGCTGCGGCTGCGGGACCTGCCCATGCTGTTCGATGCCAGCCGCCCCTGGCACAAGAGGGTCATCGATGGGGTGCCCTTCGCCCTGCTCGGCATCACGCTGCCGCAGATGGCCGCCATCGCGAGCCCGGATCCCCACACCCGGTTCCACGGCATAGAGCAGACCCTCACCGCCGCCCTGAGCGAGATAGCGGCGCAGGGGATCCAGCACATCATCCTGCTGAGCCACCTCGGGCTCGAGCAGGACAAGCGACTGGCGGCTCGTTTCCCCCAGCTCAGCCTGATCGTCGGCGGCCACACCCACAGCCAGCTGGGGGACTTGGCTCCGCTCGGGCTCGCAAGCGAGGGAGACTACCCGCTGATGGTCGAGGGGGTCGCCATCCTGCATGCCGCCCACAGCGCGCTCTGTCTCGGGGTCTGCGAGCTGGAGTTCGACGACAGGGGACGCGTGCGGCGCAGCAAGGGCCAACTGGAGTGGCTGCCCTGGCAGCCCTGGCCCTTCGCCGCCCCGCCCCCGGCCGGGCTGCACTTCTGCGAGCCCGCCCCCGAGCTCGAGCAACGCCTGGCCAAGCGCTACCGGCCCGAGCTCGAGACCATGACCAGGCGCATCGTCACCCGCCTCGCCGGGCCGCTGCACCATCAGCGCCTGCCCGACACCCAGCTGCCCGTCGGCAGCCAGGTGGCGCCTCTGGTCGCCCATGCCATGCTGGCCGCCGCCCGCGAGCAGGTGGGTCAGGTGGATTTCGCGCTGCACAACGCCGGCGGGGTGCGCTGCTCCCTCGAACCCGGCCCCCTGAGCGAGGCGGACATCGCCGGCCGCCTGCTGCCGTTCGCCATCCCGCTCACCCTCTACCGGGTCCACGGTCATGAACTGGCCGAGGCGCTGGAGGGAGCCATCGACAACGCCACCAACAACGGCGTGATCGGCAATGGCAGCGGCAGCTTCCCCTATACCGCCGGGGTGCGTTTCAGCTACCGGGCCGACCGCCCCAAGGGGCGCCGGATCACCCGGCTGGAGTGGGAGTCGAGCCCGGGCCAGTGGCAAGCGGTCGAGGTCGACGCCGTCTATCGGGGGGTCTCCAGCGCCTACACCGCCTCCGGCAAGGAGGGCTACACCGCGCTGGCCCGCACCCTGACCCAGCACAATCAGGAGCTTGGCATCACCCTGGCCGATGCCTTCATCCGCTGGGCCCGCCATCTGCCCGAGCTCGTCCCCCTGCCCGCCCTGGTGGAATATCATGGCGGTCGCGTCATGGAGTGAGGCCCTCATCCGGCCAACCCCCAGCAAAAGTGCCGCTTTGCTTCGTGAAAGCGGCACTTTTGCAAATTATTTCAAGCACATTCCCTCGCCCCATTGCATCGGACTGCCGGCCTCGGCAACACCGGGTCCCGCTGTTCGTCTTGCACAATGCGGGCACTGAAAACGATACTTTTATAAATTATTTCAAGCACATTCCCTCGCCCCATTGCATCAGGCTGCCGGCCTCGGCAACACCGGGTCCCGCTGTTCGTCTTGCACAATGCCGGCACTGAAAACGATACTTTTATAAATTATTTCAAGCACATTCCCTCGCCCCATTGCATCAGGCTGCCGGCCTCGGCAAGATAGGCCCGCTTTCTCGTCTTCCCTGCAGGAACTGGTCACCCATGAATCACGCCATCCGTTTTACCCCTCAGCGCTACAACCCCGGGCTCAAGCCGCTGGTTGTCCTGCTCACCGCCCTGATGGCGCTGCTGTTCTGCCTGCGCAACCCGCTGTTTCACGGCATGGCCCCCGGCTTTGACGCCTCCCTGTTCGCGGTGATGGGCAAGATGTGGAGCGAGGGGGGCGTGCTCTATCGGGACATGATCGACATCAAGGGCCCCATGATCTTCGCCCTCGATGCGCTCGGCTATCACCTGGGTGGCTTCTTCGGGATCTGGCTGCTGGAGTGGGTGCTCTGCTGGCTGGGTCTGCTGGCCAGCTGGCAGGCTTTCTCCCAGCTCGGCCTCTCCCTGCAGGCCCGGCTCGGCAGCATGCTGGCGGTGCTGGCGCTCTACGGCACCCGTTACTACTACGGCAACATGACCGAGGACTGGACCTTCTACCTGGCCCTCATCGCCCAGTGGGCCTTCATCACCATGCTGCTGGACAAGCAGTTTCGCTGGGGACCGGCGCTGGTGGCGGCCATCACCTTCGCCATTGTGGCCTGGATGCGCACCAACAACGGCGCCTTCTGGGGCGCCTGGTATCTGGTGCTGTTCTGCCACTGGTGTCTGCGTGAGCAGTGGCGCTGCGCCTTCGGCCTGCTCTGCAGCAGCCTGCTGGGGCTGGCGCTGATCGGCGGCCCGCTGTTCGCCTACTTCCAGCACCACGGGCTGCTGGCCGAATTCCAGTATTACGCCTTCGGCATCTTCTTCGAGGGGAGCTACGGCAACGGCTTCTCGCCGGAAGTGGGGGCCGTCGGCCTGCTGCGCACCGGCCTCATCATGCTGCTGCCTGCCTTCATGGTGCTGATGCAGGGGCGCCGCCAGGAGTGGTACCTGCCCGCCCTGTTCGCCACCCTGTTCGGGGTGCTGTTTACCCTGGTCGCCAACTCGGTCTCCGGCCATGTGTTCGATCACTACGACGTGCTCTACCTGCCGCTGGCCCTGCTGCCGCTCGCCTGCCTGCTGGATCGCAGCGAGCAGCAGGCCGATGCGCTGGGCCTGCTCTGCATCTCGCTGGTGGTGCTGACCGCCAGCTGGCTGCTGGCCCAGCAGCTCGGTTATGGCTGGAGTACCAAGGAGTGGTCGCTGGAGCGGGTGCGGGAGGTGCTCGGCAACAGCCTGTTGTGGGCCCTGCCGGTGCTGATCCTGGTGCCCCTGTGGCGCGCCTGGGACGTGCGCAGCGCCACCCCCTGGCTGGCCTCGCTGGCCATGCTGGCCCTGCTGGTCAACAACGCCTGGGAGGGCACCCTGAAGGGCCAGCCGTTCAACCCGCCGGCCCAGGTGCGGGTCGATCGGATCAAGGCCGAAACCGTGCCGACCGACAAGATCTGGGTCGATGGCATCCAGCCGCAATACTATCTGTGGACCGATCGCCAGCCCGCCTCCGCCTATCTGTTCTTCGCCAACGTCAACCCGCCCTATGACGTGCGCGAGCGGGTGCTGGCCGACATCAAGCGCCAGGATCCCAAGTTCATCATCGCCAAGCCGGAGCGGGTGGCCGCCGAGCTGAAGCAGCCGAGCTCCCCCTCCAGCCTCGCCTTCTATCAATATCTGACGGATCGCTACCAGGAAGTGGATCCGGGCCTCTACCGCCGGCGCTGAGCCAGGCTGTGAATACAGACCCCCGAGAGGGCCGTCGTTGGCAACAATGGCGGCCCTTTTCGCTGGCGCGCGCGACGCCAGGGCGGCCTGTCTGTTTCCAAGCCGGCGCTTGATGACTACAATGGCGCTCTTTTTTGTGTGAAAAGTGACGAATCATGGCGGAACTGACCTATCTGGGCGGCTATCCCGAGCCGCTCAAGGCCCAGGTGCAACAGCTGATCGCGGCGGACAAGCTCGGCGAGATGCTGGCCAAACGCTACCCGGACACCCACCTCGTCCAGAGCGACAAGGCGCTGCTGGCCTATACCATGGAGCTGAAGAACCGCTACCTGAAGAGCTCGGCGCCACTGTCCAAGGTGATCTTCGATGGCAAGATCAACGTGATCAAGGATGCCCTCGGTCTGCACACCTATGTCAGCCGGGTACAGGGCAACAAACTCAAGGCCAAGAACGAGATCCGCATCGCCGCCCTGTTCAAGGAGGCCCATCCCGCTTTTTTGAAGATGATAGTGGTGCACGAGCTCGCCCACCTGAGGGAGAAGGATCACAACAAGGCCTTCTACCAGCTCTGTCAACACATGGAACCGGACTATCATCAACTGGAGTTCGACCTCAGGCTCTGGCTCACCTGGCGTGATATCGAGCGAGCCCAGCGCTGACCCATACCGCTTGCAAGGAGGCCCCATGATCCCATGGCGACAGCGTGCACGACGATCCGGCCGTCATTTCGCGCCAGGCCGGATGCTGGGGCTGTGGCTCGCCTTGCTGCTGCCCTGCGCCTTGCCGGCGGCCGAACGCTGGCAGAGCGATGCCTACCTGACCCAGAGCTTCTTCGAGGTCGCCATGAAGCGGGAATACGGCCACGAGCAGCATGTGCGCTTCTCCCGCTGGCAGGGGCCGATCCGCCTCAAGCTCATCAACGAGTTCGGTGACAAGCCGCTGCAAGCCGAGGTGGTCAGGGTGCAGAGCCAGCACCTGGCCAGGATCACCGGCCAACCCATACTGCTGGTCGGCGACAAGCCCAACCTCACCCTCATCATGACCCGGCGCCAGCAGATGGCGAGCTGGGCCAGCCGCACCATCGGCAAGGATGACTCGGTCAAAATCGCCCTCAAGGAGGGGGTCTGTCTGGCCAACTTCGCGATCAATGCCCGCTACGAGATCACCCGCGCCACCATCATCATCCCGGTGGACTACAGCCGGACCAAGGGCCGCTTTCTGGACTGCGTGGTGGAGGAGCTCACCCAGGTGATGGGACTGCCCAATGACTCGGACAAGGTGTTCCCCTCCATCTTCAACGATCACAGCATCGACAGCTTCCCGACCGGGCTCGATTACGTGCTGCTCAAGCTCGCCTATCACCCGGCCCTGCATGCCGGCATGACCGCCGACGAGGTGCGCAGCGCCCTGCCCATCGCCCTCAAGGCCCTGCGCGCCAATGGTGACATCGCCCAGGCCGACCACCGCGTCCAGGTGGAGAGTCTCAAGCGCTGGAGCGGGCTCTGAGCACGCCTGCGGGTTGAGAGTTGAAAGTTGAAAGTTGAAAGTCGAGGGTCGAGGGTCGAGGGTCGAGGGTCGAGGGTCGAGGGTCGGCCAAGTTTGACAGCAGCTCATCCATAAAAGCAAAACGCAGCCCAGGGCTGCGTTTTGCTTGATCCGGATTGAGCCGGCCATTTGCCGGGCACGGGCATCCGCGATGACGACTCAGACGTCGGCGTTTTCCGCCTCGGGCATCCAGCTGTCGGCATTCTCCCACACCTCCTGCACCATGGCCTCCGCCAACTCTCTGTCCTCCTTGCTGGCACGGCTGACCGTCAGCGCCATGGCGCTACCCGGTGCGACCCGCACGTGCAGGTCGGGAAACTTCTCACCCAACTGCTTGAGCAGCGCCTGGCGCAGCGCCTCCATGGTCGTGGTGGGGATCTGATGTTTTCTGTCGATGATGATTTCCAGACGCATAAGATACTTCTCCATGATATATGACTGTATTTTTATACAGTGAGCTATAAAAGTAAAGCGCCCACCCTAGTTTCACCTCGTGCCGCCCAATAAATCTCCCCGCAACAGCCCGGATGAGGGCATTTCCTTAACTTTGTATTGCTCCCGTCAGGTGCCGTTATCCGGCAGGATGAGATCTCGGCATAAAAATGGATTGATATTGATTCTCACCTGTCGCACAATTAGTTTGTTATAACATAACAACAGGAAGAGAATCATGCGCCCCAATATTCACCCTGAGTACCGTCAGGTACTGTTCCACGATCTGACCACCAACACTCACTTCCTGATAGGGTCGACCCTCAAGACCGATCGCACCAAGGAGTGGCAAGATGGCAACACCTATCCCTACGTGACGCTGGATGTCTCCAGTGCCTCTCACCCCTTCTATACCGGCAAGCAGAAACAAGTCGGCAAGGAGGGACAAGTAGCCCGCTTCGGCCAACGCTTCGGGCAATTCTTCAACAAAGGAAAAGAGCCGGCATGAAAGTACTCTCCTCCCTGAAATCGGCCAAGTCACGTCACCCGGATTGCCAGGTCGTGCGTCGACGCGGCAAGCTGTTCGTGATCTGCAAGAGCAACCCCAGATTCAAGGCACGTCAAGGCTGAACGCGCTGACTCACTGCTAATACCCTCCCCTGGTCCTCTTCCCGAGGGCCAGGTTGTTTCTGACTCCTCGCGGACGTCTCGCTCTAACCCCCGTCCCCTGAACAAGCTCGCCGCCCCACCAAGCTCCAGTCAGCCCCCTCCAAAACACACAATAGAAACGACGTTTCATTTTATGTAGATACAGATCCCATTTTCTGATGTCGTCATGCCACCACCATTGCAAATGAAACACCAGATGAATTATATTTGAACCGTCGTTTTGAAAAGCAAAAAATCCCCGGTAAAAAATGAAGTTCGTCGACGCGTTGTACAGATGCTCGCGCTGGCCTTCAGGACCCACCGCCGTGGCCTGCCACCAAAATTGACCTTAACGAGTCCGATCCAGATTGAAAGCCACATGCGCTATCTGGCAATGGGACCACCGTCAGTAGCTTTTTTTCATAGGATTGATCGAAAGGTATGAAGTTGAAATTCACATGTGCAGCCATTGCCGTCTGTTCGGCGCTCACCAGCATGAATGCAAATGCATTGAGCCTCAATTACCGACACGAGTTCCTGGAGAAACAGGATCAGCAAAGCGATCGTCTGGTGGTTTCTCATCGCTTCGATAATGGCTGGGGTGTTGGTGTCGAATCCAAGTTTACCAGTGGAGGTGAGGGAGAAGGTGCCTTCGATGAACTTCACACCACGGGCACCGAATATGACTTGACCTATCTTGCCAAGCCCAATGACAAATGGTGGTGGGAAGCCGGTTTCAATACCGAGATCACCAATGACGTGCAAGATTTGCGCATTCACTTCAAACCCACTTATTGGTTCAATCCCAACTTTTATACCGCCGCACGTTTCCGGGTGGGACAGCGTAACTACGACGATTCGCTCAACAAGGAAAACGGCCATTATTTCCAGCTGAACTATTACCTCGGCTATAATGCGGAAAATTGGTCTGTTGCCTATGACTTCGAATATAAAAAGCTCGATTACCCGGACTTCAATGGTGAAGAATATTCTTATCTGAATAACGTCACCATTCGCGTCCCGATCAATAAAAATTGGCGGCCATTCACCGAGATCGGTTATGTGTCATACAACGATCCGGCAGATGACAACCCCTACCCCAATGATTGGCAGTGGCGCTGGCGCGTAGGGATAGAGTACATATTCTAACTCTGAGCCACCCCGTCAGTAAGCTGTACCAATGTCACCGTCAGCCATGTACCAAGCGTCATTGGAGTCAGTGAATAACAACAGCACTCTTGCAAGCCAGTGCCAATTCAATCCGCTTGCACGACGAATTTAAGAATCGTGAAAGATGCGCGAACAAGGGAATCTAATGGCCCCTGTTATTCCTTAGGGTTGGCTATGCATCGCTGAATATGGGTCTTGTGTCACAGAATGTCGACTTATCTGAAATTGACATTATTCCGTGAGCGGATGAACGAACGATATTGTTATGCTCCAGTTCAGGAAATATGAACCGGCTGACCCGACCATATTGCCGCTCGCGTCATAGTTTGCATCATTGCTTTGAATGAAGGCTTAAAACAGATGTCAAATGCCACAATGACTCTCATCGACTGCCGCTGAGAAACACGGTCATCTGGTTTTTAGACTTATTAAGGTGACCGACCCCTTTTTATTACATAAAAAGGGGTTCGTCTGGTTACTCAATATAGATAGCCCCCTCTGGGTGTTAATAGCTTCAAGGAGAGTTGTATGAAGCTTGGTAATTGGGTGCTCGAGCCGGATTCGGCACTCACCCGTTTTTGCGTATCTGCCCCCCGCGAGGAGCGATTCGCCGAATTTTTTGCCGGTGAAGCCATGGACATGACCATGGATTACCGCTTCCAGAATGGCATGGGGCCGCAAGAGGACGCATTCTGCCGACGAGTCTTCCGCCAGCAGATGGCCGAGCGCACCGTCGAGCCGGCTGAAGCCCTGCCGCGCACCCAGGTGAGCTTCACCGGCGAGAGCGATACCGTCTCTTTTTCCTCCTTCCAGCGTGTGCCATTCCATGTGCAGCGCTGGCTAGAGGTGGAGCTGCATGCCGACGAGGCGGGCAACTACCCCTTCCAGCTGTCGACCTGCGGTGGTGTCCGGCTCTGGTGTGATGGATTGGCCATCACCCAGTTCACCCCCTTCACCCGCAACAAGCTGCAGAGTTGTGAGCTCATGCTGCCCTTGCAGGCTGGCAAGAACACCCTGCTTGTCCATCTGGAGGAGCTGTTTGAGCGGGATACGGTGTTTGCGCTGCGACTCATCTACCGTGGCCACGTGCCCCTCGGGGTCTCGCTGCCCCATGTCGATGCCGCCGTGCTCGATGAGCTGTGCCAGTTTGCCGGCACCATGCGCCCCGAACTCACCGCCTGGCACAACCAGGCCAGGATCCGGCTCGGCGTGGCCGCACCGACGCACCCCGTTCGCCTGCAAGGCGAGATCCACGGCATGGGCAATGACAATTTCAGACCGCGCCGGGTGGATTTCGGCACCGTCTCGCCGGGCAGCCAGCTGCTGACTCTGGATCTCCCCGCCGACATCGGTCCGGCGCACTACCAGATTGTGCTGAACATGAGCTGTGCTGGTGTTGCCATCAGCCGCAGCTTCGGTGTCAACGTCATGCAGCCCCTCGGCAATGCCGAGTCATCCAGCAACCTGGCCGAGCGCAAGCAGCAGGCGCTGCGGCACACCGCCCGTCATGGCATGGATCGCACCGCCCGCCTGCTGGCCATGCTGCAGTGCGGCGAGCTCACGGCCGAGGCCGATCAGCTGCTGCTCGATACCCTGGCACGGATCAGCGCCCGCGAGGATTGCTCCGACTTTTCCCTGGTCCCGCTGCTCTGGATCTGGCAACGCCATCAGGGCGAGCACTTCCAGCCCGCCATGTGGCGACGGGTGCGCAGCTCCATCCTCGGTTATCGCTACTGGCTGGATGAGCCGGGTAACGACGTGATGTGGTTCTGGAGCGAGAACCATACCCTCTGCTTCCACACCGCCCAATACCTGGCCGGCCAGATGTTCCCCCATGAGCGCTTCCTGGCCTCGGGGCGCAGCGGCGAACAACAGCGTGCCATCGCGGCAGAGCGCCTGGCGCAGTGGTTCGATGCCATTGATCGGCACGGCTTCGTCGAATGGAACTCGGCGCCCTACTATCCGGTCGACTACATCGGCCTGTTTGCGCTCTATCAACTGGCGGAAGATGCCTGGGTGCGCGAGCGCGCCAAGGGGCTCATCGATCGACTGATGCTGCTGAGCGCCCTGCATTATCAGGACGGGATTGCCGCCGGCACCATGGGGCGGGTCTACGAGAAGGAGCTGCTGGCTGGCGTGCTCACCGAGCTGTCGGCCTACGGCAACGTCGCCTGGGACGGCGGTTGGTATAACCGCAAGTGCGCCTCCCTGCCGCTGTTCTGTGCCAGCGACTATCAGCCGCCGGTTGAGGCTGACCGCTACGCGACCCTGCAACAGGGCACGCTGGCGGCCTGCTATCAGGCGGGTGGCGGCAAGATCGTCGTCTGGAAGGAGCCGGGCGTCAGCCTCTCCAGTTGCGTCGACCACCATACCGGTCAACGCGGCCATCAGCAGCATCTGGTGGATGTGCAGTTCGCCTCCGGTCACGACGCCAAGTTCTGGGTCAACCACCCGGGCGAAGCCGAACCCGGCGGTGAACAGCGCCCCTCCTACTGGTCCGGCAACGGCGTACTGCCGCGGGTGATGCAGGTGGAAAACCGCACCCTGCAGTTCTATCGGCTGGCCGAGGATGATCCCTTCCCCTGGACTCACCTCTACCTGCCGGCGGAGGCCTTCGATCAGGTGATCGCGACGACTCACGGCTGCCTGATCCGGGCCGGGAATGCCTTCGCCGCCATCGGCTGCTCGGCGCCCCTGTGCGCGGTGACGACCGGGATGACCGCCGGCAATGAATATCGCGCCAAGGCGCATCGGGTGGCCTGGTATATCGAGGTCGGTCATGGCGACGATGCGGCCTTCGCGGCCTTCTGCCAACGCATGGCCGCACTCGAGGTACGCCTCGACGGCGAAACGGCCATCGTCAACACGGCAGACACCGAGCTCATGCGCCTGGATTGGCAGGGTGCATGCCAGGTCGAGGGTGTCTCGCACCACTTCCCCGCCGAGGCGGGATGCGATCCCATCGTCACCTATCGTGGAGAGGCACAATGAAACAGCAAGCACTCATCCCCACCCTGGAGCGGGTGGTCCGTGGCTTCTGCCAGCTCAAAGGCATGGGCGAACTGACCACCAGCCAAGGCCTGGCCATCCAGTTCGAGCAGTGGGAGTGGGAAGTTGGGGTCGGTCTCTACGGCTTCTGGCGTTATGCCCAGCACAAGGACGATGCCGAACTGCAAGCCTCGCTGCTGGCCTGGTATGAAGACCAGATCCGCAAGGGGCTGCCCGCCATGCAGATCAATACCTCGGCCCCCATGATCACCCTGGCGCTGCTGGCGGGCCACAGCGGCCGTGCCGATCTGCGCGAGGCGGTGAATGCCTGGGCCGACGATCTGCTGGCCAACCTGCCCAGAACCGAAGAGGGCGGTTTCCAGCACGTGGTGAAGGAGCAACCCAACACCGGCCAGCTCTGGGATGACACCCTCTTCATGACCTGCCTGTTCCTCGGCACGGCCGGGATAGTGCTGGCGCGGCAGGATCTGATCGACGAGGCCGTCTACCAGTTCCTGCTGCACACCCGCTACCTGAGCGAGCCCAAGAGCGGGCTCTGGTATCACGGCTGGACCTTCCTCGACCGGCACCATTATGCCGAGGCCTTCTGGGCCAGGGGCAACGCCTGGATCACGGTGGCCATCCCCGAGTTCATCGATCTGATGGGGGATCACCTGGACGCCGGCGTGCGGCGCTACTTCACCCAGGTGGTGGCGCGCCAGGTGCGCTCCCTGTGCGAGCTGCAGGCCGACAACGGCATGTGGCACACGGTGCTGGATGATCCCCTCTCCCCCCAGGAGTCCTCGGCCACGGCGGGGATCGCCTATGGCATGTTGCGCGGTGTCCGTCTGGGCCTGCTGGATGAGGCCGTGGTTGAGCCTGCCCTGCGGGCGGCCCGTGCCGTCTGGCAGCGTATCGACGGGGACGGCATCGTCCTCGAGGCCTCCAAGGGGACCATGGTGGGTCATGACCACCAGTACTACTGCGACATTGCCATGGCGCCCGTGCCCTATGCCCAGGCGTTGACGATGTTGCTGCTGCTCGAGCTGGAGCAGGGCCAGTGGCTGGCCTGAACACTTTATTGTTGTAATCATTCGGAGAAAATTTGATGTCCAAACGGAACTTTATGGGGGCCTTCCAGACTTTTGGCGGTGCCATGGCTGTCCCCATTGCCTTTTTACCCTTTACCGGTTTGCTGCTCGCCATCACCGGGCTGCTCACCATGCCCGATATCATGGGCGATCTGGCCCATCCCGATTCCAACTTCTTCAAGGTGATGACCATCATCAAGTCGGGTGGTTGGACCATCTTCCGCAACTTCCCGCTGCTGTTCTGTATGGCACTCCCGGTGGGTCTTGCCAGGTCGGGTCAGGCCCGGGCGGCGCTGGTCGCCTTCTTTGCCTACATGGCCTACAACTACTTCACCAACAGCATGCTCACCTTCTGGGGGCCTGAGTTCGGGGTCAACTTCAATCAGGAAGTCGGCGGCGCCAGCGGCCTGGCGCTGGTGGGGGGCATCAAGACACTGGATACCAGCATCGTCTTCTCGCTCATCATCGGTGGCGTGGTGACCTGGATCCACAACCGTTTCTTCGAGAAGAAGCTGCCGGATTACCTCACCATCTTCCAGGGCATGAGCCTGGTGTTCATCATCTCCTTCTTCGTCATGTTGCCCATGGCCTGGTTGACCTGCGAGTTCTGGCCCAAGGTTCAGGTCGGGATCAACGCCATGCAGGGCTTCTATGTCGAGGCCGATGCCTTCGGCATGTGGTTGCTCGCCTTCGTGGAGCGCCTGCTGGTGCCGACCGGTCTGCACCGCTTCGTCTACTTCCCCTTCTTCTTCGGCCCGGCCGTGGTCGATGGTGGTCTTTATACCCACTGGATCGAGAACGTCTCCACCTATGCGGCCTCCACCGTGCCTTTGGTTGAGCAGTTCCCGGCCGCCGGTTACTCCCTGTACGGCAACATCAGCGTGTTCTGCTCCCTGGGGGCCGGCCTCGCCATCTATGCCACCGCCAAGCAGAAGATGAAGCGCAAGATCGCCGCCCTGGTGATCCCGGCCATCATCACCGCCATGGCCGTCGGCATCACCGAACCCATCGAGTTCACCTACCTGTTCGTGGCACCTGTGCTGTATCTGGTCAATGCCATCATAGGTGCGACCCTGTGCGTGGCGCTCTATCTGTCCGGCGTGGTCGGCTTCATGGGCGGTGGTCTGAACGACATCATCCTGTTCAACTGGGTCTTCTACGCCAAGAACCACGCTCACCTGATCTGGATCCACCTGGCCTTGGGCCTGAGCTTCGCCGCCATCAACTTCTTCGTGTTCCGCTACATGATCCTGAAGTTCAACTTCCTGACCCCGGGTCGTGGCGATGAGGAAGAGGAAGACGACGTGCGTCTCTACTCCAAGCAAGACTACCGTGACAAACAGTCTGGCAAGGCCGTGGCCGGCCAGGAGCCGGATCGCCTCCGGGCTGCCGCCATCCTGCGCTGTGTCGGGGGTTGTGACAACGTCGAGACCATAGGCAACTGCCAGACCCGTCTGCGCCTGGTGGTGAAGGATTCCACCCTGGTACAGGATGACAAGGCCCTCAAACAGGCCGGTGCCCTGGGGGTCATGCGCTCGGGCAAGAACCTGCAGGTGGTGGTCGGTCTGTCGGCTCCCATGGTGCGTGAGTACTTCGAGCAGGAGTACAACAAGGGCCCGCAGGCAGCACCCGATGCCGCCGTCCCGGCACCTGCCGCCTGATGAGACTTTGATTGTGCCGATGGCAAGCGCACGCATCGGGTATATGGCCCCCTCACCGGGGCCCATTCGAGCGCCGCGACTTGCCTCTTGAACTTGCGAGCCCAGATGGGCTCGCAAGCCGTTTCTGATGCCGACCCTAGCCCCCGGGCCAAGTCGCCGTCAGAGACACCATCGTCATGACCCACAGGAGCATGTCATGAACAGATTGAAGATTGGGGCCCGCGCCCATGATTTCGCGGATCAGACGCCCCAGGCGCTGATCGCCCAGGCACATGAGCTCGGCCTCGACGGGCTGCAACTGGCCGTGCACAAGAGCTGGCCCGAGGCCTATCAGGCCCGCGATACTCACATCCTGGCCACCCATATCCAGCACCTCCAGCAGGCCGATCTCTCCATCTTCCTGCTGGCCAGCTACTTCAACCCCGCCCACTCCGACGCCGACTTTCTGGCGCGCGAGCTGGCGCGGGTGCGACTCAACATCGAGCTCGCCCAGCGCTGTCACATCGGCGCCGTGGGCAGCGAGACCGGCTCCCTGAACGATGATGACTGGACCCGGCATCCGGACAACCACGGGGCCGCCGCCTTTCACAAGGTGGAGCAGAGTCTGGCGCAGTTAAGGCCCGAGCTGGCGCAGGCCGGTTGCGATTTTCTGGTCGAAGCGGTGTGCGATCACATCATCCACGACGCCGAGAGCCTGGCACGGCTGAACGCGCGCTTGGGGGAACGCTTCCTGGTGACACTGGATCTGGCCAATCTGCTGGATGCCGACAATGCCGCCGCTTGGCGCGAGATCCTGGCTGACTTTCTCGGCCGGCATGGCGAGCGCATCCGGCTGTTTCATTTCAAGAACTTCATCTTGGAGGGGCGTGACAAGGTGTCGGTGGGACTGGCGCAGGGGCTGATCGATTATGCCGAGGTGCTGGCCATGCTGGCGCAGTGTCAGCTGACCCATATTCCCATCATCGTCGAGGAGCTGACGGGGGAAGCCTTGCGGGAGAGCGTGGCCTATCTACGCCACTTGAGCCGATAACACGGGATGCTGAAGAGGATCTGCCCCCTACGACAAACGGCGCCCGGGGCGCCGCTTCGTTCATCCACCAGAGGGAGGGAGCTGAGCCCCGATAAAGGATGGCGCGTCCGATGGCCATCCCCAGCGGAGGATGGCCTCTCTCGCGACCCTTGGGTCAGGCCCGTTCATTGCTCCACTTCAGCACCATGACGGCGCTGGCCAGCAGCAGGGTGATGCCATTGGCCATGATCAGCGGCGTATCGCCCGATTTCAGGCCATAGGTCAGCCACAACAACAGACCACTGATGAATACCAGATACATCTTGGTGGAGATCGCCTTGGTTTCCCGCGTCTTGAGGATGTCGAACACCTGCAGCGAGAAGGATCCCGTGGTCAGGAAGGCCGCACACAACCCGAGGGAGGCGGTATCGAAGGCGAACAGAATGGTGCTCAGCGCAGCCACCCCGGCCAACATGATGATTCGATTGGATGAAACACACTTATTCATTGGTAGACCTGTTATTGAATGAGATTGGCAACGAATGTCCTGTCGCCGCCACCCGGCAGGGCGGCAGCCTGTCTGCCTTCGCCGCGAGCCTGTCCTCATGCCGCAAAGACATCTGTGGCCCGGTTCGACGGGCCCGGCACGGCCATGAGCCACACCGGGCACGGAGTTTAATCTCAACAAATAAAAAATACAAAACACTGTTTTGATTTTTATTTGTTGCTTGTTATTATTATGGTCATTACAGACAACGCGACTGCCAACCTGCGGCGCTCATCGAGGTTAACCATGCAAATTCGTCAAAGCATTCACAGCGATCACGCCAAACAGCTGGACACTCAGGGCCTGCGCCGTGAATTCCTGGTAGAAGAGATCTTCACGCCGGACCAGCTGACCATGACCTACAGCCACATCGACCGCATCGTGTTCGGTGGCATCATGCCGGTCCAGGGTCCCCTCGCCTTCTCGGACGCGCTGGGCAAGACCTTTGGCGTCAGCTACTTCCTGGAGCGCCGCGAGCTGGGCCTCATCAACATCGGCGGCCCCGGTGTGGTGGTGGTCGATGGCACCACCTTCGAGATCGGCAACGCCGAGGCGCTCTATGTGGGTCAGGGTGCCCGTGAGTTGAGCTTTGCCAGCGTCAGCGCCGCGCAGCCGGCCAAGTTTTACTACAACAGCGCCCCGGCCCATGTGAGCTTCCCGACCCGCAAGGTCACCCAGGCGCAGGCCTCCCCGAGCACCCTGGGCGACGCTGCCACCAGCAACCGCCGCACCATCTACAAGTACCTGGTGCCGGATGTACTGCCGACCTGCCAACTGGTGATGGGCATGACCCAGCTGGAAGAGGGCAGCCTGTGGAACACCATGCCCTGCCACACCCACGAGCGCCGCATGGAAGTCTATTTCTACTTCAACATGAAGGACGATGCCGCCGTGTTCCACATGATGGGCAAGCCGGACGAGACCCGCCATCTGCTGGTCCACAACGAGCAGGCGGTGATCTCCCCGAGCTGGTCCATCCACTCCGGCGTCGGCACCCAGGCCTACACCTTCATCTGGGGCATGGTCGGCGAGAACCAGGTGTTCGGCGACATGGATCATGTGGCCGTCAAGGATCTGCGCTAATTCCCATTCTGTGCCGGGCAGTCTGCACTGCCCGAATTCCCCCCCATCATGCCTGTCACCCAGGGTGGCAGCAGAGGAAACAAGATGATTCTCAACGCATTCGATTTGAAGGGTAAGGTCGCCATCGTGACCGGCTGTGACACCGGTCTGGGTCAGGGCATGGCGCTCGGTCTGGCCGAAGCCGGCTGTGACATCGTCGGCATCAACATCGTCGAACCCACCGACACCATCGCCAAGGTGGAGGCGCTCGGTCGCACCTTCCTGAGCCTCAAGGCCGATGTCAGCAAGGTGGATGGCCTGCCCGCACTGGTGGATCAGGCGGTCTCCCGCTTCGGTCGCGTCGATATCCTGGTCAACAACGCTGGCATCATCCGCCGCGAAGATGCCATCAGCTTCAGCGAGAAAGACTGGGACGACGTGATGAACATCAACATCAAGAGCGTCTTTTTCATGTCCCAGGCCGTGGGGAAACAGTTCATGGCCCAGGGCCAGGGCGGCAAAATAGTCAACATCGCCTCCATGCTCTCCTATCAGGGTGGCATTCGCGTGCCCTCTTACACCGCATCCAAGAGTGCCGTCATGGGGATCACCCGCCTGTTGGCCAACGAATGGGCCAGCAAGGGCATCAACGTCAACGCCATCGCCCCCGGCTACATGGCCACCAATAACACCACAGCCCTGCGCGCCGATGATGACCGCAACGCCGCCATCCTGGAGCGGATCCCAGCCGGTCGCTGGGGCGTGCCGGATGACATGATGGGCCCCGTGGTCTTCCTGGCCTCCGCCGCCTCCAATTACATCAATGGCTACACCATCGCCGTCGACGGTGGCTGGCTGGCCCGTTAATTCCTCTGCATGCAAAAAGGCGCCCGAGGGCGCCTTTTTCGTCTGTTGGCAAGCGGACAAATAAAGAGGGCGTGCCTTGCACGCCCTCTTTATGTCTCACGGCGCCAGCAACAGGTGCCGGCCTCCCCGCCCTAGCGCGGGACGAACGGGTAGTCGTGGAACCCCATGTCGGCGGAGATATTGCTTGCCGCCTCGTGCAGCAGACGCACCAGCTCGGCGCCTTTCGCCTCCTCGAAGCGCACCACAGGCAGCGACAGGGAAAGCCCCGCGATGATGCGGCCCATGCGGCTGTAGATGGGCACGGCGAAGCAACGCAGGCCCGGCTCCATCTCTTCGTTGTCTTCCGCGTATCCCTGCTCGCGCACCAGCGCCAGCTCCGCCAGCAAGGCATCGACGTCGGTCAGGGTACGATCGGTGAAACGCTCGAAGGTCACGTTGGCCAGCATGCTGCGCACCTCTTCCTCGGGCAGCCAGGCCATCATCACCTTGCCAAGGCCGGTGCTGTAGAGCGGACGACGGCGACCGATGCGGGAATACATGCGCAGATTGTACTCGGAGTCGATCTTGTGCAGGTAGACGATGCTGTCCTCATCGAGCGCCCCCAGGTGCAGGGTCTCCTTGGTCAGCTTGCCGAGGCGGTGCATCTGGTTATCCGCGATCGGGATCAGCTCCTGATGCTCCAGTGCCTTGCCACCGAGTTCGAACAGCTTCAGGCTCAGGGTGTACTTGTCGGACTCCCCCTCCTGATTGACGTAGCCCAGGGTCTTCATCGTCTGCAGGAAACGATACACGGTGCTCTTGGACATCATGATCCGCTGGGACAGCTCGGTGACGCCAATCTCTTTCTGTTCGCCCAGCGCCTGCAAGATGCCGAACACTTTCAGGACTGACGAGACCGAATCCGGCGAGTTATCTACCACTGACATAGGGATCTCCTTATAAATTCCGTCGTTTCATTATATTTAAAACGACTGCGCAATCATAGTCATGGCCGCGGATATTGGCGCTGGACGACGCCATCTCGGCTGACCCGCCCCATGCCCTGTTCGATCCGCGCCGCCATAGCCGGAGCTGTGACCAACCGGCCAGCAAAAGACTGGTCCTCATCCCTTCCAGATCAAATTCACATTTATAAATAATTTAATGAAACATTGTTTTAATTTACTTGATGGCGATTGGGCATGACATATAATGTGCCCCATCATCAACGCGGGAGGACATATGCCTACCAAGATTGCCGTCATCGGCGAGTGCATGATCGAACTATCCGAGAGCAAGGCGGGCATAGTGCGCCACTTCGGCGGAGACACCCTCAACACGGCGGTCTACCTGACCCGTGCCAACCCCGAGTTGGTCGTGCACTATGTGACGGCCCTCGGCACCGACGCCATGAGCGACGCCATGCTGGCCCAGTGGCAACAGGAAGGGATTCACACCGAGCTGGTGCAGCGCCTCGAGCACAAGCTGCCCGGCCTCTATCTCATCGAGACCGATGAACAGGGCGAGCGCACCTTTCACTACTGGCGCAACGACGCGGCGGCCCGCTACTGGCTGCAGGGCCCGACGGCCGAGACCATCTGCCAGCAGCTGCTCGGCTTTGACTACCTCTATCTGAGCGGGATCAGCCTCGCCATCCTCTCCCCCGCCGATCGCTTGAACCTGTTGCGACGACTGGCCGAGTGCCGGGCGGCCGGCGTGAAGATAGCGTTCGACAACAACTACCGGCCACGGCTGTGGGAAAGCAAAGAGGCGGCGCAGCAGGCCTATGGCGCCGTGCTGGCACTGACGGATATCGCCTTCCTGACGCTGGATGACGAGATGGCACTCTGGGGCGACAGTCATGAGACCCAGACCCTGACGCGCACCCAGGCGCTCGGCGTGCCGGAAATCATCATCAAACGCGGCGCCGAGCCCTGCCTCATAGTGCAAGGCGAGCGCCACGACGAGGTCTCTGCCATGTCTTTGGCCAAGGAGCTGGTGATCGATACCACGGCAGCAGGTGACTCGTTCAGCGCCGGCTACCTCGCCAAGCGGCTGGCCGGGCAGGCGGCGAGCGAGGCGGCGCACTATGCCCATCTGCTGGCCAGCACCGTCATCCAGCATCGCGGGGCCATCATTCCCCGCCCGGCGATGCCGACCACTCCCCTTCCTACCACAGAGGCATCCCATGTCAGCATTGCTTGAAAAATTGTCGACCCTGAAGATCATTCCCGTCATCGCCATCAAGGATGCCGATGACGCCGTGGCTCTGGGTCGGGCCCTGATGGACAACGGCATGCCGAGCGCCGAGATCACCTTCCGCACGCCCGCCGCCGCCGAGGCCATTCGCCAGCTGCGGGCCGCCTTCCCCACCATGATCATCGGTGCCGGCACTGTGCTCACCACAGCCCAGGTGGATCAGGCCATCGATGCCGGGGTGGACTTCATCGTGAGCCCCGGCCTCAACCCGCGCATCGTCCAGTATTGCCAGGCACGCGGTGTGCTGATGATCCCCGGGGTCAACAACCCCAGCCTGGTCGAGCAGGCGATGGAGCTGGGCTTGCGCACCCTCAAGTTCTTCCCGGCGGAGCCCTCCGGTGGCCTGCCCATGCTCAAGGCCATGAGCGCCGTCTACCCGGTCAGCTTCATGCCCACCGGCGGCGTCAGCCCGAGCAATGTGAGGGATTACCTGGCCCTTAAATCGGTGTTTGCCTGCGGTGGCACCTGGATGGTCCCGGCCGATCTCATCGATCGGCGGGAGTGGGACAAGATAGGCGCCCTGGTCAGAGAGGCCATGGCCGCGCTTTAACGACCCAGAAGTAACCATGAGGCGGGCCAATTCATCGGGCTCGCCTCCTGACCCTGCCCCATTGATTGCCTTGCTCCCTCCAACCCGTCACGCCTGCCTCATCCCAACACCATCCGACCTGGCCTTGCCACCCGAGATCACGGCGCAGCCGACCCCTGCACCGGAGGCAGATGAGCGGCGATGCTCTGAAACAGCGCACCATAGTCGTCATCGAAGTGGTGTGCCCCCGGCAGCGTGACCGTCCTGACGTTGGTCTGTTGCAGCCGAGGGCAGAGCCGCACCGGGGAGTCATCCTCGGCCCCCTGCACGCAGAGCAGCGGCAGGCTGTGGATGGCCTTGACCTCGGGCTGGGTGGGATAGCTGCCCGCCTCGCCATGCACCACCATGTCGCTGACGTGGATCTCGAAATCCGACGCGGTCGAGGGGGAGAGCATCACGGCCCCCACCAGGCTGTTGCGATAGGCCTCCGGCAGGCGGTTGATGACGAAGGGGACTATCTCGGCGCCGAAGGAGAAGCCCACCAGCAGCCAGCGCTGGCGTCCCCAGCGCGCCTGATAATCGTCCAGAATCCGCACCAGATCCCGGGTTGCCTGCGCCGGCGTCTTCTTCTGCCAGTAGTAGCTAAGCGAACTCCAGCCCACCACCGGCATGCCGTGGCGTTGCAGCTCGGCGCTCAGCCCCTTGTCCAGCGCGGCCCAGCCCCCGTCCCCGCTCAGGAACACCACCATGGGCGCCGACGATGCCTGCGCCACCGGCAGTTCCACCAGGCCGAGATCCGCCTTCACCGAGGCGGCGAAGAGCGGAAACGAACAACACAGCAGCAGCAATAACAGCGCTCTCATGAGCCACTCCCGTTTCGCTTGACGGGCCAAAGCAGGTCCCGACTCAACGGGGATGGCAAAAAACAATGCAGGGACAGTAACAACAGGGCTCTCATGGCCGACTCCTATTTCTTCATCAGCCCGAGCGGGCCGCGGCTTATCAGGGAGATCAGGTGGGTCAGGGTACCGGGCAGCGCCAATCGGCTGGTGCAGAGCAGATAGCGGGGCTCCCAGCGCGGGGAGAACTTCTCCTTGTAACGCCGCAGTCCCTGGAAGTTGTAGAAACGGCTGCCCCGGGTGAAGAGGGTGTTGCCAAGCCGGGCCCAGTAACCGCCGAGCGGGTGGTCGTTGAAGCCGGACATGGGCGCCATGCCGAGATTGAAGCTGGCATAGCCCTGGGCCTTGCCCCACAGCAGCAGCTCGACAAACAGGAAGTCCATGATGGGCGCCATGCCCGCATCCGTGTCGTAGCGCATCAGATCGATGGAGAGGCTCTCCTTGTCATCGCTGACCCAGAGGTTGGCAAAGCCGACGAGATCCCCACCCTGTCGCACCAGCGCCGCCGGGCTCAAGGCGAGGTAGCCGGGCTCGAAACTGCCCACCGAGAAGCCCTTCTCCTTGCCCTGCTTGCCCTGCAACCAGGCGTCGGAGATGGCGCTCAGGTTGGGCAGCAAGGCGACGACCCGATCTGCATCCACCACCTCGAAGCTGAGCCCCTCCCGCTTGCCCTTGGCATGGCTCTGGCGCAGGTTGCGCAGCCGACTGCTAGCGAGATCGAACTCGCGCAGCTCGACGATGGCCTCCTCCCCCAGCTTGAACGGGATCAGGCCGAGATCCAGATAGAGCGGCAGATAGCGGGCCGACACCTGATAGAACACCGGGTTGACGTCGTGCTCATCGCACAGCTCGCGAAACTGCCAGAGCAGCTCCTCGATGAGCGAGGCATGGCCGATGGGATCCCCCATCACTATCCAGCCATTGCCCTCGACCCCATACATCAGAAACGCCTCGCCACCGGGATGAAACAGCAACGACTTGTCACCGAGCTGCGCCAGATAGCCGTGGCCACCGCCCTCCCGCCGCACCAGTGCCTGCGCCCTGGCCAACTCCTCCTGGTCCGGCTTGTGGCCGGAGATCCGCAAGGGAGCCAGCAGTTGCGCTACCCCGACCGCGGCCAGCACGGCGATCACGCTGCCCATGGCGCGCAGGCCACGGGAGGCGGCGCCATGGGGCGAGAAGTGGAGCCAGAGGCTGTGGTCATACGCCACCTGGCGATAGGAGAACAGCAGCAGCCACAGCGCCCACAGCAGCACGGCGCCCACCGACAGGAGCCAACCCGGGGTGAATTGGGCATGCAGCAGGGAGCCCTTGCGGTAGAACAGGCTGCGGCAGGGGCTGATGATCAGCAGGAAGGTGCCGAGCAGCAGGGCCGACTCCCAGTCAAATCCCTTGAGCAGGGAGAAGAACATCCCGAGCGCCAGCAGCCACTGGGTGATCCGGAAGGCGGCATCGTGGCGCCGATAGAGACTGTGTGCCAGCAGGATCAACAGCACGCCGCTGACGCTGCCGAGCACATGGGACAGCTCCAGCAGGTGCAGCGGCAACAGCTGCAGCAAGGCTTCGATCCGCCCTCGCATGGTCGGCAGCATGCCGGAGCAGAGCAGCAGGGTGCCGGCCGCGAAGGTGCCCAGGCTGACCAGGGCCGGCAGGAATTCGCGCATGGCGGCCATGATCCCCTGCAGCCGGTGCCAGCGGGCCCGCTGCTGCAAGGCCTCCTGGCTGGCAAACAGCAGCAGGGCGCAGAGGAAGGGCAGCAGGTAATAGGCGCAGCGATAGAGCAGCAAGGAGGCCAGCAGTTTGTCTACCGGCAGATACTGGGCGAGCAGCAGGCTCATGCTCGCCTCGAACACCCCTATCCCGCCGGGCACATGAGCCAGCACCCCGAGGAAGCTGGCGAGCACGAAGGCGCTGAGCAGCACCGGGTAGGAGACGCTGCCCGCCGGCAACAGCACATAGAGCACGGCGGCGGCGGCCATCCAGTCCAGCAGGGCGATCAGCAGTTGCAGCAGGCGCGTCTTGAAGGTTGGCAGCACCAGCTCGTGGCCGCGCCAGGAGAGGGCCGACCTGGGCCACAGCAGATAGCCCAGCACCGCCAGCAGCGCCAGGGCGCCGACCAGCTGCAGCAGCCAACCGGTCCATGCCGGCCAGCCAGGCAACAGGGTGGCGGCCTGCCCCAGCAACAAGGCGCCGCCGCCCCAGGCCAGCAGACCGAGGAAGAAGGTGATGGAGCAGAACAGTATGACTCTGGCCACCTCCCCCGTGCCGAGTCCGAGCGAGGAGTAGATCCGGTAGCGTACCGAGGAGCCGGTCAGCAGCGCGAACCCCAGGGTATTGGAGAAGGTGTAGGCGATGAAGGAGGTCATGCCGATCTGTTGCCAGGGCAGCCGCCTGCCGAGTGCGCGCACCGCCAGCAGGTCATAGCAGCAGAGGCAGCCGTAGCTGAGCAGGGTCAGCAACAGCGCCCCGCCCAGCTGCGGCAAGGGCTGGGACCAGATGGCCAGCCGGATGTCGTGCCAGTGCCAGAGGTGGGTCAAACGATACAGCACGGTCAATGCCGCCCCCAGCAGCAACAGGCTGCACAGGGGGCCCAACCAGATTAACAGCGAACGCCGCATTCAAAATTCCTGTCAGGAGAGAAATAACAAACACACCCCATTGAGACTAAGGAGAGAATCCACGTCGGGTGGAGAAAATACAGTCCAAATGAGAACGAACCTCGGCCGGGGTGCCGTCGCCGCCCACCTCTCGCGGCCAAGCCAGAACGGCGAATGCGAGCTGTTGGTCACCCCTCCCTGCCAGTCGCCATCAGGTTTACACCAGCCCCCTCGGGGCGGCTATCAATCTTCTGTAACCTTATGTACGAGCAGGGAAAAAGCGCGTCCCGCCGCGAGGGCGGGACGGCTGGTGGGCAGGCCTGCCGCGCACGATATGACAGGCCCTATTTCAATCTGCAGTCGACGGGAGTGGCGCCGGCACCCCGTTCAATAGCCATAGAAGGATTCGCTGCGCACGTTCTCCTCATCCATGCCGGCCGCCGTCAGCGCCTGGCAGATGGCCTCGACCATGAGCGGCGGGCCTGAGACGTAGCAGACCGGGTTGGCCAGCCCGGTGATGGCCTGTTTCAGCCAGGGGCTGTCGATGACATGGGTCTCGCCCTGCCAGGGCTGCGCCGAGTGCGCCATGTCCGTCATGGTCGCCAGCAGGCGAAATCTCGGGTTGAGTCGCTCGAGCCGCTGCAGTTCGGCCAGGAAGGCCGCATCCTCCGGTCGCCGGTTGCTGTAGAGCAGCAGCAAGTCCTGCGGGGTCTGCTGCTTGGCGGCGTGCCGCAGCATGCTCATGAAGGGGGTGATCCCGATGCCGCCGGCGATGAGCACGCCGGCACGCTCCGGCTGCTTGTGCAGGGTGAGCGAGCCGAAGGGGCCGTTGATCTGGAGCTTGCTGTCGAGGGGCAGGGCGCCCAGCGCACGCTTGAAGGCGCTGTCCCGCATGCGGGTGGCCACCAGCAACTCGTCCTCATGGGGCGCACTGACGATGGAGAAGGTGTGGCGGACATCGGGGGATCTGGGGTTGTCCTGATGTCCCGGCAGGCTGAGATCCAGGGCTTGGCCGGGCTTGTGGTCAAACCCTTCCGGTTTTTCGAAATGAAAGGCCATGGTGCCTTCGGCGAGCGGGTGGCGGGCGACCAGACGAACCCTGTATTCGGCCATGATGAGACTCCCTGTGTGAAACGGATGGCGGTCTTCATTAGGATGGGATCCTTCGGCTGTGTGTGCCCAGAAAAATGCCTAGGCAAATCGGCGACGGTACATGCGCCAGCCCTGCCGCCGGGCGACGGGGCGCCCTGATCCCGCCCGCCCCTACACCGCCGAGGCAGAGCGTGCCATGCTGCTCTTATCAGCGACGCAATCATCCGCAGCGGCCATTCGGCACCGCCCTGGGCCGACGACCCCAACCAAGGAAGCAAGGCATGGACAAGGCGCCACTGATCCGACGCTTCCCCCTCAACCACCAGGGGCGCGATCTGGCCGTCGGTGACATCCACGGCTATTTTGCGCTGCTGCAACAGGCGCTGAACCGGGTGGGTTTCGATCCGATGTGCGATCGCCTCTTCTCCGTCGGCGATCTGACCGATCGAGGGCCTGAGTGCACGCAGGCCCTCGACTGGCTGGCACGCCCCTGGTTCCACCCCGTGTGTGGCAATCACGACGACTACGTCTGCCGCCACGAGAGCTGCGATAAAGACAACTGGATCCAGAATGGGGGCGCCTGGTTTCAGCGCCTGGCCAGCGCCGAGCGAGACGATTTTGCCGCCCGCTACCGCGCACTGCCGATTGCCATCGAGGTGGCCACCCCGAGCGGCCCGGTCGGCCTGCTGCATGCCGACTGCCCCTTCCCCTCCTGGCAAACGCTGCTGGACAAGCTGGACGGCGGGGTAACCGGCAGCCAGCTGCGGGCCATCAAGAACGTCTGCCTGTGGTCACGCCGCCGCATAGAGCTGCGAGATGAGAGTGGAGTCGCGGATCTGGTCGCGCTGGTGGTGGGTCACACCCCGCTGAGCACCCCCGCCCGCCTCGGCAATGTGTACTACATCGACACCGGCGGCTGGTACCCTCATGAGGGCGGCTTCTTCACCCTGCTCGATCTGCACAGCCTGATGCCGCTACCCTCATCCAGAGACAACCCCTGAGTAGAGCCTCTTCACATCTGTATCGGGCCCCAACCTATGTCCAGCTGCGACAGGATTTACCTGCCCGCCTTCACGGCCACTATCCTTTCTCTGCAACCTTATGTTCGTGCGGCAAAAAGAGTGCGCCGTCCATGGATAGGCATAGTTAAACCCGCTGTTTATCCCGCTTCAAGGAGATGAACAGGTGCTGCCACAGTTGCGCGTCGGCACGCTGGAACTGGCACATATTCGGGCCATCGCCCATCAGGTGGAACAGAAAGTGAGGGATATAGCCAAATAGCACCGTTTCATTCTGCCCATTAAAACAGCAGGCAACCGCCCCAGGCTTCGCTCTGCCTGCGCTATGGTTTACCATGCTGGCAACTGCGGTGCATGGCACCGCCCACCCAGGCGCCATGGCGCCGCCATCGGACAGCCCATCTCGAACAACATGAGCAAAACAGCACAGCCAGGCAGCGAGCCCACCTTCTACTTCCACGACTACGAGACCTTCGGCATCAGCCCGGCGCGGGACAGACCGGCGCAGTTCGCCGGCATTCGCACCGACGCGGATTTCAACGTCATCGGCGAGCCGCTGGTGATCTATTGCAAGCCGCCGGCGGACTACCTGCCTGAGCCCGAGGCCTGCCTCATCACCGGCATCACGCCGCAGAAGGCGATGAAGGACGGGCTGTGCGAGGCGGACTTCATCCGTCAGATCCACGAGCAGTTCGCCACTCCGAACACCTGCGTGCTGGGCTACAACAGCATCCGCTTCGATGACGAGGTAACCCGCTACACCCTGTATCGCAACTTCTACGACCCCTACGCCTACGCCTGGCAGAACGGCAACTCCCGCTGGGACATCCTCGACATGCTGCGGGCCTGCTATGCCCTGCGCCCGGAGGGGATCACCTGGGCCTTCGATGAGGAGGGCAAGCCGAGCTTCCGGCTGGAGAAACTGACGGTGGCCAACGGCGTCGCCCATGCCAACGCCCACGATGCGCTGTCAGATGTCTTGGCCACCATAGAGCTGGCCAAGCTGGTGAAGCAGGCCCAGCCCAAGCTGTTCGACTACCTGTTTGGCCTGCGCAACAAAAACAAGGTGAAGGCGCTGATCGACGTGGTGACCATGAAGCCACTGGTGCATGTCTCGGGCATGTTCTCCCCCTGGCAGGGGTGCGTGAGCTGGGTGTCACCGCTGGCCTGGCATCCGACCAATCAGAATGCGGTGATCATGGTGGATCTCACCCGTGACCCCAGCCCGCTCATCGAGCTCTCCAGCGACGAGATCCGCGAGCGGCTCTACACCAAAAAAGAGGAGCTGGGGGATCTGGTGGGCATTCCGGTCAAGCTGGTGCACATCAACAAGTGCCCTGTGTTGGCCCCCGCCGCGACCCTGACCCCGGCCCGGGCCGACGAGCTCGGGGTCAACCGCGAGCAGTGCCGCAAGAGCCTGGATCTGCTGCGGGCCCACCCCGAAGTGCGGGAAAAACTGGTGGAGGTGTTCAATCAGGAGTTTGCCGGCAGCAACGACGGCGATCCCGATACCCAGCTCTACGCCGGTTTCTTCGGTCACGGCGACAAGGCCGCCCTGGATCTGGTGCGCGCCACCCCGGCGGAACTGCTGGGCGAGCGGGAATTTGCCTTCAGCGATCCGCGCCTGCCGGAGATGCTGTTCCGCTACCGTGCCCGCAACTGGCCGCACACCCTGAGCGAGGCGGAGCAGAAGCGCTGGCGTCTGCACTGCAGCGACTACTTCAGCAGCCGTCTGCCGGATTATGTGCCACGCCTCGAGGCGCTGGCGGAGCAGAACCAGGGTAACGAACGGAACTTTGCCATCCTCAAGAGCCTCTATCACTACCTCGAAGATCTATGAGATGTGAGCCGTTTCACAGTAAAAAACCTGTACGCTCCCTGCGCTCACGACATAATGAGCAAGGGAGCCAAGACTCCTGACAATTTAATTACTTGTATGCACGGCTGGCATGGATGCCTTGCTTTCGACCCTTGGGGATCTTGATGCGCTCCGGACTCACTGCTCTAACGCTTATCAGCTGCACCCTGCTGCCATCGGCCGCCATGGCGGGGATCCGTTTCGAGGTGCCGGACTATCTGCTGCGTCTGCCGGAGCAGACCTATCAGCTGATCGAACGCAACTTCAGCAACCTCTATCAGCAGACCGACTTCACACCCCAGATCGTCAACAGCTATTTCAACCACTCCGATCTCTATCGCTTCGCCGGGATCCCGCTCGCGATCACGCCGCAGAACGGCTTCCAGATGGAGATCTTCGGCCAGCTCTACAACAAATCCTCCCAGATCTATGCCCAGATGAGCCAGGATCTCTCCCTCTACCGCACCCTGCGCGTCGACATGATGGGGGATCAGAGTGACGAGGTCGCCATCGGCATGGGGCTCGGCATTCCCCTGAGCTCCCGCCTGACCCTCAAGGCGCTGGCCTCCAGCAACGAGATCCCGGGCTATGGCTCCGCCAACTACGCCATCGGGATGGAGTGGCACTTCTAAGCCGTCTGCCAGACCCCTTACCATACAAAAAGGCTCCCGTCGGGAGCCTTTTTGTTGGGCGCTAGCCTCAGGCGTAGCGGATCACCCGCCCCTGCCCACCCTGCAGCACAAGGGCGTCGCCCAGCGGGCTGTCGTCCCAGAAGTCCGTGCCACCCGCCGGCAGCGCGAGCCTCTTCGCCTGCTCGTCCCAGTTGAACAGGCAGAGCAGCTGGCCCCCGCTGGGGAGCGTCACCCGGCCACGGGAGAAGCCCATGTCATCGAAACGGGCCGCCGGCGCTCGCGCCTCGCACAGCGCCAACAGCCTGAGCAGCTGCGCCCCCTGCAGCTCATCGAGATCCTGCAGCCGGTCGCCGGCCAGCACCATGCCACCGCTCGCCACCAGGGCGGCCAGGTGGAACTGGTAGTCGAACGCGCCGGCCTGCTGATTGGGCAAGTCGCGCAGGCAGACGCAGTCGGGATCCAGCGCCCAGAGCCGGTCGTTCTGCCAGGCGCGGCAGAAGGCTTCCCGGGCTATCTGGCGAAAACGCGGGCCCTGGCGCTCCACGTCGTCGCTCACCCGCATGCCGTGCACCAGCCCCAGGCTGGGCCAGAGGGGGGCGTTGCAGCCGAGCAGGAAGGCGCCCTCGCCCGCCCCGCGCAGCACGGCCGCCATGCCGCGTCTATAGGCCTCTACCCGGGTGGCGGACGGATCGCAGAAGTGGCCGCCGTGGATGGCGCCCCAGAAGTTGGCGTCCAGCTTGAAATAGTGGATGCCCCACTGCTCGCGCAGGGTCCGGAACACCCGCTCGAGGTGGGCCTGCACCTCGGGGTGGGTGCCATCGAGCACATACCAGGGGGTGCAGCGCCAGCCACCGTAGGTCACCCGCTCTGAGGGCAGCGGCAGGCCGTCATCCCCTTTCACGAACCAGTCGGGGTGATCCTGAAATACCCGGGAGCCCGGCTCGGCGATAAAGGGGGCGACCCAGAGCGCGGGCTCGCAACCCGCCGCCCGGATCTCGGCCGCGAGCGGCGCTACCCCCTGCTCGAACTTGGCGGAGGGAGTGAGCCAGTCCCCCATCCTGGCCTGGTAGCCATCGTCTATCTGCACGTAGCGCAGCCCCGGGAAACGCTCGGCCCGCACCGCCAAGTTCTCGCGAATATCGGCGGCGCTCACATCCGCATAGTAGTGATACCAGGAGCACCAGCCGCTCGGCCGCGCGGGCACCTGGGCCACCAGGCTGCCGTGCTCTGCCTCGACTCGGCTCGCCAGCTCCCCGAGCAGGGCCTCCCTGTCCGGCCCCTCCAGACAGAGCAGCGCCTCGCTCTGCCAGTGCTGGCCCGGCGCGAGTGAGCGCCCCTCGCCATTCATCAGGATCTGCAGGCGACCCTCGGGGTAGAGCCGAAACTCGCCGCCAAAGCGCTGGCAGCTGGCGAAGGCGAGCAACAGCCAGCCCTGCGCCCGCTCGACCAGCAGCAGGTTGTGGACGCTGTGATAGCCCTCGTCCGCCGTAATGCGATAGACGCCCGCATCCGGGCAGCGCCCGACCGGCTCGGGGCGCTGCCAAGTGCCCATGGTCTGGGCCAGCATCTGGAAGCCCTCTCCATAGATGGCCGCCTCGGGGGGGATGCCCAGCTCGCCGTCAAACAGCAGCCAGTCCTGCACGGGCTCAGGGGTGGCGCCGGTGTTATCCAGCCTCACCCGGCAGAGGGGGCCGTTCCACTGACGGGTCTGCAGCAGATGGGACGGCAGGGCGGGATCGGCGGGCCACTGGCGCAGCACGGACAAGAGAGCGGGATACGACATGGGATCTCCTCATGATAAGACGCGGAAAAACGGCGGCGATGGGCCGCCATTGTATCGCCTGTGGGTCAGTTGACCCTGTTCTGTGACCCCTGCGCTCTGCTAAACTGCGACCTCGCTCACAGTTGCCAAGATGAGGCCCCCGTGCTGCTTCAACGCACCCTGCTGTACCTTCGTGACTTCATGGTCATCCTCGCCTGCCTGCTGACAGGCAAAACCCTGGCGGCCCTGCTGCCCTTCGCCTTCCCCGGCAGCATCATCGGCATGCTGCTGCTGTTCGTGCTGCTCTCCCTGCAACTCATCAAGCTGCACTGGGTCGAACAGGGTGCCGGCCTGCTGCTGCGCCACATGGGGGTCCTGTTCGTGCCGGTGGCGGTCGGGCTGGTGGCCTGGCTCGAGCCCCTGCGTCAATCCTTCGGGCTCATCATGCTCTGCGTCGTGCTGGGGATAGTGCTGATCCTCGCCACCGTCGGCCACCTCTACCAGAGGATGAACAAGCAATGATCCCCTCGTTCGCCCTGCCACTCATGCCGTTCCTCTCGGCCATGACCAGGAGGCTGCCATGATGTTCTGGCTCGCCATTCCGCTGACCCTGGCCCTCTATTTCATGACCCGGGCGCTCTATCGCCGCCTGCCTTGGCCCATCGTCAACCCGGTGCTGATCCCCACGGCCGTCATCATCGGTCTGCTGCTCTGGCTGGATCTGCCGCTGGATCAGTACCAACACGGCACCTTCCCCATCACGGCGCTGCTGGAACCGGCGGTGGTGGCGCTGGCGCTGCCGCTCTATCAGCAGGCCCGCCAGATCCGCTCAAGGCTCAAGCCCATCCTGGTCTGCACCCTTGCCTCTGTGCTGATCTCGGTCTGCACTACCCTGCTGATCGGCCATCTGATGGGGGCAGATCCGGCGCTGCTGGCCTCGCTTGCCACCAAGTCCATCACCACCCCGCTGGCCATGAGCGTCAGCCAGTCGCTGGGCGGCATCCCCGCCATCGCGGCGGCCGTGGTGGTGGTGGTCGGGATCCTGGGGGCCCTGATCGGTTACCCCTTGCTCAAGCTGATGCGGGTGACAGATCCCGAGGCCCAGGGCCTCGCCATGGGGGCCTGCGCCCACGCCATCGGCACCGCCACCTCCGCCGAGAAGGGGGTCACCCAGGGCGCCTTCTCGTCGCTGGCCATGGTGGTGTGCGGCATCCTCACCGCCGCCGTGGCCCCGCTGCTGTTTGCCATCTACCACTGGCTGACCTGAGACCACCGCACGCTGCCCCTGCAATGGCCGCCCCTGGCGGTCATTGCTCACTTTCCAGCCAAACGCCCACTCATACTCAGGTGACACTTAAGATTCCCCGTGCTGGGAGCTGACGCACAGATTGCGCAAGACAAACGTTTCCTTTAACATCGCCGGCCCTTTGCCCACCAAGGCGTGAGCGCGCTCACACATTTCGCCGCGCTTGCTCCCTACAATGGCCCCCCAATTGGCCTTTGAGGACACAGTATGCATCCCCGTTTTGCCAAGCCACTCGAGACCCTGTCCGCCCCGCTGCAGGCAGCACTGCTGCCCATGCTGGGCGACGATTTCCAGGCCCGCTTCAGCCCCGAGCAGATCGCCACCCTGAGCGCCGCCACCGGGCTGGAGGATCGCGCCCTGCGCCTCGCCCTGCTGCCGCTGGCCGCCGCCTGCTCGGTCGCCCCCATCTCCAAGTTCTTCGTCGGCGCCATCGCCTGCGGCCTGAGCGGTACCTGGTACCTGGGCGCCAACATGGAGTTCGCCGGCCAGGGGCTGTTCCACTCGGTGCATGCCGAGCAGTCTGCCATCTCCAACGCCTGGCTGGGCGGCGAGACCGGGATCTCCGAGATCACCGTCAACTACACCCCCTGCGGTCACTGCCGCCAGTTCATGAACGAGCTGAGCACCGCCAAGATTCTGAAGGTCTCCCTGCCGGACGACCTGAGCGAGCTGCAATCCTTCCTGCCCCACTCGTTCGGCCCGGCGGATCTCGACATCACAGATGCCCTGATGAGCCCGCAGGCCCACCATGAGCTGGTGCTGGAGAGCGGCGATCCCCTGTGGCAGGCCGCGCTGGCCGCCGCCCGCCAGAGCTACGCCCCCTACAGCCAGGGTTACGCCGCGGTAGCGCTGCAGTTCGCCGACGGTCGCATCTTCTGCGGTCGCTACGCCGAGAACGCCGCCTTCAACCCCAGCCTGCCCCCGATGCAGATGGCCTGCGCCCACGCAGTGCTGAACGGCGAGGATCTCACCAGGGTGCGCCGCGCCGTGCTGCTGGAGAACAAGCAGGGCCAGATCAGCCAGCGGGATGCGGCCCAGTCCACCCTCAAGGCGCTGGGTTCGGTCGAGCTGGAATACCGGGCGGTCTGACGCCAGCGTCGCCCATGAGCCCATGAAAAAGGGGAGCCACTGGCTCCCCTTTCTATTTCTGCTCGCGAGTCCCGGATTGATCAGGACTCCCAGATAATGCTCTCGCCGCCGGACCAGCGCTCGCCGATGTCCGCGTATTTCTGCTCCAGCAGGTGGCGGCGGATCTTCATGGTCGGAGTCAGCACCCCGTTCTCGATGTTCCAGGGGGCCTTGACCACCAGGATGCCGCGGATCCTGGCATGGGACTCCAGCTGATCGTTGACCCGCTTGCGGGCAGCCTCCAGCTGGGCATTGACCTCGGCCCTGTCCCCTCTCATGGCGCTCTCGGCCAGTTGCACCAGGGCGACCGGCTGCGGCATGCCATAACCGATGACGCACAGCTGCTCTATGATGGGCTCCTGCCCCAGCAACCCCTCGATGGGCACAGGTGCCACGTACTTGCCCTTGGCGGTCTTGAACACGTCCTTCATGCGGCCGGTGATGGTGAGGTAGCCTTCCCTGTCCAGCTTGCCCATGTCGCCGGTGTGGAGCCAACCATCGGCGTCGATGGCCTCGGCGCTGTGCTCTGGATCCTTGTAGTAGCCCAGCATCATGCCTTCACAGCGACAGAGGATCTCCCCCTCGTCCGAGATGCGGATCTCTACCCCGGGTCCCGCCTTGCCGACCGTGCCTATCTTGTCGGCCCTGAATGGATAGTTGAGGGTGGAGAAGGCGTGGTTTTCGGTCATGCCCCAGGCCTCGGTGATGTTGATGCCGATGCTGTAATACCACTGCAGCAGGGCCGGCGCCACCGGGGCCGAGCCACAGCCGAGTACCCGCGCCTGATCCAGCCCCAGCCCCTTGCTCAGCTTGCGCTTGATCAGGGTCGAGACCAGCGGGATCTTGAGCAGCAGGGCGAGCTTCTTCTGGGGCAGCTTCTCGAGGATCTTGATGCGGAACATGGCCCACAGCCGCGGCACCGAGATGAAGACGGTGGGACGACAGCGTTTGACGTCGTCGATGAAGGTATCGAGGGATTCGGGGAAGGCGATGGTAGCGCCGCTGAACAGGCTGCCGCCATAGATGTAGACCCGCTCTGTGATGTGAGCCAGCGGCAGGTAGGAGAAGCCGCGATCGGCGTCGGTCAGTGCCACCGCCTCCACCAGCTTCTCGCACGACCAGGCGTAGCGCTCGACGCTCAGCATGGCGCCCTTGGGCTTGCCGGTGCTGCCGGAGGTGTAGACCAGGCTCAGCAGGGAGTCCGGCGCCTGCACCGGGCTATCGGGAATAGGGGCGTGCGCCGTCAGCAACTTGTCCCATTGCAGGGCGGCCGGCATGGTGTCATAGGGGAAGGCGATGCGCAGCAGATCGGCGGGAACGCCGGCCTCCTGGCTCTTCCAGTCGTCCAGCTTGCCGACGAAGATCGCCTTGGCTTCGCTGTGACGCAGCACGTATTCGATGGTGTCGACGTTGGCGGTCGGGTAGATGGGTACGCTCACATACTGCCCCATCTGCATCGCCAGATCGGCGATGAACCACTCGGCACAGTTCTTGGAAAGCAGCGCTACCTTGTCGCCGGACACCAACCCCAGCTCGCGCAGGGCGGTCACCATGCGCCGCGCCTGATCCGCCACTTCCGACCAGCTGAAGTCGCGGTATTCACGGTGGATGGTCTGTCTGAGATAGATCCGGTCAGGACACTGCCGCTCCCAGTGATAGAGCATCTCGAGCGGCAGTTTGGTGGCAATGCGTGAGGAGGAGGCCATAGTTTAATCCCTGAAACAAAAGGCAAGACTCATTATTAACCTTTTGATAACACTCAGGGAAGCAGATTACTCAAACTTCTGTTTGAATTGTGTGGGGGATCAAGCTTCCGCCTGCTGCTGCAGCCGTCTCCACATGTCCTGAACCAGCACCTCGTCCTGCTCGGACAGCTCGCCCTGCAAGATGGCCTCGTTCAGGCTGCGCAATACATAGCTCTTTACATCCCGCACCAGGGTCTTGCCTTCCAGCTCGGCTCGCGCCACCGCCAGCGAGATATGGCCGCGCAGATAACCGCCCGCAAACAGATCGTCTTCGCTGGCCGTGGCGACCATGGTGTCGATCAGTCCCAACAACTTGTGCTCAAAATCGTGAATCGTCATGTAACGCAGCCTCATTTTCAGAGTGGCTGGCAATAAGTTGCCGGCAAAATAATTCGGGGAGTGGAACCGCGATCCGGTTGATCGCGGCTCTCTGGCGCCAGGCCAGCCGCATCCTTGATGTCCTATTCCGGGTTGGCCACCGGGTAGATGACCTGATCCTTGTATCCGGTGGTTATCCGCAGATAACCACTTAACGACCGGTTCAGTGCCGGGTCATCGGTATCCACCAGCAGCGGACGGCCATCGAGTGCCGCCAGCTTGGCTTTGGTGGCGAGAACCTGGATATGGTCCCGCCCGACGGCCCGGATCACCTCTGGACTCAGTTGCTGATTTCCGCGCCCGAACAGATGTCCCTGGCCACCGATCAGGGTAATGATCAGGCGGCAGCGACGACCGCGGATCCGGGTCAGGATGTCCGCGGCGGACAGATCCTGCCCGATAAGCCGGCCATTTTCCACCAGATCCACACCGAGCAAGGTATTTTCCAGCCCCAGCTCCCCCATGCAGGCGGCGACCGTGCTGCCGGATCCCATCAGATAGAGGGTATCGGCCTCCATCTGCTCCACCACCCCGGCGGCGAGATCGGCCAGCACCAGCTCCTCGGACTCCCGCCCGCCCTGCTTGACCGCCTGTACGTAGCGCAGATCGCCCGGCACCAGCAGCTGGCCATAGTGACGGGCGCGCACCTTGCCCGCCCGAAACGCCTCTTCGTCGATGTCCATCACCTCGGCATCCACCAGGCTCAGCAGCTCACCGCCTATCATCCGCGCCACCACCCGACCGCTGGCGGCCGGGGTCACCCCGTACACCCCGGAGTGGATCTTGCACCCGGCCGGAATGCCGAGCACATGGCAGGACTCCCCCACCGCGGCGCAGATATCCCTGGCGGTGCCATCGCCGCCGGCGAACAGCAGCAAATCCACCCCAGCCGCCCGCATCAGCTCGGCGGCGGTGCGGGTGTCGGCGGCGCTGGTGGAGCCGGCGGCGGGTCGATGGACGATGCGATGGGGCAACCCGAGCGACTCGGCAAGCGTCCCCCCCATGTCGCCCGCAACCGTCAGCAGCTCGAAGGATTGTGTCAGCTGACAGAGCGGCAGCAGGGCCTGACGGGCCCGCTCCTGCGCCTTTGGCACCGCGCCCCGCGCCAGCGCCTCGGCCACGACACCGTCGCTGCCCTTGAGGCCGACCGCCCCGCCGATGCCGGCGACCGGGTTGATAATGAGCCCTAAACGAAACATGATTCTCTCCCTCTGATCGCCGCTATTTTATCTGTTCGCCGCTATGGGACAAGCCAAGTCGGCCTGCTAGAATGCGCTGCTTCAATTTTTTAACCAAGGTTCAATCATGCTGGAATGGATTGCTGATCCCTCTGCCTGGGTCGCGCTCGCTACCCTCACCCTGCTCGAGATCGTATTGGGCATCGACAACATCATCTTTATCTCCATCCTGGTCGGCCGGCTACCGGAGGCCCAGCGTCAGCGCGCCCGGATCCTGGGGCTGGGGCTGGCCATGGGTACCCGTATCCTGCTGCTGCTGTCACTGGCCTGGGTGATGCGACTCACCCATCCGCTGTTCAGCCTGTTCGACGAGGCCATCTCGGGCCGGGATATGATCCTGCTGGTGGGGGGCCTGTTCCTCATCGCCAAGAGCACCCACGAGATCCACCAGAGCCTGGAAGGGGCCGCCGACGAGCAGGGGATGGTGAGCAAGACCGCCGGCTTCATGTCGACACTGGTGCAGATCGCCATCCTCGACATCATCTTCAGCCTGGACTCCGTCATCACCGCCGTCGGCATGGCGGACCACGTGCCCGTCATGGTGCTGGCCATCATGATCGCCGTCGGGGTCATGATGTTTGCCGCCAAGGCCATAGGTGACTTCGTCGACGAGCACCCCACCATCAAGATGCTGGCGCTCTCCTTCCTGATCCTGGTCGGGGTCGCGCTGGTGGGCGAAGGGCTGGACATGCACATTCCGAAGGGCTACATCTACTTCGCCATGGCCTTCTCGCTGGTGGTGGAGATGATCAACATCCGCCTACGCGGTCATCAGACCCGCGCCAAGTAAACGCCTGTATTCAGGCATTCAGAGCAACAAAAAGCGCGACCAGGGGTCGCGCTTTTTTTATGGCTGCCATGCGGGCCATTGCCCGCTGGCGCTGTGCTCAGAGCGCGTTGCGGGTCGCCACCGCATCGGCCAGGTTGCGCAGCAGCACCTCGGTATCGGCCCAGTTGATGCACGCGTCCGTGATGCTCTGACCGAAGGTGAGTTCGCAGCCTTCCACCAGATCCTGGCGCCCTTCCACCAGGTGGCTCTCCACCATGACGCCGAACACCGCCTTGCTGCCGGCGCGCAGCTGATCGGCCACGTCCTCGGCCACTATCATCTGATTCTTGAACTGCTTGCTGCTGTTGGCGTGGCTGAAGTCGATCATCACCTTCTGCGGCAGACCGGCCTTGTCCAACCCCTTCACCACCTCATCCACGTGGGCGGCGCTGTAGTTCGGCTCGCGGCCACCGCGCAGTATGATGTGGCAATCCGGGTTGCCCCGGGTGGAGACGATGGCGGAGTGGCCGTACTTGGTCACCGACAGGAAGTGGTGCGGCGCACTGGCGGCACCGATGGCGTCGATGGCGACCTTGATGGTGCCGTCGGTGCCATTCTTGAAGCCGACCGGGCAGGAGAGACCGGAGGCCAGCTCGCGGTGCACCTGGGATTCGGTGGTGCGGGCACCGATGGCGCCCCAGCTCATCAGATCCGCCATGTATTGCGGCGTGATCATGTCGAGGAATTCGGAGGCGGTCGGCAGCCCCATGTCGTTGAGATCCAGCAGCAGCTTGCGACCGATGCGCAGGCCGTCGTTGATCTGGCAGCTGTTGTCGAGGTAAGGGTCGTTGATCAGCCCCTTCCAGCCCACGGTGGTGCGCGGCTTCTCGAAGTAGACCCGCATCACTATCTCGAGCGACCCCTTGAGCTCATCACGCAAGGCCTTGAGGCGCTTGCCATATTCCAGCGCGGCCAGGGGATCGTGGATGGAGCAGGGGCCGATCACCACCAGCAGGCGCTGATCTTCGCCGGCCAGGATCTGATGAATGGCCTGACGGGATTCAAAGACGGTCGATGAGGCGGTCTCGGTCGCCGGAAACTTCTCGAGCACCGCAACCGGGGGCAATAACTCTTTGATTTCACTGATTCGAACGTCGTCGGTTTGATGCTGCATGACAAGATTTCCTGCTAGATGACTGCGATAGAGAGATCTCAATCTAGCCCTACGGCGGGACGGTGTAAATAGAAAATTACATTGCCAATGGAAGAATTTTTAGAGGTGATCTTGCAAGTTACAGAAATGATGCTAGGGAGGCAGGAAGTGAAAAGGCCCGCACTGAGGCGGGCCCGACGGGGTTAGACGGCCTGGCTGATGCCGGCCAACTTGTCGAAATAGTCCGGGAAGGTCTTGGAGGTACAACCCGGATCGTTGATGGTCACCGCCGTATCCGACAGCGCCACCAGCGAGAAGCACATGGCGATGCGGTGATCGTTGTAGGTGTCGATCGCCGCGTGTTGCAGCTGCGTTGGCGGGGTGACGGTGATGAAGTCATGCCCCTCCTCCACCTCCACACCCAGCTTGCGCAGCTCGGTCGCCATGGCGTGCAAGCGATCGGTCTCCTTCACCCGCCAGTTGTAGATGTTGCGAATGGAGGTCGGCCCCTCGGCAAACAGCGCCGTGGTGGCGATGGTCATGGCCGCGTCCGGGATCTGGTTCATGTCCATGTCGATGCCGTGCAGCGGAGCCTGCTGTGCCTCGATGAAGTCGTCACCCCAGGTGATCTTTGCCCCCATCTTCTCCAGCACGTCGGCGAAGTGAATGTCGCCCTGGATGCTGTGCTTGCCGATGCCGGTCACCCGCACCTTGCCCTTGATGGCGCCCGCCGCGAGGAAGTAGGAGGCGCTGGAGGCATCCCCTTCCACCAGGAAGTCACCGGGGCTGACATAGGTCTGGTTACCCTTGATGTAGAACAGCTTGTAGTCGTCGTGTTCGATGACCACCCCGAACTGCTTCATGATGTGCAGGGTGATGTCGATGTAGGGCTTGGAGACCAGCTCCCCCTTGATGTGGATGCGGGTATCGCCGGCCGCCATGGGGGCCGCCATCAGGAAGGCGGTCAGGAACTGGCTGGAGACGGAGCCGTCGACGTGCACATCGCCGCCCCAGAGTCCCTTGGCATCTACCACCAGCGGCGGGTAGCCATCTTTCTTCAGGTACTGGATGTGAGCGCCGGCTTCACGCAGGGCGTCCACCAGATGGCCGATGGGGCGCTCTTCCATGCGCGGCTCACCGCCCAGCATGTATTCGCCTGATCCCAGGCAGAGGGCGGCGCAGAGCGGACGCATGGCGGTGCCGGCGTTGCCGAGGAAGAGGTTGACCGGCTCCTTCACCGCGAAGCTGCGACCCAGGCCGTGCACAGTGCACTCGGTCTTGTCGGCGGAGAGCTTGTACTTGACGCCGAGCTGGGTCAGCGCCGCCAGCATGTGACGGATGTCATCGCTGTCGAGCAGGTTGGTCAGCCGGGTGGTGCCCCGCGCCAGGGCTGCCAGCAGCAGGGCACGGTTAGAGACACTTTTGGAGCCAGGCAGATTGACCACGCCAGCCACACGATAAATGGGTTCCAAACGCAACGAATTCATAGACTTCCTGTACTATCTCAATTAAATCACCTGACCGGACGTTAACAGCCTGCGTTCTGCGCGGCAAGACTACTCTTGGCACAAAAACCGGGCCGCTGATGCGGGCGGTCAGGATCCACCGGAAAAACAGACGCCGGGGAGTCCCCGGCGCCTTGCATCAGAGGGAAGATGCTTTAGAACCTGTTCACGGGTTGTCGCGAGAGGCCGTCAGCAAGGTGAAGCGCAGCGCAGGAACCGGAGTTTATCCCCATAAATGAGGCTTCCGAGCAGCACATGAGCCTTGATCACGGCGTCGCAGCAGGCACGTGAACGGCTTCTCAGCCGTGGCGCTTGGCAAAGCCATCCATAAAGCTCACCAGAGCCTTGACCCCCTCCAGCGGCATGGCGTTGTAGAGGCTGGCACGCATGCCGCCGACGATGCGGTGCCCCTTCAGCGCCAGTAGACCGGACGCCTCCGACTCGGCCAGGAACAGCTTGTCCAACTCGGCGTTCTTGAGCTGGAACGGGATGTTCATGCGCGAGCGACAGGCCGTATCCACCTGGTTGCCATAGAAGCTGGACTGATCGAGATAGCCGTAGAGGAAATCGGCCTTCTCCTTGTTGCGCGCTGCCATCGCCTCGAGCCCGCCCTGTTCTTTCAGCCACTCGAACACCAGCCCGGCCAGATACCAGGCGTAGGTGGGCGGGGTGTTGAACATGGAGTCGTTCTTGGCGGTGAGCTGGTAGTCAAAGATCGAGGGCACATCGGCTCTCGCCTGACTCAGCAAGTCGTCGCGCACTATGGCGATGGCGAGGCCGGAGGGGCCGATGTTCTTCTGGGCGCCAGCGTAGATGATGCCGAAGCGGCTCACGTCGATGGGACGGGAGAGGATGGTGGAGGAGAAGTCCGCCACCAGGGGCACGTCGCCGGTGGCCGGGATGTCGAACATCTCTATGCCATCAATGGTTTCGTTCGGGCAGTAGTGCACATAGGCCGCGTCGGCGCGAAACGCCGGGGTCGGCAGCAGGTGGCTTATCCCCTGCGCATTCTTGGCCACCCCCTGGAAGGTCTGGATATCGCCATACTTGTGGGCTTCATCCACGGCGCTCTGGGCCCAGACGCCGGTCAGCAGGTAATCCGCCTTCTTGTTGGCGCCGCCGAGCAGGTTCATGGGCACCGCGGAGAACTGGCCACGACCACCGCCGTGCATGAACAGCACCTTGTAGTTGGCCGGCACCGCCAGCAACTCGCGCAGGTCAGCCTCGGCCTTCTCGGCGACCGCCATATAGGGCTTGCCGCGATGGGACAGCTCCATGACCGAGGCTCCCAGCCCCTGGAAATTACAAAATTCGCGCTGGGCGCGCTCCATGACTTCAACCGGCAACATGGCGGGGCCGGCGCAGAAGTTGTAAATCTGTTTGCTCATGACGCTTTCCGTGAGTGGATGAGAGTAATCGATGACTTGAACGTTTTTACACGAGAGGCCCCCACCGGATCAAAGGCTTTTTGGGATCTGGCGCAAGCTTTTGCCCCGCGGGGCTGGTCCGGGCGCCATAGAAAAAGCCCTGAACGAGTCAGGGCTTGCGCGACATCAATGCCGACATGGTGAGGATGCCTAGGGGCCGCTCACCGCGACGAGGCTAGAGCTTGGCGGTGAGCTCAGGCAGCAGGCTGAACAAGTCCCCCACCAGGCCATAGTCCGCCACTTGGAAGATAGGGGCCTCGGGATCCTTGTTGATGGCGACTATCACCTTGGACTCCTTCATCCCCGCCAGATGCTGGATGGCCCCGGAGATGCCGACCGCGATATAGAGCTCGGGCGCTACCACCTTGCCGGTCTGGCCCACCTGCAGATCGTTGGCCACGAAGCCGGCGTCCACCGCCGCCCGGGAGGCGCCGACCGCGGCCCCCAGCTTGTCGGCCAGGGCCTCGATCAGCGCGAACTGCTCCTTCGAGCCCAGCGCCCGCCCCCCCGAGACCACCACCCGCGCAGCGCCGAGGTCGGGCCGGGCGGATCGCACCGCGCGCCGCTCGATGAGGCGGGTGCGGCAGCCCAGCTCTGGTACCGGTACCCGCGAGCTGGGGGCCAGCTCAGTACCGCTGCCCGCCTTGGCAAAGGCCGTCGGCCTGATGGTGAGCACCTTGACGGGCGCCGAGCTTGCCACCCTGGCGATGGCATTGCCCGCGTAGATGGGGCGCAGGAAGGTATCGGGCCCCTCGATGCCAGTCACCTCGGAGATCATCTCCACCCCGAGCCGGGCCGCCAGCCGCGGCAGCAGATCCTTGCCATGACAGCTCGCCGCCATCAGGCAATGTTGATAATCCCGCGCCAGCCCGACCAGCCAGGCATCGACGCCGTCGTTGAGCCCCTCCGCCAGCATGGGGTGCTCGGCCAGCAAGACCCGGCTCACCCCTCGCAGCGCCGCCGCCTGCTCGGCCGCCTCGGTCAGCCCCTGCCCCAGCAGCAACAGGTGCAGCTCACCGCCGAGCTGCGTCGCCGCCGTGACCAGCTGGGCCGCGTTGTCGGCGAGCCGGCCCTGATGATGTTCGACTATGACCAGTACGCTCATGGCAGCACCTTAATTTGGTTGTTGAGTTTGCCCACCACACCAGCTATTCCGGCAACAGGCTGGCACCCGATGGGTTCCACCATCACCAGGGCGCTCATGGCAGCACCTTGGCTTCGTTTCTGAGTTTGTCCACCAGCTCATCCACGGAGCCGACCCGCACGCCGGCGCTGCGCACCGCGGGTGCCATCACCCCGAGCAGCCGGGTCTGGGCGGCGGGCTCGACACCGAGCGCCGCAAACGGCTTGCTCTCCAGCGGCTTGCGCTTGGCCTTCATGATGTTGGGGAGCGACGCGAAGCGAGGCTCGTTCAGGCGCAGGTCCACCGTCACCACGGCGGGCAGCGGCGTGCCGAGAGTCTCCAGGCCGCCATCGATCTCGCGGGTCACCTGCAGCTCCCCCTCGACCAGTCTGACGACGGAGGCGAAGGTGGCGAGCGGCCAGTCCTGAAGGGCCGAGAGCATCTGGCCGACCTGATTGTTGTCGGAATCGATGGACTGCTTGCCGAGCAGCACCAGGTCCGGCTGCTCCTGCTCACAGACCCGTTGCAGGGCGCGCGCCACCGTCAGCGGGGTCAGTGCCTCGGCGGTGCCGCCCTCGTCCGTGAGATAGTGCAGCGCCCTGTCCGCCCCCAGCGCCAGGGCATGGCGCAGCTGCTCGGCTGCCGCCTGCGGCCCGAAGCTGACCACCACCAGCTCACTCGCGACCCCGGCTTCGCGCAGCCGCACCCCCTCCTCCACCGCGATTTCACAGAACGGGTTGATGCCCATCTTCACGTTGGCGAGCTCCACATCGGAGCCATCGCCCTTGACCCGGATCTTGACGTTGTAATCAACGACCCGTTTGACAGCGACCAGCAGCTTCATGGCGGTCATACCTCGTATCGGTTGAGTGAATCCATTTTGCACTCTCAGAACCTGTCCACGATCTTACTGCGAGGCCGTGAGCAAGGCTCATGTGCTGCTCGGCATCCTCACGTATGTCTATACGCTCCGGTTCCTGCGCTGCTCTTTACCTTGCTGACGACTTCTCGTCACAGGTCGTGAACAGGTCCTCACACTTTTGTGCTTACAAAATGCTTTACGTTTACGTAAACTACCAGCACTACCCTAGGCCAAGTCGAGCGCAGAGGCAAGATGGAACGCGAAGCAATGGAATTTGATGTCGTCATCGTCGGTGGCGGCCCGGCTGGCCTCAGTGCCGCCATCGCACTGAAGCAGCACAGCCCGGATCTCGCGGTCTGCCTGCTGGAGAAAGGGGCGGAAATCGGGGCCCATCTGCTCTCCGGCGCCCTGCTCGATCCCGTCGCCCTCAAGGAGCTGCTGCCGGACCGCTGGCAGCAGGCCCCCCTCGGCGTGCCGGTCACAGATGACCAGGTACATCTGCTGCGAAACGAGAGCCGCGCCTTGCAGCTGCCCCACTGGGCGGTACCGCCCCGCATGCACAACGACGGCTGCCACATCGTCAGCCTCGGCAACCTCTGCCGCTGGCTCGGCCGGGAAGCGGAGTCGCTCGGGGTCGAGATCTACCCCGGCTTCGTGGCCAGCGAGCTCATCATGGAGGAGGGGCGGATCAGAGGGGTGATCACCGGCGATCTCGGGCTGGATCGCGACGGCGTGCCCAAGGCGGATCACGTGCCCGGCATGGCGCTCTATGGCCGCTACACCCTGTTCGCCGAGGGGGCCCGCGGCCACCTTGGCAAGCAGCTGATCAACGATTTCCAACTGGAAAATACCGCCCAACCGCAGCACTATGCCATCGGTTTCAAGGAGCTGTGGCAGGTGCCCGCCGGCCAGTCCCACCCCGGCCGCGTGCTGCACGGCAGCGGCTGGCCGCTCGGCGAGGACGGAGGCAACAAGAGCCAGGGCGGCTTCTACCTCTATCATCTGACGGATAATCAGGTGGCGGTCGGCCTCATCGTCGATCTCAACTATCAGAATCCCTGGCTCAGCCCGTTCGACGAGTTTCAGCGCCTCAAGCACCACCCGCTCATTGCCCAGACCCTGAGCGGGGGCGAGCGCATCAGCTACGGCGCCCGGGCCATCGCCAAGGGCGGCTGGCACTCGCTGCCGCGCATGCACTTCCCCGGCGGGCTGCTCATCGGCTGCGACGCGGGCACCCTGGACTTTTCCCGTATCAAGGGCATACACACCGCCATGAAGTCGGCCATGCTGGCGGCGAAGACGGTGGCCATGAGCCTGCGCGGGGGAGATGAGGGGGGCCGGGATCTGGCCCAGTATGGGGATGAACTGCAGCAGAGCTGGCTGGCGCAGGAGCTGAAAACCGCCCGCAACTTCGGCGCGGCGCTGCACCGCTGGGGCCCCTGGCTCGGTGGCGCCTTCAACTGGCTGGAGCAGCGGCTGTTTGCCAGATCGGGCAAGGGCTCTCCCTTCACCCTGCTGGATCGGGAGCCGGACTACCGCCAGCTGCGCCTGGCCAGCCGTTGCCGGCCCATCAACTATCCCAAGCCGGACGGGCGGCTCAGCTTCGACAAGCTCTCCTCGGTGTATCTTGCCAACACCAGCCACGACGAGGATCAACCCTGTCACCTGCGGTTGCAGGATGCGCGCATCCCGGTGGAGGTGAACCTGCCGACCTGGGCGGAGCCGGCCCAGCGCTACTGCCCGGCCGGCGTCTTCGAGATCCTGGAGACACAGGGCCAGCCACGGCTACAGATCAACGCGGCGAACTGCATCCACTGCAAGACCTGCGACATCAAGGATCCGAGTCAAAATATCCTTTGGACGCCGCCCCAGGGGGGCTCTGGCCCGAACTACCCCAATATGTAACAGCTGTGGCCTGGGCCCTGACATCGAGGATGCTCGGACCCAGCATATCCTCTGGACGCCGCCCCAGGGGGCTCGGGGCCCAACTACCCCAATATGTGATCCCTGCAACAGCAGGGATCCTGCTCAATTAATCCCCCGACTTCCCCCCGTCCGGGCCCGGTTATGCCGGCCACGGCAGCTGATCCGACCTCGCCGTTTTTTTGTGCAAACAGGCTGCAAGCCAGATGAATAGGCCCTGACAAGCGCGGCGAGCCCCTGTATAGTTCGCCGCATTCAGGTTGTCCATCGGCCTCGTTATGCTTTCCATGGGATCGCTTTCTATGCGCTCTAAGGCCCATGAACCTGTGCAACCATCCCTGATTACCCATGACTTACTAAGGGGGAACAGATGATCACCGCCTACATTCTCAATAACAAGGTGCTGGACATAGTCACGCTCGGGCCTGACGACATAGTGCCTGACAACACCGTCTGGCTGGATGCCTACAAGCCGGACACGGCGGAGCGAGAATGGTTGACGGGCCTGTTCCTGGAGGAGGTTCCCGACAAGGAGGAGCTGGACGACATAGAGGCGTCCGCCCGTTTCTACTGGGACACCGATGGTCTGCACATTCACTCCCTGTTCCCCCAGCGGATCGGCCGTGACACCAAGGGTGTCCACGTCTCCTTCACCCTGCGCAACAACCTGCTGATCAGCATCCGCGAGGATGACATCGGCCTGGTGCGCCTGCTGCGCCACTACATGCGCCAGGACAGGCTGGAGGTGGAGAATGCCCTCGACATCCTGCTGGAGGTACAGAACCTCAAGGTGGAATACCTCTCCGATCTCATCGAGGATGGCTACAAGACCCTGGAGAACACCGCCGATCAGATCTTCGAGCCGGATCAGATCAATGCCATGCTCAAGGAGCTGATGGCCCAGGAAGAGGCCAACGGCCAGATCCGTCTCTCCCTGCACGATACCCGGCGCGCCCTGCGCTTCCTCAAGCGCAGCCTGCGCCAGCGCATGACCGGCGAGCAGAACAAGTGGATCGACGAGATGCTGCACGACGTGGAGTCCCTGCTGCCCCACACCCAGTTCCTGTTCGACAAGATCAACTTCCAGCTGGAGGCCTCCATGGGGGTGACCAATCTGGAGCAGAACAAGGTGATCAAGATCTTCTCGGTGGCCGCGGTGATCTTCCTGCCACCGACCCTGATCGCCAGCATCTACGGCATGAACTTCGGCCGCATGCCGGAGCTCGCCTGGGAGTACGGCTATCAGATGTCGCTGGTGCTGATGGTGATGTCGTCGCTCGGCACCGGCCTGTTCTTCAAGCGCAAGGGCTGGCTGTAACGCGCACATCGACGTGCCAGACCCGCGAATGCAAATCAGGGAGCCAAGGCTCCCCGATTAATTTCTGCCCCGCGCCTCGCTTGTAAAGGGCGCGCTGTCGCCCCATATCCCCCCTATCACCAGCATCATCCGGCAACTCAAGGGCCCTTATGACCCTCTATCCCGAACACCGTTACGACGATCACGGCCAGCTGCGGCCGCCGATCTGGTTCTGGCCCATCGCCCTGCTGCTGACCCGTTCGGTCTGGTTGTTTCTGATGGCGGGGGTGACCCGCGAGAGCGGCAGCACCATCCTGAGCCTCTTCTACCCGGACAGGATGAGCCTCTACATCAGCCTGCTGACCGACGTGCCCGCCATGCTGGCACTGCTCGCCTGCGGCGGCACCCATCAGCAGACCCACAGCGTTCGCGCCTGGCTCAGACGCCACAGCCGCGGCCTGCTGCTTAGCTCCACTTTGAGCGGCCTGGTGATGCAGTTGCACAGCCTGAATCTGCAGAAGTGGTCGTTCAGCTGGCCCACCGCTCTGGTGCTGATCGGCAGCCTCTGGGCGCTCTGGTATCTGCTGCGCAGCCGCCAGATCCGGGAATATGCCGTCGATCAGCCCCACGGGCAGGGCTGATCAGGGCGGCAGCTGGCAAACCGATCAGACGCACGGCGCCGTTATTGGCGAGTGACCCGGATCTGCAGGGTCTGGCGCTCACTGCCGCTGGCCATGCCAACTCGTGACTGGTTCGAGAGTTCGGCCCCACTGCCCTCCTGGCTGGTGGACAGCTCCCCCACCGTCAGCCACTGACCGGGGGCACCGCTCACCTCGGTGGCACTCTGACCGCCGCGAATGGTGCCTTGCTCCAGCCTGGCCTGCTCGCTGCTGAGCGCGATCTGCACCCGCTCCCCCAGCAGGGTGGCGGTGGCGTAGAGGCCGTTGATCAGCGGCACCATGCCCACCACCCGGCCCCCCTGCCAGCGATAGAAGGTCACCGGCTGGTAGGAGCCCATCTGCAGCAGCACAGGCCGCCCCGACAGGCCGCGCACCTGCCAGCTGTCATTCTGGCTGCGCTGGTAGCTTTGCCCCTTGCCCTCCGCCAGCCACTGTCGCCTGGCATTATCATTGCTGATGCCAACCCCCAGCTGCTGACCGCTTGAGGCCCCCTCCACCCGCCACTCGATGAGCAGACTCTGGGGCGGCTGGTTGAGCTGGTTCAGGGTCGTCTCGGCCTCCTGCAGCTGCGCCGCACTGCCGCTCAGCACCAGCTGGTTGCCCATGGCACTCACCCCAAGCTCGGGGTAGATCTCCTTCAGGGTCCGCACCATCCCCTCTGCCTCAAACACCGGGATCACCTTCACCTCGGCCCTCAAGGGCAACACCCAGAGCCCGCAGCACCACAGCACCCAGATCCAACGCCACTGTTTCATCATCGCCTCTCTTCGCCGCAACCCCTGCCTCATGACAGTTTGCCATCATCCATCGCTGACGCGTTACTGCCATGACGGCAGCGCGCGGGACAGTCTCTCTCTTGTTCAGTTTCGCCCCCTTGAAACGCCCGGCGAGGCCATTTCGGCCCTGAAAACAAGACTCACAAGGAGATTTAAAAAGCCTGAATAGAAATGGTTATCATTTGTTGTCACAACAAGATCGCTCGGATACAATTCGGACTCATTTTTTCGAGCCAGCCTCTGATGAAGCCAGTTATTGCCGTTTCCAGCACCCCCGCTGCCATTCATCTGGCGATGCTGATCAACATGCTCTCCATGGGAAGCATGATGATGGTCATGCCGCTCGGGCCCGATCTGGTCATCAGCCTCGGCATGGCGCCGGAGCAGACCGGCTACTTCAGCGGCGGGGCCACCCTGGGGGCCGCCCTCATGGGTATTATCGCCGCTCCCTGGCTCGACCGCTTCGATCGCAAACCCGCCCTGCTGCTGCTGCTGAGCCTGCGCTTCCTGCTGCTGATGGCCTGCGCCCTGGTGCAAGACAGCCAGCAACTGCTGTTGCTGTTCATTCTGTCGGGCTGCGTGGCCGGTCCGCTCTCCGCCATCCTGATGGCCGCGGTGCTGGATCTGGTGCCAACCGCCGAGCGGGGGCGCCGCCTCGCCTACGTCGGCATGGCGTTTTCACTGGCCGCCATCCTGATCGTGCCCGTCGCCCTGATCCTGGCCCAGTGGCTCGGCTGGCAGAGCCCCTTCCTGCTGTTTGGCACGAGCGGCCTGCTGCTGGCCCTGATCTGCGCCCGCCTGCTGCCGTCCCTGCCGGTGACCCGCGCCCCCCAGGGCAGCGGTCTGCGCCAGTTGCTCGCCTCGCCCCTGTGCCAGGGGGCCCTGTGCATCCTCTGTCTGCAGATGTTCGGCCACTTCCTGCTGATCCCGCACTTTGCCAACTATTTCCAGTTCAACCTCGGCTTCCCGCGCGAGCAGATCGCCGCCCTCTATCTGTGCGGCGGGCTCGCCAGCATGGCCACCATGCGCCTGTGCGGCGGCTGGATCGATAGAGGCAAGGCCCAGGGCGCCATCCTGCTCACCAGCCTGCTGCTGGCACTGGTCACCCTGCTCGGTTTCGCGCTGCCGGTCGGCCTGCCCGTCTACCTGCTGTTTACCCTGTTCATGGCGCTGAGCTCGGCCCGCGCCAGCACCACGCTCGCCATCACGGCCGCCATTCCGGCGCCCCATCAGCGCGCCGCCTTCATGTCATTCCAGGGCACGGTCACCAATGTGGCGGCCGGGCTCGGCAGCCTGCTCTCGGCCAGATACCTGGTCTCCGACGACGGCGGCGCCCTGCAGGGTTTCGCCGCGCTGGCCTGGCTCAACATCGCCTGCGGCCTGCTGGCCTGCGGGGGCGCCTGGTTCCTCATCCGAGGGCTGGCGCGGATAAAAAATAACAATAATCCTGCCTCTGGTACTGCCAGACAAGGAAGTCAGTGAGCATCCGGGCCAGAAGAGCCCGGAACCCATAACCTCTGTTTATTCATGGAGTTTTGACAATGCAGTTGCAGCCTGGCGTATTTCGCTTGAACCCTATTTTGCTCTCCCTCGGTCTGCTGGCCCTGCCGGGCCTGGCCCAGGCCGAATCGGTCAAGGCCAACGAGACCATAGTCGTCACCGCGACCCAGACCAAGCACACCGAGTTCACGGCCCCGGCCAGCGTCTCAGTGGTGAGCCGCGCCGATCTGGACAAGATGAATGTCAACAACATCGGCGATGCGCTCAAGCACGTGCCCGGTGTCAACATCATCGCCACCAACCCCACCGGCCGTAACGAGATCAAGATCCGTGGCATGGGGGGCGACTACACCCTGCTGCTGATCAACGGCAAGCGCGTCAACGCCCGCGAGACCCTGGGCAGCGCCTATGGCAACGACTTCGACCTGAGCTCCATCCCCATGGCGGCCATCGAGCGCATCGAGGTGATCCGTGGCCCCGTCTCCTCCCTGTACGGTGCCGATGCTCTGGGCGGCGTGGTCAACGTGATCCTGCGCCAGGCCACGGAGAAGACCGAGGCCGCCGTGGGTTACACCCACAGCATGCCGACCGAGGGGGATGGCGGCGACGCCAACCAGGGCAGCGCCTTTGTCTCCGGCGCCCTCATCGACAACAAGCTGCTCGGCAGCATAGTGGTCGAGGGTTATCAGCGGGATCGCTGGAAGAGCGATCAGAGCAACAACCCGGACGCCGACGCCCTGGAGAAACGGGAAGTGGTCAACGTGCTCTCCAGCCTGAAGTGGCTGGTCGCCGACAATCAGGACATCGATTTCGATCTGGGCTACAACCAGAACGACATGGACAGCTACTTCAACAACGTGCCCCGCGCCCCGACCGCGCCGGCCACCCCCCACAACGTGCAGAACCTCGATCGCCTGAGCCTGGGGCTGACCCACAACGGCCGCTGGGAGCACTTCGACAGCCGGGTCCGCTACTACTTCGAGCAGACCGATCTGATGGATGACTCCCAGCTCAATGGCGGCGCCGCCGATGTCACCCAGACCAACAACACCGTCGATGGTCAGCTCAGTGGCTACCTCGGCGAGCACCTGCTCACCTCGGGCGCCGAGCTGCGCAAGACCGAGCTGGAGCACAGCCGCAACATCGCCAACGGCAGCGTGGATGCGACCCAGAGCGCCGTCTACCTGCAGGACGAGTTCGGCTTCGGCGATCTGGCGCTGACCCTGAGCGGCCGCCTGGATCACCACGAGACCTATGGCACCGAGTTCAGCCCCCGCGCCTACGCCCTCTACACCCTGACCGACGAGTGGGTGATCAAGGGCGGCGCCGGCAAGGCGTTCAAGGCTCCGACCCTGGCCCAGTCCAGCGAAGGCTTCTCCACCACCGCCTGCCGCGGCGCCTGCCAGGTGGTCGGCAACCCGGATCTGAAGCCGGAGACCGCGGTCAGCTATGAGCTGGGCACCGCCTACGAGGCCGCTCACTTCGGTGCCGGGGTGACCGGCTTCCACAACGACATCGAGGATCTGATCCAGAGCGATCAGTGGGGCCCGGGCTACCGTCCGACCGTGATGACCTACCTCAACGTCAAGAAGGCCAGGATCAAGGGTCTCGAGCTGACCGGCTGGGTCGACGTGCTGGACAACGTGCAGCTGACCGGTAACTGGACCCTGCTGGACTCCGAGGACAAGAGCACCGGCGAGGATCTGGCCAAAACTCCGGATCACACCGGCAATCTCGGCCTGGACTGGCAGGCGAGCGACGTGGTCAGCGCCAACCTGGCCTGGCAGTATGTCGGCAGCCAGATCATCAAGGTCCCGGCCCGCAATGCCCAGGCGTTCAAGTCCGACAGCTACCAGACCCTGGACGTCAACACCAACTGGACCGTCACGCCGGCCCTGGACTTCAAGCTCGGCATCACCAACCTCACCAACACCAAGCGTGATCAGGTGGCCACCGACGCCGACTTCATCCTGGAGGGTCGCACCGTCTACGCCGGGGTTGACTACAAGCTGTAATGACCCCCTGATGCGGGAGCCCAAGCGGGCTCCCTTTTTGCGTTTCTGTCCCCTGGTATAAGGAGTTCTCCGGTGTCAAGACACCAAACACAGCTGCTCTGGCTCGGATTGGTTCTCCTGTTCCTGCTGATTTCACTGTCACTGGCCACGGGTGCCGGTGTCTATGGTGGCCGCGAGGTCGCCGGTTTCCTGCTGGGCGATCCCGCCCTCGTGGCCGATGAAAAACTCGCCATGATAGTCAACACACTGCGATTGCCCCGTACCCTGGCGGCCCTGGTGGTGGGCGTCTGTCTCGCGCTGGCGGCCTCCATGCTGCAGAGCGCCACCCGCAATCCCCTGGCCGAACCCGGCCTGCTCGGCGTCAACGCCGGCGCCGTCTTCGCCCTGGTGATAGGCCTCACCTATTTCGGCGTCGAGTCTTCCTACGGTTACCTGCTCTGGTCCGGCATGGGGGCCCTGCTTGGCAACCTCGTCGTGCTCGGCCTCGGCCTGATGGTGGGTCGCTCCAACCCGCTCAAGCTCATCCTGGTGGGGGTCGCCCTCTCCGCCACCTTCGGCGGCCTCTCCAACTTCCTGCTGCTCTCCAATAAGGTGGTGCTGGAGCAGTTCCGCTTCTGGAACCTGGGGTCCTTGGCCGCCTCCAGCCTGGACGCCGTGCTGACGGTGCTGCCCTTCGCCCTGGCGGGCCTGCTGTTGACCCTGGCCCTGTGCCGCCAGCTCACCCTGATGCAGATGGGGGACAACCAGGCCCAGGCGCTCGGCATCCGGCCGACCCGGGTGCGCATCGGCGTGCTCCTGGCCGCCACCCTGTTCACCGCCTGCGCCATCGCCATCGCCGGCCCCATCGGCTTCGTCGGCTTCCTGGCCGCCTACTGCGCCCGCCTGGTGGAGCCGGTGCGCCTCGCCATCCAGGTGCGCTTCTCCGCCCTCTTCGGGGTGCTGTTCCTGCTCGGCGCCGACATACTGGCGCGCTGGCTGCTGCAGCCATTCGAGCTGCCCAACGGCGTCATTCTGGCGCTGATCGGCGCCCCCGTGCTCATCCTGGTGGTGCGCAGCGGCGGCTTCCGCTCCCTGCTGGCCGTCAAATAAGGTGACCTCCCATGAATAACGCCATGAATGACGCCATTACGGGCGCCGCGCCCAAGACCCCCCTCCCCACCGGCACCCTCTGCCTGCGCCTCGGCCGCCGTACCCTGCTGCTGGAGCGCCGCGCCTGGCTGATCACCATGGGGCTCATCTTGGCCCTGATCTTGTTGTCCCTGCTGGCACTGACCCTGGGCTCCGGCAAGATCAGCATGATGGGGGTCATCCAGACGCTGCTGGGCGAAGGGAGCCGGCTCAGCGAGGTGACGGTGTTCAAGATCCGGCTGCCGCGCATCGTCGCCGTGCTGGTGGCGGGCGCCGCCATGGGCCTCTCCGGCTGCCTGGTGCAGACCCTGATCCGTAACCGCCTCGCCACCCCGGACATGATAGGGGTCAACGAGGGGGCCTCCTTGGCCATCATCATCTTCTCCCTCTACCTGACCCTCGGCAGCTGGCCCTGGTGGGCCGCGCCGCTCGGCGCCCTGTTCGCCGCCGCCGTGCTCTATGCCCTGTGCAACAAGCCGGGGGAGCAGGGCTACCTGTTCGTGGTGATCGGTATCGGCGTCTCCGAGCTGATGAACGCCATCGGCCAGTTCGCCATGTCCACCCAGTCCCTGGTACACCTCAGCAGCCTCTACCTGTGGAACATGGGCAACTTCGTCGGCCAGGGCTATGGCACTGTGGCGCCGGTGGGGATACTGATCCTGCTGATCTGCCCCTGGATCATTTATCTCTCCCGCGCCCTCGGCGTGCTGCGCCTCGGCCCCATCACCGCCCAGACGCTGGGGGTAAACGTCAACCGGGTGCAGCTCGGGGTGCTGGCCCAGGCCATCATGATGGCGGCGCTCGGCACCGCCATCGGCGGCCCGGTGGTGTTCATCGCCATGGCGGCCCCCATCCTCGCCTCCTGGCTGAGTCGGGATCGCATAGTGCCACTCTGGATAGCGGCCCTGTGCGGCGCCCTGCTGCTGCTGGCGAGCGACACCCTGGTGCGGGTGCTGGCCAGCCCCCACGAGGTCGCCACCGGCATCATGACCCGTATCCTCGGCGGCCTGCTGCTGCTGTTCATCCTGATAAAAGACCGACAGAAGGCCGACTGACGATGAATTCCACCCTCTTCCCAACCAGACCATCTTTATCAGACAAGGGGCCGAACCATGACCCTCAGCGTTAACCGCCTCCATTTCGGCTATCAACAGAAGCGCGTGTTCGACGACATCTCCTTCAGCATCCCCAGCGGCAAGCTGGTGGGCATCGTCGGCCCCAACGGCGGCGGCAAGTCCACCCTGCTCAAGCTGCTGGCGGGCCAGGAGCAGCCCCAGTCCGGGGAGATACTGCTCAAGGGCAAACCACTTTCTGGCTATGGCATGAAGGCGCTGGCCCGGGAGCTGGCCTACCTGCCCCAGCGGCCGCTGGTGCCGGCGGGCATCCGGGTCGAGCAGCTGGTGCAATACGGCCGCCACCCACATCAGGGCTGGTTCAATCAGTGGAGCGAGGAGGATGCGCGCATGGTCAACTGGGCCCGGGAGCGGATGCAGCTCGATGCCATCTGGCAGCAGAGCGCCAATTCGCTGTCCGGCGGCCAGGCCCAGCGGGTCTGGCTCGCCATGGTGCTGGCCCAGGATGCGGACATCATACTGCTGGACGAACCCACCAGCGCGCTGGACATCGGCCACCAGACCGAGGTGATGGAGGCCATCCATCAGATCACCGCCGAGGGCAAGACGGTGCTCATCGTCATCCACGATCTCGCCACCGCCGCCCGTTACTGCGACGAGCTGATCGCCTTGGGGGACGGCGGCGTTCAGGCCATGGGGCCGGCCCGGGAGGTGGTGACCAAGTCCCTGATCGACCGCCTCTACCAGACCGATGTCGACATACTGCACGCCCCCGGCGACGGTGCCCCCGTCATAGTGCCGCGCCGGCGCGGCGATGCAGTGACCAAGCAACAGGCCTGAATAAAAAACCGCCCATCCGGCGGTTTTTTATTGGCTGATGTCCTGGCTGATTCAAAGCGCCAGCAGGGTAAGCAGCCCCCCCGGCAGCCGCTGCCAGCGCAGGGTGCAGTGCCAGCCGGCGGGCAGGTCTGGCGCAAGTGCCGTCTTGAGGCACAGGCTGATGCTCTGCTCCGTCATCCCCAGCCAGCGGGCATCCAGAAAGTCGAAGTAGCGTCCCACCCTGGGATAGAGCGCCTTGAACAGGCTCTCCTTGGCCGAGAACACCAGGGTCAGCCCCTGCGCCCTGTCCAGCCCGGCGGCGCGGGCCCCCGACTCCAACCGCCCCCACTCCTGCTCATCGACGATGCCGGGCCAGAGCGGGTCCGCCTGCCCGCCGTCCAGCCAGGCCTCCAGATCCAGCCCCAGCCCGGCTCGGCCGGGGCGCGCCGCGCACAGCGCCACCCCCTCCCCCAACAGCCGGCTGTGGCTGATGCTGCCCTCCATCCCCGCAGGCCAGCAGGGCGCTCGATCCTGGCCTATGGCCACCGTCTCTTCGCCCAGCCCATAAGAACTCAGGGCCAGGCGTGCCGCCAGACGACCCGCCAGAAACTCCCCCTGGCGCTTGCTCACCGCCCCCTGCAGGGTCGCGGGCAACAGGATGCCGTGCGCCGCGAAGCAGGTCGGGGTGAAGGCGGCGGCATCGAAGCGGATCCGGTGGATGGGCAGTGGCTCCAGCCCCGGCAGTGACAGGGCATCGGTCTGCCGGAGGAAGGGTGCGACCGTGGATGAAGGGGTGACTGTAGATGAAGGGAGCATCGGGGATCCTCACAATGGGGCTCCCATGGTACCAAAGCCGCCCCGACCGATACACAAATACAAATGACAACCTTTCTCAATTGATCTTGTGATAGCATGTTCCCGCCCATTTGGGGCCCAGGTTCTGCCCGCCAGCGGCAGGCAACAGGGCAGCGCATAGGGGCAGGCCATACGAACAGGTCATACGAACAAAGAGTGCCGCCGATTTCACCCATAAGGATGTAACCATGAAGATCTTCTCCCCCCTGGCAGCCGCGCTGATGCTGGCCAGCCTGGTCGGCGTTCAGGCCCAGGCCGACAGCCGTCAGGTGATCGATGCCAACGGCAAGACCCAGACAGTGCCCGCCCAGCCCAAACGCATAGTGGTGCTGAGCGAGCTCGATCTGGACACGGCCCTGACCCTGGGCGTGCAACCGGTCGGCACCGTCAACGGCCGCGGCCAGGCCACCCTGCCGCGCTATCTGCTGGACAAGGCGGGCCCGGATATCGCCGTGGTCGGCGATCTGGACAACCCCAACCTGGAGCGGCTGATAGACCTCGAGCCGGATCTCATCCTGACCAACCAGACCAAGCCCGAGCTGCTGAGCCTGCTGCAGGAGATAGCCCCCACCGTGGTCACCGGCAACTGGGGCCAGCCCTGGAAAGAGGTGTTCAGCCGCAGCGCCCAGGTGATGAACAAGGAGGCCGAGGGCAAGGCCTTCCTCGCCCAGTACGATGCCCGCCTGCAACAGGCCCGCACCCAGCTTGCCGCCCATCAGGGCGAGCGGCTCAGCATAGTGCGCTGGAACCCGAAGGGACCGAGCTACATGCACGGCGGCACCTTCGCCAGCAGCGTGGTGATGGAGATGGGCCTGGCCCGACCGCCCCACCAGCTCGGTGACAAGAGCCCCCACTCCCCGGCCCTGAGCCTGGAATCCCTCAACCTGCTGGACGCGGACTGGCTGGTGATAGGCACCCTGAGCGCCAGCGGCGATGCGGTGGATGCCATGCAGCAGGCCGAGCAGACCCCGGCCTTCCAGCAACTCGGTGCCATCAAGGCCAAGCGCTTCGGCGCCGTGGACGGGTCGCTCTGGACCTCCACCGGCGGCCCCCAGGCGGCCTTGCGGGTGATCGAGGACGTCGAACAGTTGATGCGCAAGCCGGACGCGGCCCCCGTCACCCGCTAGGGGCGCTCACCCTGCTAGCGTTCCTATCCCGGAGACAGAGAAGCCCGCATGATGCGGGCTTCTTGTTTATCGGCTTCTTGAGTTTCTCCCGTCGCCTCACTCCGGCAAGGGCAGCGCCTTTCGGTCCAGCTTGCCGCTGCCGGTCTTGGGCAGGGCATCCAGCAGCAGGATCCGCGCCGGCACCATGTAGTGGGGCAGGCTGGCTTGCAGCCCCTTGCGCAGCGCCAGTCGATTGAGCGTCACCCCGCCCCTGGCCTCCACATAGCCCACCAGCATGGCCTCGTCCCCCTCCCCGATGAGCCGCACCGCCGCCTCCTGCACCCCGGGCTGGCGCCGCAGCGCCGTCTCGACCTCCCCCAGCTCGATGCGAAACCCGCGCAGCTTGACTTGATCGTCACGCCGCCCGAGATAGAGGAAACGGTCCACCCCCAGCAAACGCACCCTATCCCCGCTGCGGTAGAGGCGGTGGTTATCCAGCCGCAGGAAGGCCGCCGCGGTGAGGGCGGGCTTGCGCCAGTAGCCCTCGCACAGGGCCGGACTCTCGATGCAGAGCTCCCCGACTTCCCCGTCGGCCACCGGCCGCCCCGTCTCGTCCAGCACCCAGTGCCGGTAGCCCGGCAGGCTGTGGCCTATGGTGATCTGCTCATCGGCCGGGGGCCAGCGCACCTCGCTCACCAGGGACCAGACGGTGGCCTCGGTCGGGCCGTAACAGTTCCACAGCCGCCGGGTGCGGGCACAGAGCTGCTCGGCCAAGCCCGGATCCAGCGCCTCGCCGCCGCACAGGGCGGTGAGGCCGTCATGGCCCTGCCAGCCCGCCTTGAGCAGCATGCGCCAGCAGGCCGGGGTCGCCTGCATCCAGTCGATGGAGGCGTCCGCCGCCAGCAGCGCCAGCATCCCCAGCGGATCCTTGTTGTGCCGGTTGTCCGCCACCGTCAGCCGGCCCCCGCTCCAGAGCGGCCCCAGCATCTCCAGCAGGGAGATGTCGAAGGCCGGGGTGGTGATGAAGAGCCAGTGGCAGCCGGGCGTCAATCCGAGCCGCTCGCGGATCCCGTCGAGGAAGCAGAGCAGGGCCCGCCGGCTGATGACCACCCCCTTGGGCTCACCGGTGGAGCCCGAGGTGAACATCATGTAGGCCGCCAGGGCATCGTCCACCTGGGGGTAGGCGGGCCGCCGGTGACGCTCGCCCTGCCCCGGGGCAGGCAGGGCTCGCAGCGGACAGCCAAACGCGGGCATCCCCCACACGGCGTCGCAGATCACCGCCGAGAGCCGGGCCTGACGGGCGATGCCCTGCAGCCGCTCCACCGGGAAATCCGGCTCCAGGGGCACGAAGCAGAGGCCGAGCCGCAGACAGGCGAGCAGGCTGGCCACCAGATCCGGGCTGCGCGTCAGATAGAGGCCGACCCGCTCCCCCACCGCCAGTCCCTGCAGGCTGGCGGCGATCTGATCGACCCGCAGGTTCAGCCCGGCGTAGGTCAGCCAGTGGCCGTCCATGCCGATGGCGGGCGCCAGCGGCGTGGCGCCCAGCAGGTCCGCCAGGCGGGCGCCCAGCCCCCTAGACTCCCCGGCATTGGGCGGGGTGACCCCCGCCGCCTTTAATGCGACCTGTGTAGCGACAGGGGTTGAAACCGTCATAACACCTCCTCGGGCAGGCGCGCCAGCCAGTGGTTGAACAGGGTGCAAGGCGCCCCCTGCGCCTTGAGCTCCCGCAGCGTCAGCGGAACATGTTCCCCAGCGAACGCCTGATTCAGGGCCGCCAGCAGGGCGAGCTGCTGCACCGAGTCCACCCCGAGCTCAAGCAGACTCTGCTGCCAGGACGCCGCCTCGCCGCAGTGCTGTCGCCACAGGGCCAGCAGTTGGCTCGCCTGAGGGCTCATCGCCTGCACCGGTTCATCTTCCTTTGCCAGGGGCAACGGCTCGCCCGGACGAGGGGCGCAGCCGGCAGCCAGACGGGCGGGTTGGGCCAGATCAGCCTGCGCCAGCCAGGCGAGCTCGGCGAGCCACTGGGCCAGCACCGCCTCGGCGCTGGCAGGTGCGATCCGCTCGCCATCGTATTCGAGGCGCAGGTTGAGCCGGCCGCCGCGGGCGTTCACCACCAGGGAGAGCGGCAGCTCCACCTTCTCCACCACGCTACCGAAGTGCGGCACCAGCTGATGAGGCTCAGGCGTCTGGGGCTGCGCCGGCATGGGGTAGTTCTCGAACACGAACAGGCTCTGGAACAGCCGGCCCCGGCCCTTGGTCAGGGCGGCGAGGGACTGGGTGCCATATTGGTTCAGGGCCAGGGAGTCCGACTGCAGCTGCGCTATGTGCTGCTCGAGCGTCCCCTGGGTGCGCCAGTCCAGGGCCAGCGGCAGGCTGTTGATATAGAGCCCCACGCTCTGGGTGATCCCCTCGATGGGGAAGTCCCGGCCCGGGGTCACGTTGCCCACCAGGGTTACGGCGTCACCGCAGCGGCGGGCGAGCAGGCGATGCCAGGCGTATTGTGCCAAGAGGCCCGTGGTCACGCCGAGCTCGCGGGCGCGGGCCTCCAGTCGAGCCGAGATCTCCGGCGCCAGGGTCTGGCCGCAGACCGCCGGCCTGTGTTGGGTGAGGTGCGGCTCCAGCGCCACCCCGAACAGGGCGGCCAGATCGTTGGGCCGAGCCAGCAAGTCGCTGCGCCCCTGCCAGTAAGCCTGGTTGGCGGCGGTTTGGCTCGCGATATGGCGACCAAATTCGAGCCAGGCCTGATCCGGGCTGGTCTGCGGTGACAGGCCGTTCATCAGGGGTTGCGTCATTAACTGCTGATAGCAGCGATGCAGGCTGCCCAGCAGCACGGGGCCGCTCCAACCGTCCAGCACGGCGTGGTGGGCGCTCAGGATCACCCTGTGGTGATCCGGTGCCAATGTGAAGCAGGCGATGCGCAGCAGCGGGGCCGCATCCAGCGGGATGGGATGGGCCAGATCCCGCTGGCGATAGGCCGCGATGTGCGCCTCGGCCCCCGCCATGCCGGACAAGTCCTCGTGGTGGAACGGCAGCTCGGCGTGGCGCAGTATGCGCTGCAGGGCAACCCCCTCCTCCACCAGCAAGGCGGCGCGCAGCACGGGCCAGCGGGCGAGCTGCCCCTGCCAGGCGGCCTGGTAGACAGCCACATCCAGCCCCTGGCGGTAGTCGATCTCGGTCTGCAGGTGGTAAGCCGTGTCACGGGGCGCCAGCGCCCTGTGGTAGAGCATGCTCTGCTGCAGGGAGCTCATGGGCAGCAGTGTCTCCACCGCGCCCCCCGCCAGCGCCGGATCCAGCACCCTGTCCAGCGCTTGCTGGGAGAGCGGCAGGCCCGGGAAGTCACTCGGGGTGTGGCGCGGCCGGTCGACTGCGCAGCAGGCCTTGACCAGCGCCTCGATATTGGCCGCCAGGGTCGCCATCAGGGCATCGCTGGCCTGCTGGTTCAGGGCGCCGACCTGGCGCAGGTTGAGGCAACCATCATAGACGCCGCCATGCAGGCTGATGAGTTCGCGCGGCAGGTTGTCCGGTGCCGAGGGCTGGCCAGGCGCCACCGGCAGCGGCTGCCAGGGCGCGGCGGCCGTCCCCCGATGGGAGACCCCCAGGTAGTTGAAAACGATGGCCGACTGTGGCAACGCACGCCCGCGGGGATGGTGCAGGCGCAGGGCGTTGAAACCGACCCCCTTGTCCGGCACCGCCCGCAGCCGCTCCTTGGTGTCGCACACCAGATCCCCCCAGTCGCTCCTGTTGGCCAGGGCCAGGGGATAGGTGCTGGTGAACCAGCCCAGGGTGCGGCTCACATCGAGTTGGGGGGCTCTGGCTTCAGAGTCAATGGCCTCAGAGTCAATGGCCTCACGGCCGTGCCCTTCCAGCATCAGGCAGTGGTTTTCCCCGTAACCGAGATCGCTCAGGGTACGGGTCAGGGCCGCCAGCAGCAGATCCGGCACCCGGGTGAAATGGGCCTGGTTCGCCTCATTGATGAGGCGAGCCGTGGTGTCGGCATCCAGCCGCAGCAGGCTGGCGGCGGCACGGCCATCCGGGGCGCGCTGCGCCTCCAGCAAGCCTTGCTGGCTGCCTTCCCCCTGGGCCAGCCAGAACGCCAGCTGATCCTCTTCGCGCAGGGCGTAGGCGGCCAGCCCTTCCCCCCACTGGCGGTAGCTGCTGCCCTTGGCGGGCAGGGGCTCGCCGCGGGCCAGCCGGGCGAGATCCTCGGCCAGGATGCGCCAGGAGACGGCATCGATGACCAGATGATGGAACGCCAGGAAGAGCCCCTCCACGGGCTCCACCTCCCCCTCGACAGGCAGGTTGTGCAGCCGGGCCCAGGCCAGGCTCTGGCCGCTGGCGGGATCCAGCGCCCCCTGCAAGAGGGTCAGCTGCGCCTGCAACTCGGCCTCGCCGAGCGCCCAGGCATCCAGCCGGGTCAGCGCCGGCAACACAGGCTCACCGAGATAGCGCTGGCCCGCCGGCGTCACCCCTAGGCGCAGGGCGTCGTGGTGCAGCAGCAATGTCTGCAACCAGTCACAGAGGCGCCGATCCGGCAGACCCTCGGGCAGGCGCAGTATCACCCCCTGATTCCAGTGACCGGGCTTGGCGAAGCCCTGTTCGAAGAACCAGTGCTGGATGGGGTGCAGCGGGAATTCCCCTTCCAGGATCCCCTGCTCAGTCTGGTGGCTTGTGGCCTGTTGCTGGCCGAGCTGGCGGCAGAGGCGTCGCACCGTCTTGGCCTCGAACACGTCCTTGACGCTGCAGTGCAGCCCCGCATCCCGCAGCCGGGTGCAGAGCTGGATGCTGAGGATGGAATCCCCTCCGAGGCGGAAGAAGTCATCCTCCACCCCGAGCGGCTGCTTGAGCACCCCCTGCCAGATGGCGAGCACCGTCTGCTCCAGCTCGCCCTGTGGCTCGCCCTGGCTCTCCTGCCATTGGAGGGCGGGCAGGCGGCGCAGATCCAGCTTGCCATTGGGGGTGAGCGGCATCTCGGCCAGCCAGCAGAGTCGCACCGGCACCATGTATTCCGGCAGCAACTCACCGGCCCGTTGCAGCAGCGCCTCGCCATCGGGTTCCCTCGCCCCGGCTTGCAGGCTGGCCTTGTCTAAACAGGCATAGGCGAGCAGGCGGCCCTCTTGTACCACCACCTTGATCTGGCGGATGGCCGGCTCGATCGCCGCGAGCTGGGTCTCTATCTCGCCGGGCTCGATGCGATAGCCCCGCAGCTTGATCTGCTCATCCAGCCGACCCAGGTAGTTGATGTTGCCATCACGGCGCTTGAGGGCCCGATCCCCGGTGCGATAGAGACGATGTGTACGACCGGCGTGAGTCAGCTCGACGAAGGCCTCGGCGGTGCGTTCCGGCAGGTTGAGGTAGCCGCGGGCCAGTCCTAGGCCGGCCAGACAGAGCTCGCCGGGCACCCCGACCGGGCAGGGGTTGCCCCCTTCGTCCAGGATCAGCGCCTTCAGGTTGGCGATAGGCTGGCCTATGGTGATGGGCTGGCCCGGCATGAGCCGCGCGCAGAGCGCCGTCACCGTGCACTCGGTCGGGCCGTACATGTTGTAAAGGGCCACCCGCCCCCCCCAGCGATCGACCAGAGTGCTCGGGCAGGCTTCGCCGCCAAAACCGATGGCGCGCAGGGAGCCGAGATCCAAGGGTGGCAGCAGGTTCGCCAGCAGGGCGGTGGGCAGGATCATGTGGCTGGCGCCGCGCGCCATGGCGGCGGCGATCACCCCCTCCCCCGGCTCGCCGAAGTGCAGGGCCGCGCCGCAAGAGAGCGGCAGCAGGGTGGTCATGTTGCCCGCATCGAACGACAGGGACATGCAGTTGAACATGGCCCCACTCCGATCGAGCTCGATACGCTCCGCATGATCGGCCATCAGATTGACCAGGCTGCCCTGCTCCACCATGACCCCCTTCGGCAGGCCTGTGCTGCCGGAGGTGTAGATGATCTGGGCCAGCATGGCCGCATCCCGCGAGACGGCGGGGACGCTGCATGGCAGCGACTCCAGCACCAGCCGATGCAGATTGTGGTAGCCGGCATCGGCGCCGGTCAGTGCCTCGGCGAGCCGTTCGTCCTGCTCCCCCCCCAGCACCAGCTTGATGGCGGCGTCACCCAGGATATGGGCCAGTCGCTCGGCGGGATAGGCAGGATCGAGCGGCACATAGGCCGCCCCCGCCTTCCAACTGGCGAGCAGCGCGATGACGAAGGCAAGATCCCGCTTGGCCTGGATGCCGATGGCGACGCCCGGGGTCACCCCTTGCACCAACAGCCAGTGGGCCAGGCGGTTGGCCCTGGTCTCCAGCTCGCCATAACTCAGGGCGCCCTCGCCGTCGCTCACCGCCAGGGCAGCGGGGTGAGCCGCCGCCTGGAGCTCGAACTGGCAGAGCAGGGTGTCGCGGCTTTGGTAGTCCGTCGGCAGGCTGGCGAGCTCGGCGGCCAGTGTGGCCCTGTCCATCCCCTCCTCCAGCGGCAGTTGCCAGATGTCGGTCTCGGGGGCCGCCACCACGGCGCGCATCAGGTGCAGCAGCCTGTCTGCATAGGCCTCGATAGTTTCTCGCTCGAACAGGGCGGTGGCGAACAGCCAGTCCACCCGCACCGAGTCCATCAGCTCGGTCACCTTGACTGAGATGTCGGTCTTGGCGGGCAGCACGGGGGAGGTCTCCTCCACCAGCTGGCAGCCGGGGATGAGATCGTTGAAATCCACCTTGGACTGATAGACCAGCATGATCTGGAAGATGGGGTTGATGGCGGTGGTGCGATCCGCCCCTATGGCCTCGGCCAGCGCCTCGAAGCGGTAGAGCTGGTGATCGAAGGCCGCGAGATCATCGATCCGGCACTGCTGCAAATAGTCGACGAAGCTGGGGTTGCCTTCGAGCCGGGTGCGCAGCACCAGGGTGTTGACGAAGAAGCCCACCAGGGACTCAACCTCGTGGCGCTCGCGATAGGCGAGCGGCGTGCCGATGACGACCTCCTTCTCCCCGCTCTGGCGCACCATCAGCAGGGCAAACAGGGCGTGCAGACCGATGAAGTTGGAGGTGTTGTGACGCTGGCACAGCCGCTTGAAGCTGTCCCACAGCGCGTTGTCTATGGTGGAGAACACCAGCTCGCCGCCGCTGGCCTGATGAGCCGGGCGGGGCTTGTCGAGCGGCAGGCCGTGCACCTCGGGGCTGCCGCCGAGGCGGTCCACCCAGAACGGCTTGAACTCGGCGTGGTAGTCCAGAAAGCGGGGGGAGTTGAACCAGCGGGCATAGTCGATATAGGTGAGCGGCAGCTCGGCCAGATTCAGTGGCTCGCGGTTCTGATGGGCGAGGAAGGCGCGTTTCAGATCGGCGAACATGTTTTTGACCGACCAGCCGTCGGAGATGATGTGGTGCTGGGTGATCAGCAGCACATGCTCGCGAGCCCCCAGCCGGATGAGGTGCACCCGGCTGAGATCCCCCTGCACCAGGGAGAAGGGGCGCCCTATCTCCTCGCGCACCCGCTCGGCCACATAAGCCTCGCGCTCGGCTTGCGGCTGCTGGCTGACATCCTCGATCCGCAGCTTGAAGGGCTGGTGGGGCAGTATCTCCTGGGCCCCCCTGCCCGCCTCGTCCTTGACGAAGCGGGTGCGCATGCTGGGATGGCGGGCGAACAGCCGATCGAAGGCAAACTCCAGGGCGGCCGTGTCCAGCTCACCGCTGACCCGAAAGTAGACAGGCATGTTGTAGAGGTGGGAGGCCTCCTCGTACTGCTCGATAAACCAGAGCCCGCTCTGGGACGAGGAGAGCGGCCCCCGCAAGGCGCCCTGCCCCTCTATCGGCGCCTCGAAGGCGGCGCGGGCGGCCAGGCAGCGCACCAGCGCCTCTTTGTGCCGCTTGATGAGGGCGCCGATGGCGGGTGTCACCGCCTCCTTGCTCGATTGGGAGACCAGCTGCCCCTTGTCATTCAGCGCCAGCTTGACGCCCTGGCGCTCCAGCTGCCGAAGCAGCGCAATCATATTGTTCATAAATTACCTCTGGCTCTTCTAGGCGGTGTGCAATCAGGCACTTAGTGTGGCGCCGCCGTCGACGACCAGATCCTGCAGCGTGATGTGACTGGCCAGATCCGAGGCCAGGAAGAGGACTGTGTGGGCTATCTCGCTCGGGGTGGCGATTTTGCGCAGCGGAATGCCGAGCTTGAACTGGGCCGGCAGTCCGGCAATGGTGCGGGCCAGCGCGGCCTCATCCGGCAGCATGCCGCGCAGCATCTCGGTATCGGTCGAGCCCGGCGACACCAGGTTGGTCCGCACGCCGAAGGGCGCCAGCTCCAGCCCCACCGTCTGGGTCAGGCTGGTCACCGCCGCCTTGGAGGCGCAGTAGGCCGCCATCTGCATCCGTGGCACATGGGCCGCATTGGAGCCTATGGTGACGATGGCGCCACGCCGCTGTGCCTTGAAGTGGGGCACCAGGGCCCGCAGCAGGTAGAAGACACCGCTGGCGTTGACCGCCATGCAGTCATCCCAGTCCGCGTCGCTCAGGGTTTCGGTGGGGCCGAGGCGCAACACCCCGGCCCCGTTGACCAGCACATCCAGGCCGCCATCTGCCAGCAGCCGCTCGCAGCAGGCGTTGACCGCCTGCGGGTCGCGGATGTCGAGCTCACGGATGGTGTAGGGGTAAGCGGCATGGGGAAAATCGCGATCCAGCCCCACCACCGAAGCGCCGGCGGCGACGAATTGCGCCGCCACCTCGCGCCCTATGCCACGGCCGGCACCGGTCACCCAGACCCGCTTGCCACTGAAATCAAAGGCCACTTTGGGCTGCTCCTGTTTCATCTTTGTCTCCATCACCACACCATCTCCACGCTCTCTTCGTCTTCGGTCAGCTTGCCGTCGAGGAAGCGACAGAAGTCATCGAGGCGCGGGTGATCGAACACATCGGAGACCTTGACCTGCACCCCGAACTCGGCGCCGAGCCGGTTCACTATCTGGATGGTCTGCAGGGACTGGCCCCCCAGCTCGAAGAAGTTGTCCGCCGGCGCCATGGTGGCGAGCCCCAGGATCTGCTGCCAGATGGCGCCGACCCTGTTCTCGGTCTCGCTGCCAAGCACCAGCGCCTCGTCGGTGGCCTGGTACTGGGCCAGCAGTGCCTTGCGATCCAGCTTGTTGGAGCCGGTGCGGGGCAACTGATCGTAGTGGCGATAGTCGGTGGGGATCATGGCGGCGGGCAGCACCCTGGCGAGCTGCCCCTTGATGACCCGACTGTCGCGCTCGGCCCCGGCCACGAAGGCCACCAGCCGGCGCACGCTGCCGATGCTCACCCCCTGCACGCAGGCCTCATCCACCCCGGGCAGGGCCAGCAACTGGGCCTCCACCTCACCGGGCTGGATGCGGTAACCGCTGATCTTGAACTCGTTGTCACGGCGACCCAGGTAGACCAGACGGCCGGCCACCCAGCGCACCCGATCGCCGGTGCGATAGACGGGCCTCTCCTGCGCGCCGACCCGCAGGGTGCCAAAACTGCTCTGCGCACTCCCCACATTCGCGCTCTGCGCGCTGCCGACATAGCCGTTGGCGAGCTGGGGGCCGAGCAGCACCAGCTCCCCTTCCTCGGCGGGTTGCTCCCCCGCCCCCAGGATCAGCGCCTGCATGCCGGGCAACGGCAGGCCTATGGGCAGCTGGGCCTGGGCCGGGTCTTCCCCTTGCAGCTCATGAGTAGTGACCACCACAGTGGTCTCGGTGGGACCATAGGTGTTGAAGAGGCGCACATCAGTGCGGCCCTGGCGCTGCCACTGGGCGAGCTGCTCGGGGTAAACCGCCTCACCGCCGATGATGACGGTGGCGAGCCGGGCCGGGATCTGGGCCTGGCCCGATCCCAGCGACACCACCCACTCGTTCCAGAACGCGGTGGGCAGGTCGAGGTGGGTGATCCCCGCCTCCTCCACCCCGGCCACGAAGGCGGGGATGGATTCGAGCAGGGCGTCGGTGCGCAGCAACAGGGTCGCGCCGGCGCTCAGGGTGGCGAACACCTCCTCGATGCTGGCGTCGAAGTTGAAGGGGGCGAATTGCAGCATCCGCGCCCCCTCATCCAGGTGATAGCGGCAGCGGGCGGCGGCGGCGAAGTGATCCAGCGCGCCGTGACTGATCGCCACCCCCTTGGGCAGACCCGTGCTGCCCGAGGTGAACATCAGGTAGGCGACGGCGCCGCCGGCGGCCGGTTGGCAGAGGCGGTTTTCACTCACCAGATCCCCCACCAGCAGGGTGCGGCCCTCGAACAGGCTAGCCAGCTTGTGGCGATACTCCGCCTGGGTGATCAGGCTCTTCACCTCCCCCAGCCGCAATATATGGCCCTGACGCTCCAGGGGCTGCTCGGGATCGAGGGGCACATAGGCGGCGCCGGCCAGCAGCACCGCCAGCTGGGCGAAGATGGCCTGGGGGCTGCGCGCCAGCATGACGCCGACTCTGTCCCCTGGCTGCACGCCTGCGGCCTGCAGGGCCGAGGCCATCTGCTCGCTGCGTGCCAGCAGCGCCTCGTAGCTGAAGCTGGCTTCCCCTTGCTCCAGGGCGATCTTGTGGGGGGTCTGGGCGGCGAAGTGGCAGAGCGCGTCCAGCACCGGGCGCACATTGATCACCTCATGGGCCGGGCCCGTGATCAGCGCATCCAGCCGCTGCTCCGCCAGCCAGTCGGCCTTGAGGGTCCCCAGGGTCAGGGCGGGCTGCGCCAGCCAGCGGCCCAGCAGGGCAAACAGGGTATCGGCGATCTGCGCCAGCTCGGCCTGCCGGTAGCAGCCGGGGTTGGCATCCAGATCCAGCCTGGGCTGACCGTCGGTCCCGACCTGGATCTCGATGGTGAGATCCTCCACCGGCCCGGCGCTGATGTTGAGGATGTGGGCACTGAGCGGCCCGAAGCGGCGGGCGTGGTCGAACGGCATGATGTTGACCAGGGGGCCGAACAGCCGCTTGTCACCGCCCACCAGGCCAAGGTCGCGGCGCAGCAGCTCGTAACGGTAGTGCTGATGCTTGCGCATCCCGCGCTTGGCCTTGGCCACGGCGCCGGCGGCCCCCGCCAGATCCAGCCCCTCATCGAGCGCCAACGCCAGCGGAGTGATGTTCATCTGCATGCAGGGCACGGTGAGGGACGCCGAGCCAATGCGGTTCATCATCATCAAGCCCAGCAGGGTCTGGCTCTGGCCGCTCGCAAGCGACAGCTGAGCCGAGAGCCCGGCCAGCAGCAGATCGGGCCAGCCCAGCTTGTTGTCATCGGCGAAGCGCACCAGGGTCTGCCACAACGCCGCCGGCAGGGGGCGGCTCTCGCGGATAAACTCGGCGGCGATGGGGGCGCGGGACTCGCTGAAGGAGCGCACCTCGGGCCAGTCTTGTAACTGCTCCTGCCAGAAGGCGCGGGCGGCGGCGTTCTTGCCGCTCGAATCCCGGGTCAGCTCCTCGGCCAGCACCTCATCGAGCAGGCCGAACGGGGACGGTGAATTCACCACCCCGGCCAGCCCTTCGCCATAGAGTTCGGCGATGCGCTGGAACAGCAGGGTGGTGCCGAAGCCGTCCAGGGCGATGTGGTGCACGCAGCTGTAGAGATAATCCCGCTCGAGCCCACGCAGCAGGGCGAAGCGGCAGGGGGACTCTCTGGTCAGCTCGAACGGGCGGCGCAGATCGGCCCAGGCCCAGGCGCGGGCGGCGGCCTCGTCGCCCCCCTCCAGCACCAGCTCGCGATAGGCAAGGGGCACCGGCTGGGAGACGAAACAGACCGGCTCGCTGGCCGCGTCGAAGTGGCCCTGCAGCGCCTCGCACTCGCTCACCGCCTGAGTGAGCGCGGCCACCAGCACGGCACCGTCGACCTTGCCATCGAAGGCGATGCACTCGGCGGTGTTGAACATCGCCTTGTCGTCGCCCAGCAGATGGCCAGACCAGAGCCCCTGCTGGGGGATGGTGAGGGGGAAGCGACTCATGGGGTCACCTCCCGGGTCTTCTGCTCGACCAGCTTGGCTTCGATCAGTCGCCACCAGCCGTTGAGGCTCGGCGTCTTGGCCAGGTCCACGAAGCCGAGCTCCACCCCGGCGGCGCGCCATTCGGTGAGCAGGGACATGATGCGCACCGAGTCGAGGCCATAGTCGATGAGGTTCTCGTCCGGGTCGAACTCGGCCTCGTCCTCGTCGATATGGCTCAGCAGCCGGGCCTTGAGCCCGTCGTAGGTCAGCAGCGGGTTCTGCTGTTCAGACTTGGGCGCTGCCGCGATGGCCAGCACCTCGGCGCAGAGGATCACCTTGCCGCAGCGAGTCGCCACATAGTCCAGCGCCATCTGGTGATCGGCCAGGGAAAAGTCCGCCACCCCGTCCGCCAGGAAGAAGGGCTGGATGTCGCGCATGAAGGCGTCGCAGGCAGTCATCATGCAGCCGATGTGACCGTAGATGCCGCCGATGATGAGCTGATCCCGGCCCTGCGCTTTGAGCATCTGCTCGAGCTCGGAGCGCTGGAAGGCGCTGTAGCGCCACTTGACCAGCACCACATCGTCCCGCTCGGGGCGCAGCGGTGCCACCACCTGCTGCAGCTCCGGGCGCTTGTTCAGCCCCGGTCCCCACATGTCGTTGAGCAGGGCGCGATCTTCCGGCGCCTGATCCTTGGGCTGGGCCGTGTAGTAGACCGGGATGCCGAGGGCCTTGCAGTGCCGGCGCACCGCGGCGAGCCGGGCGGTGAGCGCTTCAATAAGAGGGCTGTGCTCACCATAGAAGGCGGTGAAGTACTCCTGCATGTCGTGGATCAGCAGGGCGGCGCGCCGCGGCTCCAGGGTCCAGCTGACCTTGTTGGCCTTCCATTGGCTGGGCATGGCGTAGGCGCTGAGGGTTGGGATAGCCATAACGGTATGATTCCTTTTTAGTTTTAAGCGGTAATAGCCTGAGCTGTCAGTCTGTTGTCGCGAGCGACCGGGCGATCCGCGCCCGCAGTCCCTGCTTGTCAATCTTGCCCACCGCCGTCATGGGCAGGGCGGTGAGGATTTCGAACCTGTCCGGCAACTTGAATTCGGCGACGCCGCGCCCGCGCAGGAACTTGCGCAGGGCCAGCGCCTTGAGGCCGGGCTCGGTGGTGACGATGAAGGCGCAGCTCTTCTCCCCCATGACGCTGTCCGGCATGGAGACCAGGGCGGCCTGGGTGATGGCCGGGTGGTGCAGCAGCTGGTTCTCCACCTCCTCGGCCGCGATCTTCTCGCCGCCCCGGTTGATCTGATCCTTCTGCCGCCCCACCACGGTGAGGTAGCCATCCTGGTCTTGCACCACCAGATCGCCGGAGCAGTAGAAGCCCTCGGCATCGAACACCCTGGCGTTGTGGGCCGGGCTTTGGTAGTAGCCACGGAAGGTGTAGGGGCCGCGGGTGTGCAGGGCGCCGGGCTGGCCGGGGGCGACCGGGTTGCCCTCCTCGTCCAGGATGCGCACCTCGTCATCCGGGCACATGGGGCGGCCCTGGCTGTGGATGATCTTGTCGTCCGGGTCATCCAGCCGGGTGTAGTTGACCAGCCCCTCCGCCATGCCAAACACCTGTTGCAGCTGGCAACCGAGCAGCGGGGTGATCTTGCTCGCCACCGCCTCGGCCAGCTTGGCGCCGCCCACCTGCAGCAGCGCCAGGCTGCCCAGCTGGCTGCGCACCGAGGCATCGGCCTCCGCCGCCTGCAACCAGAGGGAGACCGCCGGCGGCACCAGGGAGCAGAGGTTGACCCCGTGGCGCGCTATCAGCGGGAAGCAGCTCATGGGACCGGGATCCGGCGCCAGCACCACGGCGCCACCGGCGTCGAACACCCCGAGGGCACCGGGGGAGCTCAGGGGGAAGTTGTGGGGGGCCGGCAGGGCGCAGAGGTAACGGGTATGGGGGCCCAGCCCGCAGATCTCATTGCTGCGGCGCACGCTGTAGTAGTAGTCGTCGTGGGTGCGGGGAATGAGCTTGGGGGTGCCTGTGCTGCCGCCGGAGAGCTGGAAGAAGGCCACCTCGTCTGCCGGGCTAGGGCCATAGGCCGAGGCGGGAGCCTGTGCGGGCCCCAGCTCTTGCGGGCCTAGCCAGTGGGCCAGGCCATGGTCCCCTTCATCACCATCCAGCAGCACCAGCTCGGCCCCCATGCTGTGCAGAACCTCGCTGTCGCGGCCTGAACTTGCGAACAGCGGATGGGTGACGGAGCCGATAAAGAGCCTGGGGCTTATCTGCTCGGCATAGGCGGCAAGCTCCAGCCGGTTGTGGCTGAACAGCGCATTGACCGGCACCATCCCGACCTTGAGCAGGGCGAAGAACACCAGATAGAACTCGGCCACGTTGGGCAACTGCACCAGGGCGGTGTCGCCGACCCTGAAGCCATGGTGGGCGAGTCTGGCGGCCAGCCGGGTCGAGCCCGCATCGAGCTCGCGATAGCTGAGGCGGCGCTCGCCGCAGAGAATGGCCGGGGCATCCGGCGCCGACCCGCACTGGCGGGTCAGCATGGCGGTCAGGGGCTCGCCGCGCCAGTAACCCTTGGCGCGATACTGCTGGGCCAGATCCTGGGGCCAGCGGCTGTAAGGCAGGAAGGTAGTGGGCTGGGTCATAGCGCCACCTCAGTTCCTAGGCCGAGCGCCTTGGGATTGGGCTGCCAGCTCGGCAAGCCTGGGCGGTAGTGCTGTTTCATAGCGCCACCTCCGGCTCTAAACCGAGCGCCTTGAGCATGGTGCCCAGCTTGGTGCCGGTCTCGGCCCACTCCATGGCAGGATCCGATCCCGCGACTATGCCGGCGCCGGCGAACAGCTCCACATGGTGGCCATCGAGCACGCCGCAGCGGATCACCACGGCCCACTCGCCGTTGCCCTGGCTGTCACACCAGCCGACGATGCCGCTGAACAGGGCGCGCTGAAACGGCTCCTGCTCGCGAATGAACTGGCGCGCCAGCTCGGTGGGATAGCCGCACAGGGCCGGGGTGGGGTGCAGCTGGCAGGCCAGGGAGAGCACCGAGGCCTGCCCCGCATGCAGCTGACCGGCGATGGGGGTGCCCAGATGCCAGAGGGTGTCCGTGCTCATCAGGGAGGGCTCGGCCGGAATGGCCAGCTCGCGGCAGTGGGGCGCCAGCACCCGACGGATCTCGTCGATCACCAGGCGATGCTCATGCCGATCCTTGCTGGACGCCAGCAGCTTGCGCGCCACCGCCTCATCCTGCAGCGGCTCGCCGTCGCGCTTGGCCGAGCCGGCCAGCGGATGGGTGAAGACGGCGCCCCCACTGACCCGCAGCAGCAGTTCCGGGCTGGCGCCGAGCAGGCGACGGCCCTGCCCCAACGGCAGCGAGAAGTGGAAGGCGTTGGGGTTCTGGGTCATCAAGCGCGCCAGCACCTGCTCGGGATCGGCGGCCTGGCTCAGCTGCAGCTTGAGCTTGCGCGACAGCACCACCTTGGCGAGCGTCCCCTGGGCGAAGGCATCCAGCGCGGCGCTGACCGAGGACTTGAACTCGGCGACGGCCGGCGTGCTGTTGGCCGAGATCACCTGGTTGGCCATGGCGGGCACCGCCTCGGGCGCGCTGCGCTCCCCTCGCTCGTAGCGGCCGGGGACATAGAGACAGGAGGCTTCGGCCGGATCGAAGGCGAAGGCACCGATCAGCAGCGGGTTGGCCTGGCCTGCGTCCTCTGCGACGGCCAGGGCCTGGACTATCTGCCGCTCGAGCAGGGACCATTCACAGGCGGGGGTGCTGATGGGCTGACCCAGGTCATAGGCGCGAAGGGAGCCCTGACCCGAGGTAAACAAGAAATCGGGCGGCGATCCCGTCTGGACGGGCGCGGCATTGGTCATCACAAGAGTATTCACTTTACACCCTCAAAAAAGATTCAAAATGATAATGATTATCAATTTGCTTTTGCGCGGCGGTAAAATACTCGCTTTGAAATCGCTCGGTCAATGGGATTTTTTGTCGATAAAACTGGAGTTTATCTGTGGGTATTGGGCCGATGACGCCAGCGCTGGCCCGCCGGCGCCTGGGTTGGCGACGCTACTCGAATGAAAACAAATTGCCATGCCCATATGGGGGATGCGACAGAAACGGGATGGCGTCGGCCAGGCTGGCGGCCGCCCCGCTTTGCCCCTAAGATGGCGCCATGTCCTGTTGTCACCCGTCGAGATGAAACCATCCATGTTAAAGCACCTGCTTCTGCTCCCCCTCAGCCTGCTGCTGGCGGCCTGCTCGCTCACCCAGTACAACGTCAGCGAGGGCGAGATCAACCAATACCTGAAAGACAGGGTCGCCTTCGAGAAAGAGATAGGGATCCCGGGCATCATGTCGAGCAAGATCCGCCTCGACGATCTGCAGAGCCGCATCGGCCGCAGCCGCGCCGACCGGGTCGAGCTGGATGCCGCTGGCGATCTGCAGGTGGCGAGCCCGCTGGGCAGCCAGCAGATGCGCATTCGCCTCTCCCTCAGCGCCCGCCCCGATTACGTGGCCGAACAGGGCGCCATCTACCTGCGCGATCTCGAGCTCATCTCGGTCAAGACCGAGCCGGCCGATGTGGGGGCCGCCCTCACCCCGCTGCTGCCGACCTTCAACCAGTCGCTCTCCCTGTTCCTCTCCCAGACCCCCATCTATCGGCTCGACAGCAGCCGCCAGAACGAGGCCAGGATCAAGGACAAGGTCGAGGCGCTCAAGGTAGAACCCGGCCGATTAGTGATCCCCTTCAAACTGATGTAAAGCCAGCGCCGCCCCCCTCCCTCGGGGGCGGTTTTTTTCTTCTCAAGCCCCTCGCCTTGCCCCATAATGCACACCATTCTCATTTCGATTCTGAGAAGCGTCATAATAAAATCAAACATATGGTGAAAAGGACATGAGAAAAACCGTACTGGTGCAGGCGATCGCCTGTGCACTGCTCAGCGGCGCCGCACACGCCGCCGTCAAGGTAGAAGACAAGACATTCAACACCGCCGCCAGCATGCTGGCCTACACCGAATTCGAGCTCTCCGGTGAGCCGCTGGCCGAGGCGCTGGGGCTGGATCTGGACGTGCTGGATGCCAACCGCGACGATGAGCCGACTCCGTTCGACTTCGCCACCGGCATCGAATCCTATGAATACTCCGAAGAAGCCATGTATGCCCTGAACTATCAGTCCGGCATGGGCCCGCATCTGGTGAACGGGCCGCAGAACCTGGCCCGCGGCGGCACCCTGGCCGATCTGGGCAAGCGGGTGCTGGCCATGGCCGAGGCGGTCGGTTTCCCGGCTGACGAAGTGCCGCAAGGCATGTATCCCCTCTCCCTGCCCTACGCCTCCGCCAATCCTGAGTTTGCGCAAGGGGTGAACACCACTCCGGTCAATGGCGATCAGCTCACCATCAAGACTGCCAAGGGCACCGAGAAAGCGGTCAAGACCCAGGTGCCCGCCTACTTCCGTGACTACGCCACCCTGCGCTGGAGCGGCTCCGACAGCCTGCTGAACCCGGCGGCCGTGGGCGGCATCCTGCTCAAGGAAGTGATGTGGTCCCAGGACTTCCTCGGCGGCATGCACGTGGCCGAGAGCGATGAAGAGGTGGAGGCGGCCTCCGCCACCATGGATCAGGATGGCAAGCACAAGCTCGGCGTCTCCGCCGCCGACGGCTTCAACGGCATGATGCTGACCGAGCAGTCCATCGACAAGCTGGCCATCTTGCAGGGCCAGCTCGGCTTCGACGGCAAGCAGCTGGGTGCCAGGATCACACCGCAATATGACCCCGCCAAGGGCATCGTCTACTTCCCTAATCAGGTGAAAGTGACCGAAACCAGCAAGAATGAGGTCGGCGCCATCGGCAAGCTGGAGGTCGTGGATGGCTCTGCCCAGCTGCGCGATGCCTGGATGCTGCTGTGGCCCCTGTCCGAGTTCTACGCCTTCACCGATCAGCGCAGCGCCAACACCAACCAGAACCCGGCCTTCCACGCCGTGTTTGACGGTGCCCCCTTCGCCGCCGCACCGGCCGCCAACAAGGGCAACGAGGCCGCCAAGCAGGTCGCGGGCGAGGATGCCTTCTCCCTGGCCCTCAACCTCTCCAACCTGACCTTCAAGAACCTCAATGCCCTGCATTTCGAGCCTAAGGCCGGTACCCTGGTCGACAGCTGGCAGGACGGCAAACAGGGCAAGCACGTCACCACCTTCGACGCCGCTTACACCCTGGTCGCCCTGCAGATCTTCCAGCGGGCCCAGGATGCCCTGCCGGTCGGCTACGCCGCCGGTGACAACGGCGAGCTGAACCTGAAAACCGCGCAAGGTCAGCAGGCGCTCGCGCTCATCCGCAAGCAGGCCGACTTCATCCTGGCGCAGCTCAAGGGCAAGAACGGTCTGGTCCATGACGGTCTGACCCTGGGTGGCCAGCCGGATGCGGGTCAATCCATCGAGGCGCAGTTTGCCGCCATCCGTGGCCTGACGGCGGCCTTCCTGGCCACCTCGGATGCCAAGTACCGCAGCGCCGCGCGCGCGCTGTTCATCGCGACCGACAAGGCGTTCTTCAACGCCAAGGCCGGCACCTGGCTGGCAGGCAAACAGGGCACCTACACCCCCTGGACCCAGGCCGCCATCTCGGGTGCCCTGCGCTCCGCCATGCTGAACCTGCGCAACGAAGGCGCGGAGAAAGCCCCCGAGCTGGAACTGGCGCAGCTGACCCAGCGTTACGTGAGCTGGTTCCGCGGCACCGTCAACGGCGGCATGCAGATGGCCGAGTGGATCGGTGACTCCGGTGAGAACGTCATCGACGGCGCCGGCAAGGACACCGACGAAGACGGCGTGCCTCAGGTCACCGCCGCCGGTGGCAAGCACGGCACCGCCATGGTGATGGCAGGCAAGGCCATCGTCAGCGAATGAGTCAGCCCTGACCCATGAAAAAGGGAGCCTTCAAGGCTCCCTTTTTATTTGTCTGCGAACTAATCAGTCGAGCTTGGCCAGCATCTCCTTGGTCACCAGCACTATGCCCTGCTCCGAGCGGTAGAAGCGGCGGATATCCTCATCGGCATTCTCCCCTACCACCAGGCCGTCGGGCAGCACACAGCCCTTGTCCACCACCACCCGGCGCAGTCGGCAACCGGCGCCGATCTCGACCCCGGGGAAGATGATCGCCTGATCCAGGGTGCAGAAGGAGTGCACCCGCACATGGGTGAACAGCACGGAGTTCAGCACGAAGGAGCCGCTGACGATGGATCCCCCCGCGAACATGGAGTTGATGGTCATGCCGTGCTGACCGTTCCTGTCCTGCACGAACTTGGCGGGCGGGGTCATGGTCTGGCTGGTCCAGATGGGCCAGTTCTCGTCATAGATGTCGAGTTCGGGCACCACTGAGGCGAGATCCATGTTCGCCTCCCAGAACGAATCCAGGGTCCCCACGTCGCGCCAGTAGGGTTTCTGCCCCTCCTTGGCCCCGACACAGGACATGGTGAAGGGGTGCGCAAAGGCCTTGCCCTCCCCCACGATGCGCGGGATCACGTCCATGCCGAAGTCATGCTTGGACTCCTGATTGTGGATGTCCTCCTCCAGCAGCTGATACAGGTACTCCGCCTCGAAGATGTAGATCCCCATGGAGGCCAGGGAGACCTGATCGTTGCCCGGCATGGCGGGCGGATTGGCCGGCTTCTCCACGAAGGCGCGGATCTTGCGATGCTCGTCGATGTCCATGACCCCGAAGGCAGACGCCTCGGCCCGCGGCACCTCGATGCAGGCCACCGTCACCTTGGCGCCGAGGCGCACGTGATCGAGCAGCATGGCGGCATAGTCCATCTTGTAGATGTGATCCCCCGCCAGCACCACTATGTACTTGGGGCCGTAGTCGCGGATGATGTCGACGTTCTGGTAGATGGCGTCGGCGGTGCCGCGATACCAGTGCACCTCGTCCACCCGCTGCTGGGCGGGCAGCAGGTCGATGAACTCGTTCATCTGGTAACGCAGGAAGGACCAACCGGATTGCAGGTGACGCAGCAGGCTGTGGGACTTGTACTGGGTAACCACACCCACCCGGCGGATGCCGGAGTTGATGCAGTTGGAGAGTACGAAGTCGATGATGCGGAACTTGCCGCCGAAATGAACCGCCGGCTTGGCGCGGTTGTCGGTCAGCTGCTTCAAGCGGCTGCCGCGTCCCCCTGCGAGCACCAAGGCCATACTCTGGTTCAACAATTGCCGTGCTTTGGCAGTATTTTCGGGTTCTAGCAACATAATTACCTCGGCCTTGTTGGAGCTGTTTTCAACCCATCTTCGCCTTTTTTACGGGTTGTGAAAGTGTTTTCACTCACATTTAGTCGCTTTCCACCGGCGCTTTTCCAGGAGTTGCGTGAGTACTCATGCTTTGTCCCGCCAGCTTGGTTAGAATTTAGCCATCACAGACATCATCAAGGATGACACGATGTTGAATAAGTTCGAGGGGAACCTGCTGCTGGTCAGCGCCATGGTCTGCATGCCCCTGCTGCTGCTGCAAGGGATCTGGCTCGCCCCCCCGGTCCCGCCACTCACCCTGCTGCTGGTCATGGCCACCACTGTCATCGCCCTTGCCTTGCTGTTCCTGCTCATCCGTGCCGTGCACAAGGCGGATAAAACGAGGCAGGAGCAACGCTGGCTGCTGGCGCTGCAACAGCAGGATCCCGAGCTGCTGGAGAGTCCGCAGGCACAAGCGGCACTGCGCCAGCTGCTGGTCTCTTTCAGTGAAGCCGAACTCGATGCCCACCGCCAGATCAGCGAGCTGCACAACCAGGCCACCCAGGACGAGATGACCCGCTTGCGCAATCGCCACGCGTTCCGGCGCGATCTGACCGAGCTGCTGCAACAGGAGGATACCCAGACCGCGATCCTAGTGCTGATCCGCGCCACCGAGCTTGGCAAGCTCAACGCCCAGCGTGGCTTCCAGTCCGGCGATGCCTACATCAAGGACATCGCCAACCTCATCACCCACACGGTGAGCCGCTTCCCCGGCCATCAGGTCTACCGCATCTCGGGGGCCGACTTCGCCGTGCTGGTGCCGCCGGTCGCCAACATACCGCCGCACCTGCTGGGGCGGGATCTCAAGCTCGCCTTCGATCACTATCAGCGGCAACACGGGCTGGAGAGCGCGGCCTATTCGGGGATGACCCGGCTGAGCAGCGAGCAGAAGATAGAGGCTATCCTGGCACGGGCCGATCTGGCGCTGGCACGCGCCCAGACGGAGGCGGTCAACGGCTGGGCCATCCAGCAGAATGACGACGTGGTCGAGTTGCAGGGTCAGCGTCACTGGACCCAGGTGCTGACCGATCTGATGGAGCAGGAGCATGTCAGCTTCACCTGCCAGCCCATCATGCCCCTGCACCCCGGCATGCTCGCCTACCACGACATCTACGCCCGCTTCAGCAGCGTCGATGGCACTGTGCTGCCCAGCGATACCCTGCTCGCCATGGCCCAGCGCCTGGACATGGTGATGCGGCTTGAGCAGATGGTGATCCTGAACATCATGCGCCAGTACCGGGCCTTCGGCAGCCACAACGGCCGCTGGGGCATCGGCCTCTCGGGCAACCTGCTGCAGAACAGCACCTTCCTCATCTGGCTCGATCACCAGTTGCAGAAAGATCCCAACACCAGCGCCAACCTGGTGTTCGAGCTGGACGAGGAGCAGCTGGAGCGCAACTTGACGGGGGCCAGACGGCTGTTCGATCTCCTCAGGCGCCACGGCAGCCGCTCCGCCATCTGCAACTTCGGCAAGGGGATAGGCTCGTTCAGCCTGTTTCGCGAGCTCAAACCCGATTACATCAAGCTGGATCCCGCCCTCATCACCGAGCTGGAGCAGGATCTCACCAACCAGCAGTTCGTGCGGATGATCGTCGATGTGTCCCATCGCATGGGCTGTCTGGTGATCGCAGAGGGGGTGGAGCAGCTCGCTCAGAAGCAGCTGCTGCAAGGCATGTATGTGGACGGGCTGCAGGGCTATCTGATCGCCAAGCCCCAGGAGCTGAGGCCGGACATCGGCCAGCTCGGGTTGTTTACTGAGGACGCTTCAACTTCAGCAAGGTCAGAATGATGTCGTTGAGCTGGCGGTAGCGCTCCAGCTCCTTCTGATCGTAGCGGGTCGCCAGCATGGTCGGATTGTGGCGATTCTTGAGGTAGCGGTTGATCTGCAGGCGATTGAAACCGGCCACCCGATACACCTGTCCCAACAGGGCGTTGAGCTCATCGTCCGCCAAGCCGGCCCGGGTCAGGTAATCCTCCTGGGCCGGACTCTCCAACTGGCAACTCTGCTTGTCGATGTGGCCAGTCTCCTGCAGGTAGGCGAGCCACTGCTCGACATAGAGCGGCTTGCAACCGGCCAGCAGATTGAAGAAGCCCACCGCATCACAGCGGCAGCCGGTGAGCAGCACCAGCGCCAGCTCATCGCTGTCGCAGCTGAAGGTGACGGGCCCGCTCTGGCCCCAGTCCAGCGCCTGCACGCGGATCTCGGCCCGTGCTCCCGCTCGTCCGCTCACGTCGAATACAAACATGGCACCTCCCTTCTGGCAAAGGATTGATGATGGCTCATAGCGCCGTCAGCGCCAAGCCAAATCGCCTTTTCATTCAATATTCTGCAATGCGGGCCATAAAAAAAACCGACAGCCTCGCGGCTATCGGTTCTGGTGGCATTCCATGGTCCCGGGTGCGGGCCATCAATGCAGAACTGTTCAGGCATCCAGCTCGATCAGGGCCTTGGCCAGCTCGATGGGTTCGAGCTCCTGGCCTTCCAGATCGGCGTTCCAGTTCGGGCCGACCAGCACGTCGTCCTCGTCCAGATCGTTGATCCAGATGTCGAGGAACTCTTCCAGCTCGATCACCTCAGGCTCGTAGTCAGCCCACTCGTCCACGCAGTGGCGACGGGCATCGGCCTCGGCGGACCAGAGCGGCATCACGTCGGCGTCTTCGAACTCGGCAGAGCGGCAGACCACCCAGTCTTCACCGTAGCGCAGACCCCACACCTGACCCGACTCGCGGACTTCTTCGATAAACAGCTGGAAATTGGCGTCAAGATTGTCAGTTAGTTTGCTCATGGGGGTCTCTCTCCTGCAGGCGGTGTCGGCCAATGCTGGCCAATAATGGGGCTGATGGTGTCCCAAAAGCCCCGCAGACTCAAGCCTTATCCCCAAAAAGGAGGGGATCAGGCCCATAGGGTACGATATTGGGCGATCCGGGCCCTCAACATGTGGCCGGCGTGGGCGAGATGGCCCGCCGCCTGCCCGATCAGCCGGTGCCGGGCCGGGGTATTCGCCGCCAGAAAATGCTGCCGCCACGACATGCATCAAGGCGCCCGCAGGCGCCTTGGTCTTCTTCAGCAAAAGCCGCGATCAACGCTCCCAGTACACCTCTTCCAGGCTGTCTTCCTTCTCGGGCAGACCGCGGGAGAGGCGCGGGCTGCTCTGGGCCAGCACCTCGTAGCTGACCCGGTTGGCGTACTTGCACACCTGGGCCAGGGAGGAGTAGGTGAGGAACTCGGACATGTGCTTGGCGGAGTTCGGCACATTCATGCGGTGATAGGCGTTGGCCACCATGTCGTGCAGCACGGCAGACAGGGCGCCATCCCCCGCGCCATTGGTGTTCTTGATCTTCTCAGGCCCGCCCATGTAAGGGGAGATGTGGGAGTAGATGCGCGCCGGCTTGCGGCACTTGGCACGGGCCATGGGGCGGCTGAACTCATACATGTTGAACTCGGGGATGACCCCGGGCAGCAGGGTATGGGTGGTCTCGCGCTTGTAGTCCTCCTCGGTGTAGCTCGCCATGTAGAGGCCGATGGGGCCAGCGGTGCAGAGCACCATGTCGGCCCAGTCGAGAGCCTTGTCGGCGGCGCCGAGGGGATCCTTGATCCCGGTCAGGGCCTCGCCCTCGTCCTCGTTCATCGCCAGCACCGTCACGTTCTCGGCGATGAAGTCGCGCCACCACTGGGGATTGTCGGCGATGACGAAACGGGTGCCCAGGGTCAGCACCACAGGCACCCCGGCCTCGCGGGCGTAGCGCACCGCGCTCATGGCGGCCTCTTTCATGGGGTCGCCATCGTCACCGCGCACCAGGTAGGCGGTGATCACCAGGGCGGAGGCCCCCTTGATCACCTCTTCCGGCACATGGTGCACATCCAGCTGGTTCATCTTGCCGGCGTTGATGCCGAAGCTGCGCTCGCCACACTCGGTGATGAAGGTGAAGCAGCGACCGACCGGGCCGTCGACCGGTTGCAGGTAGTCCAGGTTGACGCGGGAGGAGGTGTTGCACAGATAGCGGTAGGCGTAGCTGCCGATGCGGATGTCCTGGCTCATCACCCCGAGCAGGATGGAGTGGGAATCGGCCAGCACCGAGTAGTTGTGCATGGTGTTGCCAATGGTGCCACCAGCGAACTCACTCACCACCATGTTGTTGGTCTTGAGCTCTTCGTAGACCCGCTCGGCCACGTCATCGCTGATCACCACCGAGTGGCCCTTGCTCAGGCCATAACGGTTCAGGAAGTCCTCGTCCACATGCGCTTCGATGTCCACCAGGGTCTGATCGATGCCCACTACATAGGCCTTGCCCAGTTCGGTGAGCAGGGGATTCTGCGGGATCAGGGGATCACGCCTGTCGACCGGGAAGTAGTGTTTGGACTTGCGCTGACCGGGAAATTTCATGGCAATGTTCTGTGCTCTGGGGGGAAGAGGGGCGGGATTTTAACACAATCCGCCTCGCCGAAAAGTCGCCCGATTAAAATATGGGGTCAGTATAGACAAGGGCTGGCGAGGCAAACGTTTGATCTTGGAGCCAAAAAAAACCACCTCGCGGGGAGGTGGTGTTTCGCTGTCTGCCGGGGCCAGGCCTCAGCCGAATGACAATCCCTGCACCAGGGCCAGCACCGAGAAGATCCCAAGCGACAACCAGAAGCACAGGGTGCCAAACAGCCGGGGCTTGTTCGGTGCCTCGGGCAGCTGGATGCCGATGGCGTGCAGTATCCGCCCCACCAGCAGCAGCGAGCCGCCGAGGTGCAGCCAGAAGGCGCCGACCCCGGCCAGCTCGCACAGGGCCATCAGCAGCAGAGTGAGCGGCACGTACTCGGCGAAGTTGCCGTGGGCTCGGATCGCCGCCAGCATCTCGGGCGCGTCCCCTGCCCCTATCTTGACCCTGAACTGGCGCCGACGCTTGACCACCCAGCAGGAGAGCAGCAGGAACAAAAGCCCCAAGAGGCCGGCGTAGATCAGCGTGATATGCATCATCATGACACTCCTTATCGTTGGACCCTGAAAGCAATGTGGCTCATGCCAGCTCGCGGCAAATAATGGGCGACACCATCAGCCGTGCGCGACATGGAGCTGTCATCATGCCAGCTCGCGGCAGATGAGCGACACCATCATGCGGATATGGGCCTGATCGCTGTTGAGCGCCGGAATGTAGTGGAACTGCTCTCCGCCCCCATCGATGAAGAGGGCGCGGTTCTCGACCTGGATCTCCTCCAGGGTCTCGAGGCAATCGGCCGAGAACGCCGGGCAGATCACATCGAGCCGCTTGATCCCCTGGCCGGCCAGCGCCGTGATGGTGGCATCGGTATAAGGCTTGAGCCACTCCTGCTTGCCGAAGCGGGACTGGAAACTGGCGCTCCACTGCTCGGGGGCCAGACCCAGCGCCTCGGCCAGCAGGGTCGCGGTGCGGCGGCACTGGTGACCATAGGGATCCCCCTCGTCCTCGCAGCGCTGGGGGATGCCGTGGAACGACATCAGCAGGTGCTCACCCTGGCCCTGCTGCTCCCACTGGCGGCGCACGCTCATGGCGAGCGCCTGAATGTATTCGGGGTGATTATGGTAATCACGGATGAGGCGCATCACCGGCAGGTGGCGCTCGCTTTTCATCACACTGGCCCAGCCGTCGAACACCGCGGCCGTGGTGCTGGCGGCGTACTGCGGGTAGAGCGGCAGCAGTATCACCCGGTTGACCCCCTGCGCCTTGAGCGCCTGCCAGCCATCGCTGAGCGAGGGGCTGCCATAGGTCATGGCGAGCACCACGGGCACCTCGACCCCTTCGCGCTTGAGCTCCTGCTCCAGGGCATCGCGTTGGCGCTGGCTGATGGCCATCAGCGGTGAGCCCTGCTCGGTCCAGATCTGCTGGTAGAGCTTGGCAACCCTGGGGGCACGGAACGGCAGTATGGCGAAGGTGAGCAGCGGCGACCACAGCAGGCGGGGTATCTCGACCACCCGCGGGTCCTGGAGGAACTGGCTGAGGAAGGCCTTGACGGCCGCCGTGGTCGGTGCGGCTGGCGTCCCCAGATTGACTAGCAAGATCCCGGTTTTCGTGGTCACGTTAGCTTCCTGTCGTTCTATTTTTGTCGTTCTTGTTTTAATGCAATAAAGGGCCCTGGATGGACCCTTTCTTCAGGCTGTCTTGTCAACCGACAATGGGCAGACTTAGCCCAGGATGGCCGCCAGCTGCTGGCTGACGACGTCCACCGGCTGGGTGCCGTCGATCTTGACGTAACGGGTGTTGCCCGCTTCCGCTTCCTTGCCGTAGAAACCGATCAGCGGCGCTGTCTGCTGGTGGTAGACATCCAGACGCTTGCGCACCGTGGTCTCTTCGTCGTCGGCACGGATCACCAGATCCTCGCCGGTCACGTCATCCTTGCCTTCCACTTTCGGCGGGTTGAACACCAGGTGGTAGGTACGACCGGAGCCGGAGTGAACACGGCGACCGCTCATGCGCTTGACGATCTCTTCGTCCGGCACCGCGAATTCCAGTACGAAGTCCACCACCACACCGGCTTCCTTCATGGCTTGCGCCTGGGGAATGGTGCGGGGGAAGCCGTCCAGCAAGAAGCCGTTGGCGCAATCCGGTTGGGCGATACGCTCTTTGACCAGGCCGATGATGATGTCGTCGGAGACGAGCTGACCTGCGTCCATCACGGCCTTGGCCTTGAGGCCCAGCTCGGTGCCCGCCTTGATCGCCGCACGCAGCATGTCGCCGGTGGAGATCTGCGGAATACCGTGTTTTTCCATGATGAACTGAGCCTGGGTACCTTTACCGGCACCCGGTGCTCCCAACAGAACAATGCGCATACACGCTCCTAATTGATTGGTTATTCAATTCTTGAGAAGGCAAAAAACTACACGGTTTCGCCCGTTTTAACAAGCTTGCCCCGTGTGAGTGCCCACATTATCACCATGTGTACGCGCTGGCGATGCGACTTAAGGCGCAGGGCCGGCACACAAAAAGTGATTGAAAATGCAGCAATCCATCAACTGGCGAGGCGCTCGCCCCATCGGCAGCGAGTGCCCAATAAAAAGGCCCACTGCATCACAGTGGGCCTGCGCCATCACGCCTGGAGTAGCAGACGGTTGACTCGAGACACGAAGCTGGCCGGGTCATTGAGACCGCCCTGCTCAGCCAGCTGGGCCTGCTCGTGCAGCAGGCTGACCCACTCACCGAACAGATTGTCGTCGGTGATGGTGTCGAGCTTCTTCACCAGCGCATGGTCCGGGTTGAGCTCCAGGATGTACTTCTGCTCGGGGACCGGCTGGCCGGCTGCGCGCATCAGCTTGATCATCTGGGTGCTCATGCCGTGGTCGTCGGTGACGATGCAGGACGGTGAGTCGGTCAGACGGTGGGTGACACGCACCTCTTTCACCGCCTCGCCGAGGCTGCTCTTGACCCGCTCAACCAGACCGGCATTGGCCTTCTCGGCCTCCTCCTGCGCCTGCTTGGCCGCCTCGTCTTCCAGCTCGCCCAGGTCCAGCTCGCCACGGGTGACTGAGACCAGCTGCTTGCCGTCGAACTCGGTGAGGTGGCTCATCAGCCACTCGTCCACCCGCTCCCACATCAGCAGCACTTCGACGCCCTTCTTGCGGAAGATCTCGAGGTGCGGGCTGTTCTTGGCCGCGGCGAAGCTGTCGGCGGTGATGTAGTAAATCTTCTGCTGGCCTTCCTTCATGCGGCCAACGTAATCCTCAAGGGAGACGGTCTGGGCTTCGCCCTCGCCGGCGGTGCTGGCGAAGCGCAGCAGCTTGGCGATCTCCTCGCGGTTCGCGTAATCCTCGGCCGGGCCCTCTTTGAGCACGTTGCCGAACTCGCTCCAGAACTTGGCGTACTTCTCGCCGTCATCCTTGGCCAGCTTGTTGAGCATGGTCAGGACGCGCTTGGAGCAAGCCTTGCGCAGGGAGGCGGTGACCTTGTTGTCCTGCAGGATCTCGCGGCTGACGTTGAGCGGCAGATCGTTGGAATCCAGCACCCCTTTCACGAAGCGCAGGTAGGTCGGCATAAACTGCTCGGCGTCATCCATGATGAAGACGCGTTGCACGTAGAGCTTCAGGCCGTGCTTCTGCTCGCGGTTGTAGAGGTCGAACGGCGCGCGGGCCGGCACGTAGAGCAGGCTGGTGTACTCCTGCGCCCCTTCCACCCGGTTGTGACCCCACAGCAGCGGATCCTCGAAGTCGTGGGCGACGTGCTTGTAGAACTCCTGGTACTCCTCATCCTTGATGTCCTTCGGATTGCGGGTCCAGAGTGCGGTGGCGCGGTTGACCTGCTCCCACTCGCCCGGGGTGCCGACGATGGTTTCACCGTCTTCTTCCCGATCCGGGGTGCCTTCCTTGTACATCTCCACCGGCACCGAGATATGGTCGGAATACTTGGCGACCACGGCGCGCAGGCGCCAGTCGTCCAGGAACTCTTCTTCCTCGGCACGCAGGTGCAGGATGACGTCGGTGCCGCGACCCTCTTTGGTCACGTCGGCGACGGTGAAGGAGCCTTCACCTTCCGATTCCCACTGCACGCCCTGGCTCGGCTCGGTGCCGGCGGCGCGGGAGATCACGGTCACCTTGTCGGCGACGATGAAGGCGGAGTAGAAGCCGACCCCGAACTGACCGATCAGCTGGGAGTCCTTGCCCTGATCGCCGGACAGGTGCTTGAAGAAGTCGGCGGTGCCGGACTTGGCGATGGTGCCAAGGTGCTCGATCACCTGATCCCGGGTCATGCCGATGCCGTTATCCGAGATGGTCAGGGTCTTGTTCTCTTTGTCCACCACCAGGCGCACGCGCAGCTGGCCGTCGTTTTCGAACAAAGAGGCATCGGAAAGCGCCTTGAAGCGCAGCTTGTCCGCCGCATCTGAGGCGTTGGAAATAAGCTCGCGCAGGAATACTTCTTTGTTGGAGTAGAGGCTGTGAGCCATCAGGCTCAGCAGTTGTTTGACTTCGGTTTGAAAGCCGTGGGTTTCGGCGTGAACACTTTGGGTCATCGACCAATCCTCAAAACGTCGGTTGAACAGATTCCCAACCTAGATGGGGCTGGCCCACCAAATATCAAGGGGCGAGTGTGCAATCTTGCTCACTCGCCCCTCATTACGGCATCAAACGCCGGTTTTTTGGCCGACTCCCAGACCGGTTATTTCAGCCGCTGCCGCCCCATCAGGGAATGGGACAGGGTGGTGCCATCCACCAGCTCCAGCTCGCCCCCCACCGGCACGCCGTGGGCGATTCGGCTCACCTCGACGCCGGCGGCGCGGGCCATGTCGGCGATGTACCAGGCTGTGGCGTCCCCCTCTATGGTGGGGTTGGTGGCCAGGATCAGCTCGCTGATGGACTCATCCTTCAGACGGCGCTCCAGGATCTCGAGCCCCAGCTCCTCCGGCCCTATGCCATCGAGCGGTGACAGGTGCCCCATCAGCACGAAGTAGCGGCCGGAGAACTGGCCGGTGTGTTCGATGGCGGCCACGTCCGCCGGGCTCTCCACCACGCACAGCAGGCCGCTCTCCTCGCGCTTGGGATTGGCGCAGATCTCGCAGCGATCGTTCTCGGTGAAGGTGCGGCAATGGCTGCAGTGACCTATCTCGGTCAGCGCCCGATTGAGCAGCTGGGCCAGGCGCAGGCCGCCGCTGCGCTCGCGCTCGAGCAGGGTGAACGCCATGCGCTGGGCCGACTTGGGGCCGACGCCCGGCAGCACCTGCAGCGCCTTCATCATCTCATCGAGCAGGGGACTGAATTTCATGGGATATCCTTTGAAGCCGCGTCGAATGGGCAGAGGCCGTGACCGCTGGCGGGCGGGCACAGGCTCGGCCATCCGAACCTATCTTGTTGGCGCAGGACTATACCCGAGCCGGCCCCGAGCGCCAATCACCTGACGAGACGGGGCCGACGAAACGGGGGAGCTGTTTGTGCGGCTTAGTCCAGGCTGATGCGCTGGCGACCGCTGTAGATCTCGGCCCGGCCGGGGCGACAGAAGCCCACCAAGGTGAGGCCGGTCTGCTCCGCCCGCTCCACCGCGAGCTCGGTGGCCGCCGAGATGGCGAGCAGGATCTCGATGCCGGCGCTGGCGCATTTTTGCACCATCTCGAAGCTGGCGCGGCTGGTCACCAGGATGGCGCCATCGCGCCGACCGCTGCGGCACAGTTGGCCCACCAGCTTGTCGAGCGCGATGTGGCGGCCCACGTCCTCGCGAATGGCCAGGATGTTGCCCGCCGCATCCAGGTGCACGGCGGCATGGGTGGCGCCTGTGCTCTGCCCCAACAGCTGCAGGGGGCGCAGGGTCTCCAGCACCTTGTCGATCAGGGTCACCTCGAGGCGCTGGCTGTCGGGCAGTCGCGGCAGGGTCCGCACCACCTGATCCAGGCTCTCGCTGCCGCAGATGCCGCAGCCGGTGCGGCCGGTCAGGGTGCGGCGCATCTCTTTGAGGCGATGGACGCAGCGATTGGCCAGGGTGACATGCACCTCGATGCCCTGACAGCTGGCGACCTGCTCGATGTCGTGGATGTCCTGCAGGCTGTCGATGATCCCCTCGGACAGCGAGAAGCCGATGGCGAAATCCTCCAGCTCGGTGGGACTGCACATCATCACGGTGTGGGCGATGCCGTTGTAGACCAGCGCCACCGGGGTTTCGCAGGGCAGCAGCATGGCGCTGTCCGTGGTGACGCCACGCCGCTGATAGTGGACCACCTCGCGCCGCGCGCACAGCTCGTGCAGCGGGGTTTCGGTATCTGACAACATCTGGGTGCCCCTTAGTCGAGGATCTGGGGGGCTTTCGCCGAGATACCGAGCCGCTTCATCTTCGACAGCAGGGTGGTGCGCTTCATGCCGAGCCGCTGGGCGGCGCCCCGCTCCCCGGCGACGATGCCGTTGCACTCGCGCAGGGTGTCGATGATGCGCTGGCGCTCATCCCCCTCGTCAGACTGGCCCTGGCTCTCCCGGAACAGGGTCGGCGCCGGCTCGTCATAGACCAGGGTCTCAATCTTGTGGTAGCCCTTGAGCGGCATCAGCTCGTCGGGGGAGAGGTTGAGCACATGGCCGCGGGTCATCACCACGGCCCGCTCTATGATGTTCTCCAGCTCGCGGATGTTGCCGTACCAGGGCAAGGAGACCAGCATCTTCATGGCATCGGCCGGGATCGAGGTGATGTTGCGCCGCATCCGCCTGGCGATCTTCTTGATGAAGAAGTTGACCAAGAGCGGTATGTCCTCGCGCCGCTCGCGCAGGGGCGGCAGCTCGATGGGGAAGACGTTGAGCCGGTAGTAGAGATCGCTGCGAAAGCGCTTGTTCTTGACCATGGAGAGCAGGTCGCAGTTGGTGGCCGCCACCAGCCGCACATCGATGGCGATGGGGTTGCTGTTGCCGACCCGCTCCAGCTCGTGCTCCTGCAGCACCCGCAGCAGCTTGGGTTGCAGGTCGAGCGGCATGTCCCCCACCTCGTCGAGGAAGAGGGTGCCCTTGTGGGCCCGCTCGAAGCGGCCGATGCGCTGGGTCAGGGCGCCGGTGAAGGCCCCCTTCTCGTGGCCGAACAGGTCGCTCTCGATGAGGCCGGTGGGGATGGCGGCGCAGTTGACCTTCACCATCTCCTGCTCGCGGCGGGCACTCAGCCGATGAATGGCCTGGGCGATCAGCTCCTTGCCGGTGCCTGTCTCCCCCAGGATCAGCACCGAGCAGTCGCTCTGGGCCACCAGCCTCACCTTCTCCAGCACCGCCTCCATGGCGGCGCTCTGGTAGATGATGTTGGCAAAGTCGGCGCTGGACGGCAGCTCGGCGACCCTGATGGTCTTCTCCTTAGCGCCGTTGGTGTTGGAGATCTCCTGCTGCGCCTGCACGTTGTTCATGGCAATCGCCGTGCGCGCCGCCACCTGCTCCAGCAGGGAGATGTCGATGTCGGCGAAGAAGTCCGCCTGGGGATGGGACAGGATCAGCACCCCCAGCAGGTTGCCGCGATAACGCAGCGGCAGTATGCAGGAGCTGTCCGCATCGGCCGGCAGGATCTGGGAGGTGAAGCGGCAGCTCGCGTTGCAGCCGTGGCCCTGCTCCCGGTAGATGAAGAAGGGCTCGCTGTGGCCGAGGGCCCCCTGCAGGCAGTTCTTCTCGAAGCAGGAGTGGTTGATGATGCCGGGCGCATCGCAGGCCTGCTGATTGACCAGATAGCTCTTGAAGCTGTCGGAGGTGGCGTTGTACTCCGCCAGGCAGAGGCTGCTGATGGAGAAGTGGTGCTGCAGTATGGTGAACAGGCTCCTCGGCAGCTCGGCGATGCGCACCAACTTGATCACCGCGTTGGTGACGTCCACCAGGATCTTGCAGCTGTCGCGCTCGAGGCGCAGGGAGTTGGCCTGCTCCAGGGTGCGCTCCTTGTCCAGCACGTTCTCCAGCGCGATGGCGACGATAGCCGCGAGCTGGGTCAGCTTGGCCAGGGTCTCCATCGGGAAGGCGTTCGCCTCGGTGCTGATGAACTCGATGCCGCCCAGGTGGCTGCGGGCCGTGGTAATGGGCAACTGGCAGTAGGATTGCAAGCCGTCGTAGACAGGGGTGCTGGCGAGCTTGGCGCAGCGATTCATGAAGCGGGCCGCCGGCAGTATGATGGCCTGCTCCTTGGAGAAATGCAGATCGGCCTTGTGACAGATCAGGTGCTGTGGCCCCTGCCCCCCTATGAAGTAGCAGACCGCCTCCTCCCCGGTGCCCAGGTTGAGGATCAGGTTGACCCGGGTCACGCCACCGAAGCAGGCATCGATCCGGTTCAGCTTCTTGATGAAATCATCCAGGGTGACGGCGGAGAGCAGGTTCTTGGAGAGAGAGAGAAAGCCGTCATCCCAGATGGGTGAGATGTCGGTCAACGGAATGGCACTCACATTCAGCATTCTGGCCTCACGTTACATCTATATGGGCAAAAGATTGCGGGCACATTGCGGTCAGCAACGACGGTAAACAACAGGTCAGCCAACTCCGTCAGATGTTATAATTAATTTTTAAAAAATTAACGCTTAATTATAAAAACTAACATATCTAGAAATAGCATCGCGCTGGTGTTCGCATAATAAAGTAGCCCCGCCATCATTACAACCAAGCGGCCTTGGGCAATATTCATCAGCCGTCGTAGCTATTTATTGGCAATCATCAATATATCGCCATCATGAATGTGGTAAGCGGCCGGCCCTGGCCGGATGATTCCCGTTCCCAACCCCTGCCGTCGTCGCCCTCAGGAGGAGCTCAGCTGGTAGTTGTGGAGCTTGAGGCCGCCGAAGATGAAGCCGGCCGAGAGCAGCTGAAAGGTCACCAATAACCCACTGATATTATCGGATATTTCTTCAGATACCACCTGGTGACTCAGGTAGACCATCAACGCAACCAGGCCCATCAGCAGGCTGTTGATCAGGGTGGTGGAGAGGAAGGCGATGAGCCAGGCCACCTGCACGCTCAGTGACGCCAGCACGGCCCCCATGGCGATCCGCGCGGCGATGAAACAGCCGAAGAAACCAAAGCCCAGCAAGAATATCAATTCGTCGTACCACAGATAGCAGCCGACCCCCAATAACATCACCAATAAATAGGCGGAAACGTAAAAAATCCCAAACGAGACATTTAATTCATTTTTCATGATGGACACCTGCCCGCTGAAAAAAGGATGAGGGGATCCGGGCCCTGTGAACAGAGCCTGGATCCACTTTATTTAACGCTGATTAGCCTTTGGCGGCGCTGCGCAATTTCGCCTTGAGTGCACTGTATTCAGTCTGGACATAATTCTCCGCCTCAGGCTGATTCTCAATACGCTCAATTTTCACCGCGCAGTACTTGTACTCTGGGGTGTAGGAGACCGGGTCCACGTGCTCTATGGTGAGCTCGTTGCAGGCCCCGATCCACCACTGGTAGGTCATGTAGACCACACCGGCGTTGACCCTGTCGTTGTAGTTCGCCCTGGTGATCACCTTGCCGCGCCGGGACGAGATCCAGACCAGCGCCTGATCCTTCACCCCGAGCTTTTGCGCATCGCTCGGGTGGATCTGCACATAGCCAGGCTCATCGGCCAGGGTCTGCAGCGCCGAGCAGTTGCCGGTCATGGAGCGGCAGGAGTAGTGACCCACCTCCCGCACGGTGGAGAGCACCAGCGGGTAATCCGCACAGGGCTGCTCCAGCGGCGGCCGCCACTCGGAGGCGATCAGCTGCCCCTTGCCGCTCGGGGTGGTGAACACATTGCCCTCGAACAGGGTGCTGGTGCCCGGGTGATCCTCGGTCGGGCAGGGCCACTGCACACTCTTGAGATCCGCCATCTTGTCGTAGCTGACCCCGGTATAGAGCGGGCAGAGCGCGCGCATCTCGTCCCAGATCTGCTGGGTGTCGCGATACTCCATGGGATACCCCATGGCGCTGGCCATCAGCGAGAAGATCGCCCAGTCCGGCTTCACGTTGTCAGGGGGCGTGACCGCCTTGTAGAAGCGCTGGAAGCCGCGATCCGCCGAGCTGTAGACCCCCTCGTGCTCGCCCCAACTGGTGGCGGGCAGGATGACGTCGGCCATCTCGGCGGTCTGGGTCATGAAGATGTCCTGCACTATCACCAGCTCCATGCCACCCAGGGTGCGCCTGAACTGGGCCAGATCCGCCTCGGTCTGGGCCGGATCTTCGCCGAAGATGTAGAAGGCCTTGCACTTGCCCTCCTCCACCTTGTGGCTGAGTTCGGTCAAGCGATAACCCGGTTTCTGGGACAGCGATTCCACGCCCCACGCCTTGGCAAACTTGGCGCTGATGGCGGGATCGGCCACGGACTGATAGCCCGGGAACTGGTGCGGCAGCATCCCCATGTCGCAGGTGCCCTGCACGTTGTTCTGACCGCGCACCGGGCCGCAGCCGGTGCCGCGACGACCGAAGTTGCCGGTCAGCAGGGCCAGCCCCGCCAAGCCTTTCACCACGTCCACCGCCTGACCGTACTGGGTCACGCCCATGCCCCACAGGATCATGGAGGCGGGCGACTCGGCATAGGTGCGAATGGCCGCGCGGATATCCGCCGCCTTGAGGCCGGTGATCTCCTCCACGTATTCCGGGGTGTACTTGGCCACGGTGGCCTTGAAGGTATCGAAACCTTCGGTGTAGTTGGCGACGAACGCCTTGTCGTAGAGCCCCTCGGCGATCAGCACGTTGGCGAAGGCATTGACCAGCGCCATATTGGAGCCGTTTTTCAGCGGCAGCCACTGATCGGCGATACGGGCGGTTTCCACCATGCGCGGATCACAGACGATCACCTTGGCACCCTTGGCTTTCGCCTTGAGGATGTGGCGCGCCACTATGGGATGGGAGTCAGCAGCATTGTAACCAAACACCAGCAGGCACTTGGTCTCTTGAATTTCGGGAATGGCGTTGCTCATGGCGCCGTTACCTACAGTTGTCTCCAGACCGGAGACTGAGGGTGCGTGTCACACCCTCGCGCAGTGATCGACGTTGTTCGTCCCAATCACGGCGCGGGCAAATTTTTGCATCACATAGTTGGCTTCGTTGCCGGGACCGCGGGCGGAGCCTGTGGTCATGATGGCGTCGGCACCGTATTTGGCCTTGATGGCGGAGAGGCGGCTGCTGGCAAAGCCGATGGCCTCATCCCAGGAGACGGCTTCGAGCTTGCCACCCCGCTCGCGGCGGATCATCGGGTTCTTGAGGCGGGGGGTCAGCAGGTTGGTGTCGTTGAGGAAATCCCAACCGTAGTAACCCTTGAGGCAGAGCTGCCCCTCGTTGGTCCGGCCGTTGGCGCCTTCGGCCCCCACCACCTTGTCGTTTTCAACCAGCAGGTTGATCTTGCAACCGGTGCCGCAATAGGGGCAGACGGTAATGACTTTTTTCATGAGTCGCACTCTTGTTTGTTAACGATAAACGGCGGGATGGCGGCCCAGTGAGCACCATCCTCCGGCTCTGGGCCTTATGCCCGCTGACTGGACGGCATGGCCCCGGCGCTGGCCAGCTGCTTCTGCCGGTTCAGGGAGTCCAGCGACGCGGGGGTCACCAGCCGCAGCGCCTGGGTGGGGCACACCTCGACGCAGGCCGGCCCCCCCTCGCGATGGCTGCAGAGATCGCACTTCAAGGCCAGCGCCTTGGTTTGCACTCCCTTGAACAGCGCACCGGCCGCGGGGGCCACCTCTTTGACCACCACGTTCATGGCGCCGTAAGGGCAGGCCACCACACAGGATTTGCAGCCGATGCAGCGCGCCTGATAGACCTTGACGTGGCCATCCTCGGTGACGATGGCGTTGTTGGGGCAGGCCTTGGCACAGGGCTTGTCTTCACACTGGCGGCAGAGCACCGGCGTGGTCACCTTGCTGCCCACCACCACCTTCAGACGGGGCTGAAAATAGCTGTCTTTTGAGACCAGATGTCCATCTTCGATGGCAAGACGCAGACCGCCCTCCCGCTCAACGGTGCCCGCGCAGGACGCTGACTGGTGTGACACGGCGCAGGCCACCTCACAGGTACGACACCCAATACAGAGACTGGGATCGGCAATCACGAAGCTGTTCATAGAGAGGGATCCTAAATGTTTCGTTACACCCTGCCGGCCAGGCTCACAGGGGAGACAGGCCAGCCATCCCACTAGGCATTAATCAGACCAACTCAGGCCAGACGTGGGATAAAGTTCACAAGCAGCTGAAAATAAAGGAGTAATCAGGATGGCAGCCCTGCACTCTTGGGCTGGTGACGATGACGACAGGGACCAGGCACGGCGATCGACACGACAAAAGTGACGAGCTCGACACCGGGTGACAGCTCCCTGCCCCATCGTATGAGCCGATCTCTCGACGACGCGTTGATGGGATGGCTGCAACAGGGCTAAAGGCAGCCAAGCGGATTGTGGAGGGAACAAATTGGGGGCAAAGTTGTTTAGCTTGGCTATCTAAATGATAGAAAACATAAAGAAAAATCGAACAAAAAGCCCCTCTACTGACAAATTTATTGAGCAAGATCCGGTTTCCAACGCCTCCCGCTTCTGTTTTATAACCGACCGGATAGCATGTCCCAGATGGCAACCAACTCTGTTGAGGTCGTTTCCATGGAATGGATAGATCAAACAGCGCGGGTTAATAGCAGCAGACTGGGGGCTGTAATTCAGGGGCGGTAGCTTACTTAACATAAATTAAGACAGGGTCCTCTCATTATTCATCATATGAATTTGAAATTTTATCTAAAAAAATATTAAACCATTGTTATGAGCACTTTATACAACATTGAATTCAATGTTAACTTAATTATTTAAATTCAAAATTACCATCGCATTTGCGCATAAAAACCAATAGCTTTATGGTCGGCCTCCTACCTCACTATTTCTGGGGACGGCTAACAATCATGCACTTATATTTAGTTATTATATTTATTCTATCTGGGAGATAAAATGGCAAGTTCTAATAAGGTGAGAAAGGAAAAACTCTCTATTTATCTTGCACGAGATGGTAATAAATTCGATTCAGACATAATTAAGTTGGAAAATGCCAAAGATCCGATAGCTCTAGATTTACCTGAGGCAGACACTGCATTTTTATATATCAAAAAGCAACCACCAAAAAATACACCACCTTGGGCAAAACTATTTACATCAGATCGTAATGTTGAACCCTCCGTGTTTGGAATGTCTTCAAGTGTAGGCGCCGTATTTATTGTAAGAATATCAAAGTCAATTTTCATATTGTCGTTTGGGACAGGATTTCACCTTATTAAGCCTGAGGCGATAGAACGGGATTTTGGTCTAAGAGTCACATTAAACTCAGTTAACCCGGACAAACTCAGAAGCTTGGATAAAGCAAGTTACGACCATAATCCGCTGAATTCCAGAACCCAGAGCACTATGGATGTCGATATATTCAATCTACATCTCGACTCAGAAATGGAAATGCTATATGCCGTTACTGGAGCATCCTTGGTAAAAGAATTCGGGAGCCATGTGACTGGACGAGATGCTCTTACTATAGCAGTGGAGGCAGATTTATCAGACATTCCTGCGATTCTATCTGAATCTATTAATCGATATAGAAGTAAATTACCAGAGAAATTCAGATGGGTAGAAAACATAAATAGAGTCAGAGATTTAGATGAAATAGAAATACTTGATCTAGAACTCAATAAACATTTTAACACTGGTAAATTTAATGACTTTTGGTTGGGTGAACCAGAGATTATCGACTGGGAAAACCAAATCGGTTACTCATTTGACATGTATCCAAAAACGCTGCGTCATGTTGTATTATCTTTCAGTGACTACATCACATTCCTAGCAGGGATCACGCCAACAGTTGAGTTGATGAAAAACCATGTGGTTCATGTCAACAACAGTGAGTATCAATCTGTTAAGTGTTGGTCTATATATCGATGCCTTTATGCGGAAGTTAATTATGACGCCAACTGCTACATACTAAGAAATGGTGTCTGGTACAAGGTCAACAATGACTTTGTGACAGCAGTTGATGAATATCTTAAAGATTTAAAAATATATCCTTTAAAATTCCCTATTTATTCTCATGACAGAGAAGAGGATTACAATAGTCATGTTTCCAAAACAGAAAAAGGGTTTTGTTTAATGGATAAGAAAAACATCCAAATAGGAGGGGTGTATGACAAGCTTGAACACTGTGACCTTATCAGGAATGGCAATGAATTCGTTCATGTAAAATTATATCGGAGCTCAAGTACGCTAAGCCATTTATTCTCCCAAGGTTTTGTTGCTGCTGAAGCATTCATAAAAGACTCGTTGTACCGCGAGAAGCTAAACCCTAAACTTCCGCCGTCAATAAGATTAACTGATACAAAGGCTCGACCAAACCCAAGTAATTACAAGATCGTTTATGCAATAGCAACGGAGAAAAATATTCCTGATGAACTTCCATTTTTTTCAAAGATAACGCTTAAAAATTCTCTCAAAACACTGAGAGCTCTAGATTACGGTATATTTTTAGCAAAAATAGATATTGACCAAAACTTGTTGAAGAAGAAAAAATGCAAGCCCAAGGTAACCAAGAAACACAAGATATAGATTTTATAGTATTTATCTTGCGATGATATTCATCTTTTCATTACACCCGAGGTTTATACTCTCTATTTCTCCCTTCACTTTAGAGTGGCTACCTTTGAGGTAGTCACTTCCTTTTTATATTTCATCCCCTAACCGAATAAAGACTCCATCGTCTCCCAATTCCACCCTATTTACGATTCAGACAGGTAATTTATTGGCCAGCATTTTATCGTTTATTTTTCAGCCAGATTGACAGGAAACGCTGGGTAAAATTAAACCACTGATAAAACAAGCACTTGCTCACCGTCCGGCGTCGTCTTTCAATCAACGAACAATTAATAATTTCACTCAAAATGGCCCTTTGATTATTTATACCAGCACCTATTCCCACAGACTCTGTGTCATCATGAGCTGAATCGCAGATGAACAGACTGTGCCCCATGATGAACCTATTCCTATCCAGTTGATTCCCTTTCCCATCACCATTCATTGATCCCCTCCCGATCGATTCTCTGTGTTAGCTGATAGCTCGGGGCCCCTGTGCTGGCAAATATGTCCACATCAAACTGACAAGACAACTTCATGAACTGCAATAACAAACCCGCCCTGTCCGGCGTCACCCTGGCGGCGATCGGCGTGGTCTATGGCGATATCGGCACCAGCCCGCTCTATACCCTGCGCGAGTGCCTGTCGGGCCAATTCGGGTTCGGGGTCGAACCCGCCTCCATCCTGGGCTTCCTCTCGCTGATCTTCTGGCTGCTGATCCTGGTGGTCTCGGTCAAGTACCTCTCCTTCGTGATGCGGGCCGACAATGCCGGTGAAGGGGGTATCCTGACCCTGATGTCGCTGGCGACCCGCAACAGCCCCGAGAGGCTGGCCCCTGTATTGATCATTCTGGGGCTGATTGGCGGCAGCTTCTTCTATGGCGAGGTGGTGATCACCCCGGCCATGTCGGTGATGTCGGCCATCGAGGGGTTGAAGATAGTGGCCCCCTCGCTGGATCCCTACATAGTGCCGCTCTCGGTACTGGTGCTGACCCTGCTGTTTGCCATTCAGAAACATGGCACCGCCACCGTGGGCAAGCTGTTCGCCCCCATCATGCTGACCTGGTTTCTGACCCTGGCGGTGCTGGGCCTGCGCGGCATCCTCCAGAATCCCGAGGTGCTGGGCGCGCTCAACCCCGTCTGGGCCCTGCGCTTCTTTATGACCTACCAGACCACCTCCTTCTTTGCCCTCGGCGCCGTGGTGCTGGCTATCACCGGCGTTGAAGCGCTCTATGCCGACATGGGCCACTTCGGCAAGAACCCGATCCGGCTCGCCTGGTTTGTGGTGGTGCTGCCGTCGCTGGTGCTCAACTACTTCGGCCAGGGCGCGCTTCTGCTGGGCAACCCCGAGGCCATCGCCAACCCCTTCTTCCTGCTCGCCCCCACCTGGGCGCTGCTGCCCCTGCTGTTGCTGGCGACCATGGCGACGGTGATCGCCTCGCAGGCGGTGATCTCCGGGGTCTTCTCCCTCACGCGGCAGGCGGTGCGGCTCGGTTATCTCTCACCCATCCGCATCGTGCACACCTCCGAGCAGGAGTCGGGCCAGATCTATATCCCGGTCATCAACTGGATGCTCTATGTCTCTGTGGTGATCGTCATCATGAGCTTCGAGCACTCCAGCAATCTGGCGGCCGCCTATGGCATCGCCGTGACCGGCACCATGGTGCTCACCTCCATCCTCTTCTGTTCGGTGGCGAAGAACAGCTGGCACTGGAACCCCTATCTGGTGGCCGCCCTGTTCACCCTGCTGCTGGCCATCGATGTGCCGCTCTTTGTCGCCAACCTCGCCAAGATCTTCTCCGGCGGCTGGCTGCCCCTCACCCTGGGCGCGGTCATGTTCACCCTGATGACCAGCTGGAAGAGCGAGCGCTTTCAGCTTATTCGCCGCCTCAACGAGCACGGCAACTCGCTGGAGCCGATGATCGCCTCGCTGGAAAAATCCCCGCCGACCCGGGTGGCGGGCACCGCCGTCTATATGTCGCGGGTGGTCAATGTGATCCCCCATGCGCTGCTCCACAACCTCAAGCACAACAAGGTGCTGCACGAGCGGATCATTCTGCTCACCCTGCGGGTGGAGGACGTGCCCTACGTCCACAACGTGCGCCGGGTCTGCATCGAGCAGCTCTCCCCCACCTTCTGGCGGGTGGTGGCCAGCTACGGCTGGCGCGAGACCCCGAACATGGAGGAGATCTTCCATCGCTGCAATGCGGAGGGCCTGAGCTGTCGCATGATGGAGACGTCGTTCTTCATGGCCCACGAGTCGCTGATCATGAAGGAGCGCCCCTGGTACCTCTATCTGCGCGGCCAACTGTTTATGCTGCTGCAACGCAATGCCCTGCGGGCGCCGGATCAGTTCGAGATCCCGCCCAACCGGGTGATCGAGCTGGGCTCGCAGGTGGATATCTAGGGCGTGGAACACGCCAGCAAGAGAGAGGGAGGCATTGCCTCCCTCTTTTTTTGCCGTTAACCACGGGGCCATTTTCCCCCTCATCCCCAGCCCTTCTCCCGCGAGGGGAGAAGGGAGCGTACCGCTGATATCGCAAGGTTGCTTGCCCTCTGACGGGATGTTCGCGTTCTCGTGCGTCCGATTACGCTGCGCTAATCGAACCTGCATGCTGCCCCTGCCAAGCACACCTGAGACACATGAGGGAGGCATAGACCTTCCCTCTCTTTTTTGCGGTTAACCGAGATTGCCCTCCTCAAGCCCCTGGCCACACCAGTCCCCTGGTGTGACGAACCCTGTCCGGCCCTTCGTCACAAGTGACGAACGTCACGGTTCGACAGCTGCCCGCCTCTGTGACACACCCCTAGACAAAATTAAAAATCACATAAAAACAGTCAGTTAATCTCATTCTTGGCGCCACACACAATCTGGCCCGCATCTTGCCATCCTGCCCCTACTTTCTCCGTTCGCGACACGACAAGGTAGGCTATGAACCGCTTCGTTATCGCTGATCCCAAACTTTGTATCGGTTGTGGCACCTGTATGGCGGCCTGCAGCACGGTTCACAAGGCCAAGGGTTTGCAACAGGCCCCCCGATTAACCGTCATGCGACACGAGCAGGCGACCATGCCGGTTCAGTGCCGTCACTGTGACGACGCCCCCTGCATCAAGGTGTGCCCGGTCGAGGCCATCTGCCAGACCGAGGATGCGGTGCAGCTGAACGAGTCGCTCTGCATCGGCTGCAACCTGTGCGCCGTGGCCTGCCCCTTCGGCGCCATCAGCAGCGGCGGCAGCCGTCCGGTGGCCATGGCCACCAGCTATGACAGCTACATCCCCTGCTCGGTGCGCTCCAGCAACCCTTCCACCTCCGCCGGCCTGCGCTGCTTCGGGGAAGACTTGCTGAGCTGGGAGCCCGGCGTGCGCGCCATCGCGGTCAAATGCGATCTCTGCGCGTTTCGCGAAGAGGGCCCGGCCTGCATCGATGCCTGCCCCTCTCAGGCGCTGACCCTGGTGAGTGAGGACGACAGCGCCCGCTCCGCCCGCGAGCGTCGCCTGCAGGCCGCCCAATCCCATCCGGAAGGCGCCCCCGCATTCAGTGCCACGGCCTCTCCCTCTTCACCGCACTCATTGACAGCCAAGGGAGATCGCTGATGCTGCCCCCTCTTCTACTGGGTACCCTGTTGCTCTTACTGTTAGGCTCGCTGCTGGGCGCCGCCGCAGGCTGGCTGCTGAACAGTGCCGCCCTCGCCAACCGCCTCAACAGCGGCCTCGCCCTGCTGGGCTCCCTCTGCGGTGTCATGGTCGCCGGGCAGACCCTGGCGCGGGGCACCCCCATTGACGGCGCCCTCTGGCTGCTGGGCTCGGTGCACCTCGACATGCTGGCGGCGCTGATGCTCTTGGTGATCACGCTGGTCGGTGTGGCGGTGGCGCTCTACTCCTTTGCCTACATCAAGGAGTACCAGGGCAAGGGGGACGTCAGCATAGGCGTGCTGATGAACCTCTTCCTGTTCGCCATGGTCGCCATGGTGCTGTGCGACAACGCGCTGGGCTTCCTGCTCAGCTACGAGCTGGTGACGCTCACCAGCTACTGGCTGGTCAAGACCAACCCGGACGCCGCCAAGCAGAGCCGCCTCTATCTGGTGATGAACCACATCGGCATGGCGCTGGTGCTGGTCGCCTTCTGGCTGCTCTGCCAGGGCAGCGGCAGTCTGGAGTTCAGCGTGCTGCGCGAGCATCACCTCGGCGGCGCCCTGGCCTCGCTGGTGTTCCTGCTCAGCTTCTGCGGCTTCGGCCTGCGCGCCGGCTTCGTGCCGCTGCACGGCTGGTTGCCGGTAGCCGAGCCCGTCGCCCCCTCCCATATCTCGGCGCTGATGTCCGGGGTCATGGTGAAGCTGGGCCTCTTCGGCATCTTGCGGGTGTCCATCGATTTTCTCGGCGCCAGCCAGCTCTGGTGGGGCTACATGGTGCTGATCTTCGGTGCCTGCTCGGCGGTGCTCGGGGTGCTGTTTGCGCTCGCCGAGCACGATCTCAAGCGGCTGCTCGCCTACCACACGGTGGAGAACATCGGCATCATCCTGATGGGGATGGGGATCGGCATGATTGGCCTGGCCAACCAGCAACCGACCCTGGTGGTGCTGGGGCTGCTCGGCGCGCTCTATCACCTGCTCAACCACGCCATCTTCAAGAGCCTGCTGTTCATGGGCACCGGCTCGGTGATGTTCCGCCTCCACACCCGTGACATGGACAAGATGGGTGGCCTCGCCAAGCTGATGCCCTGGACCGCGCTGGCGTTCCTCATCGGCGCCATGGCCATCTCGGCGCTGCCGCCGCTCAACGGCTTCGTCAGCGAGTGGTTTATCTATCAAGCGCTCCTTTCCATGACCAAACTTGGCACCTCGGTGGTGGCTCCGCTGGCGGTGGTGATGCTGGCGGTGACCGGCGCCATGGCGGTGATGTGCTTCGTCAAGGTCTATGGCATCTGCTTCTGCGGCGCCCCGCGCAGCGAGAAGGCGAGTCAGGCCCGCGAAGTGCCCAGCACCATGGTGGCGGGCACCCTGCTGCTGGCGGCTGTCTGTCTGGTGCTGGGGCTGGGCGCCCCCTGGATTGCCCCCCTGGTCAACGGCTACGGCCAGGCGCTGATCGCCGAGCAAGTGGCGAGCCAGGTAGCGACTGGCGCCACCCTGCTGCCGCTGGATAGTGCTCAGGCGATCCTCTCCCCGCCGGTGATTGCCCTCACCCTGCTCGGCCTGCTGCTGGTACCGCTGCTGATCCTGGCGCTGTTCAAAGGGCCCAAGCTGGCTCGTCGCCACGCCGGCACCCCCTGGGCCTGTGGTTACGCCTATGAGGAGCGCATGAGCCTCACCTCCGGCGGTGTCACCCATACCCTGCGCCAGATCTGCGCCCCCCTCTATCGGCAGCGCCCGCGCCTCGATCTCGCCAGCTCGCTGCAAGGAGTGAGCGCGGCGCCGTCCCCCGCTGGCTGGCTGCTCCATGGCCTGGTGCTGGTGCTCTTTATCCTGATGGCTGTTGGAGTTCAATGATGCCCGCTCTCGAAATGCCAAGCTGGGGCATGCTTGCCCTGGCCCTCACCCAGGCCATCGCCATGCTGGCGCTGGCTCCGTTCGCCACCGGCTTCAACCGGGTGCTGCGTGCCAAGATGCACTCGCGCCAGGGGCCCGGCCTGCTGCAGGATTACCGCGATATCGGGAAACTGCTGCGCCGCCAGGAGGTCACCCCCGAGCCTGCCGGCATCATCTTCAACCTGATGCCGGCGGTGCTCATCGCCGCCTTGCTGCTGGTGGCCATGGCGCTGCCGACCCTGACCCATGAATCCCCCTTCCCCATCGCCGGGGATCTCATCACCGACATCTACCTGTTCGCCATCTTCCGCTTCTTCTTCTCCCTGGCGGGGCTCGACAGCGGCAGCATGTTTGCCGGGATCGGTGCCCGCCGCGAGCTGACCCTGGGGATCCTGGTCGAGCCCATCCTGGTGCTGGCCTGCTTCATCATGGCGATGATGGTGGGCAGCTCGGATCTCGGCAACATCAGCACCTACGTAGCCACCCAGCCGCTGGCCGCCCCGGTCGCCACCCTGCTGGCGGGCGCCGCCTGTGCCTTCGCGGTCTTCGTCGAGATGGGCAAGCTGCCCTTTGACTGCGCGGAAGCCGAGCAGGAGCTGCAGGAGGGGCCGCTCACCGAGTATTCCGGCGCCGGCCTCGCCCTGCTCAAGCTCGGCCTTGGCCTCAAGCAGCTGGTGGTGGTGCAACTCTTCCTGGTGATTTTCCTCCCCTTCGGCAAGGCGGCGGACTGGAGCCTGCCCGCGCTGGCGGTAGCGGCGCTGATCCTCGCCTGCAAGCTGCTGGTGGCCTTCGCACTGGCGGGCCTCATCGAAAACGCCATGGCCCGCACCCAGTTCGTGCGCACCCACAAGCTGACGCGCTATGGCCTGGGGCTGGCCCTGCTGGCCCTGCTCTCCTATCTGGTCGGGATCTGAGCCATGCCCGCCACAGCCGCTTTTTCCGATTTCATATTTTCCGATTTTAAAGTGAGAACTGCATGACCATCGCCATCATGGATCGCATCGGTTGCGACTACATCCAGCAGCTGCGACAGCAACTGCCCCACGCCATCATCGACGAGCAGTGGCAAACCGTCGATCAGGCCACCCTGACCGTCAAGCCCACCGATCTGGTGGCCCTCACCAGCCTGCTGTTCCACAAGCTGGGCGGCTGGCTGTCGGTCTCCTTCGCCAACGACGAGCGCAGCCTGAACGGCCACTTCGCCGTCTACCACGTCTTCTCCATGGAGGGGGAGACCAAGAGCTGGATCACCGTCAAGGTACTGGTCGAAGCCACCTCGCAGGAGTACCCCTCCATCACCCCGACCATTCCGGCGGCGGTGTGGGGCGAGCGGGAGATCCGCGACATGTACGGCCTGCGCGCCGTGGGCCTGCCGGACGAGCGCCGGCTGGTGCTGCCCGATGACTGGCCCGAAGACATCCATCCGCTGCGCAAGGACGCCATGGATTACCGCCAGCGCCCCATGCCCACCACGGACACCGAGACCTACCCCTTCGTAAACGAGCTGGGCAACGAGGCCAACCGCATAGTGCCGGTGGGCCCGCTGCACATCACCTCGGACGAGCCGGGTCACTTCCGCCTGTTCGTGGACGGCGAAGACATCATCGACGCCGACTACCGGCTGTTCTATGTCCACCGTGGCATGGAGAAGCTGGCCGAGACCCGCATGGGCTACAACGAGGTGGCCTTCCTCACCGATCGGGTGTGCGGCATCTGCGGCTTCACCCACAGCGTCGCCTACACCACCTCGGTGGAGAACGCCATGGGCATCCAGGTGCCGGAGCGGGCCAAGATGATCCGCGCCGTGCTGCTGGAGGTGGAGCGGCTGCACAGCCACATCCTCAACATCGGCCTGTCGAGCCACTTCACCGGCTTCGACACCGGCTTCATGCAGTTCTTCCGGGTGCGGGAGAAATCCATGACCCTGGCCGAGCTGCTGACCGGGGCGCGCAAGACCTACGGCCTCAACCTCATCGGCGGGGTGCGCCGCGACATCTTCAAGGAGGATCGCATCAAGGGCACCCAGCTGGTGCGCGAACTGCGCGACGAGCTCAAGCCCCTGGTGGCCATGCTGCTCGATACCGCCAACATCAGCTCCCGTCTGGTGGGGATCGGCCGCCTCGATCCGCAAGTGGCCCGCGACTTTAGCTGCGTCGGCCCCATGGTGCGGGCCAGCGGCTTCAAGCGCGACGTCCGCCGGGTGCACGACTTCGCCGCCTACCGCGAGCTGCCGATGGAGATCCAGACGCTGGCAGGCTGCGACGTGCAGTCCCGGGTGCTGGTGCGGATCCACGAGCTCTACGACTCCCTCGACATGATCGAATTCGGCCTGCAGCACCTGCCGGAAGGGCCGCTGCTCACCGAGGGCTTCACCTACCAGCCGGGCAAGTTTGCGCTGGGCTTCACCGAGGCGCCCCGTGGCGAGAACGTGCACTGGAGCATGACCGGGGACAACCAGAAGCTGTTCCGCTGGCGCTGCCGCGCCGCCACCTACGCCAACTGGCCCGCCCTGCGCTACATGCTGCGGGGCAATACGGTGGCGGATGCGCCCCTCATCATCGGCAGCCTGGATCCCTGCTACTCCTGCACCGATCGGGTCACCCTGGTCGATCCCAAGAAGGGCAAGTCCACCGTGGTCTCCTACAAGGAGATCGAGCGCTACGGTATCGATCGCAAAAACTCTCCGCTCAAGTAAGGGGTCATCATGATCAAGCTGTTCAAGACCATACTCCGGGCCGGTACGCCGACCGCCAAGTACCCCTTCGCCCCCTATGAGGTGAACCGGGATTTTCGCGGCAAGCCCGAATACCAGGCCGACAAGTGCATCGCCTGCGCCGCCTGCACCAAGGCCTGCCCGGCCAATGCGCTGATCATGGAGACCGATCTGGAGACCGGTGAGCGGCGCTGGGAGCTCTCCATGGCCCGCTGCATCTTCTGCGGCCGCTGTGAGGAGGTGTGCCCGACCCGCGCCATCGCCCTCTCCCCCAACTTCGAGCTGGCGGTGACCAACAAGGCCGATCTCTATGAGGAGGCCCGCTTCCCGCTGGCCCCCTGCACCCTGTGCGGCACCTACTTTGCCCCGGCCCGGCTGGTGGCACTGGTGGAAGACACCCTGGCGCAGGCGGCCCAGCCGCTGGCCCACCCACAGCGGTTGCACCACTGCCCCGACTGCAAACGCAAACAGAGCATGCTGAGCCAGCCCGCATCCGGCGCCGCCACGCTCACCCAACAGGAGTCGATGTGATGAGCAAGATCAAAGGCATAGAAGCCGTTGTCGGCGATGCCCATACTCGCGCCGTGCCGCTGGCACAGGATCCGGAAATCACCCGCCTCAAGCAGACCCTGCTCAAGGACATTCGCCGCTCGGCCTATGTCTATCGGGTGGACTGCGGCGGCTGCAACGCCTGCGAAATCGAGATCTTCGCCACCATTACCCCGCTGTTCGATGCCGAGCGGTTCGGCATCAAGGTGGTCGCCTCCCCCCGCCACGCCGACATCCTGCTGTTCACCGGCGCAGTGACCCGGGCCATGCGAGTGCCGGCCCTGCGCGCCTACGAGGCGGCCCCGGATCCCAAGATCTGCATCGCCTACGGCGCCTGTGGCTGTGACGGCGGCATCTTCCACGATCTCTACTGCGTCTGGGGCGGCACCGACAAGATAGTGCCGGTGGATGTCTACATCCCCGGCTGCCCCCCTACCCCGGCCGCCACCATCTACGGCTTCGCGGTGGCACTCGGCCTGCTCGAGCAGAAGCTCAAGGCCACCAGCCACGAGGTGCCGGCGGGCGAGCGGGTGGAGCTGCGCCACACCGGCATCCCGAGCGAGATCCGGGTGATGATAGAGCGCGAGGCGCGCCGCATGGCGGGCTACCGTCAGGGCCGCATCATCGCCGACGAGTTCATGGCACTGCTGGAGGGGGCCACCCAGCAGGACGTGGATCTGCGCATCCAGGGCTACCTTGCTCAGCACGACGACCCGCGCCTCTGTGAGATCGTCAACAACCTGGCCAACGCCTGCCTCAACCGGGTGGCGGGGAAAGCAGAGGTCGCCCATGGCTGACCAGGTGTTCTTCTATCGCCTCTCCCGCAAGTTTGTGGACGAGCAGTTCGACGTGCCCGAGGAGGCGAAGGAGGTGATGTACTACAGCCTCGCCATCGGCCACCACCTCGGCATCGTCGATTGCCTGAGCGCCGATCTGGTCTGCCCGCTAACGGGTTATAGGGACTGGGTGGCCAAGCTGCCGGCCGGCAGCGAGGCGCGCCGCAAGATGGAGGGCTTCCTCATCTTCGGCGAGATCACCGTCTATCGGGAACACTGCCACATGCTGGCCTGCGCCTTCGACCGGCTGCGCCAGGCCGAAGGCGTCTTGAACGAGCAGGAGCGAGGCTGGACCGACACTTTCATGAACCAGCTCACCGCCCTGCATAACGATCCTCATATGTACCTGATGGTAAGGAGCCGCTGATGGGCTGCAATCTCGTGTTGACCGTGGGCAATGCCATGATGGGTGACGATGGGGCCGGCCCCTATCTGGCCGAAAAGCTGCAGGCCGCCCCCCTGCCCGGCTGGGTCCATATCGACGGCGGCATAGCGCCGGAGAACAGGGTGCACCAGGTGCGGGAGCTGAAACCGGATCGGGTGCTGCTGGTGGATGCCGCCGAGCTCGGCGAGAAGGCGGGCACCCTCAAGGTGATCCCCCCCGACACCATAGCCGACATGTTCATCTTCTCGACCCACAACATGCCGCTGAACTTTCTCATCGACGAGCTCAAGCGCTTCGTGCCCGAGGTGATCTTCGTCGGGGTGCAACCCGCCATCGTCGCCTTCTCCTTCCCCATGACCGGGATGGTGAGCGGCGCCATGGATTACCTCTATCAACATCTGGATACCGCCAAGGATACCAAGTTGTTAATACGCCAGCTCGCCCAGTGGAATAAGGTCAACGGCGCGGCACTATAATTTACCGAGTTGTTAAAAACGGCCAGGCAGGCATTTAATCGGCGCCCGATGTTAAAATAAAAACATCGGGCTAACTGCCCTGTTTTTGATATAAAACAACTCTCCGTTAAATAATATAAATGCCGTTTTTATATGGCAAAAAAAGCGTTGTCAGCCAGGGGGCCTTGCCCCAAAATGGCGACCACTGCGGAAGTTGATGGGGTCTGGTGGCCTCCTCGGTCTTCAAAACCGATGTGAGCCGAGAAGGCTCGGGCAGGTTCGATTCCTGCCTCTTCCGCCACTTTCCTATATTGGATGCATCGACTAGATACCGCTTGCCAATATTATTCCGGGATGGCTTCCTCGGTCGTTAATTAATTTGCCAGAACCGTTTCAGCATTAACACTCTGTGCAAGTTGTCCGCCCGCAAATAACCGCCAGCCCCGTCAATCTATCGGCAAACCGGTGTGCATCCGTCACCCACGCACTGCCCTGGTAACCCCCATGCCGAACCAGTCACAGCCTCAAGCGTCCGCCGTCGACCAGCCAAGCCATCGCCTGCCACAGGTCGAACAGCTGCTGCAGCAAGCCTTCCTCGCCCCCCATATCGCCCGTCTGAGTCGGCCGCTGGTGACCCAGCTGGTGCGCGACACCTTGAGCGAGCTGCGCCAGAGCGAAGGCTTTCGCCAGCATGGGGTGGCGCTCGCCCGGCTTGAGGAGCTGATCGACAGTCGCTGCCAACAGTGGGTACGCCAGCGCCAGACCCGGCTGATCAACGCCACCGGCACGCTCGTTCATACCAATTTGGGGCGCTCGCCGCTCTGCGCCGAACTGTGGGACGAGGTGCGCGAGCTCAACACCGGTTACAACAACCTGGAGCTGGATCTCGCCACCGGCAAGCGCGGCGGGCGCAAGGGGCTGATCGCCCCCCTGCTCGCCTGCCTGACCCAGGCCGAAGACTCCCTGGTGGTGAACAACAACGCGGCCTCGCTGTTTCTGCTGCTGCAAGAGATAGCCAAGGGGCGCGAGGTGATCGTCTCCCGGGGCGAGCAGATCCAGATCGGCGGCGGCTTTCGCATCCCCGACATACTGGCGCTGTCCGGCGCCCGGCTGGTGGAGGTGGGCACCACCAACATCACCACGGCCCGGGACTACCTCGATGCCATCACCGATCAGACCGCGCTGGTGCTGATGGTGCACAGATCCAACTTCGCCATTCGCGGCTTCACCGAGTCCCCCGACATCGGCGAAGTGGCCCGCGCCCTGCCGGATCACATAGTGCTGGCGGTGGATCAGGGCTCGGGCCTCACCACCGAGGAGTTCGCGCCGGACGAGACCTCGGTGCGCCAGTACCTCAAGGCGGGGGCGGATCTGGTCTGCTACTCCGGCGACAAGCTGCTGGGAGGGCCTCAGTGCGGCATCATCGGCGGCCGCGCGGATCTCATCAAGCGACTGGAGAAGCACCCCATGATGCGCACCTTCCGCCCGAGCCGCATCGTCTACTCCCTGCTCGAGCGCCTGCTGATCCACAAGCTCAACAAGTCCCCCACCGGGGCCGGCATCGCCCAGCGCACCCTGAGCTCCCCCGCCGCCATGCAGGCCAGGGCCGACCAGCTGCTGGCCGCCCTGCCCGGCTGCTTTATACAGGTGCCCGCCCAGCTGGTGGTCGGCGGCGGCACCCTGCCGGACGAGTTCTACCCCGCCCCGGCGCTCGAATGCCGCGACCCGCGCCCGGCCCAGCAGCTGCTCGATGCCCTGCGGGAGCTGCCGGTGCCGGTGATCGCCACGGTGCGCCAGCAGAAGGTGCTGCTCAACGTGGCCAGCCTGCTGGCGGACGACATGCCGCTGCTGATCGCCCAGCTGAGCGAGCTGCTCATGCCCGCCACCATGCCAACCGCACAGGAGCCCTGATCCCATGACCTCCTACCGCGCCGTCATCGGTCTGGCCGGCCACGTGGATCACGGCAAGACGCTGCTGATCAAGGCCCTCACCGGCATCACCACGGCCCGCGCCCACGAGCAGGCCATCGGCATGACCCAGGATCTCGGCTTCGCCCACTTCGACGACGGCCAGGGCAACACCATCGGCATCATCGACGTGCCCGGCCACGAGCGCTATGTCCGCAACATGGTGGCGGGGCTCTGGAGCCTGGATCTGGTGCTCTTGGTCATCGCCGCCGACGAGGGCTGGATGCCGATGACCGGCGATCACCTGCGCCTGCTCAGGGCCATGGGGGTGCCGCGCCTGCTGGTCTGCATCAACAAGTGCGATCTGGTGAGCCCCGACGAGCTTGAACTGCTGGAGGAGACGCTGCTGGAGCGGGTGATGGACGAGAGCGGCATGGTGCCCGATATCGTCTGCGTCAGCGCCAAGAGCGGCGACAACATCGACGGCCTGCACGCCGCCATCGTGGGCCAGCTTGCCGATGTACAAGAATCGCAGATTGCCCGCGAACAGGGCGCCCCGCGCCGCTCTCGTGAAGAGGCACCACCGCGCCTCTATGTGGACAGGGTCTTTACCGCCAGCGGCACCGGCACAGTGCTGACCGGTACATTGCAGCAGGGCAGCCTCAAGGTGGGGGACAAGCTGCGCCTCTACCCCGCCGATCGGGAGGTGCAGGTGCGCTCCCTGCAGGCCTATCACCAGAGCGTCGACGAGATAGCCGCCGTCTGCCGGGTGGCGGTGGGGCTGAAAAAAGTGCCCCACAAGGAGGTGGCCCGCGGCCACTGCCTCGGCAGCGCGGCCGGGGACTGTCAGGCGGCGACCCACCTGATAGTGCGCCTGGAGGCCGATGGCCAATCCAGCAAAGAACTGCGCACCTCTCTGCGCAACAAGGAGGTCGAGGTGGCGCTGGGCAGCTGGCATGGCCGGGCCCAGCTGATCTATATCCGCGGCGCTGACACAGCGGATGCCGATCACCCTGGGCTCGCCCGCCTCGTCTTCACCAGTCCCCTGCCCTGCTTCTTCGGCCAGCCGCTCGCCATCATCCGCCACGGCAGCAGCGAGCTGCTGCATGGCGCCCGCATCCTCTGGTGCGGCGACATCTCCCCCGCCAGGCGCAAGGCGCTGCACGCCCTGCTGCGGGCGCTGCCGGAGGATCTCGCGGGCCACAACCCCGCCACCCTGCAGCTGGGGCTCAATGGCTATGCCCCCGCCGACCGCTTTGACGCGCCCCCCGCCGGGGCGGTGCAGCAGGGCGACTGGATGATGAGCCAGTCCTGGCTGGCGCAGACCCGCGAGGCCATGCTGGCCGCCCTGCAGGCCGAGCCATTGAGCGGCGCCGAGCTCGCCGGCAGGCTGCGCATCGACCTCGAGGCTACCCAGCCGCTGTTGCTGGCGCTCAAGGCCGAGCAACGGATCCGGCTGCACCACGACAAGTGGCAGCCCGGCGGTGGCGAGTCGGAAGACGATCTCGGGGAAGAGGCACTGTTGGTGCTCAAACTGGTGCGAGATCAAGGCAAGGAGGGCTACCAGCCCGGTAAACTGGGCCCCGGCGGTGTGGAGATAGACCCGGTGCGTCATCTCACCCTGCCGGCCGGTTTACGGCAAAAGGGGGCGCTGCAAAAGCAGTTGCGCAATCTGGCAAGGCTCACCTACCTGATACAGCTGGAAGGTCCCATCTACTACGATGCCGAACTCTATCACCACATGGTACAGGCCGTGCTGGCAGGCCAGCGGGTCGGGGATCTGATCGACATGGGCTCGCTCAAGGAGATCACCGGCCTGTCGCGCAAATACGCCATCCCCTTCTGCCTGCGCATGGAGATGGACGGCTGGGTGCGACGGGAGGACAACGATCGCCGGGTGCTGCGCCTGCCCGAGGGCAACCCCCTGGCTGACGAGACGCCGGCATGACGGCGCCCACAACCCCGGTGACCCAGCCGCCAGAGGCGAGCACCCCGCTGCGCCTCGAGTTTCAGATCAACGGCATAGTGCAGGGGGTCGGCTTTCGCCCCTTCGTCTATGGCCTGGCCCTGCGCCATCGCCTCACCGGCTATGTGCTCAACGACGCCAGCGGCGTCACCATAGGGGCGCAAGGTTCTCCCGAACAGCTCGCCGCCTTTGGCCGCGACCTGCGGGCGCTGGCGCCGCCGCTCAGCCGCATCGACAGCTTCGACCAGCGGGTGCTGCCGCTGACGAGCGATCCCGATTTCAACGGCGCCTTTCATATCAGGGCCAGCCAGCAACAGAGCGCGGCCACGGTGGCCATCTCGCCGGATCAGGGGATGTGCGAGGCCTGCGCCCGGGACATCGCCAATCCGGCGGATCGCCACCATAGATACCCCTTCACCAACTGCACCCACTGCGGCCCGCGCTACAGCATCATTCGCCGCCTCCCCTACGATAGACCCCACACCGCCATGGCCAGCTTCGCCATGTGCCCGCGCTGCGCCAGTGCCTATGAGGATCCCCTGGACAGGCGCTACCACGCCCAGCCGGTGAGCTGCCCCCAGTGCGGGCCGCATCTGACCTGGCGCACCGGCAAGGGTGATGCGCTGGTCGAGCGCGAGGATGCCCTGAAAATGGCCGCCCAGGCCCTGCAAGCTGGAGCCCTGGTCGCGGTCAAGGGGATGGGGGGCTACCACCTGATGTGTGATGCCCGCAATGAACTGACCGTGGCCCGGCTGCGCCAGCTCAAGCGGCGCGCGCGCAAGCCGCTGGCGGTGATGATGAGATCCCTCGAAGAGGCGCGGTTGCACGTGACCGGCAGCGATGCCGAGTGGGCCCTGCTGCAATCCCAGCCAAGACCCATCACCTTGCTGCGCAAGCGGGAGCCTGACCAGCAGTCATCCGACACAATACCGCTGGCCGACGCCATCGCCCCCGGTATCCCCTACCTGGGGGTCATGCTGCCCTACACCCCGCTCCACCAGCTGCTGCTGGAGGCCTGCGCCATGCCGCTGGTGGCCACCAGCGCCAATGGCCGCGGCAGCCCGATCCTCATCGAGTGCGAGGCGGTGATCAGGGAACTTGGCAGCGAGATCGACGGCATCCTGGATCACGATCGCCCCATACTGCACCCCTGCGACGACAGCCTGGTGCAGTGGGCCGGCGGCAAGCGCCAGATCCTGCGTCTCGCCCGGGGTTATGCCCCCTGCACCCCCAGCCTGAAAGCGCCGGTCAGCACCCCAGTGCTGGCGGTCGGCGCCCAGCAGAAGAACCAGCTGGCGCTCGCCTTCGGTCGCCAGCGCATCTACAGCCCCCATATCGGCGATCTGCACAGCCTGCCGATGCAGGGGCACTTCGAGCAGACCCTGGCCACCTTCCGCGAGCTCTACGATCTCAACCCAACCCTGCTGGTGTCGGACCGCCACCCGGGTTATCTGAGCCACCAGTGGGCCAAGGACTATTGCGCGGAGCAGGGTGCGACCCATCTCGAGGTGCAGCACCACCACGCCCACCTGCTAGGGGTGATGGCCGAGCATGACCACAGCGGGCCCGTGCTCGGCTTCGCCTTCGATGGCACTGGCCTGGGCGACGACGGCACCCTCTGGGGGGGCGAGCTGCTGGTCGCCGACGTACGGGGGTTTGAGCGAGTGGCGCACCTGCGGCCATTTCGGCTGATCGGGGGCGAAGCCGCCATCCGCGAGCCGGTGCGCCAGCTGCTGGGGCTGCTGTTTGAATCCGCGACCCCGGGCGAGATCGGCGAGCTGAATATTGCGGTGATCGACCAGCTGCCCGCGGAGCGGCTCAGCAACCTGCACCAGCTGTGGCGCCTCGGCCGCAACGCCCCCCACACCAGCTCCATGGGCCGACTATTCGACGGGGTCGCCACCCTGCTCGGCCTGATCGATACCCCCGACTACGAGGGCGAGGCGGGGCTGTTGCTGGAGGCGGCGGCGCTGCGACTCGCACCCGGTGCCGCGCCCTGGCCGCTGCAATTCGGGATCACCGACCAAGAAGATGGCCCTCTGCTGATCGAATGGGCACCGCTGCTGGCCGAGCTGCTGCAACGGCGCGCCAGCGTCGAGGTGGCCAGGCTGGCCGCCGGCTTTATCCGCGCCATCGGCGAGCTCATCCTCACCCTGAGCCACCGCTTCCCCACCCACCCTGTGGTGCTGGGGGGCGGCGTCTTCCAGAATCGCGTGCTGATGGACCAGCTCCTCCCCCGCCTCGCCGAGGCCGGGCGCGAGGTCTTGATAAGCCAGACCCTGCCCCTCAACGACGGCGGCATCGCCGCGGGCCAGCTCTGGTTTGCCATCCACCATGTTGCGAAGGAGAGGGCCAAGCCCCTCTCCCCCGCCATTTAGGAGTCTCTCATGTGCCTTTCCATTCCTTCCCAGGTGGTGCAGCTGCACCCCGAAGATAACTGCGTCACCGTCGACACCCTGGGGGTGCAGCGCCGGGTCAGCTGCATGCTGCTCGAGGATCCCCTGGCCCTGGGGGACTATGTGCTGCTCCACATCGGTTTCGTGATGAGCAAGATTGACGAGGAGGAGGCCCAGGCCAGCCTGGAGAGCTTCCGCCAGATGGTGGCCCTGATGCCCAAGCAGGACATCTTGCCATGCTGACGCTCAATGACCTGTTTCAGGGCTTTCGCCAGCCCGAGGTGATCCGCGCCCTCGCCGCCCAGATCCATGCGCTGGCCAAGGATATGCCCGAACCCCTGCGGGTGATGGAGGTGTGCGGCGGCCATACCCACACCATCATGAAGTACGGCCTGCCCCAGCTGCTGCCGGACAGCATAGAGTTCGTCCACGGCCCCGGCTGCCCGGTCTGCGTGATGCCCAAGGAGCGCATCGATCAGGCCATAGAGCTGGCCGGCCAGCCCGATGTCATCCTGGTGACCCTGGGGGACATGATCCGGGTGCCGGGCTCCAAGGGATCCTTGGCCCAGCAGCGGGCCAGGGGCAGCGACATCCGCCCCGTCTACGACCCGCTCGATGCCCTGCGCATCGCCACCGAGAACCCGGACAAGACGGTGGTCTTCTTCGCCATCGGCTTCGAGACCTCCACCCCCATGACGGCCGCGCTGCTGGCGGCGGCTGACGCAGCGGGGGTGAACAACCTGCTGTTTCATATCAACCATGTGCTGGTGCCCCCCGCCATTCACGCCGTGATGGCCGACGGGGTCGCCAAGGTGAACGCCTTCATCGGCCCCTCCCACGTCAGCGTCATCACCGGCGCCGACATCTATCTGCCCATAGTCGAGCGCTATCGGGTGCCCGTGGTGGTGAGCGGCTTCGAGCCGGTGGACGTGATGGAGGCGCTGCTGATGATGGTGCGCCAGAAGGTAGAGGGGCGCTGCGCGCTGGAGGTGCAATACAGCCGCGCCGTCACCGCCAGCGGCAACCAGGCCGCCCAGCGGCTGGTGGCCCATTATTTCGAGACCCGCGAGCACTTTCGCTGGCGCGGCCTCGGCGACATCAACGCCTCCGCCCTGCGCCTGCGGGACGCCTTCGCCGCCCGCGATGCGGAGCGCCACTTCCAGCTCAGTCAGACCCCCATCGACGATCACAAGGCCTGTCAGTGCGCCGACATATTGCGCGGGCTGGCCAAGCCGAACCAGTGCAAGGTCTTCGGCCGGGGCTGCACCCCGACCCAGCCCATGGGCAGCTGCATGGTCAGCTCAGAGGGGGCCTGTAACGCCTATTACCGCTATATGGGGATCCAATGAGCATGAGAGAAATTCAACTTAGCCACTGTGGTCGGGTGATGGGGCGAGATGAACCCGTCTGCTTCTATCACTACCTGGAGACCCCATCCCGATGAGAGAGATTCAACTTAGCCACGGTGGCGGCGGCGTCGAGATGAACCAGCTGATCAACCAGCTCTTCTTCCGCCACTTCGGCAACGAGATCCTGCTGCGCGGTGAAGACGCCGCCCTGCTGCCGGTGCAAGGCCCCGTCGCCTTCACCACCGACAGCTTCACCGTCTCCCCGCTCTTCTTCGAGGGGGGCGACATCGGCAAGCTGGCCATCGCCGGCACCGTCAACGATCTCGCCATGATGGGGGCCAGGCCCGAGTACCTGAGCTGCAGCTTCATCATCGAGGAGGGCTTCCCCTACGCCGATCTCGCCCGCATCGTCGAGTCCATGGCCTCCGAACTGACCAAGAGCGGCGCCCGCATCGTCTGCGGCGACACCAAGGTGGTGCCGAGGGGGGCGGCGGACAAGCTGTTCATCAACACCAGCGGGGTCGGCACCTTCCCCCTGCCCGAACAGAGCCGGGGGATCTCGGTGCGCAACCTCAAGCCAGATGACGCCATCCTGGTGTCGCGGGATATCGGCAGCCACGGCGCCTGCATCCTGATGGCCCGCGACGCCCTGCAACTGGGCTCCGCGCTCAAGAGCGACTGCACCACCCTCTGGCCCCAGGTCGAGGCGCTGCTGGCGGCGGGGCTCACCCCCCACGCCCTGCGCGATGCCACCCGGGGCGGGCTCGCCGCCGTGCTCAACGAATGGAGCACCGCCTCCGGGGTCGCCATCGAGCTGGAAGAGTCCGCCATTCCGGTGTGCGATCCGGTGCGCGGCCTGTGCGAGCTGTACGGCTTCGAGCCTCATGATCTCGCCAACGAAGGCACCATGGTGCTGGCCCTGCCCGCCGAGCAGGCGGACGCCGCGCTGGCGCTGCTGCGCGCCTTCAACCCCTCCGCCAGCCGGATCGGGGTGGTGAAAGAGAGCACCCAGCACAAGGTGATCCTCAACAACCCCTGGGGCAGCCGCCGTTATCTCGAACTGCCACAGGGCGAGCTGCTCCCCCGCATCTGCTAAGCACCCGGCCAAAGGAGCCCTGATCATGCACGAGATGTCCCTTGCCATGGCGGCCATCGATCTGGCGGCCGAGCAGGCCAGCCAGCGCGGCTTTACCAGGGTCACCGCACTCTGGCTGGAGGTCGGCAGTTTCTCCTGCGTCGACCCCGATACCATCGCCTTCTGCTTCGAGGCCGCCGCCAAAGGCACGGCCGTCGAGGGCGCCAGCTTGCATTTTCAGCACCAGGCCGCCGAGGGCTGGTGCTACGACTGCAGCAAGACGGTGACCCTCACCGAGCGCGGCCAGGCCTGCCCCCTGTGTGGCGGATACAAATTACGAGTCGCGCAGGGCGATAGCCTGCGCATCACCGACATCGAGGTAAGTTGATATGTGTAGCGTATGCGGATGCGGCCAGGCACGAATCGCCGGGCACGATCATGAACATGAACATGAACACCAGCACGAACACCAGCATCATGCCGAGCACGGCCACGATCACGACCATGAGCACGCTCATCGGCAGCCAGCGCCGCGCACCCTGATCATTCACCATCACTACCACCATCAGGAGGATGTCCATCACCACTACCACGGGGTGGGCACTGTGCAGGCCGGCCAGCCCCAGGCTCAAGGGCATCATCATGCGCACCCCCATGATCACGCCGCCGACCATGGACATCATCAGGCTCACTCCCACGATCACGCCGCCGACCATGAGCATCATCACGATCACCCCCACGATCACGCCGCCGACCATGAACATCATCATGAGCATGAGCATGAGCATGAGCACCATCATGCCCACTCCCATGATCACGGCCACGAGCACCATCATAAACAGGCTCACCAGCATGGCCATGCCCATCAGCATGCGGATCTGCACTATGGCAAGGGCGCGGCGGGGCTGTCGGTGCCGGGCATGGGCCAGCGTCAGCTGATCGCCATCGAGATGGATGTGCTGGCCAAGAACAACAAGCTGGCGGTCCACAACCGGGAGCACTTCGACCAGGCCGGTCAGCTGGTGCTGAACCTGGTGTCGAGCCCGGGCTCGGGCAAGACCACCTTGCTGTGCGAGACCCTGCGCCGACTGGAGGGCCAGCGCTCCTGCGCCGTGATCGAGGGGGATCAGCAGACCAGTGCCGATGCGGATCGCATCCGGGCCACCGGGGTGCCCGCTATCCAGATCAACACCGGCAAGGGTTGCCACCTGGATGCCAAGATGGTGCACGACGCCTGCCACCAGCTGCCCGCCAATGAAGGGGGCATCCTCTTCATCGAAAACGTGGGCAACCTGGTCTGCCCCGCCGGCTTCGATCTCGGCGAGAAGTACAAGGTCGCCATCCTCTCGGTCACCGAGGGGGAGGAGAAGCCGCTGAAATACCCGGACATGTTCGCCGCCGCCCAGCTGATGATCATCAACAAGACGGATCTGCTGCCCCATGTCAGCTTCGACGTGGCGCGCTGCATCGAGAACGCCAAGCGGGTCAACCCCTATATCCAGGTGATCCAGCTCAGCGCCACCACCGGCGAAGGGATGGACGCCTGGCTCAACTGGCTCGCCAGCGCCTGAGGTTACGAGCGTCCGATTACGCTGCGCTAATCGAACCTACCGCCACCAAGGTGCCGGGAATGTTGATAACAAGAGAGGGAGGCTGATGCCTCCCTCTCTTGTTATGTTCGAACCTTGCGAGTGGCTATGGCTATCTGCGCCAAACTGCCCGCTTCTCATGTGCGTCGCCCCCTCACCCTGGCCCTCTCCCCAGGGAGAGGGGACTGCATCTTTGCTCATACCTGACCACCTTTCACCACCGCGACTGGCACAACTCGTTCAAGCGAAGAGATCATCCGAGGTCGCCATCTGCACTCCCTTCTCCCCTCGCGGGAGAAGGGTTGGGGATGAGGGGGACGCCGGCACTCAGGCCGCGCTGCTCACGACGGGCGCCTGCTCGGATGGCCCCTCACCGACGCGGATCAGCCGGTGGCACACCTGGCGCAGAAGCGCCTGCTGGTGGCTGAACACCAGCATGCCGAGCCCCCGGCTCTCGCACTCTCTCATCAACTCCTGCCAGATGTGGCGCTGGATCTGCGGATCCAGCTGGGCGGTCACCTCGTCGGCGATCAGCAGCCGGGTGCGGGGATCGAGCGCCCGCAGCAGGGCGATGCGCGCCAGCTCGCCGCCGGAGAGCTGACCCGGCTTGCGGCCGAGCCACTCGGGCTTGACCAGGAAACGCGCCAGCATGGCCTCGTCCGGGCGCCACACATCCCACAGCGCCTGACCGGTGCTGCGATAGGGGTTGAAGCAGAGCTCGGGGTGCTGGGGCACCAGCTGCACCGGGTAATAGCCCTTGACTGGCAGAGGCTGGCCATCCAGCAGGATCTGACCCCCCTCGCCCGCCGGCTGCCAGCCCGCCAGCACCCGCCCCAGGGTGGTCTTGCCATGGCCGCTGGGGGCCGCGAGACCGAGCCGCTCACCGGCCTTGATCGCCAGCGTCAGCCCCTGCCAGAGGGAGCGCTCCCCTTGATGGAGGCTGAGATCCCGTACCTCGAACATCAGCAGACCTCCGGTGCAGATAAGAGTGAATGGAACCCCGGCAGCGCCTGCCACTGAATGCCCGCAGCCTGAAAAGCGATCCGCTCCAGCGACGCCATCATCGGGAAGCCTCCGGCGTGCAAAAGAGTGAATTGAACTCCGGCAGCGCCTGCCAGTGGGCACGCAACATGGGGCTGCCCTGCCCCTGGCGCAGCTGCTGGCTGCTCAGGCTGTCGCTCACCCGCCCCTGATGGAGCGCGACTATGCGATCCGCGAAGCGGGCCGCCAGCGCCAGATCGTGGGTGACCCAGAGGATGCCGCTGCCCTGGCGGGCGAGCTCGCGCAGCTGGCCCAGCAGCAGGCAGGCCAGCCCCTCGTCGAGCCAGGCGGTGATCTCGTCCGCCAGGATGAAGCGCGCCCCGCCGAGCGCCGCGGCGCAGGCCAGGATACGCTTGGCCATGCCGCCGGAGAGCTGACGCGGATAATGCACCAGGGTCGCCGGCGGCAGCTGGTAGCGCTGCAACTGCTGGCAGAGCCGCTCGTGGGAGCCGCTCTGGCCGCTGAGCCGGGCGGCGCGGCCGAGCTGGCGCTCCACCGTCAGCAGGGGGTTGAGGGCACTCACCCCCTGCGGCACATGGCAGAGGGTGTGGCCGCGCAGGCGGGCCCGCCCCTCGTCGCACAGCGGGGCGCCGTCGAGCGCTATGGTGCCGCTCATGCGCAGGTTGTCCGGCAGCAGGCTGAGGGCGCTCTGCAGCAACAGGCTCTTGCCCTCGCCGCTGCCCCCCACCAGCGCCACTATCTCGCCGGGGGCCAGTTGCAAGTTGATGTCGCAGAGCAAGGGCTGCCAACGGCGGCGCCCCAGCCAGTTGTAGCGGGCCGCCTCTATGGTGACGTTGTCGAAGCTCAGCATCGCTCATTGCTCCCGAACCAGAGCTGCTGCAGGGCGCGCGAGTAACCTGATCGAACAGCAGCGCCAGCGACAACATAATGAAACTGAGGAAGAGCGCCAGCCAGACTGTGCTGACGCCAGGTGGCGGTTTCAAGTATCAGCATGGTTCACCCCCAAACCAGAGCTGCTGCAGGGCGCGCGAGTAACCTGATCGAACAGCAGCGCCAGCGACAACATCATGAAACTGAGGAAGAGCGCCAGCCAGACTGTGCTGACGCCAGGTGGCGGTTTCAAATATCAGCATGGTTCACCCCCAAACCAGAGCTGCTGCAGGGCGCGGGTAGCCTGATCGAACAGCAGCACCAGCAGCAACAGCATCAGACCGGGGAAGAGCGCCAGCCACCAGCCGCCCCCCGCCAAATAACGCAGGGCATCGGCCAGCAGCAGCCCAAGGGAGGCCTCGTGGGCCGCCAGGCCAAACCCCAGAAAACTCAGGGCGGCGCTGTGCAGCACCGCATGGGGGAACATCAGCAGGGTGCCGATGAACCACTGGGGCAGCAGGCCGGGCAGCAGGTGAGTACACCAGCGCCGCAGCGGCCCCATCCCCTGGCAGCGCGCCAGCACCACGTAGTCGCTGCAGGCGATCCGCCTCGCCTCGGCCCGCAGGATCAGCGCGAGCTTGGGCCAGTGGGTGAGCGCCACCGCCAGGATCACCCCGTGCAGGCCGCCCCCCAGGGTGAAGCAGATGAGGATCAGCAGCAGCATGTGGGGCAGCGCCAGCATGGCATCGATGAGCAGCCGCACCAGATAGTCGCACCTGGGGTGCAGCAGCGAGAGGCTGGCCGCCAGCATGGCCAGCAGGCCGCTGCACAGGGCGGTGCTGACGCCGAGCTCCAGGCTGGTGAGGGTGCCGAGGAAGGCCCGCTGCCAGAGATCCCGCCCCATCTGATCGGTGCCGAACCAGTGCAGCGCCGAGGGGGCCTGCTGGCGGGCCAGCAGATCCATGGGCACGTCCTGCACCGACAGATTCCAGCCATAGCAGGCCAGCAGCCCGAGGCAGCTCAGGGCCAGCGCGAGGCGCAGCAGGGAGGGCAGCGGATTAAACAGCATGCGGACCCTCCCAACCCCGGCTCATGCGGGCCACCAGCAGGCGGGCGACGCCGTTGCCGAGGAACACCAGCAGGGTGCAAAACAACACTATGCCCATCAGCAGGGGGATGTCCCCTCGCAGCCCGGCGTCCACCGTCGCCTGCCCGAGCCCTGGGTAGGCAAACACCTTCTCCGCCAGCAGCGAGCCGCCGATAAGCTCACCCAAGGAGGCAAACTGCAGGCAGAGCGCCGGGGTCAGGGCGTGGCGCAGCACGTGAAAGCGCAGCATGGGCCAGCCGCCGTCCCCCTGGGCGCGAGCGTAGCGGATGAAGTCGCTCGCCAGCACCTCGGCCACCCGCCCCCGGGTGTGCAGGGCTATGTTGCCCATCCCGAGCAAGGCCAGGGTGGTGATCGGCAAGATGAGGTGGCGCAGCCGCTCGGCCCAGTCCACCTGGTCCGCGCCGAGGCCCGGCGTCCAGGCGCAGCAGACCGGCAGCAGCGGCCAGTGCACCGCGAACAGGGCCAGCAGCAGCAGGCCGACCCAGAAGGTGGGCAGAGAGGCGAGCAGGTAACTGAGGCGGCAGATGAGCCTGTCCGGCCAGCGGTTGAGATAACGGCCGGCGCACAGGCCGAGCAGGATGCCGGCGCCGCCCGACAGCAGCCAGGCCCCCGCCAGCAGCGCGAAAGAGGCGGCGAAGCGGCTGCCGATCACCTCGGTGACAGGCGCGTTGTAGAGCATGGAGTAGCCGAGATCCCCCCGCAGCACCTGGCCGAACCAGTGCCAGTAGCGCAGCCACAGCGGCTGATCCAGCCCCCAGCGGGCGGCAATGCTGGCGTACTGCGCAGGGGGCACGTGCAGCAGATCGTTGCCGATATAGGCCTTGATGGGATCGATGGGGGAGTAGCTGAGCAGCACGAAGGTCGCGGCCGACACCAGGCAGAGCAGTCCCGCCAGCCGCAGCAGGGCTTTGCCCAAGGCTTTACCCGATGTGCTCAGGGGTGAGGCTACCGGCACGTCCACCGCCAATCCTGCAGGTTGTTCAGCAGGGACCAGCTGCCGTGGATCTCCGGCGCCCCCTTGCCGAGATCGACGCAGGCGTTGGTCAGGTAAGTGTGCTGCACATTGAGCAGCCAGGCCCAGGCCGCATCACCCTGCACCCCGGCGCCTGTCTTGCCATCCCACTCCACCTGCTGCCAGAACGGCAGCGCCGCCCGCCAGTCGGGGGCATCCAGCGCCTGCTTGAGATAGCCATCCACCGCGGCATTGCGGTAGTAACCCGGGTTGTAGAACTCGACCCCGCCGGCGTCGCTCTGGTAGTGGTGATAGAGCTCCATGGGATCCAGGCTGCCCCAGCCCATCATCACCGGATTGGCGTGCATCTCCCGCTCCACCTGCTCCCAGCTGCCGGATTTGAGTCCTACATCGAGGCCGATGGGCCTGAGCATGGCGCGCACCGCCTCGGCCAGATCCCGCCGGGTGCTGTCCCCGCTGGTGTACCAGAGGGTGAAGGCGGCGCGCAGCCCGCCCTTGTGGCGGATGCCGTCACTGCCCCGCTGCCAGCCCGCGGCCTCGAGCAGGGCGTTGGCATGGGCGGCATCCCCGTCCTTGAAGGCGCTGGCCGGGTTGTACCAGGGCAGCCCCTGCACCGCGCTGTAGGCGGGGATGGCGTGCCCCTCCAGCAGCTGATCGGCCAGCAGCTGGCGATCGATGGCGTAGTTGATGGCGCGGCGCACCGCCACGTCCGAGGTTATGTCGTTGCCGACGGGGTTGCCCTTGGCATCCTTGCCGCCGGCGGGTGGAATGGGGAAGACGATGCCGCGGTTCTCCACGCTCGGGCGCACCCAGAGCCTCAGCGACGCCGGCACCGTCGGCGCCAGGGAGGGGGCGATGCGTACCACGTCGAGCTGGCCGCTCTGGGCGGCGGCATAGGCGCTCTCCTCGTCGATGAAGACGAACACCAGCCGCTTGAAGTCGTTGTGCTCCCCGGCGTAATAGGGGTTTTCCTCCACCACCAGCTGCTGGCCGGGCAGGAAGCTCCGCAGCCGGTAGGGGCCGGCGCCTACCGGCTGGCGGGCGTAGCGCTTGGGATCGTAATCCCGCTTCGACACTATGCCGAGCGACCCCAGCACGTTGACGAAGGTGCTCTGGGGGGCGCTCAAGCTGATGGCCACCTCCCGCGGCGACACCACCCGGGCGGCGACGAAGTTGCCCATGTCGATCTTGCCACCGCCCTTGGCGGCGCTGTTGTAGGTGAAGGCCACATCCTCGGCATCGAGCGGCGAGCCGTTGGAGAACTTAAGGCTGGGCTTGAGGCGGATGAGCCAGCCCTTGCCATCCTCGCTCGGGCTGACCGACTCGGTCAGCAGGTTCTGCCAGCTCAAGTCGGCCCCCTGCTTGAGCAGTGGGCTGTGCAGCAGCAGGTAGCTGCCGTGGCTCCAGCCGAGCAGCGGATCGAAGCCTTCGGTGGGCTCGCTGCCGATGGCGAGCTTGAGCTCGGCGGGCATGGGCTGGGGGGCGGCGTTCTGCGCGCCGGCGCCCATCGAGAGGGCCAGCAGCACGGCGGCGCCAAGGGGTCGGATCGTCATCAATGTTCTCGTCTCTTGCTGCCACCCGGGAAGAAAAGTGGCCACCACTAAAAGCGAATGAGGGGCCTGATGGGCCCCATGTCTATCTTTGCCGGTGCTGGCAGACTAGCGCTCTCTCGCGCCAAACAGCCGCCTGCGCCCCAGATCCACCGCCCCTGTACCCTGTTGCAGCGGCAGGGAGTGCAGCATCCTGAGGGTGCCGGCCACCAGCGCCCTCCCCTCCTCCGCCCCGAGATGAGGGTCCAGTGGCGACATCAGCGAGCAGGCGAGCAGCTGGCCTATTTCGGGCAGCTCCCCCACCATGAAGGTCATGTCACCACAGGGCAGTTGCAGGGCGAGACGCTCGCCGCTGCCGCGCCTTGGCCAGTGCTGATCCGGCCCGGGCAACACCACCACGCTCAGCATCCAGGGGGTGAGCACGCAGCCGAGCCACTGCTCTTCGAACAACACACACTCGGCCACTATGGGCATGGCGGTGTGGTAGAAGGGCAGATCGGCCATCTGCTCGCGGGCGATGCGCTCGTACTGGGCCACCAGCAGGGGGGCGGGATCGCCGGCAAAACCCGCAAGCTCCTCCACCGCGTCCGCGGCCTCGGTCAGATGGGATTGCGCCATACGCCCTCCTGCTCTCGTGCGGCCCTTTCCTGTTCGGAAAGGGGAATGGCCGGGCAACCGGCCTCGGCCAGCAGGTTCAGGATCCGCGCCCTCGCCTCCCCCATGGCCGCCGCCACCACAGAGGTGAGGCCGATGCGGGGTTCGAGGGATTCGGGCTCGACCCCGATCAGGCTGAGCCGCCTGGGCGACTCCCCGGTCATGTGCAGCGCCGACAGCACGTCCGCCAGCCCGAGCTGATGGGGGGAGATCTTGCGGCCAAACAGGGTCGGGATCTCCTCGCCACTCAGGGTGACGACGGTGCCAGGCGGGTTGCCGCTGCGCACCGCGTCCACCAGTATGAGGTGGTCGCGGTTCGCCATCTCCTCGAGCAGCTCCATGCCGGCGGTGCCGCCATCGAGCAGGTCGATACCGGGGGCGAAACGGTATTCGCGCTCCAGCGCCTCGACGATGCGCACCCCGACTGCCTCGTCGCTCAGCAGCAGGTTGCCGACCCCCAGGATCAAGGTGTTCATCACAGCACCTTCACCTGGGTCACTTCCCCGTTCTGGGTGTCCACCACGTGCACCGCGCAGGACATGCAGGGATCGAACGAGTGGATGGTGCGCACCACCTCGAGCGGCTTGGCGGGATCCGCCACCGGGGTGCCGACCAGCGCCTGCTCGTAGGGGCCGGGCTCGTCGTTGAAGTTGCGCGGGCCCGAGTTCCAGGTGGAGGGCACCACCGCCTGATAATTCTCGATCTTGCCGCCCTTGATGACGATCCAGTGGGAGAGCATGCCGCGCGGCGCCTCCTCGAAGCCCACCCCGCGAAACTCCTTGTCCGCCGGGATCTCGGCCTTGATGTAGGCGCTGAAGTCCCCCTTGCCGATGTTGTCGATGAGCGCCTGCCACTGGTGGGACAAGGTGTCCTTCAGCACGCAGCAGCGCACCGCGCGGCCTATGATGCGGCCCATGGTGGAGTGCAGCTGCGCAGGCTTGATGGCCGAGCCGGACAGCGCCTGGTAGATGCCGTTGAGCTGATCGAAATGGGTCACAGTGCCCGGGTGCTTGGCCGCCAGCTTCACCAGCAAGTCGGCGAGCGGGCCCACTTCGACCACCTTGCCGTAGAAGGTGGGGGATTTGACCCAGGAGTACTTGCCGTCATCCTGCCAGCCGGTGTAGTTCGGCTCCGTCTTGCCCTCCCAGGGCTTGAGCGGGGCATCGTCCTTGTACCAGGCGTGCTTGTTGCTCTCGGCGATGCCCTCCATCAGCCAGGCATCCTGGTGACTCTCGATGGGGCGGTAATTCGCCAGATCGCCGTTCTCGATGTAGCCGCCCGGCATCAGGAAGCTGCCGCCGTCGGCATCGGTGGGGAGCTCGGGCACGCTCAGATAGTGTTTGGCGCCCTGCCCCAGCGCCAGCCACTCGGGGTAGTGGGCGGCGATGATGGCGGCATCCACCTTGTAGACCTGCTCGATGAACTCGCCGAGCCGATCGATGAAGGTTTTCACATAGAGCAGCCGCTCGAGGTTGAGCACGCTGGGCGCATCCAGGTTGATGGGGTTGGCCACCCCGCCCACCGCCAGGTTCTGGATGTGGGGCGTCTTGCCCCCCAGGATGGCGACGATGCGGTTGGCATCGCGCTGGCACTCCAGGGCTTGCAGGTAGTGAGCCACGGCGATGAGGTTCACCTCAGGGCTCAGCTTCATCGCCTTGTGGCCCCAATAGCCGTTGGCGAAGATGCCGAGCTGGCCGCTCGCCACCAGGGCGCGGATCTTCTCCTGCACCTTGGTCAGCTCTTCGGCGCTGTTGAGGGACCAGGTCGACACCCCTTTAAGGATGCCCGCCGCTTTTTGCGGATTGGCCTGCAGCGCTGCCGTGATGTCCACCCAGTCCAGCGCGGAGAGCTGGTAGAAGTGGACTATGTGATCGTGGATGTTGTGGGCCGCGATGATGAGGTTGCGGATGAATTGTGCGTTGACCGGCACCTTGGCGCCGATGGCATTCTCCACCGCTCGCACCGAGGCGATGGCGTGGATCGAGGTGCAGACCCCGCAGATGCGCTGCACTATCATCCAGGCGTCGCGCGGATCGTTGCCCTTGAGGATCTCCTCCATGCCGCGCCACATGGTGCCGGATGACCAGGCCTTGGTGACGACGCCGCCGTCGATCTCGCAGTCGATGCGCAGGTGACCCTCGATACGGGTGATGGGGTCTATGGTGATACGTTGGCTCATACGTTGGCTTTCCCTCGGGCCTGATAATCTTGGTGAACACGTTCCAGCGATGGCAGCACCGGCAACAGCCGGATCAGCAGCAGATAGGCACAGACCTCGATGGCGACGAAGCCAAGGGAGATCAGCACCTCTTCGGCACTGGGGAAGTAGTGATAGCCATTGCCTGGATTGAAGGCGAGCAGGGAGTAATCCAGTCGCCAGAGGGCGGCGCCCAGCAGCATGCTGAGGGCACCCAGGAACAACATGCGCGAATCCCGGCGGCTCTTGTCCCAGTGGAACACCAGCAGCGGGAAGATCATCAGCGCGATCTCGCTCCAGAACATGATGGCGTAGCGGTTGAACTCGGAGAGGTACTCCGACTTGTCGTTGATGACGATCTCGGCGAAGCGCAGCGCCACAAACAGGATCAGGAAGATGTCGATCACCTGGGTCAGCTTGTAGAACAGCGGCTTCTCGTTCGGTCCGCGTCCCGCCAGGCCCGCCTGCACCAGGGAGCCCTCAAACACCACTATGGAGAAGCCCATGATGAAGGCGGTCAGCAGGGAGAAGACCGGCAGCAGCTCATAGCTTTGCCAGAGCGGATGGATCTTCTCCCCCGCCACTATCATCAGGGATCCCATGGAGGACTGGTGCATGGTGGGCAGCAGGGCCCCCAGCGCCAGCACGAAGAACATGATCTTGTTGAGCCGGATCAGCGACGCCTTCCAGCCTAACTTCTCCAGCAGCACGGGGGCGAACTCCAGCGCCATGACCCCGATGTAGATGGTCATGCAGACCGCCGTCTCGAACAGCACCGAGGAGGTGTTGAAGAAACCCGGAATGTAGAAGTAAGGCAGGTTCCAGTAACGGCCCACGTCTATGGTGATGGAGAGACCGCCGAGGGAGTAGCCAAACAGGCTGGCCAGGAGCGCCGGTCGCACCAGGGGGTGATATTCGCCCTTGTTGAACACATAGACGGCCCAGGCCAGGGCCCAGCCACCGCAGGCAAAGCCGGTGCCGATCAGCAGATCGAACGAGATCCACAACCCCCAGGGGTAGCCGCCGTTCAGATCCGTCACCGAGCCCAACCCGAAGATGAGGCGCTTCAAGATCAGGATGCCGCACAGCACGGCAAAGGGCGCCAGCACCAGCACGGGCCAGCTGACCAGCTTGCCGCCGAGCGGATGCGCTTTATGTTCACTCATGGTCGTCGCCTCCCTTCTCTTTGCCCTGACCCGGCTCGGGATCATGGCCCTTTTCCTGCTTCTTGGCATTGCGCCGGATCAACACGGAGAGACCGGTCAGCACCACCATGGGCAGCACCATCCCCTTGTAGAGGGTGTGCTGGATATGCTCGGAGCGCGCCCCGGAGGAGAGCTCGGGCAGGTCAGGCATGTCGAGCTTGGTGTAAGGCACCCCGGCCAGCACCAGCACCTGGGTGCCGCCCCCCTCCTTCTCGCCATAGACGTAAGGCTGGTAGTTGGGCACTTCATGCCGATAAGGATCGTTGGCCACCAGGGTCTGGCGGGGATAGGCGTATTCACTGCCGGGGGTGGCCAGCAGCCGGCGCTTGGCCTCGGCCATCAGATCCTCGCGGGTACCGAAGATGACGGCGCCGGTGGGGCAGACCTCGACGCAGCCGGGCAGCTTGCCCTGATCGATGCGCTCGAGCCCTTGCTGGTTGCACAGCTCACACTTGTGAATGGCGCCGAGCGGGTTGTCGTAGTCGTACTTGGGCACGTCGAACGGGCAGCCCACCATGCAGTAACGGCAGCCGGTGCAGACGCTCGGATCGTAGTGAACTATGCCGGTCTTGGGATCCTTCTTGAGGGCCTGCACCGGGCAGACCGAGACACAGTTGGGATCGACGCAGTGCATGCACTGCTTCTTGATGTAGGCATAGCCATCCACCAGCTGATCCTTGTGCTCGCCGCTGCCGCTCTTCCAGATCTGGATGATGTTGTTGGTGTAGGGCGTCAGCTTGTCGTTGGTGGACCAGGTCTGAGCTCCCTCCGGATTGGCCGGGTTGCCGTTGAGACGCTGGCACTCCGCCACGCAGGCCTGACAGCCGACGCAGAGGGTGGAGTCGTAGAGCATGCCCAGCGAGCCGGGAATGGGCGGCTTGTTCTTGGCGGCGGCCATGGCCGTGCCCGGTACGGCCGTGCCTGCCGCCAGCGCCCCGACGGAGGCAAACTTGAGGAAGTTGCGTCTGTTCACGGTCACTCCTCCCGTGATGGGTGCTGCCCGGCTTCGTGGCGCTTCTGCTGACGACCGAGTTCACGCACCGTCATCAGGCTCACCCCCACCAGCACCCCGAGGGCGCCGCCGATGAGGCCGGTGGCGGTGGGCGAGGTATAGCCCCCCTCCTGGATGGCCACATCGGGTTTCTCCACCCGCGGGGTCGGATTCTCGACCTTGGCGAGCTGGAAGATCCCCTTGCTAAAACCCACTCCCTGCTCGTTGCAGCCATAGCAGGGGTGGCCTATGCCCACCGGCCAGATACCGCCGCCCACGTCGCAGAACTCCAGGGTCGAGCAGTTGCCGTAGGTCTCAGGCCCCTTGCAGCCCAGATGATAGAGACACCAGCCCTGCCGGTGGCCCTCGTCGCCAAACTCCTTGGCGAAGCGGCCGGCATCGAAGTGCGGGCGACGCTCGCAGTTCTCGTGGATCAATCGCTCATAGGCAAACAGCGGCCGCTTCTTGGCATCGAGCGCCGGCAGCTTGCCGTAGGTGATGTAGTAGGCCACGGTGGTGAGGAAGTTGTGGGGATTGGGCGGGCAGCCCGGGATATTGATGATGGGGGCGCTTATGTTGCCGAGGGCCTCCTCCAGGCTGACGGCACCCGTGGGGTTACTGCCGCTGGCGGGCACCCCGCCCCAGGCGGAGCAGGAGCCGATGGCGATGACGGCGGCCGCGTCGGCGGCGGCGCGCCGAATATGGTCGACAATGGGCTCACCGGCCACCATGCAGTAGACGCCACCATCCTTGAGCGGAATGGAGCCATCCACCACCAGCACATACTTGCCCTTGTAGCGTTCGATGGCGTTGTGCTTGTTCTCTTCCGCCTGATGACCAAAGGCCGCCGAGAGTACCTCGTGATACTCCAGCGAAATGGTGTTGAGGATCAGGTTTTCGATGGTGGGGTGGGTTGCCCGCAGCAGCGACTCGGTACAACCGGTACACTCCTGCGCCCCTATCCAGATCACCGGAGGCCGCTCGGGGCTGGTGAGTGCGGTGGCCATCTTCGCCACCGCCTGATTACTTAATCCCAGGGTTGCGGCCATCCCGGCACACAATTTCATAAAATCACGGCGATTAATTCCATGAGCCGATAAAAAATTATCCGCGACCATTCGTCTTATTCCCGTCAGTGAGCATTGTTTGGCAAATGCTTAATTGCGGGAATGCTATGCCTCCCCCCCGGCCCTCATGTTGATCTCCATCAAGTCGCGGGGCATTAGTCGTGGAGAAAACTCATCAACGAAAATAAAAAAACCATATGCAGCAAAGGCTTATCGAAAATCATTCTCAAGCAACAAATACCCATTAGGGGATAGATTTCGATAGTCGTGAATTAACCACATTTAAACTTCGGCCTATTACCGGTATTCAGTGGCTCAAAATGAAAGCGTTGTCACAGCATTTATCATTCGCAGCTGTTATTAGCTTCTTTCCGATCCCCAACCATAGAACCGCCCACAGCACGATCGCAGCCGGGGGCCACAAAACCCTGAGTTAATTAATCAGGCATCGATATTGGCTGAACGAGACTGAGGGTTGAAAGACAGTATGACCCGATATCGAGCGCCAAAGAGCCTCATACAAATCCTTATAACGACCGACTACAGCTCCGATTGAGCATGCCTAACAAGGAGCCCTACAGGGTTGGGAGAAGAGGAAGGAAGGGAACTACTCAAGACAGGAATGATATAGATCTCGAAGAAGGCATGTACTCAAGCGACATAGAAAACACCGGCTTGAAGCCGGTGTCGGATGATAACTCGCTCTGTACATAATACTCAATCCTCCCAGTGTGGAGGACCAGGATTTTACTGCTGACCACTCAAATATTTAATTCGAGTTTTAGTCATTTCGGTTTGGCATTCATATAGTTCCACTTTACTAGATATTGATAAGTTCGTATCGTTTGCAGATTCAATCTTGCCACAACTATTTTCTTTATCCCACACCCAGGATACTTGTTCATTTTTCATGGACGACCTGAATGATACAGGAATAGCTTTCCAAATTTTGTTCAAACGAGCATCTTCTACCTCATAAGCTTGCTTGGCAATGGTCACTCTGGATGGATCATTTCTCTGAATGATTTCGTTTTTTGTGATCGCCAAATACGATGACTTAGCCAATGACATAGGGGCATAATAAGTCTCACCTAAAGCTACTGAAATATCTTTCTCATTATCAGCCAACCTTACATTATATGAAATATTCTTCCATGATAAATCACCATTCTTATACAAGCCGTGACTTTCGTTGATAAACTCAGAGAATACTCCTGGGGCCTTCTCTGATAACTCTTTCAATTCAACAGGAACAGTCATTGATACTGTTGCCATACATTTAAGCTCTTTATTTGAGCCGCTTGTAGTCGAGACATCAGATATACTAATGGGTACTGTTTCGACTTGGTTTTGAAAACGGTCTAGCTTATCCGGTGATATTGACATTTTTGACAAGGCACTGTCACGCAATGCCACTGTCAGTGCGAGCACGGAATCTTCACGCCCACATTTGAAGGGGAGAGTTTCCTCTTTAGAGTCAAAAAGTCCAGCACTAGCAATATTAGACAATCCCAAGCCCAGCATGAAAATAAATAATTTAAGCTTCATATATTGTTTAATCCTTAATAAAAATATCTATCGACCTAATGATGAGAAAATTATCAGGCCATCTACTGAATTTGCAATTTCTTACTCATGTTTGACCGTTTACCGTAGCGAATTTAAATATATATACGACTTGTCATAAATAAGACATCCATAAGAATAGTTAATAACTTTTATTTATCAGGTTAAAAGACACCAGCTTAAAGCCGGTGTCTGGTGATAACTAGATCTGTACGTCACTCAATCTCTACACATTCGTCTGATAACCAACCAATAACATCGTTATTTTTATTTATAATTTTTATTTTAAATTTTGAACCATCATCATTTGTTCCCAAAATAGTCACAAACTGACCTTTGCTTACAAAACCATTGGTGACATCTACATCATTTTTAATTATACATTCTTTTAAGACCCTAGCCCGTAAGTCATCATTATTATTCATTCTTCTTAGAGTAAAAGAGGAGGGCATTGCCATGTTTGCGCGTAAGAACGGGGTGTTATCATTTGTTTTCCAGACAATACCGTCCTTATCAGCTGTCAATATAGCTTTTCCTACATCCCCCCATGAATTAACGAAATCCAATTCAACAGAGTTGTTTTTTGCCTCGCCAGATATACTATTCCCATCACAGTCTATTCTATTACCATTGTTAGATATAAAACAATAGTTGCCACTAACATGTCCATTTTCATCATGTAGCGTCAATTGTATCGATGTATTTGCACATGTCTTACACTCCCACTGACCAGACACATCTGCATAGGCAAAAAATGAAAGAATAAAACCCAGGATAATAACAACACCTTTCATATTGTAACCTCTAAACAATCATTGACTCGATTTATCCAGCCTTTAAGAAATTTTATATTCTTGTTAGGTAACCCTGTTTTACTATCTACAGTCAGATCCCTATAATATTTTTTTCTTATATCTGCAATTGATGAAACCAATCCGTCCTGATCATCTATATCATTGATTTTGAAAATCAACTCGTCGTTCAGTGACACTGAAATACTTACAGGAGAATATTTATCATTAATAAGACGACTGACTTCCCTTATAGCCCCGCCTGATGTAATAGACCAATCATATATCATCAACGCAGTTTTTATATTTTCAAATTTACAGAATTCTCTCGGCTTCCAATATCTCTTATAGTAAATAGTTTCTGCCTGTTCCGTAGTTAATTTCTTCAAGTTATCCAACGTTGGCTTAACACCAATATCTTCTTCCGCATATGCGATCCATGTATTCCATGCGATTCCCATGTTAGTCGCACCACCAGCATCAGACGGGTCATCAACAAACCCACCCTCATGGGCAAGAACTATTCTTGATATCTTATGAAACATAAGAACACAATCATCATGTGACACATCGGCAAATGAAATAATTGGGTAAAAATGCCAAATATCCTTACCAAGTTTCAACTTGGTCGCACTCTGCATCCACTCCAGCTTATCGATCCGCTGTTTTTCATGATCCACCAGTTGGTCAAAATCGGGTAGGCCAATTTTGGCCATCAACTTGTCCAGCCATAGATAACTGCTGGCCGAGGATTTTTCGTACCACTCGCTGGGATGCTTGACGATAAGTTTGTGGAGTTGCTCTGCATTACCGCTGTCTTGCAGTGCTGCCAGGATCTCTTCGCTGCTGAGCTCATTATTACCATCGGTATCGAAGCTCTTGACCAGGTCGGTGAAGAAGGTCGGCGGCGCATCGGGATCCAGATAGCCATCGGAGCCAGAGCCATCGACCTTTTTAAAACCAAGCTTCAGCCAGTCATGCTGACTCAGTAGCTCGACTTGCGATTTCTCGACATATTTTCCTGACGAGACGCAGACCCACTCCTTCTTTGCGTCATCTTTCTCCAGCTTGGGCGATTCAATCAGCTCTTCCAGGCTCTTGCCCTCGGTCTTCACCCACTGATCTTTACCGTCCTGCTTCTGCTTCTCATACAAGACAAGCTCTGCCGGTACCTTGGCATAGGTAGCACCGCCTTTTGTATTGGCCTTGTTGGTCAATACATCGTCCAGTCTGGGATCCTGGGTGAATACCTCAAGATGGACCTGATGCTTGCTCTTCCTGCCCCCGATCAGCGAGCCCGGTGTTTCCACCAGGCCGAGATAACCGATGGTCTCCCCCGCCGCGATGGCGACCGGCGAAGACAATACATATAACTCGCCAAGATGAGACGGTGCGCGCGCATTCACCTTGATATATTCATCTTCCACACATACCCAGGCCAAGCCACAACTTCCAGGCACCCCGTCCACACTCGGCATCACATATTTGCATCTGGCCATCTTGCGCGCCTTGTCACCCACCCAATGAAATTCGAGTTGGTGCGCATCATACTGCACTTTAGTGCCCGCTGGCAGGGAGACGCTGCCACTGCCGGCCATCAGGCGACCTGTCTCATTATCAGGAGTGGGATCTGCCCGACCCGCCATATTGGTCAGCAATTCGGCGTCTATCTGATCGAATAGCCAACTTGGCAGATTGGGTTTGATAAAAGTCACCGCATCCGGGCTATTGGCAATCCAGACCGAACTCCCTTCGCTTACCAATACCCCCGCCTTCTCACCCTCTTTGAGCTGTGCACTTGAAAGCTGGCTCTTGATGGTCACCTTGATGAAGTCGTACTCCTTGCCGCCTACCTTTCCTCTCTGCGACGAAGTGCCGCTGCCCATTTCCAGCTCGGTATCCTTGGGCAGGGCGAAACAGGGCAAGACAGCATCTACACGTTTCTGATCCTCATCGGGATTGGCATGGGGCACCGAATTGCGGGCATTCCAGTTCTTTTTCAGTACCAGTTTCTCGGTGTTCTGGTAGTGCTGCCAGGGCAGCAAATGCATATAGAGCGAGTAAAAGGTGAACTCGTTTTTCGCCTTTGTCTCTGGATTCATTTCACAATATTCATGCTGCACCAGACAGAAGCAGTTGGAATAGCGCAGGGATTCTCCCTGGAATTCGGAGATCAGGTAATCCTCCATCATCCTGAATGCCACTACCTTGCCATCGGCGATGGCCCTGACGGGGTATTTATCCTTGCACCAAGGGGCGCTCTTGTCGCTGATATGAATGCCACCGTGCCACTTGTTGTGATTGCCGAGCAGATAGTGACCTGACTTTTCCCCATTGATCAACGCTGTCAGCGCCTTGACGTCTTTGAACTCTTCCCCTTTGGCCGTGAGGATGGGAAATGCAAACTTCATGCTGCGTCCTTATTCAGAAAAGAGGTAGAAGGCCGCGGGCTTCTGCTCCTTGAGCAGCGCCTCCATCGCCTTCTCGGTAGGAATGGCTTTGAGCAGCTCTACCGCATCGGGCGCCTTGACCACTTCCACGGCCTTGGGCACCACGGGAGCCTTGCCCGCCCAACCTGAGCCCGATCCTGCGCTGCCACCGGCATTGAGCTTGATGGCGGGGCCGACCAGCTTGATGCCGCTCGGATCGACCTTGACGAAGCTGCCGCCGCCCTTGAGGGTAATTTCGGCCCCCGCCTCCAGCACCAGCTTGTCACCCACCTTGATGTGCACCTCCTGCCCCGCCTCCACCAGCAGGGATTGCCCCAGCTTCTGATGCATAGACGCATCCACGATGAGCGAGTAATCAGCCTTGATGTGGTCACGCTTCTCGCCATTCACGGTGAGATGGTCATTGGCCTTGATGCGGGTCACCCGCTCATTGTCAATGTCGGTGTGCTGGTCGTGCTTGATGTGCCAGGCCGCATCGTTCTCAATCAGCACGTTCAGGTCTTTCTGACCGTGAAGGTAAATCTCTTCCTGCCCCGCCTGGTCTTCGAAGCGCAGTTCGTTGAACCCCTCCCCCTGATGGGTCTCGGTGCGCAGCACGGTGCGGGTCTTGTTAGCCGGCAGCTCGTAGGGGGGTCGGTTGGTGGCGTGGAAGGTCCGGCCTGTGACTATGGGCTGGTCCGGGTCCCCTTCCAAAAAGCTCACTATGACCTCATGACCGATGCGTGGGATGGCCAGCATGCCGTACTGGCCACCGGCCCAGCCCTGGCTCACCCGCACCCAACAGGAGCTCTGGTCGTTGGAGCTTCCGTAGCGGTCCCAGGGGAATTGCAGCTTCACCCGGCCATGCTCGTCGCAGTAAATCTCCTCCCCCTCCGGGCCCACCACGGTGGCGATTTGCGGGCCGTCCACCATCGGCTTGTGAGGCGCCTGTGGGCTGCCGATGCGGGCACGCCAGCTGGTGCTCGCCTTCACCACCGCAAATTCGTTGTGGTAGACGGTCGGGCCGCTGCCGCCCTCTTCCTCCAGCGCCTGGGGCTGTAATCCGGTGTGGCTGATGCGCACCACTTGCCAGTCGGTGTTCAAGCCACCGTTCGGGTGTTCGGTCAGCGAAAACGTCTGGCCCGGCAGCAGGGCCGCGCAGTTGGACTTGCCGCTGCCGGTCACCGCATCGTTGCGCAGCGCATCCAGCCGGTGCTGAGAAAAGGCCTTGCCGCTCGGGTCCAGCTTGTAGCGACCCGGGTAGTCGAAGTGCTGATAGGTATCGCGCTGGTGCTCAAGCTCGGCCCCCAGCTTCTTGTGAGACAGCCCATAGGCCGGGGTCTTGAAGCTGTAGTCTTTCAGCTCCACGTCCGAGGGGCGCACCGCCTCCCGGTAGTGGAACTGGCGCACGTAGGGCCCCTGCTCCAGCGAACGGTTGCCCAGATTGAAGAACAGCTCGGGGCCGGCGGTCAGGGCCGCCGCATCGTCGGCAAAGACGATGCGGTGCTTGCCCTGCTCGAACTCGTGGAAGTAGAACAACCCCTCTTCGGCGGCCAGCCGGTTGACGAACGCGAGGTCCGTCTCCCGGTACTGCACGCAGTACTCCCGCTGAGCGTGCTCGTTTTTCAGCGCGAAGGCGTAGTCGGTGATGCCGTGCTCTTGCAGCAAGATGCTGAGGATTTCGTCAGGCTTCTGCGCCTGGAACATGCGGGAGTTCTGGCGCAAGGAGAGTCGCCACAGCGCCGGCTGCACCATGAGCTGGTAGCGGGTGCGCCGAAAGCCGCTGTCCCCCTGCGCCAGGTCGCTCACCACCCCGCACACCCGCCGTTGCAGCTCGCCCTGGTACCACACCAGCAGCTCGCAGGGCTGGTCCAGCACGGCGCCAAAGTCGATGTCCGGCTGGGGGCTGGCCAGCTCCAGTCGCAACTGGAAGGGCCCGTTCAGCGCCTCTTCCAGTGCAAACTCGGCCACCACGAAGGTGGTCTCGGGCAAGGCCCCCACCTTGACGGTAAATTGTAATCCTGTGCTGTCTGCCATGAAGGGTTCCTTATCCTGCCTGTCCGCTGCCCGAACCAATCACCACGCCGCCGCAGCCGATGGCGGTGCCGGTCACCGCGATGGGCTTGCCGTTCACCAGCACTGAGCCGACGCCGCCAGAGATGCTGCGCGGATGGGGGGGATTGTTGGGTTTGTCGTGGGGTGCCAGCGGGTCGCCCTGACGGGCCACCGGCTTGCCGTCGAGGAAGACATTCGGGCTCGCGGCAATCACCGGAGAGGGGTGAAACCCCTCGTGGTCGGTGCCGATGTCACCGAGCAATGCAATAGTGGGACACATCTGAATTCTCCGTGTGGGCAAGGGGTCGGCGTCTCGAGAGACAGTTCCGCCATGCCTGCCGCTCACCGTCGCGAGCATGGGCCTGAATACACTTTGGGGTGGCAGCCCAGCAGCCTCTATGCCAATGCAAATTATGCAGTAATATTGTTTTAAATCAGCATCTTATGAGAAGGTACCATGCCAGCGGCGAAGACTGCTGCAACAGGTTGCACGAGACAGCGTGAGGATGTGGCAAAACCTTGCCCTCATAGTCAATCCCGCTACATCTTGCGCAACCCATTGCTCAAGACAGCATGATCAGCTGCCGCCATCGCCTTGCTGCAGCTGGTAGAGGCGGATATTTAGCGCCTTCAGATCGCTCTCCAACCCCTTCAGATCCGCCGCAGTGATGGGCTCCTGCGCCGCTTTTCTCGCCTCCAGCTCGCTCAAACGCAGGCTGAACGGGATGCCCTGCATCAGGTTCTTCTGCACCTCATAGAGCTGGGATTTCAGGTAGGAGATGGTGACCGTCTTGCGCTGACGCTCCAGCTCCAGCAGCTGTTCGAGCAGGGCATCCACCCCGGCGCGGGCATCCAGATAGGTCGGCACGCCGATGGCATCTCCCTGCTGACTGGCCAACGCCGTCTGCCACTGCTTGTCCAGCGCCTTGACCGCCAACGAATCGGGATAGAGCATCTGCAGCGAGCTGCGCAACCCCTCCCCATAGTGATACCAGTAGAGCGGCGAGGTCTGCTCCAGCCGGGCAAGCTGGCTCTGATAGCGCGCCACCAGCTCGCTCTCCATCCCCTGCAGGGCCTGCTCCCCCAGCACGATGCGGGCCTGGCGGATATCGTCATAGCTGAGCGCCCGTGGCAGCTCGGCGGCCGGTTGCTGCAGGCGCTGGGCGGCCTGCGTTTTCTCCTGCTGCTGATGTTGCCAGCCGAGCCAGGCCATCGCCGGCAGGGCGCAGCTGAGCAGGCCGCAGCCAAACCAGAACCAGGCGGGCCGCTGCCTGCGGTGTTGCTCAATCTTGAGCACCGTCGGTTTGACCTGCCCCTTCTCGCGACCGATCAGTATGCTGCCCTGGGGCAGATGCGGCGTGGCCGAAGCAGAGGTGGCGCCGTCTTGATCCATGTCAGACTTGAAGAACACCATGGGCGGGATCTGCAGCTCCTCCTTGAGGCCCGGCTCATCGGAGACGATGACGATCTCGGCCTCATCGAACAGGTGGGTGTAACCCTCGATGAAGTGCACCAGATTCTCGACCCGCGGAATGCGGCTCAAGCCCGCGTTGTGCAGTTTCTCGCTGATGAGCTGCAGCGCCCGCTCACAGCGGTAGACCAGGCGCTTGTCCTCATGGCTTATCTGGTACTGGCGGATCACGTCGCTGATGCGGGCGATGAACCAGTCCAGCATCTCGATGCGGGCCCGCTCCTGGTGCACCGGCGGCCAGAAGCTCTCCCACTGGGTCACGATCAGGTTGGCCAGAAACTCGCAGCCTTCGGTGAAGCCGCTCAACCCCTGCAGACGGGATCGCGCCAGGGTGAAGTAGATGGCGGTCTGCAGATCCACCCCGTGTTTCTCGAAGATAAGGCTCGCGAGCTGATGGATCTTGGACCAGTCCACCTCGGGACGGGAGGCGTGGCTGAGCTTGTTGATCTCGCTGCGCAGCGCCTCATACTCCGGCAACATCCTGGGGTCGCGCCCCACTTTCAGCGCCTGCTGGCCTTGCTGGTTATTTGACATATGGGCTTCCAACACTGCGGGGGCACAAGGTGCCCCCGACATCATCAATAAAGGGATTCAGGCAATCTGAACTGGCTGAACAGGCCGCCGGTGAAGGGGTTCTGCGCGCTGTCGGTATAGACGCGATAGGTCATGGCCCCCTGATCCACCGGGAAGCGCACATCGAAGGTGGCCTCGTTGACCTGAGTCAGCTCACCCTTGTCCATCAGCCGGAACATGGCCCAGGGTCCGACGAAGCCTTCGCTGCGCGGTGAGCGCTCCCGAGCCGCCGGCACCAGGGTGATCTTGCTCTCGGCACCGTCACGCATGGTGTTGGGCCACACCAGCGGGATCTTGGTGCGCCGACCGTGGGCGTATTCCAGCAGTTGGCCGTCCAGGTTCAGCACGCTGCGCCGCTTGTTGGCGGTGAGCTCGATGGGCTCGAGGGCGAACTGCACCTCCAGGTTGCCCTGCTGGCTGAAGAAGATCTGGCGGATGCGCGCCGCGCGGTCGAGCTGCTTCACCAGCTCTGCCTGCATCGGCGAGCTGAACTCCCCTTCCATCAGGCCGCTCTCCACCATGGGCTTGAGATTGAGCTGATAGAAGCTGTCCAGGGTGCCGTTCGGGGCGAAGAAGCGCTCCATCTCGGACAGGGGCACATCCTTGGCGGAGCCGGGCTCGAACGGATAGCGACCGGCCAGCTGGCTGTTGAACGGCGCCAGCACCTTGTCCTGCCACTCCTGATTGAGGGACGACATGGCGAGATCGATCACCAGCCGCGAACTCTGATCGGAGAGCTGCCCCACCCAGCGGTCCAGCGGGGCCGGCAGGCCACGGGCGTACTGCTGCAGGGCGAAGACAGGATCGGCATACTTGTTGGTCAGCCGCAACTGGACCGCCTTGAGCGCCGACTGACCCGGCTCGGTGGCGTTGACGATGAGCTCCAGGTAGTGCTGCAACTCCACCAGCTTCTGGTTGACCTCCTGGATGAGCGGGCCCTGCTCGCCACGCCCGCCGAGGGCGGCATTGGTGGCCAGGAAGGGACGTCCGATGCGGGCTGTGATGGCCTGCGCCGGATCCCCTTCCACGTCGGAGAGCTTGCGGATCCGGGTGTTGTCATCGAGCGCCGCCAGCACCCGCTGGAACGGCTGATCGTTGCCGGTGATGGCGGTCAGCACATCCAGCGCCTGCTCCGGGCTCTCGAGGGGTTGCACGTCCAGGTTGGTGAGCAGTTTTTGCCACTGGTTGACGTAATCGGTGACATAACGCTCGTTGACCTGACGGGTGATCTCCTTGCGGTCGGCCTCGCTCAGCTGACTCAGCTTGCGCTGGCCCAGCACCCAGGCATCCATGGCGGTCAAGTCGATCAGCGCCTTGTCCTGCTTGAGGAAGAAGTCGCTGAACCCGGGGTAGGTGAGCAGACGCGGCACCTGGCCGGCATTCTCACTGCGCAGGGTGAAGACGGTGTCGAAGGTCGGCCCCACCTCGTCGCGCACGTTGAGATCCGGCGGCAACACATCGCCCGCCTTCACCACCAGGTTCTGGTAGACCCGCTGATACATGGGCAACTTGCCAAGCTCGCGCTGGGCGCCATAGACCGGCTCCTTGAACGGCACGAAGGCGGTGATGGCGGCCTGATCCCGCGCCCCCCGGGCGCCGTACCAGTCGGTGTGATCGAGGGCATAGTCGAGGTGACCCATCAACTGCTCCTGCACCGCCCCCTGACCCGGGAAGGCCTGCTGCCAGCGGCTCGCCATGTACTGCTCCACCAGATCCTTGTTGCGACCCGAGGCATCGTCCAGCATCCGCATCACCCGCAGGATGGAGAGCTTCTCCTCGCTGCCGGCCGGCGCCTGCTCGAGATCCTCCAGCAGCCCCTGCATCTGGGCGGGCAGGAAGCGCAGGCTCAGCAGTTGCAGGTAGGAGCCTTCCACATAGGGGCCGATTTCGTCTCCCTGATAGAGGCCGAGATCCGCCACCAGCGGGGTACGCTCGCGGTAGTTGCCAAAGGAGAGGGTCGCCTCGCGAATCAGGTTCAACCGTGGCAACTGGCTCACCCCGAAGGCGTGCTCATCGGCCAGCTCGTTGGTCTGGGTGAAGGCCTGCGCCTTGGTCAGCACGTTGCGACCGGCCTCTTCGTTGACCCGATAGAAATGGTGCCAACCACCGATGAGGAGCGCCGAGAACAGCGACAGGCACCCAAGGCCGATGGCCATGCGACGGCGGCGGTAGAGGGTATGCAGCCGGTTCTCCCCGGCCAGATGGGCCTCGGGGAAGATGATGGAGGAGAACAGCTTGCGCACGAAATAGGTGTTGGACTCCCCGCGCAGGGCCGAGTAAATGGGCTCAGGCAGGTTGTAGCGACGGGAGGCCGCCTGGGCGAACGCATCGAACGGCACCCCCTGCTGGTAGACGGAGCTGATGTAGACGCCGCGCACCAGCAGCGGCTTGCTCTCCTCGATGGCCAGGGTTTCGTCGAGCAGGCTGGTCACATAGTCCTTCAGCCCCGCCAGCTGGCGCACGAAGGAGAACAGCGCACTGCGCTGGGCGGCATCCAGCCTGGCCAGCATCAGCTCGGGCAGGTTCTGGTTGAGGTTGTCGACCCACTGATCCCAGAACAGAGCCAGCTCCTGCTGCCAGCTGTCGCCCTGGCCGTCGGCCGGGTTGAAGGTCACCCCCAGCACGGCCTCGCGGGCCTCCTTGTCGAGCTGCTCATACACCACATCGAAACCACGCAGCAGATCCAGCTTGGTGAAGGTGACATAGAGCGGCAAGCGGGTGTTCATGGTGGCCGACACCTCCTGCAGGCGGGAGCGCATCAGCTGGGCATAGGCCTTGCGCTCGGCCACGCTGGCGTGGGAGAGCCAGGCCAGATCCACGGTCAGCACCAGGCCGTTGAGGGGCTGACGGCGACGGTGTTCACTGAGCCAGTTCAGCAGGTGCAGCCAGAGCCGCTCGTGCTTGCGCGCCAGCGGGTCCAGCTCGGGTTCGGATTGAGACAGCAGCTCACCGGCGGGATCCAGCATCACCGCCTGCTCCCCCAGCCAGCAGTCGATCAGCTGATCCTGCGCCACGTCCCGCAGCTCGGTGTCGAGCCTGGGATTGAGCTTGTTGGCCGGGTTGGCGCGGTGGATCAGGCTGCTCTTGCCGCTGCCGGGCAAGCCCAGCACCAGGTACCAGGGCATGGCGTAGAGCGCCCCCTTGCCCAGGTGTTCGTTGAGTGCCTGCAACCAGCGGCCGAGGAACAGCGCCTGCCGATCGAGCAGCCCCTTCACCGGATCCTGCTCCAGCACGACCTCGTGCTGGCGCTCGGCCTTGAGCTGCTGCATCTTGCGCCACATGCGCCAAGAGAGGATACCCAGCAGCAGCCAGAGCCACAGCAGGGTGAATACCACCCGCCCCCACAGCGGCTCGAGCGGCTTGGCCTCCCGGATCTCGAGGCGGGGGCCGAGCCACCACACCAGGATCAGGGCGACGACCCAGAGCACCGCGCCGAGCAGGGGCCAGGAGGGTTTCAATTTCGGCAGCTGTTGCCGCAGAAAGGTAAAGATGGTCTTGAACATAAGATTGTGATTCAACTCCGACTCAATGACTCATTTCGACAGCGGGGCCGCCTGGTGTTCCAGACGGCTGACCAATCCAGGTTCCCATTGCGCCAATCCAAGGCGACTGGCCTCTTGCCACAAGTGTTGATAGTGCTGGCGAGCCAGCGAATTCATGCCTTCCTGCGCCAACAGCTCCGCCTGCACCAACTGGGCATGGAAGCGGGCTCTTGGCTCCTTCAACTGCGCCATCCGTTCATCCAGCAGGGCCAGGGCCGCGGCCACCCCCTGCTCCCCGTGTCGCTGGGCTATCTCTTCTGCCAGGCTGGACGCCCCCTCGCCCCCCGCCCCGCCCCTGGCGGGTTGCAGCCAGCGGCCGCACTCCGGGGTGAGAAAGGGGCTGCCATCGCTGAAGCCGAGCTCCCGCAGGGCAGGCAGCCGCAGCAAGAAGCTCTCGAGCTCCTGGGCGATGGCCAGAGCCGGCGCGCCAAACCCGAGCTTGTCCGCCACCTTGGCCGAGAGGCGATGCCCCTCGAACCAGTAGGGCGCCAGGGTCAGGCTCTGCTCGATCCGCTGCCAGAGCGCCAGATCCGGGGCGGCCATGGCGGCGCGGTATTCGTCCACCATGTCCACCGACATGGGTGCCAGCTGGGTTTTATGGCCCGGGCCGCTCATGGGGGGTGTGGTGATCCCGGCCCAGATGGCGTGGCGACGCAGGCGATAGCCCACCGCCGCCTCCGGCTGCCGCTCGATCAGCAGTTGTGCCACCTTGAGCTGGGTCTGTCGCCAGGCCCTGTCGTTGGAGCTGTCGAGCTCGATGCCAACGCTCTTGGCGCCGCCACTGAGCACCATGGCGCCACTCGCAGCAACCTGGTTGGCATGAGCGCTCGCCGCACCAGAGGGCTCGCCCCGATCGGCCTGCGCCTGGGCCACCTGCTGGCGCTGGGCCCGCTTCAGCCCCATCAGCAGAGGATCGAGCAGCTCGCCCTTGTCCGGGCACTGGGCCAGCCAGCAGGCTTCCAGCTGCTCGGCCTGGGCCAGCAGCTGGGCCAGCTCGGCCGCCGAGGCACCCTCGCTCACCCGCGGCAGGGCGCCCTCGAAACGCTTGACGATCTGCACCATCAGCCGCTGTTTCTGGCTCCCGTTACCGGGCCAGGCCAAGAGCCAATAGGCGCTGACCCAGGCCTCTAGCAGGCTGAGCGCGGCCCCCATGGGGGTCGCCTTGGCCGGGTGTTGCAGGCAGCGCAGCAGCTGGGCCAGCACCCGCATGTCCTTGGTGCGGCTCTCCAGCAGGCCGAGGCAGGCCTCCGCCACCGCGTTGAGATCCACCTGGCTGTGGGCCAAGGATCCCAGCTTGACCAGCTCGGTCTCCACATAGTCCCAGCGCGGCTCATCGGCCAGCACGGCGCCTCTTATCTGTTCATCCGGCAGGCTGCTCAGCAGGCGGGCACACCAGGGGTGTCGATAGCTCATGGCGCCCCCTACCAGCGACACTGCTGACGCAGCGGGGCCAGCGCCTCTTTCAGGCCGCTCAAGTCGACCCGCAGCAGGGCGCCGTTGTCGGCCCGCACCTGCAGCTCGCGATGGCCCAACCAGCGCTTGAGCTCCTCGATGGCCGGCAGGCCGCGGCCGTATTCCAGCAGCAGCCCCCGATCCCGGATGAACCAGCTCTGGGCGCTGTTGCTGGGCGAGCCGTCGAGCTCAAGCTGCACTCCCTCGCCGACCCAGGGCGCATCCAGCCGCAGCCGGATGTGGGTGATGCTGTCGACACAACCTATGGCCAGCGTCGCCCCGCGCAGGGCCGGGCGGGTCAGGGTCTCGCTGCCACGAGCGGGATCGCTTTGCAGCAGGAAGGGCGGGCTTTCGGGAGTGCGGGCCAGCTCCTGATCCCAGATCCCCTGCCAGGCGGCAGACTTGGCCACCCCGCCGTCCGGCACCGAGTCGGCAGCGCCGCCGAGGGCGTCGTAGCAGGCCAGCCGGATCAGCGGGGATGGCTCGCGCCGGCACTGCTGCCAACCGCTCATGTCCGGCTGCGGCGCCGCACTGCCGGCGGCCAGCAGCAGCGGCAAGAGGCCGAGGACGCTCATCAGTTCACCTCCAGTTTCTGGCACTTGTGATCCAGGGTGCGCTTGGGAATGTTCAGACTCTCGGCCACCAACATGCGGTTACCCTGGAAATGGCGCAGCCTGGCCTCGATGACCGAGGCCTCGTACTGCTGCATGGCGCGGCGCAGATCCCGGATATGGTTGTAGTCGTCGAGATAGCCCGACAGCTCGACGCAGACCCGCTCCCTGAGCTCGGGGGGCAACGCCTCCAGCAGCACCTCCTCGCCGTGGCGGGTGTGGGCGCAGGCCACCTCCAAGAGGTTGCGCAGCTCGCGCACGTTGCCGGGGAAGTCATAGCTCTGCAGCTGCTTCAGGAACTTGCGATGCAAGCCGCCGAGCGCCTTGCCATCCTGCTCGGCAAACTGGGCCATGAAGTGCTGGCACAGCATGGGCACGTCATCCATGTGCTCGCGCAGGGGGGCGATCAGCAGCAGGCACTGGCAGAGGCGGTGATAGAGATCGGCCCGGAACTGGCCCTCCTCCACGTGACGACTGAGAGGCTGATGGGTCGCGGCGATGAGGCGAAAATCGGAGTGGCTCTCCTGCTCGGCACCGAGCGGCCGGTAGCTGCGGGTCTCGAGCACCCGCAGCAGCTTGGCCTGCATGGCGGCGGGCATGTCGCCCACCTCATCCAAAAACAGGGTGCCGCCGTTGGCCTGGGCCACCAGCCCGGCCTTGTTGGACAGGGCGCCGGAGAAGGCCCCCTTCTGATAACCGAACAGCTCGCTCTCGATCAGGTTCTCCGGGATGGCGGCGCAGTTGATGGCGACGAAGGGTTTGCCGGCACGATCTGAGCATTGATGCACCAGCCGGGCGACCACCTCCTTGCCACTGCCGGTCTCCCCCTGGATGAGCACGGTCAGCTTGTGCTGACCCGCCAGGCTTATCTGTTCGCGCAACCCGCGGATCACCGCCGACTGACCGATCAGCTGATCGGCCAGCAGCTTCTCGTATTGGCGCTTGATCTGCCCCTCCCCCTTCATCTGACGCAGGGAGTCGCGCAGCACGCTCTGATCCCGGCGACTGCGGCCCAGATCGCGGATGAGGGTGAGCTGGTTGCAAAACACCTGGGACAACTGGGCCAGCTCGGGACGGGTCACCCACTCCTGCAGCCGCTCGGCATCGTCCATCATGGCCAGCACGGCGAACGGCTTGCCATTGCCATCGTTGAGGGGGAAGGCGTGCAGGCCGCACTGCTGGCCGAGGTTGGCCAGCAGTGCGCGAAAGGCGGCGTGCTCGATGCGCGCCCCGCCATGGAGGGAGTCCCAGGTACGGGACTGGGCCTTGTGCAGCACATAGGCCAGCGGGTGGGAGAAATCATCCACCGCCAGCGCCAGCGACACGGCCTGCCCCTTGACCCAGCCCTGACACTCCAGCTGGCGGCCGCTCACATCCAGCAGGCCGAGCAGGAGCCCCTTGGGCTGGAAGCTGGCATGCAGGGTCGAGGCCCACCAGTGGCACAGGTGCGGCTCGTCGCGCTGCTGCGTCAGTGCGAGGGCGAAGGCGAGGGCTTGTTCCATGTTCAGCCCTCCACCTCGGCCACGAACTGCTGTTCGGCCACGCTGAATCGCACCCGGCTGATGGGCTCACCGGCGGCCAGCCGTTGCAGCAACTGCAGCGAGACCGGTGGCAGCAGGGCCCCGTCGATGACGGATTCCAGCATGCGGGCCCCGTTCTCGCTGCGATTGGCGCGGCGCAGTATCTCCTCGGCCACCTCGTCTTCCAGCACCACCTCGGCACCGAAACGCTCCTTGAGCAGCTTGACCAGCCGGTCGAGCTTGCCTCCCACGATCTCGATCAGGCTGTCGTGGCCGAGCGGCAGGTAGGGGATCACCTCCATCCGCGCCAGCAGCGCCGGCTTGAAGAAGGCGGCCAGCTCGGGATAGAGCGCATCGAGCAGCGCCTCTGGCTGCTGCGCATGATCGACTATGGTCTGGAAGCCCAGGTTGGAGGTGAGGAAGAACACCACGTTCTTGCAGTCGATGAGACGCCCTTCTCCGTCCGCCAGCTCACCCTTGTCGAATGCCTGGTAGAAGAGGTTCAGCACGTCCGGGTGGGCCTTCTCCACCTCGTCCAGCAGCACCACTGAGTAGGGCTTCTGACGAATGGCCTCGGTCAGCACGCCGCCTTCACCGAAGCCGACATAGCCGGGAGGAGACCCGATCAGGCGGGAGACGGTGTGCTTCTCCTGATACTCGGACATGTTGATGGTGGTGAGGTACTGGCGCCCGCCAAACATCAGCTCCGCAATCTGCAACACGGTCTCGGTCTTGCCGACCCCGCTCGGCCCCACCAGCAGGAAGGCGCCAAGAGGGCGACCCGGACGGCGCAGGTCGGCGCGAGCGGTCAGCAGGTGCTTGTGCAGATGGGCCACCGCCACATCCTGCCCCTTGATGAGGGAGCCGAGATACTCCGGCAGCCGGGTCACCACGTCCAGCTCCCCCTGGGAGATGCGATTGAGGGGCACCCCGGTCCACTCGGCGATCACCGCCGCGACCTGGGTCTTGTCGACGTGGGCCGAGACCAGCACGGCCCCCTGCTGCAGGGCGGCCAGCTCGCGCTCGAGCCCGGCCAGCGCCTCGGCGGCGGCCTGGGGATCCAGCGGCGCATCGGCAAGGTCCAGCGCCTCGCCCTGTTCTTCGGCCAGCAGGGCGGCGCGCAGCTCGACGATCTGCTGTACCAGCCCCTGCTGTTGCTGCCACTGGGATTCCTGCTCGCGCAGGGTCTCGCGGCAGCGCTGCTGAGCGGCCTGCAGCTCGGCCAGCCGCTCGACGTTGTCACCCAGGCCGATCAGGCTCTGGCGCTCCAGCTGACGGATCTCCAGCTCACGCTGGCGCAGCTCGTTTTGCAAATGGCTGACGGCGCGCGGCGGCGTGGTCAGGTTGATGGCGACCCGGGCACAGGCGGTGTCGAGCACGTCGATCGCCTTGTCCGGCAGCTGCCGGCCGGAGATGTAACGGGCGGAGAGTTGGGCGGCGGCCTGCAGCGCCTCTTCGTCGATCAGCACCCCGTGGGCCTTCTCATAGATACTGCGCAGGCCGCGCAGGATCACGGTCGCCTCAGAGGCCGAGGGCTCACCCACCTTCACCAGCTGGAAGCGACGCGACAGGGCGGCGTCTTTCTCCACGTATTTCTTGTACTCGCCCCAGGTTGTGGCGGCTATGGTGCGCAGTTCACCCCGGGCCAGGGCGGGTTTGATCAAGTTGGAGACATCCAGCCCGCCGGCCTGATTGCCGGCCCCGATCAGGGTGTGGGCCTCGTCGATGAACAGGATGACCGGACGCACCGCGTCTTTCACCTCCTGCATCACCCCCTTGAAGCGTTTCTCGAACTCCCCCTTGACCGAGGCGCCGGCCTGCATGGCGCCGAGATCCAGCGTCATCAGCTCGACGCTTCGCAGCTTCTCGGGCACCTGATCCGCCACTATGCGCAGCGCCAGCCCCTCGATGAGGGCGCTCTTGCCGACCCCGGCCTCTCCCACGACGATGGGGTTGTTCTTGCGACGGCGGGAGAGGATGTCGATCATCAGATCGATCTCGTGATCCCGGCACAGCACTGGGTCCAGACTGCCCTGACGGGCCTGCTCGGTCACGTTGACGGTGAAACGGGCCAGCAGGCTGGCATCGGCCGGCAGAGCGCCCTGGCTGGCGGTGCCACCGGCGGAGACGGTCACCTGGGTCTCGGCAGACTCTTTCACCCACTCATCGAACTGCTGGCGCAGCAGCTCGCGGTTGACGTTGGCCAGCAGCCGGGTCACCGAGCCTGGCAGGTAACGCTGGGGGGTCATCAGCAGCACCAGCAGCATGACGCCGCTGCGCAGCTGCGCATGTTGCAGCTCGGCGGAGGCCAGCAGCCAGCTGTCTTGCAGCCACTCCACCAGCAGCGGCGAGAAGGAGGGATAACCCTGGCCATAGCCGCTGTCGGCATGGGAGGGTTGCAGCAGAGTTTTTAGCTCCTCGACCTCCACCTCGGCCCGCTTGAGGATCTGGCGCACATCGGACAAGGGAGTATCCAGCATCTTCAGCAGCAGGTGCTCGATGCGGATCTCGGCCCCCTGATGGTTGACGCAGAGGGCCGCAGCCTCCTCCAGCATGTGACGACAGATGGGGTTCAGTCTTTCCACCAGTACCGGTAGCTCTATACGAATCAAGGCGTGCTCTCCTCAGACAGTTATTTTAATAATTCGCCCAGTTGACGCAGCACGTCCTGGGTCTGGTTATTGAGTTGGTGGTGATAGAGGCCAAAGATGATGGCCAGGATCAGGGCGCCGCCCATGAACAGGCTGCGCAGGGATATCTGCTTGCGCAGTTGATAGCGGGAGGCCTGACGGCCAAGGTCCAGGTGAAACACGCTGGGCGCCTCCCCGCTCGCCTCGGGGGAGAGCTGCTTGTGCAACTGCTTGACGATGCGCTCGAACTCGCCCTGGCCCTGGCTCATCACCTTGTAGCGCCCCTCGAAGCCGAGGCAGAGGCACAGATAGATGAACTCCAGGATGTCACGATAGCGCACCGGGTCTTCCTGCAGGCGGGCCAGCAGCACGAACACCTTCTCCCCGCCCCAGGTCTCGTTGTGGAAACGGGTCAGCAATGAGTGCTCAGACCATTCGCTCTGGCTGCCCCAGTCGCGGCCCATCACGGCCTCGTCGATGAAGGTGCACAGTATGTAGCGAAACGAGAGCACCACTCCGTTCTCGTAACCCTGGGCCATCAGCTCCTGCTCTATGGCCTGGATCTCGGTCACCACCCGCTGGTAGAGCTCGGGCACCCGATCGTGGCGGGAGAGCAGCCGTACCCGCTGCACCAGCCCCAGCAAGGGGGTCACCGCATCGATCATGGGGTTGATGCTCTGGCCGCGCAGGCGGAACCAATAGTCCGAATCCATGTCCAGCTGCTCGGCATGATCGAACAGCAGATCGCTGAGTTGCTCGTTCTTGATAATGTCCGTGGTCATCTCTGCTTGTTTCCTTGGTGCGATCACTGGCTACGGATGGCCCAGAGCTGCATGTCCAGCTCGGGGAAATCGCCGGCGATGTGGAAGGCGAGCGTGTTGCCCACCGCCAGCATCTGCCAGGCCGGGCTCTGCCTGTCGAGCTGGAAGTAGCTGTAACCGGCGTGATAGGGCAGCTGGCGCGGCGCCACCGGCAGCGGCAGCAGCGGAATGCCAGGCAGTTGCAGGCTGATGAGCTCGCGGATCTTGTCGCTGGAGGCCACCTTGGTCTGCTGCAGCAGCTGCTTGCGCAACTGCTCCTGGGGCATGCGGGCCCGCACCGCCAGCACGAAGTCGGCGCTTTGCATCAGCTCGCTCTCCCCCACCACGGCCACCATGACGCCGTACTGGTGCTTGCGCAGCTGGATGGAGACGGCGCGCGGCGACAGCACAGTGCTGAGGGCCTGGCGCAGGGCCAGCATCACCGGCTCGAAGCTAACCTGCTGATCGTCGTGACGATAGGCGGCAAACTCCGGCGGCAGGCGGGACTCATCGGTGAAGGTCATCAGCTCGCCGCACAGCTGCACCAGCGCCTCGTGCAGCCGCTCCGGGTGCAGGGTGCCTAGACGCGAGAGGTGGGACAGCTGGGGCTGGGCCCGGTTGAGCAGTTGCAGCATCATGAACTCAGCCACATCGGCGACCCCCTGCTGACCGGGGGCGGCGATGCGTTGGGAGAGGCTGCGCGCCCGCTCGGCCACCAGACCCGCCGACTCGCCGAGGAAGCGCTTGAGGGTCGGGATGGCCGACACGCTGATGCTGCAGGGCATGAAGTTGGGATCCAGCACCAGGCCGCCGTCCGGGCGCTTGTCCAGGATGCGGGCGATGGCCAGCGACGCGTAGGCGCTGCGATCCTCGCGCTCCAGCATCAGCCGCAGACTGACCCGTCCCACCTCGAGGGAGACCACGTCCCCCCCCTCGCTGTGCAGATCCCGCACATCGTGGCGATGGGCCTGCAGCCGGGTGGCTACCTGGCCACCCTGGTTGACCTCGTTGACCCCGCTCACCGAGAGCGGCAGCGCCAGATAGACCTTCTGGTTCGCCACCGAGGCGTCGGTGATCTCGAGGGGAGTCGGCAGCACATCGTCGTTCGGAATATTGAAGACGGTGCCATCGGGCAGGATGCCGGTGGCCCCCACCAGGGCGATGCGGCCGAACCCCAGGTAATCCTCGTTGATGACGAGCGTCTGCAGCCCGTAGAAATAGTCGCTGAGCGCACTCAGGCGAGCGTGCAGCGCGTACTCCGAATGTCTTTGTTGTTGCTGGAAGTGCTGGGGCTTGATGAACAGCCCCTCACGCCAGATAACCCGATTTCGACTCGACATGGTTATTCTTCTTCTTGTTGCAGCTCTACTTCATCCAGACGCAGATGAACCAGAATTTGATAGGCTCGGCCCAGGCTCTTGACCTTGATGACCTTGCGCCACTCGGCGCTGTCCGGATCGGCATAGCGGGCGATCACCCCGATGTAGCGGGTCTTCTCGTCGAGCTTGATGGGGGGCAGGTACTTGAACTGGCCCGGCAGCAGGGTGTAGTCCTGATGATCCAGGTAGTTCTTGCCAAGGGCCTTCTCCACGTCCTCGGTCACCTGGTCGTAATCGGTGGCGAGCAGCTTGGAATCCTCGGCCAGCAGCAGCACCTGGAACTCGATTGGTGCCGCCTCCCCGCTGCCGTTGGGATTGACGTCCGGCTCGGCCAGCAGGCTCAGCCCCAGAGTCGAGGGTTGATCGTCATTGCTGCCCACCTGGATATCCGGATCCATGGCCACATCAGCCATCTTGCCCATGGTGGTACAAGCTGCCAGGGCCAACAGACAGGCCCCCAGCATCAGCGCACGTATCATCAAATCAGTCCCTGTTGCTGACGCACGGCCTGGTCGTATGCCTGGGCATAGACCTGATGGAACAGCTTGTCGAACCCTTGCTGGCGGGCAGAGGTGAGCTCGCGGTAGTAGTGCTGGTACATGTTCCAGGCCCAGCCCTCGTCGGCCATGCCCGGGGTACCGGTGCGGCGGTAGTGCTCGAAGCGGCCGAGCAGCGCATCCGGCGAGAAGGCCTGCAGTATGCTGTCGAGCGCCGCGCCTATGGCCTGCTGATTCGCGACGTGATGGATACGCACGTTGCGCAGGCTCTCGGCCACCGCCGCCGGGGCGGTCAGGTGCACCGGGCTCTTCTGCTCGGCAAACATCACCGCCAGGGTCTCGTCATAGTCGAGCCCGAGCCGCAGCGGGTTGTCCTCGATGGGACGCAGGTGCCGGTCCGCCAGCGCCGCCTGATCGCTTTGCAGTTTCAGCAAGCCTTCCACCATGGCGCGTACCGTCTTGCCCATCTCTTCGAGCATGTCGTGGGCCTGCTGGGTATCTTGCAACTGCAACGGCTGACCCAGCCCGCGCATCAAGGGCGTCAGTGCGACGTGATCGACCCCCTCCAGCGGATGGGCGTAATCGGGATGGTTCTCGATGGTGGGCATATCCAGAAATTCTTGGTTCATGGTGTCCTCGACGGCAGAAAAGGGGGACAGGGACGGATGTTCCATATCCGGTTGCGGGTGGAAGTCGCTCTGGCGACGGGGATCGACCAGCGGGGTCAGGGGGTTGCGCTCATGCTGCAGCGCCAGCAAGGGATCGACGGCCAGGGCGCGCGGATCGTCCTGGCTCGGCCGATGCGCCTCCCCGCTCAGCCACTCGTCCAGCTGCTCGGAGGGACGGTTGCCCAGCACCTGCTGCAGGCTCTGCTCGGCCGAGATGGCCCCCAGGTAGGCGCGCAGTCGGAACGGACCGACGATCAGCTCGTCCCCCTGCTCCAGATGCACCTTGCGGGCCCGCCCTATGGGTGAGGTCGCACCGTTGATATAGGTCTGACCGCTCAGATCGCACAGACAGAAGCGACCGTCATGGAGCTCGACTCGGGCGTGGGCCGGCATAACCGCCCCCAACCTGTCGCGCAGCTGCCAGTCATCCTGTTCGGAGGCCCCGAGGGAGCCGCCCATCTCATCGAAGCGGTATTGCACCTGCTGGTTGCCATCGAGCTGCTCGCTGTTGAGCACCACCAGGGAAAGTTGCTGGTTAAAGTCGTCCACATTCACTCCTGCACACAAATGGTCACGAACGGCTCACTCGGCGGCTGACCGAGAAAGGTACTCCAGCCCAGGCGCGCACTCTGCTCCTCCCCCAACCTCAGCCCTTTGGCCTGCTCCTGGCCGAAGCCAAGCCGCAGATCCCAGGCCAATTGGTCGCGCAGGATGAAGGAGACAAAGGTCACCAGGGCGTGGAAATGCTCTCCGTTCGGGAGAAACCCGAGAAACTGCCCAAAACTCAGGTTGTTGATCTTCAATAAAAACTTGCCCGCACAATCGTTCACCTTGTCGCCGATGACGAAGTCATCCCCCAAAGTGGCGCAGGCGCTGCCCAGTCGGTTCTGCTGATCCTGATGGATGGACACCCGGCGCCACTGCCAGGCGCTGACCGTCACATCCGCCAGATCGAAACAGTGCGCCACCAGGCCGGCCACCACCTCGGGGGAGCGGCTGGGGCTGGCCAGCATGCCGGCGTAGGAGAGCATCTTGGCGCGGTTGACCGGCAGGCTGCGGCAGACCGCCTCGTTACCCAGCCCCACCAGGGCGAACATCAGGCGGGAGAATCCATCCTCACCGTTGTCCTGAAAGCGCACGTGGTAGCGGTACTTGCGCCAGATCCGGTGCAGCAGGGTCAGCAGGCGGTGGTGGAAGAAGTCCAGAAACAGGCCGAGCTTCTGCTCACCCTGGGCGTACTCCCAGGCCAGCGAGTCAAGGTAATAGCCGGGCATGGGAGACTGGCTGCCGTGCAGGCCGAGGAAGGCCACCTCCAGCTCATGACGCCCCTTGCCATCCTTGCCTATCTGCAGCACGTCGCTGGTGGGGAAGCCGAGGGAGGCGGTCGCCTTGAAGCGGATCCCTTCATCGCCCGGCAGATGATCGAGCCCCCGCTCCTGATCGGTGCCGTCCAGCCGGTTGAGCAACTCGACCAGCTGGAAGAAATTGAAGCGGGGGGCGTCCCTGGCGGACGTCACATCAGGGAGTGCTGACCGATCTGGACTGGCCACTGGTAACGCTCCTTGTTGTCGAGATTGACCACCTCAAGCAGGTGGAAGGCATTGACGCTGGCATACAGCGAGAAGAAGTGGGCCAGCACTGTACTGAACAGGTAGAGCTCCCCTTCGCTGCCAAAGGCGGACTGGCGGATGGAGAGCACAGACTTGAGTCCGCGCACCGGCATGCCGCGCACCAACCGGTCGACCGGGGTGGTCTCGATCTCCTCGATCCCCGCCAGCCGCTTGCGCGAGGCCTGCTCGGCCTGCTTGTCGTGCAGCGCCGGGAAGTCATAGGTGCGCAGCACCTGCACCAGGGCATCGCGACGCAGCAGGGAGACATAGTTGAGGGACAGGTTGGAGATGAGGGTCCAGTGCAGGCTGCCATCCAGTGCCGGGCGCAATGGCCGGGTCGGCCGGATCAGATTGCGGAAGGTGGCAAACGAGGGCGAACTGCCAGTCGGCACGCAGATGTTGCCAACCTTGAGGGCGGCGGCGCGGGAACGGTTGGTGCAGGTCAGGGTGACCGAGATGGATTCATCGAGATCGACGGTGGTGGTCTCGTCCCCCCGCACGAAGGAGAGCTGATGCTCGAAGCCGTCGCCACTGACCGCCTCCCTGACCCGCACCCGGTAGTAGAGCGCCAGGCGGTGCTTGGCCCGCTCGATCTGGTGCTGGAAACTCTCGAACGGCTGATAGATGCGTGGCGTGCCGCGGGAGCGGCCCAGGTTGCCCTCCACCCAGCCTTCGACCTCGTCGACCGAGAAGATCTCGAAGCTGTCCGCGTGGCGGTAACTCGCCTTGAGGGGGTACTCGGCCTGACGGCCGTTGAGGTTGACCGGCTCACTGTCGTGCTGGAACAGGTTGATGGCCGGCACGCAGTTGAGCATGAAGGAGTCGGGCCGGATCTTGAGCTCCGCCGGCAGGGGCCGGTCGAAACAGAAGTGGATCTTGAACTCGCTGACCGGCAGGGGTTGCTTCGGCCAGTCACCGCCGGAGAGCTCGAAGAACAGAAAACTCTCCGGGAAGCAGAAATACTCTTGCAGGATCCGGTAGCCGGAATAGACGTTGTTCGGATAGGGCAGCAGGGCGTCGTCGCGCTCGAAGCCGATGGGCTTGAGTGCCTTGGCCTCCTGGCGAAAGCGCTTGCCGTCGATCTCCAGCTCGATATGAGAGAGCTGGTTGGAGAGCCAGAAATAGAGCTCATAGGCGGTATAGCTGTCGCCACCGAGGAAGAAACGCAGCTTGTCCAGCTGCAGCTCGCTTAGCGGCAAGGGGGCATGCAGGGCGATATCCAGCGAGATGGTGGAGAGATCGTTGCCACTCTGGGAGGCGATATGGCGGATATCGGCCGGGTAGATCCAGGCATCGTGGCTGGTCTGGAAGTGACAGGTCACTTCGTCGATGGGCAGGCTGTCGAGTTGACAACCCTGCTTGACCAGCGCCGGCTGGGTGATGGCACCCGGAATGACCGAGAACTGCATGATGGTCATGCTGGGCACGGGGCGCAAATAGTTGGGCCAGAGCATATTGAGCAGACCGTGGGTCAGCTCGGGGAACTCATCCTCGATCTTGGCGCGCAGATTGCCGGTGAGAAACGCGAAGCCTTCCAGCAGGCGCTCCACGTCCGGATCGGTATTTTGCTCCGACAGGAAACGGGTGAGTTCGGGATAGGCATCGGCAAATTCGCGCCCTTGCAGGCGCAAAAATGCCAGTTCATCCCTGAAGTAATGTTCCAGCGACATTGATCAGACCATGCGGTAGTGACGGTGGCTGTCCATATGGACGTTGAACGAGGTAACCTGTTCGATGTGATCCAGTCTCACGTGTGCCGTCACCTGAAACGACATCTCGAGCGGGCTCGATTGATAGTCGGGTGAACGGACATCCACGTGAATGATCCGCGGCTCATAGCGACGGATGCATTGCCGGATCGCCTCACGGATCCGCCCCTTGATGTCGGCACTGCCCTGAGTGGCGTCATTGAGATCGATGACACCCAGCTCGGGGGCACTGCGACAATTGCCGGGACGGGTGTTGAGGATCTGATCGAGCTGTCGTTTGACCGAATCGATCAGCTCCTCAACGTCCGATTGGGGGGAAGAGGCCAGCCCCTCCCCCCGGATCCTGTCAAACAGACTGGCCGCATTTCCTCTATCCCAGGAAGAGAGATACGGCATCGGGCATTATTCCTTGTCCAGACGACCCACCAGAGACAGCTCGAAGCTGGCGCCCATGTACTTGAAGTGCGGGCGCACGGCCATGGCGACCTGATACCAGCCCGGCTCGCCTTCCACGTCCAGCACCTTGATCTGGGCGGCACGCAGCGGGCGGCGGCTACGCACGTCTGCCGGCGGGTTTTCCTGATCGGCCACGTACTGCTTGATCCAGCCGTTCAGTTCACGCTCAAGATCCTGACGCTCCTTCCAGGAGCCGATCTGCTCGCGCTGCAACACCTTGATGTAGTGGGCCAGGCGATTGATGATGAACATGTAGGGCAGCTGGGTACCCAGCTTGTAGTTGGTTTCAGCTTCCTTGCCTTCCTTGGTGTTCGGGAACACCTTGGGCTTTTGCACCGAGTTGGCGGAGAAGAAGGCCGCATTGTCGCTGTCTTTGCGCATGGTCAGGGTGATGAAGCCCTCTTCCGACAGCTCATATTCACGACGATCGGTGATCAGCACCTCGGTCGGGATCTTCGCCTGCAGCTGGCCCATGGCCTCATAGACATGCACCGGCAGATCCTGGATGGCGCCACCGCTCTGGGGACCTATGATGTTCGGGCACCAACGGTACTTGGCGAAGCTGTCGGTCAGGGAAGTCCCCATCAGGTAGGCGGTGTTGCCCCAGAGGTAGTGATCGTGATCCGAGCTGATGTCTTCCTGATAGTTGAAGCCCTTGATGGGGTTCTCGGTCGGATCGTAAGGCAGACGGGCCAGGAAACGCGGTGCGGTCAGCCCCAGATAGCGGGCATCTTCCGATTCACGCAGCGAACGCCATTTGGTGTAGGCCGGGCCTTCGAAGACCGACTTGAGATCCTTGATGGACGGCAGATCGGTGAAGCTGTCCACGCCAAAGAAAGCCGGGGCGACGGAGGAGATGAAGGGGGCGTGTGCCATGGCACCGACTGCGCTGACGTATTGCATCAACTTGATGTCGGGAGAACTGTGGGTGAAGGCATAGTCACCGATCACGGTACCAATGGGCTGGCCACCAAACTGGCCGTAGCCGGTCGAGTAGACATGCTTGTAGAGGCCGGACTGGGTGATCTCGGGGGAGAACTCGAAATCTTCCAGCAGCTCTTCCTTGGTCGCATGCAACACCTGGATCTTGATGTTTTCACGAAAATCGGTGCGATCCACCAGCAGCTTGAGCGAACGCCAGGAAGATTCCAGCTCCTGCACCTCTTTGGCGTGCAGGATGACGTCCATCTGCTTGCTCAGCTTCTTGTCGAGCTCGACAATCATGCTGTCCACCAGCGCCTTGTTGACCGGATCTGAAGTGGTACCGCTGTCCAGAATGTTGGCGATCAGGGCGGCGACGCCCTGTTTGGCGACACTGTAACCCTCATCGACTGGGGTGATACGCGCCTGCGCCATGATTTCGTCCAGTAAGGACGAAGGGGCCGCGCTCGCCCCCGCTTTAACCTGTTCTTCGACCAGAGACATATTTTTTCCTTATCAATCAGTCAATTAATCTGCAGATCACTCGGCAGGCTTAATCAAATCCAGCTCCTTGAGCAGTTGCTCGCGAGCCTCGTCACTGGACAACAGATCCTGCAAACGATTGCGGAAGGACGGGATATTTCCCAAGGGTCCTTTCAGGGCAACCAGGGCCTCACGCAGTTCCAGCAGCTTGCGCAGCTCGGGAACCTGCTGGGCAACGCTGTCGGGAGTGAAGTCTTCCAGAGACTGGATCTTGATCGACACGGGCAGCTCGTCCTGGCTGTTTTCTTCCAGACGATTGGGAACGGAAAACTTCAGCTCCAGTGCAGATTCTTTCATGACAGAAGAAAAATTATTCTTGTCGATGGACACGGTCTGACGCTCCTCAATGGGGGTCTCCTCCGTACGTCCCTTCATGTTGCCAACTACCATCATGGTCAACGGCAGCTCTATTTCCGCCTGCTGACCACCGGTTGCCGGTACATATTTGATATTAATACGCTCTTTGGGCGCAACAGTGGCGCCATCAATTCCTTTTCCCATGCTCTAAATACCAAGTTAAGGATCCATGAAGACCCTAAAGCTTATAGCCAATGTCTTTGCCAGCAACTGTAAGAAATGACAGTTGACGGGATCAATATAGATCCAGGCTAAAAAACATCAGCCGACGATGCATTTTTGACATACACAAAGCCGAAGCGTTGATAATCAAAAACGCAATATGCATCTTGTTACTTATACAACCAGATCATGCCTCTACTCTTTGTTAGAGGTCATTTTGGCTCAGGAGCCATTTGCGGCAGATGGTATATTTATAAATATCCCCACGTCAATACTGAAATCATTAAAAATAGAGGTTACAATCAAAAATAAAACTAAAAACTATTTAAATCAATAGGTTACTATCATTCCCAAGACTAAAAAACATCTGCAGATAGCATTATTAATAAAGATTTTGAATGTTCATTACCAGATGAAATGAGATGGCATTTCGGTCATTGAATTAAGATTTGGTATTAATACATGACACTCATTTTCCACAAATGAAAATCATTTCCTGCTTCATAAAAAAGCCTCCATAACAGAGCTGTCATGAAGGCTTCATGAATTGTTCAAAAAAGAAACTCATCATCCAAATAGAGTCAGTATATTGACTTATTAAACAGGATTATTTGCCGTCACTGATTGAGTGCCATGGTCCTATATTCTGCCTTGCGACTGCTCCGGCTGATGCGCGCTCGTCAGTGTCGTAAACCAGTGCTGGGCCAGTTTTTGACCGGCACCTTTTTCCTGTTCCGTCATGCCTTTCTCCAGCTCACGGCTGGCGGCGGTCGCATCGGAATTTCCATCCGTGGCGGCAAGCAAGTACCATGCATAGGCATGCAACCTGTTACGAGGGGCTCCCCAACCCTGCTCACGCATGGTGCCCATGCGATACTGCGCCTGTCGGTGATTGGCATTCGCCGCCAATCGATACTGCTTCAATGCCTCGCCATAATCCGCCTCACCGCCGAGCCCCAGCCGCAATATCTCACCATAGGCATATTGGGCCTCGCAGTTCCCTTGTGCCGCCGCCAGCGAGACAGTCTGACGAGCCGCTTTCAGCTCTCCTCTGCCCTGCTGCAACTTGGCCAACTCGAGCTGTGCCTGGCTCACTCCCCCGGCCGCGGCCAGTGTCAGCCAATGCTCTCGTGCAACCGCGTCCGTCTGCTGCAGGCTCAACTGATATTCGGCCTCATGGGAACCATGACTCGCTGCCAATTCCAGCCAGTAACGACCGAGTGCGAGATCCTGTGGTATTACCTCGCCAACGAGATAGGCTTGCCCCAACCACAGCTGGGCTGATGGCGATCCCGCATTGGCGGCACGCTGATAAAGGGGGAATGCCTCGGCCTTACTTGCCCGGCGAGCCAAGGTCAACAAAGCATCCGGTTGTTGCTGGGCCGCGGCCTTCTCGTACCAACGCAGGGCGAGGTCGAGACGCTTGCTCACCCCTTTCCCCTGCTCATAGCGCAGTCCGAGTTGATACTGAGCCTCACGATTGCCCTGCTCGGCGGCCTTTTCCAGCCACTGAACCGCATCTGCATCGGCACCGGGCTGGCTGGCGTACCACTCCCCCAGGACCAACTGAGCACCGACATGATCCCGTTTGGCAGCCTGCTCGAACCAGTCGAGACACGCGCTTACCAGCTTGTCCTGGTGCTGACGCAGGCACTCCTTTCCGAGTTGATAGCTGGCGTCCCGATTGCCCAACTTGGCCGAACGCTGCCACCAGTCATGGGCCAGCCTGGGGTTCTTGGGTTCACCCAAACCAGCCTGATACCAGCTCCCCACCTGCAGCGCCGCTTTACCGCGAATATCGGCATCCGCCGCCAAAGGCCCGGTTTGATCCGCGGCCTGCTTCATCCAACGCATGGCCTCTGGATAATCGGGCTTGGCAGCCAGACGATTGGCAAGCTCGTATTGCGCCTTGCCCTGGCCTTGTTGAGCAGCTTGCTGAAGCTCCTGTTTTGTCATAGGAGCAGTGGCACAACCAGCAAGCCAGCTTGTAGCAATTGCCAGCAAGATACTTTTTTTATTCATTTATATCTCTGATAAATTAAAGAATGAGTTTTATATAAACGTTACAAATAAACCCTTGTTCTTACATCTAATAAGTGCAAATTACAAACTCATAAATAAAAACCACAATACCCCAGCCGTATACCCTCCCAGGAACTTAAAGATATTTGTTGTAATAACGCTCACCCTCCTCTAACTAACTCATTCAGCCTATGCTTTAATAACAAACAGCCACCCGATTGAGGATAAAATCTATTTATAGCATAACAAGGCTCGGAACCATTGTTAATGTCATTAAAAAAACCTTCCTGAGAAAAGTCATCATCAATGCGTGATAAATACTTTTTAGATACTGTATAGAGAGGACCACCTGATATAAATAAGTCACGATCAATCTCTCCATCATCATACATACATCGATTGAATGCTAATATGTTACACAGAAAATGATAAAGATCATGGCGAGTAGTATTTAAAGAAGAAACAAAAACTGAGAAACCATTCACAAAATCACTCATAGATATCAAGTTTTTATTCACATACTCCCCTAATAACAGGGACATTGAAGCCCCATATAGATGAATATCCCTATCTCGATCTCTATAAAGGAACCGGCCCTCTCCTTTAAAAAAGGAAACTGGGTTCGCGATGAATTTTTCAACAAGTTCATTATCTCTATATCTAGCCTGCAACATCACAGTTTCTCCCAAGAACCAAACAGGTTTGCCATTTCTTCCATACTACCACCATGATGTACATTTTCAGAACCTACCAGAACAGACTCTCGTGTTCCTCCTTTAGTTTTCCCTCCTGGTACCCACTGATTTGGATATGCACCACCTTCATTACCTGTCGGCATATTGTATTGAAAACGACTGTCGCCTGGTTTAATGCGAATGTAATATATATCTTTTTTAGCCAGCCTAGCTAAAACATGTACATCATCACCAACACCTAATGCAAGAGCTCTATCAAGATAGCGCATTCTATCCATTTTATCTGATATGGCACTTGCCTTATTTAAAATATCTTCCATTTCACTTTGCAAGCCAATGAATTTATTAGCGGGAAGTGACTTATACTCCTTGCTCCACCAATCACCAAATGAAAAGAAAGCTCCGCCCTGGTCTTCAAATAGCTTCCTATGAGCACTAACATATTCATCAGGCAGATACGAACTTGGATTTTCCGGTCGATTACCACGTTCCAAGTTGATGACTTCATCATATTTATTTTGAGTCATGGGTATATCATCAGGTTTCACTCCATTAGCCGTATTATTTGGCTTCTTTAGCGCTGAATTAGTATCTGGACATACACCATCCACCCCTGTAAGACCCAATGGATCGACCCAACGAAGAGGATTGAGACCATAACGATAGCAATTCAAACCTCCTAATAATCCCACTGGATCAGGGGTAATAAATCTACCCGTGCCGGGCTGGTAATAGCGGTGACGGTTATAATGCAGCCCGGTCTCTTCGTCATAATACTGGCCTTGGAAACGCAGGGGGGTCTCAACCTCGGCCAGCTCCTGCTTCCAGACATTGCCATAGGCGCGATAACGCACCTGTCAGGCGGTGTGACCATCATGGTGGGTCAGGGCCAGCGGGGTGCCGAGGTGATCCAGCTGGTAGTGATAAACCTCGGCCTGATCCCCCTCTCCTTCCAGCTGTACTAGGGGTTTGAAACTGCCCGGCTCGTAGACAAAGCTGCGATAGATGCCGTCGCTGCGGCTCTCGGCGATGAGATAGTTGGCCTGCCACAAGAACTCGGTCACCAGCTCGGCGCCCTGCCCTTCCTGCCCATTGAGCGTCTTGCGAATGCGGCGACCAAAGGCATCGTAGTCGTAGCGGGCTGTGCTGCCATCAGGCAGCTCGACCGCAATCAGCTGATGCTGACAATCGTACTCATAGCGGGTCACCAATGATTGGCCCTTGCCGCGTCGTTCGACGGCCAGACGACCAAATTCGTCATATTCAAAGTGGCGATCGCCACTGAACAGCAGCCGGTTACCCTGGGTTCTCGCAGGCTCGAATTGAGCCCCCTGAGTCTGGCTCAGCAGGTTGCCCGCCGGATCGTGCAGGAAGCGTTCGGTCAGCTCACCGCGCACCTCCAGCAAGCGATCCAGCGGGTCGTAGCTGTAGTGCTGCTCCCCTTGCACGCTGTCATTGATCTGCAGCAGATTGCCGGTGCGGTCATAGCCGTAGCGCCACTCACGAGCGATCTGCTTGCCCCGTTGCAGTCGCAGCGCCGTCAGACGCCCCTGCTCGTCATATTCGTATTGCTGGGTCAGCGTCCCCTGGCTGCGGCGCATCTCCAATCCACCAACCATCTGGTGGCGAGTCAGTTCGGCACCGTTCAGATCAATCCCGCTTAGCTCGCCATGCAGGTAGTGTTAAGCCAACTTGTTGCCATCAGGCAACTGCCAGTGGGCCAGCCGACCCATGGCATCATGCTTGAAATAGCTGGAAGCCAAGCTCGTCCCACTCGGCCGTCACCTTGCCGTATGGGATATGGAAGTAAAGAGATAGAAAAGTCAGGACATGGCGTTATCCTGGCCTTTACACATCCACATATTGAAAGAGGGCTAACTGAATTAATAAAGGTTCAATCCAGTATCCGGCGATAACCAGACCTATACAGATTGCTTCTCGAACGCAGATTACGCTGCACTAATCGAGCCTACGGCCCTAGTCATAACCACTGCTCGATAGTACAGCTCGCCTTACGCTGGTTAAAAAACAATCCAACCCAAGTTATCTCTATTGAGTTAAAATTCTCTCTTACGACTCAGCCTCGAACGCTTGTTCTCAGTAAAAATCGTGAGAATCTCAATATTTATATTGGTCTAACCATAACGATACATAGCTTCATCAAGTAGCTCTTTCTCAGCATCAGAGTACTTTGATTGGTCATACCCTTTCATACTCTCCCAAATCCCCCTTATGGGTATTCGTCTATTCTTATCTTTGAGAATTTCAATCAGATTTTCATAGTCATAAAAAAAATCCTCTTTATGATTTTCAATAAGAATTATTAATTGTTCTCTAAAGTATTCACCTTCGGTCATAATCATTCCTTTGGTAAAATATCAATTGCATCAGCCTTTATATATAAAGACTCATCCGTGTTAGGAACTAATTGTCTAGCACCACCCTTTCCATACTCTGGATAAGCCTCAGTGAATGGTTCTAGATCAGGCCCTTTCCCCCCATGACTTCTAGGCACTTCCACTCTTGGAACACCTGAGCCATCATATAATTGCAAAGTATCAAACTTGATACGTAATCGTCCATCACTCCATGACTTATCTGGATCATTCATCGTCACATGTTTTGGTGCTCGGATCTGGAATGCCTCTGTAACCTGATCACCTGTATCTAATTTATCAAAACCAAAATATGATAGTCGAGCCTCTCCCGTATTAATTGCATCTTGGCCGTATTTATATAATGAGCCATCATCATTTAAATACCTATCATACCTATACCCAGTACTCGGCAAAGTCGAGTCGGGGCCACTTGGGCCAACATAAAAATCGGGTTTACTTTGGCCAACACTCGGCGGTTCTTCCGGCCCACCTTGCAAGCTTGGGCTGGCTTTACCATCAATATTATTCGGCCCATTTTCTTTTACATTCTTCAACCCCAACGGATCCACCCAGCCAGTCGGGTTGGGGGCGTACTGGTAGTTGTTAAGCCCGCCGGCCAAGCCTATCGGGTCGGGGGTGATAAATCTACCCGTTTCAGGTTGGTAGTAGCGGTAACGGTTATAGTGAAGGCCGGTCTCGGCATCAAAATATTGCCCCTGAAAACGCAAGGGAGTGGCAACCTCGGCAATCTCTTCCCGCCACACATTGCCATAGGCGCGATAGCGCACCTGCCAGGCGGTCGCCCCATTATCGCGGGTCAGCGCCAACGGGGTACCGAGGTGGTCAAGTTGATAATGGAATACCTCGGTATCCGTCCCTTCGCCTTCCAGTTGCACCAATGGCTTGAAGCTGCCCGGTTCATAGATAAAGCTGCGATACTGTTCGTCGGTACGACGTTTATCATCACCAAGCTGATAACTGCTTTCGGCAATCAGGTTGTTGGCCTGCCACAAGAATTCGGTGACAAGTTCGCCGTTTGCTCTACCCACCGTCTTGCGAATACGGCGGCCAAAGGCGTCGTAGTCATAACGGGCCGTGGTGCCATCCGGCAGTTCAGCCCTGACTAGCTGATGCTGGCAGTCATAGTGATAACGGGTAACCAGTGACTGGCCTTTGCCACGGCGCTCGATGGCCAGTCGGCCAAATTCGTCGTACTCAAAGTGGCGATCACCGCTCAGCAGCAGCCGGTTCCCCTGGGTGCGCGCCCCGTCGAACTGGCCACCCAGCGTCTGGCTCAACAGGTTGCCCGCCGGATCGTGCAGGAAGCGTTCGGTCAGCTCACCACGCACCTCCAGCAAGCGGTCCAGCGGGTCGTAGCGGTAGCGCTGCTCCCCTTGCACGCTGTCATTGATCTGCAGCAGGTTACCGGTGCTGTCATAGCCGTAGCGCCGCTCACGAGCAACCTGTTTGCCCCGTTGCAGTCGCAGCGCAGTTAGGCGCCCTTGCTCATCATATTCGTATTGTTGGGTCAGCGCCCCTTGGCTGCGGCGCATCTCCAGTCCGCCCACCCTCTGGTGGCGAGTCAGCTCGGCGCCGTTCAGATCAATCCCGCTTAGCTCGCCATGCAGGTAGTGGTATGCAAGCTGGTTGCCATCGGGCAACTGCCAGTGGGCCAGCCGCCCCATGTCATCGTGCTTGAAATAGCTGGAAGCCCAGCCCTGATGCTCGGCCAGCAGATTACCTGCGGTATCGTATTCAAAGGTGAGTGGCCAGGCGCCATTATCCACCTGGGTCAACTGACCGTACTGGTCATAGCTGAACTGGATTTCACGGCCATCGGGCAAGGTTTTTTTAAGCAGCCGCCCCATGGGGTCTCGCTCATAGCGGGTGACCAGCTCGGTCTCCTGCTTGCCAAACTCGACCTTCTCGCTCAGCTGGCCATTGAGGTCGTAGCGATAAGCGGTGGTGCGGCCATCAAAGCCGGTTTCCCGCGCGACCAGGCCATTGGGGAAGTAGTGAATGCGGTGCTGTTCGCCATGCTCGTTCTCAATCTCGCTCAAGAAGAGCTTGGCATTGTCGTAGCGATACTTAAGCTCACTGCCATCGGGGTTGATGCGGCGGCTCACCAGATGCAGGCCGGGATGATATTCGTAGCGGATCTCGCGGCCCAGCGCGTCCCACTCGGCCGTCACCTTGCCGTAGGCGTTATATTCGAAACGGCGGATGCCACCACCTGGCAGATACACGGCTTGCAAGCGATCGGCGGCATCCCACTCATAACGAGTGATGGCCCCGCGCGGGTCGCGCACCAGGATCTGGCGACCTCGTTCATCGTAGCGCCAACGGGTGATGCCGCCGTCGCCCCCCTTCTCTTCGATCAGTTGGCCAAGGCGATTCCAGACCAGTTCAACACGGCTGCCATCGGGTTGCGCCACCCAGCTGAGCTTGCCCTGTGCCGTGTAGCCATAACGGGTCTGCCGACCGAGGGGATCCACTCTGGCAACCACATCGCCCTGCAGGTTGCGCTCGAAACGCCACTCACGATCCCCTTGTACGACTTTGCGAACACGGCCATCCCAGTAGCTGTAGGCCGTCTGGTTGCCATCCGGGGCAACCTCGAGGGAGAGCAAACCCGCATCGTCATACTGATACCGGGTCTCGCCCCCCAGGGCATCGCGAGCCAGCACCTTCTGGCCCTTGTCGTTGTAACCGAATTCGGTGACTGCACCGTCCGGATCCTGCTGACGCACTAGGCGGGCGTTGCTGTCATGTTGATAGACTTCCAGGCTGCCGTCGGCGTTGTTGACGGTGACTTCGCCCTTGTCATCATCCCAGCCATAGCTGACATCGAATCGGGCGACATCGCTCCAGTGACGGATGGCGCGGGCGCGGCTCCCCTCACCTTCCCACTCCCAGAAGAAACCGGCCCCACCCGCGAGACGACGATCCAGGATCACCCCATCGCTGCGATAACGATAATGCTCCCTCTCTCCTGCCCCATTTTCGGCGGCCACCAGATGGCCAGCGTCATCGTAGTGATAGCGCTGAAGGGTGGCCTGCGGCTGCCAGTTGATACCATCGAATCGCTGCAACTCGATGGCGGTGAGATGAGCCTGTTGATAGACGAGACGCAGGGCCAGGCCACCATCGTGTTCAACCCAGCAGGGGCGGCCTTCGGCGTCCGGGCACACCGTCAGGCGATTGCCATAGACATCAGAGATCGCCGTCAACCGCCCTTCATTTCCCTGCCAGCTGAAATGCAGGAAGGGAGATCCCGCCTTGGCCAGGATCACCTCATCGGTTTGATCCCCCAGGTAGGCTGCCGCCTCCGACACCCGGTTGGTGATCATGGGCATGGTGGCCGACGGCAGCGGCAGCTCGATGGCTAGCGACTCGTTATCCCGCCAGATCAGGGTCTCACCGCGGCGCTCGAGCCGATGAGCCAAAGAGTGGCTCCAGCCAGGCCCCATGCCGCAGTCCTGCTCTACAGCGGACGTTCGGTAGAGGCGGCCAAAGGTAAAGGGCAACATGCCGGGCAACAGCGCATCTTCCAGCGCCAACAACTCTTCCCCCGTCACCATGGAGACAGGGCAATTGTTCTTGCAGGTCTGTGCCTCCGGTTGGCTGGATTGACCGGATGGCGTTTTGGCCGGCGTGGACGCATCCGGCGTATTGTTGACCTGCTGGACTTCGGTATGGGACTGGAATTTTCGCTTGGCGGCCGTCGCCTGCTCGACCTGAGTCAACGCCTTGCCATCCCCCACCAGATTGAGGTCGGCCTTCTTGGCCGGATTGAGTTTGGCAACACCGGCCGTCAGCACCTTCTTGGCGGTCTGGGCATGCTGGGCCAGATTGTGTTTCTTGGAGAGAGTGACCAGAGAGGTCACCAGGCGCATCACCCGATCGCTGTGCTTGGCCATCGAGACGGTCTTGGCTCCGTAACGGGCCGCAAGGCCAGCGCCACCAGTCAGCACCACACCGACGATGACGTCGATCAGTACAGAGGCGATCACCTGAGCACCAAACTCGGTCTGCTGATCCGGCGGCAGCAGCTTGACCCAGCTCACCAGGGCATAGGCATAGAGATAAAGCAGGGCCTCATCCTGCAACACCAGCATGGCCGCCTCCATCTGGGAGGCACCCGCCTCGGCCATGGCGGCAGCATCGACGCCGAACTCGGCCAGTTTCTTGGCATTGCCCACCGGATCGGCCAGCAGTTCGTAGATGGTCTTGAGATCATCCCATACCCCAACCAGTGCTTTACCAATGCCGCTGGCGGCCGCCAGGGAGTGACTGCCAAATCCAGCACCGGTCGCGTTGTAACGACTCCAGGCGGCCTTGTGTTCACCGTTCCACTCTTGGGTGAGCCAAGCCTCGAGGTCTTTTTGTACCGGCGCATAGGACGCGAACAGCGCATCGAGATCGATCTTCTTCACATTGGGATAGAAGGTCACCCGATAGGACTTGCCTGGGGTGAGCTTGCCTATCTCAGCAATCCCCTTGGCATCCAGACTGCCCTCCTTCACCACGTCCTCAGGCATGAAACGCTTGCCGGCCATCTTGCCGGCCTCCACCTTGTATGGGGTGTTACCGATGGGGATGAAGCGCACCGACTCGAACAGATGGACCAGACGCAGGGTGCCGCTGAGCGGACACTGGGTCACGACCGACTGGGCTTTACTGCTGCTGGATGAGGCTTTGATCGTCTTGTCGCCGACCTTGATGGTCTGCTCCATGTCCATGCTGAGCATGTCACCGAGAAAGAAACTCTCGGCATCCTTGCGGTACTCAGTCAAAGCATTGCGATAGTCGGCAAGTACCTGGTTGAAGACGGCTTGGCCGGCATTATTCATGCTTGAACCTCTTTGCACAGCGCAGCTTCCAGCGCCGGGAATAATTCGGAATCACTCAAGGGGTTACGTGCGACAAAGCGGGCAACCTTGAGTCGTAAATTGGCTTCGGGAAAGGACCAGTAGAGCTGACCATTCTGATCGGCCAACTGCTGCATCAGGTTATTGATGAGGGGGCCGGGATCCTGTTTTGCCAGCGCAACGACTAGTGGATCTGGCAGGTTCCACCAAGGAAAGGGACGTGGTGAAAGAGGCTCGGAAGGTCCCCATTGAAAGGCTCGGCCACAGACCCAGAGCTCACTCAGTTCAGGCAAGAGGGAGGTAAAGCGATCTCCCAGTTGCTCGATGATCGAAGCAAGGTAAACGCCATCCCAGTAGCGGAAGAACACGGCCTCCCCTTGATGCCAGATCTGTGTCAGCCCCTGCAGATGGGCATAGAGAGTGTCGACGGATTGCGCCGTAGACAGCAAAAATCCCCAATCACGGGCCGGCGTACTGGCCGCCCACTCGATAAAAGTACTGCCCTCATCCAGCGCGACCAGATAGGGCATGACCGAGTGCCAGTCTGCATAAGCAGTACCGAGATAGAGGCCACGAGGGGTATGACGGCCATCCAGCTGGTAGTAGTGCTGCAAAGGAGTGGCATCGCTGGCACCCGCCAGCACTGCGTATAGAGGAGATGAACTGTGTGTGCTGACCCACTCGGGTAACGAGATGACCTCAGATCTCACAAGCCCCCTCCTTACACTTCTCGCACTCCTCACAGAAGGGGGCTGCGCTCTTCATGGTGGCGAGCTGAGCCGGGCTCAGCGGCACCTTGGGTGGGGGAGGCACGGCAACGCCCTGGGGATCGATGGGAGACTTGCCCGCCCAACCCGAGCCGGAACCCGGACTGCCGCCGGAGTTCATCTTGATGGTGGGCCCCACCAGGGTGACGCCACCGCCATCGACCTTGATAAAGCAGCCGCCGACCTTGACGGTGATCTCGGAGCCCGCCTCCAACACCACCTTGGCACCGGCCTTGACGTGTACTTCCTGCCCCGCCTGGGTGAGCCAGCTCTGCCCGAGTTTTTGATGCATAGACGCATCCACGGTGAGCGAGTAATCAGCCTTGATGTGGTCCCGCTTCTCCCCCTCCACCGTCAGGTGGTCATTGGCCTTGATGCGGGTCACCCGCTCATTGTCAATGTCGGTGTGCTGGTCGTGCTTGATGTGCCAGGCGGCATCGTTTTCTATGAGTACGTTCAGGTCTTTCTGGCCGTGAAGGTAAATCTCTTCCTGTCCCGCCTGGTCTTCGAAGCGCAGCTCGTTGAACCCCTCCCCCTGATGGGTCTCGGTGCGCAGCACGGTGCGGGTCTTGTTAGCCGGCAGCTCGTAGGGGGGTCGGTTGGTGGCGTGGAAGGTCCGGCCTGTGACTATGGGCTGGTCCGGGTCCCCTTCCAAAAAGCTCACTATGACCTCATGACCGATGCGTGGGATGGCCAGCATGCCGTACTGGCCACCGGCCCAGCCCTGGCTCACCCGCACCCAGCAGGAGCTCTGGTCGTTACTGGAACCGTAACGGTCCCAGGGGAACTGCAGCTTCACCCGGCCATGCTCGTCGCAGTAAATCTCCTCCCCCTCCGGCCCCACCACGGTGGCGATTTGCGGGCCGTCCACCATCGGCTTGTGAGGCGCCTCTGGGCTGCCGATGCGGGCGCGCCAGCTGGTGCTCGCCTTCACCACCGCAAATTCGTTGTGGTAGACGGTCGGGCCGCTGCCGCCCTCTTCCTCCAGCGCCTGGGGCTGTAATCCGGTGTGGCTGATGTGCACCACTTGCCAATCGGTATTCAAGCCGCCGTTCGGGTGTTCGGTCAGCGAAAACGTCTGGCCCGGCAGCAGGGCCGCGCAGTTGGACTTGCCGCTGCCGGTCACCGCGTCATTGCGCAGCGCATCCAGCCGGTGCTGGGTAAAGGCCTTGCCACTCGGGTCCAGCTTGTAGCGGCCCGGGTAGTCGAAGTGCTGGTAGGTATCGCGCTGGTGCTCAAGCTCGGCCCCCAGCTTCTTGTGAGACAGCCCATAGGCCGGGGTCTTGAAGCTGTAGTCTTTCAGCTCCACGTCCGAGGGGCGCACCGCCTCCCGGTAGTGGAACTGGCGCACGTAGGGGCCCTGTTCCAGCGAGCGGTTGCCCAGGTTGAAGAACAGCTCGGGACCGGCAGTCAGGGCCACCGCGTCATCGGCAAAGACGATGCGGTGCTTGCCCTGCTCGAACTCGTGGAAGTAGAACAACCCCTCTTCGGCGGCCAGCCGGTTGACGAACGCGAGGTCCGTCTCCCGGTACTGCACGCAGTACTCCCGCTGGGCATGCTCATTCTTCAGCGCGAAGGCGTAGTCGGTGATGCCGTGCTCTTGCAGCAGGATGGAGAGGATTTCGTCGGGCTTCTGCGCCTGGAACATGCGGGAGTTCTGGCGCAAGGAGAGTCGCCACAGCGCCGGCTGCACCATGAGCTGGTAGCGGGTGCGCCGAAAGCCGCTGTCCCCCTGCGCCAGGTCGCTCACCACCCCGCACACCCGCCGTTGCAGCTCGCCCTGGTACCACACCAGCAGCTCGCAGGGCTGGTCCAGCACGGCGCCAAAGTCGATGTCCGGCTGGGGGCTGGCCAGCTCCAGTCGCAACTGGAAGGGCCCGTTCAGCGCCTCTTCCAGTGCAAACTCGGCCACCACGAAGGTGGTCTCGGGCAAGGCCCCCACCTTGACGGTAAATTGTAATCCTGTGCTGTCTGCCATCGGCACGCCTCTGCTATCGGCCCGGCCCCGCAATCTTGTCGGGTAACCTGAGGTGGATGAGAGATCCGCCATGGCTGTCACTTTTTCACCGCCATGGCTACCGCACGCCCGGAGGCGTGCAATGGGATCCGTCGTCATGTTCTTTCTTGTGCTCGCTCACCGGGCAAACGAACAGAAGAAAGACGCAGCATCGGCATGGCGTCGACGATAAACAGCAAAGGGATTGGTGCGTTGCTATCGAGGCGAAGGAGCTCTTGGTACGCGGCCTTGTGCTCCACACACAGAAAAAGGAGCACCCAAATGGATGCTCCTTTATTGCATCAAGCCTCGATCGGGGCACGCCAGTCATCGGCACCCGAGGTACCGGCAACGGTGTGTTCCCAGTCGATCTTGCGGTAGGCCAGGGAGACCTGGATCAGCTGGGTGAAGTCAGACTTCGCCGGATCCTGGCAGTGGGGCATCTGGCAGTCGATGTCGACGATGGTGGAATCGGTCAGCACGGTAGAGAAGAAGTGCTCCTGCTTGCCTTCGACCGAGGTGCGATACCACTTCAGGGTCACTTTCGGCAGCATCTCGCCGGAGGCCAGGGAGTTGTACATCAGCGGCACGGCCTTGTTCAGCGCGACGGTGAATTTGAACGGCTTGTGGACACGCTGACCAGCCGGCTGACCGGATTGCGGGTCGGTCGGCACGGTAACGACGTGCTGGAACTCTTGCACCAGCATCTCGTCTTCGTGGCCTTGCACGAAGATGTTGCCGACGGAGTCGGAGGTGAAGGCACCGGCGGTGATGTTGCCCTGGGTTTTACCTTCGATGCTGATATAACATGGAGTTGGCATGAGTATGCTCCTGATTGGTTGAACGGTAATGACACTCGGCCTAACGATTAGCAGCGACCATGCCAATCAGTTTTTTACCTTTAAAACAAATAGTTACACAAAATCCTACCTTCCTCCCCTGCCTTTATGCCGCAATACCTTGCTTTCCTGGCATATACCGCCAGCATTTGTTGCAACTGCAGTATCTAAATCCAGTATCAGAGCAACATGTTGCCTTGAACAGAACTTATCACCAACGACAACCCATAGACCGAGCTCCTTCTGCGCGGCTGTCACGCCGATAGCAGGTCGCCCTCCAGACATGGCTCAGGCTCGCCATCGGCACGAGCGACTGTGACCGTGACCGTGACCGTGACCAGAAGCAGGATCCCGGCTGGCTATAAATTGTTGATGGCTGTGCGCTCCATCTGACCACCGCAAACGCTATACCTATAACCATGGACTCTTGAGCAGGTGTGTGGCGATGGCATCCGACAGTAGCGGCAGAGATTACCCTCTCCCCATCCCTGCCCATCCAGGCTCTCTCACCCGGACTCTGGCGGTGCCTCGTTCAAAGGTCGCCATTGTTCCACCCTAAAACAGCACTCACTACCCACCGGGGCCTCATCACCGGCGATGAGGCGACCAAGTCCCTGCTACATTGCACATCAAGGTGGTTTCATCATGTCGCACCACAGGCCCGTCACCCCGCCCGATCCCCATGGCCAACCCCTGTCCGATCCTTACGACTTTTCCCTGATCCTGGGCGGTCCCCTCTATCAGCTGTGGAACCGGGCTCATCTCGGCGACATCAATGCCCATATCAGGCGACGGATCCTGATCCTGAGCGGGCTCTGCTGGCTGCCCCTGCTGTTGCTGTGCGGGTGGGAAGGCACGCTGTTGCAAGGGGTCGCTGTGCCCTTTCTGCTGGATATAGAGACCCATGTCCGCTTCCTGATCTGCGTCTCGCTGCTGGTCTACGCCGAATTGATTGTCCATCAGCGGATCCGGCTGATCGTCCGCCAGTTCATCGAGCGGGGGCTGATCTCGCCCCTCTCCTTGCCGCGTTTTCACGACGCCATTCAGGGCGCCATGCGCTGGCGCAATTCGATCCCCGTGGAGGTCGGGCTCATCCTGTTTGTCTTCTCGATGGGGTACTTCATCCGGATCCACACCTTCGTCCTGCAATCCTCGACCTGGTACGCCACCATACATGAGGGGAACGTGGCCCTGACCCTGCCCGGTTTCTGGTTCTTCTGGGTGAGCAATCCCCTCATCCAGTTTCTGATCCTGCGCTGGTTCTATCGAATCCTCATCTGGACCCGGTTCCTCTGGCAGGTCTCCAGGATCCGGCTCGACCTGATCCCGACCCACCCCGATCGCAACTGTGGTCTCGGTTTTCTGGGGGCATCGGCCTATGCCTATGCACCACTGTTGACCGCATTTGGCGCCCAACTGGCCGGCTTCATCGCCAACCGGATCTTCTATGACGCCGCCGTGCTGACCGCCTACAAACCAGAAATCATCCTGTTGGCCGGCTTCGGCTTGCTGCTCGTGCTGGCGCCGCTGAGCGTCTTCGCTCCCCGTATCATGGCGGCCAAGCGCCAGGGGCTGCGCGAGTACGGTGCCCTCGCGGCGGAATACAGCCGCAGTTTCGAGCGGCGCTGGCTGCGCACGGCCGACAGAGACGGTGAATCCCTGCTCGGCGCCGCCGACATCCAGTCCCTCGCCGATCTGGCCAATGCCTATGCCGTCATCAAGGAGGTCAGGCCCATGCCCTTTAGCCGGGACATGTTCCTGCAGCTGATCCTCGCCGCCGTGGTGCCCTTCCTGCCCCTGCTGCTCACCCTGTTCCCCTTCGACGTGCTGCTCGATCGGCTCGTCGGGGTGATCTTCTGATGGCCCCGGCTGGAATGCGGCGCACAGAAGCCTCTGCCGGGCTCGAAGAGTCGGCAGGCAGATAATGAGGTTGGGGGTGATCAGAGCAGGCGAGCAGCGCCCTCTGCGAGACGGCTCGATGAAGTGAAGCGTCATCCGATTGGGCTAAAAAACAAAAACCCCGCTTTCACAGGCGGGGTTTTGCTATTTGGCAGGGATGATTTGCCACGAGGTGGTTCGGGGCGGCCTGTGGCCGGTCGTTACAGCGGCTGCTGTGCTCGAACCTGCAAGGATCTTTATCCGCCCACTGTTGAGCACAGTGAAACGGAAGCCCAGAAAGCAAAAAACCCGACCATGAGGTCGGGTTTTGCTATTTGGCGGTGGGTCGGGATTGACTCGCACCATCCCTGGCGCTCGCCCTGCGGGCAGCCTGCGGCTGTCCAAGCGGGCTATCCTGCCCGCTTGTCAAACCAGGGGCCGAGCCGCCCGTCACCGGATAAAGTAAAAGGGCCTGTCTTTCGACAGGCCCTTTTACTTTATTTGGCGGTGAGGGAGGGATTCGAACCCTCGATACGTTGCCGTATACACACTTTCCAGGCGTGCTCCTTCAGCCACTCGGACACCTCACCAAATTTTCGACTGCGGTTTAACGTGTCCAATCACCACGCCGTTCTCGTCGCTGTTGCGCTGGAACGGGGCGTAAGATAAGGGATAGGTGCAGACCGGTCAATCTCATTTTTTACTTTTTGCAATCAATTGCTCAATTACCGAACCAACTGACCAAAAAGATGCCATTCCCTATCCCTTTCAGTCAATTTTCAGACACTTCGTGCAAGTGTTCTCCTCTGATGGCCTCCTCCAGCGAGCCGTAGAACTCCAGCTCACCCGGGACGGGACGCACCTTGGCCCGGGCCAGGGTCTTGAGGGGCTGGAACTGCAACTCGGCCACCTTCAGCGGCACGCCTGCCTTGGCCATCCGCCTCGCGAACTGCTGGAAGGCCGACAAGCCCCCCGCGTCGAGAATGGAGACGGCCTCCATCTGCAGGATCAACGCCTTGTGATCCTTGACCTGGGCCAGCAACTCGTCGAAGACCCGCTCCGCCGCCGCAAAGAACAGGGGGCCGTTGATCTTGTAGATCAGGGTCTGCGCCGGCACCTCGCTGGCATAACGCTTGTGCTCGGCCAGGTTGTGCAGCCTGGTCATCTTGGCGATCTCGCGCATAAACAGCAGGGACGCCAGGATCACCCCGAAGGTGATGGCGATGACCATGTCGAAGATGACGGTGAGAGACAGACAGACCAGCAGCACCAGCACGTCCGAGCGCGGCGCCCGGCGGATCAGATCCACCACCTTGTGTGCCTCACTCATGTTCCAGGCCACCAGCAGCAGCAGCGCGGCCATGGCGGAGAGCGGCAACCAGGAGAGCCAGGGCGCCAACACCAGGATGGCGGCCAGCACCACCAGCGCGTGCACAATGCCGGAGATGGGAGAGGTAGCCCCGGCGCGCACGTTGGCGGCGGAGCGCGCAATGGCGGCCGTCGCCGTGATGCCACCGAAGAAGGGGGCCAGGATATTGCCCAGCCCCTGCCCCACCAGCTCACCGTTGGAGCTGTGCTTGCGCCCCGTCATACCATCCAGCACCACGGCGCAGAGCAGGGATTCGATGGCGCCCAGCATGGCCATGGAGAAGGCGGCAGGCAGCAGCCGCTGAATGGCCGCCAGATCCCAGACCACGGGCGCACCGTCCGGCCCGGGCAGGGACCAGGGCATCATCAGGGTCGGCGCTATGGGCGGGATCCCCATGCCCTGGGTGCCATCGGCCAGGGTGTAGCTGAACTTGCTGCCGATGGTGGCCACGTCCACGCCCACACTGTGCAGGCCCACTCCGAGCCCGACCCCTACCAACACGGCCGGCAGATGGCCTGGCACCGGCAGCCGCAGTCTGGGCCAGAGCAGCAGCACGGCCAGGGTAGCCACCCCCACCAGGGTATCTCCCCACTGCCAGCTTGGCAGGGCCAGGGCCAGCGCCTCGACCTTGCCAACGTAGGTTTCCGGCATCTCGGCCACGGTGAGGCCGAAGAAGTCCTTGATCTGCAAGGTGGCTATCACGATGGCGATGCCGCCGGTGAAGCCCAGGGTGACCGAGGGCGGGATGTACTCGATCAGGCGGCCGAGCCGCGCCATCCCCATGGCCACCAGGAAGAAGCCCGAGATGAGGGTTGCCATCAGCAGGCCGCTCACCCCGAATTGCTGGGCCACCGGATAGAGGATCACCACGAAGGCGGCGGTCGGCCCCGAGATGGAGAAACGCGATCCCCCCGTCACGGCAATCACTATGCCGGCGACGATGGCGGTGTAGAGGCCATGCTGGGGCGGGACGCCGCTGGCGATGGCCAGCGCCATGGCCAGCGGGATGGCGATGATGCCGACCGTGATGCCGGCGATGAGGTCGCGGCCGAAACGTGCCACGCTATAGGGTTCGTCGAGACAGGATTGGCGCAATGCGATAGCCAGCTTCACGCCTTGTAAGGAAGCTTGATTGTGCATGTATAGGGTAATACCAGAAGGAGGAGACAAAGGCCGGAGTGAACCGGCACCCGATCATCATCAAGGGCCGGCAGAGCTGTCGACACGGCGATGGTATCGAGAGCAACCTTACCCGAGCCGGCAAGATATTTCGATGGCCGGGATCAATAAATGGGCATTACCAGGCGAGATGACCCTTGATTGACCGCATATCGCCTACTTTTCCCGCCATTAGCCGCCCTTTTCCCCTACTTGGCCTGAGCCTTGGCGACGGCTCGGCACCGATCCCGTGAACATCAGCCCTCCCCCTGAAGAGTCTGTTCAGGGACTGCTTGTTTGCCCGTTCGGCACACCTCATGGGCAGCTGCCGATCCCTTCGCCATATCCCCAACGTCGCCGGCCAGGACGGCGCAGACGGGCCATGAGCAACGGATCTGAAAACGCCGGGCTGGCCCATCTCAAGCTGCTGATTGTGCTGAAAATAGTCCACAACGTCCAAGTTTTGGGCAAACGGGGCGAAAACCCATTTTTTGCACGGGTTAACGGGTTGACACCCGGCCGGCAGGCTATTAATATCCGCACCGTCTCGACGAGACAGGCAATTCCTCCTTAGTTCAGTCGGTAGAACGGCGGACTGTTAATCCGTATGTCACTGGTTCAAGTCCAGTAGGAGGAGCCACTTTTCCCTCGTAGTTCAGTCGGTAGAACGGCGGACTGTTAATCCGTATGTCACAGGTTCAAGTCCTGTCGAGGGAGCCATATTCGGTTCCGAGTTGGAACACAGAAGACCAGAAACCCGTAGAGCCTAAGGCTTTACGGGTTTTTTGTTGTCTAAATCAGACTAACTGGCTCTCATGAGCCCCAACCAACTGGTGCCATGACTAGTTCTATTGGAAAAACTTGGTGCCTTTATTCGTGGTACTAGGGAGCCGAGGAAATGGCGAAGGACACGCTAATCGACGCCAAGATCGGGACTGCCAAGCCTTAGGCCAAGGAACATACCCCAGGGGTTGGTGCAAGGGTCAATGTAGTGGTCATTAAGAAAAGAGAAGCGGCCTGAGTGCTGGCCGCCCTTTGCCTCGGCATTGATCAACCAGGCACATCTTATCCCATCCTGAGTGCCCACGACCCTTAACCAACGTCAAGAGGCGATATGCCATGAGCATCATGACTTATTGCCGCGACAAAGGCGGTTCTTGCCCGTGCGCTTGGCGTGGTAGAGCGCCTCATCGACCACAATCAGCAGATCAGATGCTGGTTGACCAACCGTCCAGTTCGCGATACCACCACTGAAGGTCACTGCTAACCCGGGCTCCCGCCACTTGAGGGCAGCCGTCTCAATCCGCCAGGATTCTATCAAGGCCTCCGCATCTTCCAGCGAGCATTGTTCGAAGATAGCGACCAGCTCTTCACCACCATAGCGACAGAGGGTGGATGTCTCCCCCAACATGACCTGGCCAAGGGTGGCAACACGATTTAATACCGCATCACCAACCCAGTGCCCGTAGCTATCGTTGATGTTCTTGAAGTTATCGAGATCGATCAATGCCATCACAAAGGGGGTGTTATTCGTCTGAAATTTAATTAGCAATTCATTGAAATAATGACGATTATATAATCCCGTAAGCGCATCGCTCACACTCTTTTGATGGGTGTCACTGATGTGGGTGAAGGTCTGGGATAATTCGGATTCCAGTTCTTTGAATTCCGCCATACCGGCACCCATATCTTGCACTTTGGCACCCGGATCATCACGCAGCTGACGTACCTGACGCACCAGATACTCCATGATATAGATAAGCTTCAATTGAAATAATTTTGCTATTACATAAAAGAGACTCACGGTCAGCAGCGGCACAAGTATGAGTAAGGCAAGATTCAGATCAACGAAACTTTGACGCCAAGGTTGAACAGTGACGGCCACCAGTTCAGGTTTATCGATAAGCGCCTCATAGGCCACAAACTCTCCGGCCGTTGCATCAAAAAATGTCCCTGACTGCCCAACCAATTTATCTTTCCATTCCCCCGAGAAGACGGTTCCCACCCTGCCAAGGTTGGAATGCATCCAGATCAGGCCTGTCTGTTTATCCAACAGCAGATGGCGTAGCCCATTATCAGCTGTCAGCATATTGGCAATTCGCTGAGACCAAACAGCCAGGTTGGCATCGACCGCAACGACCCTATCCCGATTGCCATCGCTGTCCCGATTTGGCAGAAGATAAGACCCGGTGAGAGAGGGTTGATCAGTCGCAATATCAAGGTAGATGGGCGACCAATAGAATTGACCCGGACGCCTCAACGCTCCCTGATACCATGCCCTGTCTGTCAGTATCAAACCTTCGTCTATTTTATTCTGTGCTGCCCTATCCCGCTCCTTGTCGTTGGTAAACCACATACCATGAGAATCAGCATAAAAAACTGATTCAGAAAGCGGGTTTAGATGAGCCTGGTCATTCCAAAGACTGCGGTAATAATTGACACTATCCTCGGTGGAACTCAACCTGAACCGACTATCTCCCAATACGGTGACGTTCACCAAGCGCTCAAGTTGCTGAAAGTAATCGGTATGCATCAATGCCAGGCTATGATTCAAAATTCGTATTTTGTCGAGCGTCATGTTGCGATGGGCTTGATTGGCAACGATCAGCAAGCCCACAAACCCACACACCATTGGCAAGGCCAACAGCACAAGATACATTTTTATGAATTTGAATTTACTTGTTTTCTTTGTTGACAACTGCGTTTTCCTCTAACTACCAGTGCGGAGAAAATCAATAGTAGACCCGACTATCCATGACCCTCTGCCAACGTTAAAAGGCGGCATGCCATAGTCGAGTTCACATTGTTGTTTACTCCAATCCACTTGGTATCTTCTTGAACTCATAACGACGATTACATCGGAGACGGAACGCCACCTGATGACGTTTGACCCACACATCTACTGGCATCACTGTGATGTGAATGCTGATCATGGGTAGAGCGCAAACTGAAGCGCCCCCAGTTCCCTGGACACCTTAAAATGAGGCAACTATTGGAGGTATCATGGGCCCGTCATCTTGCGAAAAGATCACAGGGACATCTGCCTGGTAAACTCTGACATCGGCATGGGTCGGCCATAGAAATAGCCTTGCAGGAAGGTCACTTGGCGCGCCCTCAGATAATCTGATTGAAGCTCGGTCTCTATCCCTTCTGCCACCAGTTTCAGGCCGAGCCGGCTCGCCAGATCGATGACGTTCTCGACGATGTGGCTGGAGAGCGCATCCGAACCGATCATCCCGACGAAGCTCTTGTCGATCTTGAGGAAATCGACATGGAACTTCTGCAGATAGGTCAGGGTAGAGTGGCCGGTGCCAAAATCGTCGATGGCAATCAAAACACCCAGCACGCGCAACTCGGCAAACAACCGGTCAGTCACCTCGTTCGCCACGAGCAGTTCCCGCTCGGTCAGCTCTAACACCAGCTGGATGGGATTGTCCCGGAAGGCATCGATGAAATCGCGGCAAATCTCCACCAGACTCAAGTCCTTGCACTGGCTGGCACTGATGTTGACACCGAAGTGAAAGCCCTTGGGCAGACGGTGAACATGAGGAGCAAAGTGATCTCGCACCTGTGTCATCATCTCGCTAGTCATGGGGATGATGAGACCACTGTCTTCCGCCAGAGGGATAAAGCGATCCGGCGGGATCAAGCCCTGCAGGGGGTGTTGCCAGCGCATCAGCACCTCGCAGCCGCTCCAGTAGAGATTGCCAGTGTCGTCGCCGGTCACCACGGGCTGTATGTAGGGAATGAACTCACGCTGATCCAGGGCCCGTCGCAGCTCTTGCGTGGGCGAAGCAGATCGCCCCATCAGCCGGAATACCCAAAATCCGAACAGCAGTCCCAGCAAGGGGAAGAGGATGAGGCTGACCTTGGAGTAAGCCCAGAGATGGGCGCCATACACTTCGATGGGAAGCATGGTGACGACCCGGTATGGGTACTTTTCTGATGCCTGCTCCAAATAGCCCTCTGTACCCGGGGAGAAGAGCTGCTCGGTGAGCCGGCCATCCGGCAACAACATCTGCTGGCCAACCACCAGGCCCAAGGGAGTGTTGCGCCTCAACATGTCGAGGATGTTAAGTAGATAGTAGCCATCGACCCCCGCCATCGCGCTGTAGCCTCCCGAGACCTGCCGATAGACGATGAGTGGTCGATTCGGCGTCACCTCGTTCCCCTTCATAAGATCGAGCCGGCCATCCGTATAGTCGTCGAGTTTGGTGTGTGCCTGAATGGGGCCATGGAGGGAGGTACAGTAAATGGTATCCCCCTTGGCCAGGCTGACACTGCGCACATCCGGCACTGTCGCCACCTGCTCCCTCAACCCTTGCACTGCCTCCAGACAGGGCTTACCCACAGTGCCGATGACAGCAGAGGTCGCCTGCCTGGCATGGTCCAGTGTGCGATCAAACATGTGCTGGGCATGCAGCAAGCGCCCCTCGGCATCCTTTCTCATCTCGGAGGCGGTTTGCCATGAAATGATGGGTAATCCCAACACTATGGGCAACATGCCAGCCAGCAAGGCTCCCCACTGCCGGGCATAGCGATGGCGTAACGTTGTGCGATAAAGCGGCATAGCCATCCTCACATTAAGATCCGATACGGCATAGATAGGCTCATCGAGGCGAGCTTGCCCTAATTTCCCCAGCAATTTACTGATCTCAAAAATCGCCGGTTGGTTTGGAGATGGTGCTCCGCAAGATGTCGTGGTTGAACGAACAGCCCAAGCCAGCCACCAACGCACGCAATCATAAGAACAAACCGAACTGGTTATCGTATACAGGACCTGAAGCAGCACGAAATATTTTTAGCGCTATAAAATGAGGGATTGGATGGCAAGACTGCTCTGTTTTTAACCACAGCAGAGCAACTCAAGAGTCTCAGCCTGCATTTTTATGCGAAGATTTTCTTATGCACATGCATAGATCTTGTTGACCAAACCAGGGACTATCCCTGTAGTGGCACAGTGAATATGTGCCACCTGATTAGAGGTAGGTGTGGCGATATCGGATAGAGCAGAGCATGAGTCGGTGAGGAAATTGTTGGGGCAATACGCCGATGGATAGGCTGTTTCACAGCCTGAAAAGTGAGTGGGTGCCGGCGACGGGATACCAGAATATGGGGGATGCCCAACAGTCGATAGCCGAGTATTTGATGGGTATTACAGCGATATAAGACTCCACCAGAACAACGGGGGGATTAACCCCCAACGGATCTGAGCACCTCTACTGGCATTCAGACTCTGTCGAGGGAGCCTCGAGAGCCCGCTTAGGAAACCAAGCGGGCTCTCGCTATTCTGCGCCGCCCAGATAGGCCTTGCGCACATCCTGATTGCCCAGCAACTCCTCACCACTGCCGCTTAACCGGATCTGCCCGTTCACCATCACATAGCCACGGTCGGACAGTTTCAGCGCATGGTAGGCGTTCTGCTCGACCAGAAAGATCGTCATGCCGCTTTGCGCCAGCTCGCGCAGCGTCTGGAGGATCTGCTTCACCACTATGGGGGCCAGCCCCAGGCTCGGTTCATCCAGCAACAGCAGCTTGGGGCGGCTCATCAGTGCCCTGGCGATGGCCAGCATCTGCTGCTCCCCACCGGACATCGTCATCGCCCGTTGTTTACGACGCTCTTTCAACCGCGGGAACAGCTCGAACATGGTTTGCAGATCCTGAGCCGCATAGCGATCGCCTATCGGTATGGTGCCCATCAGCAGGTTCTCTTCGACCGTCATGTCGGGGAAGATCCGCCGTCCTTCTGGCGCTTGCGCTATGCCCGCCGAGGCAACGAAGTGTGTCGATTGATGGCTGATGTCCTCGCCGCGAAACAGGATCTGCCCGCTGCGAATACGCGGCTGACCAAAAATCGACATCAAGAGAGTGGACTTGCCGGCACCATTGGCGCCGATCAGCGCCACGGTTTCCCCCTGATGCACCTGCAGGTTGACCTGTTTCAGCGCCTGAATGGCACCATAAAAAACGTCGACGTTACGAAACTCCAGCATTGCCTCACTCATGCGCAGGCCTCGTCTTCGTCGGTGCCCAGATAGGCGGCAATCACCTTGTCATCATGCTGAATGTGCTCAGGCTTGCCCTCTGCGATCACGTCGCCGTGATCCAGCACTATGATGTGGTCAGAGATCTCCATCACCATGCCCATGTCATGCTCGATCAGCAGCACTGTGATGCCGTGTTGGTCGCGCAGAAACCGGATGATCTTGCTGAGGGTGCGCGTCTCCACCGGGTTGAGCCCGGCGGCGGGTTCATCGAGGCAGAGCATTTCCGGGGCCGTGCACATGGCACGGGCGATTTCCAGCCGGCGTTGCTGCCCATAAGACATCTCCCCCGCCAACCGGTTGGCGCAATCCACCAGGTCCACCACCTCAAGCCAGTAAAACGCGCGATCCAGGGCACGGCTCTCTGCACGCCGGTATGCCGGGGTGTTGAGCACGCCGGCCAGCAAGTTGCGGTTGACCTGCATGTGTTGGGCGACCAGCAGGTTTTCCACCACCGACATCTCACGGAACAGACGGATATTCTGGAAGGTGCGCGCCAGCCCTGCCCGGTTCACCAGATGGGTGCCGCCAAACATCTTGTAGAAGAGGCGCTGGCCGAGCTGGGCCGGGTTGATCCAGTCACCCGGCTGGAGTTTCTGGCCGAGGATCTGGATCACATTGGTCGTCTTATCGCGTGCGTTGAAGAAAATATGACCGCCTGATGCCCGGTAGAAGCCGGTCAGGCAGTTGAACACAGTGGTCTTGCCTGCGCCGTTAGGGCCTATGAGTGCGGTGATGGAGCCCCGTCGCACCTCTAGGCTCACATCGTTGAGCGCCTTGATGCCACCGAAGGAGATCATCAGGTGCTCAACGCTCAGGATCATGTCGTCAAGGGTTCTCTCTGTCATGGCGCCACTCCTTTTCGCACCGCAAAGCCGCTGCGATTAATGCGAATGAGGCCGCGGGGGCGCCAGATCATCATCACCACCATCAACATGCCAAACAGCAGCACCCGGTATTCGGCGAAGCCGCGCAGCAGCTCAGGCGTGACCGTCAGCACAAAGGCCGCCAGCACGACGCCAATCGTCGACCCCATCCCCCCCAGCACCACGATGGCGAGGATCAGGGCCGACTCGAAGAAGGTGAATGAGGTCGGGTTGACGAAGCCCTGATAGGTGGCAAAAAACACCCCGGCAATCCCTGCGGTAGCAGCCCCCAGCGTGAAGGCGGAGAGTTTGACCAGCACATGATTCAGCCCCATGGAGCGGCAGGCGACTTCATCCTCACGCAGCGCCTCCCAGGCGCGCCCAATCGGCATTCGGGTCAGGCGATGTTTGACATAGAGCACCCACACCACCACCAGCACCAGGATGGTGTAGATGAAGATGAATTTCAGGTTGGGGTTATAGCTCAGGTTGAAGAACTCGTGGAAGGGCACGCCGCCCTGCTCCTTCGCCCGCCGCCCGAACTCCAGACCAAACAGCGTTGGCGGCGGGGCAGAAATCCCGTTGGGGCCACCGGTAAACGCCAGCCAGTTGTTCAGGATCAGGCGAATGATCTCCCCGAAGCCGAGCGTCACAATCGCCAGGTAATCCCCATGCATGCGCAACACCGGAAAACCCAGCAAGGCCCCGGCCGCCGCAGAGATCAGCGCCACCAGCGGCAACATCGACCAGAATCCAAGCCCAAGATATTGATAGCCAAGCGCAAGGCCATAGGCCCCGATGGCATAGAAGGCGACGTATCCCAGATCCAGCAAGCCTGCCAGGCCAACGACGATGTTCAACCCCAACCCCAGCAGCACATAGATCAGGCCGAGGATCGCCACGGTCAGCACATATTTGGTGGCTACGAAGGGGAAACAGATAGCCAGCGCGAGCACCAGCGGAATGATCCAGCGCAGGGGATTCTTGTAGTCCGGATCCCGTACATAGACCCCCGAGTTGTCCGTCTCAAAACAGGCGAGCAGGCGAACGCCTGCGGCCGTGGTCAAGAAGGCGCTCATCAGGAAACGGCCGGCCATGACGGCCAGGATGATCCACGCCAGCCGCTGCCCGGCGAAATTGAAGCTGTAGCCATCCAGCACCACGCCGACGATGGGGCCGAAGATGATCAGCGCCACCAACCCGGCGAAAATCGCATCCAGCAGGCAGCGCTTGAGGGAGAAACCGTCCTGCAATCTCGTCTGTGATGTCATCTGTTACGCCCTCACACTTTGGCAATGATGGGGCGGCCGAGCAGCCCCTGGGGACGAAAGATGAGGATCATCACCAGCAGCCCGAACGAGAACACATCCTTGTAATCGGAATTCACCATCCCCGAGAATTGCGCCTCGGCAATGCCGAGGATGAGCCCCCCCAGCATGGCGCCGGGCAAGGAGCCAATGCCCCCCAGCACGGCGGCGGTGAAGGCCTTGATGCCGATGATGAAGCCGACATAGAAATCGAAGGTGCCGTAGTTGAAGGTGATCAAGACCCCGGCAAGCCCCGCCATGGCGGCCCCAATCACAAACACCAGGGAGATGATGCGATCGGTATTGATGCCAATGATCGAGGCCATTTTTCGATCCTGCTGCACCGCTCGGCACATGCGTCCCAACCTGGTATTACTGATTATCCAGGTGAGCAACAGCATGCCCGCAAAGGAGGCGATCAAGATAAACACCTTGGTGTAGGTTATCTGGATAAAGCCGTCGCCAAGATGAAGACGAAATACCCCGTCCAGCAAGGTAGGCACCCCTTGCTGGCGTGGTCCCTGGCTGATCTGCGCGTAGTTTTGCAGTATTAACGACATGCCAATGGCGGAAATAAGCGGCGCCAGACGGGTGGAGTTGCGCAGTGGTTTATAAGCGATGCGCTCGATTGTCCAGCCATATACCCCCGTCACCACTATGGTGAACACTAGGGTACCTAGGATAAGCAGCGGAAAAGAGTGCAACCCGAAGAACGACAATAGCGCCAGACCGATGGCGCTGAGATAGGCCGATATCATATAGACTTCGCCGTGGGCGAAATTGATCATGCCGATGATGCCGTAGACCATGGTGTAGCCAATGGCAATCAGACCGTAGACGGAACCCAGCGTTAATCCATTGATCAACTGCTGCAGGAAAAAGACATCCATCATAGTACGCTCTCGTTATAGGCCACTGAGGCCTGGTGGTTATAAAGCGCCGACTCGCGTCGGCGCTGAGCGTTTTCCACTATGCCGTTACTTGACTTCTTTATATGAACCCTTGTCATCCCATTCGTAGACCACGTAATCGGAGACTTTCAGGTCGCCTTTGCTGTCCCAGGACTTCTTACCCATCACGGTATCTACGCTGTTCGCTTTCAGCCAGGCGCTGGCCTTTGCGGAGTCCGTGCCACCGGCCGCCTTGAATGCCGCGGCAATGGTCTGCACAGACGCATAGGCGTAGAGGGTGTAGCCTTCAGGCTCAAATTTGTTGGCGCGGAATTGCTCGATGACCGCCTTGCCGTCCGGGATCAGACGGGGATCCTGACCGAAGGTCATGTAGATGCCATTGGTGTACTGCGGGCCGCCGGCGGCCGTGACCATCTCGGCGTTGACGATGCAGTCCCCCGAGAAGAACTTGGCCTGCACGCCCTGCTCACGCATCTGGCGTACCAGCGGTCCCCCCTCCGGGTGACAACCGCCGAAGAACACCACGTCCGGCTTCTGCGCACCTATCTTGGTCACCAGCGCATTGAAGTCTTTCTCGCCGCGCGACAAGCCCTCGTACATCACATCCTTCACGCCACGTTTGGCCAGCGCCGCCTTGGTCGCATCGGCAAGCCCCTGCCCATAGGTGTCTTTATCGTGAATGATCACCACTCGCTTGGCCTTGAGCTTGTCGATGATGAAGTCGCTGGCCACCTGCCCTTGCTGATCATCACGCCCGCACATGCGGAACATGTCGCTCATGCCACGCTCGGTGACCAGCGGGTTGGTCGAGCCCGGGGTGATGGAGATGATCCCCGCATCGTTATACACCTCGGAGGCTGGCATAGTGGAAGATGAGCAGAAGTGCCCCACCACCGCATTGACTTTATCCTGGTCAACCAGGCGGTTAGCCACGGAAACTGCCTGTTTGGGTTCACAGGCGTCATCCCCCTGCACCAGCTTGATCTTTTCGCCATTGATCCCGCCGGCGGCGTTGATGTCATTCGCGGCCTGAGTCGCGCCGTGCCAGTACTGATCGCCATAGGTGGCGTTCGGCCCGGTGAAGGGGCCTGCAACACCGATCACAATATCCGCCTGGGCGGAAAATGCCGTGACCATACAACCGGCCAACACTAGCGAAATAGGGCTTCTGATGAATTTCAGCGACATTATGATGTTCCTTATCAAAGAAGCTTGGGTAGGTAAGGTCGAACGCCGGACTGCGCGTCCAATCCAACGGCAAAACGAGAGCACGATGCACGAAACGAACTCAATCCAGACAACATCCTGTGAGTGGATATAAGCTTTCTTGCACGGCTTGCGTGCTGAAAAAAGCTAAGCAAATGATTGCCATAGTTGCAAACCGGACAGCAAATATTTGACCTGCCACAGTATAGGGCGCCATTTTCGGCCACCCGGTGTCGCCAAGTGAAATTACGGCGGGGATCACATCTGCTTAAAAATAACGGAAATGATTTCTACGATGGCCAGGATATTTGCTACCTTGCGCCCAAAATGAACCGATAAGAAAACAGCGGCAATATATCGCCTCTCAATTCAGGCTTGTTCCATGACACTGCCTTGGCGGGCTACTCAGGCCTATCATCAGCACCTTCTCACCCAGTTCAGGAGTTTCCATGCGTCGCTTCAACTTCATGCTCAACGGCAGCCGGCTGATGATGTTCCCTTTTTATGTCTGCATCCTGGTCTGCGTCGCCCTGCTGATGGTGAAATTTGCCATGCAGCTCTATGTCTTGTGCCGCGACATCATCGAGATCCATTACATGGATCTCATCACCGGGGTGCTGACCCTGGTGGACTTCGTGCTGGTGGCCCAGATGCTGATCCTGGTGGCCATCTGCGGCTATGTGCAGTTCATCCAGACCCAGGAGCAGCGCGAGGCCCTCGGCAACAACTGGCTCAGCAAGATCAACTTCGCCTCCCTGAAGCTCATCGTCATCAACTCCCTGGTCACCATCGCCGGGATCGAGGTGCTCAAGGCCTTTCTGGAGGATGGGGTGGGCAACGAAGTGGAGATGAAGTGGTCGGTGATAGTGTTTCTCGCCTTCTCCACCGCGGCGCTGATCTATGCGATCACCGAACGCCTGGCGGATCACAAGTAGCTCGGCCTTTGTTTTCATTCAGGGTTTATTCATCAGGGGCGGAATTGATAACTCTTTTCATTGCGGTTACCCCATTGTAAACTTGCTCCCCCGGACGGAATGTCCGGGCGTTGGAGCATGTATGACAAGCCTTTCTCTCTCACCACGACACTTTTGGCGGTGGCTGGCCTATCACCATCAGGCGGCCGAAGGCTCCCTCTATCTGATGTTCTTCTCCGGCCTGCTGTTGTGGGAGCCGCTGACCCCCGTCTGGTCGCTGGCGCGCTGGAACCTGCTGCTCCACGTCATGCTCTCCCTCTCCCTGTTCCCCCTGCTGTTTGGCGCCTTCTGGCTCTCTCACCGTCACCTGCTACGCCACAGTCGCAAGCCGTTCCTGCGCACCACGGGCCGGATCATCGAGGGCCTGCTGCTGCTGTGCCTCGGTAGCGGCCTGGTGCTGATCCTGCACGGCACGCCGGGAGACGGACTCGGGACACTGGCCAGCTGGGCCCACTGGCTCAGCGCCTTGCTGTTAACTCCCCTGGTCTTGCGTCATGCCTGGCGCTGGACCCTGCTCAAGTGGCGCCCCTGACCCATGTTGAAGTCGCTGTTGTCTTGCCTGCTCGCCTGTCTTGTGTTGCTCGGGATGCCGCTGGCCCACGCCCAGCAGATGGGCAGCGCCCTGATTGCCTACGACGATGCCAGCTCCCCTCGCCTGCTCACCGCCAACCAGGGCGCCGGCTCCGTCACCCTGCTGGCACGGGACAGCGGCGAGCGCATCGAAGAGGCGCATTTTGGGGGGGATCTGCGCCAGCTGGCGAGAGCCCCCGACGGCACCCTGCTGGTGACCGACTACAGTGGCGACCGCCTGCTGCTGCTGGGTGCCAACCTTAAGCTTGAAAAGGCCATCCCCACCGGCCATCGCCCCTACGGCGTCATCTTCGACCCCAAGCGAGGCTGGTTCTGGGTCAGCCTGTTCGAGGCCGCGCGGCTGCAAGCCTATGATCTGAACGGCACTCTCAGGCTGGATGTGGCGACCGCCGAAACCCCGCGCGGGCTGGCGCTCACCGATGACGATCGCCTGCTGCTGACTCACGCCATGACCGGCCAGCTGGCCATCTACGATCTCGGCAAGTTCAAAGACCCGCTCGATGCCGCGACCCTGGCCAGGCCCCGCCTGATCACCCTGGCCGAGACCCACAGCGCCACCCCCAGCGACTCCCAGGGACTGCCGCGCCTGCTGGATGGCATCGCCCTCTCCCCCGACGGCAGCGAGGCCTGGTTGCCCCATGTGCTGTGGAGCTTCGACCATCCCTTCCAGTTCCAGAGCACCGTCTTCCCTGCGGTCTCCATCATCGATCTCGATGAGGAGAAAGAGCGGGTGGATGAAAGAAAGCAGCTGTTCTTGCAGATCAACCTGCCCAATGTCGGCAACCGCAGCCAGATCGTCTCCAACCCCTTCGCCGCCCGCTTCGCCGCCGACGGCAAACGGGTCTACCTGACCCTGGCGGGCTCTGAGGATCTGCTGGTGTTCGATCTGTCCCGCAGCGGCAAGCAGAACAGCAACCGCCACCGCCGCAAGAAGTTCCAGGGCGGCGCCAAGGCGACCCAGTTGCTGCGCCACCTGCCTGGCCAGAACCCGCGGGATCTGCTCATCGATGGCGACCATATCCTGGTGCACAACGTCATGGGCCAGGATCTGACCCGCCTCGCCAGCGGCGGCAGCGGCCCCTTCGCCCGGGTCACCGTCGACGTCCCCCACTTCGCCAGGCTGGTGGAGCAAGATCCCCGCCCCGCCGCCCTGGTGCGCGGCGAGCGGCTGTTCCATCTCGGCAATACCCTCGGCAACACCAGCGCCAATGGCCGCTTCCCCATGGCGGGGGACAACTGGATGAGCTGCAACTCCTGCCACCTCGACGGTTTCAACTTCACCAACCGCTTCCTGATGCAGGCACACCGCCAAGCGAGCAAAGATAACGCCATCAACGGCCACGCCAACCTGACCAACATGGTGGCGGGAGACTTTATTGGCGAATACCTGCGCATGGTCCAGCAGACCCAGGGCGGCATGGGGCATGACGGCCGGGATGGCGCCGACACCGTGGATCCCGCCCATCCTCAGCCCGAGGTGAAGGCCATGATGGAGGATCTGCATGCCTTCGTGACGGCAGATGGCAACCTGCCCTATCTCGCCAACTGGCTGCGCCTCGATGCCCCGCGTCAGGATCCGGCCAAGGCGCCGACCACTCATCCCAAGGAGTGGCTGAACTCCGCCTCCTGCCAGAACTGCCATGCCCAAGCCTTCGCGGACTGGAGCGACAGCAACCACCGCCTGATGGGCAACTCCCACCCCTACTACAAGGCGGTGCAGGCCCTGGCCCGCCAGACCGAGGGCGAGGCCTTCGGCCAGTGGTGCCAGGGCTGCCACATGCCCCAGCAGGTGTTGAGCGGCCAGACCGACTTGCCCAAGGGTTCCCACATGCTGGAGCAGGGCGGCGCCTCCCTCATCGAGGCCCACCGGGCGGGCGAGCCCGTGGTGGAAGAGGGCACCGGCTGTGTGCTGTGCCATCGCATCACCCGACTGGAAGACGCGGGGGGCAACAGCGCCTTCACCGTCAACCTGAAAGACAGGGAGAGCTATGTGTTCGAGGATGCCCCCGGCGGCAGCGCCCGCCACTGGCTGGCCGAGCGGCAGATCAACGCCCGCCCGGCGATGCACAAGGCCTCCTATCAGAAGGATTTCTATCAGGATGCGGCGCTGTGCAAGTCCTGCCACAACGAGTTTGCTCCGGGCACAGGCGCCAACATAGTCAACACCTGGGACGAGTGGCAGAATTCGAGCTTCGCCAGGGCCGAGGATCCGGCCAGGCGTCGCAGCTGCATCGACTGCCATATGAACCCGACGCCGGGTAAGGGGGGCGATGCGGTCGCCGGCCAGTCCACCGAGAACGGCACCATGAAGAGCCGCCTCTATCGCCACAACTTCACCGGTGCCCAGCACCAGTTGGTGGGGCTGCGCAATCCGGATCTCGAGCAGGAGAGCCTGGCGCTGCTGCGCTCCAGCGCCGCCCTCAGCGCCCGCATAGAGCAGGATGCCGAGAAGCAGGCACTGGTGGTGCGCGTCACCAACGTCGGCGCCGGCCACGCCCTGCCCACCGGGGTGGCGGATTTTCGTGAGCTCTGGCTGGAGCTGACCCTCACCGACGCCGAGGGCAACATAGTGCTGCGCAGCGGCCAGCCGGTGAATGGCGCCGTGCCGGAGGATGCCCGGCTGTTCAGGAAGGTGTTCGGCGATGCCGACGGCAAGCCGGTGGGGCTCAAGTTCTGGCGCTACGCCAAGCTCTTGGCAGACACCCGGATCCCGGCCGATGGCTGGCGTGACGAGTCCTGGCCGCTGCCTGCGGATGCCAGAGGCCCCTTCAGCGCCGACATCAGACTCAACTTCCGTACCTATCCCAAGTGGGTCAACGACATAGTGCGCGCCACCGAGCCGCAGCTGCCCGAGCCCCCCATAGTGCTACTCAACCGGCTACAGCTGACCCAGCTGCAGCCGACCCCATCCTCCCCCGACATGGAGCCTGAACGCTGATGTTTGCAAGTTTCCTTATTACCCTGCGCGAGGGGCTGGAGGCCTTTCTGCTGGTTGGCATCTGCCTCTCCTACCTCGCCAAGCTGGGGGCGAGTCGCTACAACAGGTTCATCTACCTGGGGGTGGTGCTGGGCCTTGTCGCCTCTCTGGCGGTGGCCTTCCTGTTTCAGGTGGTGGTCAGCCAGTTCGAGAGCGAGCGTTACAACCACCTGCTGATGGCAGGGATCCTGATCTTCGCCACCCTGGTGCTCACCTACATGGCAGTCTGGATGCAGAAGCAGGCCAAATCCCAGGTCGGGGCCATGACGGCCCGCATCGATGCGGCGGTCGATGCGGGCAACCTGTTCGGGCTGGTGCTGCTCGCCTTCCTGGCGGTGATGCGAGAAGGCTTCGAGACGGTGCTCTTCTTCTCGGCCCTGGTCTATTCGGGCCAGGGGGTGGATCTTCACGAAGGGCTGATGGGGGCCCTGGCCGGGTTGCTGGTCTCGGTAGCCCTGGTGTGGGCGCTGCTGCGCTCCACCCGCAAGGTGGCGCTGGCCCCCTTCTTCCGCTGGACCGGCCTGCTGATCATCATCATCGCCGCCGGCCTGTTGTCGTCCGCCGTCAACATGCTGCAGGCGGCCGGGGTCATCACCCTCTGGACCACGCCGGTGTTCAACATCAGCCATATCCTCGACGATCGAGGGGTGTTCGGCACCTTCCTGCGCGCCCTCTTTGGTTACAATGCCTCCCCCGCCGGCCTGCAGCTGGCGACCTGGCTGGCTTATCTGGCGGTCTTCGTCACCATCTGGTATCGCAACTACAAGCCCAAGCCAGCCGCCGGCAAGGCATAAGCCAGCTCATTCACACCGGGGCCTGCTGGCCCCCTTTTCTCGCTTTCGGATACCAGTGGCATGACGGATAACAACCAGAAAATTGCAGTGTTGGGGGCCGGTCCCGCCGGTCTGATGGCCGCCTGGCGCCTGCGTCAGGCCGGCTTTGCGGTCACCCTGTTCGAGCAGGAGCCCGTGGTGGGCGGCATGTGCGCCACCCAGCGCTTCACGGGCAAGGATGGCGACTACCGCTTCGACTACGGTGGCCACCGCTTCATCACCAAGAACCCCGAGCTGCTCGCCTTCATCGACGAGCTGATGGGGGACGATCTGCTGCACGCCGAGCGCAAGAGCGTCATCCGCTTCAATGGTCGCACCTACGACTACCCGCTCAACCTCGGCAACCTGCTCAAGACGGCGCCACTGCCGCTGATGGCGGGGGCGCTCAAGGATCTGCTGCTGCTGCTGCCCTTCGCCAAGAAGCCGGCGGATTTCGCCAAGGCCAGCTTCGCCGACTGGATCCAGAGCCACTTCGGTCGCACCCTCTATCGCCAGTTCTTCGAGGGTTACACCGCCAAGCTGTGGGGCATCAACCCGGATCGGCTCTCCGCCGACTGGGCCGGTCAGCGCATCAGCCTCATCGACTTGAAAGACGTGGCGCGCCGCCTGCTGCCAAGGCGCAAGGGCAACCACTCGGTGCGCACCTATGCCCGCAAGTACCGCTATCCGAAACATGGCTTCGGCCAGATCTTCACCACCCTGGGAGAGCGGCTGGTGGCGGAGGGTGTCGTGCTCAGGACAGGGGCCACCATCAGCCGGCTGACTCAAGCCGATGGCCGCATCGAGCGGGTAGAGTGGCAGCAAGAGGGCGTGGCGCAGAGTGAGGCATTCGATCAGGTGATCTCCACCCTGCCGCTGCCGCTCACCTGCCAGCATCTGGGGTTGCCCTGCGACCTGCACTATCGCGCCCTGCGCTTTATCAACATGCCGCTCAATCAGGAGAACCTGTCGGACAACACCTGGCAGTACCTCTCCGATCCGCACATCCTCGCCACCCGGCTGCAGGAGCCGCGCCGGCGCAGCCCCTTCATGGCGCCGGCGGGCAAGACATCGGTGATGCTGGAGGTCCCCTGCAATCCGGGGGACGCCACCTGGCAGGCACCGCTGGCGGAGCTGCGCGGCCGCATCAGCCAGGATCTGGCGAGTCTCGGGGTCGACACCGACAAGCTCGGCGAGGAGACCTTCGAGGCGCGCAGCGAACATGCCTATCCGCTGATGGATCTCGGCTATCAGCAGCGGCGCGACGCCGCCATCCAGGGCCTGATGCCCATCGCCAACCTCATCATGAGCGGGCGCCAGGGCACCTTCCGTTACATCTTCACCGACACCGCCATGGAGATGGGGCTGATGGCCGCCGACATGGTGATCGACGGCATAGACAGGCGTCACCAGATCTTCAATCATCGCAACGAAAACACCGTGATCGAAACCCAGAGCGTGGCCTGACAGGCCCCTGAACGTGGTGATCGACGGCATAGACAGGCGCCACCAGATCTTCAATCATCGCAACGAAAACACCGTGATCGAAACCCAGAGCGTGGCCTGAGCCCGGCTGAATGAATCAATAAAGGAGAGTAAGGATGAGCATCCGCCACGGTTTTATCGCCCTCTTGCTGCTTGCGAATGTGGGACAGGCCCAGGCCTACTCCTACGCGGCGGCAGGCAAGGAGCCCCTGATCGATGCCCGCGAGCAGTTGCTGACGGCGGCGAGCGAGGGCCAGGATGGCAGCGCCATACTGGCGAGTCTCGCCGAGGAGCTCGACTATCTGGAGCAGCATCACAAGGTGCAGCTCCAGGCGCCGCTGGCCGAGGCCATCAAGGACAAGGATGTCGAGGCGACCGCGGCCCTGCTCAATCGCGCCTACAAGGCCGAGATCGAGCGCCGCCTCGAGGGGGCCAGCCAGAATCTGGGGGACTATCAGACCGCCAAGGTGCTGGTGGTCAAGAGCAAGCGCTTCCTGGATCTGATCCTGCCCTCCCTCGATGAAGGGGATCGCAAGGCCGCCGAGCAGGCGCTGGCCCGGGTGCTGGATGCCATCGGCAACCCCGGTGTGTTCGGCGTCGGCGCCAAGCCCGCCGATGCCGCCGCCTTCGCCGAGGCCGAGAAGGCGCTGATGGCCGTGCTGGCCCCGCTCTGATTGCTACCCGCCGACCGATGACGACCTCTCCCCTCATCCCCAGCCCTTCTCCCGCAAGGGGAGAAGGGGGCGATGGGCCTCGCTGGCAGGATACGGGGGGAGCCGGGATACAGGCACAACGTCCCGGCCGCCAGCTTTGGCTGCTGGTGCTGTTGCAAGGGGCCTGGATGGGCTGGCTCTTTGCCTTCCCGGTGGCGCTGGATTCCGACGATGCGCTGAACTTTGCCCACGGGGTGACGCGCTTCAGCGTGCTGGAGTTCGCCCCCCACTTTCCCGGCTACCCCGCCTTTATCTGGTTCGCTCGCCTGATCCATCTGGTGGCCCCGGATCCCGCCAGCGCGGTGCAGTGGGCCAGCCTCTTGGGCAGCAGCCTGTTGCCGCCGCTCTGTGCTTGGCTGACAGTGCGGCTGTGGCGACGGCCGGCGCTGCTGGCCCCGGTGTGGCTCGTCACTATGGCGCTGCCGCTCACCCCGACCCTGGCGCTCAGCGGCCTCTCCGACGGCCCGGCGCTGGCCGCCTGGCTCGGCGCCCTGCTGGCGCTGCAGCATCGCCGCCTCGCATTGGCGGGCTTGCTGGTGGGACTGCTGCTGGCCCTGCGCCCCTCCTACTTCGTGCTGGCGCTGCTGCCATTATTTCAAGGATGGCGGCAGGGCGGGCAAGCCAGGGAGCAACGACTCGCCTTCCTCTCCCCCATCGCGCTGGTGGGGCTAGCCTGTCTGCTGTTCGTCTGGCAGGCCGATGGCTGGGCCTACTTCAGCGAGGGGCGCCGCTTCACCGATGGCCACTTCACCCTGTGGGGCAACACAGCGGCGGCGCACGGCTCCCGTCTGCTGAGCTGGGGCCAGACCCTGGCGGCCCAGCTCAGCCCGCTCTGGCCGCTCCTGCTGTGGCCGCTCTGGCTGGGGGGACGACGCCTGGCCGCCGACCCAACTGCGCTCTGGGGAGCCTCCTGGCGTTGGGGCTGGCTGGCCCTGCTGCTCTGGACCCTGTTTGGCCAGAACCCGGACAATCCCCGCCACCTGGCGCCGCTCATCTACCTTGGCCTGATCCTGCTGGTCGGCGGCCTGCCTGCGGCAAAGCCTGTCGCGGTGGCGGCCACGCTGGGCGGTCTGGCGCTGCTCTGCATCACCCTCACAACCCCCGCCTCGCCGGCCTCCTTACCCGCCATGGTGCAGGCCCGCCAGCTGGCCGAGCGGCACTGCCCGGCCCTGGTCACCCAGTGGGGCGTGCGCCTGCTGCGCGAATCCAGCCCGCTGCCCGTCACCGATGGCTGGTATAAGGGCGATGCGGCGCTGGCACTGGGACGAGGCGCCTGCCGCCTCAGCCGCCGTCCCCTGGCGGCCCACGATTTGCCGGGCCCCTATAGCGCTATCTGGTTTGCCCCCCGCTTTCGCGCCGAGCCCGGCCTCTGGCTCGCCATACCCCGCTGATGCACTGATCCCCCGGTCAGCCTGTGTGGCGCCAGATGGCTCACCCCTCCCCGCCGGGGTCGGCTACACTCACTGCGCATCCGCCAAGAGAGTGTCTGCCGATGAAGGGTCTCAAGGAGTGGTATCTCGTCGTGCCGAGCCTGGCGCTGGCCAGCGGACTGCTGCTGTTGCCGTTCTGGCTGCAGGGGGGCAGCCAGGGCCATGATCTGTTCCACCATCTGCTCTCCGGCCACTATTTCGCCCAGCAGCTGTGGCAGGGGGAGCCCTATCCACGCTGGCTGATGGCGATGAACGGCGGCTTTGGCAGCCCCACCTTCTTCTTCTATCCCCCGCTGCCCTACTATGTCAGCGCCCTGTTTGCCGGCCCCGGCACCCTCGCCCAGCACGCCATCATCCCGCTGCTGTGGAGCGCCAGCCTGGCGCTGCTGCTCTCCGGACTCGCCGCCTACCTCTGGCTGCGCGGCTTCACCGCCCCCGGGCGCGCCCTGGCCGTCAGCCTGCTCTACCTCGCCCTGCCCTACCACTTGGCCATGGATCTCTACGCCCGCTTCGCCCTCGCCGAGTTCTGGGCCTTCGTCTGGGCGCCCCTGATCCTGCTGGGGCAGGATCTCGCCACCCGGCGTCAGCGGGTCGGCCTGTTGTTGCTGGCCCTGAGCCTGGCGCTGCTGGCACTCTCCCACCTGCCCAGCCTGCTGCTGATGATGGGGCTCATCAGCCTGCGTGCCCTGCTGCAGGCCTGGCAGGGTCGCACCCTGCGCCCCTGCTGGCTCATCCTGGGGGCTCAGGGGCTCGGGCTCTGCATGGCGGCCACCCTGCTGCTGCCCGCTTTGGCCGATCAGGGGGCCATCTCCATGGAGCTGATGCGCGGCGGCATGTTCGATTTTCGGCGCAACTTCCTCGACCGCTTGCCGTCCGGCTGGGAGGACTGGCGCTTTCGCAGCCACCTCGCCTGGCAGAGCCTGCTGACCCTGGCCCTGCTGCTGACCGCCTGGGCCGCCGCCCGCGAGCCGCACCATCCCGAGCTGCTGTGCTGGGGGGCGCTGGGGGTGGGTGCCTTCCTGATGATGCTGCCCGTCAGCCAGCCGCTCTGGTCCTTGCTGCCCCCGCTGCAGCGGGTGCAGTTTCCCTGGCGCCTGAACCTGATCCTCTGCCTGGCCACCGTCGCCGTGGTGGCGCTGGCCACCCCTGCGCACCGCCCCTGGCAGTGGCTCTGGTGGGGGTTGCTGCTGCTGACGCTGATCTCCGCCCTCGCCTATGTGCACAGCTCCCCCCTCACCCAGGCACCGGACAGGGCCGCCCTCGCGGACGAGTTCGACAGCAAGCGCAGCGCCCGCGAATATAGGCCCAAGCAGGTGCCAAGCGGCCTGTTCGCCCCGACCCTGCTCGCCTGGAAGGAGGAGTTCCTGCCCCCCGTCAGTGCCGATCAACCCGGCGCCCACTGGACGTTGCAACGCTGGCAGCCCCGCGCGCTGGCGCTGGAGGTGACGACCAAGGTGCCGACCAAGCTGGTACTGCACCAGTATGACTACCCCGGCTGGCAGGCCTGGCTGGATGACTCACTGGCGCTGACGGTGAGTGCCAACCCGCAAGGGCTGCTGCAGGTCTGGGTGCCCGCCGGCAGCCACTCCCTCAGCCTGAGGCTGATGCCGCGCTGGCCGGAGCGGCTGGGCAACCTGTTGTCGCTGCTGGGCTGGCTGCTCTGGCTTGGGCTCGCATGCTGTCGCCAACGATCGCCGCTAGAACGCTGATTTGTCAGCAGATCAGACCTCCCGGCACGGTGCGTGATAGTCCAGCCGGCCCGGCACAAAGCTGATAAACTTCAAGATTATTGCGCACTCCTCACTCGCTCACGATCGGATACCCTATGCCCCAGTCCATAGCCCTCTCCCCTCGCTTCCTGTTTATCCTGCTCGGTGCCCTGGCGGGTCTGACACCGCTGGCGGTCGACATGTACCTGCCCGCGATCCCGGCCATCGCCCGGGATCTGGCCACCAGCATCGACGGGGCTCAGCTCACCATCAGCGCCTTCCTCGGCGGCTTCGCCATCGGCCAGCTGTTCTACGGTCCCCTGGCCGACAGCTACGGCCGCAAGCCGGTGATCCTGGCGGGTCTCTCCATGTTTGCCATCGCCTCGGTCGGCTGCGCCATGGCGGAGTCGCTGCCGGAGCTGCTGGCCTGGCGCATGGTGCAAGCCGCCGGCGGGGCGGCCGGCTCAGTGGTGGTCAACGCCCTGCTGCGAGACATGTTCGAGAAGGATGCGTTCTCCCGCGCCATGTCCTTCGTCATCCTGGTGATGACCCTGGCGCCGCTGGTGGCCCCGGTGGTGGGCGGCTACATCAGCGCCCACAGCAACTGGCGGGTGATCTTCTGGCTGCTGGTGGGCATCAGCCTGCTCATCTGCGTGGTGATGCAGTGGAAGATCCAGGAGACGCTCAAACCCGAACACCGGCAGCCGCTCAAGCTCGGCCAGGTGCTGCGCAACTACTGGGGCGTGCTCTCCCACCGCGGCGCCATGGGCTATGTGCTGTGCGGCGCCCTGTCGAGCTCCGGCATGTTCGCCTTCCTGAGCGCCTCGCCCTACGTCTACATCGAGTATTTCAAGGTACCGACCGAACACTACGGTTGGCTGTTTGGCCTCAACATCCTGCTGATGATGGTGGTCACCTTCGTCAACAGCCGGCTGGTGAAGGGGGTGGGCGCCGAGCGCATGCTGCAATACGGCCTGATCATGCTGCCGCTGGCCGGTGCCCTGCTCATCTACAACGCCTGGAGCCAGACCGGCGGCCTCTGGGGCATCGTCATCCCGGTGGTGCTGTTCGTCGGTCACATCAGCCTGGTGGGGGCCAACGCCATGACAGGCTTGATGGGCCACTTTCCCCAGTCGGCTGGCACCGCCGCGGCCCTGGCGGGCACCCTGCGCTTTGGGGTCGGCGCCCTGGTCGGCATCCTGGTCAACCTCAATCCGCCCCAGTCCCCGCTGCCCATGGCCATCGCCATCGCCAGCTGCGGCTTTGGCTCGGCGCTGAGCTACTGGCTGCTGACCAGCAAGCGCGCCGCGACGGCCTGATGGCCGGGCACCGTCTTCCTGAAACGAAAAAGCCCTGTCCAGCGGACAGGGCTTTTTCACATGAAGAGCAGCCGATGAGCTCGCTATTGATCGGCCTCCAGGCCGCTGCGCGCCAGGATTTCGCTCTCGAATCCATCCAGGCTCAGCTGGTTCTTCTTGCGCCAATAGGCCTCGATGCCCTCCTGGCCCTGGCGCGTCGACCAGTTGGCCAGCGCCTCCCTGTCCCCCTGATAGTCGTACAGGGGCACCGCCATGCCGCAGGAGGTCTGCACCCGCTCTATGTCGAGCAGGAAGATCTGCCGGGCCGCCACGCTGGCCGGAAAGAGCGCCATGGCCGCCTCCCAGCCCGGGTCGCCGCGGTGCAGCACCCGTGCCTGGCCATAGGCCCGCAGGATCATAGGCGCCCCCTCGAAGGCGCAGAACATTATCGTCATGCGCGGGTTGCGCAGCACATGGGCCGCCGACTCGTTGCCGCTGCCGGTCAGGTTGAGCCAGGCCAGACGGTGGGGGTCGAGGATCCGCAGGGAGTCGCTGCCCTTGGGGGAGAGGTTGACCGTGCCCTGCTCCGCCGCCGTGCCGACGAAATAGATCTGCTGTGCCTCGATAAAGGCGATATGAGGTGGCGAGAGCGCCTCGAATAACTGTCCCATCTTCCTTCCCCTTTTCCTCTCCATGCGCCTCAGAGCAGTGCGCTATTGAGCCACAAATGTGCCCCTATGCTGACCATATAACCAAGCAGAATGGCGGGCAACCACTTGAGGTGGCCGAAGAAGGTGTACATGCCGCGGGCCTGCCCCATCAGCGCCACCCCGGCGGCGGAGCCGATGGAGAGCAGGCTGCCCCCCACTCCAGCGGTCAGGGTCACCAGCAGCCACTGCCCCGTCGCCATCTCCGGACTCATCGACAGCACGGCGAACATCACCGGGATGTTGTCGATGACGGAGGAGAGCAGGCCGATGACGACGTTGGCCCGGGTTGGGTCGCCCCCCGCGTAGAGGAATTGGGAGGCCAGCTCGAGATAGCCCATGAAGCCGAGCCCGCCGACGCACATCACCACCCCGTAGAAGAACAGCAGGGTGTCCCACTCGGCCCTGGCGATCTGGCTGAACACGTCGAACGGCACGACGCTATCGAGCCGCTGCAGCCGCGCCTTGTCGCCGCTGCGCTCATAGCGGGCGCGCTTGCGGGCCAGGGAGCGAGCCAGCGTCTTGCGCAGGTAGAAACCGAAAAATTGCAGATAGCCCAGCCCCAGCATCATGCCGAGCACCGGGGGCAGGTGCAGGAAGTGCTGGCAGGCGACTGCTGTCACTATGGTGAGGATGAACAGCAGCACTATGACACCGGCGCCGCGCTTGAGCTCCACCTCTTCATCCTGCACCTGGGGGGCGTGGCGCGGCACCATGAGGCTCATCAGCAGGGCCGGCACCAGGAAGTTGAGCAGGGAGGGGATGAAGAGCGCGAAGAACTGGCCGAACTGCACCTTGCCCGCCTGCCACACCATCAGGGTGGTGATGTCGCCAAAGGGGCTGAAGGCACCGCCGGCATTGGCCGCCACCACTATATTGATGCAGGCGAGGTTGACGAAGCGGCGATCCCCCCCCGCCACCTTGAGCACCACGCTGCACATCAAGAGCGCCGTGGTCATGTTGTCCGCCACCGGCGAGATGAAGAAGGCCAAGATACCCGTGAGCCAGAACAGGGTGCGCAGGCTATAACCCGAGCGCACCAGGGCGGCGCGCAGGGCATCGAACAGCCGCCGCTCCTCCATGGCGTTGATATAGGTCATGGCCACCAGCAGGAACAGCAGCAGCTCGGCATATTCCAGCAGGTTGTGACGAAATCCGTCGTGAGCCAGGGTGCCGAGCCCCTGCTCGGCATAGACGATGCCAATCACTATCCAGATGATGCCGGCCGCGATCAGCACCGGCTTGGACTTGTGCAGCTGCAGGGGCTCCTCGGCCATCACCAGCCCATAGGCGAACACGAAGAGGGCGAGGGCGAACCAGCCCGCCCCGCTGTGGGTCAGGGGGATGGCGCCGCCGTCGGCGAGGCTTTCGCAGGAAAACAGACTGAGCCCGAGCAGGGCGATGAGGCGCAGGGATCCAGACATGAATGCTCTTCTCTTGAGAACCATCTGGCATTGATGCTAGCAGCGGATATACAAATAAATCGTATTTATATCAGGCTATTCGGTATCACAACCCGGGGAGAGGAGCGGTGTAAACGAGGGGGGAAGCGCGACAAATCGGGCCCCGGACAGGGCCCGATATCGGAGCTATTTCTTGCCGAACCCGGATTGCTTGAGGGTATAGCCGGCGCTGTTCTGCCAGGCATCCAGGCCGCTTCTGTTGTTGCCCGCCACCAGGCTGGCGGCCAGGCTGGGGCTGTTGAACAGCTGATCGGCGATGAACACCAGGCCGCCCTCGCTGCGGGTGCTGAGCACCCCCTTGGCCAGCAACTCCTGGCGCAGCTCGATCACCGCCTCACGCAGGGAGGCGGCATCTTCCCCGTTGGCGGTGGAGCCGGCCTGCACCATGAAGCCGGGATTTTGCCGCTTGCCGACCGGATAACCGTGGGCTTCCGCCCCCTTGCCGTTGAAGTGGTAGAGCTCGCGCTCACCCGGCTTGTTGTCGGAGAGCGCCTTCTGCAGGGTCATCAGCTCGTTATAAATATCGATGGGCACGACGGCCGCCTGCTTGGTGCCCTTGCTATCGATGATAAAACTGACTTGCTTGTGTAACATCCTTGCTCATCCTGTGCCCCATGGAGACCCCTATTCTAACCACCTCTGGCGAGCGGGATCCAGCAAGGATCCTCATCCCTTTTGCAGGCCCGATCACTAACTGGCATAGTGAAAGCCATTGACCATCAACCGGTTATCCCATGCTGATCCTGCGTGACCTATCAAAGAGCTTTGACAACGGCAGCGAACGCCTGCCCCTGTTTCACGGCCTGGATCTGTGCCTCGCCGCCGGCGAGACCTGCCTGCTGCTGGGGCAGAGCGGTTGCGGCAAGTCGACCCTGCTCAACCTGATCGCGGGCCTGATCCCGCCCGATGGCGGCGAGATCTGGCTGGGGGAGACCCGGCTCGATCGGCAGTCACCGGACGAGCGGGCCCGGCTGCGCGGTCGCCACTTCGGCATCGTCTATCAGGATTTCAACCTGCTGCCGACCCTCAACGTGCAAGAGAACCTCAGCCTGCCGCTGGAGATCAACGGCCTGCCCCGCGAGCCGGCCGTGCTGGATAAGCTGCTCGCACGTCTCGGCCTGGAGGATAAACGCCACGCCTGGCCGGAGCAGCTCTCCGGCGGCCAGCGCCAGCGGGTGGCCCTGGCCCGCGCCCTCATTCACCGACCCCAGTGGCTGCTGGCCGATGAGCCCACCGGCAGTCTCGATGAGCACAATGCCGAGCAGGTGATGGCGCTGATGATGGAGGCGGTCAGGGAGACAGGCGCCGGCCTCCTGCTGGTGAGCCACAACCCCGCCTATGCCGCGCTGGCGGACAGGGTGCTGCGCCTCGAAGGGGGTCAGCTGGTGCAGCTCAAGGGGCCACGCCATGATTGAATCCTCTCTTCCTGAGGGCATCACATGCTGCCGCTAAAGGCGCTGCTGCGGCTCTATCGCTGGCACCCCTGGCTGCTGCTGATGAGCCTGACCGGGCTGATGCTGGGGGTCTCCCTGGTGGTTGCTATCGACCTGCTCAACCACAGCGCCAAGACCAACTTCGTCGCCGCCCGCACCCAGCTGGCGGGGGATGCCAACTATCGGCTGGCCCCGAGCGGCGGGCTGGATGAGTCGCTCTACGTCAAGCTGGTGCGCGGCCAGCGCGAGCTGGGCGCCATGCCCCAGTTGCACGCCTGGCTCAAAGACGAGCAGGGTCGCAGCTTCCAGCTGCTGGGGCTGGATCTGTTCAATCCCGGCCCCCTGGCCCCGCTCTTTACCCTGGCGCCCCAGGCGACGGAGGCCCCCTTCGCCCGGGCCGACAGCATCTGGCTGGCGGCGCCCGAGGCCGAGCGCCTCGACTGGCGCCAGGGTCAGTCCCGCAGCTTCCTGCTGGGCGAGCGCCGACTCACCCTGACCCTCGCGGGCACCTTCACCCCAGGCGCCGTACCCATGGATCGGCTGCTGCTCACCGACATAGGCCTGGCGCAGCCCCTGCTTGGCAAAGACGGACGGCTGGATCGCATCCTGTTCAAGCTGACCGAGCCCCAGGCCCACGCTCTGCAGGCCGTCCTGCAAGCCTATCTCCCCAATAAGCCCCTGTGGCTCGAGCCCATCAGCCCGGCGCTCGATGCCAGCCAGCTCGGCGATGCCCTGGCGCTGAACCTCAGCGCCCTCTCCCTGCTCGCCATGGCGGTGGGATTGTTTTTGGTGTTCAACGCCCAGCGCTTCGTGCAGAGCGTGCGCCGTCCCCAGCTCGCCCAGCTGATCATCCTGGGGCTGCCGCCAAGCCGGGTGCTGCGCTGGCTGGGGCTGGAGCTGATGCTGCTGGCCTCCCTTGGTACCCTGCTCGGGCTGCTGCTCGGCAGCCTGCTGGCCCTGGCCCTGATGGGGCAGCTGACCCAGGCGCTGGCCGACCTTTATGGCCCCAATCCCATCGATCTGCTGCGCCTCTCCCCCATCAGCCTGTTCAAGGCCATCGCCATCGGCCTGCTCGGCACGCTGGCCGCCAACCTGCCCGGCTGGTGGCAGCTGCTGCGCCAATCCCCCCTGGCCCTTCGCGAGGGCAACAGCCGCCCCGCCAGCCACCCGGGGCGCAGACGCCTGCTGGCGCTGGCCATACTGCTGCTGTGCGCGCTCTGCCTCGCCCTGCCCCAGACCGGCCTGCCGGGCGCCCTGCTTATCGCCGGCGGCTGGCTGCTGGCCATGGCGCTCTGGCTGCCGGACGCCCTGCGCTGGCTGCTTGGCAGGTTGCGCCGCCATGGCCACAGCGGCCTGACCGCCAGGCTGGCGGTGGCCGAGACCCAATATCATCTGGATCGCACCGCCATCGCCGTGATGGCACTGCAGCTCGCCATCGCCGCGGCCATCGGCATCGGGGTCATGGTGTCGAGCTTTCGCAGCAGCGTGGAGATCTGGCTGAACCAGCGCCTCGCCGCCGATCTCTATGTCAGCGCCCCCAAGGGAGCGGCGGGCAGCAGGGGCAGCCTGAACCAAGAGACTCTGGACGCCATCCTCGCCAACCGGTTGGTGGAGCTGGCTTCGCGCCGCGCGGTCCGGCCCGCCCGCTGGCAGGGGGAGCCGATAGAGTGGGCCCAGATGGACTTTATCCCGCCGCTCCAGGCGGCCTATCCCCTGCTGGCCGGGCGCTGGCCGGAAAAACACAATGAGGTGCTGGCGAGCGAGCCGCTGACGGTGCGGCTCGGGGTCAGGGTGGGCCAGACGCTTGAGATAACGGATGAGGCAGGCCCGCGAGCCGTCCTGGTCACCGGGGTCTATCAGGATTACGGCAGCGACAAGGGGCAGCTCCTGCATGCCTTCGAGCAGGGACCGGTGCAGTCCCTCGCGCTCTTTAGCAAGACGCCCGAGCGGCTGGCCGATGAGCTGCGCGCCCGTTTCGGCGAACGGCTCAATCTGCTGCCCGCCCCCGCCATCCACGCGGCGGCGCTCAAGGTGTTCGATCAGACCTTCGTGGTCACCGAGCTGCTCAAGCTGCTGATCCTGGGGATAGCCTTCGTCGGCATAGGCTCCGCCTTCATGGTGCTGGGGCTGGCCCGCCGCAGCGAATTGCAGACCCTGCAGAGTCTGGGCCTGAGCCCTCGCCGCTGCCGCCTGCTGCTGGTGTGGCAAGGGGCGGGTCTGGGGTTACTCACGGCGCTGCTGGCCCTGCCGGTGGGCTATGGCCTGGCCTGGGTGCTGATCGCCGTGGTCAACCCCCGCGCCTTCGGCTGGACCCTCACCTTCGAACCCGCCCCCGCCCACGCCATCACGGCCCTGCTGCTGGCGCCGGTGTGTGGAGCCCTGGCCTCCTGGTATGCGGCAAGGAGAGTGATATGAAGTGTTTACTGCGGGCCAACCTGCTGGCCGCCCTGCTTGCCGTGCTAGGCACCAGTGTTCAAGCCCAGGATCTCGGCAACCTGCTGGGGGATGGCGGCGATCACTTTAAAAAAGTGCAGCCGGGGCAGACAGTGAACTTGCCCGCCGATCATTCCGCCCACCCGGACTACAGATCCGAGTGGTGGTATCTCACCGGTAACCTCAAAGATGAGCAGGGGCGCGAATATGGCCTGCAGTGGACACTTTTTCGTCAGGGCATGAAGCGGCAGATTGCCTCGGACAATCCCTGGCTTGCGCCCCAACTCTGGCTGGCCCAGTTCGCCATCACGGATCTCGCCACCGGCAAACACCTGCAGGACGAGCGCACCAGCCGCCAGGGGCCTGGGCTGGCGGGCGCCAGCGGCGGCGACTATTGGCTAAGGGAGTGGCTACTTAAATCCGAGGGGGCGGCGCAATCTCCGGCACTCTTCCCGGCGCGCTTAAGCGTCGACAGCGCCATCGCTCAGCTGGATCTTCAAGTGAGCAATCGCAAACCCGCGGTGCTGCAGGGCAAGGCGGGTTACAGCGAGAAGAGCCCGGGCAACGCCTCGTTTTACTACTCCTACCCGCGCCTGGCGCTGGAGGGCACCCTCAACATCGATGGTGAGGCCCGCAAGGTCAGCGGTCAGGGCTGGTTCGATCACGAGTGGAGCAGCTCGGTATTGGCGGACTGGCAATCGGGCTGGGACTGGTTCTCGCTGCAGCTCAATGATGGCCGCGAGCTGATGCTGTTTCGCCTGCGCACCAAACCGGGCCGCGCCAATCCCGAAAACCAGCCCGAGAACCGCTACGGCATCCTGATCGAACGCGATGGCAGCAGCCGGCTGCTCTCCCCCGACAGCATCAGCCTCACCCCGGGCAAGACCTGGCGCGGCCCCAAGGGTCAGCCCTATCCCATCGAGTGGCAGATGAAGGCCGCCGATCTGAACCTCCGCATCCGTGCCCGCCAGCCGGATCAGGCCATGACAGGCCGCTTTGACTACTGGGAGGGAGCCGTGACTGTGGAGGGAGATGCCCAAGGGCTGGGTTATCTGGAGATGACGGGGTATTGACCGCCTTGAAATCTGATCGCCTTCAAAAAATCATTCAAATTCCATAAGTTAGATGCCTTTTTACTCAACAGAGTTAATCGCCATTTGATACCCTCTCTATCAGCCTCTCTTTCAGCCCAAGGAGTGCTCATGGATCACCCATGTCAGTGCCGGTTAACTGCAGTATTCAGGGATCTGAAACCCTGTGCGGTAGCCATCACGTTTGGCGGAGGCAGGCTTGAAAAAGGGGGGTTATAAGACTCTAAGAGTTACAAAGAAAGATAGTATTCCACTATTTTGTTGGTTTTATTTTCAGGGATACACTTTTTAGTTTTAGATAAATCTCCTCGAAGATAAGCTATTACAGCAAAAATGATCTGAAAAACACACAACCCATTAATTGTCAATAGCAATTAATGTATCCCCTGTCACACCATCTTATACATGTAATTCTCTAATAATATGAAAAACATCACCAACTATTAGATATATTAACGCTATATCTATACCAAGAAAATTTCTTGTTGATTTTTTTATACAATTATATTAACTTCACTTTCGGCTTATGGGCAGATTCTTCGCTCGCGCTTCGCGAGCAGTGAAAAAATGGTCCGTTCGGATTGCCCTATTGTAGTGTATCAATGTGCTAGACGATATTATAGTGCATAGGAGTGCCCATAGGCCACTTTATATACGGAAGTATATATGTTAAACCTTGAACGTTTAAAACAGATATCTACCAAACCTGATTTCGCCAAGCTGCTTGGTGTAGACGCAGCGTTCTTAACCAGAACCTTATATATTGTCAAACCTGACAACCAATATTCTCAGTTTACTATTGATAAAAAATCAGGTGGTAAACGGATTATTAACGCCCCATCAGATGAACTAAAAAGCTTACAAAAAAAATTATCCAATTTACTACTAGATTGTATTGATGAGATCAATGCAAAAAAGTTCCCAAAATCTCAATCGATAAAACCGAAACTCAGGAAAAATGATGAAAATGATTACGCTGCTGAGGTTTTAAAAATTAAGATTCCTACATCAGAGTCTAAGCAACCATCTTTATCACACGGTTTTGTAAGAGAACGCTCAATTATTACAAATGCAATGATGCATATTGGAAAGAAAAATGTTCTAAATATTGATTTAGAGAATTTTTTTGATAGCTTTAACTTTGGTCGAGTTCGTGGCTTCTTTATTAAAAATAACAATTTCAAATTGAATGACCATATTGCAACAGTAATTGCACAAATAGCTTGCTATGAAAACAAGCTTCCTCAAGGAAGCCCTTGCTCTCCTGTTATATCGAATTTGATTACTCACAGCCTAGATATTAAATTAGCATTTTTAGCCAGAAAATATAAGTGTACTTACACTCGATATGCCGACGACATCACTTTTTCTACAAGAAAAGACGATTTTCCAAACCAGTTAGCTAGGCACGATGGGAATACTTATATTCTAGGAAAAAAGCTGTTACGTGAAATAAAAAGCTCTGGATTTTCAGTCAATAACAACAAAACAAGAATCCAATTTAAGAATTCTCGGCAGGATGTTACAGGACTTATAGTCAACAAGAAACCTAATACAAAAAAAGAATATTGGCGACTAGCAAGAGCTAAATGCAACACACTATTTAAAACTGGGACATTTACATCCATTAAGGATAATGTAGAAGTCAAAGGTAATCTAAATGAGTTAGAGGGTCAGCTAAATTTTATAGACCATGTAGATCACTATAATCGGTTAAGACAGAAACCCCCACTAGTTCCTGAGTACACCTTGAAAACCATTGGCAAAAGCACAAGAATTTTGCTTTCAGGAAGAGAGAAAACCTTTAGTCAATTTTTATATTATCGCTTGTTTTGTGGTAATGAGAAACCAACTATTTTGTGTGAGGGAAAAACTGACAATATCTACTTGAAATCTGCAATCAGTGAAATGAAAAAAGATTACCCCTTATTGGCTGACACAAAAGACGACCACTATGAGTTATTAGTACGCTTCGTTGAATACACCAAAAGAACAAGGTTCCTATTGGAGATATTCGGTGGAGCAGATTATCTAAGAGGGTTTATTGATAATTTTGAAAAAAACATGAAAACATATGAGAATGTAAGGCCCAAAAAACCAGTAATTGTTTTCTTGGATAATGACACGGGGCCAGATAAAATTGTAAACTTGTTACAGGGTAAAGGCTTCCAAGATAAAATCACATTAATACCTTCCCACTTAGATAAGTCATGTGACATTCGAAGGTCAGAATTCATACATATTACAAAGAATTTATATGTAATATTTACACCTCGAGGGTCAGCAGGAGAAGAGACTGACATAGAATATTTTTTTGATGAAAAGACAAGAATGATGAAACATTCAAACGGAAAGTTTTTCAATACCATAAAAAAAAGAGACACAAAATCCGATCTGAGCAAAGATGCTTTCGCAACTCACATCATCAGAGAGAAAAAGAAAAATATCGACTTCAAAGGGTTGAAGCCTTTATTAGATTCTATTATAAAGGTAATTAATCATTATGATGATATAAAATAGAGAAAACTATATTACTGCCTTTTAAAAAGGTGTGTGCCCAACGTCATAATACTCTTGCTAAATATATGCTGCAGGACACTTGGCCTTGCCGATTTATTTATTTTCCTACCATGCTGCTAGATATTGGATGCAGCACTGGATATGCTCTTGCTCGAACATATTTCCCTGCATTACTTGCAAGAGAGGCTGCGCTAAGGATTAAGCGCGGACACACGCCTGGGTAGAGATAAACGCCAACGACTGCCGATTAAAGTGCTCCGGCTGCTCCACGTTGCAGACATGGCCGCAGTTTTCGATGATCTCGAGCTGGCTGTAGGGGTCTCGGGCGACCTGCTCGCGCACCGGGGCGAGGAACATATGATCCTCCTCCCCCATCACATAGAGGGTCGGGATCGGCAGGGCGCGCTCCTTGAAGTAGCGCATCAGGGGGTTGACCTCGGTGGCGAGGCGGAACCAGCGTTTGAACTCCTGCTGGCACAGCTTGCGGGCCTCGCGCACGAACAGATTGCGGGACTCCTGATGGTGCTGGCGCGGCATGATGATGAAGGCGAACAACCGGTAGAGCCACATGTAGGGCAGGATGTGTTGGCCGACCCGGCCGAGCTGCACCAGCGTCTGGGAGCGGATGTCGAGTCGCAGTATGGCGCCGCCGAGCACCATGCTCTTGACCCGCTCGGGGCAGAGCTCCGCCAGAGAGCGAATGAGGATGGTGCCCAAGGAGATGCCGACGAAATGGGCACAGGGAATGCGCAGATGATCCAGCAGCCGCACTATGTCTTCGGTCACCGCCCTGAAGCTGTAGTGACCCTTGACCACCTGTTGCAGCTGGTTGGACTGGCCGTGGCCGCGCAGGTCCAGCAGCAGCACGTTGAAGTGCTCGCGATAGGCGCGCAGTTGCTTGAACCAGATGGAGGAGCTGCCACCGGCGCCGTGCACGAACACCACCCAATCCCGCTCGGGGCCAAGCTCAAAGGTCTTGTGGTACAACATCTTATGGGCTCCCGGGGGGTTGGGGGATATACTCGGCGAGCATATTAACAGAAGGGGCGCCCCGCTGAATATGCTGTCACTCATCATCGGACCAGCACGGAGTCCTGTATGACGCTCACTCTTTTGCGTGAATTTCTGCTCAGCCTGCCCGGCGCCACCGAAGATACGCCGTTCGGCCCTGAGTTCCTGGTCTATCGCATCGCCGGCAAGATGTTCGCGCTGGTGAACTGGCAGGCCGATCCGCTGACCATCAACCTAAAATGCGAACCGGAGCTCGCCCTGCTGCTGCGAGAGATCCACCCCGAGGTCAAACCCGGCTGGCACATGAACAAGCAGCACTGGAACACCGTGACCCTGAGCGAGGCGCTGGCCACCGAGCTCTGGCAGGGCTGGGTCCTGCACTCCTATGAGCGGGTGGTGGCCGGTCTGCCCAGGGCCAAGCGGCCGCAGGCGCCGACCCGATGAACCCCCGCGAGACGAGCCACCCATCAGGGCAATCGGCCCCCCTGCAGATCGTGGCGCTGCGGGAAGAGCACATCCCCCAACTGATCGCGCTGTTCGAGCAGACGGTACGCGAGACAGGTCCAGAACACTACAGCCAGGCCCAGGTCGAGCAGTGGGCCCTCGGCGCCCATCACCCCGGCCTCGCCAGCCAGCTGCGCGAGCACCACGGCTGGGTCATAGAGCAGGCGGTCGAGCCGGAGGGCATCCCGCTCGGCTTTGTCACCCTGAGCGATGACGGTCACCTCAGCCTGCTCTATGTCGGCGCCGCCCATCAACGCCAGGGGCTCGGCAGCCTGCTGCTGGAGACCGCCCTGCTGGGGGCGCGGCGACTCGGTCTGCGGCTGCTGACCACGGAGGCCAGCGCCTTCAGCCACGGCCTCTTCCTGCGTCATGGCTTCGAGCAGGCCGGATTGGAAACCGTGGAGCGCGGCGGAGTCAGTTTTGTCCGTCATCGCCTCTACTGCCGCTTGCCAAGCTAGGTCCAGCCACTAAAATACGGCCCAATTCCGCATATCAATGAATGAAGGCAACCATCATGGTGGTAGAGAGCGAAGGCTATAACGCGCTTGTAGAGTATCTGGTCGAGAGTCTGGGGCTGTTCGAGGGCCAGCAGCAGGGCACGGGCTCCCAGAGCATCGAGGATCTGGTGAGCGGCCGGATCGCCGACAACCTGATGCGCATCTGCGAGCAGAATCCCCAGCTCGATCCCAAGGTGCGCTTCATGATCATGCAGGAGGCCGATGCCGTGGTCGCCGATCTGGAAGAGGTGCTCAGTGCCGTCTGGCTGCGGGCGCCGACCCCGGCCCAGCAAGCTTTTCTCGACGAATTCATCGATCTCATCAAGAACCTGTTCGACAGCGTCATTGGCTGAGCCGCCCCGGCGCCAACCTCCCCACGCCCCTCAACGCACCAATGAAAAGGGCCGCCTCATCGGGCAGCCCTGCTTGCTATCATTTCCAATTCATCGCGCTTTTCTAAGTTGAATGAATATCGAGGCAAGAAATGTGTCTGGTCTTGGCTGCCATCCATGGTAGCTAGCTTGTTAGTCTAGTCGAAGTCCAATTAAGTTCCCGGCCATGACACATTTTTTAAAGATTCTTTTCAATCTGATGAAGAGAGCGTCATTCAACGCTCTTTTATACCGCCTTCAGCGATTCAGGCTCGGCGGCAGACAGACCCCGATCCCGCCCAGCCCGCAGTAGCCTTCCGGGTTCTTCTTCAGATACTGCTGGTGGTAATCCTCGGCGTAATAGAAGGGCGCCAGCGGCAGGATGCGGGTGGTAATGGCGCGGACATCGCCGCTCGCCGCCATGGCCTGCTGGAAGGCGGCCAGGCTCTGCTGGGCGATGGCCTCCTGGCTCTCGTCGTCATAGAAGATCACCGAGCGATACTGGGTGCCGACATCGCCGCCCTGGCGCATGCCCTGGGCCGGATCATGCTGCTCCCAGAACAGCTTGAGCAGGTCGCCGTAGCTGATGACCTTGGGATCGAACACCACCTGCACCGTCTCCGCATGACCGGTCAGCCCGCTGCACACCTCCTTGTAAGTGGGGTTGGAGGTCAAGCCGCCCTGGTAACCGGCGGCGGTGGAATAGACGCCGGGCTGTTGCCAGAACAGGCGCTCCACACCCCAGAAGCAGCCCATGCCAAACCAGGCAACCGCCATCCCCTCGGGCCAGGGACCCTGGGTCGGGTGGCCATTCACTGCATGCTGCTGGCCTATCACCAGCGCCTCGCGTCGTCCCGGCAGCGCCTCTGCCGGTGAAATAATCTGCTCCATACCACCTGTCCTTGTATAAAAACCCGTGCGACCACAGGGCTGACGAAGAGTCACCTCGAAGATAACAGTTTATGGGGCGGGATCAACCGAAGTGCGGCCGCCGGCGGGGCGCACCGCGGCCCCTGGGTCGGCCCTCCGTCGGCAGAAAATGGTAAAAGAAAACCGATAATCAATATTTAGTCTTGATTTGTGAATTTATTTTCATATATTGGGCGAATTGCTGTTTTTTTATGGAAGAAGCCTCAAGTGCGTGAACGCGAACCCAGCCTGGTCTATGCCTTTCGGCAATCCACCCCCTATGTCAATGTGCACCGGGGTGCCACCTTCGTGCTGATGATGGGGGGCGAAGCCATCTGCCACCCCAATTTTGCCAACATCGTCAGCGACATCGCCCTGCTGCAGACCCTCGGCATTCGTCTGGTGTTGGTGTTCGGCTCGCGCCCGCAGAATGACGAAGCGCTGGCCAAAGCCGGCATCGAGGCGCAATACCACAGACGTATCCGGGTCACCGACGATGAGAGTTTCGACATCATCAAGCAGGTGTGCGGCGGTTTGCAGTACGACATCACAGCCCAGCTCTCCATGGGGCTGGCCAACACCCCCATGCAGGGCGCGCGCATCAGCGTGGTGAGCGGCAACTTCGTCACCGCCCAGCCGCTCGGGGTGGACGACGGCATCGACTTTTGCCACAGCGGCCGGGTGCGCCGCATCGACGTGGAGGGGATCTGCCGCCAGCTGGATCAGCAGGGGCTGGTGCTCATCTCCCCCATCGGCTGCTCGGTCACCGGCGAGAGCTTCAACCTGAGCTCGGAAGAGGTGGCCCGGCGGGTGGCGGTGGATCTCAAGGCCGACAAGCTCATCTGTTTCAGCAGCACCCAGGGGGTGATGGACAGACACGGCGAGGCCATCTCCGAGCTCTTCCCCGAGCAGGCGGAAGAGTTGCTGGTGGAGCTGGAGCAGGCGGGTGAGGAGATGTCCGGCACCGCCCGCTATCTGCGCGCCGCCATCGCCTCCTGCCGCGGCGGCGTGCCCCGCTCCCACCTGGTGAGCTATCAGGACGATGGCGCCATGCTGCAGGAGCTGTTCAGCCGCGACGGCCTCGGCACCCAGATAGTGCGCGAAAGCGCCGAGCGGGCGCGCGCCGCCTCCATCGAAGACATCGGCGGCATCCTGGATCTGATTCGGCCGCTGGAGGAAGAAGGCATACTGGTGCGCCGCTCCCGCGAGCAGCTGGAGATGGAGATCGACAAGTTCACCATCATCGAGCGTGACGGCCTCATCATCGGCTGCGCCGCCCTCTACTGCTTCATGGAGGAGGCGATGGCCGAGATGGCCTGCGTCGCCATCCACCCCGAGTACCGCAACTCCAACCGTGGCGATCAGCTGGTCGCCAAGGTGGCCGAACGGGCCAAGCGGCTCGGCATCGCGCGCCTGTTCGTGCTCACCACCCGCTCCATCCACTGGTTCAGGGAGCGGGGCTTCGAGCCGCTGGAGGTGGAGGATCTGCCGGTGGAGCGCCAGCGCCTCTACAACTGGCAGCGCCGCTCCAAGGTTTTGTCCAAGACCATCTCGTAACTGATTGATCTTGTGTCGGGTTATTGCCAATTCTTAAGTTTTTTACAAACTCGATTGACAGTGCAATCCAGTGCAGGGTATTTCTTAATGCACTCCACCGCCTGCGGTGGAGCCAGAAGAGGAGCGCTGCCCAGGCAGCCCAAGGGAGGACACCAGCGTCCTGCGAACTTGGGTCAGGGGGAGTAGCGCCGAGACGAGGCGAGTGACTGGACATCGCCACGTCGGCTGCGGGGGCTGAATCCCCCGGGTTGTCATCGGTCGTGTGCATCCCACACCGCATTCACAGCGGGTTTGGTGTGGGATGGGCACCGCGGATGGAGTGCTTCTGGCCGGGATCCTTCGCTATTCCTGCCATTTTTCGCCTCCTCCTCTCTTTTGCCTGATGAAACCGGATTTTCACATTAAGACAGGAGTACATGATGAGCCCGATCAACGTCGCCAAGTTTGGCGGAACCAGTGTCGCCGATGCCGCGGCCATGAACCATTGCGCCGACGTGGTGCTGGCCAATCCGGCGACGCGGGTGGTGGTACTGAGCGCCAGCGCCGGTGTCACCAACCTGCTGGTGAGCCTGGCCCAGGGCGAGCTCGACGAGGCGGGACAGGATGCCCAGCTGACCAAGCTGGCCGGGATCCAGCACGCCATCCTGAGCGCGCTGGGGGAGCCGGTCGAGGTGAGCGCCCTGATCCACGCCCAGCTCGGCGAGATCCGCACCATGGCCCGCCAGGCCAGCCAGCACACAGATGCGGAGCTGGCGGACAGGCTCATCGCCTGCGGCGAGCTGATGTCCACCCGTCTCTTCACCGAGCTATTGTGCCAGCGCGGCGTCAAGGCCCGCTGGCAGGATGTGCGCCAGCTGATGCGCACCGACAGCCGCTTCGGCAAGGCGAGCGTGGATCTCGCCGCCACCCGCGCACTCTGCCAGGCCAACCTGGGCCCCCTGCTCGGCGAGCACCTCGTCATCACCCAGGGCTTCATCGGCTCCGATGCCGATGGCCGCACCACCACCCTGGGTCGCGGCGGCTCCGACTACAGCGCTGCGCTGCTGGCCGAGGCGCTGGATGCCGGCAGCATCGAGATCTGGACCGACGTGCCCGGCATCTACACCACGGATCCCCGGCTGGTGACCCGGGCCCGCCCCATCCCCGAAATCAGCTTCGTGGAGGCGGCCGAGATGGCCACCTTCGGCGCCAAGGTGCTGCACCCCGCCACCCTGCAACCCGCCCTGCGCCAGGACATTCCGGTGTTTGTCGGCTCCGCCAAGGATCCGGCCGCCGGCGGCACCTGGATCCGCGCCAGCACCCAGACCAACCCGCTGTTCCGGGCCGTGGCCCTGCGCCGTCAGCAGGTGCTGGTCACCCTGCACAGCCTCAACATGTTCCACGCCTACGGCTTCCTGGCCGAGGTGTTCGGCATACTGGCACGGCACCGCATCTCGGTGGACCTCATCACCACCTCTGAGGTGAGCGTCTCCCTGACCCTGGATCACACCGGTAGCCAGAGCAACGGCGAACCCATCTTGAGCGACAAGGTGCTGGCCGAGCTGGGGCAGCTGTGCAAGGTGAAGGTGGAGACCGACTTCGCCCTGGTGGCACTGATCGGTAACCGCATGAGCGAGGCCGCCGGGGTCGGCAGCCAGGTGTTCGACGCCATCCGTGACCACAACATCCGCATGATCTGCTACGGCGCCAGCGCCCACAACCTCTGTTTCCTGGTCAAGGAGAGCGAGGCGGGCCACATCGTCAACCGCCTCCACCAGGAGCTGCTCGACTGAGCCAAGTCCGGATAACTGACATGAAACAACGAGAGGGGCCAAGGCCCCTCTCTTTATTTCTGCTTATTTCTGCGCGGTCTATGGCATCGCCATCATGCCGAGGGGTCAGAGGACGGCAGCAGGTTGGCCTGGATCTGCTCGCGCAGCCCGGCCAGCTTGCCCAGCAGCGCAGCCTGATCGAGCCCGGCCTCGTCGGGTCCCAGGTTGTCGACCAGCAGGGGGAAGTGTTCGCTCACCGCCCGCTCCAGCCAGTCGAGGCGGCGCAGGGTGAGCGGGCCGCAGCTCTTGCCGCTGAGATCGTCCTGGATGTCGAGATGATGGCTGCGGTACATGTCGCGCCACCAGCTGGCGGCCAGCCCCTCCTCGCTCGCCAGCGCCGAGCGCCACTCCGCCTGCAAGCCCTGCAACCGCGCCAGCACGGGGGCACTGGCCCCCTCCCGGGTCAGATGCTGCAACTCCTCCCTTGCCCAGGCGAGGCAGAGCTCGCGCCAATGGCGAAACAGCGGCAGGGGATCGGCCTCATCCAGCCAGAGACCGGACAGGGTGCGGGTCTCCAGCCGCTCGGGCACATGAAACTGGGGATCGGCCAGGCCGTTGGAGTTGAACTCGTGGCGCGGATCGAAGGGCCACATGTAGCCAAAGTCGAACACCGCTATCTGCTGGCCATCGTCGAGCAGGTTGCCCGGGCTCGGATCCCAGTCAAACCAGCCCCAACGGGCCAGCTCCGCCTGGACCGCCAGCATCTGCGCCAGATTGCGTTTATCCAGCTGGCTGACGGGGGCACCGCGCAACCAGGGGGAGACCAGCACCCCGGCCCGGGCCGAACCGAAGCTGGTGCAGACCACCTTGGAGAGGATGGTGGGGTGCAGCTCGCGCAGGGCCTCGATCTCGCGGCGCCGTTCCAGCTCGGTGAGAAAGGCGGTCTTGCCGTCGGCATTGGCCACCAGGGAGTCGTGCCGGCGTCGTTTCAGGCACCAGTGATGCCCCTCCACCTTGAGATGGAACACCTCGGCGGTGAGGCCGTGGCGATAGATCTTGAGTACGGCCGGGTGAGCCTCGGTCAACCTGAGCAGTTGCGCAAGCGGCAGGGGACAGTCCCGCTCACGGCCGATCCGGATCTCCTCTTTGCTCTCCAGCATCTGGAGCAATCTTGCCTGACGTGCCGCAACCTTGGGATTCATACATGTACCTCCAGCCATTATTGAGAGACTAAGCAGCAAGCTGGAGGCAGACCAGCGGCAAAGCGCCATGATGACGCTTTCATCACAGAATGAATTCGCCCCCTGGATCGGGATCACAATTTGCAAGTTGCGGCAGTCACACAATATTCATCTTCCGGTCATTAAATTGACATCAAGGAACAAGCCCATCACCATCGGGTCAAAATAGATGCAGTCGCACCGCAGCGACCCCACCCGCTCCAAGGATGAGCCCACTATGAATGCCCCCGTTTTCGGCCGCAGCTCTCCCCCGCCATCTCGTCTGGCCAGGCTGCTGTTTGGCCTGCTGGTCACGCTGCTGCTGCTGACGCTCATCCTGCCGGTGCTCAACCCCGGCAGCTGGCTCGGCCGTGCCCAGCCGCTGATCCTGGGGCCCGCCGATCAGCCGCTCGCCACCCTCAGCCGCCACAGCCTGCTCTACAAGAGCGACAGCCGCGGCCTCTATCTGGTGGTGCGCAGCCAATGGCAACTGCTCAAGCCGTTGCAGGAGGGGGACAAGGTGCGGGTCGAGCTGCTCAACGACAGGGGCGAGCGCATCGATCAGCTGAGTCAGGCGGTGAACAAGCGGCAGAAATGTCGCAAGGAGCGCTGCACCCTGGATCTCAACAGCGCCTTGCGGGCGCCGGATGATGCCCTCGACAGCCGTTACCAGCTGCGCATCGGCCTGCTGCTCAAGGATCGACCAGAGAGCGGCGAGTACAGCCAGATCCTGCAGACCTTGCCCGAGCGCGGCTTCAATCTCAGCTACCTGATGACCAGCCTGCTGCTGGTGCTGCTGACCAGCGCCCTGGTGCTCAGGGCCTTGCTGCCACAGCTGCGTCACAGCATGGCCTCGCGGGTGTTTGGCAGCCTGCTGCTCGGCAACCTCACCTTCGTTCTGCTGCACGGCTTCGTGGTGTTCAAGCTGGGGGAGTTTCTGCTCTGGTCGGGATTTAGGCCCGAGCACTATTACCTGGCCTGGGGCAGCATGGTGCTGGGCTGGAGCCTCTGCGCCCTGGCGGGCTTCAATCTCTACATGGGGCTGGTGTTCACCGCCCTGTCCGGCATAGGCCTGCTCGCCAACTTCATGAAGATCGCCATCTACGGGGTGCCGCTCGGGGGCGACGATCTCGGCAACCTGATGGCGCTGCTGCACATACTGCTCGATCAACATCCTGTGCTGCCGGTGCTGGGCGGCGTCCTGCTGCTGTGGCTCTGCTGGCGCTTTGCCCTGTCGCGCTGGGTGCTGCGCACCGTCGCCGCCACCGCCGCCTTCTTCGCGCTCTGCGTGTTCGCCACCCAGACCGGCAACAAGCTGCTGGGGGCCAACGTCCGCTACGTGGACAGGGCGGTCAACTATCACAGGGACATCATCCGCTCCGGCCCCGGCCTCTACCTGTTCAACCTGGTGGACGAGATGCTGCAAAGCGGCAACGTCTTCCGCTATCCCCTGCAGATCAACGAGCGTACCCCCGAGCTCGGTCACCGGGATCCCGTCCAGTCGGCCCTGGGCCCCTCCCCGCGCTTCGATCTGGTGATAGTGCTGCAATACGAGTCGCTCTGGCTCGACTGGCAAGGCAGGATCTGCGCCCCCGCCCCCACCCTGAGCCTGCCCGCCGGGGTGGCGCAGTGGCGCAAGACCATCCACTCCCCCACCACCGGCGGCATGACGGTGCTGGCGGAGTTCGAGATGAACACCGGCCTGCCGGTGGGCCTGCTCAAGCAGGGGGTGGTGCCCTACTACTATCTCTCGGCGCAGGTGCCTGGGCTGGCGCAGAGCGCGAAGAAAAACGGCTACAAGACCCTGTTCGCCCACCCCTATGTGGAGAAGTTCTGGGGCCGCGCCAAGGCCATACCGGCGCTCGGTTATGAGGAGCGCTGGTTCGATACCCGCTTCACCAGCCTGGAGCACAAGGGGCTCTACATCTCCGACGATGCGCTGATCGATCACCTGCTCAAGCGCAGCGAGCAGGACAGCCAGCCGCTGTTCGCCTACGCGGTCACCATGCAGGGCCACGGCCCCTTCGATGGCAATCGCTATCAGGCCCAGCAGATCGACAAGGCCTGCCCGGATCAGAGCCCGGCCGATCGGCAGTTGCTCAACACCTACTACACCGGGGTGGTGGATGCCATGGCCTCCCTGGAGCGGCTGCTCAAGACGCTGGATCAATCCGGCAAACGCTACCTGGTGGTGGCCTTTGGCGATCACCAGCCGTTCCTGATGTCGGCGGGCAAGGGCATCCACGGGGACAAGCCGCCCCGCGACGCCCCCTACCAGATCCCCATGATGGCCTTCACCCGCGACGATGGCTCCCTGTCGCTGGCGCGCCAGTTTGACCCGGTGCGCCAGCTCTATCAGATGGGGCAGGCCACCCGCCAGTTGCTGGCAGGCGACCTCACCCCCATCCCGGAACTGGCCCTGCTCCACCCAGTGCTGGGGGAGGAGAAGGGCTTCGATCCCTCGCCGCTGGTGCCGCAGATCCGCGCCAGCTTCCGAGCCGATGCATTGCCCTGAGTTCGATTGAGAGACGAGGTCCGCAGATCCTCGCAACACCTTCAGGGCCGATGCCCTGCCCTGATCCCGCCAGAAGGTGAAAGCAAAGAGGCCGCTGGTGCGGCCTCTTTTTGTCTCTGGCAAGTCCCGTCAGCGCCACCAGGGCTCGCACAGGCTCAGGCGCTGGGCATCCAGATCCAGCTCGGCCTCGATGCCGAGCGGCACCGTCAGCATGGGGTGGGTGTGGGCGCAGTCGAACTCCGCCAGGATGGGAAACCTGGGCTCCCCCACCTGCTCCAGCAGTATGTCGAGCGGCCGCTTGCCGCTGCCCTGGCCGTCGAACAGCTCGTGCTTGCCGAGCACCAGGGCACCGATGCGCTCGAACACCCCGCACAGCTTGAGGTGGGCGAAGGAGCGCTCCACCGTCTCCGCCGACATGAGGCTGTCTTCCAGCAGCAGAATGTCCCCCGTTTCGATCGGCGGCATATAGGGCGAGCCCCAGATCCCCGCCAGGGTGTTGAGGTTGCCGCCGATCAGCCTGCCCCTCACCCGGCCGCTGCCCACCGAGATCAGCCGGTTTGGCTGGCACTGCTTGGCGCGGGTCTGCTGCTCCCAATCCAGCCGCTCCTCGGTCCAGTGCGTCGGTGTTGGCAGCCGGTGCGGCAAGGGTCGCTCCCCTGCCCCGCAGATCGCCAGGAAAGCGGCCAGAGTCTCATCCACCAGCGGCGGCGACTCGCCAAAGGAGGCCACCAGCGCCGGACCGTAGAAGGTCACCAGGCCGGTCTGGGCATGGATGCCGAGCAGCAAGGCGGTCACATCCGAGTAGCCGATGAGGATCTTGGGATCTCTTCTAAGCGCCTCGTAGTCGAGATAGGGCAGCAGGGAGTTGGAGTTGCTGCCGCCGATGACCGACATGATGCAGCGCACTTCTGGATCCCGGATGAGCGCGTTGAGCTCTTCGGCCCGCGCCACGATGGAGCCGGAGCGCCAGTGATCCCGCTCCCCGGTCAGGCTGCCCGCCTTGAGTGCGAAGCCCTGCGCCGCCAGATAAGCCTTGGCGCGGGCGAAGCGGTTCGGTGCCCAGGCGGTGGCCGCGCTGGAGGGGGAGAAAAAGCCGATGGTGTCGCCACGCTTGAGTCGCGTGGGTTTGATGGGTGTCATAAGGTCCGCTCCTTGGTCCTACGCCGCCCTCAGGGCGTCGGCATGAGATAAAGGATCCATATTACGACATACAAGGAGACCAAAAATAGCGCCAAATGGCGACTTTCCGTCAGAAACAACAAAGCCGATGAGCGGCTCATCGGCTTGTCATCGAGGCCGGGTAGCGTCAGAGCACCACGGCGGTGCCGCTGATGCTGACCATCAGCATGCTGCCATTTTGCCCCACCACCTCGTAGTCGATGTCGATGCCGACCACGGCGTTGGCACCCAGTGCCTGCGCGCGCTCTTTGAGCTCATCGAAGGCGATCTCGCGGGCCCGGGCCAGCTCTTTCTCGTAGGCACCGGAGCGGCCACCGATGATGTCGCGGATGCCGGCGAACAGATCCTTGAAGATGTTGGCGCCGAGGATGGCTTCGCCCACCACTATGCCGCGGTACTCGCGAATGGCCTTGCCTTCCAGGGTGGGGGTTGTTGAGAGGATCATCATAAACTCCAGCTGAGATAATGGGTTCCAGACTACCCCAAAGCCGCGGCCGGCAACATACCCCCACCGCTAATAGCCAGTCGCTCGATAAGGCCTCTCGGGCTCCAGATCGCGGCCATAAAAAAGGAGAGGCCAGGCCTCTCCTTCTGTCACCTGGCGATCAGACGCCGGCTTAGTGCAGCTTCATGCTCGGGCGCAGCACCCGGTTGATGCGGCCCACCAGCATGATGAGGCCGGTCTTGATGTAGCCGTGCAGGGCGACCTGGTGCATCCGGTAGAGGGAGATGTAGACCATGCGCGCGAGGTAACCTTCCACCATCATGGAGCCACGCATCAGGTTGCCCATCAGGCTGCCCACGGTGGAGAAGCGGCTCAGGGAGACCAGGGAGCCGTGATCGTGATAGAGGTAGGGCTTCAGCTCGCCACCGTTCATCTTGGCCAGGATGTTCTTGAACGCCTGGCTCGCCATCTGGTGGGCGGACTGGGCGCGCGGCGGCACGAACTTGCCATCCGGCTGCGGGCAGGCGGCGCAGTCGCCGATGACGAAGATGTTCTCGTCACGGGTGGTTTGCAGTGTCTCTTTCACCACCAGCTGGTTGATGCGGTTGGTCTCGAGCCCCGCAATTTCCTTCATGAAGTCCGGTGCCTTGATGCCGGCGGCCCACACCATCAGGTCCGCCTCGATCAGCTCCCCATCCTTGGTGTGCAGCCCCTCGCCGGTGGCTTCGGTGATCATGGTGGCGGTACGCACGTCCACCCCGAGCTTGACCAGCTCCTGGTGAGCGGCGCCGCTGATGCGCTCCGGCAGGGCCGGCAGGATGCGGGGGCCCGCTTCCACCAGTGTCACCTTGAGGCTGTCGGTGGTGAGGTTCTTGAAGCCGTAGGCATAGAGCTGCTCCACCGCGTTGTAGAGCTCGGCGGAGAGCTCGACCCCGGTGGCGCCGCCGCCGACGATGGCGATCTTCACCTTGTCACCCGGCTGGTATTCGGTGGCGAACTGCAGGAAGCGGTTCATCATGCTGTTGTAGAAGCGGTGCGCCTGGGACGGGCTGTCCAGGAAGATGCAGTGATCCTTGATGCCCTTGGTGTTGAAGTCGTTGGAGACGGAGCCGATGGCCATCACCAGCACGTCGTAGGCCACTTCCCGCTCATGCACCACCAGCTCGCCGTTATCGTCGTGGATCGGCGCCAGCACGATGCGTTTCTCGTCGCGCTTGATGTCGGTCAGGCTGCCCAGCTGGAAGTCGAAGCCGTGGTTCTTGGCATGGGACTGGTAGCTCAGGGCATCGATGCCCGCATCCATGGAGCCGGTGGCCACTTCGTGCAGCAGGGGCTTCCACAGGTGGGTGCGGTTGCGATCGACCAGGGTTACCTTGGCCTTGTTCTTCTTGCCCAGCTTGCGACCCAGGCTGGTCGCCAGCTCCAGACCGCCGGCGCCGCCACCTACAACGACAATATTCATCATGATGATTTTCCTTGGTTCCTCAAAACGAAAGGGAGCCATTGGCTCCCTAAAACGAAATCGGTTGACGTGATGGTTCAAGCTTCCTTGAAGGCCTTCATCCGCTGCAGATGATACGAGATGTTCTTGAATTTGTGAGTCTCGTGCTCATCCCATACGATGTCGTAATAGTTCTTCAATTCACGTTCAGTTTCGCGATTATCGCGGATTTCATCCTGAACGGAAAGGATACACAGGCAGTTTCCTGAATTTTTCTTACGAAATTCGGTTACACACTTGGTGCCGATGTCGTCGTACTCTTCCGGCCTGTCGATCTTGCCCTGCATGTTCTCTGCCGGGTGCAGATTGGGGTTGAAGATCACCTGTTTGATGCCGCACAGGAAGCCGATCCGCTCGCTCCAGTAGCCCCCCAGCCCCACCCCGCAGATCAGCGGCTTGGGGTCAGTGCTCATGTCGAGCTGCTTCTTCACTTCCTTGAGCAGATGACTCATGTCGTGGCGCGGGTGCACCGTGCTGTAGTGAACGAAGCGCACATCATCATCGATAAACTGCAACTGCAGCACTTTCTCATGATTGCCGGGGCTGGTGGCATCGAAGCCGTGCAGATAGATGATCATGGATAAGACCTCAGGAACTGTGTCGGTTCTATCGAAACTACCCCAGCGACCGGCCGTGGCGCCACCAAAACATCCAACTTTCTTGCTTTGGATCACGCCCCCAGCCGCCTGAAAACGCATTTCATCCGGGGGTTGTGGTCACTCGCGGACAAATCGACCCGATTGCGCCGCTGCCCGGCTGGCCTGACGAGCGAAAAACCCCGCCTCTCGGCGGGATCTTGTCAGCTGGCGAGAGGGCCCAGGCCTCAGCCCTGGGTCTGCTCGAAGCGATCCACCGCCGCGGCCACCAGCACTAGGCTGCCCTGCCAGAAGGCCGCCTCACGGATGTCCTGCCCCAGGTGCTTGGCCACCAGATCCTCGGCGCTCATGCGGCCGGTGTCGCGCAGCAGGGCGCGGTACGCCTGGGCCACGTTCGCCTCCCCCTGCGCCTGGCGGCTCATCAGCTGGTGGTAGACCCCGAGGCTGAACAGGTAGCCAAACAGGTAGGGGTAGTTATAGAAGCCGAAACCGGCGATGGAAAAGTGCGCCTTGGCGGCCCAGAACATGGGGTGATAGCGCGACAGGCTCCCCTCGTACCAGCGGCCCCATGCCTCATCGGTCAGGCTCTTGAGCCGCGCCGCCGGGACATAGCCCTGCTCGCGCTCGGCCACCAGCGCCAGCTCGAACTCGAAGCGGGCCGGGATGTTGACCAGGAAGGTGGCGGCGCCATCTGCCTCGGCCCAGGCGATGGCCTGGCGCTGCTCGGGGTTCTGGGCCTGCTCGAACAGGGCGCTGCGCACCAGGGTCTCGGCGAAGATGGAGGCGGTCTCCGCCAGGGTCATGGGGTAGCCGCGCTGGCTCATGGGCAGATCGCGGATCAGCCAGTTGTGCCAGGCGTGGCCCAGCTCGTGGGCCAGGGTGATGACGTTGTCCATGGTGCCGGCATAGGTGATGAAGACCCGCGGCTCCACCGGCTCGGCAAACTTGGTGCAGTAGGCACCGGTGCGCCGGTTCGGGGTCGGCGCCGCGTCTATCCAGCCGCGCTCGGCCATCATGCGGGCGAACGCCCCCATCTCGGGATCGAAGCGGGTGAAGGCCGCGGCTATGATGTCGATGGCCTCCTCGAACGTTATGGTCCGGCTGACCGAGGCCGGGGCCGGCGCGAACAGGTCCTCCGGCCCCAGCTCGTCGATGCCGAGCTTGCCGGCCATCAGTGCCAGGGCACGCTGGCCCAGGCCGCGGGCTCTATAGGTCTCGGCCATCATGGTGTCCAGGGTGGCGCGCTCGATGTGGCTCTGGTGGCAGGAGAGATCCAGCGCATCAAGCTGACGCACCTTGCCGCGCTGGCGGGCCAGCTCGAGGCGCCAGCCGTTGAGGGCGTTGAGGATGGCGGCCACCGTCTCCTGCTCCCCTTCCCAGCCGGCGCTGATGGCATCGAAGGCCTCCCGGCGCAGGGCTCTCTCCGGACTGGACAGCAGGTTGCTCGCCTCGGCCAGCCCCCTCTCCCGCCCATCGATGTGCAGGCGGATCTTGCCCACCAGATCGTTGTAGAGGTTGCCCCAGGCGTGCAGGCCATCGGTGCCGAGGCCGATCACCAGCTGCTCGGCCTCCACCGGCAGGCGCTGATCCTGCAGCTGGCGCTCGTGGCGCAGGCGGTAATCCTCCTCCCCCAGCAGCGGATCCTGCATCAGCCGCTCGAACTCGGATTCAGGCAGCCCCAGCATCAGATCCTCCACCGGCGCCAGGGCCTTGAACAGGTCCGCATTGAGGGCGCGGGCACGGGAGGCCAGCTGCTTGGCGAGCGGATCCCGGGCATCCTGACTGCCCTGCGAGGCCGCCAGCACGGCGATGTTCCAGCCGATGTTGCGGATGCGCTGGGCGCGCAGGCGTACCTCGCGCAGGAAATCCTGCAGGGCATCGGCCTGCTCGCGCACCGCCCCTAGCCCATTGATGAAGCCGGTCAGCTCGTCGAGGCTGGCGCGGGCCAGGCTCATGTCCGCCTCCAGCATGGCGCTGTCGAGGGAGGGGTAGATGTGCTGGTTGTGCCACTGCTGTGGGTAGACTGGTTGTTGCATCAGACGCTCGTGTTCGGAGACGGGCCCTGGCCCGTCATGAAATAGGGGTGGCCCCCGGCGAGGGCCACGATTAAGGGTTGCAATGGGCTATATCAGCCGCTCGAGGCGGCTGACCGCCGCCTCCACCTGGCGCAGGCTCTCCTGCCAGAAGGCGGGCTCGCGAATGTCGACGCCCAGGTGCTTCTCCACCAGATCCTCGGCGCTCATGCGGCCGGTGTCGCGCAGCAGCTCCCGATAGGCCTGGACAAACTCCTTCCCGGCCCGCTCCTTCTGGGCATAGAGCCCCAGGCTGAACAGGTAGCCAAACAGATAGGGGTAGTTGTAAAAACCGAGCTCGGTGATGGAGAAGTGGCTCTTGCTGGCCCAGAACAGCTCGTCATATTGGCTGAGGCTGTCACCATACCACTGCTCCTTCATGGATTTCATCATGCCGCGCAGCTCGCCGGCCCCCACATAGCCCTGCTCCCGCGCCGCCACCAGCGCCCGCTCGAAGTGGAAACGGGACGGAACGTCGAGCAGCAGGCTGGCGGCCCGCTCCCCCTCCAGCCAGGCGATGGCCCTGCGCTGCTCCATGTTGTCGGTGGCGGCCAACAGGGCATCGCGCACCAGGGTCTCGGCAAACAGCGAGGCGGTCTCGGCCAGCGTCTTGGGGTAGTCGCGCTGCTCCAGCGGCGCGTCCCGCAGCAGCCAGCTGTGCCAGGCGTGGCCAAGCTCGTGGGCCAGGGTGATGAGGTTGTCCATGGTGCCCTCGAAGGTGAGAAACACCCGAGGCTCGGCGGGCTCGGCATACTCGGTGCAATAGGCGCCGCTGCGCCTGTGTTCGCTCGGGGCCGCATCGATCCAGCCCCGCTCGGCCATCATGTGGACGAAGGCCCCCATCTCGGGGTCAAACCCGGCGAAGGCGTCGGCCACCAGCGTCAGCGCCTGCTCGAAGTCGATATTGATAGGTGTCAGCGCAGGGGGCGGCGCATAGAGATCCCAGGGGGCGAAGTCGGTGATCCCCTGGGCGCTCGCCATGGCGCGCAGCGCCCGTCTGCCCAGCTCCTTGTGGGCCTCGGCCTCTGCCATCAGGGTATCCAGCGTGCTGCGCTCGAGATGGCCCTGATGACAGGAGAGCGCCAGGGCATCGAGCCGCTGCCGCTGGCCACGCCGGCTGGCGAGCTCGTTGCGCCAGCCGTTGATGGCATTGAGGATGGCGGCCACCGTCTCCTGCTCCCCGGCCCAGGCCTGTTGAATGCCATGCCAGGCACTGGCGCGCCGCGCCCTGTCCGGGTGGGACAGCAGATTGTCCGCCTGGGCCAGCCCCATGGGTTCTCCGTCCACCAGCGGTCTGAGCCGGGCCACCAGGCTGTCGTAGAGATGGCCCCAGGCGTGCAGCCCATCCACCCCCAGCCCCTCGATCAGCTGCTCGCTCTCGAGCGACAGCCGCTGATCCTGCAACTGGCGATCGTGGCGAATGGCATAGGCCAGCTCGAACAGCTCGGGATCCTGCAGCAGGCTGCGCAGCCGGGCCTCGGGGGCGTTCAGCCAGAACAGGGTCATCGGCTTGATGAGCTGGCCGAGGCTCGCCTGCAACTGCTGGCCGCGGGAGAGCAGCACCTTGGCCGGCTCGTCGCGACCGTTGCGGCTGAGCCGGTTGTAGCCGTAGACCTGGGCGTTCCAGGCCAGCCGCCTCACCTCATCCGCCTGGCGCCGAATGGCCCGCAGCAGATGGCGCAAGGCATTGATGTCATGGGTCTCTGGCAACTCGGCCAGCAGGGGGATCAAGGTAGACAGGAGCTGGTGGGCGTGCTGGAAATCGGCGTCGACGGCCGGGCAATCGGGGGCGGCATAGATGTGATCATCCAGCCAAGCGGTTGTGGTCATAACTGTCCTTATTGTTTGCATCCATGGCAGCTGGCTCCGTCTCTGTGGACGGATGCCAGCCAGGATAGTACGAAGGGGGCCGGCGCTTGCCTAGCCCCCATTCGCGTCAGCAAACGGGACAGAGGATGAGTGCGACGGCCCCTGTCGGCCACCTCACCCACGGCCGTTACTTGGCGGGCTTCAACTTGCTCACCAGGGTCATGGCCAGCACCAGCACCAGGCCCGCCACCACGCCGGCCACCGCATTGAGCAGGGTCGGCGTCAGGGCGGCCAGCACTGTCCCCACGGTTGGCAGGGTGGCCACGGCCTCGGCGGCCCCCTCCACCAGGTGATGGGCGAAGGGCCAGCCGTGCACCAGGATGCCGCCGCCGACCATGAACATGGCGATGGTACCGACCAGCGCCAGCAGGTGCATCAGGCGGGGAGCCGTCACCAGCAGGCCGCGCCCCAGCAGGCGGCGCAGGGCGCCGGCGTCCGGCTTCTTCAGCAGGTGCAGGCCGATGTCGTCCAGCTTGACGATGAGCCCCACCAGGCCATAGACCCCCACCGTCATCAGCAGGGCGATGCCCGCCACCACCGAGATCTGCAGGGAGAGGCTGGTGCCTTGGACTGTGCCGAGGGCGATGACGATGATCTCGGCGGAGAGGATGAAATCGGTGCGAATGGCCCCCTTTATCTTCTGCTGCTCATAGGCCAGCATATCGTCCGGCACGGGCTCCGCCCCCTGCCCCGACCCCTCGTCGCCGTGGGGCAGGAACTTGTGGGCCAGCTTCTCCGCCCCCTCGAAGCAGAGGTAGGCGCCCCCCAGCATCAGCAGGGGGGTGATGAGCCAGGGCACCAGCACACTGATGGCAATGGCGGCCGGCACCAGGATCAGCTTGTTGCGAAAGGACCCCTTGGCCACCGCCCACACCACCGGCAGCTCCCGCTCGGCGCGCACCCCGGAGACCTGCTCGGCGTTGAGGGCCAGATCGTCCCCCAGCACCCCGGCGGTCTTCTTGGCCGCCGTCTTGGTCATCAGCGCCACGTCATCGAGCACGCTGGCAATATCATCGAGCAGGGCCAACAGACTGGTTCCGGCCATATCAAGCATTCCTCATATCAGTGGTGAGAGCCCCTCAGGCAAGCTGCCTGGCGACGACCTTGCGCATCAGGGGTTCCGCATTGCGGGCAAAAGATGGCACAGTGTAACGAGAAGCCGCCGTTTCGGCAGCACCCATAGCAGGGTCAATTGACCTTGTTTTACCCGCAAGCCTCTGGCCCAAGGAGTTCCCATGCAACCCTGGCAACCTCTGCTCGATTTCTGGTTTGGCGATGACGCCGATGACGCCGCCCGCGCCAGCCGGCAGGCCCCGCTCTGGTGGGGCAAAAGAAGCGAGACAGATGCGCTGATCGCCAGCCGCTTCGGCGCGCTGGCCGCGGCGGCCGCCGCCGGCGAGCTGGCCCCCTGGGCCGAGGTGCCCGTCGGCCGACTGGCACTGATCCTGCTGCTCGATCAGCTGCCGCGCAACATCCATCGCGGCACCCCCGGCGCCTTTGCCCAGGATCCGCTGGCCCGCGAGATCTGCCTGAAGGGCTTGTCGCTCGGGGCGGACAGGGCGCTCTCGCCGCTGGCGCGGCTCTTCTTTTACCTGCCGCTGGAACACGCGGAGTCCCGGGAGCAGCAGACTCGCAGCGTGGCGCTGTTCGAGGGGCTGGCGGCCGAGCAGGAGGGCAGCCCCGCCGGGGTCACCTTCGCGGGCTTCGCCGACTACGCCCGCCGCCATCAGGTGATCGTCGAGCGCTTCGGCCGCTTCCCCCATCGCAACGCCATCCTGAGCCGCACCGACACGCCGGAGGAGACGGCCTTCTTGCTGCAACCCGGCTCGGGCTTCTAGGCCCCACCGCAAACCGCAGAGATAAAAAAACGGGCCCAGTGGGCCCGTTTCGCATTGCTTGGCTCGGGGGATCAGGCCGCCTCCGCCAGCGCCTCCTCTTTCTTCTGGTACGCCTGGGGCGAGAGCCCCAGCAGCTCCTGCACGGTCGATGCCACAGTGATGGAGGAGATGGTGCCCACCAGGATGCCGGCGAACAGGGTGAAGGAGAAGCCGTAGAGCGCATCGCCGCCGAACAGCAGCAGGGCCCCGACGGTGAAGAGGGTGGTGCCCGAGGTGATCATGGTGCGGCTGAAGGTGGCCTTGATGGCCACGTCCGAGCACTCGTGGATCCCCATCTGGGTGCGCGAGCTGAGCAGGTCCCGCAGCCGGTCCGAGATGACGATGCTGTCGTTGAGCGAATAGCCGATCACCGCCATCAGGCCGGCGATCACGTTGAGATCGAACTCGATGTGGAACAGCGCCAGCAGCCCCAGCGCCACCAGACCGTCGTGCAGCACCGACACCAGGATGCCGATGGCTTGGCGCCACTCGAAGCGTACCGCCAGATAGGCGGAGATGGCCAGGGAGGCCACCAGCACCGCCAGCATCCCCTGCTGGAACAGCTCGGCGCCCACCTGGGGGCCGACTATGGTGGTGCGCAGCAGCTCCACCGGCAGGCCGAGCTGCTGGCTCAGCATCACCGCCAGCTCCTCGGCCGGCCAGGGCAGCTCGTGGGGCGGCAGCTTGATGAGCCACTCCCCCGGGATGCCGGCGCCGCCGAGCTCCACCGCCCCCGCCAACGGGGCGCTCAGCAGGGCATTGAGCTCGTGGGCCTCCTTCAGGGTCTGGATGCGAAACTCCAGCAGTATGCCACCGGTGAAGTCGAGCCCGAGCGACAGCCCGTTGATGGCCAGCACGGCGACGCTCGCGACGGTCAGCAGCACGGAGATCCACAGTCCGATGTAACGCCAGCGGGTCAGGCCCATGGCAGCGATCATTCTCAGCATTGTTCTTCCCTCGACAGCAGATGGCTCTGGCTTCCCAGCGGGAAGCCGGTGGCGCGGAGCAGGCTCGAACCCACGGCGCTATGACACAGGCAACTCGTTCTGATCATGGTCATACCCTCAGCAGCTTGGCGCTGCTCTTGCCCCAGAGGGGGTTGATGATGGCGCGGGTGCCCCAGATGCCGGTCACCATGCTGGAGATGAGCCCCAGGATCAGGGTGATGGAGAAGCCCTGCAGCGGGCCTGAGCCGATGGAGTAGAGCACCACGGCGCAGATCAATGTGGTGATGTTGGCGTCGAAGATGGTGCGAAACGCCGAGCGATAGCCAAAGTCGATGGCGTTGGCCAGGCTCCCCCCCTCCCGTAGCCGGTCCTTGATCCGCTCGAAGATGAGCACGTGGGTGTCCACCGCCATGCCGACGGTGAGCACCAGGCCGGCGATCCCCGGCAGGGTCAGCACGGCCCCCGGCAGCACCGCCAGCATGCCCACCTGCATCAGCAGGTTGGCGATGAGCGCGGTGATGGCGACCCAGCCGAACTTGCGATACCAGGCCATCATGAACAGCATCATGCCCGCCATGCCGAACGCCAGGGCGGTGAAACCCGCCTCTATGTTCTGCAGCCCCAGGGTCGGCCCGATGGAACGCTCCTCCAGGATCTTGAGCGGTGCGGTGAGGGCGCCGGCCCGCAGCAGCATGGCCAGCTCCTGGGCCTCGGGCAGACTGCCAATACCTGTGATGCGGAACTGGTTGCCGAGCGCCGTCTGGATGGTGGCGACGTTGATCACCTCGCTCTGGGCCCGCAGCTTGCCCTGGGCGTTGGTCTTGTATTCGGTGAAGACGGTGGCCATCGGCTTGCCCACGTGCTGGCGACTGAACTGGTTCATCTTGCTGCCACCCAGGCTGTCGAGCACGATATTGACCTGGGGTTGGCCCATCTCGCCCATATTGGCGCGGGCATCGACGATGTGCTCACCGCTCAGCACCGGTTTGCGCGCCAGACCGACCGCCTGACCGCTGCGATCCGCCATGAAGAAGCGGCTGTCGGCCTGGGCCTCGTAAAAGGCCAGCGACGCGGTGGCGCCTATCACTTCCTTGGCCTGCTTGGGATTGTGTACCCCGGGCAGCTCGATGCGGATGCCGTCCTGGCCCTGACGCTGGACCGAGGCCTCGACGATGCCGAGCTCGTTGATCCGCTTCTTGAGGATGGAGAGGTTCTGGGTCACGGCGTTGTTGGCCAGCAGGGTGCGCTCGGCCTCGCTCATCACCAGCCGCAGCTCGTTGCCGCTGCGATTGAGTTGCCACTGATCCTGACGGGTACCGGCGGAATCCTTGATGATGTTGAGCCAGGGGGCCTGATCCGCCACCTCGGGCAGCGTGACGCGCACCTCCCCCTCGCTCACCCGGGCCACGTTGGCGCCGCGCAGGCGCGCCTCGCGGAACTGGGTACGCAGCATGTCCACCAGGTTCTTGGTCTGGTTGTCCACCACGAAGCTGAGATCGACCCCGATCAGCAGCTGGGAGCCGCCGCGCAGGTCCAGCCCGAGCTTGATGGGGGCGGCGCCGAGCTGGCTGATCCAGGTCGGCGCATTGGAGTAGAACTCCAGGGTCAGGGCCGCGCTGTCATGGCCCTGTTGCTCCAGCAGCTGCTTGGCCCTTTGCTGATCGGCCTGGCTGTTGAACACCAGCTCGACCCGCTCTTTCTGCTGCACCTGTTTGACCGGCTCTATCTGGTGATCGCGCAGCAGGCTGCGCTGCGCCTCGGTCAGGCTTGTCTGGCCGTGCAGGCCGAGGGAAGGCTGCTCACCGAAGAAGGTGGGCAGGGAGTAAAACGCGAAGGTGAGCAGCATGAGCAGCAGCAGGGCGTACTGCCACAGGTTCATGCGGTTCAGGGTGATGCGACTCTTTTTTCTCATGGCAAAGGCCTCTGTCGGGCGAAGGCGGCGGGCACGGAACCAGGGTTCGCACCACGCAAGAAAATTCAAATGAGATGGCGGGCCCGTTCACATGCGGTGAACAGGCTTTATGAGCGGCGATGAGGCAGTGCGGTAAGGCCAGACCCCATCGGGATCAGGCGAGATAACTCTGGGAGAAACGGTATTGCAGATGCTGGCGTTGCAAGCGATGCCGGTGAATGGTGGCAAAGCGATCGCGGAAGCTGTGTTTGGGGTAGAGCAGGGCGGCGTAGAGCAGCAGGCCGCACAGCAGCAGCAGGATGGCCTGCTGTGACCAGCTCATGACGAGCTCGTAGACGACGCTCTTTGGCTGGTTGTCGCCGCGCAGGGAGTGCTCGAGGCGCAGCAGATGATTCTGGTGGGAGCCGACAAACTTGACGACACCGTCGTCGCTGTCGCTGGCGCCGTGGCTGGCCTGTACCAGCTCGGACTGATCTCCTGCGCCGGCCTTAGTCATCATCTGGGTCTGCTGGGCGGCGGACCGATGAGCGGATACCTTGAGCCCCTCCACCGAGACGGTAGAGAGCAACAGAGTGAGCGCGATGAGCAGGGTCATCGTCGCCAGTTTCACTTTGTCCAGCAGGCTCAAACGGTTAATTCCTGAAAAATAGAGGGGGCAAACTACCACAGCCCCCCGGATAGAACAAGGACGGCAGGCCTCGCGGCCTGCCGTCCTTGTCGCCTAGGGGATGCGCCATCAACCGCCTTTGGTCATGGCCGCGAAGTCCTCGGCATAGTCCTTGAGCAGGCTGTAGAGGTGGGCACGCTGGGAGAGATCCATCGACTGGCTGAGATCGCTGAGCCACTTGATGGTGCGCTGGCGGGACTGGTCGGTGTAACCGGTGAAGCGCCCGTCCATCAGGCCGTCCCCCTGTTGCAGCAGACGAGTCAGCTCCTTGCCAAAATCCGGGCTCTGGCGCTGCTTCATCAGCCGATCCAGCTCCAGGCTCCAGGCCCCCTGGAACTCCAGCCAGGGCCCCATCATCTCGTATTGCCACTCGGCCCATTGGGCGATCAACGGCTCCTGGGCCGGCTTGACCCTGCCTATCCAGAACCGCAGCCGCTCGTTCATCTTCTCCCTGAAGCCCTTGAGCATCTCCTCCCTGGATTCGGTGGCGAAGTCATGCTGGCGCTCCTGCTGGCGCTTCACCCTGTCGGTCATGAAGTGGGCCACCTGGGCGTCGGTCAGGGTGCGAGCGAGGCGCACTGTGCGGGGGATGGCATTCTCCAGGGTGCGGGTCAGGCTGCCCTGTACCTTGTCGAGATGATACTCGACCTGGACCGGGCTCATGGGGCTCGCCACCGCCTTGGCCAGGGCATCGAGATCCCTGGCGTAGATGGGCAGCTCATGTTGGCGATGCCAGGCCATCAGCCCCTTCACCTCGCTGTCGAGCAGCTTCTTCTGGCTGCGATCCAGGGAAAAATAGTCGTCCAGCTGCCAGACGATGGCCGAGTCGAGCCAGTAGTAGATCACCCGGGTCGCGCAGCCCGTCAGCAGCAGACAGAGCAGCAGCAGACTCCAGCTACGGGGTTGACGCCATGAGAATGTGGTCACCATGCATGCCTCCAATTCGTTGAAAAAATAAGCGTCATTCGATGCACTCGAGTCAGTCTCACTCCAGACGTTGGCGGTGGCTGTCGATCAGGGTCTGATAATCGGGGCCGGCTTGTTGCTCCGCCATCAGCAGGCCCCACAGCAGGGCGATGTAGTCAACCCATGGCAGGAAGGCGTCGGCCTGAAATCCCTTGCCATTGAGCAGCTTATGAGTGCCTCCCCTGTCTTCAAGATAGCAGTTCTCCAACTGACTCTGCTGCTCTTCGCTCCAACCGTGGGTGCGCACTATGCTGGCGAGCTCGAACCCCGGGTGGCCGGCGGCGCCATACTCCCAGTCGATGACCCAGGGTCGGCTGCCCAACAAGTTAGCCGGATTGAGATCGTGATGGCAAGGGAGCCAGCAATCGTCCGGCTCGCGGCTGGCGAGCAGGCCCCGCTCCAGCGCCGGCAACCAGGCCGGCACCTGGGCCAGCCTGGCGCGATAACCGGCGCTATGGGCCCGCACCGCCATCACCACCCGGGGCAGCGGCAGCCGGTGCAGGCGGCGCAGCACCTCGGCCAGCAGGCGGGGCTGTTCGGCCGGCGGGGGCGGCGCCTGGACCCAATTTGGATCGTCGCACCAGTCCAGCAGCATCAGGCCGGAAGCCGGATCGCTGTGATGGCACGCCAGGACCAGCCCCTGCCCCACCGCCCCCTGGTAGAGCTGCCATTCGGTGGCCCGATCGATACCTAGCCGCACCGGATCCGGGTGACCGAGCCGCAAAAAGTAGCTGCGCCCCGAGGAGAGGCGCAGCCGGTAGTTGCAGTTGGTCAGGCCGAGGGCAAGGGGCTCGAGCTTCCCCTGGCGCCAGGGGGCCGGCAGGCGGTTCAGCAGTTCGAGCTCGGCCAGATCGCCGGACTGGGCCCGCGCCGCAGCGACAGCTTTGTGCAGATTACCGGGCTGTTTGTTCACATCACCAAGCTTCTTGTTCACATCACCAACCGAAAGTGGAGGTCTTCGCCTGCTTGCGGATCTCTTTCTGATCGGCCCACAGTAGCTCGCCGTTCTGCAGATCCATCAGGTTCATGGTCATCTGGTAGTAGACGTCCTTCAGCTTGCCGTTGTCCTTGACGATGCTGGCCAGGTTGCCATAGACCATGTAGCGGGCGCCGGTCTGCTTGCCGAGCCGTACCATGGAGGCGGAGTCCACCATGCCGCTGCTCTGCTGATACTCGAGCTGCTGCTTGACCGCGGCCACCTTGCTCATGTCGACGAAGCGGAACTTGCCGGCCCGCAGCAGCTTGGTGCGCATGGTGTCGGTGATGGCCTCGGTGTCGATGTGCTCCGAGGTCTTGTTGCGGATGCTGTCCATAAACAGCACGGGACGGCCCGCCGCGGTGATCTCGCCGGTGGCGGGAGAGCTCAGCATGGAGTCCGCCATCTTGTCGGCGATGGCCTGCAGATCCGACGAGCCGTAATCCACGGTCACCGTCTCGGTTTCGGTCGGATCGCCATAGCTGACGGTGGTGCTGGAGCAGCCGCCGAGCAGCAGGGTACCGCTCAGGATCAGCAGGGCATGGTTCATTTTCATCAGTTCGATTCCTCAATCACTTCGCGTACATAGACCCTGTATCCCTGGGCGGTCGGGTTAGGCGCCAGGGCCGACAGGGTGCGGCTCTGGTAACCGTGGAGCTTGATGGGGGTCCAGCCGCGACCATCGCTGGCCAGCTCCTGGCCGCTGCCATCATACCAGTAGAACAGGTATTGCAGATGGCTGTCCCCCGAGCGGCTATTGGCCAGGATCACGTTGACCTGCAGCAGGCCATTCTGCTCGCGGCGGCTCTGCTCGGTCAGGGCAACGTCCAGCCCGCTGTTGTGGGTCTCCAGCTGGGCCGCGCCCCCCGCCGGGGCATAGAGCGCCACGCCGGCGGTGTTGGTGGTACAGGCTGACAACAGCAGCATCAGGCCAAGGGCCGCACCATGGGCTTTCATCGTATTCTCCTTATCGACCGCCAAAGGTGGCCATCGGTGGCTGCCCCGCAAGGGGCATAAATCACATCGGGTGTGGCCGCTAGAGCGGCAGCACCCGGGTCGTCAGGCCGGCACCGAGCCGCTGCACCCACACCAGGGTGGTGCGGCCGCCATGGACGGTGAGCGGCAACTCGCGGCGGGCACTGCCCGCCCCCAGCTGGAGCCGCACCTCGCCGGCCGGCAGCATCCCCTGCCAGCTGGAGGCCTGGGCCGGCAGCGTCAACCAGCTGCGGGTATCGGCCCGCTCCGACAGGGTGTTGAAGATGCCGACCATGATGTTGCCCACGTCTCCCCCCTCCTTGGCGGCGCTGCGCCGCAGCTGCTCCTTGGTCAGCAGCCGCAGCGCCTGCCGGGTCAACATGCCCGGCAACCGCTCCTGCAGATCCTTGGCGGCCAGCGCCCCTAGCTGGACCAGGGGGCTGGTCTGCTCCTGGCGGCCGCCCACCGAGACCAGCAGCGGCCCGCCGTCGCTGGCCCGATTATCGTAATAGGGCACCGCCACGGTAAAGGTCCGAAAATCGCCGCCCGAGGTGGCGATGGGCAGCGGCAGGAACAGCTCCCGCCGCGCCGGGATCAGGCCATCTTCAAACAGCACCACCAGCTGGCCCTGATCCTTGAGCAGTGGCGGCGCCTTGCGACCGACGCTCTTCTCGGTCTCCTTGAGCTCATCGGTGGAGCCGCGCAGCCGTGCCAGCCGCAGCAGGGCATCCTGCAGGCTCCGGTTGTCCGGCGCTATCTGGTAGCCGCGCTGGTAGTCGACCCAGGCATCGTTGAGATCCCCGGCCGCCTCATAGAGGACGCCGGAGAAGTAGAAGGTGTAGGCGTTCTGGAAGCCGTTCTTCACCTGGCCTATCAGACGATCGAGCTCGGGGGCCCCGCGCGACATCAGCTGGCGCATCTGTTGCTCGGTGCTCGCCTCCCGCCCCTGCCGTTCGACCTGCCGCACCTCGGCGGCCCGCGCCTTGAGCGCCCGCTCCTGCACCTGATTGGCGCGGCGCACCTCCACCAGGGCGCCGTCGGCATCCCCCCGTTGCAGGTAGTTCAGCGCCAGATAGTGGTGCAGCATGGTGCGCTCGTAGTCGGGCACCCGATAGGTCATGGTCTGATCGTTGGTGAGCAGGCTGCCCGCCTGGGCCAGGCCGCGGCTCAGCCGGTACTCGGCCTGGTTGTCCTCCCAGCCGAGGCGGCCATCGGCGGCGGCGAAGGCCTGCTTGCTGCCGGCATCCTGGCCGGCGAGCCAGGCGATACGCCCCTGCTCCAGCCGATCCAGCACATAGCTGTCGTCCCCCAGGCTGGAGTCGCGAACCTCGGGCAAGGCCTCGGCGGCATGACCCAGCAGCAACTGATTGCGCAGCGGCACCATCTGATCTGAATAGGAGACGAAGAGATCCTGCCAGTGGGAGGCGCAGCCCCCCAGCAGCAGACCGGCCAACAGCAGGCCGGTCAGTGGGGCGGGACGGATCACAGGCTGAGCAGAGGGCCCAGCGGCTGACCACCGACCAGGTGCATGTGGATGTGGTAGACCTCCTGCCCGCCGTGGCGGTTGCAGTTCATGATCAGGCGATAGCCGTTTTCGGCGATGCCGGCATCGGCTGCCAGCTTGCGGGCGACGGTGAACATGCGACCGAGGGCCAGCTCATGATCCGGCTCCACGTCGTTGACGGTGGGGATCAGCACATTCGGCACTATCAGGATATGGGTCTTGGCCTTGGGCTGGATGTCGCGAAACGCGGTCACCAGATCGTCTTGATAAAGGATGTCGGCGGGGATCTCTTTGCGGATGATTTTGCTGAAAATGGTTTCTTGCGCCATGGGTAACTCCTTTATATGAAAAAGAAAATTTAACACAAACCTCAAGCGACTCCCAAAAATGCCGCCGTGGTCCGCCAAGTGTGACACAAGCCGATATTTGGCACAGCCGTTGTCCCAATCCCTTCAGTTATTGTTAAAAATACCGATAGTCAGGGGGACGTCCTCCGTATCATCGACGCCTCGCCCGCACAGGGTGGAGTGCAGGGTACCAAAAGGACGGGGTACTCAGGCAAGGGACTTTTGCATAGACAGCGGGACAATAATGAAACAAACCATGTCAGACCTCTCGATCTTACAGAGAGTCTATTTAGGCTTTGCCATCCTGGTCGCCGTGATGGTGGCCACCTCGGTGCTGACGTTTCGTAGCCAGAGCGAGCTCAATCAGGCGCTGGATCAGGTGACGCAGCAATCCATGCCGCTGGTGATCGCCAGCAGCCAGACCCAGATCAGCCTGCTCAGCGCCAACAAGTGGCTCACCGACGTGCTGACCGAGCAGGACACCAAGTTGCTGCAGGGGGAAGTGGCCGAACTGCAGCAGGCCAAGCAGCAGGTCGACAAGATGCTGGCGACCCTCAAGCAGCAGGTCGCCAGCCACCCCGAGCTGCAGGGGGAGATGGCCGCCCTCGGCCAGCTGGTCGATGACTATCTGCGGCTGACCCAGACCCTGCCCACCGAGCACGAGGCGCTGCTCACCCGGCTGCACAAGGTCAACCAGGCCAAGGGCCAGTTCCAGGTCAGCCTGCCCCAGTTCAAGAAGAACCTCGGCGACATGATGGTCACCGTCGACGACAGTTTCATCAAGATGCTCTCCGAGACCCTGACCACCAAGCTCTCCGCCATCGAGCTCTCCACCATGGATGCCCTCAACCAGAGCATCCCCGCCCCCATCGAAGCGGCGCTCAAGCGCAACAAGATGCAGATCGAGGGCTTCAACAGCACCATCAAGGATCTGCAGGGGGAGCTCAAGGATTTTGACAACAACATGGGCCACTACGTCCATGGCTTCGTGCGCGACACCACCGCCACTGAAGGGGTGCTCGCCCAGTACCTGGCGCTGATGAAGCAGCAACAGAGCATGCGTGAGCAGAGCAAGCAGGCGAGCCAGCTCATCGTCAGCATCCAGAACAAGCTGGAGGGGATCACCGCCCAGAGCCAGCAGCTAATGAACGCCAGCATCAAGGCCTCCGATCGGGTGCAGACCCGAAGCACCCTGACCCAGGGGATCAGCATAGTCATCGCCATCTTCGTCGCCATCCTGGTGGCCTATACCCTGGGCAAGGCCATTCGCCGCCCGCTCAAGGAGCTGCTGCGGGTGCTGACCGAGGTGACCCAGGGCGACATGACCCAGCGGGTCGGCTTCAAGAGCCAGAACGAGTTCGGCCAGCTCGGCAGCCAGATCAACCTGCTGATCCAGCAGATGGGGGACGTGCTCCGTCAGCTCTCCCAGGCGTCGAACCAGCTCAACAGCGCCGCCCACGACAACCGCCACACCACCGAATCGGTGCGGGCCGATCTGGAGAAGCAGCGCCAGGAGACCGCCTCGGTCGCCGCCGCCATGACCCAGATGGAAGCCTCGGTGCGGGAGGTGGCCCAGGCCGCCAACCAGACCCTGGAGCGGGTGCAGGATGTGGAGAAGGCCTCGGAGGTGGGCCGCAAGGTGATGGCCGGCAACATCACCACCACCCATCAGCTGGCGGGCAAGCTGCAGCAGACCGGTGCGGTCATCGCCGATGTGAGCGCCATGAGCGGCCAGATCGGCAACATCCTCGACGTCATCCGCGGCATCGCCGAGCAGACCAACCTGCTGGCCCTCAACGCCGCCATCGAGGCCGCCCGCGCCGGTGAGCAGGGCCGCGGCTTCGCGGTGGTGGCGGACGAGGTGCGCAACCTGGCCGGCCGCACCGCCCAGTCCACCAGTGAGATCCAGACCATGATCGAGAACCTGCAGCAGGGGGTCGCCCGGGCGGTCGACGTGATGCAGGAGTGCTCCCGCGAGATGGACAGCTGCGTGGATCAGAGCTCCCAGGCCAACAACGCCATGGAGGAGGTGCAGGGCATAGTGGTGCTGATCAGCGACATGTCGAGCCAGATCGCCTCCGCCGCCGAGCAGCAGCAGGCCACCAGCGCCGACATCGCCACCAACCTCAACCGCATCTCGGACATCTCGGATCTCAACTATCGGGGCATAGAGCGGGTGGCCGAGACCAGCCAGCAACTCGACAGCTTGGCCGAACAGCAGGAGGGGCTGGTGCAGCGCTTCCGGCTCAGCGCCTGAGCTTTACCGGGCGTTCTGTAACCAAAGAGAGGGGCCTGCGGGCCCCTCTCTCGTGACGCCGCAAAGCGCCTGGCGCGAAAGTCGGATCCCGATCACGGACAGGGGCGCACCGCTGCGCCAGCATGGGCCATCGACCTCTTTTGACCCCCTCGGCCAGGCCGAGCCCAGGATCTCGCCATGATCTCCCTCAGCCAGTTGCTGCTGTTTGCCGGCGCCGCCCTCTTGATGGCCCTGACCCCCGGTCCCAACATGCTCTATCTGCTCTCCCGCTCCCTCTGCCAGGGGCGGATGGCGGGCATCATGTCCTGGTGCGGTGTGGTGCTGGGCTTCAGCGTGCATATGCTGTGCGCCGCCATCGGCCTGACCGCCCTGTTCATGACGATCCCGCTGGGCTATGAGCTGCTCAAGGTGGCCGGCGCCCTCTACCTGCTGTGGCTCGCCTGGCAGGGCATACGGCCGGGAGCCCGCTCCCCGTTCGAGCCGACCGCGCTGGCGGCCCAGTCCCCCGGCCGGCTGTTCCTGATGGGGCTGCTCACCAGCGTGCTCAACCCCAAGGTGGCCATCTTTTACCTGTCGGTGCTGCCCCAGTTCATCGCGCCGGACGCGGGATCCGTGCTCAGCCAGAGCCTGCAACTCGGCACGGTGCAGGTGCTCATCAGCGCCGTCGTCAACCTGATGGTGGCCCTGTCCGCCGCCCGCCTCGCGCTCTGGTTCGCCCGCCACCGCCTCTGGCTCGCGGTGCAGCGTTACGTGATGGCCACGGTGCTGGGGCTGCTCGCCGTCCGTCTGCTGGCCCAGGGCCGCAGCTAGCAAACCCCGCCCGGCCCCAGACAACAAGAAGGCTCCCGTAGGAGCCTTCTTTGATTGGACCTTCGATGCGGCCAATGGGCCACATCAGGGTTCAGGCGTAGGCGATGGCGCCCTTGCCGACCCCCTCATAGGCCACTATCTTCACGAACTTGTCGCCCACCTGTTGCTTCACCTCGCGGGCGATATGGTGGGCCAGCAGCTCTATGGTGGTGTCGGTGTCGATCATCTCCACCTCAGCCGCCGGCATGGCGAGCTGGAACAGACCCTGGGGCGCCATGTACTTGAAGCCAAGGTGATGCTCACCCAGCTCGGCCTGCGCCAGCTCGCTTAAGGCCAGTTCGTTCAAGGGGACCTTGTCCTCCTCGGTGCCGAGGTAGATGTCGGCCCAGCGCTCGGCCCAGTTCAGCTCGAGCTCCCCATCCCGCTCGCCATCCACCAGGATCTCGATGGGAGAGCGATGGCCGTGGGCGATGCGCTGGCAGTTGCCATCGTGCTTCTTGAGCCCGTGGCTGTAGTGATAGAAGGCGCCGTCGAGCCGCTCCTGGCGCAGGGTCAGCGCCAGATCCTTGATGTTGTCCGGCAGCCGCTTGGCCAGTACCGCCAGCAGATAGCGGGTCACCGACTCCTTGTCCACCTGGGGCGCCGGGATGAAGGCGAACGCCTGGGACGGGCAACGCAGGTGGATGGAGCGCTGGGGGCGCAGCAGATCCACGGTGCACTCGCCGTCGTCCAGGGGGTGGATGTGCACCAGGGCGCTCTCGGTCGGCACCAGCAGCTTGTGATCCACCTCTTCATCGATGATCGACTTGATCAGCTTCTTCACCCGACCAAAGTCCAGCAGCATGCTCATCTCGTTGAGCTCGCCGCTCATCTCGATGTCCACCAGCCAACTCTCCCCCACCATGCCGCGACGCTCGCACAGGTAGCTGGAATCGATCACAGTCAAATCTCTAACAAATAACTTCATCACTCAGGCCTTGCTACAGAGAAAGTGCAGTTTGCGATATTATGACCCCGGATTATCGGCAAAGGAACTGGAACCCCCCATGAACAAATTGCTTATCAAGAATGCCACCCTGGTCAACGAAGGCCGCATCTATGCTTCCGACGTCTTGATCGAGGGTGAGCGGATCGCCCGCATCGCCCCGGACATCAGCGCCCCCGATGCCGTGGTGATCGATGCCGCAGGCCGTCACCTCATCCCCGGGATGATCGATGATCAGGTCCATTTCCGGGAACCTGGCCTGACCCACAAGGGGACCATCGCCAGTGAATCCCGGGCCGCCGTCGCCGGTGGCACCACCAGTTTCATGGAAATGCCCAACGTCAATCCCCAGACCACCACCCTCGACGCCCTCGAAGCCAAATACCAGATAGCCGCCAACTCCGCCGCCGCCAACTACAGCTTCTACCTGGGTGCCACCAACGACAACCTGGAAGAGATCAAGAAGCTGGATCCCAAGCAGTCCTGCGGCATCAAGATCTTCATGGGAGCCTCCACCGGCAACATGCTGGTGGACAACCAGGAGACACTGGCGGCCATCTTCCGCGAGAGCCCGGTGATGATAGTCACCCACTGCGAGGACACCCCCTCCATCAAGGTGCTGGAAGACGAGGCCCGTGCCAAGTGGGGCGAGGATGTGCCGATGCGCGAGCACGGCCGCATCCGCAGCGCCGACGCCTGCTACAAATCCTCCAGCATGGCGGTGGGGCTGGCGAAGCAGTACGGTGCCAAGCTGCACGTGCTGCACCTGACCACGGCCAAGGAGCTGTCGCTCTTCACCGCCACCCCGGATCTGAAGGATCTCAAGGACAAGAACATCACCGCCGAGGTGTGCGTTCATCATCTGTTCTTCAACGAGGCGGACTACGACACCCTGGGCAGCCAGATCAAGTGCAACCCGGCGGTGAAGAGCGCCGCCGACCAGCACGCCCTGCTGGATGCGGTGCGCAACGACGTGCTCGACATCATCGCCACCGACCACGCCCCCCACACCTGGGAAGAGAAGCAGAACAGCTACTTCAAGGCGCCGTCCGGCGTGCCCCTGGTGCAGCACTCCCTGCAGGCGCTGCTGGAGCTCTACCACAACGGCGTCTTCTCGTTGGAGACCATCGTCAAGAAGACCTCCCACGCGGTGGCCGAGCGCTTCCAGGTGCAGGATCGCGGCTACATCCGCGAAGGCTACTTCGCCGACCTGGTGCTGCTGGATCTCGGCAAGCCCTATGTGGTCAACGACAGCAACCTGCTCTACCTGTGCGGCTGGTCGCCCTTCAACGGCTACCGTTTCCAGAGCACCGTCGAGATGACCCTGGTCAACGGCCAAATCGCCTGGCAGAACGGTCAGGTCACCGATCAGGTGCTGGGCAAGCGGTTGACCTTCAACCGCTGACCTTTGCTCGCGAGCGATGCCTGTCACTCGCGCCAGACGGCCGCCCATCGGGCGGCCGTTTTCATACCGGACGGCGGATTGGCGCCGACAAAACGAGCGACTGGTCACACTTTGATCCGAGGTTGCTCGTAAAGCAGACGAACGCACTCAGGAGTGGATTTCCCCTGTTGACAGGATCGGGGCATCTCCATAAACTCCCTCCCCGTCAGCCGAGCTGACTCCGTCGGTGTGTAGCGCAGCCAGGTAGCGCATCTGCATGGGGTGTAGAGGGTCGGAGGTTCGAATCCTCTCACACCGACCAAATTCCCCGAGAAAGGCCTTGTCTAACGACAAGGCCTTTTCTTTTTGTGCTCCCCTGCCTCTTTTTGTGTTCCCCTGCGTGGCCGCGCCGCGATTGTCTCGCCCGGTGCTTTGTGCTGTAGTGATGCCGTGTTTCGCCAACCGGCTTGCAAACTAGATGTCGCGTATTGCCCCCCTCTCCCTCGGTTCCCGCCTGTGCGGCCTGCTGCTGATCGGCCTGCTGAGCGGCTGTGCCACCCCCTATGACAGCGAAAAATCCTTCTGGAACGGCCGCACCGGCTTCTCCCAGACCCAGCTCGGCACGGATCGCTGGCAGCTGGAGTTTGTCGGCAACGAGCTGGTGGACAGGGAGACGGCGCGCAAGTACGTGCTCAAACGAGCGGGGGAGATGGCGCTGGCACTGGGGTACGCCTGGGTGCAGGTGCATGAGCTGAGCGTTTCACGGGATGCGGTCAGGGTGACCCCCGCCCGCCCCCGGTTCGGCTTCGACGAGTATGAGCCCGACACCTTCATGGACGAGATGCATGTGCAGCATGTCACCTCGGCCCTGTTGATCTTCTCCCTCACCCAGCGCGCAGTAAACGAGCAGAGTCTCGAAGCTATTTATATTGCAAATGTAAAAATAAACAGTGATTAATATAGATTAATTGCAAGATCTATATCACATACAACTAATAACAACATAAAGTTCTGCCATAAGCCGCTGGATTTCCCTTTCGTGATTAGGCATTCTGCCAGCACACCGGCTGTCAGGATTCCATGGCCCGGATCACAAAAACGGACTGAGGTGGCCCCCCGCCACCTGTACACGCACTGCACACAGAGACACTGGGACTCCCCCATGAAAATGAATAAGTTGACGGTTGCCATCCTCATCGCGATGTTGCTTGGCATTTTTACCGGTCAAGGTTACCGCCTGCTGGCACCCGCTCAGGCGGCTGATTTCGCCAGTGACATCACCATCTTGACCGACATCTTCCTGCGCCTGATCAAGATGATCATCGCCCCCCTGGTCTTCACCACCCTGGTGGTGGGCATCGCCAAGATGGGCGACACCCGCACCGTGGGCCGCATCGGGGTCAAGACCCTCGGCTGGTTCATGCTGGCCTCGCTGATGTCCCTGACCCTGGGCCTGATCATGGTGCACCTGATGCAGCCGGGCGTGGGGCTCTCCCTCTCCCTGCCGGATGACACCGCCAGCTCCGGCGTGGTCGCCAGTGCCCTCTCCCTCAAGGACTTCGTCACCCACGCCATTCCCAAGAGCGTGATCGAGGCCATGGCCACCAACGAGATCCTGCAGATAGTGGTGTTCTCCCTCTTCTTCGGGCTGGCCGCCGCCGCCCTGGGCGATGCCGCCAAACCCGTGGTCAAGCTGATGGCAAGCAGCGCCGAGATCATGCTGAAGGTGACCGGCTACGTGATGAACTTCGCCCCCTTCGCGGTGTTCGGCGCCATCGCCGCCATGGTCGCCAAGGAAGGGCTCGGCATCCTCGCCACCTACGGCACCTTCATGGCCCAGTTCTATCTGGCCCTGGCCTGCCTCTGGCTGCTGCTCATCGCCATGGGTAGCCTGTTCATCCGCCGCCGCATCCTGACCCTGCTGTCCATGATCCGCGAGCCCATACTGCTGGCCTTCTCCACCGCCAGCTCCGAGGCCGCCTACCCCAAGACCCTGGATCGGCTGGAGAAGTTCGGCTGTGACAAGCGCATCGCCAGCTTCGTGCTGCCCATGGGTTACTCCTTCAACCTGGACGGCTCCATGATGTACTGCACCTTCGCGGTCATGTTCATCGCCCAGGCCTACGGCATCGAGCTCAGCATGGCCCAGCAGATCACCATGCTGCTGCTGCTGATGGTCACCTCCAAGGGGATGGCCGGGGTGCCGCGCGCCTCCCTGGTGGTGATCGCCGCCACCCTGAACCAGTTCCAGATCCCGGAGGCCGGCATCCTGCTGCTGCTCGGCATCGACCACTTCCTCGACATGGGCCGCTCCGCCACCAACGTGCTGGGCAACGCCATCGCCGCCAGCGTGGTGGCCAAGACCGAAGACAGCCTGGGAGAGACCCAGCCCGAGGGCGAACTCGCCAAGGCTTGAGCCAACTCCACCCAGCAAAAGGCCCGCAGATGCGGGCCTTTTGCTGGGCGGTAATCAGCACCAACGCCGCACCCGCCGGCAGTACTGCACATAGGCGATGCCGAAGCGGGCACGCAGGGCGCGCTCCTCCGGCAGGATCTGAAAGCGGGTGAGCCAGCCCAGCAACAGCAGCGGACCCAGCCAACCCCAGAGGCCGCCGAGATAGCAGGCCAGTGCCATCAACCAGCAGAGCAGCCCCAGATACATGGGGTTGCGGCTGAGGTGATAGACCCCCTGGGTCACCAGCACCCGGCACTGTTGCAGGCGGATCGGATTGACCGTCGTGCGCTGCCGATGAAAGTTCAGCAGCGCCCCGCCCCCCAGCAGGGCGCCCGCGATCAGCAGGCCGCCAGCCAGGATGAGCGCCACCCCGCCCCCCCTCTCATCCCCCCGCCCCAGCCACATGGCAAGCGCGATCACGACAAACAATAACAAGGGTGGGATACGCAGCTCGAAACGCATATTTTCTTCCTGCAACATGTGCCACAAATGGCGCCATTACGATACACTCGCAGCGCCGGTAGCTGGGCAAAAAGTGACAAAGATCATCAGCATAGCAACATGCAGCCCCAGCGACACCGCGTCTCGCATCAACCGAGATCATCCTCAACACGAACAATAAGAAGGAATCACCTCATGCACAAGCAAACCCTGCTCGCGACCCTGATCTTCGGCCTGCTCGCCGGCCAGGCCGTCGCCGCCCCCTACCTGCCACTCGCCACCGATCTGCGCAACGGTCAGGAGCAGACCGCGACCAACGCCTGGCTGGAAGTGGACTTGGGTGCATTCGAACACAATATCCAGACCCTCAAGGATCGCCTCGGTGACAAGGGGCCGCAGATCTGCGCCATCATGAAGGCCGACGCCTACGGTCACGGCATCGATCTGCTGGTGCCCTCGGTGGTCAAGGCCAATATCCCCTGCATCGGCATCGCCAGCAATGAAGAGGCCCGCGTGGCCCGTGAGAAGGGCTTCGAAGGCCGACTGATGCGGGTGCGCGCCGCTATCCCGGCCGAGGTGGAGCAGGCGCTGCCCTACAAGCTGGAAGAGCTCATCGGCAGCCTGGAGAGCGCCAAGGGCATCTCCGACATCGCCCTGCGCCACAACACCCAGATCCCGGTCCATGTCGGCCTGAACTCCGCCGGCATGAGCCGCAACGGCATCGATCTGCGCCAGTCCGGTGCCAAGGACGAGGCCCTGGCCATGCTCAAGCTCAAGGGCATCACCCCGGTCGGCATCATGACCCACTTCCCGGTGGAGGAGAAAGAGGACGTCAAGCTGGGGCTGGCCCAGTTCAAGCTGGACAGCCAGTGGCTGCTCGAGGCGGGCAAGCTGGATCGCAGCAAGATCACCATCCACGCCGCCAACTCCTTCGCCACCCTGGAAGTGCCGGACGCCTACTTTGACATGGTGCGCCCGGGCGGCCTGCTCTACGGCGACTCCATCCCCTCCTACACCGAATACAAGCGGGTGATGGCGTTCAAGACCCAGGTTGCCTCGGTCAACCACTACCCGGCCGGCAACACCGTCGGTTATGACCGCACCTTCACCCTCAAGCGCGACTCCCTGCTCGCCAACCTGCCGCTCGGTTACTCCGACGGCTATCGCCGGGCGCTGAGCAACAAGGCCTATGTGCTGATCCAGGGCCAGAAGGTACCAGTGGTGGGCAAGACCTCCATGAACACCATCATGGTGGACGTGACCGATCTCAAAGGGGTGAAACCCGGTGACGAGGTGGTGCTGTTCGGCCGTCAGGGGGATGCCGAGGTGAAGCAGGCGGATCTGGAGGAGTACAACGGTGCCCTGCTGGCCGATATGTACACCATCTGGGGCTACACCAACCCCAAGAAGATCAAACGCTGATCGGCCATCTGATATGAAAAAAGGGCTCCCATGGGAGCCCCTTTTATTGGTTCTAGATGGCGCTGCGCTTAGGCAGTCTTTTTACGGGTCACCCAGAGGCTCAACCCCATCGAGCTCAGCAGGATCAGGGCCACGACGCCCAGGGCGATGTCACTCAGGGGGATCTTGAGCAGACCCCGCCGAGATTATTCACGCCGCCTTTTTACGGGTCACCCAGAGGCTCAATCCCATAGAAGTCAGCAGGATCAGCGCCACCACGCCCAGCGCTATGCCGGTGGGGATCTTGAACACCTCCAGCAGCAGCATCTTGACCCCGATGAACATCAGGATCAGCGCCAGCCCGTATTTGAGCAGGGCGAAGCGCTCGGCCACCCCTGCCAGCAGGAAGTACATGGCACGCAGACCCATGATGGCGAAGATGTTGGAGGTCAGCACGATGAAGGGATCCGTGGTCACCGCGAAGATGGCCGGGATGCTGTCCACCGCGAAGATGAGATCGCTCACCTCCACCAGCACCAGGATCAGCAGCAGCGGTGTGGCATAGCGCACCCCGTCACGCCAGACGAAGAAGTTCTCCCCTTCCAGGCTTTCGGTCACCTTGAAGCGGCGGCGCATCCAGCCCAGCAGCGGGTTGTTGCCAAGATCCGGCTCCTTGTCGGCGGCCCACAGCATCTTGACCCCGGTCAGCAGCAGGAAGGCGCCGAACAGGTAGAGGATCCAGTGGAACTGCTCGATGAGCCAGCTGCCGGCGAACACCATGCCGGCCCGCATGACGATGGCACCCAGCACCCCGTACAGCAGCACCCGGCGCTGCAGCTCGGCCGGGATGGCAAAGTAGCCGAACAGCATCAGCCAGACGAAGACGTTGTCCACCGCCAGCGCCTTCTCGATGAGGTAGCCGGTGAGGAACTCCAGCCCCTTCTGGTTGGCTATTTCACGGCCTGCGCTGTGATCCAGCCAGAACCAGATGGCCAGGTTGAACAGCAGCGCCACGCTGATCCAGACCAGGGACCAGATGCCCGCCTCCTTGAGCGACACCTTGTGCGCCTTGCCACCGCCGACGAAGCGGATGTCAATCCATAACAGGGCCAGCACTATGCTGAAGAAACCGGCCCACATCCACCATTCACCCATTTTCACTTCTCCCAGAAACGACAAAACCCACGACCGAGAGGCGTGGGTTTGCGTTTGGAGCAGATACACCTTGCCTCTCGGCAAGGTCTCACTTACAGCAAAAATATTGCTGCCCGGCTGCCGGGTGCACTGCAGGAAATGGGTGCACCGTAATGACGACAAACCGGCGAGAAGTTACTCCCCTTGTGCGGCGGATAGTATCAGCCTCGAAAGATAACGCCAAGAGGCATCTTATCCGCCACGGCAAAAAATCGGGGCGCCACCTGGGCGCCCCGCATACTCATCTCAGGCTCAGAGTGGATCCACCTTGAGACAGGAGACCGCGTGGTCAAAGTTCCCTTCCAGCATGGGCCTGGTCTTGGCACACTCGGGGCCGGCCACCGGGCAGCGGGTGCGGAACACGCAGCCGGACGGCGGGTTCATGGGAGACGGCAGATCCCCCTCCAGGATCTGGATGACCTTGCTGCGCTCCAGGTCCGGATCCGGAATGGGCACCGCCGACATCAGCGCCTTGGTGTAAGGGTGCAAGGGGTTGGCGAAGATCTCCTGGCGAGTGCCAAGCTCCACCGCGTTGCCCAGATACATCACCAGCACCCGATCCGAGATGTGCTTCACCACCGACAGATCGTGGGCGATGAAGATGAGCGACAGCCCCATCTCCTTTTGCAGGGACTTGAGCAGGTTGACCACCTGGGCCTGGATGGAGACATCCAGCGCCGACACCGGCTCGTCACAGATGATCATCTTGGGCTCCAGGATCAGCGCCCGGGCGATGCCGATGCGCTGGCACTGACCGCCGGAAAACTCGTGAGGATAGCGGTTCACCAGGTTGGGCAGCAGCCCCACCTTGGTCATCATGGTGCGCACCTTCCCCTTCACCTCATCCCGAGACAGCTTGGGATAGAAGGTGATGAGCGGCTCGGCGATGATGTCGCCTATGGTCATGCGCGGGTTGAGGGAGGCCAGCGGGTCCTGGAAGATCATCTGGATCTCCTTGCGCTTCTCCCGCAGCGCCCCCTGATCGAGCTGGGTCAGATCCTGGCCCAGCCACACCACCTTGCCGTCGGTGGCAGGCACCAGGCCGATCAGCGCCCGTGCGAAGGTGGACTTGCCACAGCCGGACTCGCCGACCACCCCCAGGGTCTCCCCCTCGTACAGGCGCAGGGTCACCCCGTCCACCGCCTTCAAGGCGGAGGGTTTGGCCCAGGGCCAGGCCTTGTCACTCTTGATGCTGAAGTGGACCTTGAGGTCGGACACTTCCAGCAGCAGTTTCTTGTCAGTACCCATTTAGTTTGCCCCCTTGATCATGGCATCCGATACCCAATGGCAGGCCCTTGTCCGTCCGTCGCCGAAGGGGGTCAGGATCGGGGATTGCTGGCCACAGATCTCGTGAGCCCGGTGGCAGCGCTCCTGGAAGGGGCAGCCGACGGGCAGACGCAGCAGGTTGGGCGGATTGCCCGGGATGGTGGGCAGCACTTCCCCCTCGGTGTCGAGACGGGGAATGGCGCGCAGCAAGCCCTCGGTGTAGGGATGACTCGGGCGATAGAAGATGTCGTTGACCCTGCCGTACTCCATGGTGCGGCCGGCATACATCACCAGCACCTTGTCACAGATGCCGGCGACGACGCCCAAGTCGTGGGTGATCATGACGATGGAGGTGTTGAACTCGCGCTTGAGCTCGTTCATCAGGGTCATGATCTGGGCCTGTACCGTCACGTCCAGCGCCGTGGTCGGCTCATCGGCTATGAGCAGCTGCGGGCGACACAAGAGTGCCATGGCGATCATCACCCGCTGGCGCATGCCACCGGAGAATTCGTGGGGGTACATGTTCATCCGCTTGCGCGACTCGGGGATCTTCACCGCATCGAGCATGCGTACCGACTCCTCGAACGCCGCCGCCTTGCTCGCCCCCTTGTGCAGCATCAGCACTTCCATCAGCTGATCCTTCACCTTCATGTAGGGATTCAAGGAGGTCATGGGGTCCTGGAAGATCATGGCGATCTTCTCGGAGCGGATCTTGTTGAGCTTGGATTCCGGCAGATTCAGGATCTCCTCGCCCTGAAACTTGGCCGACCCGGTGATGATGCCATTCTTGGCGAGCAGCCCCATGATGGCAAAGGCCGTCTGGGACTTGCCGGAGCCGGACTCGCCGACGATCCCCAGGGTCTCGCCGGCCGCCAGGGAGAAGTTGAGGTCGTTGACCGCCACCACATTGCCGTCCGGGGTCTTGAACTCGACCCGCAGATCTTTTACATCCAGTAATTTCATATAAACACTCCTTATCGATCTTTCGTGACGCTTTCCTGCCGATCCTTCAGACGCTATTAGCGGTCCTTGGGATCGAGGGCGTCACGCAGACCATCCCCGAGGAAGTTGAAGCAAAACAGGGTCACCACCATGAAACCGGCGGGGAACAAGAGTTGCCAGATGGCCACTTCCATCGACTTGGAGCCTTCATCCAGCAGGGCACCCCAGCTGGTCATGGGTTCCTGCACGCCGAGCCCAAGGAAGCTCAGGAAGGATTCGAACATGATCATGCCCGGCACCAGCAAGGTGGCGTAGACGGCCACGATGCCGAGCACGTTCGGCACTATGTGACGGGTGATGATCTTCCACTTGGAGACGCCACAGACGTGGGCCGCCTCGATAAATTCCTTGCTCTTGAGGCTCAGGGTCTGGCCTCGCACGATCCGCGCCATGTCCAGCCAGCTCACCGCGCCGATGGCGAGGAAGATGAGGGCCAGGTTGCGACCGAAGAAGGTCACCAGCATGATCACGAAGAACATGAAGGGGAAGGCGTTGAGGATCTCCAGTACCCGCATCATCAGGCTGTCGACCCGTCCGCCGATGAAGCCGGAGGCCGCGCCGTACAGGGTGCCGATGACCACGGCCACCATGGCGCCCATGATGCCCACCATCAGCGAGATGCGGCCGCCGAGCAGGGTGCGCACGAACAGATCGCGCCCCAGGCTGTCGGTGCCGAAGTAGTGACCCGCCTCCATGTCAGGGGCCGATTGCATGGCACCCCAGTCCGGATCGTCGAAGGTAAATTGGGACAGATGGGGCCCGACTATCACCGCCAGACCTATGATGGTCAGGATGATGAGGCTGGTGAGAGCCGCCTTGTTACGCAGGAAACGGCGACGGGCATCCTTCCACAGGGAGCGCCCTTCCACCACTTCCACTTTCTGGGCGAACGCCTCGATGGCTTCGCGCTTCTCAGTTGTGACAACCATGATGAACTCCCGACTTAGTAACGGATCTTGGGATCGATGACGGCATAGAGGATATCGACCACGGCGTTAAAGGTAATGGTGAGGGCGCCGACCAGAATGGTCAGACCGAGCACCATGGAGTAATCACGGTTGAGGGCACCGTTGACGAACAGTTGACCGATTCCCGGCAGGCCGAAGATGGTCTCGATCACCACAGAGCCCGTGATGATGCCGACAAAAGCCGGGCCCAGATAGGAGACCACAGGCAGCATGGCCGGACGCAGCGCGTGCCTCAGGATGATATGGCGCAGCGGCAAGCCCTTGGCGCGGGCGGTGCGGATGAAGTTGGAGTTCATGGTCTCGATCATGCTGCCGCGCATGATGCGCGAGATGGCGGAGATGTAGTACATCATCATGCCAAACACCGGCAGCACCATGAACTGCACCCCTCCCCCCTGCCAGCCCCCGGCGGGGAACCAGCCCAGATAAATGCTGAAGAAGAGCACCAGCAAGGGCGCCAGCACGAAGCCCGGGATCACCACCCCGGCCATGGCCGACGACATCAGCAGATAGTCGATGATGGTGTTCTGTTTGAGCGCCGCTATGGTGCCGAAGATGGCCCCCAGCATCACCGCCAGCACGAAGGCCGCCGAGCCAATCTTGGCTGAGACCGGCAGCGCCTGGCTGACCAGATCGTTGACGCTGAAGTCCTTGTACTTGAAGGAGGGGCCCAGATCGCCTTGCACCAGGTTGCCCAGATAGGTGAGGTATTGCACGCCGATGGGCTTGTCCAGGCCGTATTTGGCCTCGATGTTGGCCAAGACTTCCGGCGGTAGGGCGCGTTCGCTGGTAAAGGGGTTGCCAGGAGCGAAGCGCATCATGAAGAAGGAGACGGTGATCAGGACCAGCAGGGTCGGGATCGCTTCCAGTAGACGTTTAAAAATGAATTTCAACATAGACATTTCCTGTCCTGTACTGCTTCCAAAGGGTCGCGGTTGTAATAAAGGCCCGCCGTCTGGCGGGCCTGCTTGTTATGCGACTTGTTGCTTTACTCAGTGAGCAATGATGTACATGTCTTTGCTGTAGAGGTTATCCAGCGGGTTGGCCGGGTAGCCGCCCACATAAGGCTTGACCATACGGGAGGTCACGTACTGGTAGATGGGTGCGATCGGCATGTCCTTGGCCAGGATATCTTCGGCCTGGACATAGAGCTTGTTGCGTGACTCTGCATCTACCTGGTTGCGCGACTCGGCCATCATCTTGTCGAAGGCAGCATTGGAGTACTTGCCGTCGTTGTTGCCGTGGGTGGTCTGCATCAGATCCAGCATGGAAGAGGCTTCGTTGTAGTCGGCGATCCAGCCACGACGAGCCACATCAAACTGACCCTGCTTGAGCGTTTCCAGGTAGGTCTTCCACTCCTGGTTCACCAGGCTCACCTGCACGCCCAGCTTCTTCCACATGGAGGCGACGGCCACGGCCACCTTCTTGTGGTTGTCGTCGGTGTTGTAGAGCAGTTCAAACTTGAGTGGATTGTTCGGGCCATAACCGGCCTCGGTCAGCAGCGCTTTGGCCTTGGCATCGAGCTCGGCCTGGCTCAGCTTGGACCAGGCCGGTGCAACCGGCTTGAAGCCGTCCACAAAGTCCGGCACCAGGGCATAACCCGGGGTCTCGCCCTTGCCCATCACCTTGTCGGCGATCACGTTGCGATCGATGGCATAGGTGAGCGCGGTACGTACCCGCACGTCGTCATAGGGTTTGCGCTTGGTGTTGAAGGTGTAGTAGTAGGTACCCACGTAGCCACTGACCTGCACCTCACTCGGGTGCTCCTTCTTCATCTGCTTGAAGCGCTCGATCGGCATGTTGTAGGTCAGATCGAGTTCACCGGCCAGATAGCGGTTCAGCTCGGCGTTGGTGGACTGGATCGGCAGGTAGGTGACCTTGTCGACCACTGTCTTGGCGTTGTTCCAGTAGTTGGGGTTGCGCTCGACATCGACGCGCTCGTTGACTACCCAATCCTTCAGCTTGTAGGCACCGTTGGAGACCATGTTGGCCGGCTGGGTCCACTTGTCACCAAACTTCTCGATCACCGCTTTCGGTACCGGGTAAGTGGTGGTGTGGGACAGCATGCTGACGAAATAGGGGATCGCTTTTTCCAGCTGCACTTCGAAGGTGTAGTCGTCTGCGGCCTTCACGCCCAGCGTGTCGGCAGGCTTCTTGCCAGCGATGATGGCACTGGCGTTGACGATGGTCGGAAGCTCCATGTACCAGGCATAGGGAGAGCCAGTCTTGGGGTTGACTGCACGCTGGAAGGCAAAGACGAAATCATGGGCTGTCACCGGCTCGCCATTGGACCACTTGGCATCTTTGCGCAGGTGGAACACGAAGTGTTTGTTGTCCTTGGTTTCCCAGGATTCGGCCACGCCGGGCAGGGTCTCACCCTTGGGGCCTGAGCTGACGAGCCCCTCGAACAGGTCACGCAGAATATTGGATTCGACCGTTCCTTCGGTCTTGTGCGGGTCCAGGGTAGCGGGTTCTGAACCGTTACCTTTCACCAGAGACTGCTCGGGGGCGAGCTTGGTGCCAGCGGGGACATCTGCGGCCTGAGCCAGGCTGGCCCCACTGAATAGCGCAGCCAATAAAAGGGTATTTATCATTGTTTTTTTATGAGTCATTTCCATTTACTCCAACAAGAACATTCCATGCATTTGCCATAAGTGCGAGCCTGAGGTCGCAATCAGCATAATTCCCTGTCATTTCTGATAATGCAACATATATCATCAGAGCTGGTGCTAAGCCTTGGTCAAATAAACAGCTTTTAAGCCATTCCCTAGCATTTAAACAGGCTGGTTTGGTGCTTTTATATACAGCCCCGCCCGATTCTAGGAAATGGCTAACAAAAAAGAAACAATAAAAAGCCGGTCACTGGGACCGGCTCCGACAAAACAGACCTGAATCACATCAATCCGGGGAAGACGCCCTTGACGCCAGCCACCATGATCTCGATGCCAAGGGACATCATGATGAGCCCCATGATCCGGGTCACCACGTTGATGCCGGTGTTCCCCATCAGTTTGAACAACAAGGGGGCGGCACGGAAGATGAGCCAGGAGCAGTACGCAAATGCCATGGCCACCACGAACATGCCCAGCAATTGGGGCCAGGTTTTCTGGCTGGCATAGACAATAGAAGAGGAGATAGCCCCGGGCCCCGCCATCAGCGGCAGCGCCAGCGGCACCACGGCGATGGATTCCCGCGCGGCCAGTTCGCCCTTCTCCTGCTTGTTATGCTTCACTTCGCCCAGCTTGCCTTGCAGCATGGACCAGGCGATTAGAGTGATCAGCGAACCACCGGCGATGCGAAATGACGCCAATGAGATGCCGAAACTATCCAGGATCAGCTGCCCCATGCACATGGAGACCATCAGGATCACCACCACCGCAATATGGGCAGTGGTATTGGTCTTCATCCGCTCTTCCGGCTGCATGTGGCCCGTCAGGCTGACAAAGACCGGCAACAACCCAAGCGGGTTGATGATCGCAAACAGACCAACAAAAAATTTCAGATACAAAGAGACGTCAATTGCTGCCATAGGCGCCATCCAGAATCAAACGGGGCCACATGGGCCATCCCAACAAAAACTGTGCGTAAATTTACACCATGCTCATGACCTTCACCAATCAAATAATCTCACCCTTTCCGTGGCTTTTCAGTTAGTTCCTCTAATGAATCGACATAATTCAACATATCGAGTTGTTAATGCCAGCCTGGTGAAATTAACATTTTGGCAAAATTCATTAGCGCTTTATCTGACCACCTTGTCTTGTCGCGATATTTTGCATCGCAAAAAGAGACATTTTCATTGATTGATATGGAGCCAGGTTGCAATGAAACCGGATGCGCAGCCCCTTGGCGCGGCGGCTCTCCGACTCGCGTTGCCAACTGATTATCGACGATCTCTGTCCTAACATTTTGGCCCAGAGTCAGGATCAGGGTCGAACGGAAATCACACTATCGCATGTCAACCCGTGCCGGCATCTTCTGCTGTGACCGCCGAGGGCCAGCAAGCGGCCCTTTGGGTGTACAGATGGATGAAAAAAACACGCTTTTTTGCCGCAAACAACGGTAACAAGGTAAGGGGCTACCGCGAGATGATCGCCTTCGAATCCAGCGCGCCCCTGACCCACTCGGGCCGAAGGCGCTCGAGATCCCTTGGCGCATCTTCACTAACCATTTGAAAAATTAAACATATCCCTTAATTAATGCAGGGATTATCGCCGCCAGACCCCGCCCTGCTTGCAGATCGCCTCAACCGATCTACATATATGAAACAAAATTTCTTTTGTTCTTTTGTTACATATGATCCAGATCAAGTTTTTCTGCAGCGACCCCGCTCTATAATCGACTCAGAAAGCAATTTAGTAAGGCATGTAAATACCCCGTTGTGGTGATTCTATCCTTGACAGGAAGGCTATAATTGCCGGGCATTGCCAAGGTCTTACTAAACAGTTTTCAAATCATCAGGAGATAAACATGGCAGTAACCAATTTGGCTGAACTGGATGCACTGGTTGCCCGCGTCAAAGAAGCACAGCGTGAATTCGCCAGCTTCTCGCAAGAGCAGGTAGACAAGGTTTTCCGTGCCGCCGCCCTGGCCGCCAGCAACGCCCGTATCCCCTTGGCCCAAATGGCCGTGGCAGAGTCCGGTATGGGTATCATCGAAGACAAGGTTATCAAGAACCACTTCGCCTCCGAATACATCTATAACGCTTACAAAGACGAGAAGACCTGCGGCATCCTGAGCCAGGATGACGAGATGGGCACCATGATCATCGCCGAGCCGGTAGGTATCATCTGCGGTATCGTTCCGACCACCAACCCGACCGCTACCGCGATCTTCAAAGCCCTTATCTCCCTGAAGACTCGTAACGCCATCATCTTCTCCCCGCACCCCCGCGCCAAGAACTCCACCAATACCGCTGCCAAGCTGGTACTGGATGCAGCCATCTCCGCCGGTGCACCGAAAGACATCATCGGCTGGATCGATCAACCTTCCGTTGAGCTGTCCAACGCGCTGATGAAGCACAACGACATCAACCTGATCCTGGCCACCGGTGGCCCGGGCATGGTGAAAGCCGCTTACTCCTCAGGCAAGCCTGCTATCGGCGTAGGTGCGGGTAACGTGCCGATCGTCATCGACGAAACCGCCGATGTGAAGCGTGCCGTCGCCTCCATCCTGATGTCCAAGACCTTCGACAACGGTGTGGTCTGTGCGTCCGAGCAAGCTGTCATCGTGGTTGACTCCATCTACAACCAGGTGAAAGAGCGTTTCTCCAGCCACGATGGCTACATCCTGTCCAAAGATGAAGCTGACAAGGTACGTAAGGTGCTGCTGATCAACGGCGCGCTGAACGCCGATATCGTGGGCCAGCCGGCCACCAAGATCGCGGCCATGGCTGGCGTGACTGTGCCTGCCACCACCAAGATCCTGATCGGTGAAGGTCTGGAACTGTGCGCTGAAGATGAGTTCGCTCACGAGAAGCTCTCCCCGACGCTGGGTATGTTCCGTGCCAAAAACTTCGAAGACGCCGTTGATATGGCCTGTGACATGGTCAACATCGGTGGTATCGGCCACACCTCTGGTCTGTACACCGACCAGGATCGCAACGCCGACCGCATCAGATACTTCGGCGACAAGATGAAGACCGCCCGTATCCTGATCAACACCCCCTCCACCCAGGGCGGTATCGGTGACCTGTACAACTTCGCTCTTGCTCCTTCCCTGACCCTGGGTTGCGGCTCCTGGAGTGGTAACTCCATCTCCGAGAACGTCGGTCCCAAGCACCTGATCAACAAGAAGACAGTCGCAAAACGGGCAGAAAATATGCTGTGGCACAAACTTCCGAAATCCATCTATTTCCGTCGTGGCTCCCTGCCGATCGCCCTCGGTGATCTGGAAGGCAAGAAGCGTGCAATGGTGGTTACCGACCGTTTCCTGTTCAACAACGGCTATGCCGACGACGTGGTTCGTCTGCTCAAGAAGCTGAACATGGAAGTGGAAGTATTCTACGAAGTAGAAGCCGACCCGACCCTGTCCATCGTCCGCAAGGGCGCCGAGATGGCCAACTCCTTCAAGCCGGACGTAATCCTGGCGCTGGGTGGTGGTTCACCGATGGATGCGGCCAAGATCATGTGGGTCATGTACGAGCACCCGGACACCGCGTTCGAAGATCTCGCCATGCGCTTCATGGACATCCGCAAGCGTATCTACAAGTTCCCGAAAATGGGCGTGAAGGCCGAACTGGTCTGTATCACCACCACTTCCGGTACCGGCTCTGAAGTCACCCCGTTTGCGGTAGTCACCGACGACGCCACCGGCATGAAGTACCCGCTGGCCGACTACGAGCTGACCCCGAACATGGCCATCGTCGATGCCAACCTGGTCATGAACATGCCCAAGTCCCTGTGCGCCTTCGGTGGTGTGGATGCGGTCACTCACGCCATGGAAGCCTACGTTTCCGTACTGGCTAACGAATACTCCGATGGCCAGGCACTGCAAGCGCTGAAGCTGCTGAAAGAGTATCTGCCGTCCAGCTACCAGAACGGTGCCAACGATCCGGTTGCTCGCGAGAAGGTGCACAATGCTGCGACCATCGCCGGTATCGCATTCGCCAACGCCTTCCTGGGTGTCTGTCACTCCATGGCGCACAAGCTGGGTGCTGAATTCCACATTCCGCACGGCTTGGCTAACGCCCTGCTGATCAGCAACGTCATCCGCTACAACGCGAACGACAACCCGACCAAGCAGACCGCGTTCTCCCAGTACGATCGTCCGCAGGCTCGTCGTCGTTACGCCGAAATCGCCGACCACCTGGGTCTGACTGCGGCCAGTGACCGTACCGCTGCCAAGATCGAGAAGCTGCTGGCCTGGCTGGACGAGCTGAAAGCGACCTTAGGGATCCCGGCCTCCATCCGTGAAGCCGGTGTGAACGAAGCCGACTTCCTGGCCAAGGTTGACCAGCTGGCCCTGGAAGCCTTCGATGACCAGTGCACCGGTGCCAACCCGCGCTACCCGCTGATCACCGAGCTGAAAGCCATCCTGATGGACACCTACTACGGCCGTCCCTTCACCGAGGAAGCTCAGGTAGCGACCAAGGTGGAAGCCAAGGTAGAGACCAAGGTTGAAAGCAAGAAAAAATCCAAGGCCTGATAACTGGCCTTGTGATAGAGAGCCCGCGCACCTGCGCGGGCTTTTTTATTTGTCTATCTGTTTAATTTTGCTAGCTTGTTGGTAGGTAACTACGACACAAGAGCGCGTTATGGCGTTGATCCAAGCCTCTATCGAGCAGTTGAGAGTCGGCCACTACATCCATCTCCCCACGGGATGGACCAGTCACCCTTTCATGTTCAATGCCTTCAAGATCCGCGATCAGCATCAGCTCGACATCATCCGCCACCTCGAACTCACCCTGCTGATGGTGGATCCCACACGAAGCGATCTCCCGGTCGAGCCCCTCTTGCACGGTGATGCGATCCCCGTGATCACTCAGCCCCTTCCCCTCGACGAGCCCCTCCTCCCCGAGCCGGCCATGTTCGACGAGAAGGCCTTTCGCCGCTCCCTGCGCGCCGCCGACAAGGCATTCGGCCAATCCCTGTCCGAGCTGCGCGATGCGCTTGGCGCCCTCAACCTCAAGCCGGACGAGGGGCTGGCCCACACGGCGCAGATAGTGCGCGATGCCGCCGCCCGCATGGCCGCCCACGAGGGGCCGCTTGGCTTGCACCTGATCCGCAGCCAGCACACGGATATCCTGCTGCAGCACAGCCTGAGCGTGGCCTTCATCGCCATGCTGATGGCCCGCGAGCTGGGCATGAGCCCCGTCGAGATGGAAGAGGTGGGGCTGGCCGGGCTAGTCCACGACATTGGCGAGCTCAGGATCCCGAGCCAGATCACCCAGAAGCGGGGGGAGCTCAGCCGGGCCGAGTTGAATTTTCTCAACATGCACCCCCAGTACGGGCTGGAGATGCTCAACCACCTGCATGCATTTGAACCCAGGATCCGTCAGGTCGCCCATCTGCACCACGAGCGGCTCGACGGCAGCGGCTTCCCGCTCGGCAGCAAGGGGGGAGAGATCCCTCCCCTCGCCCGCCTCATCGGCCTGGTGGATTACTACGACGAGCTGCTGCACCCGCGCAGCAGCGCCACCCCGGCGGCGCCGAGCCAGGCCATAGCCCAGCTCTACAAACAGTCCCAGAAGAAGTTCGATCAGGATCTGGTCAAATTGCTGATCAAGGTGCTGGGGGTCTATCCACCCGGCTCCCTGGTTCGCCTCGACGACGGCTTGGTGGCACTGGTGCTCTCCACCGAGCCCAGCATGCCGCTCAGACCCAAGGTGCTGCCCTACTGCAAGGCGCAGCGCCCGGAAGGGGTGCCGATGATCGATCTGCGGGAGGACGGGAGAGCCATCACCGCCTGCATCAGGCGGGAGGAGCTGGACGAGGGGCAACGGCTGTTTTTCAACCTGACCCGGCGCTTCTGTTACTATTTCGCCTTCTGAGTTATCCCCAGAAGCTGGGGATAACTCATTGGACAAACCTGAATAATTGCCCAATCCCCCTCAAAATGGTCCGCTATTGAACCTGAATAAAAAACGCCCAGCCAGAAGGCCGGGCGGAGCATGCTACCTCCGTGTAGCGTATCCAGCGGATACATTCATGCTCTCTTCAGCAATACCAAGCCTGAATCGATTACACAAATATCAATTTAACATGCTGATTTTATATGGTTTTACTCCAGCATTCTGGCAAACTGCTCGCCGCGATACACCCATTGCCCGAGACGGAACAGGATCCGGATCACAAAACGCCGTGCCGGGGCCACTGCGCGCCATGGTTTTAAAGGAACGTTTTTTATGCAGTTAGTCCTCTCCCTGCTGCAGCAGATGAGCGTCAGCCTGGTCATCGCCTACCTCTTTTCCAAGAGTCCGCTGCTGCGCCCCCTGGCCAACTACTCGGTCAGGCTCCCCCACAAAGTCTTGATATACGTTATTTTTTCCTGCTTTTGCATCCTCGGCACCTACGTCGGGCTGGACATAGATGACGCCATCGCCAACACCCGCGCCGTCGGCGCCGTGCTGGGCGGGCTGCTGGGGGGTCCGCTGGTGGGCTTTCTGGTGGGACTGACCGGTGGCCTGCACCGCTATACCCTCGGCGGATTTACCGATCTCGCCTGCGCCATCTCCACCACCTGCGAGGGCTTGCTGGGTGGCCTGGTGCACTGGCGGCTGATGCGGACCAACCGGGTGGATGCCCTGTTCAAACCCCGGATCGCCTTCTTCACCACCCTCTACGCCGAGATCTTGCAGATGGTCATCATACTGCTGGTCGCCACGCCCTTTGAGCAGGCCCTGCTGCTGGTGCGCACCATCGCCACCCCCATGATCCTGGCCAACTCCTGCGGGGCGGCGCTCTTCATCAGCATGATCCGCGACCAGCAACGGATGTACGAGAAGTTCTCCCGGGTCTTCTCCGCAAAGGCGCTCACCATCGCCAACCGCACCGTCGGCATCATGACCCAGGGCTTCACCGTCGAGGCGAGCAACAAAATCGCCCGCATCGTGCAGGAAGAGACCGGGGTCGGCGCCGTCGCCATCACGGACACCGACAAGATCCTGGCCTTCATCGGCACCGGCGAGGATCACCACAAGCCGGGCACCCCCATCACCTCGGCCATCACCCTGCAGGCCATCGCCCGGAACAAGGTGCTGTTCGCCGACGGCAACCGCCAGCCCTATCGCTGCAGCATCTCCCCCCAGTGCCAGCTCGGCTCGGTGCTGGTGATCCCGCTGCAAGGGGACAAGGGGGTGATAGGCACCATCAAGCTCTACGAGCCCAAGAAGCGATTGTTCCTCAAGATCAACCACACCCTGGGGGAAGGGATCGCCAACCTGTTGTCCCAGCAGCTGCTGAGCGGCCGGCTGGAGCAGCAACAGCGGTTGCTGGTGCAGTCCGAGCTCAAACTCATCCAGGCCCAGATCAACCCCCACTTCCTGTTCAACACCCTCAACACCATCAGCGCCATCACCCGGCGCGACCCCGAGCGGGCACGCCAGCTGCTGCTGCATCTGTCACGCTTCTTTCGCAAGAACCTCAAGCGCCAGAGCGACATGGCCACCCTGCAGGAGGAGCAGGAGCACTGCCAATCCTACCTGGAGATCGAGCAGGCCCGCTTTGGTGAGCGATTGACAGTGCAAAACGAGATCCCGCCGCGGCTGGGCCAGCTGCAGTTGCCGAGCTTCACCCTGCAGCCCCTCATCGAGAATGCCATCAAGCACGGCATCTCCACCCTGCTGGAGCATGGCCGCATCCGCCTCTACGCGGAGGAAACCCCCGAGCTGGTCAGGCTCTGCGTCGAGGACAACGCCGGCGCCTGGCAGGGGGATCTGACGGGGGACGGGCTCGGCATGAACATAGTGGACCGCCGCCTCAAGAGTGCCTTCGGCGATCGCTTCGGCCTCAACGTCCAGTGCGAGCCGGAGCAATGGACCCGGGTCTCCTTCAGCATCCCCAAGGCGCCCCGGCCCCCTTCCCAGGAGATAACATGATCCGCATCCTGATCGTCGATGACGAGCCCTATGCCCGCGAAGAGTTGGCCGAGCTGCTCGGCACTGAACCCGATATCGAGATCCTCGGCTCGGCCGCCAACGCCCTTGAGGCGCTGCCGCTCATCCAACGACTCAAGCCGGACGTGGTGTTTCTCGATATCCAGATGCCCAAGCTCAGCGGCATGGAGCTGGTGGCCATGCTCGATCCCCTGCCCCGCATCGTGTTCGTCACGGCGTTTGATGACTACGCCATCCAGGCCTTCGAGGAGAACGCCTTCGACTACCTGCTCAAGCCGGTCGAGCCCGTCCGGCTGGCCAAGACGCTGGCGCGCCTCAAGCAGGATCTCACCCCCCAGTCCATCACCTCGCTGGCGCCCGCCATTCGCCACATTCCCGGCTACCTGCACAACCGGGTGCGGCTGCTGCCCATAGAGCAGGTGGAGTATGCCTTCTCGGATCTCGGCGGGGTGCACGTCGCCTGCCAGGGTGAGCTGTTTCACACCCAACTCACGCTCAAGTCGCTGGAGGAGAAGACTCCGCTGCTGCGCTGCCACCGCCAATATCTGGTGGCTCCACACGCTATCTTCGAGATCCAGTTGCTGGAGAATCAGCTGGCCCAGATCGTCACCCAAAGCGGGGCCAAGGTGCCGGTCAGCCGTCGCTACCTCAAGGAGCTGAGGGATGAGTTAGGCCTGGAGTGACCTGGCCTGAGTGTGCGCCGGCTCACAGTCGGCAACCGCTCGGGTCGCCATGCCGCCGCTCACCACCTTTACCTGCCGTTAACAGAAGAGCCCACTTAGACTGGCCGCGCACACCATAAAATAACAATGCTGGAGCGTAACAATGATCTGGTTCTTCCTCTGCGTCGGCCTGCTAGTGGCTGGCTATTTCTTCTATGGCAAGTTCATCGAGCGGATATTTGGCCCGCAACCCGAGCTCGCCACCCCCGCCATCACCATGGCCGACGGCGTGGACTATGTGCCCATGTCGGACAAGAAGGTCTACCTGGTTCAACTGCTCAACATCGCCGGGGTCGGCCCCATCTTCGGCCCCATCCTGGGTGCCCTGTACGGCCCGGTCGCCATGCTCTGGATAGTGTTTGGCTGCATCTTCGCCGGCGCGGTCCACGACTACTTCTCCGGCATGCTGTCGGTGCGCGCCAAGGGCGCCTCGGTACCAACCGTGGTCGGTGAACACCTGGGTACCACCGCCAAGCACTTCATGAACCTGTTTGCCGTGGTGCTGCTGATGCTGGTGGGTGTGGTGTTCGTGCTGAGCCCGGCGGGCCTGCTCGCGAACCTCACCTCCACCGATCTGGTCTACTGGATAGTGGCGATCTTTGCCTACTACATCCTCGCCACCATAGTCCCTATCGACAAGATCATCGGTCGCTTCTACCCCATCTTCGGCGCCCTGCTGGTGTTTATGTCGGTCGGTCTCATCATCGGCCTCATCGTCTCCGGCAAAGGCTTCTACAACACCGGGATGGACTTCTCCAACCTGCACCCGACCGAGCTGCCGCTGTGGCCGCTGCTGTTCATCACCATCGCCTGTGGCGCCGTCTCCGGCTTCCATGCCACCCAGTCCCCGCTGATGGCGCGCTGCATGCAGAACGAGAAGTCCGGTCGCTTCATCTTCTACGGCGCCATGATAGGTGAAGGGATCATCGCCCTCATCTGGTGCACCCTGGGACTCTCCTTCTACGACAGCACCGAAGCGCTCAACGCCACCCTGGCGAGCGGCGGCCCGGCGGCCGTGGTGCACGAAGTCTCCACCAGCCTGCTCGGCACGGTCGGCGGCATCCTGGCCATCCTCGGCGTGGTGATCCTGCCCATCACCTCAGGTGACACCGCGTTTCGCAGTGCCCGCCTCATAGTGGCGGACTTCCTGAAGCTGACCCAGAAACCCATGGCCAAGCGACTGCTGATCGCCGTCCCCATGTTCATCCTCGGCTTCATCATCTCCAAGGCGGAGTTTGGGGTTATCTGGCGCTACTTCGGCTGGGCCAACCAGACCACCGCCGTCATCATGCTGTGGGCCGCCGCCGCCTACCTCATCAAGGAAGGCAAGCTGCACTGGGTCTGCACCATCCCCGCCATGTTCATGACCGCCGTGGTGTTTACCTACCTGGCCAACGCGCCCATCGGCTTTGGTCTGGCGATGGACATCTCCACCATCATCGGCCTGGTGTGTACCGCCGTCATCACACTGGCCTTCCTGATCAGGTTCAGGCCATCCCGGCTGAGCGCGGTGAAGGAGAACTAACCCGCGTATCGCACCCAAATAAGAAGGCCCGGCATCGCTGCCGGGCCTTCTCGTTTTCCCTCTGCATTCACCCCTGTCTGGCCGCCGGACGCGCCTCTGCGGGCGCCTCGGCCGGGGCCTGATACCAGTGATCTCTGGCCACCAGCACCGCCTGCTCCGGCTGGGCGATGAAGTTGGGGGACATGATCTGCACCCCGAACTCGTTGAACACATCCTGGATGTGGCCATGCAGCTCCGTCTTGACCACCGCGGGCAACAAGCCCTCCTTCATGCGCACCTGCAGCTCGTATTCCACATACCAGTCCTGCAGGTTGAGCTGGCGCACCAGCGGCGGCTCGGCCTGATTGAGCTGCTGGCAGCGCCGCGCCGCCAGTTCCAGCATGGCGTGCACCTGACGCCAGGGGGTGTCGTAGCCGATGGTCACCTTGGTCAGCAGGGCGACCCCCTTGTCCCCCGCCAGTCGCGTGAGATTGGTCACCCTGCCGCCGACCACCACGGCATTGGGCAGGGTCACCTCGTGATCCTGACGCGTCACCAGCTTGGTCGAGAGGGCGTTGAGCTCGGTCACCATCCCCTCCACCTCGCCGATCTGCACCAGATCACCGGGCCGCAGGGCACGGGAGTAGATGAGCACCAGGCCGCTCATGGCATGGTTCATGATCCCGGCCGAGCCCAGAGTCACCATCAGCCCGAAGAAGACGCTGATCCCCTTGAAGGCGTCGGAATTGGCGCCGGGCAGGTAGGGATAGGCCACCGTCAGGGCGAACAGCCAGATCACCACCGAGAGCAACCGCCGGGTGGCGCCTATGGTCTCGGCGTGCAGGCCCTGCACCCGGAACTGGCCGCGCTCGATGCGATCGAACACTATGGCCAGCATCCGGATGAAGAAGCGGGTGATGACGATGATCAGCAGCACCGTTACCAGCCCCGGCATGGCCGAGATCATACCTTCCAGCATGTCGCCGCACAGGGTGAACAGGGAGTCTCCCAGCCGCTCGCTCCAGGCCCGCGTTTGCGGAAAGAGCCCCAGCACATAGGTGAGCCAGCCATAGGTGAGCGCGAAGATCAGCAGCAGCGTCAGCAGACTCAGCAGGCGAGCCTCGACATTGCCCGCCACCTGGCGCCACTGATGGGGGATCAACCCCCTCTGCAACAGCAGGCGGTTGGCGAGCCACTTCTTGACCAGCCGCAGCCCCTTTTGCAGCAGCCAGACTAGGCCAAAGAAGAGGGCACTGGCCAGCAGGGTCTTGCCGACGGCCTTGAGCAGATAGGGGGCTGAATGCAGCTCAAGATACTTGATGCGGACCTCATCCAGGCGCAGCCGGACCCGCTCGGCCGCCTGATCCAGCGTCAACTCATCGAATTCGTCCAGATCGCCGGCCAGCAGCACCAGAATGCGCTTGCCGTTCACCATGAACTCCCGGCTATCCTGGCCGACCCGAGTCCCCTTGGCCACGGTGACGGGCGAGTTCAAGTCGCCGGGCGCCATGGCCTGGAGCCGTTCATGGACCAGCCGCACCCTGGCCGCCCCATCCAGGCTGCCATACTTGGTCTGCAACATGACGATGGGCTCATGGAGCAGGATCAGGGTCTGTGACCGCTCCTGCTCGGTGGGAGCCATCCTGGGCTCTGCCGCCCAGCCGATCCTTGCCGACAACAGGCTGACCAGCAGCAGCCCTCCCCATAACAGACTCATCCAGCATGGTCTTTTCATCGCTAACTCATCTCCTTGAGCTGTGACATCCGAATCCCTTTTCCCCTTTGATTTTACAGAAAGAAATTCATCGTGCGCGGTTTATGACCAGCCAATGAACCGAGGCTGTACCGGAATGTCAACACTCTGATTGCAGTCTTGCGCTGACGTAATATGCTGTCATCATGCACCAGAAACTATGGGTGCAAGTCAGTGTGTGACCTTGCAGCCTCGATTGGAGACATTAATGATACCTGATTACATACTTACCTACGTTGCCCTCGGGATATTGGTGTTTGTCGTTCTGGTCATGTTCTACGGTGTAATCGTTATTCACGATATCCCGTATGAAATTGCCAAACACCGCAATCATCCCCATCAGGATGCGATTCACGTGGCGGGCTGGGTTAGCCTGTTCACCCTGCATGTGCTCTGGCCCTTCCTCTGGATCTGGGCCACGATTTATCGTCCCGATCGGGGCTGGGGTTTCAATCAGCGTCTGGAAAAAGACGAGAATGAGATCTCCACGCTCAAGCAAGAACTTGCCGCATTGCAAGCCCGTATGGCAACGCTCGAACAGACCGAAAAGTAGGTAATATTTCATGGACTTGCTACTCATTCTTACCTATACAGCCATCTGTGTAGGGATTTTCAAGATCTTCAAGATCCCGCTCAACAAGTGGACAGTGCCGACGGCCGTGCTCGGTGGCGTCTTCATCATAGGGGCGCTCATCGTACTGATGAACTACAACCACCCCTATTCTGAAATGTCGCGCAACTACTACGTCTCCACCCCCATAGTGCCTCTGGTGAAGGGCCGCGTCAGCGAAGTTGATGTCAAGCCCAACCAGAAAGTCAAAAAGGGAGATGTGCTGTTTCGCATCGAGTCGGAGCCCTTCGAGCAAAAGGTCGCCAGCCTGACGGCGCGGCTCGACTCCAATCAGGATTTCCTCAAGGCACTCGGTGCCAGACTGCGTTCAGCCAGCCTGGATCGCGATCGTGCCCTGGAACTGGTACGCCGCGGCATCGGCAAGCAGCGTGACCTCGACGTCACCCAGGCCAACGTGGACGACATCGTCGCCCAGCTGGATCAGCAAAAAGCGACCATCAATGATCTGCAGGCACAGCTCAACGAGGCCAAGTACGCGCTGGAGCAGACCGTGGTCTACGCCCCGAGCGATGGTCACGTCGTCCAGCTGGCGCTGCGCCCCGGCATGATAGCGACCCCCTACATGTATCGCCCTGTGATGACCTTCATCCACGAGGACGATACCTCTTATGTCGGCTGGTTCTGGCAGAACAGCATGCAGCGACTGGCGGTCGGCGATGAAGCCGAGGTGGTGATCGACGGTATCCCAGGCAAGATCTTCAAGGGTGAGGTACAAGCCGTGATCCCTGCGATCGCCTCGGGTAACGTGCAGGCCAACATAGGTTTGCTGGATCAGACCTCAGCTCAGGTGCCGGGCCGTCTGCCTGTCCTCATCAAGATCACCGACCCCGAGTGGTCCAAGTATCAGGTGATCGCGGGCTCGAGTGGCCAGGCCGCCATCTACACCGATTATTTCCACCATGTTGCCATCATGCGCAAGATTCTGCTGCGCATGGGTAGCTGGCTCAACTACCTGTTCCCCTTCCACTAAGCAAGATTGCACTCTCTCGGCGGGCCAGAATCATTCTGGCCCGCTTCCTTTGGCGGCGAGACGCCCGTCACCACCTTGCCCCATATCACTTCTGCCCTCTCACGCCTGCCCGCTGCATTTTGGCGGCAAGATCCCTATAATGGCGCCATCTCGCACCGACCAGTCTCCTCATGTTCGTTCTCAGACCCTATCAGACAGACGCAGTCAACGCCGTCATCCAGCACTTTCGTCAACGTCCGGATCCCGCCGTGGTGGTATTGCCAACCGGCGCCGGCAAGAGCCTGGTGATCGCCGAGCTGGCCCGCAAGGCCCGTGGCCGGGTGCTGGTGCTGGCCCACGTCAAGGAGCTGGTGGAGCAGAACCACGCCAAGTACGAGGCCTGGGATCTGCGTGCCGACATCTTCGCCGCCGGGCTGGATCGCAAGCAGGCCAGCGCCCAGGTGGTGTTCGGCTCGGTGCAGTCGGTGGCCCGCAACCTGGCTGCCTTCGATGGCGCCTTTTCGTTGCTCATCATCGACGAGTGCCACCGGGTCTCGCTCGATGATGACAGCCAGTACCATCAGGTGATCGGCCATCTCAGAGCCGCCAACCCGGCCCTCAAGATCCTCGGCCTCACCGCCACCCCCTACCGGCTGGGGCTGGGCTGGATCTACCGGCGCCACTATCACGGCATGGTGAAGAGCCACGGCGAACGGCTGTTTGGTGACTGCGTGTTCGAGCTGCCACTGCGCTACATGGTGAAGAATGGCTACCTGACCCCGCCCCGGCTGGTCGATGCCCCCATAGTCCACTACGACTTCAGCAAGCTGGTGCCACGGGAGAACGGCCTGTTCAGCGAGGCGGATCTCAATGGCGAGCTCAAACGCCAGCAGCGGGTCACCCCCCATATCCTGAGCCAGGTGCTGGAATACGCCGCCGATCGGCAGGGGGTGATGATCTTCGCCGCCACCGTCGAGCACGCCCGCGAGATCCAGGGCCTGCTGGTGGCCAAAGAACAATCCGCGGCCCTCATCACCGGCGAGACCCCGGGCCCGGAGCGGGATGCCCTCATCCACGCCTTCAAGGCGCGGGAGATGAAGTTTCTGGTCAATGTGGCGGTGCTCACCACCGGCTTCGATGCCCCCCATGTCGATCTCATCGTGATGCTGCGCCCTACCGAGTCGGTGTCGCTCTATCAGCAGATCGTCGGCCGCGGCCTGCGCCTGTCGCCGGGCAAGGCCGATTGCCTGGTGCTCGACTACGCCGGCAACAACTTCAACCTGTTCGCCCCCGAAGTGGGGGAGCCCAGGCCCCATGCCGGCACCGAGCCGGTGCAGGTGCCCTGCCCCGCCTGCGGCTTTGCCAACACCTTCTGGGGCAAGACCGACGAGGATGGCAAGGTGATCGAACACTACGGCCGCCGCTGTCAGGGGCTGTTCGAGGATGACGAGGGCAACCGGGAGGAGTGCGACTACCGCTTTCGCGCCAAGATTTGTCCCGCCTGCGGTGCGGAGAACGACATCGCCGCCCGCCGCTGCCAGAGCTGCGATCAGTTGCTGGTGGATCCGGACGACAAGCTCAAAGAGGCGCTCAATCTCAAGGATTGCATGGTGATCCGCTGCGCCGGCCTCACGCTCGCGGCTGGCCGGGGCAAACAGGGGGAGCGGCTGGAGGTCACCTACCACGATGAGGACGGCCTGACCCTGACCGAATACTTCGGCTTTCACTCCCCGGCCGCACGGCGCTTGTTTCAACAGCACTTTGTGCGTCATCATTGGCCCGCCCCGGGCCTGGAGCCCGAATTCACCACCCTGGACAGCGTGCTGGCTGCCGGCACCCAGTTTCGTCATCCGGATTTTGTCATCGCGCGCAAGTCCGGGCGCTTCTGGCAGGTGAAAGAGAAAATTTTTGATTATCAGGGTCGATACCGTACCGCGGACACCCTGAGTTAGCGCCCGCTTCTTGCTGGCAGCTGTGAGAGCGAGTCATTGGCTACCAGGGTCGATGTCGTACCGCGGACACCTTAGTGAGTGCCTGCTCCAGGCGAGCGGGTGAGAGAGTAAATGGTTGGTTATCAGGGTTGGCATCGCACTGCCGACCCCTTCGTCAAGTTAGAGGATCTTATGCAGCGGCTGTTGATTGGTTTTTGTGCTCTGTTTTCCATGGTGGCCCACGCCACCCCGCTGACCCCGCCCAAGGGGGGCCAGTACGCCATCATAGTGCAAGGCAACGGCGGGGTTGAATTCGCCCGTCACGCCGACGACATGATAGCGCCCGCCTCCACCATGAAGGTGCTCACCGCCCTGGCCGCCCGCCTCGAACTCGGCGCCGACTTCCGCTTCGCCACCGACGTGCAGGCCCAGCCCGGCGCCAAGCAGGGGGACGTCATCAATGGCGATATCTGGATCAACTTCGTCGGCGATCCCACCCTGTCACGGATGGATCTGGTGGCCCTGTTCAAGCAGCTCGGGGTCACCCGCATCCAGGGCAATGTCTACGTCAACACCGGCGCCTACAACGGCTACGAGCGCGGCAACGGCTGGTCCTGGGGGGATCAGACCCTCTGCTTCGCGGCACCTGTCTCCTCCGTCATCATCGACAAGAACTGCGCCTACGGTACCATCACCGCCACCCAGATTGGCAAACCGGCCATCGGCAACGTGGCCACCGGCGTGCCCATCGGCATAGGGGCCGACAACGTGGAGGTGATGAGCTATGGCGACATGGCGCGCCAGTTCTGCGCCCTGGAAGTGGACATGGCCAAGGGCAACTTCTACGAGCTCAAGGGCTGCATCAGCCCGAACAAGGAGCCGCAGGGCCTGCGCTTTGCCATCCACGACGTGGAAGCCTGGGGCTGGGACAACATCCGCTGGGCCATGAACCGCGCCGGGATCAGCCACGACGGCCTGCTGCGCGTCACCCACAAGGCGCCGGTGGGTGCCGAGACACTGGCCACCCACTACTCCGTCTCCCTGCCCGTCATGCTGAGCAAGATGCTGAAGAGATCGGACAACCTCTACGCCGACACCTTCCTGAAGACGGTGGGTCGCCACTATTACAACAAGCCGGGCAGCTACCGCAGCGGCACCATGGCGGTGCGCGCCATCCTGACCAAGAACGGCATCGATCTCGGCAACGCCACCCTGGCCGACGGCTCGGGCCTCTCCGCCCACAACCTCATCAGCGCGCGCCAGATGCTGTCGGTGCTGAACTTCATCCAGAAGAATGATGCCGAGCTCGACTTCATCAAGTTGCTGCCCAGCGCACAGGTCGACGGCACCCTGGCCTGGCGCCGCAGCGTCACCGCCCCCATGATGAAGAACAAGGTGCATGCCAAGACCGGCACCATCACCGGCACCTCCAACCTGGCCGGTTTCATCGACACGGCGAGCGGTCAGCGCAAGGCCTTCGTCATGTTCCAGCGCGGTCTGTCCCAGGATCCGGCCACCCATGAACGCTACCGTGCCAGCAAGGCACCCTGGCCCTGGACCGGATTTGAGAAAGGAGTGCTGGAGAGCATCTACCAGCAGCAACCCATCCAGATTGCCGAGCAATAAATCGGGGCCCTCATTAGCCCTGGACCGGGTTTGAGAAGGGGCTGCTGGAGCGCATTTACCAGCAGCAACCCATCCAGATTGCCGAGCAACATGCGGCTGGCTATCGAAGATGCCGAACATGGGTATCGGCAATTTCCACTTTGACTGACCCTGAGGCGGGGCTATGCTGTGCCCTGCCTCATATCACGGAGAAAAAAGATGTTTGTAGAAATTTTTGGTCGTCCCGGTTGCCCCTATTGTGTCCGTGCCAAGCAGATCGCCGAGCAGCTGGTCGAAGAGCGCGACGATTTCGAGTTCCGCTATGTGGACATCAACGCCGAGGGTCTGACCAAGGACGATCTGGCCGCCAAGGCGGGCAAGCCCGTTACCACTGTGCCGCAGATCTTCCTGGATGAGCAGCACATCGGTGGCTGCACCGATTTCGAGGCCTATGCCAAGGCCAATCTGGGCCTCTGATCCCAGCATCATCTGCATATAAAAAAGGCGCCCTCTGGCGCCTTTTTGCATCATGGCCACCGCCACGCTGACTCAGTCCAGCGGGGTGAAGCGGCTCACCACCGCCCCCTGATGCTCGATCCACTCCATGAACATGGCGACGGGGCGAGCATAGACGGCCCCATCCTGCTCGGACTGATAGATGACCAGCGACTCCTGGGTTTCGGTATGAGTGGCCAGGGTGAGAACCCGATAATGGCCTCCCTTGAAGTGACGGTAGCGACCGGGTGCGGGTGCGCGCATGGCAATGCCTCGATGAGATGATGAAAAAGCCCGTCGGACGAGGTCCCGAGACGGCCAGGACCAGGGGCTGACGCCGGTTTCCTGACCCAGCCAATCGTGCCAGATGGGATGAATATTTCAATACACTAGGGCGGCCTGGTGAAAGCATTCCTCATCTTTCACTGGTTTCTCGCCAGACAGACAAACGATCCTGCTGAAATCAACAAATTGGTAACCCTGTTTGATGGTGAAAAATCAGGGATTTATTCCAGAAATAAGATTGTTCTAGCATTCAATTCTGTGAAGAATAGGGGCAAAGAAATTAGATACTAAAACTCGCTTTCTGCCAACGCGCCCCCAGGGGAAGGAATCACGCTCACCATGTTCACTATCGACAAGTCGCACAAGCTCGACGATGTCTGCTATGACATCCGCGGCCCGGTGCATAAAGAGGCTCGCCGTCTCGAAGACGAAGGCCACCGCATCCTCAAGCTCAACATCGGCAACCCGGCCCCGTTCGGTTTCGATGCACCGGAGGAGATCATCAAGGATGTGATCCTCAACATGCCCCAGAGCCAGGGCTATTGCGACTCCAAGGGGCTGTTCTCCGCCCGCAAGGCGGTGATGCAGTATTACCAGCAGAAAGGGATGCGCAAGGTCGACATCGATGACATCTACATCGGCAACGGCGCCAGCGAGCTGATCGTGATGGCCATGCAGGCGCTGCTCAACAACGGCGACGAGATGCTGGTGCCCTCCCCCGACTATCCGCTGTGGACCGCGGCCGTCACCCTCTCCGGCGGTCATGCGGTGCACTACCGCTGCGATGAAGGGGCCGACTGGCATCCGGATCTGGACGACATCCGGGCCCGCATCACCCCGCGCACCCGCGGTCTGGTGCTGATCAACCCGAACAACCCGACCGGCGCCGTCTACGGTAGCGAATTCCAACTGGAGCTGATCGAGATCGCCCGCCAGCACAATCTCATCATCTTCGCCGACGAGATCTACGACAAGATCCTCTATGACGACATCTCCCACACCAGCGTCTGTACCCAGTGTGACGATGTGATGGTGGTGACCTTCAACGGCCTCTCCAAGGCCTATCGCGCCTGTGGCTTCCGCCAGGGCTGGATGGTGATCACCGGGCCCAAGGGCCGTGCCAAGGGCTATATCGAGGGGCTGGAGATGCTGGCCTCCATGCGGCTCTGTGCCAACGTGCCCATGCAGCACGCCATCCAGACCGCGCTCGGTGGCTACCAGAGCATCAACGAGCTGATCCTGCCGGGCGGCCGGCTGCGTCGCCAGCGGGACAAGGCCTGGGAGCTGCTCAACGAGATCCCGGGGGTCTCCTGCGTCAAGCCCAAAGGGGCGCTCTACATGTTCCCGCGCCTGGATCCCAAGGTGTACGACATTCGCGACGATCAGAAGATGGTGTTCGACCTGCTGCAGCAAGAGAAACTGCTGCTGGTGCAGGGCACCGGCTTCAACTGGCCGGCGCCGGATCACTTCCGGCTGGTGTTCCTGCCCCGTGAAGAGGAGCTGGAAGAGGCCATTGGCCGCCTCGCGCGCTTCCTCAGGGGCTACAAGCAGTAAGCTCCGCACCTCGCAACAGCACGTCGCAACAAAGGCTCCCGAGGGAGCCTTTTCTATTGCGCCCATCCCTGGGCCGCACCAACAAAAAAGCCCCGTCTGTGACAGAAGGGGCTTTTTGCAGGCCGGGAGCGGGAACCGCCCCGGCCCAGGGGTGATTTACAGCTCGACCACGTCGAAGCGCACGTCCGGATTCACATCCGCATCGTAATCCACCTCGTCCAGACCGAAGCCAAACAGGCGCAGGAACTCCTGCTTGTAGCCGGTATAGTCGGTAAGCGTGGACAGGTTCTCGGTGGTGATGGAGGGCCAGAGATCGCGGCAGGTCTGCTGCACGTCGTCACGCAGCTCCCAGTCATCCATGCGGATACGGGCCTGCTCGTCCAGCACCAGCTCCTCGCCATAGAGGCGGGTGCGCAGCATGCGGTCGACCTGCTCCATGCAGCCTTCGTGGATGCCTTTCTCTTTCATGATCTTGAAGGCCATGGATATGTAGAGCGGCATCACCGGAATGGCGCTGGAGGCCTGGGTCACCACGGATTTGAGCACGGCCACGTGAGCGGTGCCGCCCTTGCCGGCCAGATCGCCACGGATGGCGGTGGCGGCGCGGTCCAGATCTTCCTTGGCGCGGCCCAGGGTGCCATGCCAGTAGATGGGCCAGGTCAGATCGGTACCTATGTAGGAGTAGGCAACGGACTTGGCGCCGTCGGCCAGCACGCCCGCGTCACGCAGGGCCGCCATCCACAGCTCCCAATCCTGACCGCCCATGACGGTGATGGTGTTCTGGATCTCTTCCTCGTTCGCCGGCTCGACGGTGGCGGTGATGATCTGATCCTTGTTGGTATCGATGGCGGTGGTGGTGTAAGTCTCGCCGATGGGCTTCAACGCGGAGCGCACCACTTCACCGGTATCCGGCATCTTGCGTACCGGCGAGGCCAGGGAGTAGACCACCAGATCGATCTGGCCGAGATCGGCCTTGATGAGCTCGATCACCTTGGCGCGGCACTCGTTGGAGAAGGCATCGCCATTGATGCTCTTGGCGTACAGGCCGGCCTCTTTGGCCGCCTTGTCGAAGGCGGCGGAGTTGTACCAGCCGGCGGAGCCCGTCTTGGTCTCGGAGCTCGGCTTTTCGAAGAAGACGCCAATGGTGGCGGCGCCGGAGCCGAAGGCAGTGGCAATGCGCGAGGCCAGGCCGTAACCGGTGGAGGCGCCGATCACCAGTACCTTCTTGGGACCATTCTCGATGGTGCCCTTGGCCTGGGTGTAAGCAATCTGGCGACGAACATTGGCTTCACAACCGACAGGGTGAGTGGTGGTACAAATAAAGCCGCGAACCTTGGGTTTGATGATCATAGGGGGTCTCGACACCGTTAAATGAATGAAATCGGGGCATAAGATACCTCATTGTGGCCCGTTATGGTGCTCTGATGTGTTGAACTGCCTGGAAAACCGGCAAAGTGCCGTCGCCCGCCGCGAAAAATGAAAAATCCGTTGGTGCAAGACAACACCCTCAACCCAATCGGGTGTATCAACCTCAGCGACCTGGAAACTACCCAGTGCGAAAGCCGTTTAAAGAGGGGTAAAAGGCCGGAGAATCAACAGCAGGCCCTGTGATAGCACCGGCTAGATGGCAAGCCCTTGGGCCTATCGCCCCCCATCCCCTCAGGCAACAACCACACCACTCCCTGATAGTCACCAGCCTTATGCTGGTCTTGGTGGTAGCCGTGGCAGCCCCGACCGGCCGCAGAATAGATATCAGGCAATATAAAGACTCCTCGATTGGCTACGTCATCCGCAGCGAACCAGAGGGCCGCTATGACAGCGGTTTATGAAAGGTTAGAAATACAGAAGTATAATAACGTTGCTATTTCAGTAGGTGCCCCGCTATTAATTACATGTTTTTCACACACCTTAATTACAAATTTAAAGTTTCATTTTCAAAAACATTAATATAACTTCGTGGCATGCAGACATAAATTAAAGGGTTGACACAGGACCCTCGTCTGGGTATTTTTTTGCTCCTGCATATTGTTATGCAGCACTTTAAATGACTGTGACTTGATGTTTTAAGGAGATGAGATGGCAATCATAGACTCAACAACTCAAGAGTTCCAAAGCTTTATTAAGAACGGCGGCTCACTGACATTTACCGTTGATGCTCGCGATATCTCTGTTAGTGATTTCGAAGAGCTTGATAGCATCAAGCCAATTCTCTGCAGTGGCTTCGAAATCCCTCCGTCTCTGGTCATTCATGATCCGCTGGAGAAGACGGTGATACATAAATATGGTGACGAGTGGACTAACATAGTCGAGGAAATATATAGCCGAGGCGGGCGCATTGTTTACCAAAAACAACCTTCCGGCCAATTCCTCGCTACATGCACCATCCCTGCCAACGCCTGATATAAAGACTCTCTGGTTATTTAAAGTAAAACCCCGCCATGGCGGGGTTTTACTCGATGTGAGCAGTACCACTCTTGCTATCCAGACAATCCAGGCTGATACCGGGGCCCGATCAATTGCCACTGCTCCGCCACTACCGCATGGGTTTAGGCTACCGTCAGCCCATGTTTGCGACCCCATTTCGCTATATTGCGACTGTTGAACTCATCCCGGATAGCCCTATCTCGCAACGCCACCTTGGGATGCGCCCCGCTGGGAATGTAATCAACGCGCCCCCCATGCAATGCACCTCTATCAGCACCGGCTCACGGGCTGGGGCAAGCAACAGGTACAATATGACGCAGGGCCGCGCGACCGGGCCGATAGCCCGAATGTAACGGTGGATGGACTGGCACTTCGATTGGATTTTGTACTGTTTTTTCCCACATAGCCCCGTCACTACCCTGGAGCACCTTGAAGTGATGGGCTGTATGAGAGCCACCGCACAGGCAAACCGGCCGGCAACGCCAGAACACCTTCATAAACTGTGGCAATCTGTCATGAAGCGGCTCGCCGCAGCGACTACTGTTTCAGATACCCGATGCAATCAGCAAGTAACCTGCCCAGGCTTGGTTGTGCAGGCACCGCATTCAAGGAGGAGTCCATGTCACGCATTCTGGCCATCTGCCTCACCAGCCTGATTCTCACTGCCCCGCTGGTTACCCAGGCCGCCGTCTATCAATGCACAGTCAACGGCCGCGTCAGCTTCAGCGACATCCCCTGCAGCGGTGACGCCAAACCCATGGACTTGCGCGTCTACACCCCACCGGTCGAGGCGGTGGCAGAGGCCAGCAAGCAGACCCAGGAGATAGAAAAAAATCTGGCCGACAGCCAGAAGCAGCGCCAGATTGCGACCCTGCGCGCCGAGATGGAGGCCAAACAGCAGAAGATGAAAGGTGAGATCGCCAGGTTCAACGGGGCCACGACATCCCAGACCGGCGAGCCACGCTCCGCCGCCGAGATACAGTCCCTGACCCGCCGCCATCAGAGCGACATGGAGGCCCTGAACAAGCAGATCACGACCCTTCAGCAGCAGAAATAGACAGGCTCAGGTGCCAACGTCGGCGCCTGAACCTGCAAACTGGAATGAAAAGGGGGAGCCAAGGCTCCCCCATTGCTACTCCCTCAATACTGGGTTTCGAAAGCGGCCTCGGTGACCCCGGCCGGCAGCGCCAGGGCGCCGGGCGTGGTCTTGCTGACCACCAGCCTGCTGGCCAGGGTGAAGGTCAGCGGCTCTATGGCCGACACCTCGCTGGACGGGGCCACATACAGCTTGTAGGTCCCGGGCTCGATGACCCACTCGCTGTTGAGGTTGTCGAAGCTGGCCAGCCAAGTGGCCGGGATCTCGAAGCTCAGCGTCTCGCTTGCCCCCGCCGCCAGCAGGCCGGTCTTGGCGAATGCCTTGAGCTCGATGGCCGGCTTGCCGAGGGTGCCCGCCGGCGCGGCCACATAGACCTGGGCGGCCTCCTTGCCCGGTACATCGCCACTGTTGTACACCGTCGTCGTCAGGCTCAGCTTGCCCCCTTGCTCGGTGAGGCTGTTGGCCGTGATCGCCGTGTTCTTGTAGTCGAAGCTGGTGTAGGAGAGTCCATAGCCAAAGGGATAGCTCACCCCCTTGCCGAAGGTCGCATAGTAGCGATAGCCGACATAGATGCCTTCGTTGTAGTAGTGGGTATCTATGGTGCCATCACCGTCGGTGTCGGTACCTGGGAAGCCCTTGGACGAGGGCACGTCTGTGTAGCTGAGGGGGAAGGTCTGGGTCAGCTTGCCGCTGGGGTTGACGGCCCCCGACAGCAAGTCGGCCACCGCATTGCCCGCCTCCTGCCCCGGCATGTAGGCCAGCAGTATGCCGTCTACCTTATCCTGCCAGGCGCTGGTGTCCATGACGCCACTGATGTTGAGCACCACCACCACCTTCTTGCCCTGGCCGTGGAAGGCGGCCGCGACGTCGTCGATCAGGCTCTGCTCCACATCCGACAGCTGGTAGTCGCCCTTCAGGTTCTGGCGATCCACCCCTTGCATGGAGTTGCGGCCCAGGGTGATGACGGCGACGTCATTGCTGGCGGCGTAGGCGCCGATGTCGCTCGGGCTCAGCGCCGGCTCCGGGCAGCTCACCACGGTGGAGATGCCACCGAAGTCGCTCGATGTCTTGTTCGCCTCGAAGAAGCTGCGATAGAACTCCTTCAGCCCGGCATCAACGGCGAACTGCTGCGCCAGCCCGTCCACCATATTGACGGTATGGGCCGCGTTCACATCACCACTGCCGGCCCCACCTTTCAGCGTGTTGATCTGGGTGATCCCGAAGGAGGCGACCTTGCTGCCCTTGGTCAATGGCAGACTGGCCTGGCTGTTTTTCAGCAGCACCATGCCGTCGCTGGCCGCCTGCCGGGAGAGGCGAGCATGGCCGTCGAGATCCGGCGCATTGCCGGCCACATAGCCCTGGTTCGATGGCATCTTCAGCACCTGGGTCAGGATCCGCACCGCCCCCTGCGCTATGGTATCGGCGCTCAGATCCCCGGCGGCATAGGCCTCCTGCAGGCCGGTCAGGGCATCCCCGTAACCGTATGGCAAGGCCGGTCCACCCGGTTCAATCAGGTCGTTGCCCGACTTGATCATCGCGGCATAGCTACCGTCCCCCGACCACCAGTCGCTCATGACGAAGCCCTCGAAGCCCCATTCGCCCCGCAGCACAGCGGTGTTGAGATCGGCCCACTGCCCGGTGTAGGTGCCGTTGACCTTGTTCATGGCGGTCATCACCGCCCAGGGGTTGGCGTGCTCCTCCGCGTATTGGAAGCCCCGCAGATAGATCTCCCGGATGGCTCTTGGGGAGATGATGTTGTCCACGATGGAGCGCGAGGTCTCGGCATTGTTGGCGATGAAGTGCTTGATGGTGGTTCCCACCCCCTGGGCCTGCGCCCCCGCCACCTCGGCGGCCCCCATCACTCCCGACACCAACGGATCCTCGGAGAAGTATTCGAAGTTGCGACCGTTGAGCGGGTCGCGCTGGATATTCATGCCGGGAGCGAGCCAGACATCCAGCCCGTACTCCTTGATCTCGTTGCCGATGGCGGCCCCCACCTGCTTGACCAGGGCCGCATCCCAGGTCGAGGCCAGCAAAGTGCCCACCGGGAAGGCGGTGCCATAAAAGGTGCCCGCTTCCCCGTCCCGGGTCGGCGTGATGCGCACTCCGGCAGGCCCATCCGCCAGCTTGCTGGCCGCGATGTCCAGACCCGACTCGGCGTTGTATACCCCGTTGATGTAGCCCACGCTGCCGGGCACATCGCTCTTGAGGTTATTCAGGGCATCCTTGTTGGCCACGAAGGCGCCATTGGCAAACACATAGCCAGGCCCCACCAGCATCCCCAGCCGCTCCTCGGGCGTCATCTTCTGCACCATCCCCTCGGCGAGGGCGCGGTAATAGGCGTTATCCTTGTTGACCTCCGTCTTGGCGCTGGAGCTGTTGTCATTGCATCCTTGCGCCACCAGGGCCACTGCGATGGCAATGGCAACCCCACTCCATCTGTTGAGGTTATTATTATGTTTCATATGATTCCCTTTCATTCCATGTTCAGGTGAACAAACAAGCCAGAATAGCCTGTGCAGCGTAGCGCGAAGACAAGGGCGCCCGCTTTGCATCCGGGAGCGGGAATTGTGCATGGCGGTGGTGATATTCAATATCACCACCGCCATCACAGCGTTACATTTGGTTACAACAACAGACGTTAAGTTTCACTGCATTTGATCTGACGCGCAGTTATCTCACCGGGAAGATGCCTTAATCGCGCAGCGCAGCAGGATGCTGCCTGGCCAGCACAATAATACTTATCAGGCATGAAGGGACTTATATGGGGAAGAGCGTTTCCAATATTATTGCCAGATCGACGCTGCATTTTCTGCGCGAAAATGGCGTTAATACCGATGCCATCCGTGCGCAGTGTCAACTCAGCCAATATGAGCTGGATAAGAATGATGGCCGCATCTCGGACAAACAGCATCTGCGCTTTATTAAAGAGACGGAGCCATATGATTTCCTGTGGCAAGAGCGCATGCGCCAAACCGATGCTGATGATCAGATCATCAGCGGGGCCTACGCACTATTTCCGGAGCTGGTGGGTTATTGCCTCAATCAGAAAAATGCCGAGGAGGCGGTGCTCGGCTATATCCGCAACCGGGTCATCATCGGCAACTGCGACAACTTCGTCCTGCGCAAGGAGGGGGAGCATCTCGCCATCGGCTATGTCGAGGAGCCAGGCATGCCGCAGCGCAACTACTCCGCCATCGGCAACTTCATGCTGCTCAGGGCCCTCGTCCGTCTCTATGCCCCTACCACCGAGAGCGCCGTTTCCCTGCGCGGGAGCGATGAGCGCGGGCGCAAGCGGCTCGATGATGCCTTCGGCTGCCACTGCCAGTTTGGGCAGGAGGCCAACGTCATCTACTTCAAGGGGGCCGATCTGGCCAGCCCGGCCGAGACCTATCTGCCCCTGCTCAACAAGAATCAGCACCAGCTGATCACCCGCAAGGTGGCGGCGCTGGAACATGAGCAGGGTTTTTCATCCCTGATCTATTCCCTGCTTGATGAGGTCATCGAGAATGACCATATCAAGGATGAGACCAGTTTCATGGATCATATTTGTGCCGTCATGGGCATGAGTCGCTGGACCATCAATATTCGCCTCGGTCAGGAGGAAACCAATCTCAGCCTGCTATTAAAAAAGGTGCGAATAAATAAGTCCTGTCGCTGGCTGGCCGAAACCAACCTGAGTATTCAGGATATCAGCGAACGGCTGCGTTTCTCTTCCCTCTCGGTATTCTCGCGGTTTTTCTCGACCCATATGGGTTCTTCCCCCCTGCACTATCGGCGCCGGCTCGGTCAGCGGATCTGATGGGCCTCATATAAATAGATCTCATGTAAATGGGTGTGACGCCGATAATCTCGCCCCCAGGCCTGCAATCACATTCCGAATGGCACCATAATAATGGGGTGCCAATTGATGCATATTTATGGCTGCATCCTGCATGATCGGGAGATCACCCTGTGATTATCTGGCCACGCAGGGGCTAGCCGATATTCAAGTCTCCTCGCCCAATAAATTAATCGGCACTGATAATTAAAAATACAAAAAGTTCACCGTGATTCGAGTAGGGTTCATGGGATAGCGATGCTATTGTTAATTTACTCAGATTACGGTCAGTCTGTCATTCAAGGGTCTCATGGAGGAGCTCTGTTATGTTCTGGAAACGCACAACCAGCAAGGAAGCGAGTGAACAGGCGGCAAGAGTGATGGAGCTGGGGGCCTTCGAACAAGCCATCCAGTCCCAGGTTCCCTACATCCAGTTTACCCCAGCGGGCATAGTCACCTTCGTCAACGACCTGTTCCTGAAGATAGTGGGCTTTCAACGGGAGGAGCTGATCGGCAAGCACCACAGCGCGCTCTGTTTCCCGGAAGACGTCAAGACCCGTGAATACGAGAGCCTGTGGCAGGATCTGCGCGGCGGCACCGCGCGCAATGGCCGCTTCATCCGCCAGTCGAAGTCCGGCAATGCCGTCTGGCTGGAGGCCACCTACTTCCCCATCATGATCGACGGCCGGGTGGCCAGGGTCGCCAAGGTCGCCTCCGATGTGAGCCCGCAACAAAGCTCACTGGAGCGCACCCAGGCCCTGCTGGCGGCACTCGACAAGTCGCTGGCGGTGATCGACTTTCAACCGGATGGCACCGTCATCACCGCCAACCAGAATTTCCTCCACTGCTTCGGCTACCGGCTGGAGGAGGTGGTCGGCAAGCACCACCGCCAATTCTGCGATCCCGAGTTTTATCATAAGAACCCCAACTTCTGGCGGGATCTGGGCTCGGGCAACATCAAGTCAGGGCTCTTCATGCGGTTGGGACGCCATGGCGAGAAGATCTGGCTGGAGGCGACCTACAACCCCATCTTCAACCACGAGGGCAAGGTGGTAAAAATCATCAAGCTGGCGAGCGACATCACCGAGCGGGTCGAGAAATCCATCTCTACCCGTGAGGCGGCCCAGAAGGCCTGCGCCATCGCCAGCGAGACCGTCTCGAGCGCCGCCAAGGGGCGCGAGGTGATCGACAAGGTGCTGGAGACCTCCCGCCACATCAACACCTCGGTCAACGAGGTCAGCAAGCAGATAGATCTGCTCAATCAACAATCCAAGAGCATCGAGTCCATCATCTCGACCATCAGCGGCATCGCGGATCAGACCAACCTGCTGGCGCTCAACGCCGCCATCGAGGCGGCCAGGGCCGGGGAGCAGGGCCGAGGCTTTGCGGTGGTCGCGGACGAGGTGCGGCAACTGGCCGCGCGCACCTCTAGCTCCACCAACGAGATCGTCTCGGTCATCAAGCACAACTCCGACATCACCTCGAAGATCACCCAGACCGTCTCCATCGTCTCCGACAAGGCGGTGGCGGGACAGGAGCAGGCCAACATCGTCTCCAGCGTCATCAAGGAGATCATCGAGGATGCCAACTCGGTCTCGGACACCGTCAAGAGCCTGTCCATCTAAGCGCTGGTCACAACAAAACACGGGGCCTGTCCCCGTGTTTTGTTTGCTGACTGGGCTAGCCATTATTCAGTTCGCGGCTCAATCCTCCCCCTGCAGATAGCGCCTGGCATCCTCGTCGGCCGATGCCAGGGCCGCCTCCCACAACTCGGCGATGCGCAGCCCCTCCTCGCCCACCGCCTCCTCCTCCAGCGCCTCCAGCGCCCTCGCATCGGCCAGGGTAAAGGGATGGTGGGTCAGCAGCGTCTGCGCCCTCGCCAGTAACATCATGCTGTTCATCGCTCGGCTCCTCACTCTCTGCACGCTTGCGCCATGCGGCCACACTGCTACTCAAAATGTAGCCAAGGTAGCCAACAAAGGGCCGCTGACCAGCTCAGTCTGCGCGATGAACAGGGGACAAACCCCGGGTCTATGACGATGCCTCTGCCGCAGGCCTAAGCCACGACACCTGCCTGGGCACGGTCACCGTACCGGGACATGATCAGGGAAAAAGGAGGGAAAGGGGCACGACGCCCCCCTAAATTGGCCATCCGAATAATAACCATGCGGCCTTCCGGTTGTCTAAAGGCACCTAAAATCAGATAATATGGTCGCCTTCATACCGGATAACCCATCTCCCATGACTGAGTACCTGCTTTTACTGGTCGGCACTGTCCTGATCAACAACTTCGTGCTGGTGAAGTTTCTCGGCCTTTGCCCCTTCATGGGCGTCTCTGGCAAGCTGGAAACCGCCATCGGCATGGGACTGGCTACCACCTTCGTGATGACGCTGGCCAGCGCCTGCTCCTATCTGATGGAGCACTATATTCTGATCCCGCTGAACATCGCCTACCTGCGCACCCTTGGCTTTATCCTGGTGATCGCGGTGGTGGTGCAGTTCACCGAGATGGTCATTCGCAAGAGCAGCCCGACCCTCTATCGCCTGCTCGGCATCTTCCTGCCGCTCATCACCACCAACTGCGCCGTGCTCGGCGTGGCGCTGCTGAGCATCAACGAACGCCACAACTTCATGCAGAGCATCATCTACGGCTTCGGCGCGGCGTGCGGCTTCTCGCTGGTGCTGATCCTGTTTGCCGCCATGCGCGAGCGCCTGGTGGCCGCCGATGTGCCCACCCCCTTTCGCGGCGTCTCCATCGCCATGGTCACCGCCGGGCTGATGTCGTTGGCCTTCATGGGCTTTACCGGCCTCATCAAGATATAGCGCTATGACTCACATATTCTTTGCCATCCTGGTGCTGGCCCTGCTGGCCCTGGCCTTCGGCCTCATTCTGGGCTTCGCCGCCGTCAAGTTTCATGTCGAGGCGGATCCCATCGTCGATCAGCTCGATGCCCTGCTGCCCCAGACCCAGTGCGGCCAGTGCGGCTATCCCGGCTGCAAGCCCTACGCCGAGGCGCTCGCCAACGGCGATCAGATCAACAAGTGTGTACCCGGTGGCGATGCCACCATGCGCAAGATAGCCGACCTGATGGGGGTCGAGCCCCAGCCGCTCGGCGGCGGTGACGAGGCGGCGGTGCCCATCAAGAAGGTGGCCTTCATTCACGAAGACAGGTGCATAGGTTGCACCAAGTGCATCCAGGCCTGCCCGGTCGATGCCATCCTCGGTGCCACCAAGGCGATGCACACCGTCATCGTCAGCGAGTGCACAGGGTGCGATCTCTGTGTCGACCCCTGCCCGACCGACTGTATCGAGATGATCCCGGTTCCGACCACGGTCGATAACTGGAAATGGGATCTGGCCAAGGTCACCATTCCGGTCAAGATAGTGGAGTAACCATGCAGTCCTTGCTCGAACGTATCAAAGCCGGCACCCTCTGGGATTTTCACGGCGGCATTCATCCTCCCGAAAACAAGCACCAGTCCAGCCTGACACCGGTGATGGACGCGGGGATTCCTCCCCAGCTCATCATCCCGGTGCGCCAGCACGCGGGCCCGGCCGGCGATCTGCTGGTACGGGTCGGTGACAAGGTCAAGAAGGGTCAGCCGCTGACCCGCTATGACAAGGGCCGCATAGTGCCGGTGCATGCCTCCACCTCGGGCACCGTCACCGCCATCGACCTCCATACGGTGGCCCATCCGTCCGGTCTCGACGATCTCTGCATCACCCTCACCCCGGATGGGGAAGATGCCTGGGGAGTGCGCGACGCTCGCCCAGATTACTGGAATCTGGAGCGGGGCGAACTGCTCGAACGCATCCAGCAGGCCGGTATCGCCGGCCTCGGCGGCGCCGTGTTCCCGACCCACAGCAAGCTCGATGGCCGTGGTCAGCTCACCGAGATCCTGATCGTCAACGGCCTGGAGTGCGAACCCTACATCACCACAGATGATCGGCTGATGCAGCAGTATGCCGACGAGATCATGGACGGCATCCGGGTGCTCAAGCACCTGCTCAAGCCCAAGCTGACCCTGATCGGGGTGGAAGACAACAAGCCGGCGGCCATCGACGCCCTCAACCGCCATGCCACAGACCCGGATGTGCTGGTCAAGGCGGTGCCGACCAAGTACCCCTCCGGCGGGGCCAAGCAGACCATAGAGCTGCTCACCGGACGCCAGGTTCCCAAGGGCGGCCGGGCGGTCGACATGGGTATCATGGTGCTCAACGTCGCCACCGTGTTTGCCATCAAGCGCGCCATCATCGACGGTGAGCCGCTGATCGAGCGCATCGTCACCCTCACCGGGGATGCCTTCAAGAAGCCGGGCAACGCCTGGGTGCGCCTCGGCACACCGGTGCGCTGGCTGTTGCAACGCTTCGAGCTGCAGCCGGAGGCGGATCAGCGCGTCATCATGGGTGGCCCCATGATGGGCTTCACCCTGCCCCACGCCATGGTGCCCGTGGTCAAGGCCACCAACTGTCTGCTCTCCCCCACCCGGGCCGAGCTGCCGCCCCCCGGCCCCGAGCAGTCCTGCATCCGTTGCAGCGCCTGTTCCGACGTCTGCCCCGCCAACCTGCTGCCGCAGGAGTTGTACTGGTACAGCCGTGCCAAGGAGTACGACAAGGCCGAGGGGCTCAACCTGTTCGACTGCATCGAGTGCGGCGCCTGTGCCTGGGTCTGCCCGAGCGAGATCCCGCTGGTGCAGTACTACAAGATTGCCAAGGATGACATCCGCGAGGTCCACGCCGAGGCAGAGAAGGCCGAGCGCGCCAAGCAGCGATTCGAGGCCAAGCAGGCCCGCTTCGAGCGGGAAAAGGCCGCGCGCGAGGCCCGCCATGCCGAGGCGGCGGCCCAGCGCCGCCAGGCCATGACGACGGCGGGTGGGGAAGACCCGGTCGCCGCCGCTCTGGCCCGTCTCAAGGCCAAGCAGGCGGCCGCTGGTGCAGAGGTGCAACCGGACAACGCCGCCATGATGGCGGCCCGCGAGGCCCGCAAGCAGGAGGCGCTGGCCCGTCGCGCCGCCAAGGCCAGCGATGGCGATGAAGCAACCACCACCATCACGGCGGTGACGCCCGAGGCAGATCCCAAGAAGGCCGCCATCGCCGCCGCCCTGGCCCGTGCCAAGGCGAAGAAAGCCGCTCAGGCTGCGGGGGAAGTGATCGCCGAGCCCGAGGCCAACACAGCCGAGGCCACTGTGACCGAACCGGCTCCCGTCGCCGAGGTCGATCCCAAGAAGGCGGCCATTGCCGCCGCCATCGCCCGTGCCAAGGCCAAGAAAGCCGCCCAGGCTGCGGGGGAAGTGATCGCCGAGCCCGAGGCTAACACAGCCGAGGCCACTGTGACCGAACCGGCTCCCGTCGCCGAGGTCGATCCCAAGAAGGCGGCCATTGCCGCCGCCATCGCCCGTGCCAAGGCCAAGAAGGCCGCTCAGGCTGAGGGGGAAGCGGCCGAGGCCCCGGCGGTCGAACCGGCCCCCGCTGCCGACGTCGACCCCAGGAAGGCGGCCATCGCCGCCGCCATCGCCCGTGCCAAGGCCAAGAAGGCTGCCCAGGCTGCGGGGGAAGCGGTCGCCGAGACTGAGGCCAACACAGCCGAGGCCCCGGCGGTCGAGCCGGCCCCCGTCGCCGACGTCGACCCCAAGAAGGCGGCCATCGCCGCCGCCATCGCTCGCGCCAAGGCGAAGAAACTGGCCGCCGAGGCTGCCGCTCAGGGCGAGACAGAGTCAGACCCACTTTCCGACAAGAGTCACTGATCCATGTTCAATATCGCGAGTGCGCCGTTTGCCCATAACCGCAAACAGACCCAGACCCTGATGTTGCTGGTGATCCTGGCCTGTCTGCCGGGCCTGCTGGCCCAGATCTGGTTCTTCGGCTGGGGAACCCTGATCCAGATCCTGCTGGCGCTGGCGACGGCGCTGGGCAGCGAGGCGCTGGTACTCAAACTGCGGGGCCGCCCCGTCAAACCGGCCCTGCTGGACGGCAGCGCGGCGCTGACCGCCGTGCTGATCGGGCTCTCCCTGCCCCCCCTGCTGCCCTGGTGGATGCTGGTGCTGGGCACCGCCTTTGCCATCATCATCGCCAAGCACCTCTATGGAGGGCTGGGCCAGAACCTGTTCAACCCGGCCATGGTGGCCTATGTGCTGCTGCTGGTCTCCTTCCCGGTCCAGATGACCAGCTGGTTGCCGCCGTCGAGCATAGCGGCCTATGACCTTGGCTTCGGTGACGCCGTCTCGGTGATCTTCACCGGCTTCAGCCTGGACGGCTACAGCATGCTGCAGCTCAAGCAGGGGGTGGATGGCCTGACCATGGCCACGCCGCTCGACACCCTGAAGACCGGCCTGACCCAGGGCCTCACCGCCAGCGAGGTGATGACCCACAAAGTGTTCGAGGGCTGGGGCGGCATCGGCTGGAGCTGGGTCAACCTCGGCTATCTGCTGGGGGGCCTGTTCCTGCTGCAGCAGAAGGTGATCCACTGGCGCATTCCGGTCGCCGTGCTGGGGGCCTTGCTGCTCTCTGCCACCCTGGGCTATCTGGCCACGCCGGACGCCACCGCCACCCCCATGCTGCACCTGTTCAGCGGCGCCACCATGTTGGGGGCCTTCTTCATCGCCACCGATCCGGTGAGTGCCAGCACCACCCCGCGGGGCCGGCTGGTATACGGCGTGCTGATCGGCGTGCTGGTCTACCTCATTCGCCGCTACGGCGGTTACCCGGACGCCTTCGCCTTCGCGGTGCTGCTGGCCAACCTGTGCGTACCGCTGATCGACAGCCTGACCCGCCCCAAGGTCTATGGAGCGCGCCGCAAATGACCTCATCTTTGACTTCTCATCCCAGCGGAACCGGAGCCACAACATGTTAAAGAGCATGCGCAAGAACGGCGTGACCCTGGCCCTGTTCGCCCTTGGCTGCACCGCCATGGTGGTGCTGACCAACGAGCTGACCAAGGACCGCATCGCCCACCAGCAACAGCTGGAGAAGCTGCGCACCCTCGAAGCCCTGTTGCCGGAGGGGAGCTATGACAACGATCTGGTGGCCAGCTGCAAGCTGGTCAGGAGCCGGGAATATCTGGGCAGCGATCAGCCCATGCCGCTCTATACCGCGACGCTCAACGGCGAGCACACCGGCTATGCGCTGGAAACCGTGGCCCCCGACGGCTACAGTGGGGCCATTCGCATGGTCGTAGGTACCGATGCCAAGGGCGCCGTCAGCGCGGTGCGGGTGCTGGCCCACAGGGAGACCCCGGGTCTGGGCGACAAGATCGAGCTGAAGAAATCCAACTGGATCGACAGCTTCGTCGGCCGGGTGCTCAATGCGGACAACGACGCGAGCTGGGCGGTGAAGAAGGATGGCGGCGAATTCGACGCCTTCACCGGCGCCACCATCACCCCTCGCGCCGTGGTCAAGGCAGTGAAGAACCTGCTGCTGTTGCAGCAACAGCACCCGGAGCTGCTGCGTGACGCCCCCCCCTGCGACACAGCCCCATGATCCCGGTCGATAATGAACCGAGATGGCACAGATTGACGGCCGAAGCCGGCTACTCGAACACAGCGGAGCCAACAGATGGAACAGATTGATGTGATTGACGATCAGGGTCTCGCCAGCGAGAGCAATGGCCGTCGCGAAGAGCTCAAGGAGCTGATGCTGCAGGGGCTGTGGAAGAACAACCCCTCCCTGGTGCAGGTGCTGGGCTTGTGCCCGACCCTGGCGGTCTCCTCCACCTTCACCAACGCCCTTGGGCTGGGGCTGGCGACCATGGTGGTGCTGATCAGCTCCAACCTGGCCATCTCCCTGGTGCGCAACTGGGTGCCCAAGGACATTCGCATCCCGGTCTACGTGATGATCATCGCCGCCCTGGTGACCAGCGTGCAGCTGCTGATGAACGCCTACACCTATGGCCTCTATCAGGCGCTCGGCATCTTCATCGCGCTGATCGTCACCAACTGCGTCATCATAGGCCGGGCCGAGGCCTATGCCTCCAAGAACCCGCCCCTGCTGGCGGCCATCGACGGCTTGATGATGGGGCTGGGCTTCACCCTGGTGCTGCTGGTGCTGGGGGGACTGCGGGAGATCATCGGCATGGGCACCCTGTTCGACGGCGCCGATCTGCTGCTGGGGGACTGGGCCAAGTCACTGCGCATCGAGCTGTTCCATGCCGATGCCAGCCTGCTGCTGGCGATCCTGCCGCCCGGTGGCTTCATCGGGCTGGGGCTGCTCATCGCCGGCAAGAATGCCATCAACGACTGGATGGGCCGCAAGCAGAGTGCCGACAAGGCGCACTGCAGCGTGCCGGCGGCCGGTGCCCGCGCCACCCAGCTCTAATGCTCTTGCGCCAGGACAGACCCGAGAATCGATGAACAATCAAAAACGCAGACAGATTCTGGAGCGGCTGCGGGACAACAATCCCCACCCCACCACAGAACTCAACTTCAACTCGCCGTTCGAGCTGCTGATCGCCGTGCTGCTGTCGGCCCAGGCCACCGACGTGAGCGTCAACAAGGCCACCGACAAGCTCTATCCGGTAGCCAACACCCCCGCCGCCATGCTGGCGCTCGGGGTGGACGGGGTGAAGCAGTACATCAAAACCATAGGCCTGTTCAACACCAAGGCCGAGAACGTCATCAAGACCTGCGCCATCCTGCTGGAGCGCCATAATGGCGAGGTGCCGGAGGACCGCGAGGCGCTGGAAGCCCTGCCCGGGGTCGGTCGCAAGACCGCCAACGTGGTGCTCAACACCGCCTTCGGCTGGCCCACCATCGCCGTCGACACCCATATCTTTCGCGTCTCCAACCGCACCGGCTTCGCGGTGGGCAAGAACGTGGATCAGGTGGAGGAGAAGCTGCTCAAGGTGGTGCCCGCCGAGTTCAAGCTGGATGTGCACCACTGGCTGATCCTGCACGGTCGTTACACCTGCCTGGCGCGCAAACCGCGCTGCGGCTCCTGTATCATCGAAGACTTGTGTGAGTACAAAGAAAAGGTCTACCCGGAGAGCTGATCGATGAGGCGCCTGCACAACATGCAGTTGTGCCAACCTCGAGACTCTGCCTCTCTTATCAACGATTTGTGTGAATACAAAAGAACCACTACCCGGAGAATTGAGCAATGAGAATCCTGCATACGATGTTACGCGTCGGCGATCTGCAACGCTCCATCGATTTCTACACCCGCGTGCTGGGGATGAAGCTCTTGCGCAAGAGCGAGAACAGCGAATACAAGTACACCCTGGCCTTCGTCGGTTATGGCGACGAGAAGGACGAAGCCGTCATCGAGCTCACCTACAACTGGGGCGTGAGCGAGTATGAGCTGGGCTCGGCCTACGGCCACATCGCGCTGGAAGCGGACGACATCTACGGCACCTGCGACGCCCTGCGCGCCGCCGGCGCCAAGATCACCCGCGAGCCGGGCCCGGTCAAAGGCGGCACCACCGTCATCGCCTTCGTGGAAGACCCCGACGGTTACAAGATTGAACTGATCGCCAAGAAAGACGCAGGCGCGGGCCTCGGCCAGAGCTTCTGAGTCACACCTGTACCCTCCCTTGCATGGAGGTGAATAAAAAACGGGGCCCAGGGCCCCGTTTTTTATGCTCGAGATTTCTGCCGTGGCAGCCGGCCATCAGGCCAGCCGGAAGCGGCCTATGGTCTGGCGCAGGCCCGCCGCCAGCTGACTCAGCTCCAGGCAGGCGCGGGCGGTGTGATCCGCCCCTATGGCCACCTCGTTGGAGGATTCATTGATCCGCTCCACGTTGCGGCCAAGCTAATCGGAGACCGCGTCCTGCTCACCACAGGCGCTGGCGATCTGGATCCCCTGGCCGATTGCCACAATCGGCCCGCCAGCGTGGACAAAGGGGAGCGCCGGCGATGTAATGGAGCCCTCGTCTCCCCTTCGCCTCAAGGTCTTGTCCATGGATAACGCGTCGACCCTCCCCTCTTCCTGGTCCGTTCAACTGCGCGAGCAGATGCAGGCCCGCCCGCTCACCGCCTTCGGGTTGCTGATCGCGCTGGTCGCCGTGCTGCTGCTCCTGCTGCAGAGCCTCGTCATGCTGGCGACCGGTGATATCAGCCCGGGCGTTCGTTACGGCCTCATCGGCGGCGTCGCCGGTTTCGCGGCCACCGCCCTCGGCGCCCTGCCGGCGCTGTTTCTGCGCTCCGTGCCCCAGCGGGTGGAAGACGGCATGCTGGGTTTTGCCGCCGGCATGATGCTGGCGGCCAGCGCCTTCTCCCTGCTGCTGCCGGGGCTTGAGGCCGCCGAGGGGATCACCGGGGACGGTTTTCTCGCCGCCGCCGTGGTGGTCGCCGGCATGACGCTCGGGGTGCTGCTGATGCTGGGGCTGGATCAGTTCACCCCCCACGAGCATGACAAGACAGGCCCCTGCGGCCCCGGCCATGAGAGCTGCTCCCGGGTCTGGCTGTTCGTGTTTGCCATCGCGCTCCACAACCTGCCGGAGGGGATGGCCATCGGGGTCAGCTTCTCCCAGGGGGACATGGCGGTGGGTCTGCCGCTGACCACCGCCATCGCCCTGCAGGACATACCGGAAGGGCTCGCAGTCGCGCTGGCCATGTGCGCCGCCGGTTTTCGCCCCTCGGTCGCCGTGCTGGTCGCCATCGGCAGCGGCCTGCTGGAACCGCTCGGTGCCCTGCTCGGGGTCGGTCTCGCCAGCGGCATGGCCCTCGCCTACCCCATTGGCCTGGGACTGGCCGCCGGGGCCATGCTGTTCGTGGTCTCCCACGAGGTGATCCCCGAGACCCACCGCAACGGCCACCAGACCCATGCCACCCTCGGCCTGATGGCGGGCTTCGCCCTGATGATGACGCTGGACACGGCGCTGGGTTGAGACGCGGATTGATGGTCGGGGGAGCGAGCCGGTTTATTTAGACGCCACACCGGCCTCCCCCGCCCGCATTCGACCACCGGCACTCGGCGCCGCCCTTATCTTTTGCTATGATCCGCGCCAACTTATTCGGCCCAAGGGCCATAGAGACGAGGTAGAGGATGAAAGTAGGTATTATCGGCGCCATGGAGCAGGAAGTGGCCCTGCTGCGCAGCCAGCTGAGCGAACTGACCACCCTGCAACTGGGCGGCTGCGAGTTCTATCAGGGCCGGTTGGCCGGTAAAGAGGTGATCCTGACCCGCTCCGGCATCGGCAAGGTCGCCGCCAGCGTCGCCACCGGCCTGCTGCTGGAAAAATTTGCCCCGGATTGCGTCATCAACACCGGCTCCGCCGGCGGTTTCGCCCAGGACCTGCACATAGGTGACGTGGTGATCGCCAGCGAGATGCGCTTCCACGACGTGGACGTGACCGCCTTTGGCTACGAGATGGGCCAGATGGCGCAGCAGCCCGCCGCCTTCCCCTGTGACGAGAAGCTGATCGCGCTTGCCCAGAGCTGCATCGCCGAGCAGGGCAAGCATCAGACCAAGATCGGCCTCATCTGCACCGGTGATCAGTTTATGTGCAAGCCGGACGCCATCGCCAAGGCGCGCGCCGACTTCCCGCAGATGCTGGCGGTCGAGATGGAAGGGGCCGCTATCGGCCAGGTGTGCCACATGTTCAAGGTGCCCTATCTGGTGGTGCGCGCCATGTCTGACATCGCCGGCAAGGAGCAGGTGGAATCCTTCGATGCCTTCATCGAGGTGGCAGGCCAGCACTCGGCCGAGATGATCATCAAGCTGCTCGGCAAGCTGTGATCGACACCGCCGCCCTGGCGCCCATGGCCGCCTCGCTGGTCTCGACTGCGGCGGCCATTTTAGTGGGCGCCGCCCTGCTGGAGGCCATCCTGCCCTGGCCTGCCCGCTTCCGGCTCGGGGCCACGGTGCCGCTGCTGGCTCGCCTCGGTCGGCGGGTCTATCGCCCCGACGGCTCGCCCAGGCAACAAACCCAGGCGGGGCTGCTGGCCCTGCTGGTGGTCTGGCTGCCCTGCGCCGCCGGGCTCTGGGCGGTGCGCAACCTCTCCCTGTCCGAGCCCCTGTTCGATCTCCTGTTTCTGCTGCTGATGCTGGAATCATGGCCGCTGCGGGAACTCGCCAAGGCGACCCGGGTGCTGGCGACTCAGGAGACGCTGGTCGTGGCCCGCCTGCAGGCGGCGCCCTGGCTCAAGCGCGAGACGGGGGCGATGTCGGTGATGGGGCTGAACAAGGCGGTCAGCGAGAGCTGCGTGCTGCGCCTGGTGGGCCAATGGGCCGGCCCCTTGCTGGGCTTCGCCCTGGCGGGCGTGCAAGGCGCCCTGCTCTGGCGCCTCGCCCAGCTGATGAATCAGGGCTGGAGCCCGAAACAGCTGCAGTTTGCCTATTTCGGCCGCCCCGCCGCCGCGCTCTATCAGGCACTCTGCGCGCCCGCCATCCTGCTGCTGGGGCTGCCGCTATTACTAACCCAGTTGCGTCAGCTGGGCAGCCGGCTGCGCGCTGCCCTGCACTGGCCCTATCCGGCCATGGGCTGTCTGCTTGGCCTGCTGGCTCACGCCTGCGGCAGCCGACTGGGGGGCCCCCGCTACTATCAGGGGCAGCTAGTGCGCTTTCCGGTGTTTGACGCACACGCCGAACCCGCCGCCGACTCGCCGCAACGCCTGCTCCGGCGCCTGCTGCTGACGGGCTGGGGCTGGCTGGCGCTGGCGCTGCTATTGACCCTGCTGGAGCAATTCCATGGCTAGTATCTTCAGCCCGCGCACCCTGGGCGCGCTACTTTGCCTGCTCTGTTGGCCGCTGGCCGGGCTGGCGCAGACGCCGCAGCGCATCATCAGCCTCACCCCTCATCTGACCGAGCTGCTGTTCGATATCGGTGCCGGGGATCGCATAGTCGCGACCGACGATGCCTCCGACTTTCCCCCCGAGGCGCAGGCGAAGCCGCGGGTCGCCAACTACCGCAGCATCAACCTCGAGGCCCTGCTGGCCCAGAAACCAGATCTGGTGGTGGCCTGGCGCTCGGCCCAGTCCCGCATGCTGGCCCCCGTCGAGCAGCTCGGCATCCCCATCTTCTATTCGGAGCCCACCGACTTTGCCTCGCTGGCCGACGAGATGCGCCGCCTCGGCACCCTGCTCGGAGTCGAGCAGCAGGCTAATCGTGAGGCCGATGCCTATCTGGCGCGGCTGGATGCCCTGAAACAGCGCTACGGCCAGCCCAAGCCGGTCTCGGTGTTCTACCAGCTCTGGACCCCGCCGCTCACCAGCGTCAACGATTCGACCTGGCCGGGCCAGGCCATCGCACTGTGCGGCGGCAGCAACGTGACCGCCGCGGCCAAGACCCCCTACCCCCAGATCGGGCTGGAGCAGGTGATCAAGGCCAACCCGCGGCTTATCCTGGCCGGCAGCCGGGATCCCGCCGTGCTGACCCACTGGCAGCAGTGGTCCATGCTGGATGCCGTCAAGCACCGGCGGCTCGCCCTCATCAACCCCGATGAGCTGCACCGCTTCACCCCCAGGGCCCTCAACGCGGTGGAGCAACTGTGCAAGGAGATCGCCCGGAGCAACCCGGCCTCCCCCGCCTGACCCCTGCCTCCCTCCGCGGGTCATCCGTCCGATGACCCGCCATTATATGTGGCATAAAATATGCTTCCAATCTGCCAGATACTCACTTCATAACGGGACAATGACATGTTCAACGGAAAAACGATCCTGATCACCGGCGGCACCGGCTCCTTTGGCAAGAAATTCATCGAGACAGTCCTCTCCCTCTACACCCCGAGCAGGTTGATCGTCTATTCCCGTGATGAACTCAAACAATTCGAGATGCAGCAGCGCTTCAACCATCCCTGCATGCGTTACTTCATCGGCGATGTGAGGGATGCCGAGCGGCTCAACATGGCCATGCACGGCGTGGATTTCGTGGTGCATGCCGCGGCCCTCAAGCAGGTGCCGGCCGCCGAATACAACCCCATGGAGTGCATCAAGACCAACGTGGGTGGCGCGGAGAACGTCATCAAGGCGGCGCTCAACAACGGGGTCGAGAAGGTGATCGCCCTCTCCACCGACAAGGCCGCCAACCCGGTCAACCTCTATGGCGCCACCAAGCTCTGCTCCGACAAGCTGTTCGTCGCCGCCAATAATATGGCGGGCAAGAACCCGACCATCTTCTCCGTGGTCCGTTATGGCAACGTGGTGGGCTCTCGCGGCTCGGTGGTCCCCTTCTTCGACAGGCTGATCAGAGAGGGTGCCAACCATCTGCCGATCACCCATGCCGAGATGACCCGCTTCTGGCTCACCCTGCAACAGGGAGTCGACTTCGTGTTGACCAACTTCCAGCGGATGAAGGGAGGGGAGCTGTTTATCCCCAAGATCCCGTCAGTGCGCATCACCGATCTGGCCAGCGCCATGGCGCCGGAGCTGCCGCAAGAGATCGTCGGTATTCGCCCAGGCGAGAAGCTGCACGAGGTGATGTGCCCGGCCGATGACTCCTATCACACCTTCGAGTTCAACGACTATTACGTGATTTCCCCCAGCATCAGTTTCACCAGTCGCAACAATGACTTCGCAGTCAATGCCCTGGGGGATACGGCCACCCTGGTCGAGCCCGGCTTCGAATACAATTCCCTAAACAATCGGCACTTCCTGTCGATAGACGAATTGAAGATGATGAACCAGCAGGTGCTAGCCGAATGATCCCCTATGGACGCCAATCCATCACAGATGAAGATATCGATGCCGTCGTTGCCGTCCTGAAGTCGGACTATCTCACCCAGGGTGAGGCGGTGCCCGCCTTCGAACAAGGGCTGGCCGACTATTGCCGGGTCCCCCATGTGATCGCCTGCAACAATGGCACCACGGCGCTCCATCTGGCCTGCGCCGCGCTGGAGCTGGGGGGCGACGATTGGGCCTGGGTCTCGGCCATCAGCTTCGTCGCCTCCGCCAACTGTGCCCGCTACTGCGGTGCTCAGGTGGATTTTGTCGATGTGGATCCCGAGACCGGCAACCTCAGTGTGGCTGCCCTGCGGGAGAAGCTGCGCACCGTCCAGGGAACCTCCCGCCTGCCCAGGGTGCTGGTCGCCGTGCATCTGGCGGGCCAACCCTGTGATCTGAGCGAGATCGGCGCCCTGTGCCGGCAATATGGCATTCACCTCATCGAGGATGCCTGCCATGCCCTGGGGGCCAGCTATCAGGATGTCCCCATCGGCAGCTGTGCCCACAGCGACATGACCGTCTTCAGCTTCCACCCGGTGAAGCCCATCACCACAGGGGAAGGGGGCGCCGTCACTACCCGTGATGCCGCGCTGGCCGCCAAGCTGAGGCTCTATCGCAGCCACGGCATCACCCGCGATGCCGAGCAGCTGGACTCGCCCAGTCCGGGTGGCTGGTACTATGAGCAGCAGGTGCTCGGCTTCAACTATCGGCTGACCGACATTCAGGCCGCGCTGGGCCTGAGCCAGCTCGGCCGCTTGTCCCACTTTATCGACCGGCGCCAACAACTGGCTGCCCGCTACGACGAATTGCTGACCGAGCTGCCGCTGCGACCGCTGCGTCAAGACAATGACCGTAGCTCCGGCTACCACCTCTACGTAATCCAGGTCGCCGATAGGGACCAGGTGTTTGCCCGGCTGCGCGAGGCTGGCATCGGCGTGAATGTCCACTACATGCCCATACCGGCACAGCCCTATTATCGCAATCTGGGGCAGGATCCCGCCGATTACCCCGGCGCCCAGGCCTACTACCGACAAGCCATCAGCCTGCCTCTGTTCCCCAGCCTCTCATTGGCCGAGCAGGACAGAGTTATCCAGACCCTTGAGCGAGTGTTATGCGCCTAGCACTGGGCACGGTACAGTTCGGGCTCGATTACGGCATCAGCAACCAGGCAGGACAGGTCGGTGATGATACCCTCGACGATATCCTGACGCTGGCTTGCCAACTGGGCATCGATACCCTGGACACGGCGCAAGCCTATGGCAATGCCGAGTCGCGGCTCGGCAGCCGCCACAGCGCCGACTTTCTGTTGGTGGACAAGCTGGCCCCCGGTATCCTGGCCACCGAGGTCGCTGCTTCCGTCGACAACAGCCTGCGCCAACTGGCACGCCCGAGGCTGGATGGGCTGCTGCTCCATCGCGGCCAGGACGCCAGCCCCGCCCTGTTCGAACAGCTGATGGAACTGCAGCGACAAGGCAAGGTGGGCAAGCTGGGGGTGTCGGTCTACTCCCCGGACGAGCTGGATCTGTGGTTGAGCCAGGGCTACCCATTGCATCTGGTGCAACTGCCTGCCAACCTGCTCGACCAGCGCTTCCTGCGCACGGGCTGGCTGGACAGGTTGCAGGCGCTGGGGTGCGAGATCCATGTGCGCTCCCTCTTCCTGCAGGGGCTGTTACTGATGCAGCCAGCTCTGCGACCCGACTATTTTCAGCACTTCGCCCAGCCACTGACCCGGCTGGATCACTGGCAGCCCCATCTTCCGCTTCTCGACAAGGCGCTGTCACTGATAGCGGCCCTGCCCCAGGTCAGCCGGTTCGTGGTGGGGGTCTGTCATGCCCATGAGCTGGCCGCCATCGCCACGGCCTATGCCCGGCGGCAGACATTGAGCGACACCGAGCTGGCCGGCCTCGCCTGCGACGAACCCGGCCTCATCAACCCGGCACAGTGGAAGTCATCATGATCCTCGGAATCCTACAGGCCAGGGCGGGCTCCAGCCGGCTGCCGGGCAAGGTGCTCAAACCCTTGCTGGGCGTCCCCATGCTCGCCCGCCAGATTGAACGACTGAAACGATCGACCAGGCTGGATCAGCTGATGGTCGCCACCAGCGACCAGGCCGACGATGAGGCCATCGCCCGACTTTGCGCGCAGCTGGACGTGCCCTGTTTTCGTGGCCCCCTTGACGACGTGTTGCAACGCTTCCATCTGGCCGCGCAACGCTTTAACCCCAGCCAGATCGTCAGGCTCACCGGCGACTGCCCGCTGGCGGATCCCGAGCTCATCGATGAACTCATCGAGCTCCACCTGCAGGGTGGCTATGACTACAGCAGCAACTGCTGGGATCCCTGCTACCCGGATGGCCTGGACGCCGAGATCCTGAGTGCCGCCACCCTGCGTCTGCTGGCCGCGCAGGCCCAGAGCCCGGCCGAGCGCGAGCATGTGACCTATTACATCCGCCAACATGCCGAGCTGTTCAAGATAGGCAGATTGAGCCGTACGCCGAGCCTGGCCCAGTTGCGCTGGACAGTGGATGAACCCGCCGATTTTGAGCTGATTGAGCAGATCTATGGGCAGCTTTATCCTACAAACCCAGCATTTACCACTAACGACATCCTCATTTTGCTGGCTCGGGCGCCACATCTCGCGACCCTGAATACCCAGCATCAGCGCAATGAAGGGCTGGCAAGCTCGCTGGCCAAGGAGAACCACCCATGACCTCACGTTATCAACATTCACTGGCACTCTCCGCCCGGGCAGAGCAGAGCATTCCTCTGGGCTCCCAGACCTTCTCCAAGAGCCGTCTCTGCTTCCCCTACGGCGCCGCCCCGCTGTTTATCGAGCGCGGCCAGGGCGCCAGGGTGTGGGATGTGGATGGCAACTCGTATCTGGACTTTGCCAGCGGTCTGCTCGCCATCAGCCTCGGCTATTGCGACCCGGATGTGAACCAGGCCGTGCTGGAGCAGCTCAACCTCGGCTCCATCTTCTCGCTCCCCCACCGCCTGGAGACCGAGGTGGCGGAGCAACTCATCGAGCTGATCCCCTGCGCCGAGATGGTCCGGTTCGGCAAGAATGGCACCGATGCGACCTCCGCCTGCATTCGCCTCTCCCGCGCCGTGACCGGCAGGGAGCGGGTCGCCGTCTGTGGTTACCATGGCTGGCAGGACTGGTACATAGGCTCCACCACTCGCCACCTGGGGGTGCCCGAGTGCGTGCGGGAGCTGACCCATCGCTTCGACTACAACGATCTGGCGTCACTGCGAGCGCAACTTGAGGCCCATCCCGGGGAGTTTGCCGCCGTGATCCTGGAGCCGATGAACGTCGCCTGGCCCTCCCCCGAATTTCTGCCCGGCCTGCGCCAGCTGTGTGACCAGCATGGCGCCCTGCTCATCTTCGACGAGACCATCACGGGTTTTCGCTTCCATCTGGGCGGCGCCCAGACCCTGTTCGGCGTCACGCCGGATCTGGCCGCCTTCGGCAAGGGCATGGCCAATGGCTTCCCCATCTCCGCCGTGGTGGGCCGTCGCGATCACATGCAGCGCATGGAGGATATCTTCTTCTCCGGCACCTTTGGCGGCGATGCCATCGCCCTGGCCGCGGCCAACGCCGTGATCAAGAAGATGCGCAGCCTCGATGTGCCTGCCCGGCTGGCCGAACGGGGTCAACCCCTGCTGGACGGACTGGATAGCCTGTTGCAGACGCTGGACGCCCCCCAATGGCTCAAGACCGCCGGTCACCCGAGCTGGAGCTTCCTGCTGATCGGCGATTCGGCCAACCATTCCAGCTGGCTGCTCAAGAGCTACTTCATTCAGGAGCTGTGCAAGCGCGGCATCCTCAGCCTAGGTAGCCACAACATCAACCTGGCACACAGCGAACAGGATATGAGGACGCTGCTCGATGTCTATGCCGAGGTTCTGCCGGAACTGATCCGTCTGGATGCCGATAACGCCATCCATCAGGCCCTGGATGGCGAGCCGATCCAGCCGGTGTTCAAGGTGCGTTGAGTGCTGCCGCTGTGGATTTTCAGCGAAGGGGATAAAGAGCGGGGTCTCGGCCACCTCAGCCGCTGCAGTGCCTATGGGGCAGCCTGGCGGCAACAGGGCGGTACCGTCCACTGGGTGGTCGAAGGCGATGAGCTGGCGCAAGCCCTGCTCAAGGATGAGAGCGTCAGCTGGGACAACTGGCAACAGCAAAGCGCCTCCCCACGGCAGGCGGTCGCCATCGTCGACTCCTACTCGGCGAGTCTGGCCACCCTCGAGAGTATCTCGGCTGGCTTCCAGCGGGTCATCTATCTCGATGACACCGAGCGCCTGAACTACCCCAGGGGGTTGGTGATACATGCCAGCCCCGGCACGCCCAGCCACCAGTCGGGCGCCGCCAGCTGGCAATGGGGGCCGAGTTGGCAGCCCCTGCGCCCCCCCTTCTGGTCCCTGCCCGCCCGTACCCAGGTCGCCGCCCGCATAGAGCGCATCCTGATCATCATGGGAGGCACCGATGTGCGTGACCTGACCCCAGGCTTGGTGGCCTGGTTGCGCCGGCACAGACCCGAAACTGAACTGGAGGTCGTCACCCGGGAGCCCGACCCGCGCCTTGAGGGGTGTAGGCAACATCACCATCTCGACGCCGAGCAGATGGCCGGCCTCATGTCCCGCTGCGACATGGCCATCAGCAGTGCCGGACAAGTCACCTATGAGCTGGCTCGCTGCGGCCTGCCGGGCATCCTGATCGGGGTCGCCGACAACCAGGCAAGCCAGCTGGCCGGCTGGTGCAGCAGTGACGCTTTTCTCTCGGCGGGTTGGTGGCACGACCCTGCACTATTCTCCCGACTGGAACAGGGCCTGTCCAGGCTGGCGCCAGCAGATGAGCGAGCCAGACGGACCCTCAGGCTGCAGACGCTAATGGCAGGAAATGGAACCCTGGAGGCACTCTCATGGCTCAAGCAGACATAGACCTGCAACGGCACTTCAGCCTCGCCGGGCTGGAGCTCATCCCCTTCGCCATGCTGGACGAGCCGCAGACAGTAGCGGTCTGGCAGATGCGAAACCATCCGGAAATCGCGCGCTGGATGAACACGGGGGGCGATATCAGCCTCGAGACGCATCGCGCCTTCATGGCGCGCCAGCAAGATGAAAGCCGCAACCTCAATTACCTCTGCCAGGACGCGCAAGGGATCCTCGGAGTGATCTCCCTGCACCGATTGGACTGGCAAAATCGACTGGCCTGGCTTGGGATCTATCGCAATCCCAGGCGCACCGATAAGGGGCTGGGGATGCGTCTGCTGGCCGCCATCAACCAGCTGGCGTTTGAGGTCGCGCGCTTGCACACGCTCAAGCTGGAGGTCGCGGCGGACAATGAAAGAGCCATTCAGGCCTATTTGAGGGCCGGTTTTTGTCAGGAAGGCGCCTGGCGGGAAGCGGTCTACCGACCCCATACCACACATTATGTCGATCTCTTGCTCATGGGGATCACCGAACAGGAGTGGAGACATCCATGAACCCAAGCAGGGCTCAAGCCATCAATCCGAAGCGATGCTTCATCATTGCCGAACTGTCGGCCAACCATGGCCACTCACTGGACAAGGCCCTGGCGACGGTGCGCGCCGCCAAGGAGTGCGGTGCCGATGCCATCAAGATCCAGACCTACACCGCCGATACCATCACCCTGGATTGCGACAATGAATATTTCCAGATTAATCAGGGCACTATCTGGGATGGCACCACGCTACACAAGCTCTATCAAGAGGCCTATACCCCTTGGGAATGGCATGCCGCCATCCAGGCCGAAGCGGAGAAAGCAGGGCTTGTCTTCTTCTCGACCCCCTTTGACTTCACCGCCGTCGATTTCCTGGAAACCCTCGATGTCCCCCTCTACAAGATCGCCTCGTTCGAGATCACCGACATTCCGCTGATCGAATATGCGGCCAGCAAGGGCAAGCCGATGATCATCTCGACCGGCATCGCGACCCTTGCCGATATCGATGCGGCCGTGCAGGCCTGCCGCCGCATGGGCAATCAGGATATCACCCTGCTCAAGTGCACCTCTTCCTATCCCGCCCCGGTGGAAGAAGCCAACCTGCTCACCATCCCCAATATGCGGCAGACATTTGGCGTCAAGGTGGGACTCTCGGACCATACCCTGGGGCAGGCCGTGGCCATGGCCGCCGCCGCCCTGGGTGCCGAGGTGATAGAGAAACACTTCATCCTGGATCGCGCATTGGGTGGCCCGGATGCCTCTTTCTCCATGACCCCAGCAGAATTTGGCCAGATGGTGGCGGGCGTAAGGCAAGTGGAGGCCGCGCTGGGTGAGATCAGCTACAGCCTCAACCCCAAGGCAGAGCAGAACCGTCTGTTTTCACGTTCGTTGTTCGTCTGTGAGGATATGAAGGCGGGAGAGGCGTTCACTCCCCGTAATTTGCGATCCATCCGACCCGCTCACGGGTTGCCCCCAGTCCACCTTCCCTCCCTGCTGGGCCGCTGCGCCAGCCAGGATATTCAGGCCGGCACGCCGCTGGCCTGGTCATTGATTTCCCAAGCTGCCGAGGAGCGCTAGATGCAACAGAAGAACGTCTTCATGGCACAAGAAGGGAATGAGTGGTACGAGCGAAACAAGACCGCCATTCTCGGCAAGTCGCTGGCCAGCGATCCCATCTTCAAGGCGCTGCACTATCTGGCGGTCAAACCCGCCCGGATCCTGGAGATAGGTTGCGCCAATGGCTGGCGACTGGCGCAGTTGGCCGAGCATTATGGGGCCCGCTGCTATGGGGTGGATCCGTCGGCAAGTGCCATCCAGGATGGGCTCTCTCGCTATCCAGGGTTGCATCTCTCCGTGGGGACCGCCGATTGTCTGCCCGAGATAGAAGCCGTCGATCTCATCATCTTCGGCTTCTGCCTCTACCTGTGCGACCCACAGGATCTGTTCAAGATTGCCGCCGGCAGCGATGCCCTGCTGGCCGATCGGGGTCTGATGACCATCATGGATTTCAATCCTCCGGCGGGTCACTATCGCAACGACTACCAGCATCACGCCAATCTCTTCAGCTACAAGATGAACTACGGGGAGCTGTTTGGCTGGCACCCTGGCTACCATCGTCTGTTCGAACACGTGCAGCATCACGATGGCGGCGCCGAACTGGAGCCGGATGCGCTGATCTCGGTACAGATATTGCGAAAGGATGCGAGGCTGCTCACGGCGCAGAACCCCTACCCCAAGAGATAAAAAATACCGACCCCAGGGTCGGTATTTTCATTTTCTGCTCTTACTTTCTGAATGCTTCGGCTCTTATTTTCTGAACAGTGCCATCACTTCGTTATCAATCATGTCGACGCTGTCGAGTGCCCTTGGATACATCTCCCTCGCCTTGGCTAAAAACTCCAGCCAGAGATCGATGGCGGGTTTCATCAGCACCAGCGTCTCCTCTTCACCCTCGAATGAATAGAGAATGGAGCTCAACAGGGTGAACACATAATTCATCGACCCGACCATGGTCTGGGAAATATGTTGCTGCCGGGTGGCGGCGATCTGGGAGAGATAGCCAAAGTTACGCAGCATCAGCTGATTCAACTCATTACGAGACCTGAAGTCCTGTTGCCATTCGGCCATCATCTTGTCGATGAGGATATTGAAGAACTCGATATCCAGCAAGGGTTCAAAATCCTGCTTTGACAAGGGAATGGGGGCGCAGAGCCCGGCGATCTCCTCGAGCAGAGCAGGCTTGTCGACCCGATGGAGCAGGCTTATTTCTGCACTCGGCAAGGCTCTGGCGTGCTCAATCTTGGCACCATCGCTGCAGTTGAAGCATCGAACATCTTCATTCGCAGCCAATACCTGCTCTATCACGCGGCGGGAGGTGTCAAACATGGCGTTGCTGATGACGGTGCCATCAAAGTTTCCTTCGCGTCGCCACTGACTGTCGCCATACATCAGATCGCCAAGGGCCCCGGCATTTTCCTCATTGTTGTAATAGGAGCTGAGCTTCGAATGATGGTGCCCCTTGTGCTTGTAGCCATTATCCAGGCCGAACAGATAAAGGTTCTTGAAACCGAGGTGAGTGGGCGCGCTGACACCGATATTGCCCACCAGAGGGTTGACACCGCCAAGGGCGGCACAGGCTTGCCAGCCTGGGAAGTAGTTCCGATAGAGCACCACCCCTGGCTCACTGAGCTTGAAGACAAGTGCCGATTGATTGAAGAGTGTCGCGCAATCAGGATGGATCACATCCGTACTCAAGAATAAAACATCCCGCAGATATTCAGGATCATTCAGGTTGACCAGGAAGTCATAGACTATCTTGGTGCGTTCGGTTTCCACGTGAATATCCGGCTTGATGCCCACCTTGTGCAATGCGGAAATGGCACTGCCACACGAGATCAAAATAGCCTTGTCTTTATTCTCCCTGATGACCGCGATTGATTCATCCAGCGAGGGGCCATTGGCAATGATGAAGACGGGGGTCCGGTGATGTTCTGGCGCGACCCTCTGGTCTTGTTTCAAAAAAGGGACCGCACGTTCGATATTGTTGATGGTGTGAGACAAGGCAATCAGGTTGTCATCGAAGAAGCCCCATCCCATCACCAACAGATAATATTCTTGCTGCACCTTCTCTATCAGTTTCCTTATCTTGTCGTTCTGATATCCCCACATGATGAAGGCATTGGCGATAAGGAAAGAACCCCGACTATGAATGGCCGACGAGAAGTCCTTCACTATGGTCTCTTCATCCTGTCCCAACAGGATGTGCAGCCCCAGGTTTTCCTGATGCAAATAAGCCAGCAGCGGTGCCCAATCAAAACAGAATAGCGACCCGTAGAAGAGATCCAGATCCGGCTCAAACAGGAACAGAGTACCGATCTTGCACCGCTCATAGAGATAGCCGAGGTGGTAACCCAGACCCACCCCGAAGATAAGGGCGCTGGGTACCTCGAGGGGAACACGGCTCAACATGTCTTCCCTGGTGGATATGTCGTCCAGATAAGCATTCAGTTTGTTGAGGTATTCCACATGCATGAAGCCGAGTGGATTGGCCTCTTGGCTGAAGGAGAACTTGGACAGCCCCCCCCGCTCCATGAACTCCTTAACCAGGGTCTCGCAGATGAGATAAGGCTCGGCGCCATACACGGCGACGTCATCATCGAGCCAGGCCAGATTGGGCTGGCCATTTTCACTACAGAAAAATCTGAAGGGACGAGCGGGTTGATAGGCTTCATACATGTCCGCAATATGGGGAATATATTGGCGAAAGGCCGCCATATTCTGCGCAAAGCGAAGCGGTAACGCCGCCGCCATGGCCACTTCCTGCTCTGCCTGTTGTTGCAGTCGCAGCGCCTCCTGTTCGGCTTTTGCCAAGGCAGTATCAATATTGACGGACATCAGAACTCCTTGCTGTTCACTCGATAGGCTTGCCCGGCCTTGTTGGCCCGCCCGACCTGGGTCAGCTGTTTAAAAACGGCTTGATGATGGCTGATGGCCAGGGCTTTCATCTGCTTTTCTTGAATGGAGAGGCTTGTGGCCAAGGCGGCGATGTCCTGTTGTTGCAGAGGATCATCTTTTGCCAATTGAGCCAGACGAGCGATCAAGGCCAGACGCTCATCCATGCACAATAACGCCTCGTCGTATCGCTGCTGTTGCAACAGCGCCTCCATTAAACTGGCATTTTCCGTCAATGCCTCATCGAGGGAGGCTGACGTGATGTTCACAGCTCACCCAGCTGTTGTCTCATTTGGTAGCCTTGCTGTTTCTCTGTTTCCGGCAGTTGATCCCAACCGGATTTGATTGTCACCATCAGCCCCATGACCTCATCGAGGGGGACGCTATCGCGTGCCAGACTGGCATCCCAGATACGCTCATCCATATAGGAGTAGAGTCCATATAGATCTTCGGCCATGGTGCCCTGGCTCATGTCGAGTGCATCCTGCAATCCATGCAACAGCCCTTGCGCCTTGGAGACCGCAATGGATTTTGCCTCCATATCATGCCGCTCAATGGCACCCTTGGCCTGAGCCAGTCGCTCGAGAAAGCCTTGCATCATGAGCTGAATGACACGGTGAGGATCGGCAACCGCCAAATCAGCCGTGATGCTGGTTGCCTTATATGCCTTCAGATTACGGTTGTACATAACATGAGTCCTCGTAATATCACGCTCAATCAATTCTTATTGTTTATTTGTAACGACGTCAGGGCGGATGCCGAGTTATTCATTTTAACAAGCAGGGCATCCAGGCTGCCGTATTGGGCTCGCAAAGAGGCTTCATATTTTGCCAGCTGCGCGCTGGCCGTCGCCGTTTTTTGAGTGAGGCTGCGCAAATCTGAATTCAACACATCTTCTCGTTGTGCCAGCATGCCGCCACTCTTGGTGTACTCTTTCAACCCTGTGTTCAGGGTGGCTGCCAGGCCCTTGTCCCCACCAAACAGCGCTACAACCTGGTCGAAGTTCTTGTCGACGGCCTCGCCAAACTTCGTCTTGTCGAGAGACAGCTTGCCCTTGTTATCCATCTTGACGCCGATCTCGAAGATGGTGGAATAGGTACCGCTGTTCTGGGAAGGGCTGACCAGTAGATTACTCATGAAAGATTCGATGGCTCGGGTGGTCGAATCACCGGCCAGGGCGCCACCATCATCCTGTTTCACCCCCCCCACGAAGGTGCCACGCTTGCCCAGGGTGCCCATGCTGTCTTGCAGGGTGTTGTAACCGTCTACGAACTGCTGGACAAGTTCCTGAATAGAGGTCTTGTCGGTCGTGATATCGACCTTGTTTGACTTCAGTGCTCCCGACGTGGTGCTGTCTTTGTCCAGGTCCGAGACGCGCAACACCGTTATCTTGAGATCCTGGACGGAGTCGTCAAAGGTATTGGTATCGCTCTTGAGGGTGTTGCCATCCACGACAATTTCGGCACTGCTGGCCGGCCGTGTCTGGCTCATGACACCTCCCCCCGCCTCGAAGATACCGAGCTCGGCGGTACTCCCGGTGATGGTCAGATCCTTGCCATCTCCTGATACACCGGAGTCAATCATCAGCTTGGCCTTGCCATCGGCGGTATTGACGATGTTGACACTGAGCCCAAAGTTGTCACCATTGCTGTTGATGTTCTTGCGGATGTCTTGCAAGGTATCGCCGGCTTTCACATCCACCTTGAAGGTCTTGTCGCCGGCCTTGAACGTCAGTTGACCATCCTGAGTGACCAACGGGGTGGTTGAGCTGTCGAAGGTCCCTTCCTGACGACTCGTCTGCGCCAACTTGTTGACGGTGATGTTGTATTGACCGTTGGAAGCGCCTGACTTGCTCTCCACCTTCAGCACGGGATCGTCCTTGCTTTGGGTGATGTTGATGGCGCGCTTGTTGAAAGCGCCGGGGGCACTCAGTTTGTCGAGGATGTCGGTGAAGGCGGAGAGAGAGGATTTGAGCTGGCCTATGCCAGACAAGGTGATCTTGGTACTGTTTTGTTTGGTGATGATCGGTTGCTGCAACTGGGCTTTCTTCGCCGCCACACTCGCCGAAATCACGCTTTCAAGATCGAGTCCAGAACCCGCCCCTGCAGAGGTAATCGCCATACATCCTCCTGTCTATCAACTTAAAAAATAGGGTCAAACCTGACCATCGAACAGCAGCCCCGGGAGACTGGCCAGATTGCCACTCGCCTGCTCCATAGCCTGTAACCTCTTGTTCATCAAGAGCATTTCCTCACTCGGGATCTGGCGAATAACCTGCTTGGTATCCGCGTCTATCACCTTGATCACCGGTTGTTCGAGTTCGGGGACCAGAGTGAAATTGATTGTCCATCCCTTCAACTTGCTCAAACTATCCAATCTTTCTTGCAATTCTTGGGCCTGTTTTTCTATATAGGCCTTATCTATACGCGACTCTGCTGGTTTGGTATGCGCCGGCGGATCCTGCGATACCTTGGCTGTCGGCTCGACACTTGCCTGTTCGACCGAGTTATCCCCACCTGATGCGGGAGAAACAGTCATGGCGGCCTGAGGGCCGCCATGTTGAGTGAGCGTCGAAGTAACAGAAGGCAAGGTTATCGATTCATTGGCCATCTGCTGCTCCTTATATCAGTGGCTGAAGATGGTACCGGCTTAGCCCAGCAGCGATAGGGCCGACTGCGGACGCTGGTTGGCCTGGGCCAGGATGCTGGAGGCCGCCTGTTGCAGAATATTCTGCTTGGTCATATTGGCGGTCTCGGTCGCAAAGTCTGCATCACGGATACGGGAGCGCGCGGCACTGACGTTTTCCGAGATGTTGGACTGGTTGCGAATGGTCGAATCCAGCCGGTTCTGCACCGCACCCAGCTCGGCACGCTTGCCATCGACCACACCCAGCATGGAATCGACGGCAGCCAATACGTTTTGAGCCGCGCTCTGGGTGGCAATGTTAATGCCACCTGCACTGCCGCCAACGAAAATAGCTGACACCAGCACGGTACCGCCAGTGGCGGTCGTGATTGACGTGCCCGCAGCAGCGGCAATGCCCGAGATACTGAAGCCTGCAGACTGATTCAGGCTAAAGCCGATGGTCTGGTTGGCATCGGCGCCCACCTGGAAGGAGCCGCTGTAGTTGCCATCCAGCAACTTGGTGCCGGCGAAGGTGGTGTCTGTAGAGATGCGGTTGATCTCCGATCCCAGCTGATCCACTTCCTTTTGCAGAGCCTCGCGATCCTTGGCGGAGTTGGAGCCGTTGGCGGATTGCTGAGCCAGGGTGCGCATGCGCTGCAGCATGCCGGTCACTTCATCCATGGCGCCTTCCGCGGTCTGCGCCAGGGAGATGCCGTCGTTGGCGTTGCGGTTGCCCTGATCCAGGCCATTGACCTGGGAGGTCAGACGGTTGGAGATCTGCAGACCCGCCGCATCGTCCTTGGCGCTGTTAATGCGCAGACCGGACGCCAGGCGGGTGTACGAGGTATCCAACGACTTGGTGGTGTTCATCAAGTTACGCTGCGCGTTCAATGATGAAGTGTTGGTATTGATAAACATGGCCATAAAAGATTTCTCCTGATGAACAAGAAACTGCGGACTCTGCTTGTGTCAACACAGTCAGGATCCCACCGTTCAGATGGACAGCTTGAACGGGTCTGTACCATCTGGCGGGTCCTCTGTTTGAACGGACATCAAACCCGCAGTTGCGCAAATGTTGGACTTCCGAACTCCCCTCATTTTGCTTCACATTCTGTAGCGGCATTTTCAACAAAAGCTTTAGGAGATTTATTGCCGCCCTCATCAACCCAGAGGTAAATACTCGCCGCCCGGCGTGATCTGGTTGACGAAACATCACACCGTAAGACCGCTCTGATACGGAGAATAGGCAGCGCGATTGCGGATCAGGACTAGATAGGGAATGGCATGATTTGTGCTTTCTTTATAGGGAGCCGATTTCTCGGCACCCATAAGAAAGGCCGACAGTGTCGGCCAAAGAAGAGCTTACGCTCAGGAGAACAACCTCGAGGGTGACAGAGTGAACGATCTGCGCAACACTCGAGGGGTATACCAATAAGAGAATCATGCTTTCGATAGAACAAGGCGTAAATCCGAACACCCCGTTGTTCCATCTTTCTTACCAGGGCGGCCTGAACAACCGCCCTTTTCTTTTTCTTGGAACTTATCGAGTTAGCCCAGCAGCGACAGGGCCGATTGCGGGCGCTGGTTGGCCTGCGCCAGGATGCTAGAGGCCGCCTGTTGCAGAATATTCTGCTTGGTCATGTTGGCGGTCTCGGTCGCAAAGTCTGCATCACGGATACGGGAGCGCGCGGCACTGACGTTTTCCGAGATGTTGGACTGGTTGCGAATAGTCGAATCCAGCCGGTTCTGCACCGCACCCAGCTCGGCACGCTTGCCATCCACCACGCCCAGCATGGAATCGACAGCGGCCAGCACGTTCTGAGCATTGCTCTGACTGCTGATGCTGATACCACCGGGATTGGAACCGCTGGTGAAAATGGTTGAAACCGCGGTAACGATAGAGCCAGCAGGACCACTGGTAAAATTGGAAGCCGCCGTCGCAATCCCAGAAATACTGAAACCACCGACCTGACTCAGACTGAAACCTATAGTCTGGTTGGCATCGGCGCCCACCTGGAAGGAGCCGCTGTAGTTGCCATCCAGCAACTTGGTACCGGCGAAGGTGGTGTCTGTAGAGATGCGGTTGATCTCCGATCCCAGCTGATCCACTTCCTTCTGCAGAGCCTCGCGATCCTTGGCGGAGTTGGAGCCGTTGGCGGATTGCTGAGCCAGGGTGCGCATGCGCTGCAGCATGCCGGTCACTTCATCCATGGCCCCTTCCGCGGTCTGCGCCAGGGAGATGCCGTCGTTGGCGTTGCGGTTGCCCTGATCCAGGCCATTGACCTGGGAGGTCAGACGGTTGGAGATCTGCAGACCGGCCGCATCGTCCTTGGCGCTGTTGATGCGCAGACCGGACGCCAAGCGGGTGTACGAGGTATCCAACGACTTGGTGGTGTTCATCAAGTTACGCTGGGCGTTCAATGATGAAGTGTTGGTATTGATAAACATGGCCATAAAAGATTTCTCCTGATGAACAAGAAACTGTGGGCTCTGCTTGTGTCAACACAGTCAGGATCCCACCGTTCAGATGGACAGCTTGAACGGGTCTGTTCCACCTGGCGGGCCCTCCGTTTGAACGAACATCGGGCCCACAGTTGCGCAAATGCTGGATTTCCAAGCCCCCTCATTTTGCTTCACGTTCTGTAACGGCAGTCCCATCAGAAGCTTTAGGGTGACCCTATCAATAAAGAGGTTGTCACTCTCCATAATGACGTGATGGCAAAGAGGGCTCTTTATCACTCCCTGACACCCTGCGCTTAATCTGCCATCGAAGGCTGATATCAGGTATCAACGGGGATGGTTAATACGCTCTGATTTATGGTTCATCGTTTTACCGGTACCAATAAGAAAGCCGACGATGTCGGCCGAAGAAGAGCTTACACTCAGGAGGACAGCCTCGAGGTGACAGTGTGAACGGCTGCCAACCTCGAGGCGATATATAAGAGGGTCTCTCTTTCGATAGAACAAGGTGTCAATCCGAACACCCCGTTGTTCCATCTTTCTGATCAGGGCGGCCTGAACAACCGCCCTTTTCTTTTTCTTGGGACTTATCGAATTAGCCCAGCAGCGACAGAGCCGATTGCGGGCGCTGGTTGGCCTGCGCCAAGATGCTGGAGGCCGCCTGCTGCAGGATATTCTGCTTGGTCATGTTGGCAGTTTCGGTGGCAAAGTCCGCATCACGGATACGGGAGCGCGCGGCACTGACGTTTTCCGAGATATTGGATTGGTTACGAATGGTCGAATCCAACCGGTTCTGCACCGCACCCAGCTCGGCACGCTTGCCATCGACCACTTCCAACATGGAGTCGACTGCCGCCAGGACATTTTGAGCATTGCTCTGACTGCTGATGCTGATACCACCGATGTTAGAGCCACTGGTAAACACACTGCCAACCGGCGCGCCACCTGCTGCAGTCACCGCAGTCGCAATGCCTGAAATGCTGAAACCGCCAGCCTGGCTCAGGCTGAAGCCAATGGTCTGGTTGGCATCGGCCCCCACCTGGAAGTTGCCGCTGTAGTTGCCATCCAGCAACTTGGTGCCGGCGAAGGTGGTGTCTTTGGAGATACGGTTGATCTCGGAGCCCAGCTGATCCACCTCTTTTTGCAGGGCCTCACGATCCTTGTCGGAGTTGGAGCCGTTGGCGGATTGCTGAGCCAGGGTGCGCATGCGCTGCAGCATGCCGGTCACTTCATCCATGGCTCCTTCCGCGGTCTGCGCCAGGGAGATGCCGTCGTTGGCGTTGCGGTTACCCTGATCCAGACCGTTGACCTGAGAGGTCAGACGGTTGGAGATCTGCAGACCCGCCGCATCGTCCTTGGCGCTGTTGATGCGCAGGCCGGATGCCAGGCGGGTGTACGAGGTATCCAACGACTTGGTGGTGTTCATCAAGTTACGCTGCGCGTTCAATGATGAAGTGTTGGTATTGATAAACATGGCCATAAAAGATTTCTCCTGATGAACAAGAAACTGCGGGCTCTGCTTGTGTCAACACAGTCAGGATCCCACCGTTCAGATGGACAGCTTGAACGGGTCTGTACCATCTGGCGGGTCCTCTGTTTGAACGGACATCAAACCCGCAGTTGCGCAAATGTTGGACTTCCGAACACCCCTCATTTTGCTTCACATCCTGTAGCGGCATTTTCAACAAAAGCTTTAGGAGATTTATTGCCGCCCTCATCAACCGAGAGGCAGATACTCGCCGCTCGGCATGATGCGGTTGACGAAGAGTTGCGCCGTAAGACCTCCCTGATGTGGAGAATGCACACAGGGATTGCAGATCAGGGCTAGATCGAGAATGGCATGGTTTGTGCTTTGCTTTATGGGACGTCAGTTTTCTGGCATCCATAAAAAAGGCCGACAGTGTCGGCCAAAAAGAGCTTACGCTCAGGAGAACAACCTCGAGGGTGGCAGAGTGAACGATCTGCGTAACACTCGAGGGCTATATCATTAAGAGAATTTCTCTTTCGATAGAACAAGGCGTAAATCCGAACACCCCATTGTTCCATCTTTATTACCAGGGCGGCCTGAACAACCGCCCTTTTCTTTATTCTTTAATTACCGCTTAATTCTGCAGCAGGGAGAGTGCGGACTGTGGACGCTGGTTGGCTTGCGCCAGAATGCTGGAAGCCGCCTGTTGCAAAATGTTCTGTTTGGTCATATTGGCGGTCTCAGTCGCAAAATCTGCATCACGAATACGGGAACGCGCGGCACTGACGTTTTCCGAGATATTGGACTGGTTGCGGATGGTCGAATCCAACCGGTTTTGCACCGCACCCAGCTCCGCACGCTTGCCATCGACCACGGTCAAAAGGGAGTCAACTGCGGCCAATACGTTTTGAGCAGCGCTCTGGGTAGCGATGTTAATACCACCAGCACTGCCGCCAACGAAAATAGTTGACACCAGCATAGCGCCAGTAGCAGTCGTGATTGACGTGCCAGCTGCAGCCGCAATTCCGGAGATGCTGAAACCATCGGCCTGGCTCAGGCTAAAACCGATAGTCTGGTTGGCATCGGCCCCCACCTGGAAAGTACCGCTAAAAGAGCCATCCAGCAGTTTGGTACCCGCAAAGGTAGTCGCGCTAGAGATACGGTTGACCTCAGCCCCCAGTTGATCTACCTCTTTTTGCAAGGCTTCACGATCCTTGGCGGAGTTGGAGCCGTTGGCGGATTGTTGGGCCAGGGTGCGCATGCGCTGCAGCATGCCGGTCACTTCGTCCATGGCGCCTTCTGCGGTCTGCGCCAAAGAGATGCCATCGTTGGCGTTGCGGTTGCCCTGATCCAGGCCGTTGACCTGGGAGGTCAGACGGTTGGAGATCTGCAGACCGGCCGCATCGTCTTTTGCGCTGTTGATGCGCAGACCTGAGGCCAGCCGAGTGTAAGAGGTATCCAGGGATTTGGTGCTGTTCATCATGTTACGCTGAGCGTTAAGCGATGAAACGTTGGTATTGATATACATACTCATGACTATTCTCCTAAGCTATTAAATTTTATCTTTAATTCACTCAGGCTTTATTTTGTTCGTGCCTGATATGTTTAGTTAACGGCGCTCTTTGGTGAGACTTTAATTTGTTTTTTACAGCCTTCATGGCCGTAATTGCCGCCTAACCTATATATCGGCCTGTATTTCTCAGCCTTGAGAAAAAAGTTCAGGATTTTTTGTGGCGACTCCGAAGCCGCCCTCCTCGGCCAAGAGCCATCTCCCCCTCCGATGGGTGGGGAACGGTCATTTCGCCAGCACCTCCTGACCACAAGCCCCTGGAAACTAGGCCTGGCTCCCATTTTTACACTCCAGGATTGCTCACTCGCCTGACTTGCCCCTAAAATCGCCGCCCCATCATCTATCGGACGTGAGTTGTTCTCCATGCAGACACTGGTTGAGCAGATTGTTTACATCAGCGACATGTTTGGTACTGCGGTCTTCGCGTTCTCCGGGGTACTGGTGGCCGGCAGGCTGCGCATGGATGGCTTCGGTGTCATGGTATTGGCGGCGGTGACCGCCATCGGCGGGGGCACCATACGTGACATGATCCTGGGAGCCACCCCGGTGTTCTGGGTGCGCGACCCTCTCTATATCTGGGTGGTCATCGCCACGGCGCTGATTGGCATGTGGATGGTCAAGCTGCCAAGGCGCATGCCCTGGTACGTGCTGCCGGTGGCGGATGCCTTCGGCCTGGCCCTGTTCACCGTGATCGGGGCACAGAAGGCGCTGAACTTCGGCACCCCGGGCCTGATTGCGGTGCTCATGGGCACCATGACAGGGGTGGCGGGCGGCATGATCCGGGATGTGCTGGCGCGGGAGGTCCCCATGGTGCTGCAGAAGGAGATCTATGCCACCGCCTGCATCCTGGGGGGCATCCTCTACACGGTGGCACTGGAGTGTGACGTAGACAGGGTCGCCGCCATGCTGATCAGCATGCTCGGGGTGTTCGGTTTGCGGGTGGCGGCCATCTACTGGCACCTGTCGCTGCCCACCTTCTCGCTGCAACGCCACTGAACCCGCCCTGGATGAGCGATATCGCACTCCCGGACAGGTAGCATTGAACCAAGCCGGCTTTTCTGTTGTCATACAGTGGTCGTTTTAAGCCGGAATACCTCATGCAAAAACTTGGGCTCATTACCACGCTAGTTCTGATGACGGTGGCGGCGGCTCATGCCAGCGCACAGGTCCTGTTCGGCCGCCTGGCCTCGACGCCGGTGCAGCAGTTCAACCAGCAGATCCGTCAGGCGAACAGCAGCCAGCAGGGTTGGGTCAACGACTATCGTGAAGTGGCGCGACGTTTCGTCGGCCATAGCGACGTTCCCAGTCGCATCCACGCACAGCAACTGGATAATGATCTGGTGCTTTCGGTGGCCCTCGATGGCAACAAGAGTGACATGATCTATATCCTGACCCTGTTCCGCAGCAACAATCTGTGGCAGATGCGTCAGGCCGAGATGGGCTGGCGTTGCCAGGGCCAGGAGACCTTTACCCCAGTGCCCTGCCCCTGAGCGGCTACCTCTGTGAAATAAAAAAATCCGGCACTTGGCCGGATTTTTTTATTTGGCGGCAATCCCACCGTTAAGGGCGATAGACCTTCACATTGTCAAAGCCCTGCTCCTTCAGATAGAGCGCCTGCAGCTTGCTCATCACGCCGCGATCGCAGTAGAGCAGATAGGTCTGCTCCTTGGGCAGATCACCAAAGGTGGTCGCCAGCTTGAAGAAGGGCAGATGTATCACCTCGCGTCCTTCCACCACCAGCGGCTTCTCATCACGCTCATCGCTGGAGCGGATGTCCAGAATGACTTCGCCTGCGGCCAGCTCCTGGGTGGTCTCCACCTCTTGCACCTGAGCTGTGGTCTCCTCGCCGATGCGGCGGATATCGAGATAGCGCGCCTCACTCACCACCTTGTCCAGGATCGCGAAGTCGAAGTTGCCCTCTTCCGCCTCGATGTTGGACAGCACGGCCTTGATGGTCGGCTTCTTGGAGATGACGCCGCAATATTCCGGCATGGTCTCGGCGAACTCCAGGGTACCGATGCGGCGCGCCTCGCTGATGATGTCCGGCTTGTCCCAGGTGATGAGCGGACGCAGGATCACCTTGTCGGTCACCCGGTCGATCACATTGAGGTTGGTCAGCGTCTGGCTGGATACCTGACCCACGCACTCACCGGTTACCAGCGCCGGGATCTGGAAGGTTTCCGCGACCTGGCCGGCGGCGCGCATCATCATGCGCTTGAGCACCACCCCCATCTGACCGTTGTCGATCTTCTCGAGGATCTCGGCCACCACGGGCTCGAAGTCGATGGCGGTGAAACGCACCTTGTGGGAGGCACCGAACTTGCTCCACAGGTAGTAGGCCACCTGCTTCACGCCGATCTCGTGGGCGGCCCCCCCCAGATTGAAGAAGCAGTAGTGCACCCGGCAGCCGCGCTTGATGAACTGGTAGGAGGCCACGCCGGAGTCGAAGCCGCCAGAGATCAGGCTCAGCACATCTTCCTGAGTCGCCATGGGGAAGCCGCCCATGCCGTGGTGGACGGCGCTGATGATGTAGAGCTCATCGTTTTCCACCTCCAGATTGACCTGGATATCGGGCTTCTTGAGGCGCACACCGGCGGTTTCGCAGTGCTGGTTGAGACCACCGCCCACGTAGCGCTCAAGCTCCAGGGAGCTGAAGTCGTGCTTGCCGACCCGACGGGCCCGTACGCAGAAGGTCTTGCCCTTGAGGCGATCGCCCCAGACCGCACGGGTCTGTTCGAAGATGTCGTGCAAGTCGGTGAAGTTGCTCAGTTTCACTTCGAGGAAGTACTGGATGCCGGGGATGCAGGCCAGGGTCTCCAGGTACTGGGCGTGGAACTGATCATTGCGGGAGCTCACGACCAGCTTGTCCCAGTCCATCCGTACGCGGGCATCGTCGTCGAAGCGGCGCAACACGTTACGGATGTTGCCCTGCAGCATCTTGGTGAAGCGCTGACGCACTGACTTGCTCTTGATGGTGATTTCCGGGAACAGCTTGATAATGAACTTCATGATGATGACTCGGGTGGCCTCGATTTAAGGGCGCGAATTATATCAGAAGTTTAGGGTCAGCGCCTACTGGCTGAGCACCGGCTCACATTTCCCCACGCAATGTTTGCGACGCGGCGGCCTTCTTGCGTATATTCCCGAGCCTGCGCCTTGGCAACATGCTCGACAACAGATCGATTCGATGAAGACCTATATCTACTACCCCGGAATGGAAGTACGGGACGAGCTCTGGCTCAAGTTTGCCCTGATCTACCTGGAGCGGCTCGCCTTCGTCTTTACCGTGAGTGAGAAGAGCGGCCTTACCGCCCTGCTGGAGCGCCTGCGCCAGCAGACCGATCTGCTGGCCGAGCGGCCGGATGCCAGCTTCTTTGCGGCCATCACCCCGCAGCTGGAGAGCCAGCTCGGCGGCCTCCTCGCCCCCGATTTCGCCCGCCACAAGGTATTTGGCAACCGGGAGCTCATCGACCGCTGGCGTGCGAGCCCCAACCACGACTGCTTCTGCCCGGCCCAGGCCGGGCTGGAGCGGCTGCACGGTTTCTGCCTCGCGGCAGGCTTCGCCAGCCAGGACGAGGGCGGGATCAGGATGGCGCGGCGCTTCGCCAATCTGCTCTCCATGCGCCTCGCCCGTGAGTGGGCACTCGCCAATGAGGGGGCGCTCATCACCGATCACGACTACCTGGATCGCCTGTTGCACCTGCTGGAATCCCGCTACCACCACAGAGGCGGCCAGGATTGCTTCCATCTCGAGATCCCGTTGCAAGTGCCCACTCACCTTGGCGAGATAGCCTTTGACGAGTTGATCGCCCTGCGCGCCCGCAGCGGCTTTCGCCAGCAACTGGCCGAATTCCACCAGGCGCTCGATGCCCTGCTCGCCATGCTCGGCAGCGGTTATGCCGAGCCCGCCGTGCTGACCCGCTTCGAGCAGGCCCAGCAAGGGCTCAATCTGCTGCTGGGGGGCGAGACCCTCAGCCTGCCGCTCACCACGCTGATTAGCACCGGCTTGCCGGCCATGGCGATGATCCATCGGCTCAAGGAAAGCCATCCGGACACAGGGCTCGTCTTCCACCCCATCAAGAAGAGCCACTTCCACCAGCGCAAGAGCCAGCACTTCTTCACCCGGCTCGGTCAGGTCAAACCCTGACCCACGCAGCAGCCCATATACCCTCACTCGACCGGGTCGGGCCAAGTCCAGCGAAAGTCCCTCCTGCTCAGGAGGGATTCTCCAGTCGAAACTCGATACGATCGCTATTGCCCGCCTCGTCCACCACCACCAGCTGGTAACGGCCCGCCTCGCTCAACACCTGATCCCCGTCCCAACGCAGCCGCTGGCCGTTGAGGAACCAGTGCGGCTTGCCAATCCCGCCCAGCACCCTGGGCTGCAGACGATAGCGCTGACTGCGGATGAGGTTGCCCTCCCCCAGCGCCACTATGCGAATCGGCGCCTGCAGGTCCGCCTCCCGCGCCTCCCCGGCGCAGCCGCTGGCGAGCAGGGCCCCGCGCCGCTCGGCAGGATCCCGCCAGGGCTCCAGCGACAGGGGCCAGAGCGCCCGCCAGGCCGAGTCGCTGGCATTGCCGCAGCGAGCCAGGGTCGGCTTGCCCTCCGCCGTCAGCGCGACCTTGCGCAGCGGCGACGGCCAATCCATGGGATCGGGCAAGGTGGGGGGATCCCGCTCCTCCAGCAGCCAGGCGCGCTGATGCTGCAGGCAGGCCTCCGGCAGGGTGGCGCGCTCACGGCGCCCCAGCGGCCAGCAGATGTTGGCCTCGCTGACGGTATTGGGTTGCACCGGCAAGGGGCTGTTATCCCCCAGCCGTGAATAGACCGAGAGCAGCAGCGGTATGGCCGCACTCTGGCCGTAAAAGCCGGGCAAGGGGGTGCCATCGGGACGCCCCAGCCAGACGCCTAGGGTCCAGCGACCGGACACCCCCAGCGCCCAGCTGTCGCGATAGCCGTAGCTGGTGCCGGTCTTCCAGGCCAGTCGGTTGACCCGCCCGGTCGCCTCGCTGGCGAAGGGCTGATCCGCCCGCCCCTGGGCGCTCAGGATCTGCCAGATGATCCAGGCGGCACCCGGGCTCAGCAGGGGGCGCGAGATGGCCTGCTGGCCCGCCTGCCAGACCGGCATCGCCACCTGCCCCTGCCGGCTGAGGGCACTGTAGAGCGCCACCAGCTGCTCCAGCCGGATGCCCGCCGCCCCCAGCGCGATGGCGGGATTGGGTTTGTCGGAGAGCGCCAGCCGCACGCCGGCGTTGTCCAACCGGTTGACCAGGGTGTCGGGGCCCAGCGCCTCCAGCACCTGCACCGCCGGCACGTTGAGGGATTGCTGCAACGCCTGGGTCAGGGTGACCGGCCCCTGGAAGGCGCCGCTGAAGTTGGCGGGTCTGTAGTCAGAGCCGAGGCGCGGCGCATCGGAGAGCAGTGAGCCCCCGTGCACCAGCCCGGCATCCAGCGCCAGCCCATAGATGAACGGCTTGAGGGTGGAGCCGGGGGAGCGGATCGCCTGCACCATGTCGAGGTAGCCGTGGCGCCGCAGGTTGCCGTACTCGGCGCTGCCCACGTAGGCGCGCACCGCCATGGTCCTGTTGTCCACCAGCAAGAGCGCCGCCGAGGTCTGCTCCGGGAAGCGGCGGATATAACTCTCCACCCGAGCCTCCAGCCAGCGTTGCAGATCCCCGTCTATGGTGGTGTGCACCAGGGCGCCCGGCTGACTGCTGGCGGCGAGGCGCGCAAACAACGGCGCCTCCATGGGGGTGAAATGGCCCCGCGCCAGCACCGGCTCGATGCGTCCCTGAGTCCAGACGCTCTCGGGCCAGGCCCCCTGCTTGACCAGCCGCAGCATCACCTTGTCGCGGGCGGCGCGCGCCCGCTCGGGGTGGCGATCCGGGCGGTAACGGCTCGGCGCCTGGGGCAACACCGCCAGCAGGGCGGCCTCGGCATGGCTGAGTTTGGCCGCACTCTTGCCCAGATAGGCAAAGCTGGCCGCCTGCACCCCCTCCAGGTTGCCGCCGAAGGGGGCCCGGTTGAGGTAGACGGTGAGCAGGGTGCGCTTGTCATAGTGCCACTCCAGCTGCAGCGCCCGCGCCATCTGGCGCAGCTTGCCCGGCACACTGCGGTGATAGGGCTCGATCAGCCGGGCCACCTGCATGGTGAGGGTCGAGCCGCCGGAGACCGCCCGCCCATAGCGCAGCCACTGCCAGACCCCGCGCACCATGGCCACCGGATTGACCCCGGGATGTTGCCAGAAGTGGCGATCCTCGTAGCCGAGCAGCGCCTCGATGTAGCGGGGGGAGACCTGCGCCAGGGTCACCGGGTAGCGCCACACCCCGCTGGTGTCGGCGAAGGCTCGCAGCGGTCGCCCCTGCATGTCGAGCACCACCCGCGCATAGGCGGGATCCAGCGGTGGCGGCGGGAAGAGGCGATCCAGCGTCAGCAACAACAGCAGCAGACCGCACAGGCCGCCGCCGGTGATCCGCAGCCAACGGGGCCAGCGTGACCAGGCACGCCACCCCTTGCGGACGAGCGCCAGACCCCGCTGGTTGGCCGGACGGCTCGCGTCCGGCGATGGCGCCTTATTCAGAGATGATCACCTCGTGGATATCCTGTCCCACCGCGCGCAGTTCGGGGCGGTACATGTCCTCCACCTGGGTCGGCGGCACCCGATAACGGCCCGGCGTCACCGCCCGCATCAGGTAGACCAGCTGCTGGTTGCTTCCCTCGCTCAGATCCAGCGCCGCCGTGTAGCGATCGTCTCTGTACTCCTGATGCTTGAGGTAGTCGTTCCACTCGCTCTGCCAGGCCGGTTTGCCTTCGATGCTAAGCTCCTCCAGCTTGATGCTGTTGCCAAGGGCCGGATTTTCCAGCTCGAACCCCGCCGGCAGCATCTCCACCAGCAGGGCGTCGGGCACCGCCTGCTCGCTCGCCACGTTGAGTCGCACCACCACCAGATCACCGACCCTGACCTTGGCGGGATCGAAGCGCTGACCCTCGGCATTGAACCAGCTGCGGGTCACGCTCATCCCCTGGCTGATACGCTCGGGCGCCTGCTCCGGGTAGCCGATCAGGGTGCGCTGCACATAGAGGGAGCCCTTGCCCTCGTTGGTGACGCTGGTCACCCCCAGCGCCTCGGGCGCCCCTAGCTGTGCGCTGGCCCGGCCGGCCAGGGGTTGCCCACCGGTGGCCGAGCCCAATTTGGCCTGCCAGTCGGTGGCGGGATCGGCCTGCGCCAGCCGCAGCAGGGCGAGCCGCTCCTGGGTGCTGAGCCACTGGCGATGGGCCAGCAGCTCGGCCAGCCTGGCGCTCAGCTCGGGCCAGCGCTCGGAGGCCAGCCGGTGCTGGCGCAGCAGGGCGAGTTCGAGGGCCCCGTCCCGCAGCGGCGAGCCGTAATCCCCCAGATAGTCATCCCCGCGCTCGACGCCGAGCGCCTGGGTCAACGCCTTGGCGGCGCTCTGCTCATCCCCCATGGCCGACAGGGCCAGGGAGAGGTGCAGCAGCGGCAGGCCGGAGCGGGCGTGATCCGCCTGCTGCTCCCAGATGAGGCGCAGGGCGGAGAGCGGTGCCTTGCCCACCCGCGCCAGCACGAAGGCGCTGTAGGCCTGATAGGCCAGGCGGCTGTGCTCGGGGGCGCTGCTCCAGCGCTCCCCATACTGGCTGTCGGTGAGGTAGCTCTGCAGGCGACCCAGCGCCTGATTGAGCATGGCCTCCGGCACGGCCTCGCCGGCCTCCTTGCGGGTCAACAGGTAGTCGGCGGCATAGGCGGTGAGCCACTGCTCCTCGTCGGAGCGGCCATCCCACAGGCCGAAGCCGCCACTTGGCAGCTGCAGCCGTTGCAGACGCTGCAACAGGGCCCGCTGCACCTCGGCTTCGCTCAGCGGTTTCTCTGTCTTGGGCAGATTCTGTGACCAGGCCTCCCGCTCGGCGGCGGTGCTGAGCTGATAGGGCCAGGCGCGCGACAGGGTCTGCTCCAGGCAGGCATAGGGGTATTGCGCCAACGCCTGCCACTGGGCCGCCGGATCCCAGGGCGGGGTACCGGAGAGACTCAACAAGCCTTGCAGATTGGCGGGATCCAGCCCCGCCAGCTCAGCCAGGGCAAAACTCATCTGCTGCGCCGGCACCAGCATCTGGTAGCGCTGACGCGTCTGCGCCGGCCAGGGGGAGCGCAGCGGCAGCGACCAGTCGCGGCTCACGGCAAAGTCCTTGCCGCTGGCAGCCAGCTGCAGGCGGGCCACCCCGCTCGCCCCGGTCACGGTGAGCGGCAGCGTCAGCCAGCGCTCCTCGCCATTCTTGAGGTTGAGGGTCTCGGGCAATTCGCCCCCCGCCTGCAAGCCCCCACTCAGGGTCCAGGCCAGCGACAGGCTCTGATCCGCACCGCTCATGTTGCGCAGCTGCACCAGGGCCCGGGTCTCATCCCCCCTGGCGCCGAAGCGCGGCCAGCCTATCTCGGCCACCAGGGGCGCCACCACCTTGACGGCGCGCTCCGCCTGGCCGACCTGCTGCTCGTTCCAGGCCAGCGCCATCAGCGCCAGCTCACCGTTGAAGTTCGGCAGCTCGAGCGGAATGCTCGCCTTGCCAGCCCCATCGAAGCTCACCTCGCCACTCCAGAGCGCGGCGATCTCGACCCGGCTCTCCAGCGCCCCGCCTTTCTTGAGGGCCGGCGCATCGCCACCGTAGCTGAGGCGAGCCAGCTTGCCGTCCTGAGGCGGGATCACCTGACCGTAGTTATCGAACAGATCCTGGGCGAAGCGCTTGCGCCCGAAGAAGATCTCGAACGGATCGAGGGGCTTGTAATCGCTGATGTTGAGCACCCCTCGATCCACCGCCGCCAGCACCACCCGGCCCTGACTGTTCGGCGTCGAGGTCACCGCCACCTCGAACCGGGTGAGCGGCACCGCCTTGTCCGCTGCACTCAGGGTGAGCGGCAGGCGACGGGACTCTCTGTCCAGCACCAGGGGCACCAGACCGACAGAACGCAGACTCTGCACGCTTTGCTGGCTTATTGGCACCGACTCGCTGTCGGGGGCGGCGATCTGCGCCGAGATATGCAGGTCATGACGTTGCCACTCGGGGCTGACGGGGATCTCGAACTCGCCGCGCCCCTCCTTCAACTCGATGCGCTGCCACCAGCGCAGGCCGTCGCCATCCTCCACCAGCAGCAGCCCCTTGCCGGGACGGGGCGCCACAAGCGTTACCCTTGCCTTGTCGCCGGCCTGATAGGCCCGCTTGTCGAGGCTAATGGCAATCTTGTCCGGTCGAGCCTGCTCGCCACCGCCGCCCCAGGCGTAGCTGCCGATCTCTACCCTCAGGCTGGATTGATGGCCCTGGCTGTTTTCCACCTCGAGCCGATACCAGCCAGCGGCCAGTGGCAGGCTGAGCCTGGTCGGCTCCTTGCCATCCAGTTGCAGGCTCTGCTCCTGCTCCAGATAGGGCTGGCTGTTGAATTCATACTTCCACCCCTCCCCACCCGCGTAGTGCCAGTAGTAGTCCCGATACTCGTTGATGAGGCGCACCTTCACCTCACCGGCCACCGGCTGGCCCTGCTCATCGAGGTTGAGGATCTGGAAGGGCAGCGGCGCGCCCCCCTCCACCCTGTCTGCCACGAAGTCCGCCTTGAGGGCCGGCCACTGGCTCCCCTCGGGCCAACCATACTGGGTGCGGCCACGATTGACCGCACGGCCACCCGGCTCGGACAGGGACACCCGATACGCGACCTCGAGCGGCCCCAGCGCGGCTACGCTCTCCAGCTGATCCCCCAGGGCGACCTGCCCCTGCCCCTTCTCGTCGAGAGTCAGGCTGACGGGCTCCAGCTCCCTGGCCTGTTCGCTCAGCAGCACATCCCCCAGGGTGAAGCCCTGCCACTGGGTGAACGGCATGGTGGCGCGACCTATCTTCACCTCCGCCTTGGCCTTGGTGCCGCTGGCGGGTGCGCCGTAGAGGTAATCCCCCTGCAATGGCAGCGTCAGCGCCGCTTCTTGGGTCAGTAGTTCCCCGTCCGGTCCGCGGCCGAGCTGCAGCTTGAGCCGCTCAGGCAGGAACTCCTCCACCAGGAAGGGCCACTCGAAGCGGCTGCCGGCGGCGGTCTTCAGGGTGATGTTCCAGCGCCCGAGCGGCGCATCCTCCGGCAACCGCAGACCGTAATGGGCGGCGCCGAGATGATCCGGCAGCAGCCGTTTCTGCTCGAGCAGCTGACCGTCCGGCTGTTTCACCTCCAGCTCCACCGCCATGCCCGGCAGCAACTGGCCATCCTGCCCCTTGAGCAGGATCTCGCTGTCGAGCCGCTCGCCGGGACGATAGAGATCCCGGCCGCTGAACAGATAGAGTTGCTGGGCCTGCCAGGGCTGGGTGCCCAGATCGAAGGAGGAGAGATCGAGGGCGGCGCCGTCGAGACGCAGCACCGCCAGATGGCTGCCCTGCTCCGCCAGCAGCAGACGCGCGCCCTGCACCTGTTCGAAGCGGCGATGGCCCTGGGTGTCCGAGCTTTGCACCTGCAGCCGGTTGCCCTTCTCATCGAGCAGGGAGAGCTGCACATCCTTGAGCGGGGCGGCGCTGGCGAGGGAGCTCACGAAGACTTCCAGCTGATCCGGGTAACGGCGTGCGCTGAGCCCCATGTCGCTCACCGCGAAATAGGTGGTCTCCTTGCGCCAGCGGTAGTCACCGAGGGGCGACATCACCGCAAAATAGACCCCGGCCTCGGCCAGTTGCGGCTCCTTCACGTTGATGAGGCGAGTCTCGCGGCGGTTGGGATCCAGCTCCAGGGCGTAGCGGCCGCTGAACACCCGCTTGGCACGGGCCGTGATCTGCTCCAGCTCCCAGTTGCCCATACCGGCACCGGGCCTGTATTCGGCGAGAAAACGCGGCAGATAGTCGGCGTCTACCCGGAAGAAGTCGATGTTGACCTCATCCACGTTGACCCCGTTGATGGGCAGGCGCAGCTCCTGGCGCAACGGCAGCACCATGCCGCTGGCGGCGAAGGAGGCACCGGCCTCCAGCGGCCGGGTCTTGAGGGTCCAGCTCTGGGGGGCAGGGCCCAGACCCGCCTTGAGGGTCACCTCATAACTCTTGTTGGGCTGAACCTGCGGGAAGTAGAGGGTGCGGCCATCCTCGGCCAGGATCCAGTCCCCCTGCACCTGCTTGCCCCCCTCCGTCACCCCGAGCCAGGCTTGCCAGCTCGATCTCGGTGCCAGCGGACCGGAGAAGACCAGCGCCAGCGCCGGTGCATCCCGGTACTGGCGGGCATTGGCCTGGCTGATCTCGGTCGGGGCGCCCGTCTCCTGCCGCGCTGCGGGCGCCTGATTGGCGGGCTCGGGCTTGTCAGGGCCACAGCCTGCCAGGACCAATACCGCCAGCAAGAGCGCAGGCCAGGGGCGCGACAGATGCAAGAGGCGGGAAACGAGGTTGGAATCGGAGAGATACATAGGTTTGGTCCCGGATTGGGTTGCCGCATTCACGGCATAATGGCCAATAGAATAAGGGATCCGGACCGGGTAACACAAAACCCATTTCGGGGTGATCCGCACCGATAACAGTAAGCATCACCCCATGTTGTTTTTAAACAAGCGAGATTTACACATAATCCATACGAATCTCCTTGTTAGATAACTATTTTATAGTTAATGATGTCCACCAGTTTTCTGAACCCAAGCTAAACTGGGAGCTATAGATCGCTTGTGCCGATTTTGGCTACTCTTTATTCTCTGCGCTCGACTACGGGTCGAGCCCAGAGAAGAGAAGAGATGCACAGCGCGAGGTGGGATAAACACTTAATAATTATGATGTTATCTTGACCCCCACCCTGCAGTGAGACTTATCTGTTCCATGGATGAAAACAGGTGACGAGACTCTACAAAACACTCATCTCCATATTGAAATACTTTCTAGCTTATTTTATTGCGACTGCAGTTATCCGCAGGCCTGGACTTAGTGCTGGTCACGGATGGTTGTGCACTCATTACTGATTGGGATAACACCACAATGGAAAATAACGATCTGTCCGTAGTCGAAAAAAGGTTGGTTGCCAGATTCCTGGATATGTTCATCAAGTTCGGTCTTATCCTGGCATTGGGCTCTTTCTGCTTTACCGTATTCTCCCCCTTCATGAACATGATGTTGTGGGCCCTCATTCTGGCGGTCACCCTCTATCCGCTCCACCAGCGTTTTGCCACGCGCCTGGGTGGGAAACAGGGCAAGGCAGCGACCCTGCTGGTCCTGCTGGGGGTATTGCTGATCGTCGCCCCGACCGTCGCCATGCTCAGCTCCCTGGGTGACAGCGTCAGCACCCTGGTCGACAAGGTGAACAACAACACCCTGGTGATCCCGGCGCCTTCCGCCAGCATCGCCGAGATCCCGCTAGTGGGTGGAAAAGTGCACGCCATGTGGCTGAAAGCCTCGATGGATCTGCCCAGCCTGATCAACAGCTACCGCCCGCAGTTGGGCGATCTTGCCAAGCAGGTGGTGGGCATGCTGGCCAGCATGGGTGGTGGCTTGCTGGGCTTTGTCGCCTCCTTCATCGTGGCCGGTATCATGATGGCCTGGGGTGCTCCGGGCGCAGTCAGTGCCGATCGCATCGCCATGCGCATCACCGATGAACGCAAGGGGCTGGCGCTGACCAAGCTCTGCACCAGCACCATCAGGGCCGTGGCTCAGGGCGTCATCGGGGTGGCCTTCATCCAGGCGCTGCTGGCGGGTATCGTCATGTCACTGGCAGGGATCCCGGGCGTCGGCATCTTCTTCATCCTCGCCCTCATCCTGGGCATCGCCCAGGTGCCTGTCATTCTGATAACGGGTCCGGCCATCGCCTACATGTGGGCGACCGGGGATAACGGTACCGTGGCCAACATCATCTACTCCGTTCTGCTGGTCATCGCAGGCATGGCGGACAACGTGCTCAAGCCGCTGCTGCTGGGTCGTGGGGTTGATGCCCCCATGCCGGTAGTGTTGCTGGGTGCCCTTGGCGGCATGGCAACCAGTGGCATCCTCGGGATGTTCATCGGTGCCACCCTGCTCTCCATCGGTTATCGCATCTTCATGGCCTGGGTCAACGAAGGTCCGGCTGCGGCGGATAAAGTGGCTGCGGATAAATAAACGCATGATCCCCGATCGTTACCTTATGCGCCCCCTGCTCACAGGGGGGGCATGTCTGTTGCTGAGCGCCTGTACCGTGCTCGGCCCGGACTATCAGCCCCCCCAGGTCAAGGAGATGGCGGGCTGGCAAAGCGCCAGCGAGAGCCAGTTCAAGGATTCCCCCCGCGCCGCTGATTATCGCCAGTGGTGGACCCAGTTAAATGATCCCGTGCTGAGCGCTCTGGTCGAGGAGGCCCTGGTCAAGAATCCGGATGTGCGGATCGCCGGTTTGCGCATCCTCGAGGCCCAGGCCCAGCTCGGCATCGCCGAGAGCCTGCTCGGTCCTCAAGCCACGGTCGCCAGCGGGGAATGGCTGCAAGCCGGCCAGACACGCAACGGCCACAGCACTTCAGGAAGCAGCTATGGCGCCGCCTTCAACCTGGGTTGGGAGCTCGATTTTTGGGGCAAGTTCCAGCGTGGGGTGGAAGCGGCGGATGCCAACTACTTCGCCACCCTGGCGCAGTACGATGACATCCAGGTCCTGATGATCGCCCAGGTGGCCCAGCTCTATGTGAGCATACGGACAGTGGAGGCCCGCCTTGAGATCGCCCACGAGAACGCCCGTATCCAGCAACGCAGCCTGGAGATCACCGAGCGGCTGTTCAAGAGCGGCAACAACGCCGAGCTGGACGTGCAGCAGGCCAAGACCCAATACCTGGGGACCCTCTCCAGCATTCCACAACTCGAAACCAGCCTGCGCCAGAGCCAGAATGCCCTGAGCACCCTGCTCGCCAGGGTGCCAGGTCCGCTCCCCGAGATGCTCCCCGGCACCGGCGTGATCCCGCAGGGCGAGCTCGCGCTGGTCGCCGAGATGCCTGCCGATCTGCTGCGCCGCCGTCCCGATGTGCGGGTGGCGGAGCGGCAGCTGGCCGCCCAGTCGGCGCTGATCGGGGTGGCCGAGACCGAGCTCTATCCCTCCATCACCCTGCTCGGCACCCTGGGGGTGAGCGCCACCGGCGGTGGCAGCGAGACTTTCTCCTGGGCTGCCGGCCCCGCCATCAGCTGGGATCTGCTGGATCGCGGCCGCCTCAGCAATCAGGTGCTGGTGCAAGATGCCCGCTTCCAGCAACTGCACGAACGCTACCGCGACACCGTGTTCCGGGCGGCCCGCGAGGTGGACGACTCCGCCGTGGCCTATGCCAACGGCCAGGATGAGATCGAGCTGTTGGGCCAAACCGGCGCGGCGGCTCGCCGCTCTCTGGATATCGCCAACACCCAGTACCGCGAAGGGATGGCCGACTTCCAGCGGGTACTCGATTCCCAGCGCGCCCTGTTCAACCAGCAGGAACGGCTGGTCAACAGCCGCGGCGCCCGGATGCGCGATCTCATCACTCTCTACAAGGCACTGGGTGGCGGATGGGAACAGGGGCGACAGCGTCCCCTGGTGACGCCAGAAGTCGATGCCCAGTTCAGGACCAACTCAGATTGGGCGCCCCTGCTCGATGCAACTCAGCCCCAGCCCACGGCTCAGAAGGTAAAATAGAATGACTGACAGTTCCGCTTCCCCCGGCCAGGCCAGCCGCCGCTCCACCCTGGGGCTGCTTGGGCTGATCGTCCTCCTGTTGATCTGGTATCTGCTGGCCGATCGGTTGACGCCCTACAGCTCCCAGGCCAGGGTGCAGGCCTTCGTGGTCCCCGTCGCCGCCGAGGTATCGGGCCAGATCCGCCAGGTCTATGTGAAGGACAATCAGGACGTGTCGGCAGGGGCCTCCCTGTTCGAGATCGATCCCGAACCCTACGACATCGCCCTCGCCAAGGCGCGCTCCGACTACCAGACGGTGCTCAGCAGCGTCAAGGCGAGCGGTGAAGGCATCAAGGCCGCAGAGGCAAGCCTGCAGGCCATGCGCGCCGCCTATGACAATGCGGCCAAGGATGCCGATCGCCAGGAGCGCCTCTATCGGGAAGATCCGGGTGCCATCTCGGTCCGCCGACTCGAGGTCGCCCAGGCCACCCGCGAGACGGCCAAGAGCCAGGTGGCCGCGGCCGAGGCCGATGTGCGCCGCGCCATCGAGGCCGCAGGGGTGAACGGCGAGAACAACTCCCAGTTGCTCAGCGCCCGCTCGGCGGTGCACAAGGCGGAGCTGGATCGGAAGAATACCCTGGTGGTGGCGCCCGGCAGCGGCCTCATCACTGACCTGAGTACCGACGTCGGCCAGTTCATCGGCGCCGGCGCACCGGCCATGACCCTGATCGCCATCCACGACGTCTGGATCTCCGCCGATCTGACCGAGAACAACCTGGCCAACATTCAGCCTGACGATGAGGTCGCCATCCTGCTCGACAGCCTGCCCGGCCGCATCTTCAAGGGCAAGGTGCGCAGCATCGGCTACGGGGTGGGTGATGGTCAGAGTCAGCCGGCGGGGTCGCTGCCGACGGTGGACAACAACCGTGACTGGCTGCGCCAGGCCCAGCGCTTCCCGGTCAAGGTCGCCTTCACCGAAGACGATCTGCCGCCGGTTGCCGCGCTGCGGGTCGGCGGTCAGGCCGACGTGCTGGTCTATGCGGATGAGGGCGGGCTGATGAACCTGTTGGGCGCCCTCTACATTCGCCTGATGAGCCTCTGCTCCTTCCTGTACTGATGAGCCCTATGCATAACGGAGATCGTGCGGTACTCAGGATTGGTGTTGGCATCGCGCTCGCCACCCTGATCTGCTATGGGCTGGCCCTGCCCATGCCACACCTTGGCTGCATCATGGCCTGGGTGGTGCTGTGCCGCCCGGGGGAGCCGCTCGCCCTGCGCAAGGGGCTGGTCGGGGGCCTCATGCTGCTGGCCATCATGGTCGGCGGCGTCTTGCTGGTCCCCCTGCTGACCCACTATGCCCTGGCGGCCGTGCTGCTCATTACCCTGCTGCTCTATCTGCTGATGCAACAGTCGATGGCCGGCAAGGGGGCATCCGCCATGCTGCTCATCATGGCCATCACCGTGATCCCGGTGGCGGGCCTCATCGAGCAGACGCTGGCCATCTCCATCGCTCAGATGATGGGAGTGGGGATACTGATCGGTACCCTGGTCAATCTGCTGAGCCATGCGCTGTTCCCTCCTCAGCCCACGGCCGCCGTGGCGGGCAAGGCCCCCTCTCGCCCGGAGCAGCCAACCCGGCTGGCGATGCGAGCCGTGGTGATAGTGCTGCCGGTCTGGCTGCTGGCACTCGGCAACCCGGCCTTCTACATTCCCGCCGTGATGAAGACGGTGGCGCTGGCGCAGCAGAGCACCTCAATCAATGCCAAACACGCGGGCAAGGAGCTGGTGCTGTCGACCCTGATGGGTGCCCTGCTGGCCTTTGTGCTCTGGATAGGGCTCAGCATCTGGCCCTCCCTGCTGATGCTGGTGCTGATGCTGGGCCTGATGACCCTCTGGCTGGCCAGGCGCCTGGTGCGGCTGGTGCCGGGTCGCTTCCCGCCCTCGTTCTGGAGCAATGCCTGGATCACGGCGCTGATCCTGTTTGGTCCGGCCATCGAAGACAGTGCGACCGGTAAAGACGTCTGGCTGGCGGCCGCGATGCGGTGCGGCCTGTATCTGCTGGTGGCCGGTTATGGCTGGTTGTGCATCGTGACCCTGGAGCGCTGGTGGCCCGTTGGCCGACCGGCGGCAGAAACACAGATAGGAGAGTGATATGTTATCTATTTTGCTGGTCGGCCTCCCCGTGATCCTGGCCAATATGCTGCTGCAGTCCGCGGTGTCCGTCGGGGGCATTCGCTTCTATATCAATCACTTCCATGAAAGGGAAGGGGTGCTGGCCGGGGTGTTGGCCCTGTTTGGCATCATCATCATAGTGCTGACGGGCAACCTGCTGCAGATCACGCTCTGGGGCGCCCTGTTCCTGTGGCTGGGGGAGTTTGCCACCCTGCAGGAGGCCATCTATCACTCCGGTGTCAACTTTGCCACCCTGGGCTATGGCGACATCGTCATGAGCGCACAGTGGAAGCTGCTTGGCCCGCTGGAAGCGGTCAACGGCGCCCTGATGATCGGCCTGTCCGGCGCCAGCATGCTGGCGGTCCTGCAGCATCACATTCGCAAGCAACTCGGCCAGTAGTGCCACGAATAGTGCCTCTCGCCGGGCGTTCGAAAACATAAAAAAGAGGGGAGCCAATGGCTCCCCTCTCTCATTTCAGGTGGCTTGGGGCCAACCGCTCGCCCCGTGCCCCTCGCCTCAGCTCACGGCGATCTGTTCGGTCGCGGTGGCAGTGGCAGTGTTCTTACGCTTGATTTCACGCGCCAGCAGGGTGGAGAAGGCACTAAGGGGCTAATGCCTGTGGGGCTTCCATTGGAAACCTTTAATCCGTCATCAGATTGGGCGAACACAAGGGGGTGGGTTTCTGATGGCGTGAAATTTCGTTTGGGCCGGTTTTGCAGTATTCTTGCCCTCCGACAGTTGTTCAACAGGATAGTGCCAGTTCATGTCGTCTACCGCGCTCAGTCCCCTCCCCTCTGCCAGCCAGGCACCGCTGTTTTTTCGCCTGGACACCCGCAGCCAACGGCTGGTCGCCCTGACCGATGTGATGCAGACCCCGCTCCACTGGCTGGATGAGCCCAGGAGCGCCTGGCCAAGCCAGTTGCCGGATGCCCTGCGCCTGCCCGTCGAGCAACGGCTCGCCAGCGGCCAGGGTGGCAAATTGCTGGTGCGCTTCGCCGATCAGCAGTGGCACATTTCACTTTCCCATGAACAGGACGCCTTCTGGCTCATCTGCCTGCAGACCCAGCGCAATGAGAGTGCCGCCAATCTGGCGTTGCAGTTGCCACGGCTGAGCCAGATGGCCAGCCAGCAGCAATATGCGGCCATGCTGGAAAGCCTCAAAGAATGCCTTGGCGCCGATCGACTGATCCTCTGGCACTACCAGGCCAACGGCCCGCTCGGCAGCGAGCAACTGAGCCCGGTGTTCAGCCTGGGGGTTGATTCTCTCGGTGCCATCCGCGGGGATAGCCGCTATATCCGGGCCCTGCGCACCCGCGGCGCCTTGAGTTTCTCGGAGGCGGCCCATCAGCCCATGCTGAGCCAGCACTATTACCTGGCCGATACCCAGGTCAGCTCCCGCCTGGATGGCGCCCTGCTGGAGCAGGAGAAACTCATCGGGGTACTCAGCCTCGAATATGCCGAGACGACCCAGCTCGGTGAGGAGGTGCTGCAACTGGTGCGCCACTGTGCCCAGCTGCTGGGCCACTGGCAACCGGCACAGGCCGAGCCTGAGCCCTCCCTGTCACTGCCCGCCGAGCTGGCCAGCAAGACCGGCCACGACTACTGCCGCGCCCTGATCGGCTGGGCCATGGCCACCAGCGGGGCCCGCATCGGCTGGCTCGGTGAATATCAGCCGAGGGGGCAGGAGCTTTGGCTGATCCCGCACTGCGTGCACAAGGATGGCGCCTTCGTCTCCCGCAGGCCGGTCAATATCAACCTGGGGCCAGGCCAGGATCTGTTCCTCCATGGCCAGGCGCTCTATGTGGAAGACCTGCCCCTGCGCTACCCGCAGGCGACACGCCTGCTGAAGACCGAGGCCAAGGCCTACGTCGGCATCCCCCTGGCCATCGGATCGGCCTCTCCGCTTGGCCAGCTCACCCTGTTGCTCGACGCCCCCCTTGCCGACCCCATGCCCCTGCTCGATGCCCTCAACAGCCAGCGCGAACGGGCGGCCATCGAGCTGCAGCGCCTCGCCAGTGACGATGCCTTGCGCCTGGCGGAGGTGGCCTTCAATACCCACGATGGCTTGCTGGTGATGGATGACAACGGCATCATCCTCAAGGTCAATGCCTCCTTCACCCGCATCACCGGCTTTCGGGACGATGAGATGATCGGCCTTCACTTCGAGTCGCTGCGACCCACCTACTATGGCGACAGCCTGAGGGACGAGGTCATCTCGGCCGTGCTCAGGCAGGAGTTCTGGCTGGGCGAGGAGCAATGCCTGCACAAGAGCGGCCACCTCTTCCCGGTGCGGCTCATGGTGAGCGTGGTCAAGGATGGGGCCGGCGGCATCTCCCATTTCGTCTGCAGCTTCTACGACATCACCGAGGAAAAAGAGGCGGCCCGCCACATCGAGCAGCTCGCCTATTACGATGATCTGTCCGGCCTCTACAACAGGCGCAGCCTGAACGACATCCTGCAGCGCACCCTGCTCGCCCCGAGCGGGCAGTGGGGTGCCCTGCTGCTGCTGGATCTCGACAACTTCAAGTCGATCAACGACTCCCTCGGCCATGCCTGCGGCGATCTGCTGCTGCGGGCCGTGGTGGAGCGGCTCAAGTCCCTGCCGCAGGACAATCTGGTGCTGGCCCGCACCTCGGGCGACGAGTTCGCGCTGCTGTTCACGGCCCTGGGCCAGGGCTATGTCACCGCCAAGATCCTGGCGGAGCACTTCGCCCGCGAGTTGATGGGGATGTTCCGCAACCCGTTCGATATCGACGATCACAAGCTGCACTGCAGCGCCTCGGTGGGGATCAGCCTCTTCTGTGACGAAGACAAGGATCATATGGTCCTGATGCAGCAGGCCGATACCGCCTCCCACATGGCCAAACGCTCTGGCCAGGGCAGCTATGTCTTCTTCAGCGAGGCCATGGCCGAGAAAGAGAAGAACAAGCTCTCCCTGAACAACCAGTTGCGCGACGCCCTGCGCAACAACGAGCTGGCGTTGCACTATCAGCCCCAGTACCGGGTCGACAACGGCACCCTCTCCGGCGCAGAGGCCCTGCTGCGCTGGCAGAAGAGCGACGGTACCATGGTACCCCCCGGTGAGTTCATCCCCATCGCCGAGGAGACCAGTCTCATCCAGGAGATAGGCTACTGGGTGATGAAGACCGCCTGTGCCCAGTACAGTTTCTGGCTCAACCAAGGTCTGGTCATCCCCCATCTGTCGGTCAACGTCAGCGCCCGCCAGTTCCACACCGCCGGTTTCGTGCAGCAGGTGGAGTACATTCTGCGTGATACCGGGGTGCCTCCCTCCCGCCTGCTGCTGGAGGTGACCGAGTCCGTGGTGCTGGAAAACCGGCTGGAGAGCATCGCCAAGATCCGCCAGCTCAAGGCCATCGGCCTCCTGATCTCCATCGATGACTTCGGCACCGGCTATTCATCCCTCGCTTATTTGCGCGATTTGCCGGCCGACGAGGTCAAACTGGATAGAAGCTTCATCCAGACGCTGGTCCACAGCGAACAGGACAGGGCCATCGTCAAGGCGATCCTGGATCTCGCCCAGGTATTTCGCTTTACGGTGACCGCCGAAGGGGTGGAAGATGAGGAGCAGCTCAAGGTGCTCAAGCAGCTGGGCTGCCAGCACTACCAAGGCTTCCTGACCAGTCGCCCGCTCACAGTCAAGGCGCTCGAACGGTTGCTGGGGGCCCCATCCCCGGGCTAAACATGTAGGATTTATAGGGCTTTATGTAATAAAATAACGGCCTGCTCGAATCATTGGAGTCGTCTATGTCAGTCATAAACCGGATCCCTGCCGTTGAAACCAGCGGCTCTGCCGAGAGTTGCGGAAGCACGCACCGGAGCCCTGCCGCCAGCGATGCCAGCAGTACAGATGTTATTGGCCGGATCCATTCCGTTGAGACCTGCGGCACGGTCGACGGCCCCGGCATCCGATTTATCGTGTTCATGCAGGGCTGCCTGATGCGCTGCAAGTATTGCCATAACCGGGATACCTGGGACACCCAGGGCGGCCGCGAGGTCACTGTGCCCGAGTTGATGAGCGATCTCACCAGCTATCGCCACTTCATGAATGCCTCCGGCGGCGGCGTCACGGCCTCCGGTGGGGAAGCCATGCTGCAGCAAGAGTTCATCGCCGAGCTGTTTGCCGCCTGCAAGGCGCAGGGGATCCACACCTGCCTCGATACCAACGGCTTCGTGCGCCATTACGACGAGCTGCTCGATCGGGTACTCGACAACACCGATCTGGTGCTGCTCGATATCAAGCAGATCAACGACGACAAGCATATCCCGCTCACCCACGTCAGCAACAAATATACCCTGGAGTTTGCCCGCTATCTGGCGGCAAGGGGCCAGAACATGTGGATCCGCTACGTGGTGGTGCCCAGCTGGTCCGACGATGACGAGAGCGCCGAAGGCCTCGGCCAGTTCATCGCCAAGCTGGGGGACTGTGTCGAGAAGGTAGAGCTGCTGCCCTACCATGAACTCGGCAAACACAAGTGGGACGTGCTGGGTGATCACTATGATCTGACCGGGATCAGACCCCCCAGCAAGGAGACCATGGACAGAGTCCAGGGCATCCTAGGCAAGTACCACCCCAACGTTAAATACTGATGACAAAGGGCTGACTCGGAAGGGGCAGCCCTTTTCTTCACCCGGGCCATCCTGTCGATACGCTCGTCTTTCGTTCATCCGCTGAGGATTAGATGCCAAGGAAGATGCCATGACTGAAGGACAAGTCGCCGCCCTCTTGCTCTGGTTGGTGCTGCTCATCTTCAGCCTGCGGGGCTCCCTGCTGCGCACCCTGCATGACAACCCCCTCTACCAACACCTCTGTCTGGGCGGTGCCATCGCCCTGGTGCCACTCTGGACCCTGCGAGCCGGCCTGCATGAGGGGCTGGAGATCCATTTTCTCGGCCTCACCAGCCTGACCCTGCTGCTGGGTTGGCGCCTCGCCCTGCTTGCCCCCTGCCTCACCCTGCTGATCCTCGGCTACTTTGGCATCACCGATCTGGCCGAGCTGGGCTGGCAGGCGCTGATTGGCATAGGCCTGCCGGTCGCTACTAGCTGGTTGCTGTTTCTGGCGAGCTGGGCCTGGCTGCCCCGCCACCTGTTCGTCTACCTGTTCGTGGCCGCCTTCCTCGGCGGCGCCCTCAGCATCACGGTCAAGATGATCGCCAGCGCCCTGTGGATGGGGCTGGATGCGCGCTACAGCTGGCAGGTGATAGGCGCCGACTATCTCTCCATCTGGCCACTGCTGCTCTTCCCCGAGGCCCTGCTCAACGGCATGGCCATGACCCTGCTCGCGGTCTACCGCCCCCACTGGGTCAACACCTTCTTCGATCGGGAATATCTGGGGCGCTGACCCCTTATGAAATATGAGACCCACAAAAAAGCCCGCAGCTGCGGGCTTTTTTATTGTCGTTACACGGAGCGGGGTCGCAGGTGGGCGTGCCAGCGGGTCTCCCACTTCTTGAACAGCCAGACGATGACGAAGGTCAGCAGCATGTAGAGCAGGCCTGCGGTCAGGAACGCCTCGAACGGGCTGTAGTAGCGGGAGTTGATGATCCGCGCGGCGCCGGTCAGGTCGACGATGGTGATGATGCCCGCCACCGCCGAACCCTGTAGCATGAAGATCACCTCGTTGCTATAGGCGGGCAGCGCACGGCGGAACGAGTTCGGCAATATGATGCGGGTGAGGGTCTGCCAGCGGGTCATGCCGAAGGCGTTGGCCGCCTCGATCTGCCCCTTGGGCATGTTGAGCACGGCGCCGCGCACTATCTCGGCGGTGTAGGCGCCGGTGTTGAGGGTGAACGCCAGCAGGGCACAGAACCAGGCCTCGGAGAACAGCTCCCAGGCGACGCTGTTCTTCAACCACTCCCACTGGGCGGCGCCGTAGTAGATGATGAACAGCTGCACCAGCAGCGGGGTACCGCGGAAGAAGTAGATATAGGCCCAGATCGGCCCCTTGATCAGCCAGTTGTGACTGTTGCGCAAGATGCCCATGGGCACCGCCAGCGCCAGACCCAACGCGAGGGACGCCGCCACTAGCAGTATGGTGGTGTATAGGCCCTGCCAGTAGGTGGGCCACTCATCGAGAATGATGGAGAAATCCATGGCTTACCTCGTCTTTATCGCATAGTGACGCTCGGCCCACTTGAGCGCCGAGGTGGAGACCGCAGTGAAGATCAGGAAGATCAGGGCCACCGCCATGTAGAAGGTGAATGGCTGCTGGGTCGAGCCCGCCGCCAGGGACGCCTTGCGCACCATGTCATCGAGCCCGATGATGGAGACCAGCGCCGTGGTCTTGAGCAGCACCAGCCAGTTGTTGCCAAAGCCCGGCAGGGCGTGGCGCATCATCTGGGGGAACAGGATCCGCACAAACACCTGGCTAGCGCGCATGCCAAAGGCGCGGGCCGCCTCCAGCTCGCCCTTGTCCACCGCCAGGATGGCGCCGCGGAAGGTCTCAGTCATGTAGGCGCCGAAGATGAAGCCGATGGTGGCCACCCCGGCCGCGAAGGGGCTGATGTCGATGTAATCGGGCAGCAGGGAGACCCACTCCTGGTTCGGATTGCTCTCCAGCAGGTAGTTGTTGTAGGTCTCGTTGACCCAGGTACAGAGGTTGTTGATCAGCACCTGGCCGCCAAAGAACAGCAGCATCATCAGCACCAGATCGGGGATGCCGCGAATGACGGTGGTGTAGCCGGTGGCGATGCCGCGCGCCCACTTGTAGGGGGAGAGCTTGGCCAGCGCCCCCAGCATGCCGAGCAGCAGGGCCAGCAGCAGTGAGGCCAGCCCCACCTCCAGCGTGACCCAGGCGCCCTCCAGCAGGGAGGTTTCATATCCTTTCAAATCAAACATATGCAGCTCCATCGCAACTAATTGAGTGGGCTCGCCCTTCCCAAGCAGAGGCTCCATATCCTTTCAAATCGACCACATGCAGCTCCATTGCAACTGAGCGGGCCCGTAAACTCCCCTGGGGAGGCCACGGGCCCGAAGACTACAGACGGGGATCAAACTGTCTGGATGACTCGCCGTGAGCGTCTCATCCTGATCCGTCGCAGACGGCGTTCTTACTCGCCGTAGACGTCGAAGTCGAAGTACTTGTCGTTGATCGCCTTGTACTTGCCGTTGGCACGCAGGGCCAGGATGGCGGCGTTGAATTTATCTTTCAGATCCTTGTCAGCCTTGCGTACCGCGATGCCGGCACCCTCGCCAAACCACTTGGGATCGGTCAGTTTCGGGCCGACGAACTCGAAGGCATCGCCCCCTTCCTTCTTCAGCAGACCGTCGCTGATGGCGGCGGAGTCGGCCATCACATAGTCAACCCGGCCGGATTTCAGATCGAGATAGGCCTCGTCTGCGGTGCCGTAGCGCTTGATGGTGGCGTTGGGGAAGTTGTCGGTGATGTAGGTGTCCATGGAGGTGGCGCGCTGTACGGCGACTGTCTTGCCGTCCATGAAGGCCTTGTCGAGCTGCACTTCGGTGCCTTTCTTGGCGGCGAAGCGGGCCGGAATGTGCTGGTACTTCTGGGTGAAGTCCACCTTCTTCTTGCGCTCTTCGGTGATGTCCATGGTGGCGATGATGGCGTCATACTTGCGTGACAGCAGCGCCGGGATGATACCGTCCCAGTCCTGCTTGATCAGGGTACACTTCACCTTCATCTCTTCACACAGGGCGTTGGCGATGTCGATGTCGAAACCTTTCACCTCGCCACTTGGCTCGGTCCAGGAGAAGGGAGGATAGGCCCCTTCCACCCCGATCCGCACCTCTTTCCACTCCTTGGCCATCAGGCTGCCGGAACACAGAGCAGTCACCACGGCGGTCGCCAGCATCAGCTTGTTCATGTATCTCTCCTTGATAAACACGTCGATCGTTGAAAACGAAGATTGTTGAATAATGAAATCCCGCCCATCAATAGATGGAGGAGATGAATTGCTTGAATCGTTCCGACTTGGGATGGGCGAAGATCTCCTTGGGATTGCCCTCCTCCTCCACCCTGCCTTGGTGCAGGAACATCACCTTGTTCGACACGTCGCGGGCAAACGACATCTCGTGAGTGACCACCAGCATGGTGCGACCCTCTTCGGCCAGCTCGCGCATCAGGCCGAGCACCTCTCCCACCAGTTCGGGATCCAGCGCCGAGGTGGGCTCGTCAAACAGCATCACCTCGGGCTCCACCGCCAGGGCGCGGGCGATGGCCGCACGCTGCTGCTGGCCGCCGGAGAGGTGACCGGGATAATAGTCACGCCGCTCCCACAGGCCGACCCGGTTGAGCAACTGCTCCGCCTTGGCGATGGCCTCGGCACGGGGCACCTTCAGCACCTGGATAGGCACCTCGATGATGTTCTGCATGATGGTCATGTGCGACCAGAGATTGAAGCTTTGAAACACCATGGCCAGCCGGCTGCGAATACGCTCGACCTGGCGCATATCCTCCGGCAGCCGCTCGCCGGCCCGGTTGGCTTTCATGCGAATCAGCTCGCCATGGAGTGATACGGTGCCGGAAGAGGGGGTCTCCAGCAGATTGATACAGCGCAGAAAGGTCGACTTCCCCGAGCCGGAGGAGCCGATCAGGGAGATCACGTCCCCCTTGTGGGCCGTCATGTCGATGCCCTTGAGCACTTCGTGGGTGCCAAAATATTTGTGCAGTTCACGAACTTCCAGTGCGGCAACGTCGCTCATCCATTACAACCTTGTCTGTCCCTAGACGCCGCTACGGCGCGACTCCACCATCGCAAATTTAACAAAAAGTTAACCGATGGCAACCTTCAGCGAAAATATCATTCAGGTAGTTAAAAAACAATACAGAACCGAGGTATTTAGTGGTTTATCTGTATTTTTATTGGCCTTGACGGTATTTTTCAGCACTTTGTCTGCATAAAATCCGCTTTGCGCCACCTCTGAGATACCGCCTTTTTATACCCGGAACGCACCAGTGGCAAGAAGATTCAGCCATTTCAGTCAGAAGCCGTTCAGAGTCACTTTATTCATCCCTGTTCAGTCGAACAAAACGCACTTTTTTCGAAATGGAATTGATTTCATTGGCGATGACGAGCCGAGGTCAGGGCACTTGGGGAAGGGGGGTTTGCAATGAAAAGGTAACAATCCGATAAAAAAAGGGCCGAATGAAACATACAAACTCATGGATATATGACTCTTGGCCAATAAGTAGTGGTAATGTGTCGTTTTCCCAGTTTTGTGACCGAGGCCCCAATGTTGCTGAATGTGTTGCTGATCCTGCTGCCGCTGGTGATTGGCTATCTTGTCCCCCTATCTTCCACCCGGCTCATCAAGCTGATCAATCAGTCCCTCGGCAAGATGGTCTACCTCATCCTGTTTCTGATGGGGCTGGGGCTGGCCTATGTGGAGAACCTCGGCAGCAACCTGGCGGTGATCTTCAAGGTGGCCGGGGTGATGCTGGCCGCCATCACCGCCTGCAACTTGCTGGCGCTCTGGTGGCTGGACAAGCGCAGCCCGCCGACCCACGAGGCACCCGATGCCAGGATGCCGAGCAAGCTGCATCTGCTGTGGGAGTCCCTACAGCTCTGCTTCGTGGTGCTCGGCGGCGTGCTGCTGGGGCTGCTGGTGGACTTGCGTGCCCTGCCCATCGACAAGTGGAGCGAGTGGGCCCTGATGCTGTTGCTGCTGCTCATCGGCATCCAGATGCGCAACTCCGGCATGCGGCTGCGCCAGATCCTGCTCAACCCCTGGGGCATGAAGATAGCCGCCACCGTCATCCTCAGCAGCTGGCTCGGCAGCCTGCTGGCGGCCCAGTTGCTCGACATGCCGTTCAGCCATGCCCTGGCGCTGGCCTCCAGCTTCGGCTGGTATTCGCTGTCGGGCATCCTGGTGGCCGACAAGCTGGGCCCTGTGCTCGGCTCCGCCGCCTTCATCAACGATCTGGGGCGTGAACTCATCGCCATCCTCATCATTCCCATGCTGATGCGCCGTCACCCCTCCGCCGCCATCGGCTATGGCGGCGCCACCGCGCTGGACTTCACCCTGCCGGTGATCCAGAAGTCCGGCGGCATCCAGGTCGTGCCGGTGGCCATCGTCTCCGGCTTCATCCTGAGCCTGCTCGGCCCCATCCTGATACTGGCCTTCCTCGCCATCTGAGCCGGGCCGGCCACGGCCCCTCCCTGCGCCGGCGGATCTGCCAGCTCTATGCCATAGGCAAGGGCCGGCAGATCCGCTAGGCTCAGCCACAGTCACCCTCAGCCACGGTCAACGCCCGCCCCCATGAACTATCTGGCTCACCTGCATCTGGCCGCCCACACCCACAGCTCCCTCACCGGCAATCTGATGGGGGACTTCGTCAAGGGACCGCTGCCCAGTGCCCTGGGTCCCGCCTTTGACGAAGGGATCTGGCTGCATCGCAAGATAGATGCCTTCACCGACGCGCATCCCGAGCACAGGGCCGCCGTCGGCCGCTTCGAGGCACCCTGGCGCCGCTTTGGCGGCATCCTGGTCGACATGCTCTATGACCACTGGCTCTGCCGGCACTGGCCGCAATTTACCGCAGAGCCCCTGCCCCGCTTCCTGAGCGAGAGCTATGGCCAACTGCTGGCGGATCACGTCCTGCTGCCGGACGGCCTGCCCCTGCCCCTGCGCCGGATGGCGGAGCAGAACTGGATCGCTTCTTACCACAGCAAAGAGGGGCTGACCCGTGCCCTCAACGGCATCGGCCATCGGCTGCGCCGCCCGCTGCCACTGGGGGAGGCGCTCAGCACCCTGGATGAGGCCAAGTGGCGAGCCTGCGAGCAGGGCTTCCTGCGCTTCTACCCCGAGCTGATCCTGTTCAGCGAGCATCAGCTGACGGCCCGTCGCCACGGCGCGCCGGCATAAAAAAACGCCCCATGCGGGGCGTCTTGTCAGGGCTGAAGCTGGCCTATTCGGCCTGATCCTTCTTCTTGCGAATGCTGAGGCCCAGCTCACGACCGCGCAGGCGGGCGTAGTAGATGGTGCCGACGAAGGCGAGCGTAGTGAACACCAACTCCACCACCGCCAGCGCGCGCTCCCCCTCGTCCGTGGTGATCAGGGTCAGGGCATGGAGGAAATAGGGCATCAGCACGAAGTTGCCCCAGGCATGGGTATAAGGGTTGCCCTGCGCTATGCCCTTGAGCGGGAACAGCAGCGGCACGGTCCAGATCACCGGCAGCAGCCAGGGGTTGAGCCCAGGGTGGGGCGAGAGCCACAGGTGCCACAGGATGACCCAGGCCAGCAGGCCGAAGAAGCCGACCAGGGTCAGCAGGCGGGCGAAGCGAGTGGTCACTTGAGGATCTCCAGCACCTGCTCCGGCGGGCGACCGATGCGGGCCTTGCCATCGCGGATGACAATGGGGCGCTCGATGAGCTTGGGGTGCTGATGCATGGCGTGGATCAGCGCATCGCCGCTCTGCGAACCGAGCTCCAGCTCCCGATAGAGATCTTCCTTGGTGCGCATCAGCTGGCGGGGATCGTCGAACCCGAGCTGCGCCAGCAGGGTCCGAATTTGTGCCTCGCTCGGCGCCTGTTCCAGATAGAGCACCACCTCAGGGGCGATCCCGTGCTGCTCCAGCAGGGCCAGGGTTTCACGGCTCTTGGAGCAGCGCGGATTGTGGTAAATTTGGGTCTCACTCATGGTAACTCCCTGATTGAACGCAAGATGGGACAAGAAACGGCGCTATTGTAGGGGAAACGGATGCACAGGGTAAGCGCAAGGGGACTGGAAATGAAACGAATTTGTTGGCTGTTTGTGGCCACTCTGCTGGGGGCCTGTTCGCCGCCCCCCGGCTTCACCGATGTCGCTGGCAAGCAGGTTGCACTGGCCGAATTCGCCGGCAAGCCGCTGCTGGTCAACTACTTCGCCCCCTGGTGCGCCCCCTGCCTGCGGGAGATGCCGCTGCTCGCGGCGCTGCAGCGGGAGGGCAGGATCAGGGTCATCGCCATCAACTATGATCCGGCCTCCCCCGCCGAGCTGACCGAGCTGGCCCAACGCTACCGGATTGCCGTGCCCCTGATGATCCCCCTGGATGAAGCCAGCCTGCCCTTCCCCCGTCCAAGCGCGCTGCCCACCAGCTATCTGCTCGATGAAGCAGGCAAGTTGCAAGAGACCCTGCAGGGGGAGCTCGACGAAACCAAGCTCGCCGCCCTCAACGCCTGGGCGACGAGAGCCCGATAGCGGCTCAGCGCTTGTCTCATCGAGGGAGGCTGACCAGAAAGAGAACGGGGCGCACCCTCGCAGGCGCACCCCGTTTCATTGTGCTATCCCCTGGCGTATCAGCCCTTCAGGCTGTCCAGATCCTTCTTCGCCCGCTCCAGCTGGGTGATGCGGGCCTCGATGCGGGCCAGGGTCAGCTTGTCGCTGGTGGTGCCACGGGCCACGATCAGCTCGTCGATGGCGGCCTGATAATCCCCGCGCAGGGAGAGCGTCTCCGCCCTGGCCATGTGCAAGTCCGTCATCCGTCCGGCCTTGCGATAGGCATCGGACAGCAGGCTCCAGGCCAGGCTGTTCTCCTCGTGCTCGCGGGCATAGGGATCCAGGATGGCGATGGACTTCTTGTAGTTCCCCGCCTCCAGATAGGCGTTGCCGAGGTTAACCACCACCACCTCGTTGTCCGGCATGCGGGTGCGGAACCGCTCCAGCCGGGCGATGGCCTGGGCACTGCGCCCCTTGGCGAGATCGATGTCGGTCAGGGCATCCACCATGAACAGATCTTCTGGATGGCGCGCCGCCAACTGCTGCATCAGGGCATCGGCCTCGTCGGTGCGCTTGAGCTGCAACAGCACCAGCGCCTTGCCGTAGAGGGCGGCATCCTTGAGGGGATAATCCCCCTTCTGCAACCGGCTGTCGAAGTAGGTGAGCAGCCCCTGCGGGCTCTCGGTGCCATAGCGCACCTGGATGCGCACCTTGGCCAGCCAGAAGTCGAGGCTCGGCGGCAGGGTCCGTAGCCCATAGCTGCTGGCGCGGGAGCGGGCCTCGCTGATCCGGGTCTCGGGCAGCGGGTGAGTGAGCAGCATCTCAGGCGGCTTGCTGGCGTAGCGGTACTCGGCCGCCAGCTTCTGGAAGAAGGTGGCCATGCCCATGGGATCGAAACCGGCGTCATACAGGGTCTTCATGCCGATCCGGTCCGCTTCGTATTCGTTGTCGCGGGTGTAGTTGATGGCCGACTGCATCGACAGGCCGAGCGTCGCCTGCAGGGCGGCGATACCGGCGGTGGGGTTGATCACCGCGAGTGCGATGGAGCCCACCAGACCGGCCAGGGTCATGGCCGAGCTGCTGGCCTGCGCCTCCATGTAACGGGCGATGTGGCGCTGGGTCACGTGGGTGATTTCGTGGGCCAGCACCGAGGCGAGCTCGCTCTCGCTGTCGGCGTAGAGGAACAGCCCGGTGTGCACCTTGACCCGGCCCCCCAGGAAGGCGGCCGCGTTGATGCTGGGATCGTTGATGAGGAAGAAGGTAAACGGGAAACGTACCCCATCGGCGTTGGTGAGCAGGCGCTGACCGAGATCATCGATGTACTCGCTCAGCACGGGATCGTCGATGATGGGCAGACCGGCCCTGGCGAAACGCATGAAGGCATTGCCATAGCGCACTTCCTGCTCGATGGGCAGGGCTGCAACTCCGGCGGTACCGATGTCGGGCAGCTGGTTGCTCGCCTGGGCATGGAAGGTGGCCCCCATCAGGGAAACCAGCATGGGAAGCGATGCCATCAAGGGGGAAAAACGGGCCACGTTATCTCTATCTCCATCGGAAAGGGCTCTGGCAGAATACCCTTGCCTATCAAGGCTCACAAGCGTTGTTTCATACTGGTATCACGGCCATAATGGCGGCCACTGCGCGCGATGGAGCCTCCCCTTAATATGGAACAGCAATGGGAACAGCTCGACCTGACCCCTTGGCGTTGTCCCGAGCCCCTCATCCGGCTCAAGCTCTGGCTGCGCCGCGCCCAACCCGGTCAATCCCTGCACATCCTGCTGGGAGATCCCGGCTCAAGACAGGACATACCGGCCTGGCTGCGTCGCCAGGGCCATCAGGTTCTGCAACTGCAGGAGTCCGAAGCCTGCCTCTCTTTGCAGCTAGTCGTCGGGGTCATGCCGTCGTCATGACCCCAGTAATGTAAGGAAGCTCCGATGTTAGAAGTCTTGAAGCGCTGGTATCAGACCCGTTTTTCCGATCCGGCTGCCGTCACCCTGTTCCTGCTGCTGGTGTTCTGCTTCGCCGTGCTCTGGCTGTTCGGCGATCTGCTGGCGCCGCTGCTGGTGGCGCTGGTGATGGCCTATCTGCTGGAGTGGCCGGTGATCCGGCTGCAACGGGCCGGGCTCTCCCGCACCCTGGCCACCAGCCTGGTGCTGTTGCTGTTTGTCGCGCTGACCACCATGGCCCTGCTGGGGTTGATCCCGACCCTGGTGAGCCAGGGCATCAACCTGGCCAAGGAGGCGCCCGCCATGCTGGCCCACGCCCAGGACTATGTGCGTGGGCTGCCGGATAAATACCCCGACGTCGTCGACATCAGCCTGGTCGAGACCCTGATCGACAACATCCGCCAACGCATCCTGACCGGCGGCGAGCAGCTGGTGAGCGCCTCCCTGAGCTCGTTGGTCAACGTGGTCGCCATCCTGATCTACGTCATCCTGGTGCCGCTGATGGTGTTCTTCATGCTCAAGGACAAGCAGGTGCTGATGGGCAGCCTGCGCCGCTTCCTGCCGCGCAACCGCACCCTGGTCAACCGGGTCTGGGTGGAGATGAACGATCAGATCATCAACTACATCCGTGGCAAGGTGATCGAGATCCTCATCGTCGGAGTGGCCACCTACATCCCCTTCGCCCTGATGGGACTGCGCTACTCGGTGCTGCTGGCGGTGGCGGTCGGCCTGTCTGCGCTCATCCCCTACATCGGGGTCGCGGTGGTGACCATCCCCGTCGCCATGGTAGCCCTGTTCCAGTGGGGGCTGACCCCCGACTTTGCCTGGCTGATGGTGGCCTATCTGGTGGTACAGGGTCTGGATGGCAACCTGCTGGTGCCCCTGCTGTTCTCCGAGGCGGTCAACCTGCACCCGGTCGCCATCATCATCGCCGTGCTGGTATTCGGCGGCCTGTGGGGCTTCTGGGGGATCTTCTTCGCCATTCCGCTCGCGACCCTGGTCAAGGCGGTGCTCAATGCCTGGCCCAAGCGGGACGACTCCATCCCGGTCGCCTGATCATCTTCCCTCAGGTTTGCGGCGCAGCCGATCGGCGGCAAGCTATGATAGTGAGGACGCAAGCCCCTCAGAGGCCGGTGATGAGCAGTATCGGCCGCTGATGAAAGCACGCTATCATGCTCGGCCAGGCCCCACAGGGATGTGGCCAATACGACCTGTTCACCATGCTTTGGAGAGACGATGACACCAATCCGTCAGCTTGCCGCCACCTGTTCCCTCTTGCTGTTGCTTTCCCCCGTCGCCCGGGCCGAGGTCGATCTCGGCTCACTCGATATCTTCGTGCAGGACAGTCCGACCAGCCCGGTGCCCAAGGGGCTGGTGCTGGGCGGCGCCGTCATCGGCGGCAATGCCCGCTATCAGGGCCAGGACGATACCGCCCTCGCGCTGCCCGGCTTCATCTACTTTGGCGAGCAGTTCATGTTCCTCGGGGACAGGGCCCGCTACTACTTCCACAAGGATGACAGCTTCGCCGCCTACGGTTACGGCAGGGTGCGCTTTGGCAACCTGGACCCCGACGATGCCCCCGAGCTGGCGGGCATGGAGGAGCGTGAGTGGGAGCTGGAAGGGGGCGTCGGCGCCAGCCTGATCACCCCCTACGCCCTGCTCAGCACCCGGCTCAGCACGGACGTCACCGGGACCAGCAACGGCCAGGAGCTGCTGCTGTGGGCCGACTTCCCCATATTGCGGGACAAGCTGCTCATCATGCCCGGCATGGGGGTGATGATCCGCAGCAGCAAGCTGGCGAACTACTACTTTGGCGGAGTCTCGGGGAACGAGGCCACGGCGCAGCGTCCCGAGTGGGACACCGGCACCACCTTCTCCCCCATGGCCGCCCTCATCACCAGCTACCGCTTCAGCCCCCACTGGATCGGCATGTTTGCCGCCAACTACGAGTTCTATGACAAAGACGTCGCCAACAGCCCCATAGTCCAGCACGATGGGGAGCTCTACGCCGGCTTCGCCGTGGGTTACATCTGGTAGGCCCCACAGTCAGCCAGCAAAAAGGGAGCCCAAGGCTCCCTTTTCTACTGTGGCCCTCAGCGACGGGCCGTCATCACAGGCTGGCCAGAAACTCGGCCAGCGCCCGGTTGACGAACTCGGGATTCTCCAGGGTCGAGATATGGCCCGCGGCCGGGATCTCCTTGAAGGGGCAGGCCAGCGTCTCGGCCATCAGATAGCCTTCCAGCACGGGGCGAGCCTTGTCCTCACAGCCGGTCATCACCAGGCTCGGCACCGTGATCTCTTCGAGCCACTCCATGCGATCCTCGCGGGTCACGAAGCTGCGCCCCACCGCCACCAGGCTCGCCACCTTGTCCGCTGGCCAGCTGGCGAGACGGGCCTTGAAGCCCGCCATCAGCGCCGCATCCGGTTGATGGGCGAAGAACAGCGGCGCCACCTGCTCCACGATGGGCGCCGGTATGCTGCCAAGCTGCTCGATGGCGGCGAGCATGGCGAGATAGCGCTCGCAGGGGATCTGGGGCTCCCAGCCAACGAAGCTGTCCATCAGCACCAGTCCCTTGAGGCGCATAGGCGCCAGCCTGGCCAGCTCCACGCCCCACATGCCACCGATGGAGAGGCCCACCAGCACGAACTCATCCACACCGAGGGCATCGAGCAGGGCCAGGTGATCCCGGGCCAGGGTCGCCAGGGTACAGGGCCCTTCCGGCAACGGGTCGGAATCACCGTGCCCCCACAGCTCGGGCACTACGCAGCGGTACTGCCCCTTGAGGGCGGCCACTTGCGGCGCCCACATGGCACTGTCCCACAGATAGCTGTGGCCAAACAACAGGACCGGGCCCTGGCCCTCGTCCAGATAGGCCAGCTGACGACCTGCTATCTCCATCAATTGTTTCATGTTTTCTCCTGTTGCCGGCAAACGGGGCGGCAGTGTAGCACGACCCTGTTGGCCCTGGCCTCCCCCACCGCAAGAGGACGCAGCCCGTGACGCAGAAAGCGCCAGGCCATCGCTCGCCACGGGGTTGCCGAGTGCCGGGCAATAAAAAGCCGGTCTGACGACCGGCAAAAAGGCATTGAATACAAGGAAAACCTGAGCGCCCTCAGGCGCGGATATATTTCGCCGTGCGCGGGAAGGCCTGCTCCTTGGCATCGAACAGGTAGCACGCCTCGGCCGGGATGCCGACGCTGTACTGCTGGCCGGTGGCCACGTCGATGTCGGAGTGCGCCTTGACGGTGAAGTCATGGCCATCCACGTCCATATAGACGAAGGACTCGGCCCCCAGATGCTCAGCCACCTGCACTATGCCGGTCACCTTGCTGTGGGCATGGGCGTGATCCAGAGTCACCAGATGCTCGGGGCGCACCCCCAGCTCGACCTTGTCACCGACCGCGCCGCTGCGGGCATCGATCCGGGCACGCACGGTGTCGCCTGAGGTCAGCCGAACCACACACTCCTGCTCGCCTATCTCCTGCAGCTCCCCCGCCAGGAAGTTCATCTTGGGAGAGCCGATGAAGCCCGCCACGAACTTGTTGTCCGGGTTGTGGTAGAGATCGAGTGGCGTGCCGAACTGCTCCAGGTTGGTCTCGGCCTCGCCCTTGAGCGGGCTCAGCACCACGATGCGGTTGGCCAGGGTCATGGCCTCCACCTGATCGTGGGTCACGTAGATGATGGTGGAGTTGAGCTCCTTGTGCAGCTTGGCGATCTCGATGCGCATCTTGACCCGCAGCGCGGCATCCAGGTTCGACAAGGGTTCGTCGAACAGGAACACCTGCGGCTGCTGCACGATGGAGCGACCTATGGCCACCCGCTGGCGCTGGCCACCGGAGAGCGCCTTGGGCTTTCTGTCCAGCAGCGGCTCCAGCCCCAGGATCTCGGCGGCGCGCATCACCCGCTTGTGGATGTTCTCCTTGTCCATCTTCTTGAGCTTGAGGCCGAAGGCCATGTTCTCGTAGATGTTCATGTGCGGGTAGAGGGCGTAGGACTGGAACACCATGCCCACGTTGCGCTCCACCGGTGGCACGTCGTTCATGTAGCGGCCGCCGATGGTCAGCTCACCGCTGGTGATGTCCTCCAGGCCCGCGATCATCCGCAGCAGGGTGGACTTGCCACAACCGGACGGGCCGACGAAGACGATGAACTCCCCTTCCTTGATGGCCAGGTTGATGTTGCGCAGCGTGTCCTTGTGGACCGCCGGATCGTAGTTCTTGCGAACGTTGTTGAGTACTACTTCAGCCATGACGAGCTCCGCTCTTGAATCTTTGCAAATCGTGATGGCGGGGGGAGCCTGCTCCCCCGGCCACAAACCTTAACCTTTGACGCCACCGGCGGTGAGACCGCCTACCAGCCAGCCCTGTGATAGATCAGCAGGAACACCTTGGTGTTGGCGGCGTGGCACATGCGGCAAGCACACTTAACCTTTCACCCCGCCAGCGGTGAGGCCACCCACCAGCCAGCGCTGAGCCAGCAGGAACACCACTGTGATGGGCAGACCCGACAGCACGGCGGCGGCCGCGAAGTCACCCCACAGATAGTTCTGTGGATAGAGGTATTGCTGGGCACCGACCGCCAGGGTCAGGTTGTTCACATCCTGCAGCAGGATGGAGGCCACGGGCACCTCGGTGATGGTGCCGATGAAGGCCAGGATGAACACCACCGCCAGTATGGGCACCGACAGGGGCAACAGGATCAGGCGGAAAGCCTGCCACGGGGTGGCGCCGTCGATGGCCGCTGCCTCTTCCAGGGAGGAGTCGATGGTCTCGAAGTAGCCCTTGATGGTCCAGACGTGCAGCGCTATGCCGCCCATGTAGGCCAGGATCAGGCCGCCGTGGGTGTTGAGACCCAGCCAGGGGATGTAGTCACCAATCTTGTTGAACAGCGCATAGATGGCCACCAGCGCCAGCACCGCCGGGAACATCTGGAAGATCAGCATCCCCTGCAGAATGGTCTGCTTGCCACGGAACCGCAGGCGGGCAAACGCATAGGCACAGGTGGTCGACAGCGCCACTATCATCACGGCGGTGATGCCGGCGATCTTGATGGAGTTCCACAGCCAGGTCAGCACCGGGAAGGGTGGCGGCGTGATGCTGCCATCGGCGTTGGTGATGGACATGCCCAGCGCCAGCTTCCAGTGATCCAGGGTCGGATCGGAGGGGATGATCTCCCCCACCGAGAAGTTGCCGTTACGAAACGAGATGGCGATAACCATGATCACCGGGAAGATGATCAGCGCCAGGAAGCCCCACATGACCAGGTGGGTTGCCCACACCCGGTATTTGACTGACTTGGGTTGTACGATTGCCATTTAGAAGCCTCCTTACAGTTGCTTGTCGGCTTTGGACAATTTCAGGTTGAGCAGTGCGAGCGCGCCGACGATCAGGAAGATGGCAGTGGCGATGGCACTGGCCAGACCGTAGTCCTGACCACCCGAGCCCTGGAACGCGATCCGGTAGGTGTAGTTCACCAGCAGATCGGTGGTCCCGGCCGGGGTACTGGCCCCTATGATGTCCGGCGCCCCGTTGGTCAACAACTGGATGAGGACGAAGTTGTTGAAGTTGAACGCAAAGGATGCGATCAGCAGCGGCGTGAGCGGCTTCATCAACAGCGGTACCGTGATCTTGAAGAAGTTCTGTACCGGACCCGCACCGTCCATGGCCGACGCCTCGTAGAGGTCCTCCGGGATCGCCTTGAGCAGCCCCATGCAGAGGATCATCATGTAGGGGTAGCCGAGCCAGGTGTTGACGATGAGGATCATCACCTTGGCCAGGAAGGGGGTGGTGTACCAGTCCGGCTTGATGCCGAACGCCGCTTCCAGGAACAGGTTGATCTCACCGAAGTTCTGGTTGAACAAGCCCTTGAACACCAGGATGGAGATGAACGCCGGGATCGCATAGGGCAGGATCAGCATGACCCGGTAGAAGCCGCGCCCCCTGAGTTGCTCCCACTGCACCAGACAGGCCATCACCATGCCGATGGCCAGGGTGAAGACGACCGAACAGGCGGAGAAGATCACGGTCCAGACGAAGATCTGCATGAAGGGACCCTGGATGCCCGGGTCTGTCATGATGCGGGCGAAGTTCTTCCAGCCCACGCTCACCACGAAACCGGGGGCCATGCCCTTGCCGACAAACTGGCCATCGGCATCGATGTACTGGTAGAAGCCGGTGTCACCGTTGGGCAGCATCAGCTCGCCACTCTGGTTGTCACGCAGCAGATTGCTGTCCTTGATCACCACCCCGGACTTGAGCACGGCGCCGTCCACCAGTTGGGTATAGAGCGGCTTCTGGGCGGCAAACTTGCGCAGGCTGCTCATGGTCAGGTGGATCTTGCCATCCGGCAGCACCAGATCCAGCGCATTGAGGTTGGTACGGTGATCGACGATGGCCCGGATGGGTGCCGCCTGGCCGACGGACTCCCCGTTCAGGGGCTGCAACTGAACAACCTGGACGCCATCCTGCACCTTGCCCTCGCGGACGGCCTGGGTGCGAGCCTGGTTATTCAGCAGGGTAAGGGGTTGACTGATAAAGGATTGGTCGTCCTGTTGCAACAGCAGCTGAAACTGATTGTTCTCACCACCCAAGAGGGTGAAATCGAATTCACCGCCGGTCACCTTGTAGCTTTTTTTCAGATGGTATTCCCGTGCCTGCTCGAGGGAGAGCAGGTTGGCACCCGAGTAGTTGGTGAAGGCGATGCCGATCGTGTAGGCAAGAGGGAAGATGATAAAAACAACCATGCCAGCCACACCGGGGAAGATATAGCGGTGGGCATAGGTCTTCTTGTTCATGAAGACATACAGACCGACGGAGACCACCACCAGATCGAGCAGAGCGAATACCCACTCACCGCTGGCGTACATCATCACGGCTGCATAACCGTTGAGGATGGCTACCAGGGCTGCGAGGGTCCACTTAAGCCAGGTGTGCTTATCCTTCGGACCGGCATAGGATTCAATAGAAGGTACTACTTCCATGCCAATTAACCTTTATAACGCCAAGAGAGATTGGAGAGAGTGGGAGGCCCGAAGGCCTCCCTGGTGCGTGCTTACTGAACGATACGCTTGGCAGCGGTATCCAGGGCTTCATCAACGCTCTGACGGCCAGAGGTGACGTTCTTGAGGGCAGTTTCGAAGGAGGACCAGAAACGGCTCATCTCAGGCACGGACGGCATCGGCTCGCCATTCTGGGCGTTCTGCATGGTGGCCTTGATGTTCGGATCCGATTCCAGGGTCTTCTGGAAGGACTTCAGTGCCACGGCACCCAGCGGCTTGTCGGCGTTCACCGGCGCCAGACCGGCATCGGTCAGCAGGTAGTTCTCGAGGAACTCGATGGCCAGATCCTTGTTCGGGCTGGCGGCGTTGATGGTCGCACCCAGCACGCCGACGAAGGCCTTGGCCGGCTTACCCTTCAGGGTCGGCAGCGGCGCTACGCCGTACTTGATGCCGCTCTTGTCCAGGTTGCTCCAGGCCCAGGGGCCGTTGATCATCATGGCCACTTCGCCCTTGTTGAACTTGGCATCCATGACACCGTAGTCGATGCCCTTCTCCAGGTGACCGGACTTGATCATCTCGGAGATGTAGCCGACGCCGGCCTTGGCACCCGCGTTGGCCACGCCGGTGTCTTTCACGTCATAACCGGTAGCGGTCTTCTTGAAGGCATAACCACCGTTGGCGGCCACCAGCGGGTAGCTGAAGTAGGGGGTGTCATAGGCCCACATGATGGCGCGCTTGCCACTCTTCTTCAGGTCTTCGTCGATCTTGGCGATCTCTTCGAAGGTCTTCGGCGGATTGGGCAACAGATCCTTGTTGTAAATCAGGCTGACGGCTTCGACCGCGACCGGGTAACCGTAGGTCTTGCCATCGACGGTCATGGCATCCCAGGCGAACTGCTCGAACTTGGCCTTCTCGGCGGCGTTCGGGGTCACGGGGACCAGCAGACCGGCCTTGACCCACTCACCGTAACGGTCGTGAGCCCAGAAGAAGATGTCCGGACCGTTGCCGGTGGCGGCAGCTTGCTGGAATTTCACCTCGACCTGATCCGGGTGAGCGACGGTGACCTTGATGCCGGTCTCGGCTTCGAACTTCTTACCTACTTCGGCCAGGCCGTTGTAGCCCTTGTCACCGTTGATCCAGATGGTCAGTTGACCTTCGTCAATCGCAGCAGTGGCTGAGCAAGCCACGCCCAGAGTAGCCAGACCGATCAGGGATGACAGCAATTTCTTTTTCATGAGCCTTTCCTTGTATTAGTTCCGCGCTGTAAGAGCATTGTGTGCGAGATGAATATTATCCCAAGCCGCCACCGCCTCACATGACACGCCTCGCATTTTTGAAATGCAATTACGTATTTTCTTCCAGAAAGTTCTGAAAACATTTTCTTATTTCAGGAGGTTAGGGGGATTTATTGGCATATTTTTGGTTGTTGACCGAAAAATAATTACCAAACAGAAATAAATTTACACCATTGAAAGGGGTTTCACTCCAATGAAAACCCTTTCATCCCCATTATTCTGTGCAATGTGTTAACAAAGTACCGAGTCGGTTTCCATGCACGCCAACCCCTTAAATAAAAAGACACCACAGCGGGCTGTGGTGTCTTTTTAGCAAAAATGGAGCCTGGATCACATTATGACTGACGCAGCAGCTGATCCTTGAGGTTGGGCGGCACGCCACGAATGGTCAGGGTATCGGTCTGCGGATCGTAAAAGATGCGGCTGTTCAATAACTTCTGCTCAAAACTCAGGGTCAGACCGCCGCCGGAGCCGACAAATTTGGTCAGCCCACGCAGGGTGGAGCGATCGGCCGGGAAGCGCTCTTCCAGCTCATATTCCTGGCCGAGGAAGCTATAGAAGTCGAGATCGCCGTCTCCCGGCAATTCGGCGGAGAGCTCCTTGATCTCTATCTCCTCGCCGGCGCTGGCCTGCTCGGTGCAATATTTGAAGACCTGCTTCTTGTAGTCATTGCGTTCGGCGGGTTCGAGCTGACGGCTGTCGCAATAATCGTCCACCGCCTGCAACAGGCCTTTATTCTGCACCTTGGCATCCATTCCCTCGCGGGCACCCAGCAGATCCAGGAAGAAGTCCCCCAACTTGCGGCCGACCCGCCCCTTGCTGAAGGTGATATAACGGCGGGATTCCGGCTGGGTTTTCCACTCGGTCAGATCGATGCGGGCCACCAGGTTGAGTTTACCGATATCCAGGTAGTGAATATGGCGCAAGTCCAGCGCCTCGCTGACGGTGACGCTCTCCTTGCCTTCCAGCAGGGCAATCATCAAATAATCGACGCCGACATAGTTGTACTTGGCAAACAACAGCACCCCTTGCTCATCCAGGGCGTGCTCCACCAGGTTTTTCACCAGCAGCTGGGTCATGGTCACCGAGAAGGGGACGAATTCGGTCTGCTCGCCGAGCAGTTGCTCGAGGGCGATGCGAAAGGCGGGAGAGGGCTGTTTCGGGGCGTCTTCGCCGTCGGCCAGCTCGGCAACGGCCGTTTCGGGGTCGGCGAAGAAACCGAAGCCCTTGCCGCCCTTGCCGTTATAGATGCGATGGAGTTCTGCCATCAGCCCTTGCACCGCCTCGTCGGCAGGCAGGGTCTGGCTGCGGGTGTCGGCGTGCGGTTGACCATCGTTGCCCTGGCGCAGGGAGTGAAGAATGATCTTGTCGATATCGAGACTCATGTCACAAAGCCATAGTGTTAGCCGAAAGGGTGAAGTATTATAAGGCGCTTTGAACCGAGATGAACTGAAGATTATGCCCATCGTATCAAAGTACACAAACCAGCAATTTGATGACCTGATGAATGACCTGATCACCGTACTGGAGAAGCACAAAGCGCCAGTCGACCTCAGCCTGATGGTGCTGGGCAATCTGAGCACCAACATCATCAACAACATGGCTCCGGCACAACGTCAGGCTATTGCTGAAAAATTTATCCAGGCTCTGACTTCTTCGGTCGACAATCGCCACGACGCACATTGAGTCGCCGACTTTTTTGACGTTTCTCTACGCAGATGGATCACTATGGTCGAAACCGGCAACCCCTATCGTGATAATGTCTCTCGCCTGATCACCTGGGGGCATTGGTTCTCCTTCTTCAACATCATCCTGGCCATGCTGATCGCGACCCGTTACCTGGGTTCCATCAGTTGGCCATCGACCACGCTCGGCGTGACCTATCTCATCATCAGCTGGATAGGTCATTTCTCGTTCCTGAGCTTCGTCACCTACCTGCTGACCATATTCCCGCTGAGCTTCGTGCTGCCCAAAGAGAGGCCGCTGCGCTTCATCTCGGCCATCATCGCCACCCTGGCGCTGGTGCTGCTGCTGATCGATACCCAGGTGTTCCAGCTGTTCAAGTTCCACCTGAACGGTCAGGTGTGGCAACTGCTGCTGGATCAGGCCCAGACCGAGGAGGGCTCGATCTGGAGCATCATCTTCGTGGCGGTGCCGACCATCTTCCTGCTGCAGCTGCTGCTGTCGGCCTATGTGTGGCGCAAGATCAACAAGCGCAAGCGCCGCCAGTACGGCAACCAGGTCGGGCTGGCCCTGCTGGTCTGCTTCATGCTGACTCACCTGGTCAACAGCTGGGCCGATGCGACCCTGTATCAGCCCATCACCATGCAGCGCGCCAACTTCCCGCTCTCCTACCCCATGACCGCCAGAAGTTTCCTGGCCAAGCATGGCTGGCTGGATCTCGAGCAGTATGAGAAGAAGGCAGAGGATCAGGGCAACGGTGAGCACCGGCTGCTCTACCCGCTGCGCCCGCTCAACGTGAGCGCCCCGTCCGAGCACAAGAACCTGCTGGTGGTGGTGGTCGACTCGCTGCGGGCCGACATGCTCAACAGCATCAACATGCCCAACCTGCAGCGCTACGCAGACAACCATCTCAATTTCCGCAACCACATGAGTGGCGGCAACGACGATGTGATGGGGATGTTCAGCCTCTTCTACGGGCTGCCCGGCCACTACTATGACGACATCCGCACCGACAAGCGCCCACCGGTGCTGTTCGACGAGATGCTGCGCCAGGACTATCAGTTCGGCCTGTTCGGTGCGCTGGAAGATGCCCAGCAATACCAGCAGAGCCTGCTCGCCGGCCTGCGCAAGCAGGTGTTTGTCTCCGAGCAGATCGATGACACTCGCCTCATCGGCGACTGGCAGCAGTGGATGCTCAAGCGCACCGACGATCGCCCCTGGTTCTCGCTGGTCTATCTGTCGAGCCCGGGCGATTATCAGGTGCCCGCCGGTGTGAAGGGGCCCTTCCAGCCCGAGCTGACCCGCTTCAATCCGGCCACCGCCTACCGGACCGAGAACCTGCAGAAGCTGGAGAATCGCTACAAGAACACGGTGTTCTATACCGACCAGTTGCTGGCGCAGATGCTGGATCAGCTGCAGCAGCAGGGGCTGAGCGAGCAGACCATAGTCGTCGTCACCTCCAACCATGGTCAGGAGTTCAACGAGACCCAGAGCAACAGCTGGGGCTATGGCAGCAACTACTCACCCTATCAGGTGCAGGTGCCTCTGGTACTCGCCTGGCCCGGTGCCGAGAGCAAGCCGCAGGAGCTGCCGAGCAGCCACCTGGATCTGGTGCCGACCCTGATGAAGGGCATGCTGGGGGTCCGCAATCCGCCGCGGGACTACAGCATAGGCCGCAGCCTGTTCGACACCAGCCCGCGCAACTGGCTGCTGGCCGGCGATCAGAATGATTTCGCCATCTATCAGGACAACACCATCACCCACTTCAACAAGCAGGGTGACTTCGAACTGCTGGATCGCGACAGCTATCGCCCCATCAAGCACGGTACCCCGGACATGGGCGCCATGATCCAGGTGATGAACGAGCTCAATCGCTTCTACCGTACCCCCTGACGGGGTTTATTGAGTCTGAAAAGCCCGCCACCCCGGCGGGCTTTTTATTGCCTGTGGCTCCATTCGTTACAGGTTCTTTCCTCTTCCCTCCCCCTCCCTTTTCCTTCATTGCTAACCTATCTATCCGCAAACGTCTGTCTTCCCCTACTGACTTACCAGTCAAAAACATCAATCCAATCAAGATCATAAAAACCAAATGATAATAGTTATCAATCATTGATCTGGCTGGACCACTCTGCAATAATCCGCGCCCTTCAGGCTTAAATAATAATCATTATCAACAATGAAAACACCATTGCACTACTGGCCCATGCTGCTGTCCGGCACAGCCCTGGCCGCCAGCGATCCGGTCGGGATCGACTCAACCGGGATCAACCCCACCCTCAAGGCGCGCGAGACCATAGTGGTCAAGGGCCAGCGCATCGAGCAGAAGCTGTCCGATGTCTCGGGCTCCATCACCGTCATCACCGAGGAGGATCTGGATCGCCAGGTGGCCACCGAGCTCACCGACGTGTTCAAGAACGAGCCCGGCGTCTCGGTGACCGGCTCCGCCGGCCGGCCGCAGAACATCATCATCCGCGGCATGGGTGGCAACCGGGTGCTGATCATCAAGGATGGGGTGCGGGTCAGCGACGGCTTCGGCGCCGACGATCTCAACGACAAGGTGGGCCGCTTCAGCTTCGACCTCGATGACGTCAAACAGATCGAGGTGGCCAAGGGGGCGGGCTCCTCCCTGCACGGCTCAGACGCCATCGGCGGTACCATAGTCATCAGCACCAAGCAGCCGGAAGACTACCTGCAGGGCCAGGACGCCTATCTGAGCGGCAAGATCCTGCAGGATGGCAGCAGCGACAAGCAGAAGCTGAGCGCCACCGGCGCCGCCCGGGTGCTGGACAGCGAGCACCTGCTGCGCCTCTCCGGCTGGCAGGGGCACGAGACCGCCAACTATGACGAGAGCCGCATCCCGGCGGATCTGGACGGCCTCAGCGCCTCCACCAGCTCCCGCTTCGAGCTGAATGAACACCATCTGCTGCGCCTCGAGCTCGACTACTTCGAAGACAATGCCGAGCGGGATCAGGGACCGCGCGAGGTGCCTCAGCCCGATGGCAAGTGGCAGGTGCGCCAGTACCGCGAAGAGGCGTCGCAGACGAGCCAGGGAGGCAAGCTGAGCTGGGAGGCGAGCAACCTCGAGCATCTACTGGCGGATCGGTTCAGCTGGAGCCTCTATGGCGGCCATGCCAAGAACACCGCCAACAAGCGCAGCCTGCTGCAAAACGATCTGCTGAGCGGCTACCCCCGCTATCGCAGCGAGCGGGAGCTCGCCACCTTCACCGAAGACCGCATCGGCAGCGAGCTGGATGTGCGTCGCGATCTCAGCACCGGCGCCCTCGCCCACCAGCTGAGTTACGGCATGGAGCTGGAGCGCACCCGCCACGAGCGGCCGGTGGACAAGCTGAGCCTGGAGGCCGGCGTGCCGCAGCCCCAGCAGTCGGCGCCCTTCAGTCGGGCCCGCACCGATCGGGCCGGCGTCTGGCTGAGCGACGTGGCGACCCTGGGTCAGTGGCAGTTCACCCCGACCCTGCGCATGGATCATCAGTGGCTGACCCCGCTGGATGGCAGCAATGGCGAGAACCACAGCTGGCACATCTCCCCCAGCCTGGCCGCCAGCTACCGCTTTAACGAGCAGTGGCGCAGCTGGCTCAGCTACGCCAACGGCTTTCGCGCCCCCTCCTACGACAAGGTGTACGGCAACATCCCCCACTACTTCGCCCTGCCGCCGTTCGAGATCATCGCCAACACCGAGCTGCAGGAGGAGACCAGCCACAGCTTCGAGTGGGGTCTGGGTGGCGAGGGGGAGAACTGGAGCATCAAGCCCGCGCTCTTCTACAACCGCTACTACAACTTCATCGACTGGCGTGAGGTGGGGCTGCGCCTGAGCGACGGCGTCATACTGCGCCAGTACCGCAACGTGGCCAAGGCCGAGACCTGGGGCGCCGAAGTGGCCGCCAGCTACTGGCTGACCCCGGAATGGGAACTCGCCACCAAGCTCGGCTGGGTCGACGGGGAAGACAGCCAGGGCGAGGCGCTGCGCACCCTCACCCCGCTGGAGGGCAACACCCGCCTCAGCTACCAGGCCAACGACTGGAGCCTGGGGCTGCAGGCCGATTACGCCGCCGCCATGAATCGGGTCCCCAGCTGCGGCAACAGCCTGACCAACCAGCAGGGGGCGTGCATGCAGAGCGCCGGCTGGTTCAGCTTGGGCATGACCGCCGACTGGCTGATCACCGACGCCCTCAAGGTCAACCTCAAGCTGGATAACCTGTTCGACACCCGTTACACCCGCTATCAGGATGTGGCCGGGCTGGAAGCCGGCACCGACGCCTCCCTCTTCACCCAGACCGGTCGTTCCCTGAGCGCCAGCCTGCGCTACACCTTCTGGGGGATCTGATGCATAACCTCCTGATCCTGGCCGCCCTGCTGGCGGCCCCTGCCCCCCAGGCCGCCGAGCCGGCGCCCCTCATCCCCAAGCGTCCCGCGCTGCTACAGGGGGAGATAGCCCGGCTCGATCCCTATGGCGGCTGGCGTGACGACAGCCGCCGCTCTCCCGAGCTGCTGGCCCTGCTGCGCGAGCAGAACCGCTGGACCGAACAGCGGCTCAGCGGCCAGCAAGGGCTGGCACGGCAGCTGCAGACCGAGTGGCAAGCCCGGGGGCGGGGCGAACCCATGCCCGAGGAGTGGCTGCACCAGGCGGGTAGCCAGTGGCGTATGCAGGCGGACGGCAGCCTGTGGCAACGGACCGATGAGCGGGCCGCCCCCCGCCAGCGGCTGGCCCCGCGCCAACCGGACAACGGCTACTACGAGCTCGCCAGCTGGTTCCTGCACCCCGACGGGCGCTGGCTGGCGCTGGCCGAAGACAGCCGCGGCGATCGGGATTACCGCATCAGCCTGCTGGATCTGGAGAGTGGCAAGACACTCACCACCCTGATGCACCGCGCCGGCGATCTGCTCTGGAGCCTGGATGGCCGCACCCTCTACACCCTCGCCAACGAGCGCAACACCCTGCGCCCCTGGCAGCTGTGGGCCTGGCAGGACGGCAAGGAAGCACTCGTGCATCAGGAGGCCGACGCCGCCTGGCTGCTCAGCCTCTATCGCACCACGGATCGGCGCCACCTCATCTTACAGAGCAACAACCACAACGGCTCCGAGCAATACCTGCTGGACGACGGCAAGGCGGCCCTGATCAGGGCCCGCCAGCCCGGGGTGGAGTACTACCTGGACACCCTGGATGAGCGGGTACTGTTCAAGAGCAATCAGGATGGGGAGCTAGGTCTCTACCAGGCCGCCAGCCTGGCCGAGGCGGGCCGGCAACCCTGGCACCGGCTCTGGTCCGGCCAGGATAAAACCCTCGAGAAGTGGCGCCTGTTTGCCGATCACACTGTGCTGCAATACCGCAAGGAGGGCGATGACTGGCTCGATGTGCTGGACGCCGACGGCAGGCTGGCGCACAGCCTGCCACTCACCGAGGGGGCCGGCACGGCCTGGATCCAGGGCAGCCAGGATCCCACCAGCGCGCGGGTGCTGATCCGCCGCCAGGGCATGGCCGAGGCCCCGCACCAGCGCTGGCTGGATCTGGCCTCGGGTCGATGGTCGAGCGATGCCGCCCGGGCCAGCGAGTCCCCCTATCAGAGCGAACGGCGCTGGGTGCAGGGCAAGGACGGCGCCCGGGTGCCGGTCTCCCTGGTGTGGCGCAAGGATGTCACCCGTCCCAAGGCGCTGCTGCTCTACGGCTATGGCGCCTATGGCACCCCCATGCGCCCCTACTACCAACCCCAGGTGCTGAGCCTGCTCGATCGCGGCTTCGTCTACGCCATCGCCCATGTGCGAGGCGGCGGCCTGCTGGGGGATGACTGGTACCGGGAGGGGCGTGGCCGGCACAAGCAGCACAGCGTGGACGACTTCCTGGCGGTCGCCGATGCCCTGGCGCTAGATCCCGCCATCGACCCCGCCCGCCTGTTCGCCATGGGGGGCAGCGCCGGTGGCCTGCTGGTGGCGGCGGCGCTCAATCAGGCGCCGACCCGCTTCACCGGCGCCGTGCTGCAGGTGCCCTTCGTCGACCTGCTCGGCACCATGATGGATCCCGAGCTGCCCCTCACCCGCCAGGAGTATGCCGAGTGGGGCAACCCGGCCAGGCCGGCCGACTATGCCGCCATGCGCAGGCTCAGCCCCTATGACAACCTGCACGCCGCCCCCTACCCGCCCCTCTATGTGACGGCCGGGCTATACGACAGTCAGGTGCCCTACTGGGAGCCGCTCAAGTGGCTGGCCCGCCTGCGGGAGCACAGCACCGGGACGGGTCCCTATCTGCTGAGCACCGAGCTCGATGGCGGCCACCAGGCCAGCCCCCACACGGCGCGGCAACAGGCCGCCCGTGAATATGCCTTCCTGCTCAGCCTGGCCGGGATCAGCCGCTGATGCCATGGCGTCCTCTTTCATCTCTGTTTTGGAGTCAACTATGAAACCCTCTTCCCTGGCCCTCTGGCTGGCGGCGACCCTGCTCGCCCAGCCCCTCTGTGCGGCGGAGCTGCTGTTCGTCGATGCAGCGCCGCTGACCACCACGCCGCAGCAGTGGCTGGAGCAGCGCCTCGGCGTGACCCTGGCCCTCGACTACGACAGGACCAGCCTGCTCGGCCATCACCATAGCTTCCACCAGCTGGTCAACGGCCTGCCGGTGGCCACCACTCAGGCCGCCGTCAGCATCGATCCGGCCGGCAAGCCCTGGCGCCTCTACCACAACCTGCGCCCCCTCACCGCCAGCCAGCCGGGCTGCGATGCCAGCGGCAACCTGGATCCCCTGCTGACCAGCCTGCGCGATGCGGGCGCCGAGATAGATCCGCTGGGACCGGTCGAGGCCTGGTATTGGCGCGATGGGGAGACCCTGGTGCCGGCCCTGCGCCAACGGGTACGCGAGCACAAGGAGGGCAACGCCAAGGCCTCCCATGTGCAGCTGTTTGCGAGCTGCGACGGCAGCCAGGAGCTCGGCCGCTGGGGCGACATCGCCACCACCCAGGCGCTGCAGGCGCCCGACGCGGGCGAGGTGTCGGTGCTGGCCCGGGTGTTCGATCCGGATCCTCGCACCCAGCTGCAAGATGCCAGCCTGGTCTGGCACGACTCCCTGGTGCTGGCCGACGCCGCCTATCAGGACAAGGTGGTGCTGCCCGTCACCCGGCAAGGCAGTGACTACGTGCTGAGCGGCCCCCATGCCCGGGTGGTGGATGCCATGGAGCCCAGCACGGCCCCCTACCGCGCCGACAACCCACTGGCATTTCGCCTGACCCGGGACGACCTCGGCTTTGCCGACATCAATGCCTACTACCACCTGGACCTGGCCCAGCGCCACCTCGAGGCGCTCGGCTTTGCCAACCTCATCCCCGGCGCCCTCGACATCGACACCGATGCGGGCTTTCAGGACAACTCCCTCTACGATCCGTTCGAGCGCAGGCTGGAGCTGGGCCGCAGCGGCGTGCCCGATGCCGAGGATCCCATGGTTGTCTGGCACGAGTTCGGCCACGCGGTGCAGCACCACATAGTGCCGGATCTCGGCGATGAGGGGGACTGGGGCGCCATCGGCGAAGGCTTCAGCGACTATCTGGCGGCCAGCCATCGCCAGCGCAGCGAGGCGGGCCGCCAGTTCGAGCCGGCCATGGTGTTCAACTGGGATGCCCGCTTCACCGACAGGGCGCCGCGCCAGCTGGACGATCTGCGCGCCCGCTACCACCCGGACTACAACTACCCGGCCCACCGCACCATCAACGGCAGCAACGGGGATCAGCTGTGGGGCACGCCCCTGTTCCAGGCCCTGTTGGCGGCGGTGGCCGAGCACGGGGAGCTGGCGCGGGACGAGTTTGATCGCCTCGTCATCGAGGCCCACTTCGGCCTGGGCCCGGCCATCCGCATGCCGCAGCTGGCCCGCCTCACGGTGGACACGGCCGAGCGACTCTACCCGGCGCGCCACTATGGCCGTCTGCTGGAGCAGGCATTCCGCCAGCACGGCCTGCTGCAGGCGCCGGTCAACATAGCCCTGGCCGACGGCAGCGCCATCGAACTCGGCAAGCGCCAGTCCGTGGTGCTCAGCCTCAGCAACCCCGGCACCACGGCGGTGACCCTGCACAGTCTGACCCTGGCCCTGCCCGGCGGCCTGCAGGCCGATCCCTACCAGTGGCAGACCAGCACCCTGGCGGCAGGTGCCAGCATGACCACCACCCTGCGGCTGCTGGCCCAGACCCCGCTCGCCTGTGGCGATGTCGCGGCGCTGCCGGTCAGCCTCGCCCTCACCGGGGCCAGCCCGAGCAAGCGTCAATGGCAGCAGCAACTGAGCCTGCCCATCGGTACCCCCGTGATCAGCCGGGCCAACGGCCAGTCACTGACCCTGAAAGATGCGTTGAGTGCGGATGAAAAGGGGCTGAGCCAGACCAGCCTGATGGTGGAGAAGACCCAGGCCCGGGTGAGTAACGAGCTGCAACTGAGCCTGGATCTGCAACACCAGGCCCTGGACGAGCTGGAGATCTGGCTCAACTCCCCCTCCGGCACCCGGGTCCAGATCTGGGACAAGGGCTACAGCCCGCTGCCGCGCCTCAAGGGGGTGTTCCCGACCGAGCTGCAATCCCTGCAGCCCTTCACTCTGTTCGTGGGTGAGCCGCTGGCCGGCCGGTGGACCCTGGAGCTGGTGGACAACGCCCCCGGCAAGCAGGGCCGCCTCAATGGCTGGAGCATCAGCCAGCGCACCGGTGCCCGGTGCGGCGAGCCCATAGCGCCGCCGGATGACGGCATCATCCACTTCGACACCGCGGACAGCGGCGGCGGCGGAGCCTTCAACCCGCTCTGGCTGTTGCCGCTCGCCCTCTGGCGCCGCCTCGCCCGTCGCGAGACCGTTCGTTCCTATTAATAGCAGCGAGGAGCCAAGGCCCCTCCAAGGACCATAAATGAAGATGAGAATTAGCCCGCTGGCCTGTTTGCTGGCGCCCCTGCTCACCGCCTGCGGTGGCGGCTCGGACGAGGCGCCCCTGGCCGCGCCGGACTATCGCCTGACGGTCAACCTGCCCCAGGCGGGCACCCTGTGCGTCAACCTCAACCAGAACAACAGCTGCGACGCCGGTGAACCCGCCGTCAGCGGCGCCGCCGGTGCCCGCCCGCTGACAGGCAGCTCCCCCGCCTTGCTGACCAGCCCCCTGCTGTTCATCCCAAGCGACCCGGCCGCCCTGACCCTGACCCACCCGGCGGCGCGCCAGGATGGGCAGCAGCTCACCCCCACCCCCCTGAGCAGCCTGCTGCAGACCCGCATCGGCGAGGGATTACCACCGGCCGAGGCGCTGGCCGCCCTGCTGCTCGCCCTGGCGCCGCTGCAGCCCGGCCAGGATCTGGCGGCCCTGGCTCGGTTGGAAGAGTTCAACCAGGCCCTCGGTGAGCTGGCGCTGGCCGCACTCGATGACGCCACGACCCTGCCGGGCCAATCCGCCGATGAACGCCGGCGCCAGATCTGGCAAGGGCTGGTCACCCTGCTGCCCGAGCTCGGCCAGCACTTTGCCAACAGCCCCGAGCTGCTGAGCCAGCAGGCCAGTCTCGCCGCCGTGCTGCGACAACAGCAACCGAGGGCCCTGGTCACCGCCAGCGGCGTCACCACCTACAGCGACGGAACCGACTACCTGCTGATCAGCGAGCCCGCCGATCACCCGGGCCAGGAGGCCAGCCTCAAGCAGCCCCCCCTGCGCTATCGCAAGCTGGACGGCAAGGGCCAACCGCTGCCGGACAACGCGGCCCAGTGGGACTGCGTGGAGGATCTCAACAGCGGCCTCGTCTGGGAGAAGAAGCTGGATGACCCGGACAGTCCGCGGGATCTGCATCGGGTCTTCGCCTGGGAGTTTGGCAACTACCATCCCACCCAGAAGGAGCTGGACTACGCCTGCCCGAATGGCGAGGCCATCTGCACCACGGAGCAGTACCGGCAGTGGCTCAATAGCCAGCAACTGTGCGGCATCCAGAACTGGCGTCTGCCCCACATTCAGGAGCTGATGAGCCTGCAGCATTTTGGCTCCCTCAGTCAGCAAGACGGCCAGGTCGTCAGCATTGATGTGCGCTATTTCCCCGATGTCGGCCCTTCCAACGGTGACTACCATGGCATCTACTGGAGTCAGACCCTGACCCCGTCCCGTCGTCTCGAGAGCGTTCCCATCGCGGTCCTTGGTCCCCAGTTCCTGGGGGAGGATCCGGGCGCCGATTATCCCTATGCTGTCCAGAATCCCAATGAAGTCAATGCCCTGCAACTGCGCCTGGTGGCCGAGGTAACCCGATGAACAAGTTTCTCCTGACCCTGCTGCTTTGTCTGTGCAGCCCGCTGGCACTGGCCATCGCCATCTGCGATGACAACATGCCCAGAACCAGCCCCAGCTCCCGCTTCCTCGATCGCGGCAACGGCACAGTGATGGACAGAGCCTCCGGTCTGACCTGGATGCGTTGCCAGCTCGGCCAGAGCTGGCGCAACCAGAGCTGCAGCGGCGAACCAACCCGGCTCTACTGGCAACAGGCGCTGCTGACGGCGGAGCGGATCCGCACCGAGCCCAACCACGCCCTCCATGGCTTCGGCGGCCACCATGACTGGCGCCTGCCCACCATCAAGGAGCTGGCCAGCCTGCTGGAATCCGCCTGCTACAAACCGGCACTGAATGAAACCATCTTTCCCCGCGCCATGGCCGGCGAGGGCAAGGAGGTGAATGACGGCTACGTCTATCTCTGGTCCTCCACCCCCTTCCCGGCGGGCAAGACGGTGGCCTATCTCGACATCACCAGCGGCGCCATCGGCATGCGGGCACCCAGTGCCTGGGCCAAGCAGGTGCTGCTGGTACGCTAGCCGGACGGTGCGGGGCCTCGGCCGGCCGCGTTGGCCCCGCCCCCTCGGCGAGGGATAAGAGCATTGGTGGGATTTGATATCAAAAAAGCACCAGATCACGTCATTGTGTGCCTGATCCCGCCGGATTTGGGCCGCAGAGCGCTGGCATGAAACCGGCAGAGCGGTTAGTCTAGCGGCGTTGAACCAACCCCATGAGGTACAGATGAAAACCGTATTGCGTTTTAGCCTGCTGGGCGCCTTGTTATTGGGTGGCCATGCCTTCGCCGCCGAGCCGAAAAAATTTGATATCAGCATGTTCCCCGCCGCCGAAGTGAACCAGGAACGTGTCGTGATCCGCCTGCCGGAAGTCGAGAACGAAGCCGACATGATGGTCGAGCTGCAGGTCGGCAAGAAGATGCCGGTTGACTGCAACCTGCCTCGCTTCGCCGGCAACCTGGAACAGCACAGCGTCAAGGGCTGGGGCTACAACTACCTGACCCTGGGTCAGGTCTCCGGCCCCATCAGCACCCTGATGGCCTGCCCGGACGGTCAGAAGAAAGAGACCTTCATCCAGATCTATGGTCAGGGCTTCTTCGTGAACTACAACTCCAAGCTGCCGTTCGTCATCTATGTGCCGCAGGAGTATGAAGTACGCTACCGTCTGTGGCGTGCCGACAACCTGGCTCAGCCAGCCATGATCGAGTGAGTAACCGGATATCGGGTTCAGCCGATTCATGACGATCCCAAATAAAGCGCCATATGGCGCTTTATTTTTAGCTTATTTATCTGCGGCCATTCTCTCCTTCCTTTACAGAAGCTGACATAACTCCACTATTTTTCAGGCTTTTTGTGCTGCTCACCGCAAAATTCCCGCGCGGGGTGAGACAAACCCAGTTCGATGAAAGATATTTGTTAACATAGGAAGAAAATTGATTTTGCACTCTGCGACGGCCTGATGATACTTGCCCGCAAAGGTCAAACTAACCAGAACAAGAGCACTATGAGCTTCGAATCAGACAAGCGTTTCAATGACTTCAAACATTTCCCCCGTGGCCTGCGTCGCAGTGGCGAATTCACCGTGGCCGAAGCGGACAGTCTGGAAAAGTTCGGCACCGTCATGCTGGCGCTCTATCAGGGCAACCTGGCGCCGCGCGATGAGGTCGAGAGTGCCTTCCTCGAACAGGTCAAATCCGGTGAGGCCGGTGGCAACCCGCACGCCAAGGTGTGGTTCAAATATCTGAAGGTGATCGGTCCCAAGCGGGTGCACCGCCTCTGCACAGTCGCGGGTGGCGCCAACGAAGACACCGGCGGCGGCTTCGAGAGTGGTGGCGGCGGCGGTAGCAGCGACGAGTCCCTCGATTAATGGATACCGAACTGCTGCGGACCTTCATCGAGGTCAGCAAGACCCGCCACTTTGGCCGGGCGGCTGAGAATCTCTATCTGACCCAGTCGGCGGTGAGCTTTCGGATCCGCCAGCTCGAGCAACAGCTCGGGGTCAGTCTGTTTGCCCGTCATCGCAACAACATCCGGCTGACGGCCTCCGGTGAGCGTCTGCTGCCCTACGCCGATGCCATCTTGCACACCCTGGGCCGCGCCAAGCAGGATGTGGCCCTCTCCCCCGGTTTCAGTCAGCAGCTCGCAATCGGCGCGCCTGCGGTGTTCTGGGAGCTCGATTTCAACGACTGGCTCAACCATGTCTATGCGCTGGCCCCCGGCCTCGCGGTACGGCTCGAGACCGCCTCCCGCGAGCACCTGTGCCGCCAGTTGCTGGAGCGCTCCCTCGATCTGGCCCTGCTCTCGGAGCCGACCAAGATCGACGAGATCGCCCTGCACCCCATCGGCGAGCTGGTGTTCGAACTGGTGAGCCGGGATGGGGCCGCCAACGCCGACAGCCTGATGCAGATGCCGCACATTCACCTCGACTGGGGCACCAGCTTCGAGCCGCAGCCCAGCCGGCTGCAGAGCCTGCAGAAGACCCCGGTGTTGCATTCGAGCTCCGCCAGCATGGCGTTGCAGTTCGTGCTGGCCAACGGTGGCGCCGCCTATCTGCCACGGCGGATGGTGAGCCCCTTCCTGGAACAGGGGCGGCTTCATCTGGTGGAAGGGGGCCAGCCGCTGAGCCGCCCGCTCTACCTCGCCTACCTGGAGAAGTCCGATCGCCGGGAGTTGATCGATCAGCTGCTGACCCTGCCGCTGGGCTGGGCCGATGCCGATCTGCGCCTGCCGCAGCCGGAATAATCCCAGACGGGATAGCACAGACAGCAAAAGGGGCCTCAAGGGCCCCTTTTGTATGGATGCACGCCGCCTCAGCCGTGCTGGCGGCGGTCGTTGGCCTGGGCCAGCAGCATGCGGCTCTCGCGCAGGAACTCGTCGGCATGTTCGCCGAAGAAGCCGGAGACCTGCGAGAAGGCATCGATGAAACCGGCCCTGTCCCCCTGCTCCAGTAACCCCAACACCTCACCGAAGTTCTGGTAGTAGCGGCGGATCATCGCCAGATTCTGCGGCGACGAGAGGATGATGTCGGCGTAGAGCTCGGGATCCTGGGCGAACAGCCGTCCCACCATGGCGAGCTCCAGCCGGTAGATGGGGGAGCTCAGGGCCAGCAGCCTGTCCAGATTGGCCCGCTCTTGAGAGAGGTGCCAGCCGTAGGCGAAGGTCGCGAAGTGACGCAGCGCCTGAATGAGGGTCATGGCCTCATCGTGGGCGCGGGCCTCGACCTGCTGCAGGCGGGCGCCCCAGATGGTCATCTGATCCAGCAGCCACTGGCTGGCGGCCGGGTCCCGGCCCTGGCAGCAGACGATCACCTGCTTGGCGAGGCTCGCCACATCCGGTCCGAACATGGGGTGCAGCCCCAATACCGGCCCCTGGTGTACCGCCAGCATGTGGGCGAGCGGCTCCCCCTTGACGCTGGTGACATCCACCAGCAAACAATCGGCGGGCAAGTGGCCGAGCCGGTCGATGATCTGGCAGGTGATGTCGATGGGCACCGCCACCATCACCAGGCCGGCACCGGCCAGGATGGCGTCGGCCCTCGGCCAGTCGGCCTGCTCCAGGGTCTCGACGCGATAGCCGGAGAGGCTGAACATATGGCCGAACAGCCGGCCAAGCTGGCCCTGACCGCCGATGATGACCACCTTGCCCAGGGTCGGCTTCATGCACTTGAAGCCGGTGTCCTTCTCGCTGGCGTAGGATTCGCGCATCACCCGGCGCAGCACATCCTCGATGAGATCCCCCGGCACCCCGAGCGCCTCGGCCTCGGCCCGGCGGCGGGCCAGCATGCTCGCCTCCCGATCCGGCGCATAGATGGGCAGGCCGTGCCGACTCTTCACCTCGCCCACTTCCCCCACCAGGGCCAGACGCTCCGCCAACAGATCGATCAACAGCCGATCTACCGCATCAATCTTGTCCCTGAGGGCATTCAACTCTTCAGCCATATCCGGTCCCTGCTGGCGCCGCTGGCGGCGGCGCCCTGTGATTCAATCGATGACAACAAGATGTCACGAGAACGGCACAGCCAAGGGGTGTGCCGTTCTCGACTTTCCGTCAGACAAGATACCACGGCTTAAGACGCGGTTCTGCCCTTGAGGGGGGTCGCCAGCTGGCTGTGGCAACGGGCCAGCAGGGTGGCGGTGGTGTCCCAGTCGATGCAGGCATCGGTGATGGAGACCCCGTAGCGCATCTGCTCCTTGGGCTGCTCGCTGGACTGGTTGCCTTCGAACAGGTTGGATTCGAGCATCACCCCTATGATGGAGCTGTTACCCTCCTGGATCTGGTGGATGACGTTGTCGGCCACCTTGGGTTGCAGGCGGTGATCCTTGCTGGAGTTGCCGTGGCTGCAATCCACCACCAGGCCGGGCAGCAGGCCCGCCTTCTCCAGCGCCTCTTCCGCCAGCGACACATTGACCGAGTCGTAGTTCGGGTGCTTGCCGCCGCGCAGGATCACGTGGCCGTCCGGGTTGCCCTGGGTCTGCAGCAGGGCGACCTGGCCCTGCTGGTTGATGCCCATGAAGGCATGGGGGCTGGAGGCCGCCTGCAGCGCGTTGATGGCGGTGCCGAGGTTGCCGTCGGTGCCGTTCTTGAAGCCGACCGGCATGGAGAGGCCGGAGGCCATCTCTCTGTGGGTCTGGGATTCGGTGGTACGAGCGCCGATGGCAGACCAGGAGAACAGCTCCGCCAGGTATTGCGGGCTGATGGGGTCCAGCGCCTCGGTCGCCAGCGGCAACTCCAGCTCCGCCAGCCAGCAGAGCAGTTCACGGGCGCGATGCAGCCCCAGCTCCACGTCGAAGGTGCCATCCAGATTCGGATCGTTGATGAAGCCCTTCCAGCCGACCGTGGTGCGCGGCTTCTCAAAGTAGACCCGCATGACTATGTAGAGAGAATCCTGGTAGGCATCATGCAGCGCTTTGAGTCTGGTTGCGTACTCTTTGGCGGCGTCCATGTCGTGGATGGAGCAGGGTCCACAGATCACCAGCAGGCGGTGATCGCGACGATGGATGATGTCGGCTATGGTGGTGCGGGCCCCTTGCACGAATGCCAGCGCCTGGGCGGAGATGGGTAACTTCTCCTTGAGCTGGGCAGGCGTGATCATCACTTGTTCGGACTGGATATGGATGTTGTTCAGGGGGTCTCTCTGCATGATCTCATTCTCTCTACTGTATTAAGCCAAAAAGCGCGAAGTGTACTTTATTGTTTACACAAGTCAGCGCTTTGTTACGCAACCGCCCCCACATTACCAAGGAAAAACAAACAATCAAGTGAAACCAGCGGTTTCATTCTCCATTAGGTGGATAAACAACCAGCATGACGACGAGTGGCACCCGAAAGTAGCGTGACAAAGGTGCCTCAACCACCAAATTTGTAAACATACAGTTACACTCACCATGCTGGGAGTATCCCTATACAAGTCCCCTTCCCCTCCCCGGCCGCGGTCAAGATTCTCAATATGCCATAAAAAAGCGGGGCACCTTGGCCCCGCTTGCGTTCCCGTGTTGCTCTTCTTTTATTATTTGCCGTGCGCCTTGATGACCGCGACCGCCTTGTCCGGGAAGTCGCTGAACACCCCGTCCACATCGGCCTGATAGAGGAAGATGTTGAGCAGGTCGGTGAAGTCTTTCGCATAGGCCGGGATCTGGCCCTGATCCTGGCGGAAGGTATAGGGATGCACTTTGAGGCCGGCGGCGTGGGCCTCCTTCACCATGGAGGTGAACACCGGCTTGCCCGGGGTGCCCGGCTCGGTGACTATCATCGGCTTCCAGGGGCCTATGCCGTCGGCATAGCCGGCGATCGTCTTCATGGCGCCCGGCTTGAACATCCAGCCGTAGTCGTAGGGGGTCGCCTTGCCCTTGGCGTCGTAGACCATGGTCTCGTTCCAGTCGGTCTCGGCCATCAGCTGCACCAGCTTCAAGTCCATGCCCAGCGCCGGCATCAGCTCGCCGTCGATGCGCTTGAGCTCATCGGCATCGAAGCTCTGCAGGTAGATCTTGCTCTCCTTATTGGTGTAGCCGTACTGCTTGAGCACCTGCAGCACCGCCTTGGAGATGTCCTTGCCTTCGTGACGGAACAGCCAGGGCGCTTTTATCTCCGGGTAGATGCCGATGTTGTTGCCGGTGCTCTTGTTGAGCCCCTGGATCATCTCTATCTCTTCCTGGAAGGTGTGGATCTGGAAGCTGGACTGCCACAGCGGGAAACGGGCCGGATAGACAGGCACCTGCTTGCCATCCACCAGCTGGAACGGCTCCGTCATGCGCAGCGAGCGCACCTCGGCCAGGGTGAAATCCACCACGTAGTAGCGGCCATCCGGGCGGGCCCGGTCGGGGAAGCGCTCGGCCACGTCTGTGATGCCATCGAGGAAGTGATCGTGCATCACCACCAGCTGGTCATCCTTGGTCATCACCAGATCCTGCTCCAGGTAATCGGCCCCCATACCGTAGGCCAAGGCTTTGGACTCGAGCGTGTGCTCAGGCAGGTAGCCGGAGGCGCCGCGGTGGGCGATCACTATCTTGCCTTCGTCGGCCGCCAGGGCGGGCAAGGCGAGGACGGCCCCGAGGCCAAGGGCGACCAGGGAGAGAGGACGTTTCTTCATAGGTGATGCTCTTTATTATTGTGTGTTGAATGTAGGTTATTGTTATAGCAGAGGTTTATTTCATTTTTACGGCGGGCGGCCGAGGGGGCGCCCGCCCGTCGATCATCCCGCCTTGGAGAGGGCGTGGTGCTGATGTTCCAGCCAGGCCAGCAGTTGCTGCTGCTCAGGCTGGGACAGACGCAGCCCCAGCTTGCTGCGGCGCCACAAGATATCTTCCAGCGAATGGGCCCACTCGCGGTGCATCAGGTAACGCACTTCAGACTCGTACAGGCCTGCACCGAAGTGCTGGCCGCGCGCCTCGTGCAACCAGAGGCGGGCGTGGCTGCCATAGGCCTCGGCGATGCGGCGGGCGCTGCGCTCATCCAGCCAGTCGAACTCGAGCAGATAGGCGCGGGCCAGCTCGGCGGTGGTGCAGTCGAACTCGCCACCCGGCAGCCGGCTGAAGGCGGTCCAGTCCTCTCCCATCTGGCCGAACCAGGGCTTGAGCTTGTTGCAGGCGGCCTGGGCCAGCTTGCGATAGGTGGTGAGCTTGCCGCCAAACACCGACAGCAGCGGCGCGCCATCGGATTCGCCACTGAGTTCGAGCGTGTAGTCGCGGGTCACCGCCTGGGGCGAGTCGGACTCGTCATCGCAGAGCGGGCGCACCCCGGCATAGGTCCAGATCACCTCGGCGGGCGAGATCTGGCGGGTAAAGTGAGCGTTGACCACCTGGCAGAGGTAATCCACCTCGGCGGCGCTGATCTTCGCCTCGCGCGGATCGCCCTTGTGCTCCACGTCCGTGGTGCCGATCAGGGAGTAATCCTGCTGGTAGGGGATGACGAAGACGATGCGGTTGTCCTCGTTTTGCAGTATGTAGGCCTCTTCGCGCTCGTGAATGCGCGGCACTATGATGTGGCTGCCCTTGATCAGGCGGATGCCGCGCGGGGATTTCTCGTGCAGGCTCTCGTCGTAGAAGGTCTTGACCCAGGGGCCGGCCGCATTGACCAGGGCGCGGCAGGTGACACTGAACTGCTCGCCTCCCGCCCGCTCCAGGGTCAGAGTCCAGTGCTTGGAGCCGCGCACCGCCTTGATGCAGCGGGTGCGGGTCTGCACCTCGGCGCCCTTGTCGCGGGCCATCATGGCGTTGAGCACCACCAGCCGGGCGTCATCCACCCAGGCATCCGAGTATTCGAATCCCTTGCCGATGCCGCTCTTCAGCCCATCCTGCGGCAGGAAGCGCACGCCGCAACTGCCCTTGAGCCGGTCGCGCTTGGCCAGGTTGTCGTAGAGGAAGAGGCCGGCGCGGATCATCCAGGCCGGGCGCAGGTGCGGGCGGTGTGGCAGGCGAAAACGCATGGGCCGGGCGATGTGGGGCGCCATGCCGAGCAGCACCTCGCGCTCGGCAAGTGCCTCTTTCACCAGCCGGAACTCGTAGTGCTCGAGGTAGCGCAGGCCACCGTGGATCAGCTTGCTGGAGTTGGAGGAGGTGGCAGAGGCGAGATCCTGGGCCTCGAACAACGCCACCTTCAGCCCCCGCCCCGCCGCATCTGCCGCGATGCCGACTCCGTTGATGCCGCCGCCAACGACGACCAGATCATAATGTTCGCTCATGTTCACCTACTTTCTTATTTTGGGTTTGCCAGGCCGGCAATGTTTGATTTCGCTCATATTAGAACATGAAAAAATGATAAACGAACATTTTATGAGGGAAATGTGATCGCGATTGTTCTGACAATGCTAAAAATGCTGCCAATCGGTGACGGAATGGCCAGTAAGGGATGAGGCGCGCACAGGGTGCGAGACAGGGGCGATGCCGGGGCGCGGGTATAGAGGGTGGAAACAGGGATAAAGAGGAAAGGAAGCGGCCGCCAGCGTGGCGGCCTGATGCCGGTGCGGGTTAAGGGGTTATCAGCAGATGTGGCACTCGATCTGGTGCTGGGACATCAGCCGCATCAGCTTCTCCGGCGGCTCCTGATCGGTGAACATGGCGTGGATCTGGTTGAGGTTGCCGAGGTTGACCATGGCATTGCGACCGAACTTGGTGTGGTCGGCGGCCAAGAACACCTGGCGGGAGTGGGCGATGATGGCCTGGGCGATCTTCACCTCGTGGTAATCGAAATCGAGCAGGGAGCCGTCGTTGTCGATGCCCGATATGCCGATGACGCCATAGTCCATGCGGAACTGGCCGATGAAGTCACGGGTCGCCTCCCCCACTATGCCGCCATCCCGGTTGCGGATCTCGCCACCGGCGATGATGACGGTGAAGTCATCCTTGGCGGTGAGGATGCTGGCGACGTTGAGGTTGTTGGTGACGATGCGCAGCTCACGGTGATCGAGCAGGGCGCGGGCGATGGCCTCGGTGGTGGTGCCGATGTCGATGAAGAGGGAGGAGCCATCGGGAATGTGGGCGGCCACCTCGCGGGCGATGCGCTCTTTCTCCTTGAGTTGCATCACCTTGCGGGCGCTGTAGGCGGTGTTGACGGTACTCGAATGCAGGGAGGCACCGCCATGATGACGCCGGATCTTGTTCTGCTCGGCGAGATCGTTCAGATCCCGGCGAATGGTCTGGGGGCTGACGTCGAAGTGGGTCACCAGATCGTCGGTCGAGACAAAGCCCTGCCGCGTCAGGACGTCCAGGATCTCCAGATGTCGTTGGGTTTGCTTCACGCTTGCACTCCGGTGATGAGACGAAAAAAGGCCCCGGCAATGCGGGGCCTTTTGCAGTTTACCTTATCCCCTTTGGGATCGATAAGGTCAGGATCACGTTTTATGCCTTATTGGCGGCCGCCTTGGCAGCCACGGCCAGGTTCTCGTGCTTTAGGGTCATGGCCAGCAAGATGATGGAGAGCACGCAAGACGCGGTCAGCACCATGAAGCCGCCATCCCAGCCGAAGTGGTCGACTGTGTAGCCCAGCATGGCGTTGGCCGCCACGGCGCCACCCAGGTAACCGAACAGCCCGGTGAAACCGGCCGCGGTACCGGCCGCCTTCTTCGGTGCCAGCTCCAGGGCGTAGAGACCGATCAGCATGACGGGGCCGTAGATCAGGAAGCCGATGGCCACCAGCGCCAGCATGTCGACGGTCGGGTTGCCGGCCGGGTTGAGCCAGTAGACCAGCACGGCGACGGTCACCAGCACCATGAACAGGATGCCGGCCGGGGCGCGGCGGCCCTGGAACAGCTTGTCGGAGATCCAGCCGCACAGCAGGGTGCCCGGGATCCCCGCCCACTCATAGAGGAAGTAGGCCCAGGAGGAGTGATCCACGCTGAAGTCCTTGGCCTCCTTGAGGTAGGTCGGCGCCCAGTCCAGCACCCCGTAACGGATGAGGTAGACGAAGGCGTTGGCGATGGCGATGTACCACAGCAGCTTGTTGTGCAGCACGTACTTGACGAAGATCTCCTTGGCGGAGAACTCCTGCTCGTGGCTCTCGTTGTAGTCCTTCGGGTAGTCCTCCTTGTACTCCTCGATGGGCGGCAGGCCGACCGATTGCGGGGTGTCGCGCATCACGAAGAAGGCGATCACCGCGATGGCGGCGGCAGCAGCGGCCGGCACATAGAAGGCGCTGCGCCAGTCGTTGAACCAGCCCATGCCGAGGATGAACAGCGGACCTATCATGCCGCCGCCCACGTTGTGGGCCACGTTCCAGACCGCAACCACTTCGCCGCGCTCCTTCTGGGACCACCAGTGCACCATGGTGCGACCGCAGGGCGGCCAGCCCATGCCCTGTACCCAGCCGTTCAGGAACAGCAGCACGAACATGATGGCGATGCTGGAGGTAGCCCAGTGCACAGTCCCCATCATGAACATGATGCCGGCCGAGAGCAGCAGGCCGGCGGAGAGGAAATAGCGCGCGTTGGAGCGATCCGACACGTTCCCCATCAGGAACTTGGACAGACCGTAGGCGATGGAGACGCCGGACAGGGCCAGGCCCAGATCACCGCGGGAGAAGCCCTGCTCGATCAGGTAGGGCATCGCCAGACTGAAGTTCTTGCGTACCAGGTAATAACCGGCGTAGCCGAAGAAGATCCCGAAAAACATCTGCCAGCGCATACGTTTGTAGAAGGGATCGACCTGGTCGGCCGGCAGCCTGTCGATGTGGGGTGCAGGCCTGAAGAGACTAAGCATGTTCTGCTTCCTTATTGTTGTTATGGGCGGTTGAGGGTGCCCTGGTCATGCCACGACCAGATGAGTCCTGATTCGTAAGCGAGCCTATTGTGCTCATATGTGAACATTCAATCTGTGATGGAGACTCAAATATTGCAGATTTATTACAAAATAAGTCATGTAATGAGTGATCGCTCATTGGCTTCCATCCCATATATGGCAAGGCATAGGGATACCCCCTAAGTAGTATTTGCGCCAATCACTGTTGCTTTTCGTCACATTTTCTTAGCAATGAGTGGGATCTTGTCCACATTTCCGGTGGCAGGGGGATGGTGAATTCACCCAGAAGGTTTATTTTCTCTCTCGTCCAAGAACGAGCGCAAACGAGCATAACGTTTGCGCCGACTTAAAAAACAAGAAAAACCGTTTTCGGGCGCAATAGATGGGACAAAAAGATAACGAGATGGAACATCAAACCTACTCTGGGTGGATATAAGGAAAAAAGGTATGAGCATACAAAGACCCAATACCCTGCTTGGCGAGTGCATCGCCGAGTTTATCGGAACCGGCCTGCTGATCTTCTTCGGCGTCGGTTGTGTGGCAGCCCTGGTGCTGGCCGGTGCCAACTTCGGACAATGGGAAATCTCCATTACCTGGGGTCTGGGTGTCGCCATCGCCATCTATGTCACCGGCGGCATCTCAGGTGCCCACCTGAACCCGGCCGTGACCCTGGCACTGATGACCTTCGCCGGCTTTGACAAGCGCAAGGTGGTGCCCTTCATCATCGCCCAGATCGCCGGTGCCTTCTGCTCCGCCGCCCTGGTCTACTTCCTCTACGGCGGCCTGTTCACCCAGTGGGAGCTGACCCACAACGTGGTGCGCGGCAGCGTCGAGAGCCTCGGCACCGCCGGCATCTTCTCCACCTACCCCAATGCCCTGCTCTCCAACATGCAGGCGTTCGCGGTCGAGCTGGTGATCACCGCCGTGCTGATGCTGGGCATCATGGCACTGGGTGACAACAACAACGGCGCCCCCAAGGGCTTCGCCGCCGCCCTGCTGATCGGCATCCTGATCGCGGTGATCGGCGCCTCCCTCGGCCCCTTGACCGGCTTCGCCATGAACCCGGCCCGTGACTTCGGTCCCAAGCTGTTCGCCTTCGTCGCAGGCTGGGGTGATGTGGCCCTGACCGGCGGCCGTGACAACCCCTACTTCTGGGTGCCCATCCTCGGCCCCATCGTCGGCGCCCAGCTGGGTACCGCCCTCTATGTGAAAGTATTGGCCCCCTGTGTGCCGGGCAACCGTGTTGCCGCCACCCAGGATGCAGCCCAACTCGCTAACGACAAGGCCGCCGCATAAGAGCGGCCCCAAAAAACGTGGAGAACATCATGTCTGCTGAAAAGAAATATGTCGTCGCCCTGGATCAAGGCACCACCTCGTCCCGTGCCATAGTGTTCGATCAGGATGCCAATATAGTCGCGACCTCCCAGCGCGAATTCACCCAGCACTACCCCAAGGCGGGCTGGGTCGAGCACGATCCCATGGAGATCTGGGCGACCCAGTCTTCCGTCTTCACCGAGGTACTGGCCAAGAGCGGCCTGCACAGCGAACAGATCGCCGCCATCGGCATCACCAACCAGCGTGAAACCACCGTGGTGTGGGAGAAGGCCACCGGCAAGCCCATCTACAACGCCATCGTCTGGCAGTGCCGCCGCACCGCCGCCATCTGCGAGGAGCTCAAGGCCCGCGGCCTGGAAGAGTATGTGCGCGACAACACCGGCCTGGTGCTGGATGCCTACTTCTCCGGCACCAAGGTGAAGTGGATCCTGGACAACGTGGAAGGGGCCCGCGAGCAGGCGATGAACGGCGAGCTGCTGTTCGGCACCATCGACACCTGGCTGGTGTGGAAGATGACCAACGGCGAGGTGCACGTCACCGATCCGACCAACGCCTCGCGCACCATGCTCTACAACATCCGCGAGCTGAAGTGGGACCAGAAGATGCTGGACGAGCTGGGCATCCCGCTCTCCATGCTGCCGGAAGTCAAACCCTCCTCCGAGGTGTATGGCTACACCACCCGTGGCGGCGGCGCCCGCATCCCCATCGCCGGCATCGCCGGTGACCAGCAGTCCGCCCTGTTCGGCCAGCTCTGCTTCGAGAAGGGCATGGCCAAGAACACCTATGGCACCGGCTGCTTCCTGCTGATGAACACCGGCACCGAGCCGGTCCGCTCCAACAACGGCCTGCTGACCACGGTCGCCATCGGTCCTAAGGGGGAGGTGAACTATGCCCTCGAGGGAGCCGTGTTCATGGGCGGCGCCACCATCCAGTGGCTGCGCGACGAGCTGAAGATCATTCACGATGCCCGCGACACCGACTACTTCGCCTCCAAGGTGGGTGATACCAACGGCGTCTACCTGGTGCCGGCCTTCGTCGGCCTGGGCGCTCCCTACTGGGATCCGTACGCCCGCGGCACCATGGTCGGCCTGACCCGCGGTGCCAACCGCAACCACATCATCCGCGCCGCGCTGGAGTCCATCGCCTACCAGAGCCGCGATGTGCTCGACGCCATGCAGCAGGACTCCGGCATCAAGCTGGCCTCCCTCAAGGTGGACGGTGGCGCCGTCGCCAACGACTTCCTGATGCAGTTCCAGTCCGACATGATGCACACCCCTGTGGTGCGCCCGACCCGTATCGAGACCACCGCCATGGGCGCCGCCTTCCTGGCCGGTCTGGCGGTCGGCTTCTGGAAGAGCTCGGACGAGCTGCAGGACAAGTTCAGCGTGGATCGCGAGTTCATCCCGCAGATGGATCACGCCGATCGCGACAAGCGCTATCGCGGCTGGCAGAAGGCGGTAGAACGCTCCCGTCGCTGGGCCGAAGAGGATTAATCGGGCAACCCATGCATCCTTGAGATGAAAACGCACGAGGCCGACAGCGATGTCGGCCTCTTTCTATGGTGCTCATTTGCTATGGCGCGCCTGAGGCCCGCCATCTCCCCTACAGCGAATGGTTGCCGAGCTGCTCTCTCAGGAAGTCGAGCCAGACCCGCAGCCGGATGTCGCGCTGGGCATCGGAGTAGAAGACCCCGTTGATGGGGCGCGAGGCGCCGCTGTTGCTGCGGGCCAGCACCTCCACCAGGGTGCCGCTCGCCCGATCCGGCCCTGTCATGAAGTCCGACAGGCAGACGATCCCCTGCCCTGCCAGTGCCAGCTGGCGCAGGGTCTCGCCGCTGCTGGCCCGCAGGGTCGGGGCGATGGCGAACCTGTCCCCCTGCTCTTCGCTGAGCAGCGGCCAATGATTGAGGTGATCGGGGTGCAGAAAGCCGAGCAGCTCGTGGCCCGCCAGCAGATCCGCCGGTTGGCGCGGGGTGCCCCGCTCGCTCAAGTAAGCAGGAGAGGCCAGCAGCCGCAGCCGCGAGCGACCGAGCGGCAGGGCACGCAGGGAGGAGTCGGTCAGCTCGCCGATGCGAATGGCCATGTCCACCCGCCGCTCCATCAGGTTGATGAAGCCCTCGGAGCTGTGCAGCTGCAGCTCGATGCCGGGGTAGCGGCGGCGAAACTCGCCGATGATGGGCACCAGCCGGTGCAGGATGAAGGGGGTGGCGGCGTCAACGCGCAGTATCCCCTCCGGCTGCTCCCGGCGCATCAGCAGGTGGCTCTCCGCCTCGCTCATCTCGGTCAGCACCTTCACCGCCCGCTGATAGAACCAGCTCCCCTCCTCGGTCAGACTGACCCGCCGGGTGGTGCGGTTGAGCAGCACTGTGGAGAGCTTCTCCTCCAGCCGCTTGATGCCCCGGCTCACCACGGAGTTGTCCATTCCCAGATTCTCAGCCGCCTGGCGAAAACTGCCCGCCTCCACCACGGCCACGAACAGGGTCAACTCATCGGAATGGGTCTTCATTGTTGTTATCTCAGCAAGAGTAATGCGTCTTTATAGTCATTATGGCGGTGAGTTGGCAAGCCAAATGACCCGCATCGACTCGCCGGCTGGTGCGCCAACCCGGGCCCCGACAAGCCGCCGGCGCAGACTGGCTATACTGAGTCGGCTCGCGCATCCCGTCTGAATGCGCGTGGAGGACAATGACTGAGGGCCATCCGCAGAGGGCCGGTTCGCCGCCTGCCGGGGCTCACAACAACCAACGAGGAGTCCGGTGATGAAATACAAGGGAAGCTGCCACTGCGGCAGGGTGGCATTCGAAGTCGAAGGGGAGCTGACCCAGGCCCTGGCCTGCAACTGCTCCATCTGCCAGCGCAAGGGATCCCTGCTGTGGATCATGCCCCACGACAGGCTGCACCTGCTGACCCCGGACGAGGCGGCCAGCACCTACACCTTCAACAAGCACGTGGTCAAACACCGCTTCTGTCCGCGCTGCGGCATGCACCCCTATGGAGAGGGAGTAGATCCCAAGGGCAGCCACATAGTCGCCATCAATATCCGCTGCCTGGAGGGGATAGACCCCGACTCGGTGCCGGTGCACCACTACGATGGCCGGGCCCTGTGACAAGGGTTGCCGCCTTAGATAATCACTCAGGCCAGAGGCTATCTGTTTCCCCTCTGGCCTGACATTCCTCTCCCGGCCTGTTCCCACCCGTTGTCTGCATGGTCGATGTGATCCGGCGCAAACACCCGAGCCCATAAAAAGGCTACAATCGGCGCCCATATGGATACGTACCGGCCTGAACGCTTATTGACTAGCCCCGCCTGTACCCTCTCTGGTTATCACGGAAGAAGAGAAGCATGTCATACGAACGTCGCCTGAACTCCGCTCATCAGGAGCTTGAAAACAAAGGCGTGTGGCCCGCCAGCTACAATCCGCCACTGATACTGCTGCTGCGCAAACTGGGCCTGCGGCTGAGGCCACCCCACTATGAGCGCTTTATGGTCAACCTGCTCATCCTGGGCTTACCAACCGGTGCGATCTGGGGTCTGTTGATGTGGTTCTTCGGCTGGCAATATGAGGTGAGCCCGGTGTTTGCCCTGCGCCAAACCAGTTTCTTTGCCATCGGTGTCGGCCTGCTGATGGCGATCATCTTCTGGGTGCGCCGCAGGCAGCTCAAGCTGACCCCGTGGGCAGCACTGCCCCACTCCACCATTCATACCCAGAAACGCTGGCAGCCCCGATAGCTGCCAGCCATCGATCACCCTTGAAAGAAAAGGAGCCAGCCATGACCAAGGCCCATGAAAAACTGAACTATGTGGAGTTTGCGGCCAGGGATCTGACGGCCACCAAGGCCTTCTTCCAGGCCGCCTTCGGCTGGCAGTTTGTCGACTATGGCCCCGACTATGCGGCCTTTGCCGATGAGGGGCTGGATGGCGGCTTCTACCGTGCGGATCTGTGCAGTCACAGCGCCCAGGGCGGCGCCCTGCTGGTGTTCTACAGCGCCGATATCGAGGCGACCCAGGCCAGGGTCAGCGCCCATGGCGGCACCATCAACCGCCCACTGTTTGATTTTCCCGGTGGCCGCCGCTTTCACTTTGTCGAACCCAGCGGCAATGAGTTTGCGGTCTGGTCAGAACCGGCCGCCTGATGGCGAGGGGTGGGGAGCTCCAGCCCATCCAGCTCTCTGGATTGCTCCCCGGCGCTGGCTACCCGCCGGTCTCTTTTCTCTCCCTATTGCTGCGCTCATCTCAATAGTGTTTTGCGAGAGCGGCTATGTTTCGCCCCCCTCGCCGCAGGCATACTGACCCTCGTCTTAGCAAGGAGGTGCAGATGCCATCCCCCGTCATAGTGATTGCCCAGCTTGAAGCCAAGCCAGAATTCGCCGCCCGCTGCAGGGCCGCTCTTGAACCGCTGATCGCGGCCACCCAGCAAGAGGCCGGTTGCCTGCGCTATCAGCTGCACCAGAGCCTGGAGAACCCCCAGTCCTGGATGCTGCACGAGGAGTGGGTGAGCGAGGAAGCCCTCGACGCCCACCAGCAAGAGCCCCATTTTATCGCCTTCGTGGCCACCACCGAGGGCTGGTTTGCCAGCAGCACCGTTCGCCGCTATCACTTGGCCTGACCGCCTGCACCACTTTGCTGCCCATCGGCAGGTTCAGCCGCCAACGGCGACCCTGACTGATGGGTAAACCCGATAAACAAGAACGTAAAAATGCAGAACATGAGGAGTTTGATGATGAAAATGCCTGCCATGGGTCTGGGGACCTTCCGCCTGAAGGGCGAGCCTCTGCTCGCCACCCTGAATACCGGCCTGGAGCTCGGCTATCGCCACATCGATACCGCCCAGATCTACGACAACGAGTCCGAAGTGGGCGAGGTGCTGGCCACGACTTCGGTGCCTCGCGGCGATATCTACCTGACCACCAAGGTGTGGACCAGCGAGTTCGGTCAGGGCAAGCTCATTCCCAGCCTGAAGACCAGCTTGGAGAAGCTGCGCACCGACTATCTGGATCTCGCGCTCATCCACTGGCCCTCCCCCCAGGATGAGGTGCCGATGGCGGTCTATCTGGAGCAGCTGGCCGAGGCGAAGGCCCAGGGCCTGACCCGGGAGATCGGGGTCTCCAACTTCACGGTCGCCCAGCTTAAAGAAGCCATCGCCATCCTGGGGCAGGGCGCCATCGCCCACCAGCAGGTGGAGATCCATCCCCTGCTGCAAAACCGCAAGGTGGTGGAGTTCTGCCAGCAGCAGGGCATCGCCCTCACCGCCTACATGCCGCTGGCCTATGGCAAGGTGCTGAGCGAACCAGTGCTGATGGAGATCGGCGCACGCCATGGCGTCTCGGCGGCCCAGGTGTCGCTGGCCTGGCTGCTGGCCCAGGGCATGATGGTGATCCCGAGCTCCACCAAGCGGGAGAACCAGGCCGCCAACCTGGCCGCCCTCAAGGTGCGGCTCAGCCCGGAGGAGATGGCACAGATCGCCGGCCTGGACCGCGGCGAGCGCTGCGCCAACCCGGACTTCGCCCCCGCCTGGGACTAAGCCTGCCGCGGCCCCTTAGCCCGACTGATACCCCAAGCCCACCCTCAGGTGGGCTTGTCATTTTCTGCGCCCCCCACCACCAGACCCGCGATTAATGCTTCTCCAGCAAAAGTCTTTTGATCTCATCGTCATTTTTGCCAACAAACAAGCTCGGCATACTGCCGCCATTCTCCCGTCGGGAGTCACAGTCCAAGGAGTTTGTATGCCACTGGCGTTGTTTGCCCTCACCCTGAGTGCCTTTGCGATCGGCACCACCGAATTTGTGATAGTGGGGCTCATTCCCACCATCGCCGAGCAGCTGCATGTCTCGCTGCCCTCCGCCGGCCTGCTGGTCAGCCTCTATGCCCTGGGCGTCGCCATAGGCGCGCCGCTGCTGACGGCGCTGACCGGCAAGCTGCCGCGCAAGTGGCTGCTGGTGGGGCTGATGGCGCTGTTCACCCTCGGCAACCTGCTGGCCTGGCAGTCCCCCGGCTACAACAGCCTGATCGTCGCCCGGGTGCTGACCGGTCTGGCCCACGGGGTCTTCTTCTCGGTGGGTAGCACCATCGCCACCGGCCTGGTGGCCAAAGAGAAGGCGGCCAGCGCCATCGCCATCATGTTCAGCGGCTTGACGGTCGCGCTGGTCACCGGCGTGCCGCTTGGCACCTGGATTGGTCAGCAGTTCGGCTGGCGCGAGACCTTCCTGGTGGTGAGCCTGCTGGGCCTGATCGCCATGGTCGGCAGCCTGCTGCTGATCCCCAACAACCTGCCCAAGGGCGCCGCCTCCAGCATCCGTGAACAACTCTCGGTGCTGACCCACAAGCCGCTGCTGCTGGTCTATGCCAAGACGGCGCTGGGTTACGGTGGCGCCTTCACCGCCTTCACCTTCCTCGCCCCCATCCTGCAACAGGTGAGCGGCTTCGGGGCCAACGCGGTCAGCCTGATCCTGCTGGTGTACGGGGTATCGGTGGCGGTCGGCAACATCTGGGGCGGCAAGCTGGCGGACAAGATGGGCCCACTACCCGCGCTGAAACTGATGTTTGCCGGGCTGGCGATCATCTTGCTGATGCTCACCTTCACCGCGCCCCATCCGGTGCTGGCGGTGCTGACCGTGCTGGTGTGGGGCGCCTTCGCGTTCGGCAATGTGCCGGGTCTGCAGGTGCTGGTGGTGAAACAGGCAGAGATCCACACCCCCAACGCGGTGGATGTGGCCTCCGGCCTCAACATCGCCGCCTTTAACGTCGGCATAGCGCTCGGCTCAGTGGTTGGTGGTTTAGTGGTGGAGCACCTTGGGCTGATGCACACCCCCTGGATCGGCGCGCTGATCGTGCTGCTGGCCTACGGCCTGACCCATGTCAGCGAGCGGCGCGAGGCCAGACTGGCCCTGGCGGTCTGATCCCTGGCAGATGAAAAAAGGCCGACACCCAGTGTCGGCCTTGTTGTTTGCCCGCTCCGCGAAGGTGGGCTCAGGGCTCCTTGAGATCCTCGTCCGCGGCCCAGCGGGCCTCCAACCAGAGCAGGTTGACCAGGCCGCAGAGCAGGGCAAACCCGAGCCCCAATATCCAGGTGAAATACCACATAGTCGAAGTCTCCCTTAGGTAGAAAGCGGGTTAGTAGAGGCTATGGCCCTGCTGGCGCACCTGCTCGGTACTCATCTTGCCCCGCGCCACCCAGTAGACCCAGAGGGTGTAGCCCAGGTTGATGGGCATCAGCACCGCGACTATGCCCAGCATGATGAAGAGGGTGCCCTCGCTGGAGGTGCCGTCCCACAGGGTCAGGCTGCTGGACGGATCCAGGGACGAGGGCAGCACGAAGGGGAAGAGCGCTATGGCCACGGTCAGCATCATGGCGGCGCAGGCACCGCCGCTGGCAAGGATCGCCAGCCGCGCCCGGCCAAGGTGGCTTGCCAGCGTGCTCAAGAGCGGCAGCAAGAGGCCGAGGACAGGCACAGCCCAGAGCACCGGGTGCGCCATGAAGTTGCCAAACCAGCCATCCGGCGCCGTCGTCACTTGTTTCATCAGGGGCGTCAGAGCGCTGTTGAGATCCCCTATTTCCGCAATCTGGTATCCCCGCATCTGGCTGAGCCAGACCCCGCCCAGGGCAAACAGGGCGCTCGCCAGGGGGCCGAGCCAGAGGCTCTGGCGGGCGCAGCGCTCGGCTATCACCCCTTGGGTCTTGCACTGCAGGAAGCTGGCGCCGTGCAGCATCAGCAGAGCCAGCGCCGTACCCATGCAGGTCAACAGCAGCGGCCAGTTGAAATCGAAGGCGCCGTAGTGGATGCGAAGGGCCGAATCGAAGCGAAACGGCAAGCCTTGCAGCAAAAAGCCGATGGTAGCGCCAAACACCAGGGTCGGCAGCAGGGCCCCCATCACCAGGGCCCTGTCCCACCAGCGGCGCCAGAGCGGGTCCGGCAGCTTGCTGCGATAGTCAAAGCCGACCGGGCGCAGGAAGAGGCCGAACAGCAGGAACATGAAGGGCACATAGAGCGCCGAGAAGGCGGCGGCATAGACCAGGGGCCAGGCGGCGAACAGGGTGCCGGCACCGGCGATGAGCCACACCTGGTTGCCCTCCCACACCGGGCCCACGCTGTTGAGCAGCACCCGCCGTTCCTCATCGCTCTTGGCCACCACGGGGAGCAGCAGACCGACCCCGAGATCGAAGCCGTCCATCACCACGAAGCCGATGAGCAGGAAGAGCACCAGCCCCCACCAGACGAGTTTCAGGGTTTCGTAATCCATCAGACAGGACTCCCGTTTTTCAACACTTCACCTTGATAACGACCCGTCTGCAGGCTGGCGGGCCCTTTGCGGATCACATGACGCAACAAGAACAGCTCCACCACCAGCAGGCTGCTGTAGATAAGGAAGATGGCGATGAGGCTGAACCAGAGTTGCCCCGGTTGCAGCAAGGAGACCGACGCCGACACCGGCAGCACGTCGCTGATGGTCCAGGGCTGGCGACCGAACTCGGCCACGAACCAGCCCGCCTCTATGGCGACCCAGGGCAGGGGTATGCTCCAGAACAGGGCTTTGAGCAGGCGGGGCGATTGCACCAACCGGCCCCGGCACAGTTGCAGGAAGGCGGCGGCAAAGAGCAGCAGCAATACCCCCCCTATGCCCACCATCAGCCGGAAGCTCCAGAACAGCGGCGCCACCTGGGGGATGGAGTCGTCCACCGCTTTGGCTATGGCCCCCTCGTCCGCCTTGCCGATCTCCTTGGCATAGGGGGTGAGCAAGAGGCCGTAACCGAGATCGGCGCGGTGGCGCTCGAAGGTGGCTCTCGCCTCGGCATTGCTACCATCCGCTCGCAGGGCTTCCAGGGCCTCGTGGGCCAGCATGCCGCTGCGGATGCGCACCTCGTGTTGCGCCTTCAGATCTTTAAGGCCTGTCACCTGCTCATCCAGGGAGCGGGTGGCTATGATGCCCATCAGATAGGGGATCTTGACTGCCACGTGAGTGGTCTCGGCACTCTGATCCGGCAAGCCGAACAGGGTGAAGGAGGCAGGAGCGGGTTCGGTCTCCCACTCCGCCTCTATGGCGGCGAGTTTCACCTTCTGCACCTCCCCGGAGCGGTAGCCCGACTCGTCCCCCAGCACGATGACAGAGAGGATGGCGGCGAGGCCAAAGCCCGAGGCGATGGCAAAGGATCGCAGGGCGAAGCGCACCTCCATGCGGCGCAGCAGATACCAGCTGCTCACCCCCATCACGAACAGGGAGGCGGCCACATAGCCCGCCGCCACTGTGTGGACGAACTTGACCTGGGCCACCGGGTTGAAGATCACCGCCGCCACGTCCACCAGCTCCATGCGCATCGTCATGGGGTTGAACTCGGCGCCGACCGGGTTCTGCATCCAGCCGTTGGCGATGAGGATCCAGAGGGCGGAGAGGTTGGAGCCGAGCGCCACCAGCGCCGTCACCAGCAGATGCTGGCCCCGGGAGAGCTTGTCCCAGCCGAAGAAGAAGAGGCCCACCAGGGTGGATTCCAGGAAGAAGGCCATCAGCCCCTCCACCGCCAGCGGGGTGCCGAAGATGTCGCCGACGTAGTGGGAGTAGTAGGCCCAGTTGGTACCGAACTGGAACTCCAGGGTGATCCCGGTGGTGACCCCCATGACGAAGTTGATGCCAAACAGCTTGCCCCAGAAGCGGGTGATGTCCTTGTAGATCACCTTGCCGGTCATCACGTAGGCGGATTCGGCGATCACCAGGATCCAGGACAGCCCCAGGGTGAGGGGCACAAACAGAAAGTGGAACATCGCCGTCGCGCCGAACTGTATTCGGGAGAGGCTGACCACATCATCCAGGCTTATCATGCATGACTCTCTATGTTGCATTTAACAGACAGGTTTTCGCCCGTTAAGTACAACACGCGCCATGACACCTATAACAGATGCAGTTATAGTGAAATCCACCTATAACAGTTAGGACACACCATGTCCCGTTACGGTCAGCTGGCTGCCTTGTTGCAACAGCAGATAGAGAGCGGCCTCTGGCAGCCGGGGGAGCGCATCCCCTCCATCCGCCAGAGCTGCAAGACCCATGGCCTCAGCCCCATGACGGTGCTGCAGGCCTACCAGTTGCTCGAGAGCCGCGGCCTCATCCTGGCCAGGCCCCAGTCCGGCTACTACGTCAAGGCCGCCACCTCCCCGCTGCAGGTGAGCGCCGCCCAGCAGGCCCACTACAGCGGCTCGGTGGACATCAACGATCTGGTGTTCGAGGTGTTGCAGGCGAGCAAGTCCCGGGAGCTGGTGCCGCTGGGGCTCGCGGTGGCCGATCCCGCCCTCTTCCCCCATCCCCAGCTAGGCCGGGCACTGGCGAGCTGCATGCGCCGCCTCGATCCCTTCAGCACTGTGGCAGATCTGCCCCCCGGCAACGAGGCGCTGCGCCGCGCCATCGCCCAGCGTTACGCCAGCGACGGCCTGGCGGTGGATCCCCAGGAGATCATCATCACCACAGGGGCCATGGAGGCCCTCTCCCTCAGCCTGCAGGTGTTGACCGAGCCCGGAGACTGGGTGGTGGTGGAGTCACCCACCTTCTACGGCGCCCTGCAGGCCATAGAGCGCTTGCAGCTCAAGGTGGTGGAAATCCCTGTGATCCCCGGGGTGGGCATCGATCTCGCCCTGCTGGCCGAGGCGCTGGCCCAGCGCCCCATCAAGGCATGCTGGCTGATGGGCAACGTCCAGCACCCCCTCGGCCACACCATGCCAGATGGGCACAAGCAGGGGCTGATGCAACTGCTCAACCGCCATGAGGTGCCGCTGGTGGAGGACGACGTCTACGCCGAGCTCTATTTTGGCCGCGAGCGCCCCAGGCCCATCAAGCATTGGGACGCCCGGGGCGACAGCCTGCTGTGCGGCTCCTGGACCAAGTGTCTGGCGCCGGGCTTTCGGGTCGGCTGGGTGGTGGCAGGGCCCCATGCCGAGCGCATCCAGCGGCTGCAGCTGATGTCGACCCTGTCGACCAATGTGCCGAGCCAGCTGGCGCTAGCCGACATGCTGCGCCAGGGCGGGGTGGATGCCCACTTTCGCCGCCTGCGCCACACCCTGGCCCAGCGCCAGCAGCAGATGCGGGCGGCCCTGCTGCGCCTCTTCCCGGATGAGGTGCGCATCTCGACCCCGGACGGCGGCTACTTCCTCTGGCTGGAGTTTGACCCGACAGTGGACAGCCGATCGCTGCACGCCCAGGCGCTGGCCTGCGGCTTCTCGCTCGCACCGGGGGCCCTGTTCTCGAGCCAGGGTCAGTACAACCACTGCCTGCGCCTGAACAGCTCCCATCCCTGGAACCCGGCGCTGGAGGCGGCCCTGACCCGGCTGGCGGCGCTGATCCACCGGCAATAGGTCCGCCAGCCCTGGCCTCTCTGGCTGACATTCTCCTCTCCGCCGAGGCGTCCCCCTGGCGCCTCGGCAGATTTATTTTCCGACCACTGCATCCAATTGCCTCCCTGCTTCGTCTCTCTGATGACCCTCAATCAAGGAGAGATGATGAAACCACAATTCCCCTGGCTGCTGCTCTGTTCGGTCTGCCTGCCGCTGCAGGCGGTCCCCGCCTCCCATCAGGCCGCTGACGGCACCCTTCGCCTCTATGGCCCTGGCGGGCCGGACAGCGCCCTCAAGCGGGCGGCCCACGCCTTCCAGCAGGAGACCGGGATCCGGGTCGAGGTCACCGCCGGCCCCGAGGCGAGCTGGCGCGACAAGGCCATCCTGGACGCCGATCTGATCTTCGCCGGCGCCGAGCAGTCCATGTCCGCCTTTCTCGAACGCTACCCCTTCCTCGATCGCCAGAGCGCCCACTCCTACTACCTGAGGCGCAGCGTCATCGCGGTGCAGAAAGGCAATCCAGCCGGGATCACCGGCATCGAGGACTTGATCAACCGCCCCCTCAAGGTGGTCGTGACCGAGGGGCTTGGCAGCTACAACACCTCGGGCACCGGGCTCTGGGAGGACGTCGCGGGGCGCAAGGGCAAGCTGGCGGATGTGCAGAAGCTGCGGCGCAACATCGTCGCCTTCGAGCAGGGCAGCGGCGCCAGCTTCCGGGCCTTCACCGGCCAGCAGGCCGATGCCTGGATCACCTGGGTGCACTGGCCCCTGAACCACAGGGACAAGGCCGATTTCGTCGAGATCGAGCCCGAGCGGCGCATCTATCGCGGCCTGCTCATCGCCAGGGCCGAGGGAGCCGATACCAGCACCCAGACCTTCATCAACTTCATCAACAGCCCCAAGGGCGAGCCGTTCTTCACCCAGGATGGCTGGACTCGTTAACCCAAGGAGATACCCATGAAAAACACCCTCATCGCCCTCGCGCTGCTGCCGCTCGGTTCACTCTGGGCCATGGAGATCCAGCCGGTCCCCAGCGCCGAGCAACTGCCCGTCGCCCGGATAACCGAGCACGGCAAGGCCTATCTGGTCGATCCCCTTGGCTTTAGCCTCTACCGCTTCGACAAGGATTCCCAAGGAAAATCCACATGTTATGCTGAGTGCGCGCAAAACTGGCCCCCGCTCCTCGCCAGTGCAGCCGAGGTCAAGGCGGGACTGGGCAAGGCGGCCGACGCCGGCTTTGCGCTGCTCCAGCGACAGGACGGGCAATACCAGTGGAGCTACCGCGGTCATCCTCTCTATCGCTGGGTCAAGGACTCGGCCCCCGGCCAGAGCAGCGGGGATGGCGTGAAGAATGTCTGGCACCGCGTCCAGCTATGAGGTCTGAGTGAACATCGACAGCCAACAACTCACCCACCTGCTGGCGCGCTGCCGGCTCAGGGACAAGCGATCGTTTGAAGCCCTCTACCAGCTGACGGGCCAACCGCTGTACGGCATGCTCTATGGCCTGCTCAAGGACAAGCAGTGGGCCGCGGACATACTGCAGGAGGGCTTCCTGAAGATCTGGCATGGCCAGAGTGCCTATCCCGTCGACTATCCCTGGGCCTGGCTCTGCCAGTGCATGCGCAACCTGGCCATCGATGCCTTGCGCACCCGGGCCCGTCAGGGGGAAGTGCCATGGGATGAGGGGGCCGAGGGCCATACCGAGGGGGCACATGCCCCCTCTTTCGCCCTCGATCGCTGCCTGGCGCAGCTCTGCGCCGACAAGCGCAACGCCATAGTGCTGGCCTACCGGCACGGCCTGAGCCATCAGGAGATAGTCACTCACACCCAAAGCCCGCTCGGCACCGTCAAGTCCTGGATCCGGCGCGGGCTGGAGGAGCTCAAGCAATGCCTGACCCAATGACCCCCCGTCGCTATCGGGATCCGGCGCTGCGCGAGCGGCTCGCCGGCGAATATGTGCTGGGGACCCTGAGCCCGCGGGTGCAGGCCCGGCTGACCAGCCTGATGGCGCGGGATCCCGGCTGGTGGCAGTGGGTCGAACAGTGGCAACGACACCTGGATCCCCTGCTGCGCGGCGGCGACAGCGCCCCGCCCCTGCCCCGCCAACTCTGGCGCCGCATCGAGCAAGGTATCTCTCCCTCACCCAGGCCCAGACGGCTGTGGTGGCCGCTGGCCATGGCCGCCTCCCTGCTGCTGGGGCTCTGGCTGCAGCCGCTGCTCCCCTGGCAGGCCCCGACCGCCATCGAACCGGTGCGCTATCTGGCCATGATGGCCTCCGCCCAGGAGGAGGCCCCCTTCGTGCTGGTGGCCTATCAGGGCAAGCAGCCGGGTCAGTCCAGCATCCGCCTGCAGCAGAACCAGGCGAGCCCGCTCGCCCTGCCCGCCGATGCCATGCTCTGGATGCGGGACAAGGGCTCCAAGGCCCTGGTGCCGCTCGCCCCGCTGAGGGAGGTCATGGGCGGCCGCTTCCTGACCCCGGGGGAGTGGCAGCAGCTCAAGGCGAGCAGCGAGCTGCTGGTGATGAGCGGCGAGAAGGGCAGCGAGCGCCTGCTCTATCGCGGTCACTGCATCGAGCTCGGCCCCTGGCCGGCGCAGAGTTAGACCTCAGGGGCGGTACCCGCCCCCGGCAGCCCTGAGTGCAAGCCACCACAGGATAACGACAAGGCCCCGTGATGGGGCCTTGTTGGTCGGAAGAGACCCGGCTTATCGGGCGTAGATCTCTGACTGCCGTTTAAAGCCGAGGGACTCGTAGAGCGACTTGGCCCTGTCGTTGAATGACATCACCTCCAGCCTGATCTGCGTCGCATCCCGGGCCCTAGCCCAGTCGTCGCAATGGGCGATCAGCGCCTTGCCGATGCCTTGGGATCTGTGGCCTTCATCCACCACCACTGAGCCGATACGGCAGATGGGCAGCCTGGTGAGGAAGGGAATGGATTCATTGATGTCGATCCTGGCGCTCAGAAAACCCAGCACCCGATCCTCTGCCACCGCCACGCAGAACAGCCGCCCCTCGGCCGCGATGGCGTCGAGCAAGAAGCCTCTCTCCGCCGCCGAGGGAGGGCAAAACACCTCGGGGGCCTGCGCGAAGTGGATCAGCCCGATTTGCCGATTCAGCTCCATGATGGCGTCAATATCCTGCTCGCCTGCCTTGCGTATCTCCACTGCCTGCTCCTTGTCCTGTCGCGTCCCTGTTGGGTCAAACTGCCCTCTCACCCTGGGGTGAGAGGGCCCATCATAGTGGGAGGATCACAGGATAAGAAGGGGGCCGCGGCTAAAACGTGGCTCAAATGAGCAACAACAATGACCACGGCCCCAGGCCGGCACGCTAGTGCGAGCGCGGGATTACAGCGCCGCTACCTGCCGCTCTATGCTCCCCTTTAGGTTGTCATCGAGCTTGAGGGCCCGCGCCAGCTCATCCAGATAGCCGCGCTCCATGAAGTGATCCACGTCGATGGCGAGCAGGGAGGCCAGGTAGACCTCGGTGGCCTGCTCCATGTCGGTCACTTCCCGCGCCAGCGCCTGGGGATCGAGGGGGCGAGCCAGCTCGGCGTCGATCCAGCGCGCCGCGTCGCGCTGGCCCTGCTCGGTCAGGTACTGCTGGATCTTCTGGCGCTCGCTGTCGTCGATGTGGCCGTCGGCCCGGGCGGCCGCCACCATGGCCCGCACCAGCAGGGTGGCGCGGGCATCCAGCGCCTGGCCCTGCAGGGTATCGAGGGGCTGGCTGGGTTGAGCGGCCCCGCCCTGCTGGGCCTGCCAATCCTGATAGAGCTTGTAGGCCAGCCCGCCGAGGGCCGCCGCCCCGCCCACCGCCGCCACCTTGCCGCCATATTTGCGCATCTTCTTGTTGCCCAGCAGCAAGGCCATGGCCCCGGCCGCCAGGCCGCCCTGCGCCACGCCCTTCATCTGCGCCTTGCGGCTGTCGCCGCCGTCGTTGAGCCAGCCCTTGCCAGCTCCCATCAATTGCTCCAGCATCTGTTTCATGAGACCTCCTCTTTGCATGGGTTTCCATGCTGGTCCGCGCCCACTGAACTCAAGGTGAATGGATGCCACTGCCCCGCCTGTTGCTGCTGACCCTGCTGACGCTGACCGCGTTCGCCGCCAACTCGGTACTCTGCCGCCTGGCCCTGTTCGAGGAGCGGATGGATCCGGCCCTGTTCACCCTGCTGCGGCTGACCAGCGGCGCCCTGGTGCTGCTCCTGTTGTGCCGGGTCCGTCAGCAGTCGCCGCGCCAGGGGGACTGGGGCGGCGCCCTCGCCCTCATCGCCTACGCCGCGCTGTTCTCCTTCGCCTACCTCACCCTGACCGCGGGCACCGGCGCCCTGCTGCTGTTTGCCGCCGTCCAGCTCAGCATGCTGGCGCCCCCCCTGCTGCGTGGGGAACCCCTGCCACGGCGCCAGTGGGTCGGCCTGCTGCTCGCCATGGCGGGGCTGGTGCTGCTGGTGCTGCCCGGCATCCGGGCGCCGGATCCTCTGGGGGCCGCCATGATGATCGGCGCCGGCATCGCCTGGGCCTGCTACACCCTGCGGGCCTCGCGCTTTGGCGATCCCATCGCCGCCAATGCCGGTCACTTCCTGCGCGCCAGCCTGCCGGCGGCCCTGCTCTATCTGCTGCTGGGCCGGCTCGAGGCCAGCCCGGCCGCCATCGGCTACGCCCTGACCTCGGGCGCCCTCGCCTCCGGCCTGGGCTATGCGCTCTGGTATCTGGTGCTGCCCCAGCTGGGACGCACCCTGGCCGCCAGCGTCCAGCTGCTGGTGCCCCTGCTCGCGGCCATGGCCGGGCTCATCTGGTTGGATGAGTCCTGGTCGCTGCGGTTGTTATTGTCATCACTGGGCATTCTGGGCGGCATTGCCCTGGTCATCTCGGGACGCCCCCCTTCAGGAGACAAACCATGAAGATCGCCATACTGCTGCTCGGCTGCAGCCTCTCCACCGGCCTGCTGGCCGCCATAGAAGACAGGGAGGCCCAGCAGGCCAAACTGGATGCCGCCTGCCAGCAGGCCCAGCAACAGCTGATCGGGCAGGGCAAGCAAGAGCGCGTCGACGGCTGCATCGAGGAGGGTGGCAAGGCGGCCAAGTGCCAGCAGGAGTTTGCCAGCTTCGGCCAGCGCGAGGGCAACAAGCGCCCCGATTTTTCCACCGTGCCCGCCTGTCAGCAGGCCGAGGCCTATCGCAAGAGTTATCGGCAATGAGCCGAGGAGAGAGCATGACCCCACCCCGCGAGCTGACCCTGCAGTTTCTGGCCGAGCCCGCCGACGTGAACTTCGGCGGCAAGGTGCACGGCGGCATGGTGATGAAGTGGATCGATCAGGCGGGCTACGCCTGCGCCGCCGGCTGGTGCGGCGGCTATGCGGTCACCGTCTACGTGGGGGGCATCCGCTTCCTGCGCCCCATCCAGATAGGCCAGTTGGTGGAGGTGCACGCCCAGGTGATCCACACCGGCACCACCAGCATGCACCTGGCGGTGGATGTCTACAGCCGTCACCCGGCCAACCGGGAGCGCCACAAGACCACCCACTGCATCATCATCTTCGTCGCCATGGACGAGACGGGCACCCCGACCAAGGTGCCCCAGTGGCAGCCGGTCTCGGCCGCCGACCACCAGCTGCAGCAGTACGCCAAGAAGCTGATGGCCCTGCGGGCCGATCTCGACAAGGAGATGCGCCAGCATCTGTGACCCCGCTCGCCTTGCCCGAGGCGGGTGATGGCCCTGTATAATGGCCGCTCTGAGACAGGAATAGGGGAGAAACCGATGTCACTGGAAAACGCGCCGCCCGAGGTGAAACTCGCGGTGGATCTCATCGAGCTGTTGGAGACCAACCAGATCGATCCGGCCCTGGCCCTGGCGGCGCTGGCCATAGTCCAGCGGGACTATGAGCATAAGGTCCAACGGGACTATCAGCTAAAGGTCCAGCGGGACCATGAGCAAAAGGCCCAACAAGGCACCGAGCAAAAAAACCAGCAGGACGAGCAGGATAAGCAAGCCGGGTGAAGGCGCGCTGAGCTCACACCGCAGCACCACCCAGGAGGCGCCATGACAGCCCCCATTCGTTTCGAGAACGGCCGCCCTATGTTGCTGGGTGGGCTGCGCCGTCACCATCTGTTCCAACAGGGGGATTTCGGTGGCCAGTGGCGCGACTTCGGCGCCCTGGGCCCGTTGCCGGGCCAGCTGGGGGAGCATGCCTACGGCGTCATCTGCGGCGCCGACGCCACCGGCTGCGAGTACATGTGTGCGGTGGAGGTCGCCGCGCTGGAGGTGTTGCCCAAGTCCCTTGGCCGGATGCGCATCCAGGCGCAGAGCTACGCCGTCTTCCTGCATAGGGGCCATGTCGATGCCCTGCCGCAGACCTGGCAGCAGGCGCTGGACTGGCTGGCGCACTCCGATTACGAGTCTGCCCACAGGCCGGATTTCGAGCGCTACGGCGCCGCCTTCGATCCCCTCACCGGCAGCGGCGAGGTGGAAGTCTGGCTCGCCGTGCTGCCCAGACAGGCCGTCGCCTGAGCGAGCCCAGCCCTCAATCGCTGACTCAGCGCGGCCCCATCACCTGATCGCACAGATCGATCAGCGCCTGGCTGAGCCGGGTCAGCGGCTCACCGCCGCCCGCCCCCAGATGCAGCGCCAGCTCAATCGGCGGCACCGACGGCCAGTGTGACAGCTCCAACTGACCCGGCAGCAGCAAGCGCCGTGGCAAGAGACTGACACCGATCCCCGCACTGACCGCCCCCTGCAGGCTGGCGAGGCTGGCACTGACGTAGGCGATGCGCCAACGCCGCCCCAGCCCGTCGAGGGTCTCCGTCAGTTGCCGCCGATAGAGCCCCTCGCTCGGAAACACCACCAGCGGCAGCGGATCCCGCTCCCCGGCACGGGTGAAGCTGCCGGTCTCTATGATGGCGACAAAACTGCGCAGCAACTGGGGATCCAGCATGTCCGATTCCATTTATAAAACCACTGATTGCCATTCTATCATTTAATTTCCAAATGACCCGATGACCCGTTAGGCTGCCGCCACTCCCTCTCTGCGCAGGATCTGCCCATGTCACCCGCCCCTCAGTCCGGTACCCGCCTCGTCAACTCCCTGACCGCTCTCTCGGATCCCACCCATCAGGAGTGGCTGGAGCAGGTGCTGCACCTGGCTCTGACCCATCGCCGACAAGGGGGCCGCCCCTTCGCCGCCCTGCTGGTTCGGGACAACCGGCTGGTGGCGAGCGCCGTCAATCGCATGCTGGAGAACGGCGACCCCACCCGTCACGCCGAGCTGGAGGTGCTGCGCGAGGGGAGCCAGCAGGGGCCGCTGGCGGGCACCATCGTCTACGCCAGCGGCCACCCCTGCCCCATGTGCCTGAGCGCGCTGGTGATGAACGGCATCAGTGCCGTCTACTACGCCTTCGACAATCAGGATGCGGCCCCCTTCGGCCTCGACAGCACCGCGAGCTATCAGCGGCTGGGGCTGGCCCTCAAGCCGCCGCCCCTGCCGCTGATCAAGCTGCCGAGCCCCATCCCGGCCGCCACCCTCTACGGCGACCCCTGCCATGAGTAAGCAGGGGGCAGGCGCCCTGCTGGTGCTGGTGATGCTGATCGGCATCAACCTGCGCCCCTTCCTCACCGCCATAGGGCCGCTGGCGGGACGGATAGACGCCCGGCTGGCGCTCGGCATGGACAACCTCGCCTGGGTGACCCTGCTGCCCCTGCTGCTGATCGGGGTCGGCGTGCTGTTCACTCCCACCTTGCTGAGGCTGACCAGCCCGCGCCGCCTGCTGGCGGCGGCGCTGTTGCTGCTGGCGCTGGGCAGCGCCCTGCGCTTCGATCTGGCCAGCGGCGCCCTGCTCATTGCCAGCGCCGCCCTCTGCGGACTGGGCTCGGCACTGGTGCAGGGGGTGCTGCCCGGTCTCATCAAGGGGGCCTTCGCCCGGCGGGTGCCGCTGGTGATGGGCATTTTTTCTGCCTGCATGATGGGAGGCGGGGCGCTGGGCGCCATCCTCAGCCCCCATCTGGCAGAGCGGCTCGACTGGTCGCGGGTGCTCGCCCTCTGGAGCCTGCCGGTGCTGCTGGCGCTGATCTGGCTCGGCTGGCGGGTGCGACTGCCGACAGTGACCAGGGCCCCGCAACCGCAGGGGGAACAGCGGCTGATCGGCCTGCCCCGCAGTTGGCTGCTGATCGGCTGCTTTGGCATCATCAACAGCGGCTATGGCATAGTCGTGGCCTGGCTGGCGCCAGCCTACATGGCGCAGGGCCTGAGCGCCCAGCAGGGGGGTGAGCTGGTGGCCTGGCTGGCGCTGGCCCAGACCCTGAGCGGCCTCGGCCTGCCCATGCTGGCGGCGCGCAGGCTGGATCGGCGCCCCTGGATGGGGCTCGCCATCGCAGCGCAGGCGCTGGGCTTCGGCGGCCTCTGGCTGGCACCGGCCAGCGCCCCCATCCTCTGGTGCATGCTGTGCGGCGCCGGGCTCGGCGGCAGCTTCTCCCTCATCATGGTGATAGCGCTGGATCACCTGCCAGACCCCAGACGCGCCGGCGCCCTCAGCGCCCTGATGCAGGGCTTCGGCTTCATGCTGGCGGCCACAGGCCCCTGGGTGGCGGCCAGGCTCTATCACGCCAGCGGCGACTTTGCCGCCGCCTGGCAGTGGCAGCTGGGGGGGCTGGTGCTGATGAGCCTGATGGTGCTGCGCCTCGATCCCCGCCACTACGCCCGGGTGATGCGCCACCCCCTCAACCCAGCCGATATCACAACCACATTGGCTCAAGACAACAGATCGACTTAGCCCTGGGTATGGGAGTGCAATGAGATGGCGAGTGCTGCGCCTCCATTCCCTCCGCCACTACGCCCGGGTGATGCGCCTGCCCGCCGAAGCTGAGACTGGCGCCCGGCTCCGTTGCCCGCCCAAAGCAATACACCGGCCTGGGGCCGGTGTATTGGGGAGTACAAGCTGGGCTGACGGGGCCTGTTAGCGCCCCTTCTTCTGCCGCCCCGCCTGGTTGGCGCGCGGTTTGGCCGCGGCGGGTTTGCCGCCCTTGCCGGGGGCTCCCTTGCCAGGCGCCTTGCCCGCAGCCCCCTTGGCAGGGCCCTTGTTCTCGAACGCCGCCGGGCCCGGCACATTGGGACGCCCGCCTATCTCGTGATCATCATCCCGGCGCGGCTTCTTGCCCGGTGCCGGTTTGCCATTCTGACCCGCTTGGACCTTGGCGCCCTGGCCGTTGGCCGCCTTGGGTTTCTCCCCCTTGGCCGGCTTCACCTCGGAGGAGGAGTCCTCGATCAGCTTGAACAGCTCGATCAGCTCGTCATCGGTGAGATCCCGCCACTCCCCCACCGGCAGCCCCTTGAGGCTGACGTTCATGATGCGGACGCGTTCGAGCTTGGTGACCTCAAAGCCGAAGTGTTCGCACATGCGGCGGATCTGGCGGTTCAGCCCCTGCACCAGGGTGATGCGAAACACGAAGGGCGCCTCTCGCTTCACCTTGCACTTCTTGGTGACGGCGCCGAGGATAGGCACCCCGGCGCCCATGCCCCGGATAAACTCGTCGGTGACCGGCTTGTCGACGGTCACCAGATACTCTTTCTCGTGATCGTTGCCCGCCCGCAGGATCTTGTTGACCAGATCGCCGTGGTTGGTCAGGAAGATCAGCCCCTGGGAGTCCTTGTCGAGCCGGCCTATGGGGAAGATGCGGGTGCTGTGGTTGACGAAGTCGACTATGTTGTCCTTCTCCCCCGCCTCCGTGGTGGAGACTATGCCCACCGGCTTGTTGAGCACGATGAACACCAGGCTGTCGGCCTCCCGCGCCTCTATCACCTGACCGTTGACCTTGACCAGATCCCCGGCGAACACCTGATCCCCTATCCCGGCCCGCTTGCCGTTGATGAAGACCTGGCCCTGCTCGATGAAGCGATCGGCCTCACGGCGCGAGCAGATGCCGCTCTCGCTGATGTACTTGTTAAGGCGCATGGATTCATCAGCCAGCATGGGTCACCTGCCAGAGTATTGGGTTGAAGAGGGTCGTCGGCTGGGTCAGCCGGGTCGTCATCGGGTTAGTCTGCATACCATTCCATCTGCAAAAAGCATCTTCAAAAAAGGCAAAGCCTGCGCATTCACCAAAAAAACGCCGCTACAGTAGCATATTGCCCCGCGCCATACGCCGGATAGTTGCGCCCGGCCGCCTCAGGCCGTCGCCGTCGGCCCCATCCATCCCTGTTCGCCAAGCCATCTTTGCCCCTGCCGATCGGCGTGCCTTGGTTCCTCGCGCGGGCCAAACCCTACCCCAAGCCGGGTGGTGACACAAGTAAGGGCGCCGACCGAAACCTGCCGAGAGACTAGCTGGCGCTCCAGACCGGAAAGAGAGAACTATCACTTGCTATTTATTTAACAAAAATGCATAAAAAGATTTTCAGCGGCGCAAATTATTATACCTGTTTCGGCCATGACGGGCGCCAGCTCGTGATTGTCGGCAGCCATTGTTGTTGAACAAATTTTTATCCGTATTCACTTTCTAACTCGAACATAAATCTGAATGCGGGCCATGAACCCTTCTCTGGCATGACGCCAATATGATCTTTCACTACAGGAGTTACAGATGAGTCATTCCCTCTCCCAGGCGGCGTTTCTCGACCAGGTGGCCCAGCGCAATGCCCATCAGCCGGAGTTCATTCAGGCGGTGAGCGAGGTGGTTGCCTCCATCTGGCCTTTCATCGAGCGCCACCCCCGTTACCTGCAACACGGCCTGCTGGAGCGACTGGTGGAGCCGGAGCGACTCATTCAGTTTCGCGTCAGCTGGGTGGATGATCGGGGCCAGGTGCGGGTGAACCGCGGCTACCGCATCCAGCACAGTTCGGCCATAGGTCCCTTCAAGGGCGGCATGCGCTTCCACCCCTCGGTGGATCTCTCGGTGCTCAAATTCCTGGCCTTCGAGCAGACCTTCAAGAACGCCCTCACCACCCTGCCCATGGGTGGCGGCAAGGGTGGCAGCGATTTCGATCCCAAGGGCAAGAGCGAGGGCGAGGTGATGCGCTTCTGCCAGGCGCTGATGCTGGAGCTCTATCGCCACCTGGGGGCCAATACCGACGTGCCGGCCGGCGACATCGGCGTGGGTGGGCGCGAGGTGAGCTACATGGCGGGCATGATGAAGAAGCTCACCAACAGCGCCGAGTGCGTCTTCACCGGCAAGGGGCTCTCCTTTGGCGGCAGCCTGATCCGCCCGGAGGCCACCGGCTACGGCCTGCTCTACTTCGTCGAGGCCACCCTGGCCCACCGTGGCCAGTCCCTGGCCGGCATGACGGTGTCGGTGTCGGGCTCGGGCAACGTGGCGCAATACGCCATCGAGAAGGCGATGGCGCTCGGCGCCCGGGTCATCACCGCCTCCGACTCCGGTGGCACCGTCTATGATCCGGACGGTTTCACCCCCGACAAGCTGGCTCGCCTGATGGAGCTCAAGAACGAGCAGCGCAAGCGGGTCGCGGATTACGCCCATGAGCTGGGGCTGGAGTTCTTCACCGGCCGTACCCCCTGGCACCTGCCGACCCAGGTCGCCCTGCCCTGCGCCACTCAGAACGAGCTGGATGCAGAGGATGCCGCCGCGCTCATCGCGGGCGGTGTGCTGCTGGTGGCCGAGGGGGCCAACATGCCGAGCAGCGCCGCCGCCATCCAGGCCTTCCACGCTGCCAAAGTGCTGTTTGCGCCGGGCAAGGCCGCCAACGCGGGGGGCGTCGCCACCTCCGGGCTCGAGATGAGCCAGAACGCCCAGCGCCTCGGCTGGAGCCGGGAGGAGGTGGATGCCCGTCTCAAGGGGATCATGACCAGCATCCACGCCACCTGTGTGCGCTACGGCCAGGACGAGGAGGGCCATGTGAACTACGAGAGCGGCGCCAACATCGCCGGCTTCGTCAAGGTGGCCGATGCCATGCTGGCGCAGGGAGTCTGCTAATACTGCAGGGAATGGCTTAGGCCGATGCCTCAAGCACCCAAACACAACACGGCAGCCCCAGGGCTGCCGTGTTGTTTACGCCTTGGTCATTCAGGGCGCCGCACCTCGGCTCAGAGGTAGCAACTGATCTCGATAAGGTTCTGGTCCGGATCCAGGCAATAGACCGACTCTATGGGCCCGCAGGCCCCGGACTTGGTGACGGGCCCCTCCACTATCTCGACCCCGTGACTGGTGAGCTGGACCATGACCAGATCCAGCGGCCAGCGGGTGATGAGGCAGAGATCCCCCGAGCCCACCTGCGCCCGGTTACGTGGCTCCTGCCCCAGCAGCTGCAGGTTGATCTTCTGGTTGCCGAAACGCAGCGCCCGCCGCCCCGCCCCGAAGCTGATGGGCTCCATCTTGAATGCACTGCTGTAAAACGCCACGGCCCGATCTATGTCACTGACCGTCAATACCAGATGGTCGATATGGCTGATCATGTCCCCTCCGTGCTGTGATAGATGTAACTAAATGCGATGAAAATAAAAAACCATTTCACCTGCCACTCAGCGATAACAAGCGACTACATATTGAAGTAATTGCATATTAAGATCATATGGAGCTTTAATTATCTATTACAGAGAGATATGTTCTCTAGTATGTATCTTATACATTCAAAGTGTAATGTAAGTTACAGTGTTAACCCTAAGGGGTATTATCACGTACAAAAAACACACAGGAACATATGCAATGTTCAGTGCGAAAGAATTATGATAATAACTTCAATTTGTGAATTAGCTAACGAAATTTATTAAGTGGATATGGTAGGGGGGTGTATGACAGCAAAGTGGTTTTTCGAACCTAAGCGACGGAGCCAGAAGTCACGTGACCCGATGCAAGCAAGTTTTTTCACCAACTCGAGCATCGATGACGATACCCATGCTTTAGTACGTGAAGCAATCCAGAACTCACTGGATGCAAAGTCGGATTACTCCATAGGGAAACCTGTATTGGTTCGTTTTTCATTGGGTTCTCATAGTGCCGCATCTGGCGTGATGTCTCACTATGTATCCGACGAGGCTTGGCAGCATTTTAATGCCGAAGACAATGGGCTAGCAGCCCCACCAACTGCATCCGATAATTGCAGGTTTTTGGTCTACGAAGACTTCAACACGAATGGTCTAATCGGTGATGTGACGGCCTATGAGGCCCAGCCGAATAATTCTTTCTATTTCTTTATGCGAGCAGAAGGACAATCCGGAAAGCAAGAGGGCGAACGAGGTCGCCATGGTATTGGAAAATATGTTTTCCCCTATACCAGTGGTATACGTATGTTTATTGCTGTCACCGTACGAAGTTCAGATTTTTGTTGCCTTATTGCCGGCCAGAGCGTACTGAAGTCTCATCATGTGGATGGTAAAAATTTCACTCCTGATGGCTGGTGGGGAAACTTCGACGAAGACAATTTTCAACTTCCCGTTGACGACCCAACCCTCTTTGAGCAACTAGCCAACGACTTTGGTCTCGCAAGATCTATTGAGCAAGCAGGCTTGTCACTAATCATACCTTATGTTCAATCAGAGGTGACAGCGGATAAAATTTCGGAACATGTAGTCCGTGAATATTTTTGGCCAATAATGAATGGTCAACTGGCAGTAGAGGTTTTTGAAGATGGGCTGTCACGCATTATTGATAGCGCTAGTATTAGTGAGAACCTAAATAGAATCTTACTACCAGACCAGATAGAGCAAATTGCTCCATTTATTGCTCTCGCCTCCAAGGCTATAATTGAAAAAGACTATCCAACTATTGAATTAAAATGTCCTAATTCACCATCACAGCCAAAGTGGGATAAAGACTATCTACCCAGGGAGATAGTAAAGACAATTCAGGAAGCGCTGGCAAAGCCAGATGGATTTATTCGCATCAGGTGCACAGTATATGTTCAGAAAAACGACTCAAAAAAGTCGAACACCTCATTCTTCGATATATATTTATCTAAGGATGTCACTGATATCATGAGGAAACCTCAATTCCTACGTGAAGGTATCTTAATTCCGGAGGATAGAGTTCAAAAAGTACGCGGTTATACAAGTATGGTAGTAGTAGAAGCTGGAGCGTTAGCGACTCTGCTAGGGGATTCAGAGAATCCTGCTCATACAGAGTGGGAAAAAAATGCAACAAAATTTAAAAATAAATATCGTTGGGGTTCCAGTACCATCGACTTTGTTCGTCTATCTGTAAACAAGCTCCTTAATCTTATGAGCCAAGGTGATGATGAAGAGGATATCACCATTCTATCGGATATCTTTTATATCGATATTCCAGAGAATGATGATGATGTTCCCGAATCTCGTAAGAAAGCAGGGCGAGTAAAAGCAGGTGGTGACACAAAACCTCCTATAGTTCCTACATCGGTACCACGCCATCATTACTATCGTTTGACAAAATCAGAAGATGGATTCTTTGTCAAAGGTCCACTAGAGGAACTGAATCAACCTCGTAAATACATAATCAAAGTAGCATATGACTTTACCGGAGCATCGAAGGCTAGAGCATTAAAGCTTTGGGATGTAAATGATTTCGATCTTGGCAATGCAAAAAATGTCTTATCTCCCCAAACAAATAATATGGACAATGTTGTAATTGACGGAAATATCATAAAGTTTGAGGCAAAGTCAAATGCGTTCCTACTATCTGTTCATGGCTTTGACCGCCGAAGAGACATTATCGTAGACGTAAGTTCGGAGGAGATAATCGATGAAACGGTTTAACTATACCGGACGTAAAAAAATCCTTCATGAGGACATAAATATCCGTTTACACGGAGATTTTAGTGATAGCCCCATTGTAGATGTAGCTATTAACCTCAGTGATTACAATTTTCCACAGGGAGCTAGCGTTTTCGTAGAGCCTCAATACAAGACTCGCTTCATGCGTATAGATCTTGGCGGAGTAGCAAATAACGTCAGACGTAACTTCATCGAACTGACTGAGTTTGACGATGCATTGGATATGAGCTTCCGAATAAAGGTTGTAGATGTATCGGAAGGACTTTTACTTGGAATTGCAGAAAATGTCCAAGCATACAGCAAAGATGATCAGCTTAACGAGAATCAACAAAGTATTTTACCCGTATCGAGCGTAGACCTGTCTTCATATGGTGTTTTATGGCGAGTTGTACAAGATGATCAAAAAGCAGTTCTGGAAATAGAACGCGAATTAGGTAGCAGAGAGCAAGTTGTACGCTCACTTGTATTCAAAGCGTTCATCCTACCAGCAGCTATGCGTCAGATTCTAGTGAAAATACTATCTAGTGAAGATGGATGGGATACAACCCTTTCTGATCCACTGGAATTATCCACCAGATGGTTGTTATTTGCCCAACAAATAGGTGCTGGTCTCCCTGAACAAGACACAGACCACGAACAATGGATAGATAACGCAGTAAGAATTCTTGCTAACCGGATTGGTGTTCGCCAATCGGCAATTTTAGCATCTGCCGAAGGAGCATGGAAATGACAATCATGCGTATGACGGAACAAGGCAAACTCCGGTTTATGGCATTCCTCGACAGCCAGAAAACTGGTCAGCCACAGTCTTTTCCTCAAGAATTGCTGACATCCTCAGAGTTCACAGAAGTCATCGGTGGCAATACCACAATGCTGGACGAATTAAATCTTGAGGACAGTCTCATAGCAGCCAGAGACTTGGATAAAATTGTTACCGACCTAGAGCTGACTTCAGCAGAGAGAGACTGGGGTTTCTGGACATGGTGCTCAGCATATCTATTCGACCGCCTTTGCAAGAAGTCCGGAGGTCATTACAAACCGGGGGAAGTACCGATCTGGGTGGCGGAACCCGACAACTGGCAACGATATTACAGGCACTATCTAGCCTCGATCTGGAGGGTCTATGTTGCCCATCGCGAAAAGGAAGGGGAGCTTGTCGTACTTTTGAACGGACCAGTAAATACGCCAGGAGAACTTTGGGGTCAGATCGCAGCGACCCAGACACTGATCACAAACCCTTCGATGATCGAGGCGATCTACCATCTTTACTGGGACAAGCAGAAACGAACAAGAAAACGAGGTGCCGGTGGTAAAAGCCCAAGGCGTCTTACCCGTGTTTTACGTCAGTTTGAACGGACATATGATTTCGTGGCAATGACTGGCGATCAGATCGTAGGTTTGTTACCTTCTGAATTTGATCGATTTAAGGAGCAGAACACAGAATAACCATGAGATACTGCTTACTCTTCTGTGACTCAAAATTAAGCTGGCGGCATAATGGCCGCCGGCAGTTGTTTGTTAATTTTTTAACATTATGGCATCTGAAGAATTTAGATATTGTCTAATTTACTGAGGCTAAAATGCTAAATACAACTTTGGCTATTTTTTTTGCCAGCAATGGAGGAACAGCATTCCCAACCTGATGATACTGTTGTGTTCTTCCTCCATGGAAGAAGTAATTGTCAGGGAATGTCTGCAAACGTGCGGCTTCTCTTACTGTCAAGCTGCGGCACTGTTTTGGATCGTAATGGATGAAATAATGCCCATCTTTCGCAATATGACTGGTTATGGTAGTAGACGGAGCATCCGCCAGTTGCACCCTGAATCTGTCAGAGAACTGGCCTGATTCCCAGTTTTTGTGATCCGGAGCAAGCCCTGGTAGGCAAAAATCAGTATGGCCTTTGGGTGAACGGGAATACTCTTCTGAAAAACATGCCGCATATCCATAGCGCCCCAGATCATCGATTCGATGTCCCCTCGTTTCATGATTCAACCAGATATCAAGATTGGGATCAGAATACCAACTGTCTAACTCACTAATTCCAGTGCTACCCTCTCGCTCATCAGATTTAGTCCAGCGCAGCCCACCTGTTTCTTGTGCATTCAAATGCTCTGCTGCTGCAGTCAATCTTGCTGAAAGAGGCATTATATCCTTCGGTCCCATTTGTGCAGACACGCTAAGAGACATCAGCTCTTCTCTGACCGAAGACTCCCAATTCAGGTATGAATCACTCTGCTTGCTGAGCTTGCTTCGCAATGCAGGCATATTCCCGATTATCTGTTTGACCGTAACTGTATCTGACTTTGACAGCTTTGGCAGTTCTAGAAGCTCAGCACGAACACGATCACTGCGAATGCCCAGAAGAATTACACGGTGACGGGCCTGCGGAATTCCATACTCTTCGGCCTGAATGATGAACTTCTTGGCATCGAGCAACTTGGGGTCATCACCATCCTGGAATACTTCGTCATTTACCAAGGAAACTATTTTGTATCTGAGACCGTCATCAGGCATCTCTAGGGCCACATTGGGACTGGCCAAGTCACGGAGAATTTGATGAAAAATAAAGTCTCCATTTATCTTTGAGGACAATATCCCCTTGACATTCTCCATGACAAAAATATCTGGGCGATTCTTCTGGATAATCCGCAGATACTCTTTATAGAGGAAATGACGATGATCCTCTTCCGGCTTGTAATCCAATTTGCCTTTGTTCCTTGAACGTCCGGCAATGGAATAGGCCTGACAGGGAGGACCACCAATCAACACCCAGGGCAGGGATTCACTCTTGTTTTCAAAAGCCTTGGCTATCGCCTGATCAAGTATTTGGTTGCCTTCTTCGCTGCCGATCTCCAGACACAGCGCCTCTTTTTCCGCTTTTTTCCAGAGATCGATGGTGTTTTCCGTGAACGGATTCTCGGCATCACCATTGCAGAACTGGTAATAGTCCTGAATGAACTCTGGCCTGTGATTCTTGAGCAACCGGTAGAACGCGCGAAGTCTCAATGTCTGGCGGGCGACAGGATCCCTCTCTGCGGAAACCTGGATCTCGAATGCCTTGCCATCATTGAGAGAGGAGAAGCCCTCACCCAGCCCGCCAGGACCGGCAAACAGGTCGACAACGGGGATGGGTGGTGAAAAAATGGTCATATCGAATTACTGTGTTTTTGATCAGGCCGTAAAGATACCAGGAAGCATGACTTCGAGGAAGCGAAAGCATGGATGTAGTTGAAGCATCAACCCGTTCCGTGATGATGTCAGGCATCAGGGGCAAGAATACCCGCCCCGAAATCCTGCTGCGCAAATACCTCCATGCCCGGGGTTTTCGTTTCAGATTGCACGTGAAAGATCTTCCCGGCACGCCAGACATCGTTCTTCCACGCTATCGACTCTGCATTTTCGTTCATGGCTGCTTCTGGCACCGTCATCTCAACTGTCCCTATACCGCCACTCCAAAGAGCAACACCGAATTCTGGCTGCAGAAATTTGCCGCCAACACGCTCCGCGATGAAAAGGTGGAATACATGCTGGGCCAGGCCGGTTGGAGAGTATTCAAGATCTGGGAATGCGGCTTGAAAGGAAAGGATTACGCCGTTCTGGAGTGGCTGCCCCCGATCATCAGAGGCACAACGACATCGCTGAGCTGGCCTGACTACCCGAACAGCTGATGCAGGAATGAATTGTCTGCCTGAGAAGCGCGAGGCCTTTTAGCAGAAGCAGCCCAGACTGGTGTGAGAATAAGACGGCTCGGTTCCCTTCATTAACCCCTCTTCAACATCTCGCCCATCCGCGAGGTGTTTTCATTGGCGTTAGCACTGGATGCGCTCGATCCGGCCGCCGCTGAGCCTGAAGAAGGCATCCTGTGGCAGGTCTTGCCGCCAAGTGGTCTCGTAATCGAGATCGGCATACAGGCCGCGCAGGGTGGCGCCGAGCAGGCCGTGGGAGATGACGATGGCACGCTCGGCAGTGGTGGGGTCCATCAACCAGCCCTGGGCCCGGCGCTGGATGCTGTGAAAGTCCTCCCCGGCGGGGGCCTGCAGATACCAGTCCGGCTTGCTGATATCGAGTTCGGGATGATCTTCCAGCAGATCCGGCACCCGGCAACTCTCCCACTCCCCCATGCCCAGCTCCATCAGCCGCTCGTCCCAGACGATGCGCTCGCCGTCGAGCCCAAGCTGCTGGCACACCAGCTGCGCCGTCTGTCGGGCACGGCCGAGGGGGCTGGCATAGACAGTCCAGCTGGCGGGGTCGCTCAACTGTTCGCGCAGACGGGCCCCCATGGCGATGGCCTGCGCCTCCCCCTTGGCGGTCAGCTCGGAGTTGCAGCGCCCCTGTAGCCGCTGCTCGGCGTTGTAACGGGTCTGGCCGTGGCGCAGCAGATAGATGATGCGAGACATGGGTTCTCCTGTGAGGTCAAAGAAAGAGGGGAAAGAGGCTGGTTGGGATGATAACAGAGACGAGGACCCATACCGGAACCCATCCCCGCCAGTGGCAACCCAGATGGTCATTGCGCCGCCTCGGCCGCCTGGTTAGGCTGGGCTATCAAAAGACCCGTACGAACCTTTATTGACCTTCTCCATAACAGCAGCAGTGCGATATGGAAGGTCGAGCGGATCGAGCCATTCAAATGAGGCAGCCCATGGCGAAGTACCAGTTTCTCACCATACCGGTATCCAACCGGCAGAGTTATACCTATCTCTATGCCGACTCCCCCACCTTTACTCTGGAGAGGAACGCGCTGCTGGCCCAGGGCTTCGAGGTGGAGGACGATTTCATCTACGCCAACACCCCGGCGGAGGCGGTGGAGAAGTACAGATCCAACTTCACCTATGTAGCGGAGGAATATGCCCAGTCCAACGCCATCTATGCCGTCTTCAGCCTTCTGGTGGTGATTGGCAAGTCGCTGCTTCGCCTCAAGAAACGCTGACACAGGGCAACCTGCTTGTGAGCCAACAAAAACGGCGCCCGAAGGCGCCGTTTTTTAATCCCGCTATGCGGGGAACAAGCCAGAGGCTTATTCGTCTTCCAGATAGGCGTAGCCTTGCAGACCCAGCTCCAGCTCGTCGAGCAGGGCCTTGCGGGTCGCGTCGTCCAGCGCCGGGTGGGAGACGATGCGCTGGTAGTTCTCGCGAATGACGGACGGGTCTATGTTGACGTAACGCAGCAGCTGGTCGACGGTGTCGCCGCGCACCACGTTGCGAATGTCCATCTTGCCTTCCTCGTCGAGCCACACTTCCGCGCAGTGGGTGTCACCGAACAGGTTGTGCAGATCCCCCAGGATCTCCTGGTAGGCACCGACCAGGAAGAAGCCGACGTGGCACACTTCGTTCTCGGCGTACTCCGGCATCGGCAGGGTGCTCTCGACCCCCAAGCCATCGACATAGTGCTCGACCTGACCATCGGAGTCGCAGGTGATGTCCATCAGGATGCCACGGCGGGTGAGCGGACGATCGAGCCCGGTCAGCGGCATCACCGGGAACACCTGACCTATGCCCCAGGCATCCGGCAGGGACTGGAACAGGGAGAAGTTGGCGAAGCACTTGTCGGCCAGCTTCTCGGAGAGCTCGTCGGCCAGGGCGCGGTGGTTGCGGTTGACCGGGTTGAGCAGCTCTTTGAGCGCCAGACAGGTGTTCTGGTGCAGCATCTCGGCCCAGGCACGTTGCTCCAGATTGAGCAGGCCCATGGTGTACTGGGTGTTCACATCGCCCAGATCAGCCACCGAGTCGTGGAAGATCTCCAGCAGGGAGGGATCCTCGCTGCGCAGGTCCAGCCAGCCCTTCCACATGTTCTGCAGAATGGTCGGTGCGTCTTCATCCGGCGCGCTGATGTCGCTCATCTCCACCCCTTCGGCACCAATCAGATTGGTGACCAGCACGGCGTGGTGAGCGGTCAGGGCACGGCCGGACTCGCTGATGATGGTCGGGTGCGGCAGGTCAAACTCGCGGCACACATCGCCGATGCCCCACACCACGTTGTTGGCGTACTCGGACAGGCTGTAGTTGGCGGAGCAGTGGCTCTGGGAGCGGGTGCCCTCATAGTCCACACCCAAACCACCACCGACGTCGACCACGTCGATGGGCACCCCTAAGCGACGCAACTCGGAATAGAAGCGGCCGCACTCGCGGATACCGCCCTGAATGTCACGGATGTTGGCGATCTGGGAGCCGAGGTGGAAGTGCAGCAGTTGCAGGCAATCGAGCTTGCCGAGGCTGCGCAGGCGCTCGACCAGCGCCAGGATCTGGGAGGCGGAGAGGCCAAATTTGGACATGGAGCCGCCGCTCGATTCCCACATGCCGGAGCCGGTGGAGGCGAGCTTGGCACGCACCCCGATGTTGGGCTTGATGTTGAGGCGAGCTGACTCGTCCAGCACCATTTCCAGCTCGGAGGGCTTCTCCACCACTATGTAGACCTTGTGGCCCATCAGGTTGCCCAACAGGGCGTGGCGGATGTATTCGCGGTCCTTGTAACCGTTGCAGACGATCACCGAGCCTTGCTCATGGTGATGGGACAGCACGGCCAACAGCTCCGGTTTGGAGCCCGCTTCCAGCCCAAGCCGCGGCTTGTCGCTGTAGGACTGGCTGATGGTCTCGATGACGCGACGCTGCTGGTTTACCTTGATCGGGTAAACACAGAGGTAATCCCCTTCATAGCCTGACTTCTCGATGGCCTGACCGAAGGCGTTGAACAGCGCATCGACCCGGCTCTTGAGGATGTCGGGGAAACGCAGCAACACGGGGGTGGTCAGCCCGGACTGGCGCAACTGTTCGATGGCATCGGAGATGACGATATGCGCGTCAGGGCGTGACTTGTCGGGAGCGACGGTCACATGACCGGCGTCATTGATATTGAAAAAACCCGCACCCCAGTAGGGAACGTTGTAGACCTTCAAGGAGTCCTTGCTGGACCAGTTAGTCATGGGCTATGCCTCGCAAATGAGCGGCCAGTAGGCCGCCTTCGTTACCCTCAATCACATCCAGACCATCTATTGCACACAGTGGCAAGCCAAGGCTTGCCTGCTGGAAGCTTGAAAGCAACCTGCCTTGCGGCGGTTAGCTTCCATCGCTGCCAGACCCTCTGTGCGCACATCACGGCAAGCCTTAAGGCTGCCTGGTGGATTTTGGGAAGTAACGAGTCTTGATGTGGGGCTGGTGGCTTTACATCAAGCTCAACGGTATGCGGTGCCACCCTATGGCGGCGCCGCGGTACTTTGATGACAGACAGCATCAGCCACGCCATCTGTTCATCATTCGGCAGCCATCACGACGACAAGGGAGGTTTCAAGGAAGGGAAGCGAAGGCGTCAGCACGCACGCGTGTTGATAGACGACAACCACCACAGCCAACTCAACACCCGTGACCGCCCATGACAAGGGAAGATGATGAGCCGTTGGCTCACTCGGTCAGAAGGTGGAAGAGAGTCTGTTGTTCTCCCTGATACCGGAGCCTAACCGGTATTAAAGAAACCATACCCTAGCAGTGTCTGTCGTTTCTGCGTGCCTCGCCCTATAGGCGTAAGATCTTCCGGTGTCTGGCGGCTCTGCCTGCATCAGGGTTACCCTCGGATCGGCGCGGAGTGTACACACTTACCGCCGACGGTGACAATAAAAAATAGTGTTCAAAAACTGGTTTTAATAAGTCGATCAAATCTTGCTGCCAACAAGGCTGGCACTGGGATGGCAAGGGATCGCCTCCCTCCCTATTACCCCTGGAAATAACAGGTGAAAGAGCCATTTTCCCCCATGCCTTGCCACTACAGGGCCGAGCCGGCATCAGGCCCCTTCACAAGTGATTAACCACGCTTTAATTTAGAATTATTATTCAATAAGTAGCTGAGACGCCGACCATAGCACCACCGAACGGGTATCTTGCGCGATCTTCTGCAAAAAGTGCGTCAAAAACTGCGCTGACGCAATAAGCGATCCGACCAGATTGCTCACAATGGTGCCTCCCTAATCGGTCTGAGGCCTGCCCATGGATACCCTGCTTGAGCGTTTTCTGCGTTACCTGACTTTTCATACCCGCTCCGATGCGTGCAATCCCGCCTGTCCCAGCACTGAGGGTCAGCTGATCTTCGCCCGCGCCCTGCGCGATGAGATGACACAGCTTGGCCTCAGCCAGGTCACGCTGGATGACAATGGCTACCTCACCGCCTGCCTGCCGGGCAACCAGCCGGATGCGCCCGCCATCGGCTTGATTGCCCATATGGACACCGCCGACTACGAGGCCGAGCAGGTCGTGCCCCAGATCATCGAAAACTATCAGGGGGGAGATATCTGCCTCGGCAAGGGGGACGAGGTGCTGGCCATCCGCCAGTATCGCTGCCTGAAGAACTACCTGGGCCAGGATCTCATCACCACCGACGGCACCACCCTGCTGGGGGCCGATGACAAGGCTGGCATCGCCGAGATCCTCAGCGCCGTCGCCCAGCTGCAGGCCAACCCCGAGATCCTCCGTGGCGACCTCTGGCTTGGCTTCACCCCGGACGAGGAGATAGGCCGCGGCGCCAACCTGTTCCCCCTCGACCGTTTCCCGGCGCGCTGGGCCTATACCGTCGACGGCGGCGAGCTGGGGGAGCTGGAGTACGAGAACTTCAACGCCGCCAGCGCCACGGTGCGCTTCATCGGCAACAACGTGCACCCCGGCACCGCCAAGGGCGGCATGATCAACAGCCAGACCCTGGCCGCCCGCTTCCATGCCGCCATGCCCCCCGAGCAGACCCCGGAGTGCACCGAGGGCTATGAGGGCTTCTTCCACCTGGCACAGATGCGCGGCACTGTGGAAGAGACCGAGCTGCACTACATCATCCGCGACTTCGATGACGACGCCTTCGCCGCCCGCAAGGCCCAGCTCAAGGAGCGGGTCGCCTCCCTGCAGCTGGACGCCCCCAAGGCGCGCATCGAGCTGACCCTGACCGACAGCTATCGCAACATGCGCAGCCAGATCGAGCCGCACATGCACATAGTCGAGCTGGCCAAGGCCGCCATGCTCGCCGCCGACGTGACCCCCAAGATCAGGCCGATCCGCGGCGGCACCGACGGCGCCCGCCTCTCCTTCATGGGGCTGCCCTGCCCCAACCTGTTCACCGGCGGCCACAACTTCCACGGCAAGCACGAGTTCATCCCGTTGCAATCCATGGAGAAAGCGGTCGCCACCCTGGTGGAGCTGGTGCGACTGACGGCCGCCTACCGGGATTGACGTGGGGCGCTCGCGCGGCGGCTGTCGAGGGGATCGCCGGCCGCAGATGAGCGCCGCGTTGACGTCAACAAGCAGAAGGGAGGCCAGTGCCTCCCTTCTGCTATTCAGTCTGCAGCTATTCGGTCACCGCGGTTCATTCGCCGGCCGGCTTGCGATCCGCGTGGCCCAGATCCCGCTCCGGCGCGATGAGGTCGCGCACCCGCTGCTTGATCTCCTTGGCCTCGGGGAAGCCCTCATCGGCCACCCTGTCCCACACCTGGACACCGTTCACCAGGATCTTGAACTCCCCCTTGCTTGCGGGCACCAGTGCCACCTCCCCCAGGTCGCTGTCGAAGGTAGAGAGCAGCTCCTGAGCCAGCCAGGCGGCGCGCAGCATCCAGCGGCAGAGGGTGCAGTAGCGGATCTCGATACGAGGCTTGAGGCTGGGTTGTGCCATTTCTATCATGGGGTGACTCCGTCAAAATTGGCCTGCTGAGGATGGGAAACACCCATGCGCCGCCCGGCATTCGGGATGGCGCTCATTGCACGACGCCGTGAAAATCCGCCAGCCAGTGGCGGGCTATGGTGCTCATGGTGGTCTGGGGCAGATCGAACAGCCCGGGCAGCGTCTCCTGGCGGGCCAGCTGACGCACCCCCTCGATGATCTCCGCCAGCACCAGATAGACGTATTCGCCGATGACGGCGCCGTGGACGAAGTTGATCGCCTCGCCGTGGTTGAGCAGGAAAATGATGCTGCCATCCGGTCGGGTCAGTGCCAGCACATGGGGGCACACCTCCTCGCTCGGCCAGGGCAGAAGGGAGAGGCAGAACGCGAACTCGTCATCGGCGGAGGTGACCGAGGCCAGCATGGCGCCGGGGCGCAGCGCCTGCAGATCCGCGAGATCCAGCGAGCCGTTGCCGGTGGAGCAGATCACCAGCTCGGCCCGCTTGAGCGCCTCGGCCTTGCCCACCAGCTTGAAGCCGTGGGAGAGCGCCTCCACCTGGCGCAGCGCATCCGTCTCCACCAGCTCGAGATGCAGGTTGCGGCACCTGAGCTCGCGGGCGATGCTGCGCCCCACCTTGCCGTAGCCGAACAGGGCGGCCTGGCAGACATTGAAGGTGCGATTGAGGGTGCGGGCCAGGGACTCGGCGGAGTAGACCACGCTCAGGCCTATCTGGATGTCCTCGGCCTGCTTGAGCGGGCTGCGCGCCACCGAGATGACGGGGGCGGCCAGCGCCTCCAGCTCGTAGCGCTGGTGACCGTTCTCTGTCATCTCCACCACCCCGAGAAAGCGCGCCCCGAAGTGCTCGCTCAAGATCGCCTGGGTCCTGGCAAAGTAACCGCCTATGTCCAGGATGATGAGCCGCTCGTGGGCACGGACCAGGGGGGCTATCTGCTCGATCACCCCCTCGGGATCGTTGGTCCAGTGGCGGTTGAGGGGCAACACCGGGTAGTGCTGCTGGGCCCAGATCAGGGTCGGTCCGTGAACTGACTTGGGTTTTGGCAAGATGGCACCGATCCGCCCTATCTGATCGAGGGTCTGGATGAAATGGGGTCGATCGGGGAGCAAATGGGTGACCAGCAGGATACAGAGGCCTTCGAGGCGTCCCTGCTCGGTGAAATGGCGAAAAAACAGATGCTCAGATCCTTGACTGCGCAACTGTGGCCTCCTTAGCGCGCCGCAAACAAGCAGGCAAACAGAACCCGGCATAGCCGGGTTCTGTGTGTGTCCAGATAATTGAAAATCCTTTTTATCTGAAACCACCATGGCGCTCAATCTTTATCTGTACAGACTATGACTGACTCATCAAATAATGAGGTAATAGCATGTTTTTCATGCAGAAATTAATAAAGTGATGCTTCTGGCCACACCCACCACAGACTCAGGCCGGCGCCGATCCCCGCCACCAGGATCAACAGGCCCCAGCGCGTCAGCCAGGGCTGCTTGCCCAGGGCCCACTCCAGCAGCGGCAGCAGCCAGACCGGCAGCAGCACCAGCAGCGGCACCTCCACATACTGCCAGGCGAGCATCTGCACGAAGGCCAGGGCGAGCGCCAGTGCGCCAGGCGACATCTGGGCGCCGGTCAGGGCAGCGAGCAGGGCGCGGAAGCCGGCGAAGGCGGCGAGGGCTCCCGCCAGCTGGGCGATCAGCAGGCTGCCATCGATGCCGATGACCAGGGCCAGCCAGATGAAGCCGAGCGCGAAGCCGAGTCCTTCCCGGCTGTCACCGCGCCACCCGGTCCAGGCGAACCAGGCGATGGCGGGCAGCAGGGCCAGCCAGATGCGCGGCTCTGTGCCAAGCACCGAGGCCAGCCCCTGCCACCACACCAGGGCGGCGAGCACCGCAAACAGCGCCAGGGCGGCGCGCTTGTCGGCCAGCTGGGCCACGATGGCGGGCAGCAGCAGGCACAGCGGCAGCCACTGCCACGCCTTGGCGGGCAGGCCGTAGGCGCCGCCCAGCAGGGAGCCCACCAGCCAGAGGGCCAGTGCCCCCCACAGATAGCCCAGCCGCGGCCAGCGCCATGACAGCAAAGCGGCCCCCAAAGGAGCCGCCAGGGTTTGTAGCAGGAGTGCTGCGCCCATTACTTGCGCACGCCTTCGACGAACAGGTTGATGCTCATCTCGTCCGGAATGCCGGGCAGCATGTAGCTCACGCCAAAGTCGCTGCGCTTGATGGTGGTGGTGGCGTTGAAGCCGCTGCGGTAGCCGCCCCAGGGATCCTTGCCTTCGCCGATGTGGACCATGTCGAAGGCCACTTCCTTGGTGACGCCGTGCAGGGTCAGGGAGCCCTTGAGCACGCCCTTGTCCTTGCTGCCTTCATAGCCGCTGCTGACGAAGGTCATCTTGGGGTACTGCTTCACGTCCAGGAAGTCCGGGCTGCGCAGGTGCTTGTCACGGGGCTCGTGGTTGGAGTCCACGCTGGCGGCATCGATCTCGAAGCTCGCCTTGGCCGCGGCCGGGTTGGCCTCGTCCATGCTGAAGGTACCGCTGAAGGTGTTGAAACGACCGACCAGCTCGGAGAAGCCGAGGTGGCCCACCTTGAACTGGACTGTGGTGTGCGCCGCGTCGACATCATAATCGGCCGCCATCAGGGGAGCCGCCATAAACAGGCAGGAAGCCAGCAGGGCCTTGGTCATTTTCATTCGGTTCGTTCCTTCGTTAGGGGTTCACATCGATACTCGAAATGCTAACCTCCCAGTAGCAATAGATAATCATCGATTTATTAAAATAATTATCAACTGAGAGTGGAATATGGACCAGATAGCCGCCATGCGTACCTTCATCAAGGTGGTGGAGTGTCAAAGTTTTACCAAGGCCGCCCACCAGCTCGGCATCTCGGTCGCCATGACCTCCAAGCTGATGCAGCAGCTGGAGGAGTCCCTGTCGACCCGGCTGCTGTCACGCACCACCCGTCAGGTCAACCCGACCGAGGCGGGCCAGTTCTACTACCAGCGCTCCCAGGCGTTACTGGCCGAGCTGGAGGAGACCCACAGCCAGCTCACCCGCAACAACCAGCAGCCCCAGGGCACCCTCAAGCTGTCGGTGCCGATGGATTTTGGCTACCTGCACCTCTCCCCCGCCCTGCCGCTGTTTCGCGAGCGCTTTCCCGACCTGAAGCTGGAGATCGAATACAGCGATCGGCGGGTGGCGCTGGTGGAGGAGGGCTTCGATCTGGCGCTGCGCATCGGCAACCTGCCTGACTCCTCCCTGGTCGCCAAGCCGCTGGCCATGATGCGGCTGGAGGTGTGCGCCAGTCCCGCCTATCTGGCGCGCCGCGGCACCCCGAGCCAGCCGGAGGATCTCAAGCAGCACGACTGCCTCATCTACACCCTGACCCAGCCGGACTGGGTGTTCAAGCGCAAGGGGGAGCAGTTGAGCGTGCGCCCGCAGGGGCCGCTGCGGGCCAACAACGGGGTGGCCCTGACCCGGGCCGCCTGCGATCACCAGGGCATCATACTGCAGCCCACCTTCATCGTCGGGGATGCGCTGCGCTCGGGGGAACTGGTGTCACTGCTGCCGGAATGGGACAAGGGGCAGGTCGGCCTCTATGCGCTCTATCCGCACCGCCGCTTCGTCTCGGCCAAGGTGCGCTGCTTCATCGAATTCGTGCAGGAACGCTACCTCGCCCCCCACTACTGGGATCGCGAGGCCTGAGGCGGGGTTTGACTGCTGTTGTGCGAAGGCACGGCCTCAACCCCCATGAGGGAAGCGCGAGGCCCGCGATCAGGGCTGGGCGCCGGGGGCTTGCGGATCGGCGGCGGGCACCGGCAGCTCGGCCACCAGCAGTTGCCCGCTCAGCGTCAGCTGCCAGCGCGGCAGGCGCCGGTGCAGGGTGGCAAGCTGCTCATCGCTCGGCACATAGGGCAGGCTGATGTGCAGACAGTAGCAGTCGAGCATGGCCGCCAGCTGCAGGATCAGGATGAGGTTGGCCTCGTCGGTCTTGTGCTTGTTGATGCGCTTGCCGATCTCGTGGCGAAAGTGGGTCTCGGGATCCTGGGTCATCGCCTGCCAGCCGTAACCAAACAGCGGGATGAAGGAACTGACGATGCCGAGCGCGGTGAGTGGCCGCTTGGGCGGATGGTAGAGCGCATTGAGATCCAGCAGGATAGGAGTTAGATGCAGCTCACGACTGCCGGACAAAATGTTATTACTCATTGGATAACCCTGTTGATTCCACTAGACTGCGCCGCATATTTGACCTGACATGCCAACGAGGTGCTGATGCTAAGCGATATCGAGATCTCCCGCCAGTCCCCCCGTCTTTCGATCCAAGAGCTGGCCAAGCGCCTCGCCATCCCGCCCCATCTGCTCTACCCCTATGGCCACCACAAGGGCAAACTGAGTCTCGCGCTGCTCGAGCAGCCCGCCGCACCGACCAAACGGCCGGGCAAGCTGGTGCTGGTGAGCGCCATCACCCCCACCCCGCTCGGCGAGGGCAAGACGGTCACCACCCTGGGCCTCTCCATGGGGCTCAACCACATAGGCCAGGCCAGCATCGCCACCATACGCCAGCCGAGCCTGGGCCCGGTGTTCGGGGTCAAGGGGGGCGCCGCCGGCGGCGGTCACGCCCAGGTGGTGCCGATGGAGGAGATGAACCTGCACCTGACCGGCGATTTCCACGCCCTCACCGCCGCCCACAACCTGGCCGCCGCCGCGCTGGATGCCCGCCTGTTCCACGAAGACAAGCTCGGCGAGCAGTTCAGTGCCAGGACCGACCTGGCGCGCCTCGACATCGATCCCGCCAATATTCTCTGGCCGCGCACCCTGGACATGAACGATCGCGCCCTGCGCCACCTCAGCGTCGGTCAGGGCGGCCCGAGCGATGGGGTGGAGCGTGCCGATCGCTTCGTCATCACCGCCGCCTCCGAGCTGATGGCCATACTGGCGCTGGCCACCGATCTGCAAGATTTGCGGGCCCGCATCGGCCGCATCCAGCTGGCCCTCGACATGAAGGGTCAACCCATCACCACCGAGCAGCTGGAGGTGGCCGGCGCCATGACGGTGCTGCTCAAAGACGCGCTGCAACCGACCCTGATGCAGACCACGGAGCAGACCCCGGTGCTGGTGCACGCCGGCCCCTTCGCCAACATAGCCCACGGCAACTCCTCGGTCATCGCCGATCGCATCGCCCTCGCCCTGACCGACTACGTGGTGACCGAGGCCGGCTTTGGCTCCGACATGGGGTTGGAGAAGTTCTTCAACATCAAGTACCGCCAGTCCGGCATAGCCCCCGCCTGCGTGGTGCTGGTGGCCACTGTGCGCGGCCTCAAGGCCAACAGCGGCCTGCTCGACATTCGCCCCGGCCAGCCGCTGCCCGCCAGCCTGGCGAGCGAAGATCTGCCGACCCTGCGCCAGGGCTGCGCCAACCTCGCCTGGCACATCGCCAACGCCCGCCGCTATGGGGTGCCCGTGGTGGTGGCAGTCAACCGCTTCCCCAGCGACAGCCAGGCCGAGCTGGATCTGTTGATGGCCGAGGCCCGCCGGGCTGGCGCCGCTGGCGTCGCCCTCTCGCATGCCTTCACCCAGGGCGGCGCCGGGGCCAGCGAGCTGGCCCGCGCAGTGGTCGCCGCCTGTGAGCTGCCAAGCGACATCCAGCTGCTCTACCCCGACGAGATGAGCCTCAGCGCCAAGCTCGCCACCCTGGTGGAGTGCGGCTATGGCGGCCGCAGCGTCATCCTCTCTGACAAGGCGCGCAGGCAGCTGGCGGCCCTGTCGGCGGCGGGCTGGGATCACCTGCCCGTCTGTGTGGCCAAGACCCCGCTCTCCCTGAGCCACGATCCGGCCCTCAAGGGGGTGCCCACCGACTTCGAGGTACCCATCGAGGAGGTGCGGCTGTGCGCCGGCGCCGGCTTCGTCTATGCCCTGGCGGGCCCCATCATGACCATGCCGGGCCTCGGCAGCCTGCCGGCCTACCGTCATATCGATATCGACGAGGATGGCGAGATAGTCGGCCTGAGCTGATGGCCACCCTGGCAGCCTGCCCCACCACCGTCACATCGATATCGACGAGCAGGGCGAGATAGTTGGCCTGAGCTGATGGCTAGCACGAAACAGGCGGGGGCTTAGGCCGCCGGCCCCAAAAAACAAGGCCCCGCCAATTGGCGGGGCCTTGTTTTTATCGGCACCTTAACAGACTCAGAGCGTGAAACGCTGGGTCATGTGGTGCAGGGAGGTGGCCAGCTTGCTCAGCTCGACGCAGGCCTGGGCGGTCTGCTGGGCCCCCAACGCGTTCTCGTCGGCGGCATTGTGGATGTTGACTATGCTGCGGTTGAGCTCCTCGGTCACCGCGTTCTGCTCCTCGGTCGCGGTGGCGATCAGGGTGTTCATGTCGGAGATCTGGGTGACGGCGCCGTTGATGCTGTCGATGCTGTTGCCCGCCTCCCGCGCCAGATCGACGCTGCTCTGCATCTGCTGACGGCTCAGCTGCATGGCACTGCCCGCCTCGGCGGTGCGGCCCTGCAACACCTCGATCATCTTGCTGATCTCGGCGGTGGAGTTCTGGGTCCGCTGGGCCAGGGAGCGGACCTCGTCGGCCACCACGGCAAAGCCGCGACCCTGCTCGCCCGCCCGGGCCGCCTCGATGGCCGCGTTGAGCGCCAGCAGGTTGGTCTGCTCGGCGATGCCGCGGATGACGTCCAGCACCATGCTGATGTTGGCGCTGTCCTGCTCCAGCTGCTGCACCACGCCGCCCGCCTGCTCGATCTGCTGCGACACCAGCTCTATGCTGCCGATGGCACGCCCCACCACCTTATGGCCTTCGCCCGAGGTGTGGGAGGCAGCCTTGGCGGCGCTCATGGCGTCCGTGGTGTTGCGGGCAACCTCGAGGACGGTGGACTGCATCTCGTTCATGGCGGTGGCGACCTGGGACACCTCTCCCTGCTGGCTGGCCATGCCCTTGGCGGACTGCTCTGAGATGGCACTCACCTCCTCCACCGCGCTGCTGAGCTGGCTCACCGAGCCCGAGATCTCGCTCACCAGCTCGGCCAGCGACCCCTGCATGCGATCGATGGCCGAGCCGAGCTGGCCCAGTTCATCCCGCTTGAAGCGGTCGTTGCGGATCCACTCCTGCAGCTCGCCCCTGCCGAGCTCGCCGCCGGCGATGCGCTGGGCCTGACGGGCCAGCATCACCAGGGGATCCCGGATCTGGCGGGTCAGCACGGTGGAGAGCACCGCCACCAGCCCCAGCCCCAGCAGCAGCGTGATGACGACGCTCAGCTTGGCATCGTCATAGGCCTCCACCACCTCGGCGCGGGAGTTGACGGAGTAGCCATGGTTGATGCGAATGAGATCCGCCACCGACTTGGACAGGGTGGTGTAGAGGTTGACCCCCTCGGACATGAAGAGGCGCTGGGCCTCGGCCATCTGGCCGCTGTCCTGCATCTGCCGGATACGCTGATGCAGGGCGACGTACTTGTCCCAGCCCGCCTTGACGATGTCGAAGCTGCGGCGCTCCTCCACATCTGTCGCCCAGATGCTGGCATCGTGGGCCGCTATCTGCTGTCCGACCTCTCTCAGGCTCTGCTCGCTGGCATCGCGGTAATGGGCCTTCTGCTGGGGATCGTCCGCCACCAGGAACACATCCAGCTCGTAGCGGCGCAGGGCATTGATGGTCTCACCCAGAGCACTGGTGCGCACCACGGCGGGCAGTATGCTGTCGGTGAAGCCGATGGCGGCCCGGTTCATCTTGCTGAACTCCAGCAGCGAGAAGCCGCCGATGAAGGCCATCATCAGGCCGAGCACGGCGAAGCCGGCGGTGAGTTTCTTACCTATCGTCATGGTGTTCATGGCGTGTCCTGCATATGGGTGAACGAGTGGCATCCTCTGCGCTGTGCCTTGTGGCACAAATCACGATACCTGCCATCCATAGCAGTAGATCAGGCCCCTCCGTGCCGGCACGAACGGGGCGAGCTTACCGGTGAGCCGCACTTGTCGACTCTGGTCCTGACGGGGGTCGGGTGTCAAACAGGCCGTCAATCGGCATGGTGAGCTGTATCGGCCTGATCGGGCATGCCTTTAGCACTTTTATGACGAAAGTTCCGAGGGTGAAGGGAAGAGATAAAAAGGGGGGAGCAAACGGCGGGGGCAGGTCGCGTCGACCCGCCCCCCTGTGATCAGCCTTTCAGGCCGCCCAGAAACTCGGCGCGGGTGTCCGGCTGGGTCTTGAAGACGCCACCGAGGGAGGTGGTGGTGGTATGGGAGGTCGAATCCATCACCCCGCGCGCCTTCACGCAGAAGTGGGTCGCCTTGATGCTGATGGCCACATCCCTGGTACCGAGCAGGGTCTGCAGCGCCAGCAGGATCTGCTGGGTGAGCCGCTCCTGCACCTGGGGCCGGCGCGCGAAGAACTGCACTATGCGGTTGATCTTGGAGAGCCCGATCACCTTGCCACGGGGGATATAGGCCACGTGGGCCAGCCCGTCGATGGTGACGAAGTGGTGCTCGCAGGTGCTGGTGAGGCTGATGTCCCGCACCATGATCATCTCGTCCACCTTCATCTTGTTCTCGATCACCGTCACCTTGGGGAAGGTGGCGTAGTCGAGGCCGGAGAAGATCTCGTTCACGTACATCTTGGCGATGCGGTGCGGCGTCTCGGCCAGACTGTCGTCGCGCAGATCCAGCCCCAGCGTCTCCATGATGGCGCGCATGTGGCCTTCGATTTTTTCCTTCTTCTGCTGGCCGTTCAATTCATTGGCCACCAGCGGTGTCTCCAGGCCCTGGGCCTCGAGGGCTGCCCTGACCAACAGGGCTTCCTGACTTAAGTTCGTCATCATCTTCCTCTCCCGTGCTCAGGGACTGTGATGGCCGCCAGCAATGCTGCGGTGGCGCAATCGTACTGGGCGATTATTGTCATAATTCGGACTAACTCAAGCCCGACACCTGACTTTATGCCAATCCGCCCGGTTTTACCCCCGCGACAGCCTGCCCATGAGGGGCTTTTTTTGGGATAATCCGCCCTCTACCACACCAAAGAGGTAATGATGATGGGATTCGATACCGGCGCACTCCTCCCCTTGAGCGATGCCCTGCAAGGGATGCTGGACCAACTCGCCTGCTGCTGCGACAGCGAGCAACTGCCGTTGCCAGAGGCGCTGGATCGGATACTGGCCGAGGAGATCGTCTCCCCCCTGTCGGTGCCGCCGTTCGATAACTCCGCCATGGACGGTTACGCCGTGCGGCTGGCCGATCTCGCCGCCGGCGCACCGCTGGCCGTGGCGGGCAAGGCCTTCGCCGGCCAGCCCTATCAGGGAGACTGGCCCGCCGGCCACTGCATCCGCATCATGACGGGGGCACCGGTCCCCGAGGGCACCGAGGCGGTCGTCATGCAGGAGGAGACCCAAGTCGAAGGCGAACTGGTGCGCTTCCTCACTCAGCCGAGACCCGACCAGAACATCCGTCGTCGCGGCGAAGACCTGGCCGAGGGCGCCCGGGTGCTGGCGGCCGGCCTTCGCCTCAGCCCGCGCGAGCTGCCGCTGCTGGCGTCGCTTGGCATCGCCAGCGTCAGGGTCCGTCGCCCGCTCAGGGTCGCCATCTTCAGCACCGGCGATGAGCTCAAACCGGTGGGCACCCCGCTCGCCCACGGCGACATCTACGACTCCAACCGCTACGGCGTCAAGGCCATGCTGGCACGCCTGGGCTGCGAGTGCCTGGATCTTGGCATCATTCCGGACGACCCGGCCCAGCTGCGCGCCGCCTTCCTCGAGGCAGACCGTGAGGCCGATGCACTCATCACCACCGGCGGCGTCTCGGTCGGCGAGGCGGACTTCACCAAACAACTGCTGGAGGAGCTCGGCGAGATCGGCTTCTGGAAGCTCGCCATCAAGCCGGGCAAGCCCTTCGCCTTCGGCCGCCTGCCGAACGCCTGGTTCTTCGGCCTGCCGGGCAACCCGGTCTCCGCCATGGTCACCTTCGATCAGCTGGTCAAGCCGGCGCTGGCCAGGCTGGCCGGCCAAACCCTGGCGGTGCCGCTGCGCCTCGCCGCCACCGTCACCGAACCCCTGAAAAAATCCCCGGGGCGCCTGGATTTCCAGCGCGGCATATTGACCCAGGGGCCAAACGGCCTGGAGGTGCGCAGCACCGGCTCCCAGGACTCCGGCGTGTTCAGCTCATTGTCCCGGGCCAACTGCTACATAGTGCTGGAGCAAGAACGCGGCAAGGTGGCGGCGGGCGAAACCGTCACCGTCGAGCCCTTCTCGGGATTGCTGCTGTGAGCGAGATCCTCAGCGATGCCGAGCTGCTGCGCTACAACCGCCAGATAGTCCTCAAGGCCTTCGACTTCGAGGGGCAGGAGGCACTCAAGCAGGCCAAGGTGCTGGTGATCGGCGCCGGTGGCCTGGGCTGCGCCGCCGCCCAGTATCTGGGGGTGGCCGGGGTCGGCCAGCTGACCCTGGTGGACTTCGACAGGGTGGAGCTCTCCAACCTGCAGCGCCAGGTGCTGCACCATGATGGCCGCATCGGCCAGTACAAGGTGGACTCCGCGGCCGAGACGCTGCACACCCTCAACCCCTGGCTCAGGGTCGAGACCCACGCCGTCCTGGCCGACGAGGTGCTGCTCGATGCCCTGCTGCCGAGCCACCAGCTGGTGCTCGACTGCACCGACAACGTCGCCATCCGCAACCTGCTCAACCAGCGCGCCCGCCAGCACGGCGTGCCGCTGGTGTCCGGCGCCGCCATCCGGCTGGAGGGGCAGGTTGTCAGCTTCAGCTGGCAGGCAGGCGAGCCCTGTTACGCCTGCCTCAGCTCGCTGTTTGGCGAGCAGTCGCTGACTTGTGTCGAGGCGGGGGTGCTGGCGCCCATGGTCGGTCTGGTGGGCAGCCTGCAGGCGCTGGAGGCCATCAAGCTGCTCGCCGGCATGGGCAAGAGCTACAGCGGGCGGCTGCTGATGATCGACGGTCTCAGTGGCGGCTTTCGCGAGATGAAGCTGCCCAAGCGCCCCGACTGCCCGGTCTGTTCAGGACATTAGCCCGGTCAGAGCAAGCCGCTTGCACCAATCAAAAAGCCGACCCCGAGGTCGGCTTCTTTGCATGAGCACATGGTGACATGGGTCAGCGCTTAGAAGATCCCCTTCGCCTTGACCTTCTTCATGTTCGCGACCTGGCGCGAGAGATCCTCGACCAGAGGCTCACTCGTCGACTCGTCCGGCCCGACGGACCGCCCCGGCTGGCTGGCCAGTCGCTGGATCAGCCGGTGCTGTTCGCGAATAAGCCGGGACTGTTCTTCCAACTGGCGGGAGAGCAACTGAATGCTGCTCTGCAGCGGCGCCAGATCCTGCTCGGCAGCCGCCGTCGGCAGCTTGCCCACGATGGCCTCGGCCAGCTGGTCATGGTCCAGCACACCGGGCAATCCCTGCCTGAGCTCATCCCACAATTCGGTGGGCTGCTGCTCGCCGAGCCGACTCACGATTTCATCCACCAGATTGTCTTGAGTCGATGTGGGGGATTGCTGACCAAGGCGATGAATTATCTCATCCACCAGCGCGGCGTTGTCTCCCTGTCCCCATTGGGGAGCCAGTCTGGCTACAATCTGGTCGATCATGGTGTCGGTAGCGCCAGGTGATGTGGCCTCTTCTCCCAGACTGAAACCACAGCTGGCGAAGGCGTGACGCAGGGTGGTCAGGCTCACCTGCTCGGGCCCGAGGGCATTGGCGATAACCTTGCAAAGATTGGGCGCCAGCACATACATGAACATGCCGGAGAGGTAAATGTCCTTGTGGAAGCGACTCTTGGAGAAGTCGAACTCCTCAGCCCCATCCTGGATCTTGCGGGCGCGCTGATACCAGTTCTGCAGCACCCCGACTGCGTAGCGATCAGACTCCAGCGCACCCGGATCCATGTAGATGGAGAAGGTCATGCGCTTGAGCTGACTACTCATCCGCCACCTCGGCCATCACGGCCGCTTCCCGGTAGACTTCGTCTTCTTCCGTGGTGTAGAGGCAGATCTCCCGCGCCAGCGCGGACTGGGCATCATCCAGCAGCTCCACCCTCTCCCCCAGAGTCGGGTAGGCACTCTTGATCGCCTCATGGATCAGCGAGGCGCCGCCGCCGACCAGATAGACCCGGTTCGGGTTCTTGGCGAACTTCTTGGCTTCGTGCGCAACCTGGGTGCCCAGTTCGTCGATCTTGTTCTGCATCTTCTCGAGGATCTTGGGGATCTGGCTCTCGTCGTTGACCACGTCGCGCACGAAGCTCATGTCATGGCGACGCTTGATAAACTCGTTGGCCACCAAATAGCTGGAGTCGCTGTCAGCCGCCGCCAGCGCCTTGCGCGTGGCATCTGTCACCATGGAGACGCCGATCTCGTTGTTGCCATAGACGTCGGAGACATCGTCAAACTCGCCGACGATGATCCCCATGTCCAGGGTGGTGCCGCCGCAGTCGATCACCAGCGTCTTGGTGAATTCGTTGCAGCCTGAGCCGATAAGGCGAGAAAGCGCCGCAGGCAGGCTCTCCGGCATTACTTCCACGCTGACGATATTGAACAACTCGCCCTTGTTGAGGGAGATGGCCCGCATCAGGTTGCGGCGCTTCTTCTCGATCTTCTCTTCGTTGCGCTGGCAATCATCCGGGTTATAAAACTCGGTGATGGGCAGGGTCACTGTGATGGCCACGTCGCCGGGCGTGACACCGGTCTGCAGCAAGGCATGGTGCACCGACAGCAGGTTCAAGTCGTCGTATTGGTACTCCACATGGGTGGTTGCCAGCGACTTGTCGGAGGTCGCGTCATAGGTGTACTTGGTGTTGCCGATCTCGTAGTTGTAGATCTTCTTGTCTTTGCGCAATGCGGCGCTCTTCCAATCCTTGCGAAAAGAGTTGGGAGAGATGATGGTCTTGAGCACCTTGTTCTCAATCCAGCTCACCTTGACGTTGGTCGAACCATCATCGATGGCCATTTTCATTACTTCAGACATGAGGAAATACCTGTTAATGGAGCAAATGGGTCCGATTGCCTTGCCTTATGCCATTGGCAAGGCGATCGGACCAATACATACACGGGTGGTACGGGTAAGGGGCGACAAGTTTAATGAGTTTCTAAAATCCGGTGAAGCAAATGATTGAATCCGGCGGGATCTTCCGCCGGCCAGGCATGATGGCCGGGAGGGGTGTGGATGCTGGCGTTGGGCAGGGAGGCGAACTGCTCCACCCGTTTGGCCAGCGGCAGATAGTCCTGGGTCGTGGAGATGATGGCCACCGGCTGCCAGAGGGTGCCGAGCCGGGCGCGGGCCGACCAGCCGGGCAAGGCAGCGAGCAGGGCCCTGTAGACCTTCTTCTTGTTGCTGCGCACGAAACGCAGCCGGAAGGTCTGGCGCAGTTGGGTGAGCTCGGGGCCGGGGAAGAGTTCCCGCGCCAGCCACCAGGCGAGCGGGCGCAGGCCGAACCAACGCAACCACTTCAGGCGCTGGGCGTAGCGCTCCCGCTCCTTGGGGGTCTCCAGCAAGAACTCGCTAAAGCCGTTGACCAGCACCAGACCGCGGATCTTGTTCGGCAGTTGCAGGGCCAGCTCCAGCGCCACCATGGCCCCCAGGGAGAGCCCCACCACCCAGGCGGGCTCCGGCTGCTCGTCGAGCCAGCGGGCCACGTCCGCCGCCAGGGTGGGCACATCGAAGGGCCCCTCCTGCATGCTCTGGCCGTGACCACGCAAGTCGAGGGCCACCACCCGGTAGTGCTGCGAGAAGTGCTCGAGCTGGGCCTGCCAGTCGAGGCTGGAGGAGCCGAGCCCGTGCAGCAATAGCAACAGTGGCCCCTCCCCCGCACTGCGCAGGGCCAAGCCATGGGATTTCATTACCTGATTGCGACGCACCCGCGCTCTCCCTCTCGGCTCGATGCCGGCACCTGATGACATAGATTCCCTTGTTGCGCTGACAGTCCGCCCTCACCAATCAGACTCGTCGCCTTGAGGGGTAGGGACATGGAACAGCGGATCCTGTCCCAGGCACCTCAACCCTCACCGACCAGACTCATCGCCTTGCTGGATAGGGACATGGAACAGCGGCTCCTGTCCCAGGCACCTCAACCCTCACCGACCAGACTCATCGCCTTGCTGGATAGGGACATAGAACAGTGGATCCTGTCCCAGGCGCCTCAGCCCTCACCGACCAGGCTCACCGCCTTGATGTAGGCATAGAGGAGCTGCCCCGGCACCAGCGCGAGCCGCTCGGCCGAGCGGCTGGTGATCCGGGCCAGCAGTATCTGCTGCCCCAGAGCCAACTGCAACAGGGTTTGGCCCGGCCTGACTTCCCGGATCTCCAGCAGACGGGTCTCGAGACAGTTGGAGAGGCTGGAGTGCGTTATGGGGGCGGTGGCGATCACCACATCTCGTCCCGCCACCTTGATCTGCAAGGGGCCTGTCTCGTCGGGGGCATGATCCATGGTGACCATCAGGGTCTGCTCGCCGAGCCGCAGGCTCGCCATCTGCGAGGCGTCGTCGTAGTGGGCCAGGGTGGCCCTCAGCATGACGCCGGCGTCATCGCGACTGGCGAGCGACAAGTCGGTGCGGGCGAAGATATCGCCGGGCCGGCCCTGGGCCTCCACCCGCCCCTCGGCCAGCAGCACCAGCTGATCGCACAGCAGGCTCACCTCCTCCATGGCGTGGCTGACGAAGATCATCGGCAGGCCGCTCTCGCGCTGCAGGCCCCTCAGCACATGGGCCTGATGAATGCGGCTGCGCCTGTCCAGCGCCGAGAAGGGCTCATCCAGCAGCAGCAAATCGGGCTCGGCCAGCAGCGCCCGCCCCAGTGCCACCCGCTGGCGCTGGCCGCCGGAGAGGCCATGGGCAGGCTGGGGCAGCAGTTCGACGAAGCCGAGCCGCTCGGCCAACGCCTCGGGCTGCCAGCGCCCCCTGCCCTTGCGGGCCGCCAGCTGCAGGTTGGCCAGCACCGTCATGTGGGGGAAGAGCCGCGAGTCCTGAAACACCAGGCCGATGCGGCGCCGCTCGGGCAGCAGGCTCCCTAGCTCCCGCCCCTGCCAGCGCAGGCGGTCCTGAGGCTGGCGATCGAGCCCGGCGATAATGCGCAGCAGGGTGCTCTTGCCACAACCTGAGGGGCCAAAGAGGCCGAGCATGCCGCCCAGCGGCAGCGCCAGCTCGCAGTCGAGCTCGAAGCCGCCAAACCGGCGCCTGGCCTTGAGGTGAAGGCTCATCCGAACAGCCTCCGTTGCCGACGCTGCAAGACGCCGTAGACCAGCACCAGCATGACGAGGGAGAAGCCCATCAGGCCGCCGGCCAGAGTGTGGGCGTTTTGATAATCCATGGCCTCCACGTGATCGAACAGGGCGATGGAGAGCACCTGGGTCTCCCCCGGGATGTTGCCCCCTATCATCAGCACCACGCCAAACTCCCCGAGGGTATGGGCAAAGCCCAGCGCCGCCGCCATCACGAAGCTCGGCAGCGTCATCGGCAAGATGATGTGGAAGAAGCGCTCGAGGGGCCCCAGCCCCAGGGTGGCGGCCGCTTCAAGTTCTTTGCTGCCCATGTTGACGAAGGCGGAGGTGAGCGGTTGCACCACGAAGGGCAGCGAATAGAGGATGGAGGCAAACAGCAGGCCGAGGAAACTGAAGGCAAGGGGGGCGCCAAAGGTCTCCTTCCACCAGGCACCGAAGCCGTAGGAGGGGGAGAAGGCGAGCAGCAGATAGAAGCCGAGCACCGTCGGCGGCAGCACCAGCGGCAACGCCACCAGCGCCTCCACCAGCGGCCGCAGCCGGTGCTGGCTGCGAGACAGCCACCAGGCCAGCGGCGGTGATAACAGCAGCAGGATGCCGGTGGTGCTGCCGGCCAGCTTCAGGGTCAGCCAGACGGCCAGCAGATCTCCCTCACTCATGGTCAAGGCCCCGGCCAGGTTCGAGCAACAACATGTCTTGCATCCTCATAGCAAAGAGTGGCCGGCCCAGAGGCCGGCCACTCATCATGCGGAATTAGCGCTCAGGCCATCATTGCGGCAGGGCATAACCCGCGTCCTTGATGGTGCTCTGGCCCGGGCCCTTGAGCCAGGCCACCAGGGCATCGACCGCTTCCCCTTTCTTCAGCACCAGCCCCTGCTGCTCGATGGCCGGATAGAGCTGATTCGGCACCGCCCAGGCTTCGCCGGTCTTGCCCGCTTCCACCAGGTTGGCCCAGGCGACGAAGCCCAGCTCGGCGTTGCCGGTGTCCACGAACTGCCAGGTCTGGCCGATGTTGGCACCGGTCAGCAGGCGATACTGCTTGGGATCGATCTTGAGCTGCTCCAGGGTCGCCATGGCGGCGGCGCCGTAGGGGGCGGTGCGCGGGTTGGCGATGGCGAGGTTGCCCTTCCAGCCGCGCAGGGTGGCTTCATCGGGGGCCGGGCCACCCTTCTTCCACAGACCCAGCTGGCCGATGGCGTAGGTGAAGCGCTCGCTGCCCTTGCCTTCCTTCTCCAGCTTCTCGGGTGTGGCCACATCGGCGGAGAGGAAGAGATCGAAGGGGGCGCCGTGGCTTATCTGGGTGTAGAGCACGCCGGTGGCCGCCGAGCTGATAACGACGCTATGGCCGGTCTTGGCGGTGAACTCCTTGCCGATGCGCTCTATGGTGCCCTTGAAGTTGGCGGCCACGGCGACCTTGACCTCGTCGGCCTGCACGGCACCGCTGTGCAACACGGAGGCGCAGGCGCCCACCAACAACACGGATAACAGCTGCTTCATTCCCTTACTCCTGTCATTACACCGAGGGGCCTGGTTCTGCCGGGCCCGAAAATGGGGTAATCCCTTTGTGGGACTCACTCCCTCAATATCAGCGTGCGCCTTATCAGCGTCTATTCACCAGCGAGCCGCGGCGTCGTCATCGCTCTGCTTGGCTTCGACCCAGCGCTGAATCCCCTCGGCGGTCAGCTCTTTTTTCCAGAACGGCGCCCGGGTCTTCAAGAAATCCATGATGAAGTGGCAGGCCTCGAAGGCTGCATCCCGGTGGGCGCTGCTCACCGCCACCAGCACTATCTGATCGCCGAGCAGCAACTCACCGATGCGGTGGATCAGGGTGCACTCCTGCAGCGGCCAACGCGCGCGCGCCTGGGCGACGATATCGGCCAGCGCCTTCTCGGTCATGCCGGGGTAGTGCTCGAGGGCCAGCCCCTTGACCTGCTCCCCCTGATTGAAGTCGCGCACCTTGCCGACGAAGGTGACGATGGCGCCCGTGTCGTGACGGGCGGCGAGCCGCTGGTATTCATCACCGAGGGAGAAATCGGCCCGCTGCACCAGGATGCGATCGGTCGAGTCAGTGGGCATCTCGTGGGACATGGCTCAGCCTCCGGTCACGGGGGGGAAGAAGGCCACCTCGTCGCCATCGACCAGCGCCGTATCGAGAGGCACCAGGGTCTGGTTGACCGCCACCAGCAGCTTGCCCGCTTCCAGCGCCAGTGCCCACTTGTCGCCACGCTCGCACAGGGCCACGCGCAGTTGTTCGGCCGTGGCGTAGTCGCTGGGCAGGCTCAGCTCGTCGCAACCGACCAGCTCCCGCACCTGGGCGAAGAACAGTACCTTGATCATGCGTTCTCTCCTGCATCCGGCGCCAGCTGGAAGTGACCGGACTTGCCGCCCTTCTTCTCGACCAGGCGCAACTGCTCGATCACCATGTCCTTCTGCACCGCCTTGCACATGTCGTAGATGGTGAGCGCCGCCACCGAGGCGGCGGTCAGGGCTTCCATCTCCACCCCTGTCTTGCCCGAGAGCTTGCAGAGGGTGCGGATATGCACCCTATTGTGCTCGGGCTGGGCTTCGATCTCTACCTCCACCTTGGTGAGTGCCAGCGGATGGCAGAGCGGGATCAGGTCGGCGGTCTTCTTGGCCGCCATGATGCCGGCGATGCGGGCGGTGGCAAACACGTCGCCCTTGTGGTGCTGACCGCTCAGGATCAGGGCCAGGGTGGCGGGCGCCATGGTCACGAAGGCTTCGGCGCGGGCCTCCCTTTCGGTGACCTGCTTGTCGGTCACGTCCACCATGTGGGCCTCACCGCTTTGATTGAGATGGGTCAGGTTCATCACTTTCCCTCAGGGGTGGGGTTCAAAGGTGGGAGACAAAGTTGCAGGGCCTGGTGCGGGCGTCGAGCTGATCCCGAATGAGCTGCTCCCAGCCCAGCTGGCAGGCGCCGGTGGAGCCGGGCAGGCAGCAGATGAGGGTGCGGTTGGCGAGTCCCGCCAGCGCCCGGCTCTGCATGGCAGAACCTTTTATCTCGGCAAAGGAGAGCTGGCGGAACATCTCGCCAAAGCCCTGCACCGTGCGCTCGAACAGCACGCCCACCGCCTCCGGCACCCGGTTCTGTTCATTGAAGCCGGTGCCGCCGTTGATCAGCACCACCTGCACCGCCTCATCGACGATCCACTGGCTGACCTGGGCCCGCACGCGGAACAGATTGTCGGCGCACAGCGCCCGATCCGCCAGCTGATGACCGGCCTGCGTCAGGGCCGACACCAGATAATCCCCCGAGCTGTCGTCGGTGGCGGTGCGGCTGTCGGAGACCGTCAGTACGGCGATCTGGAGAGGAATGAATTCGCTGTTTTTGGGTGCCATTGGGCAATTCCTGTCAATCATTGACCACGAGAGGAGAAGGGATGACACGCCCCCACCCGGCCAGATACCGCCGAAGCCATGCCGGCTGGTGAGAGGGGAAAACGGCGGGGGTCGCGTTATCGCGCACGGATTCTATCAAAAGTTGCCGTGCAGATGGGATTAACGAGTCCATAAAAATGAAAAACCACAGGGCCGGGCATGCCCGACCATGTGGTCACGTCCTTAGAAGCCCTTCACCCCCGTCATGTCGGGCAGCTGATGCGCTATGCCCTTGTGACAGTCGATGCAGGTGCTCTCGCCGCTGGCCAGGTTGGTGGAGTGCATCTTGGCGGCACGCCGTCCCTGCAGGGAGAAGTCCATGTATTCGAAGTTGTGGCAGTTGCGACACTCCCTCGAATCCGTCTCCTTCATCCGTTGCCACTCCCGCTCGGCCATCTCGCGCCGATGCGATTCGAACTTCTCGCGGGTGTCCACCTTGCCGGTCAGCATGCCCCACAGCTCCTTGGAGGCCTGCACCTTGCGAATGATCTTGTAGGTCCATTCGTGGGGCACATGGCAATCCGGGCAACTGGCGCGCACGCCGGAGCGGTTCGCGTAGTGGATGGTGTCACGGTACTCGACGAAGACGTTGTCCTTCATCTCGTGGCAACCGGTACAGAACTTCTCGGTGTTGGACGCTTCCATGGCGGTGTTGAAGCCCCCCCAGAAGATGACGCCGCCGAAGAAACCCATCATCAGCAGCACCCAGAGGGCCGCCTTGGAGGGAGACTTGAAGGTGGTCCAGAGTCGCTGCACAAAACCAGGTAATTTCATCTGTGGATTCCTCAGTTCGGTGCTTCGTTCAAGGGAAACTTGAAAGTGTTCCAGAGATGTTGCGCAAAGCCGGGTAATTTCATCTATGGACTCCTTAGTTCAGGGCTTCGACCGGCTTGAAAGTATTCTCCACCAGCGGCTTGGCATCCGCTTGCGGCACGTGGCACTGCAGGCAGAAGTAGCGACGGGGGGAGACTTCACCCAGGGTCAGGCCGTCACGGGTCTCGAAGTGAGTCGGGCTGATCTTGGGAGCCTTCATGGCACTGGCGTTCTTGAAGCTGTGACAGGCCAGACACTTGTTGACCTTGTTGTCCACCTCGTAGTTACGGGTATCGTGCGGGATCAGCGGGGGCTGATGCATGTACTGACGATCGTAGATGTCGCCATCCTTGCGATAGTTCTTGAGCGGGGCGGCCTCGGCCTCGATCGCGAGATCCGTGCTGCCTCGCTCCGACTTGATGCCTCCCGTGCTGTTGGTGATCTCGGGGACTGCCGCCATCAAGGAACCCGCCATCAGGCAGGCCAGCATTGCTCCAATCAGCTTTTTCATTATGTGTTCTCCGACGTTTTCTCTGCCTTGACGGCAAAACCTACTGTGATTTCGAAAACTTGCTCCGCGCAGACATCGATGCAACGGCCGCAGTTAGTGCACTCCTGAGCCACAATCAAGGGCCCGTGACCGCGCCTGGCACCGTGGACCGGGCCGCGCAGGATGGGACGCTCGGGGCAGACTGCATAACAATCCATGCAGTTGCTGCAACGCTCACGCCCTTTGGCAGAAATCTTGATGAACCCGACCCGGTTGAGCAGGGCATAGAAGGCCCCCACCGGGCAGAGATGGCCACACCAGCCTCGCTCCACCACCAACAGATCGAACAGGAACAGGGCCACCAGCAAGCCCCAGCCCGCCCCCATGCCAAACAGCAGACCGCGCAGGGCCAGCGACACCGGGTTGACCAGCTCCCACACCAGCACGCCCGTGATGGCCGGAGCCACCAGCACCATGGCCAGCAGCCAGTAGCGCGTGTTGCGGTTGAACTGACCGTTGCCCTTGAGGCCGAGCCGGGCCCGCAGCCAGGCCGCCGCATCGGTGATGAGGTTGACCGGGCAGACCCAGGAGCAGAACAGCCGCCCCCCGACCAGCCAGTACCCCAGCAGCACTATGGCCGCCCCGAACCACAGGGTGGCGACCGGCCAGTGACCCGCCGCGACCGACTGCAACAGGGTGAGCGGATCCGTCAGCGGCACCCTCTCCAGCAATAAAGAGCTCGAGAGGTTGCCCTTGAGGATCCAGATCCCCGCCAGCGGTCCCAACAGGAAGAGTCCCAGCACGCCGAACTGGATCAGACGACGCAGCAGCAGGAAGCGGTGTGACCGCCACCAGCCGAGCCGGGCCCGCGCCTCCTGTCCCGGATAGCGGCTCATAGCCCCTCCGGTTTGCGGGTCGGCAGGGTGAGGCGCTCACCGATGAGCGACTTGCCCGCCTTCTGCTTCTCTTCCCAGCCGAGCCGGTAGTGATGGCCGAGCTCCCCCTTGGCGAGCCGGTGGGGCACCACCTTGATCGCCGCCGTCTCCAGCACGCAGGCATGCTCGCACTTGCCGCAGCCGGTACAGCTGTCGCTGTGCACTGTGGGCAGAAACATGGCGTGCTTGCCGGTGCGCGGGTTGCGCACCAGTTCGAGCGTGATCGCCTGGTCGATGAGCGGGCAGACCCGGTAACAGACATCGCAGCGCAGGCCCAGATAGTTGAGGCAGGTCTCATGGTCGATGAGCACCGCCATTCCCATCCGCGCCTGATCGATGTCGGTCATGGCCGGATCCAGCGCCCCGCTCGGACAGACCACCACGCAGGGGATGTCGTCACACATCTCGCACGGCACGGCGCGCGCCTCGAAATAGGGGGTGCCGGTGGTCACCGGCTCCAGCAGCCTGGCAAGCTTCAGGGTGTCGTAGGGACAGGCCTCGACGCAGAGCCCGCAGCGCACACAGGCGCCGAGGAACTCCGCCTCGTCCAGGGCCGCAGGCGGCCGCAGTGCCTGGGCGGGCACCGCCTGCGCCTGCTGCCGGGCCACCCCGCCGAGCCCTGCGCCAAGCAGGCCCACGGAGCAGGCCCCCTTGGCAAGGTCGGCCAGGAACTGGCGACGGCTGCGACTCATTCCCCCGGGCCCCGCCTTACGCCTTCATGACCTTGACGGCGCACTTCTTGTAATCCGTCTCCTTGGAGAGCGGATCCGTGGCGTCCAGGGTCAGCTTGTTGACCAGCTGGCTCGCATCGAAGAAGGGCATGAACACCAGGCCTTTGGGCGGACGGTTGCGGCCGCGGGTCTCGACCCGGGTCTTCACCTCGCCCCGGCGGGAGGCGACGATCACCTCTTCACCACGGCGCACGCCACGGGCCTTGGCATCTTCCGGGTGCATGAACAGCACCGCATCCGGGAAGGCGCGATAGAGCTCGGGCACGCGGCGGGTCATGGTGCCGGTGTGCCAGTGCTCCAGCACGCGGCCGGTGGAGAGCCACATGTCGTACTCTTTATCCGGCGACTCGGCGGCCGGCTCATAGGGCAGCGCGAAGATCACTGCCTTGCCGTCGGGTTTGCCGTAGAAGCGCACCCCCTCGCCCGCCTTCACATAAGGGTCGAAGCCTTCGCGATAGCGCCACAGGGTCTCCTTGCCGTCCACCACCGGCCAGCGCAGACCGCGGGCCTCGTGATACTGATCGAAGGGGGCCAGATCGTGGCCATGGCCACGGCCGAAGCTGGCGTACTCCTCGAACAACCCCTTCTGCACGTAGAAGCCGAAGTGGTCGGCCTCGTCGTTCAGTGCTCCCTTGCTCTGCTCTTTCGGGAACTGATCGACCTGACCGTTGCGGTAGAGCACCTCATAGAGGGTCTTGCCCTTCACTTCCGGCATCTTGGCGATAAGCTCGGCCGGCCACACCTCTTCCACGGTGAAGCGCTTGGCAAACTCCATCAGCTGCCACAGATCGGACTTGGCCCCTTCCGGCGCCTTGACCTGCTGGTGCCAGAACTGGGTGCGACGCTCGGCGTTGCCGTAGGCACCCTCCTTCTCCACCCACATGGCGGTGGGCAGGATGAGATCGGCGGCCTGGGCGGTCACGGTCGGGTAAGGGTCGGACACCACGATGAAGTTGGCCGGGTTGCGATAACCGGGCAGTCCCTCCTCGTTCATGTTCGGGCCGGCCTGCATGTTGTTGTTGCACATCACCCAGTAGGCGTTGAGCTTGCCGTCCTTGAGCATGCGGCTCTGCAGCACGGCGTGGTAACCCACCTTGTCCGGGATGGTGCCTTCCGGCAGCTTCCAGATCTTCTCGGCGATGGCGCGGTGCTTGGGCTCGGTCACCACCATGTCGGCCGGCAGGCGGTGGGCGAAGGTGCCCACTTCCCGCGCGGTGCCACAGGCGGAAGGCTGGCCGGTCAGGGAGAAGGGACCGCTGCCCGGGGTGGAGATCTTGCCGGTCAGCAGGTGGATGTTGTAGCAGAGGTTGTTGGCCCAGACGCCGCGGGTGTGCTGGTTGAAGCCCATGGTCCAGTAGGAGACCACCTTCTTGGCCGGATCCGCATAGATCTGGGCCAGCTTTTCCAGCTTCTCCTTGGAGACGCCGGAGAGCTTGGAGACCGACTCGACGTCGTAGTCCGCCACGAATTTCGCGAAGTCATCGAAGCTCATGGGGGTAGAATCGCCGCTGTCCGGGTTCTTCGCCTGCTGCTGCAGCGGGTTGGTCGGACGCAGGCCGTAGCCGATGTCGGTGACGCCCTTGCGGAACTGGGTGTGCTTGTTGACGAACTCCCAGTTCACCTTGTCGTTCTGGATGATGTAGTTGGCGACGTAGTTGAGGATCGCAAGATCGGTCTGCGGGGTGAACACCATGCCGTTGTCGGCCAACTCGAAGCTGCGATGCTCGAAGGTGGAGAGCACATGCACCTGCACGTCCGGGTTGGAGAGGCGGCGATCGGACATCCGGGACCAGAGGATGGGGTGCATCTCGGCCATGTTGGAGCCCCACAGCACGAAGGCGTCGGCCTGCTCGATGTCGTCGTAGCAGCCCATGGGCTCATCCATGCCGAAGGTGCGCATGAAGCCGACCACGGCCGAGGCCATGCAGTGACGGGCGTTGGGATCCAGGTTGTTGGAGCGGAAGCCCGCCTTCATCAGCTTGGAGGCGGCGTAGCCTTCCCACACGGTCCATTGGCCCGAGCCGAACATGCCGACCGCGGTCGGGCCCTTCTCTTTGAGGGTGGCCTTGAACTTCTCGGCCATGATGTCGAACGCCTGATCCCAGCTGATGGGGGCGAAGTCACCGTTCTTGTCGAACTTGCCGTTGGTCATGCGCAGCAGCGGCTGGGTCAGACGATCCTCGCCATACATGATTTTCGACAGGAAGTAGCCCTTGATGCAGTTGAGGCCACGGTTGACCGGCGCATCGGGATCGCCCTGGGTCGCGACGACGCGGCCAGCCTGGGAGCCCACCAGCACTGAACAGCCGGTCCCGCAGAAGCGGCACGGCGCCTTGTCCCAGGTGATGGCGGTCTTGTCGGTGCTGGTGATAAGGTTCGCCGCCAGGGTGGGGGCACTGACACCGGCCACGGCAGCGGCAGCCGCCACCGCATTGGCCTTCATAAAGTCGCGTCGACTCAGCTTCATGGCATATCCTCGCATTGCTTATCGAGTTCATCGAACTGGTGGTAGATCAGGGCGGCGGAGAGCACCCCGGGCATTGCCCCAATGGCATCTATGGCCGCCATGATGGGGCGCTGGCTCGACCCTTCCAGGGTCACCACCAACTTGCCTTCGTCGCTGACAGCGTGGATCTCGGCACCCTCGAGGGCCGCGATCTGTTCGGCGAGCCGGTGACGCAATGGGGGCTGGGTCAGCACCACCAGGCTCGATACGTGGAACTCTTCTCGGTTCATAGTGTTTTCCAACTTGCTCATCCTTGCTTCCTATCGGCTAGCGGCAGAGGCGATGCCACCCTGGGGGCATGCCGGCGACGCCCTGGCTCAGACCTGATTCGGTTCGCCGCGGGGTGCGCCGACCCTGATGCTGCCGACCGGGCAATCCGCGACGCAGGCGCCACAGCCATTGCACAGCTCGAGATCGATGCTGGGCGTCGGCACTCGTCCCAACTGGGGAGAAAAACGGATCGCATTGTGTTCGCAGCTGTCCTGACAGCGCTGGCAGAAGACCTGCTCATGGGCCAGACAACCGGCTTCGATATGGGCCACGTAGTCCCAGGGGGCTTCCGTCACCGGACGAAACAGCGGCAGCTCGCAGGCCGAGACGCATTCGGTACAAAAGGTGCACTCGCCGCGGCTAAAGTCCAGGGTCGGGAAACCACCGTCTCCCTTGACCAGGATCTGCTCCGGACAGGCCGTCAGGCAGTCTCCGCAACGGGTACAGTCGGCCACGAAGTCGGGCCAGGAGAGGGACCAGGGCAGCCGTGTCTCGGGCTCGGGCGCACTCAGTCGGCCTCGAAACAAACCACGGCGTGACAGGTTGACCCCATCCGGCATATTGCTTCCTCTTCGCAGGTGAAAGACTCGAGTGCGGACTATGTGACTGGTATTTTCAATACCAATTATAAGCGTGGGTGTATATTGCGTCCCCGACAAGTTAAGGGATATACCACTAGGGGGATAAACAGGGGGGATTCTTGCGCTGGATCAATCCCTTGGCACAATGAGGTCACACAGGGGCGGGTCAAAATACCCCTATGTGAGGATTGCTTATTAATCGGTGGCTATTTTTATCGGGCGGCGAAACCTCAACCGCCGATGGAGGCAAGATGGGGGGTCATGCCGGCATTGCCGTCGTGCAGGCGATGGGTGGCGGCCTTGCCAACGAGGGCCTGGCGGATCCGTTGTTGCAACTCGTCCTGTTGGCTATCGGCAGTGAGCAGATCCCGCAGCTCCACGCCGTGGTCGCCGAACAGGCAGAGGTGCAGCTTGCCCACAGAGGAGACCCGCAGCCGGTTGCAACCGGCACAGAAGTCCTTGCTGTAGGGCATGATGAGCCCCACCCCGCCCTGTGACGCCGGGTGCATGAACACCTGGGCCGGACCGTCGTCGGCCCCACGCAGCTGCTGGATCCAGCCATTGCCGAGCAGTTGCTGCTTGATGAGCTCGCCGCTGGCGTGGTGATCGCGAAACAGGCTGTCCATCTCCCCGGTCTGCATCAGCTCGATGAAGCGCAGTTCGATGGGCTTGTGCCTGATCCAGGCCAGAAACGCATCCAGCTGCTGATCGTTGAGCCCCTTGAGCAGCACCGCATTGATCTTCACCGACTTGAAGCCGGCGGCCAGCGCCGCTTCGATCCCCTCCATCACCTCCGCCAGCTTGTTCTCGCCGGTGATCTGGTGAAACTGGCGCGGATCCAGGCTGTCGACACTGACGTTGAGCGCGGTCAGGCCGGCATCAAACCACTCCTGCGCCCGCTCCTTCAAACGATAACCATTGGTGGTCATCGCCACCTTCTCGATCCCGGGCGTGTTGGCCACGGTCTCGATGATGGCGGTGAAATCACGGCGCAGAGAAGGCTCGCCACCGGTCAGGCGCACCTTGCGGGTGCCCATGGCGGCGAAGCCGGACACTATCCGGCGGATCTCCTCCAACGAGAGGAACGACTTGCGCCCCTCCTTGTTTCCATCCGGGGGGCGATAACCGTCCGGCAAACAGTAGGTACAACGAAAATTGCACACGTCGGTGACCGACAGGCGCAAATAGTAAAAACGACGGGAAAAACCATCTTCAAGTGGCAACATAAACACCTTTCCAAATACGGGAGGCCAGGGCATTTCTTTCCTGACCCTTACAGCGCGAAGATCGGCTGACGGCGGTTTCCCCCTATCTGAGGACTTAGGCAAAACCGCTCGGAGTTCATCTAGTTTTTCGATGCTAGCACAAGTTGGAGTACACTCCCACGCAACTTTATGTGGTTTCTTACCAGTCCCGGGACCCTCAACCAGCATGCGAAAGTGGTTCAAAGTGCAGTCTGTCAGCAGCGCCATCGGCCGCTCCATGGTGCTCATCCTGTTCATGGCGAGCCTGATCGCCGTCGTCGCCATGGTCACCCTGTTCTATTCGGTCCCCGATGCCAAGGCCATCAACCTGTCCGGCTCATTGCGCATGCAGGCCTATCGCATGGCCTACGAGATCGAGCAGGGCCAGACCGTGCTGGGGCGGCTCGCCCAGTTCGAGCAGACGCTGCGCGCGCGCGAGTTGCAAGAGACCCAGCGCTGGATCACCCCCGCCTCCCTGCGCCGCACCTATGGCGAGGTGTTGCTGCAATGGCAGGTGATGCGTGAGCACATCGAGAATGCCACCCCCAGGCGCTACACCGACAACACCGAGCAGTTCGTCGCCGCCATCGACGACTTCGTCAACCAGATGCAATACCACGTGGAGTTCAAGGTGCGCATGCTGGCACTGGCGGAGGGGCTGGGGCTGCTCTCCATCATCACCATCGCCTGGTTCACGGTGCGCTTCACCCGCCAGCAGGTGGTGGCCCCGCTCAACCAGCTGGTCTATTGCGCCCGCCAGATCCAGCGCCAGGAGTTCGATCTCACCCTGCCCCCCCACTGCGAGAACGAACTGGGGGAGCTGTCGGGCGCCTTCGTCACCATGGCGGACGAACTCGGCAAGCTCTATCGGGAGCTGGAGAGCAAGGTGGAGGAGAAGACTGCCAAGCTGCAACAGGCCAACGATACCCTCTCCTTCCTCTATTCCACCGCCCAGAAGCTGCATGCGGCGCCGCTGAGCCGGCGTACCCTGCAGAAGCTGCTGGAGCGGGCGGCCGCCCATCAGCACATCGACTACATCCGGCTGACCCGCTTCGAGCACAACGCCATGCCGGTGTACATCACCGGCCGCAAGGGCTGGCCCGGCGATCTGGATAGCTTGGTGAGCTTCTATCTGCAGATGGACGATCAGGAGTTCGGGCGGCTCGACATGATCAGCGAGCACCCCATCGACGAGCGGCTGATGAAGAACTTCTCCATGCTGCTGGCCCAGGTGCTGCACAAGGATCAGACCCTGCTGCAACATCAGCGCCTGCTGCTGATGGAGGAGCGTGCCGTCATCGCCCGCGAGCTGCACGACTCGCTGGCCCAGGCGCTCTCCTACCTCAAGATCCAGTCCACCCTGCTCAAGCGCTCCGTCGCCAAGGGGGATCACGGCAAGGCCGAGGCGGCCATGCAGCAGATCGACGAGGGGCTCAGCAACGCCTATACCCAGCTGCGCGAGTTGCTCGGCACCTTCCGCCTCAGCATAGGTGACGCCAATCTCGGCGAAGCCATCGGCGTCATGCTGGAGCAGCTCAAGCCCCAGACCCGGGCCGAGATCAGGCTCCAATACGGTCTGGCCGATACCGACCTCGAGGCGGGGCAGCACATCCATATCCTGCAGCTGATCCGTGAGGCAGTGCTCAATGCCATCAAACATGCCGGCGCACAGCTGATTGAGGTTAGCTGTGAGACCCTGGCTGATGGTAACATTCAGGTTCAGATTTCAGATGATGGTGTCGGAATAGGGGGCGCGAGCTCCGCGGTCAATCACTACGGTCTTAGCATCATGAGCGAGCGCGCCAGCAAGTTGCACGGCCAGCTGGCCATCAGTGAGCCGCCATCCGGCGGCACCCGTGTACACCTGACCTTTCCCACCAGCCTAACAAGAGACGCCTGATGGACGAGATGAAATATAGTGTTCTGGTCGTGGATGACCATCCCCTCATGCGCAAAGGGATTGTGCAGCTGCTGGAACTGGAAGAGAACATCGAGGTGATCGGTGAGGCTTCCAACGGTACCGATGCCGTGGCCATGGCCAAGGAATCCGAACCCGACCTGATCCTGCTCGATCTCAACATGAAGGGGCTCTCCGGCCTCGACACCCTCAAGGCGCTGCGGGCCGAAGAGGTCACCTCCCGGGTGGTGATCCTGACCGTCTCCGATGCCCGCCAGGACGTGGTGGCCCTGCTCAAAGCCGGCGCCGATGGTTACCTGCTCAAGGACACCGAGCCTGACATGCTGCTGGGCCAACTGGCCGATGTCATGACCGGCAAGCAGATCCTGAGCGAGCCGCTGCGCCCCTATCTGGAAAACATCTATGAGCTGGATCATCTGCAGCAGAAGCTGGAGAGCCTGACCCGCCGCGAGATGCAGATCCTGCGCGAAATAGCCAAGGGGCTCTCCAACAAGCAGGTCGCCTCCGTGCTCCATATTTCCGAAGGGACGGTCAAGGTCCACGTGAAGAGTCTGCTGAAGAAGCTCGAGGCCCAGAGCCGGGTGGAAGCCGCCGTCATGTACCTGGAGCAGCGCAACTAGCGCGCTCACCCTCCGGGTCCTGCGATCACATCAGGGTCGCGGCTAGCGGCTCAACTGGCTGCATAAATAATCAATCAGGCCCCGCTACGTCGGGGCCTTTTGCTGACCAGGTGTCGACCCGTCCCCGCCACACAGTCCCGATCGGCCGGGCCCATGAAATGATTTATTTCCCCTCTGTGCCTTATTGAGCAAGTGCATTATTATCTTCAGGCGACCACATAGGAAGGATGGACGGCATGACTCCCGAACAGATCGAGTTGGTGCAGAGAGCATGGGGCAAGGTAACCGCATTGAATCACACCTATGTGCAGGAGGTGTATGAGGAGCTGTTCCGACTGTCGCCGGAATTGATCAACCTCTTTCCCGATCCTGCGGGCATGCCGGTCGCCAAGGTGTCGGAGACCCTGAACACGGTGATCACCAGCCTGGAGCAGCTGGATGCCTTGGGTTTCATCATCAGGGATCTCGGTCGCAGACACCGGAAATTCAAGGTGGAGCCACACCAGTTCGCACTGTTGAAGCAGGCACTGACGACAGTGCTGGCGCGGCGCTTGGGCGCAAACTTCAAGCCAGAACTGGCCGAGGCCTGGTCACAGATGTATGACGAGATCGCGGCCCTGATGCTGGAAGGCTTGAACCAGCACGCCGAGTCAACCGCCTAGCCCGCATCTGCCATCATGCCAGACAGCAGCTACCGCTGAAGGTGGATGGCAGAGGCGCATTTTGCAGGGGAGTCATTTGCAATATGCAAACGAGACCCCATTCTGCAGATGGGGCATGTTCGAAACCCTTGCGAGTCACTTGTGTCCAAGACTGCATCGGACCAAAGCTGCATTTTTTCCTCCCCATAACCACATGATTTTCATCGACTATTAAAATAGTTCTTCCTTCAACGGCCCCAATAAACCGATTTCCCCACCCTCTGGCACAGTCACTGCATTGTCATATGCAGATGCGACTTATCGGAGGATGGAACATGAAACTTCAACCCTTGGCACTGTTCCCCTTGCCCTCACACATACTGCCGGGCGGGAAACTCCCACTGCGCCTGTTTGAGCCACGCCACCTGCAGATGCTCAAGGAATCGTTCATCGATGATCGGGGCTTTGGCATCGTCATGGAGGAGACGACCAGCACGGGTAGCTGCGGACGCATACTGCCGGTCGGTACTCGCGTCAAGGTGACTGATTTCTATACCCTCAACGATGGCTTGCTCGGGGTCACAGTGCTCGGGCTCGAACGCTTCTCCATTCATGAAATGGAGACGGACGAAACCGGCTTGCGCCACGCCAAGGTAGAAACCCTGCCCAACTGGCCGAGCGCCCACTCCGATTTCAGTGACACACCGCTGGTGAGCAGATTGAGGGAGGTGTTTGAACAATATCCGGAATTGGATGAGCTCTACCCGGACAAGCAGTTTGACGATGCGGCCTGGCTCTGCCAACGATGGCTCGAGATCCTGCCCATGCCGATCTATGAAAAACAGATGTTGATTGCCAAACAAAACAGTGAAGCGGCGCGCCAGTTCTTGCGCCGACTGATCGCACAGTGAGTCAAAAGTAGCTTTGCAAAATGCGAATATTCTTACAATGAAAACACATAATTCGCATTTTGCGACGAGCCGGCAGCGAGGAATGACAGATTACTCAGCTGCAAGCCGCAAAAACAGGTTATTAAAAGTTGGCACGAATTTTTCATAAGTGCCTGTACAACCCGATTTATCCCGTGCTCTCTTCAGTATTTGCTGAAGAATTGGTCAACCACCAGGTTGACCATTTTTTTTATCTGGATCCCGGGTTTACAGTTCCGCAATGCCGCTGCAAGCAGCTGCGCAGCCGGGCCAGGCTGATCGGTTTGGCCAGGAAATCGTTCATCCCCTGGGCCAGACAGCGCGCCCTGTCCTCCGTCATGGCATTGGCCGTCAGCGCCACTATCGGGATCTCACACCCCATTTCACGCAAGCGGCGGGTCGCCTCCAGCCCGTCCATATGCGGCATCCGCATGTCCATCAGGATGAGATCGGGCCGCCGCTCGTTGACCTGCGCCAACGCCTCCAGGCCATTGGCCGCCAGCCGGACCCTGCACACCAATTTCTGCAGCATGAGCGACACCACCAGCTGATTGACCGGGCTGTCCTCCACCACCAGCACATCCAGATCCAGCATGGCGAGCGCATCGGTGACGGGCTGACCCGGGTCTATGCAAGGGGCCGCCATGCCGGGCAACTCGAACCAGAAACGGCTGCCCTGACCGGGCGTACTCTGCAGGTAGATCTCGCCGCCCATCAGCTGCACCAGCCTCCGGCTGATGGCAAGCCCGAGCCCTGAGCCGGAGAAACGGCGGGTGGCCGAGCTGTCGACCTGAAAAAATGGCTCGAACAACAACCCCTGATCCTCGGCGGAGATACCTATCCCGGTATCGGTCACCGACACCCTCAGTCGCTCATCCTGCCACCCCAGCGCCAGCTGCACGCTGCCGGTGGCGGTAAACTTCACCGCATTGCCGAGCAGGTTGCCGATCACCTGGGACAGACGGACCGAGTCCCCCTGCAACCAGTCCGGCACCGATTCATCCAGTTGCCAATGCAAGCGGATGCCCTTGGCGCTGGCTTGTGCCTGCAGCGGCTCCACCAGCGCCTGACACAGGCGGGCGGGTTGCAGCGGCTCGGCATGCAGCGCCAGGGTGTGAGATTCGATCTTCGAGAAGTCGAGCACATCATCGATGATGGTCTGCAGCAGATGCGCCGAGTGGGTGGCATGGCCGAGCAGGGCCTGTTGCTGGGCCTCGAGCCGCCCGTATTGCAACAGATCCAGCATCCCCAGCACCGCATTCATGGGGGAGCGGATCTCGTGAGTCATCATGGCCAGGAACTGTGACTTGGCCCGGTTGGCCGTCTCCGCCTCGTCCCGTGCCCGCGCCAGCTCCTGCTCCCGGCGGATCTGGTTGTCGATCTCCCGCGCCGTACCCCGATAACCGATAAAGACACCGTCGGCATCGAAGCAGGGCTCGGCGTTGAGCTCCATCCAGCGGGGCCCCCTGGCCAGCACCACCTGGGTACGCATCGCCCGCACCGGCAGCTGCAGCGCGATCAGCCGTCGGTACTTGCACCACTCGGGATCCTGGGGGTCATGGGCAAAATCATAGAGACTACGGCCGACCTGGCGGGCGATCAGCTCTCTGCGGTAACCGGGGGCCGACACATAACTGAGCCTATGCTCGGGATCCGTCTCCCAGAACCAGTCGGACGCCATGGCGGCAAAGCTGCGAAAACGCTGCTCGCTGGCCTGCAGGGCCAGGGTCTTGAGCTCGACCTGCTCCTGCAGGCGAGCTCTATAGGCAATGTTGACCAGCGCCTGGGAGATGAGGGGACGGCACCGCTGCATCGCCGCCTTGCTCTTGAGATCGAAGGTGCCCACGGCGCCATGACGGCAGATGAGCACCCCGGAAAAACCGGGAGCCTGCAGCCCCGTCATCATGACGCTGGCCCAGCCCGCCGCCCCCGCCAGGGGTGCCAGCTCAGGCAGCTGGGACGGATCATAGATGACCAGGGTTTCCCCCGCGATGGCGCGGGAGAAGAGCGGGGTCAGTGGCCAGGGGCGGCCCGTCTCCTCGGGCTGGGTGCTGAGATGAGTGGTGCCGCTCGCCCCGCCCCAGGCCACCACATCCGCATGCTCGAAGCCGATGAAAGGCTTGAGCGTCTGGATGAGGCTGTCCAGCACCTGCTCCAGACTCTGGGCATCGGCCAGCGTCGCCACCCCGCACAGCAAGGCCTGCGACTCCTGGCGGTATTTGGCCTCCCGCTCCCGGCAACGCACCAGCTCCACCAGCGTGGTCTGCAGCTTGTCACCCAGAGCTTCGAGTTCGGTATTGCCTATCATCTTGTGTCCAGCACTGTGTCAGCTATCGAGGAAGATTACGCTCGATACCATGAGGTTGCCATGGGCCAGCTCACCATGGGGCAAACGCCCCTGCTCGCCGAAGGTAAAGGGGGTGATGAAGGGGATCTCCCCCAGTTGGCTGCGGAACTGGTCGACGACATCGTTCAGGCTCTCCCCCAGCACCAGTCGGCAGCCGGCACAGAACACCACCAGGGCGCCGAAGGGCTGCAGGCTGCCCGCCATGCCATATTCGGGCTCGATCCGCACCGCATTCAGACTGCGCTGCAACAGGCCTTCCTCACTGCTGTACATCAGCTCCAGGCGCTCCCCCAGCCGGGTCTCGGTAAACAGCCGCAACCCTTCTCTCGGGGTCACCGCCTCGGGATGAGAGAGCTTGTAATAAGGCATGTCGTCCAGGGTCCCGACCTGGCGGGCCAGCGGTGAGAGGGTGGTCTCCCTCAGGATGGGACCCACCTGCCAGGGGGTCTCGCGCTCCGTCCAGCGGGCATACACCCGGGCCGCCGGCTCGTGATCTATGGTCAGCACCTCGCGCCCATCCAGGGCGGTGATGGTGCCATGCTGTTCGGTGGGGACATAGCCGGAGTGAAACTGGAAGGCCAGCTGGCAATCAGGGTACAGCACCGCCAGCACCGCGCCTTGCCGGCTCTCGCCCTCGTCCCAGCACAGCTGCCATTCGCCGGTGACCCCATCATCCGCCGCCGAGCCCCCCACGACGGGAACCGTCGTGCCGAACTCCGCCTCGATCCCCGCCAGCATGACCTCTTCCAGCCCGGGGCTGGTATGCAGCAAGATGAGTTGCGGCAGCTCGCCGGGGCGTCCGCCATCGGCGATGGCGCCGCGCAGCAGCTGGCGCGCATCCACCTCATCCCCGGCCTGACCGGCCACGCCGTAGGCCCCCTTGTCGTCATAGAGGGCGGCGACCGCCAGGCCCCAGCCATGCCGGGCATGGTGGCCGGCCTGGGTCATGATCCCGCCGCAGGAGCTGCAACCGATGAGACGACAATCCGGGAAGCGGATTTTAAGCGCATGGCGCAGTACCGCAGCATCGTGAGCTTGGGTAAAATAGACCAGCAACAACGATGGGGAATGAGCTGATTGAGCGAGCAGCCGCTCGGCTATCTGTTGGGCGGCCAGCAGGGTCGTCTCTGCAAGAGAGTGAGCCGTCAGGAAGTTCAACGCCATCTCCTAGTGGTATGCGATGCAGGTGGTAAGCAAAAATCATACCCTTATCAAATGATTAGCTGGCCATATTGGCTAGAATGGTTCTCACAGACCCACCCACAGGATGGCTGCATGTGGCAGAAAAATATCAGTAACTTTGATCGGGTCGTCGCCATCGGCGGTGGCCACGGCATGGGCCGGGTGCTCTCTTCCCTCTCGTTTTTAGGGCAACGGCTGACCGGGATCGTCACCACCACGGATGACGGCGGCTCCACCGGACGCTTGCGCAAGAGCCAGGAGTGCATCGCCTGGGGGGACTTGCGCAACTGCCTCAATCAGCTGGTGACCGATCCCGGCATCGGCAGCCAGTTGTTCGAATACCGCTTCAATGGCCGAGGGGAGCTGGCGGGTCACAACCTCGGCAATCTGATGCTGCTGGCGCTCGACAACCTCTGTGTCCGCCCTCTGGATGCCATCCGGCTCATCAGCGACATGCTGAAGATAGAGCCCCAGTTACTGCCCATGTCCGAGCTACCCACCGATCTCTGCGCCCACACCGTCTGCGGTGACCAGATCCTGGGGGAAGTCTCCATCGATCAGCTCGCCACCCCGCCGCGGGCCCTGAGCCTGAGTCCGACCGTGCCGGCCACCCGCGAGGCCGTGCAGGCCCTGACCCAGGCCGACATGATCATCCTGGGGCCAGGCAGCTTCCTCACCTCCGTCATGCCCCCCCTGCTGCTGGACGAGGTGGCTGGCGCCATTCGGGATAGCCAGGCCATCGTCGTCTTCGTCTGCAACCTGGTCGCCGAAAACGGGCCGGCCGGCCAGCTGGCACTGCCCGAGCAGCATCGCTGGCTGGAAGAGCGGATAGGTCAAGGCCGGGTCGATGCCATACTGGCGCCAGAGGGCCTCAGTGTCCCCGAGCTGGCGGATTGCCTCATCCAGGCCGAGCTGGGTGAGGCTGCCCTGCCCCATCGTCACGATCGTCTCAAGCTTCGACAGGCGCTGGATGAGGTTATCCAGGGCAGGCACATCAGGCATCACAAGGCAGGCTGAGCCCGAGATCAGTGATAGCGGGCCAGATGGGAGAAGACTTGTGGCAGGGAGTGCTCCAGCTGCGCCAGCAGTTGGCCAGCCTCTTCTGCATCTTCCCGGCGGCAGGCAAGCTCCAGCGCCATCACCTGCCGGTAGCTGGGCTCGGCACCATAACTGCCACAGGAAGACTTCATGCTATGGGCCACTCGGGCCAGTGCGGGCCAGTCCCGCTGCTCGTACAGCGGCCTGAGCCGAGCGAGCTGCTCGCCCACCTCCTCGACAAACACCGAGATGACGACGGGCATCATCTCGTGACCAATGTCCTCTGCCAGCTGCCGTAGCACCTTCTGATCCAGCCACTCCATCTTCGCTTCCCTTTGATGGTATTCAAACAGACCACAATATAGATGATGATCGCGCCGGCTGTCATCCGGCATAGGATCGCAGACCAGCCCGGTGAGCGGTCTCGATAACGCCATAATGTGAGCCGGTTCAAGTTATCGAAAAGCAGGAATACCAGGGAGCAACATAAATGTTGCCACCAAATTAACATTTAAATAACAATGCGAGTCATGAGAATGATGCGGCTCAGCAACACCTCTCTCATCCCTTTTGCCTGTATGGCTGCTGCGAAGAACCAGGGTAGGATTCTACCCTGGTATTTTTTTATCTCTCACTCGGGTGAATTGCCGTGCGCCAGTTCACCCAGCCGGAACAGGCAAAACTCCCCCGGCACCATCTTCACCCAGTGTTCATTGCCGGTCAGCGGCCTCGTCGCGATCAGGGTCACCACGTCGTTTGGCGTCGTCTCGCTCTGGAAATCGATGGCCACGTCCTCATCCAGCAAACGGGCCTCGCCAAAAGGCGCCCGGCGGGTGAGCCAGTAGAGGTTGTTGCTGCAATAGGTCATCACGAACTCCCCATCCGACAGCAACATGTTGAACACCCCCAATCCGCGCAACTCATCACACCGGCTCGCCAGATAGCGGAACATGGCGGGGAAGTTGGCCGGACGCTTGGGGTACTTCTGCTCCAGCTGCGCGAGCAGCCAGCAGAAAGCGTGCTCGCTGTCGGTGTCCCCGACCGGACGGTGACGCCCGGTCGACAGCCGCTTGTAGCCTGTCAGTTGCCCGTTATGGGCGAAGGTCCAGTAACGGCCCCACAGCTCCCGGGTGAACGGGTGGGTATTCTCCAGCGACACGCAGCCACGATTGGCCTGCCGGATATGGCTGACCACGGCGCGGCTCTTGATGGGCAGCGCCTGCACCAGCTTGGCGATGGGTGACTGGGCGCTGGGCTCGGGATCCTTGAAGGTGCGAAAACCGCGCCCCTCATAGAAGGTGATCCCCCAGCCATCCTTGTGGGGGCCTGTCTTGCCGCCGCGCAGCATCAGCCCGGTAAAACTGAAGCAGATGTCGGTCGGCACATTGGCACTCATGCCGAGCAGTTCGCACATATCCAGTCCACTCCCTGAATGACTTGAGCCTCTCTTCAATCAGCGGCTCTCGCCGGAGGGGGCGCGACAGAAGCGGTCGGCATGACCGCACCGCGTCCCCTCCGACAGACGCCGATTACTCGGCCATCTCTTTTTCAACCAACTGGATCAGCATAAGGCGGATCACCTCGCTGGGCAGCTGGTTACTTGGCCATCTCTTTCTCGACCAGCTGGATCAGGATGTGGATCACCTTGATGTGCACTTCCTGAATGCGGTCGGCATAACCGAAATGGGGCACCCGGATCTCGACGTCGGCCAGGCCGGCCATCTTGCCACCGTCCTTGCCGGTCAGCGCGATCACCTTCATGCCCTTGGCATGCGCGGCCTCGATGGCCTTGAGAATGTTGCCGGAATTGCCGCTGGTGGAGATGCCGAGCAGCACGTCGCCGCGACGACCGACCGCTTCCACGTAGCGGGAGAACACATAGTCGTAGCCAAAGTCATTGGAGACGCAGGAGAGGTGGCTCGGATCCGAGATGGCGATGCCGGCGTAACCGGGACGGTTCTCCCGATAACGACCGGTCAGCTCCTCGGCAAAATGCATGGCGTCGCAGTGAGAGCCACCGTTACCACAGGAGAGCACCTTGCCTTCCTGCTTGAAGGAGTCGGCCAGCAGGCGGGCGGCCGCCTCTATGCTCTTCAGGTTCTGCTCATCGGCCAGGAATGCCTGGAGCACGCTGGCAGCTTCGGTCAATTCATTGCGGATAAGTTCTTGGTACATGGCGTCTGGTGTCTCTTTGTATCGTCCAACATAGGGTTCCGCATTGTCGCACAAGCCAATCCCGCCGTCGCCCCCCGGCCAGCAGGGGGAAAGCCGGTTGCGTTAGCTCGCTCACGGCCGGGAGGTAACCGAGTTGTAAACATCTTGATAATTTTGTGCACATGAATTACAACAGAGGCCACATCCAACAGGTCAGACCTCTGGATCAGTTCATTCACTTAGCACCCAACTTCGGCAACTCATGCAAGGAGCAAACAATGACGACGACCCTCACTCTGCTCGGAGTGATCCTGGTGATCGGCGCCATGGCTTATCGCCGGGCGTCTCTGCTCACCTCTACGCTTGCCACGGCTGTCGCCCTGGTCATCGGCACCTTCTATGGCCAGGTTCCCCTGCTGCTGTGGGTGCTGTTCGCCCTGGTTGCCATCCCGTTGAATCTGGTGGAGTTTCGCCGTAATCAACTGACCAGGCCGCTGTTCAAGCTCTACAAATCCATCATGCCGGAGATGTCGCGCACCGAGAAAGAGGCCATAGAGGCGGGCACCACCTGGTGGGAAGCGGATCTCTTTGCCGGCAACCCGAACTGGAAGAAGTTGCACGCCATCCCGGTCGCGACCCTCTCCAGCGAGGAGCAGGCCTTCATGGACGGCCCGGTCGAAGACGTGTGCCGCATGGTCAACGACTGGGAAGTGACCCATGAGCGCGCCGATCTCTCTCCCGAGGTGTGGCAGTATCTGAAGGACCACAAGTTCTTCGCCATGATCATCAAGAAGAAATACGGCGGGCTGGAATTCTCCGCCTATGCCCAATCCTGCGTGCTGCAGAAACTGTGCGGCGCCAGTGCCGTGCTCGCCTCCACCGTCGGCGTGCCCAACTCCTTAGGGCCGGGTGAGCTGCTGCAGCACTATGGCACCGAGGAACAGAAAGACCATTACCTGCCCCGCCTCGCCATCGGCAAGGAGATCCCCTGCTTCGCCCTGACCAGCCCGGAAGCGGGCTCGGATGCGGGCTCCATCCCTGACTTCGGCATCGTCTGCAAGGGGGAATGGGAAGGGGAAGAGGTGCTCGGCATGCGCCTGACCTGGAACAAGCGCTACATCACTCTGGCACCGATCGCCACCGTGCTGGGGCTGGCGTTCAAGCTGCGCGACCCGGACCATCTGCTCGGTGAGGAAGAGGAGCTGGGGATCACCTGCGCCCTGATCCCGACCCACATCAAGGGCGTCGAGATCGGCCGCCGTCATTTCCCGCTCAACGTGCCGTTCCAGAACGGCCCGACCCGCGGCGAGGAGGTATTCGTGCCGCTCGACTTCATCATCGGCGGCCCCGCCATGGCGGGTCAGGGCTGGCGCATGCTGGTCGAGTGCCTCTCGGTCGGCCGCGGCATCACCCTACCCTCCAACAGCACAGGCGGCGTCAAGATGCTGGCCCTGGCGAGCGGCGCCTACAGCCGCATCCGCCGCCAGTTCAAGCTGCCGATCGGCAAGATGGAAGGCATCGAAGAGCCGCTGGCGCGCCTCGGCGGCAACGCCTACATCATGGGTGCGGCGGCCAAGCTGACCGTGACCGGCATCGATCTGGGGGAGAAACCCTCGGTCATCTCCGCCATCGTCAAGTATCACCTCACCGACCGCGCCCAGAAGAGCATCATAGATGCCATGGACATCCACGGCGGCAAGGCGATCTGCATGGGCCCGAACAACTACCTGGCTCGTGGCTACCAGGGCGCCCCCATCGCCGTCACCGTCGAGGGGGCCAACATCCTGACCCGCAGCATGATCATCTACGGTCAGGGCGCCATCCGCTGCCACCCTTATGTGTTGCCGGAGATGCTGGCCGCCAGCCACCCGGATCAGGAGCAGGCGCTCAAGGCGTTCGACAAGGCGATGTTCAGCCACGTCGGTTTCGCCATCAGCAACCTGGTGCGCAGCTTCTGGCTGGGCCTGACCGGTGCCCGCTTCGCCGCGTCGCCGTTCAAGGATCAGACCAAGGGCTACTACCAGCAGCTGACCCGCCTCTCCGCCAACCTGGCCTTCCTGTCCGACATGGCGATGGGCACCCTGGGCGGCGAACTCAAGCGCAAAGAGCGGGTCTCCGCGCGCCTCGGCGATGTGCTGAGCCAGCTCTATCTCGCCTCCAGCGCCCTCAAGCGCTTCCAGGACGAGGGCCGTCAGCAGGCGGATCTGCCGCTGCTGCACTGGGCGCTGCAAGATGCGATGTTCAAGGCACAGGAGGCGATCGATGAGCTGCTGCGCAACTTCCCGAATCGCTGGATCGGGCTGGCCCTGCGGGTCATAGTGCTGCCGCTGGGTCGCGACCTGAAACGCCCGAGCGACAAGCTGGACCAGCAGGTCGCCCGTCTGCTGCAGACACCGAGCGCCACCCGCGACCGTCTGGCCGAGGGGCAGTACCTCACCCGCGAGGAGGGCAACCCCTTCGGCCTGCTGGAACAGGCTCTCGATGACGTGCTGGCCGCCGAGCCGCTGTTCGAGAAGATCTGCAAGGCAGACGGTCGCAAGCGCCCCTTCACGCAGTTGGACAGGGTCGCCGACGAGGGGCTGGCGCTGGGGGTCATCAACCCGGCCGAGGCCGACCTGCTGCGCCGGGCCGAACAGAGTCGCCTGCGCACCATCAACGTCGATGACTTTGACCCCATCGACCTGGTCGCCAACAAGGCACTGTTCGAACCATCGGCCTATCACAGAGCGGCCTGAGTCCGCGGATAAATGCCAAAACGCCTCCCTTGTGGAGGCGTTTTTCATGCCGATATCGGCAACCTCAGCGGAGGCGAAAAAGAGACGTATGCGGGATCATATTTTGGTTATCTATACGTTTCCTATCTTTAATGAAGCGGTTAAGGTAAGCACAGGATCACACACAGGATTGCATAATGGATGATCAAATCCTGATAATTGACGATGACGACGACCTCCCCCTGCCCACACCGCGCCCAGCCGGTTGGAAGGTGATGATCGTGGACGATGAGCCCGAAGTGCATCGCATCACCAAGATCACCCTGAGCAAGTTTGAATTCGACAACAAGCCGATCGATTTTCTGCACGCCTATTCGGCCGCCGAAGCCAAGGCGCTGCTCGCCGCGACCCCGGATGTCGCCCTGCTGCTGCTCGATGTGGTGATGGAAGCGGATCACGCCGGTCTCGAGGTGGTGAAGTTCGTGCGCGACGAGCTGCAAAACAAGATGGTGCGCATCGTGCTGCGCACCGGCCAGCCCGGTCAGGCACCGGAGGACGATGTCGTCACCAACTACGACATCAACGATTACAAGGACAAGACCGAGCTCACCTCCCAGAAGTTGCGCACCCTGCTGCGCGCCAGCCTGCGCTCCTACCGCGACATCCGCACCCTGGAGAGCAATCGGCAGGGGTTGGAGAAGGTCATCGAAGCCTCCAAGGGGATCTTCGAGCAGCGGGCCCTGCGCCAGTTCGTCGAGGGGGCGCAGACCCAGCTCAGCGCCCTGCTCAACCTGGAAGAGTCCCAGATCTACGATGTGAAACACCTGGCCTACGAGGTGCGGGATCAGATACTGGAGCCGCTGCTGGCCGACGAGCCCTCGCTCCTGCTGAGCGAGGCGCCCGACATCTTGCGCCAGGCCATGACCAGGGGAGCCAACGTCTACGACGGCAACCAACTGGTGCTCTACTGCCAGAATGCCCGCCATCACCTGCTATTCCACATCGAGACCACCCGCCCGCTCAACCAGATGGATACCGGCCTGCTGAGCCTGTTCACCGAAAACATCATAGTGGCGCTGGAGAACATCCGGCTCAACGAGGTGATAGGAGACAACCAGCGCGAAATCATCTACCGCATCGGCGAGCTGGTGGAGACCCGCTCCAAGGAGTCCGGCCTGCACGTCAAGCGGGTGGCGCTCTATACCGAGCTGTTCTGCCAGTTGCTCGGCATGAACGAAGAGCGGTGTGAGCTCATCAAGCGCGCCTCCCCCCTGCACGACATCGGCAAGGTGGGGATCCCGGATGCCATACTGCACAAGCCGGGCAAGCTCACCCCGGAGGAGTGGGAGATCATGAAGACCCACGCGCAATTGGGGCAGGACATGCTGTCCGGCAGCGATCTGGCGCTGTTCCAGATAGGCGCGACCATCGCCGGCAATCACCATGAGAAGTGGAATGGCAGCGGCTATCCCCGTGGGCTTAGGGGCGACCAGATCCCGCTGGAGGGGCGCGTCGTGGCACTGGCCGACGTATTCGATGCGCTGGGCTCGGATCGCTGCTACAAGCAGGCCTGGCCGCTGGATCGGGTGATGGCGCTGATCGAAGCGGAACGAGGCCAGCACTTCGACCCCCAACTGGTGGATCTGATGCTGGCCAACCTGGACAGGTTTCTCGACATTCGCGATCAGCACAAGGATATCTACATAGGGGCGCATTGAGTGGCCAGCGAGATGTCCTCATCATAAAAAAAGCCGCCCCATGGGGCGGCTTTTTCACGGCCAGGGCCGGGTTACTGTTCCGGCAAATTGAGATCCAGTTTGAGCCCAGGCACCGCACTTTCGCTCTGCGCCTGCTGCGCCGCCATCGCCTTGTGCAGGGTCTGGCGCTTCTGTCGCAAGATGAAGCCCCCCGCCCCCAGCAGGAGCAGCAGCCCCCCACCAGCCCCCAGCGCCCAGGGCAACCAGCCGCGACTCTCCTGCTCCTCGAACCGGGTCTGAGCCGGCACCGCAGTCGCGGGCGCCGCAGAGGGGGGCGGCGTCAGCACCGGCGGCAGGATGTTGAACGCCTTGATCGGCAGTTGCAGCCGGATTTCACGCCCCAATCGGGTCGTACCAAACAGGGTCGCCTCGACCTTGTACTGCCCCACCGCCTTGAGCGCCACGAGATCGATGCTGAGCCCGGGCTCGCTCGCCACGGCATTGAACGGCATGCTGACCCCAGTGCTGTCGGCAACCTTGCCCTGGATCAGCACCGAGGCAGGATCCAGCTCGTCGGCGTCGATGACGAACGAGAGCCTGGCCCCCATCTCGCCGGAGGGGGGCGCCAGGCTGTAACTCACCGGCCAGGGGTAGATCAGCACCTGCTGTGACTGGGCGCGGGAGAAGACCTGATTGCCGGTGCTGTAGAGTGCGCGGTACTTGCCAGCGGGCACGTCCAGCACCGCCTCTGCGGTCATGATGCCGTCACCTGGCACCTCATCGAGCCCCTTGCCATCGTCGAGGTAGTGACCGAGCGTCTCCTCGAGCATGGGCTCTCCGCTCTGCTCGGCATTGTTGAACTGCTGCAGCCTCACCGTCATGCCCAGATCGGAGAGGTAGTACCCCGCCCCTGGGGCAGCGCCATCGATCAGCAGCCGGGACTGAAGCTTGATGCGTTCACCCTGATAGAGCTGGGTCGGCAGCGGCTCGCTCTCGAGCCGGACATCGGACAGCAGGCGTACCCGGTTCTCGGGATCGACCGCTCCTATGGCCTGCCAGGGGCCCGGCATGGGGTCGCGCACCGTGATGAGATCCTGATCCTGCAACGCCAGCCAGCCCACCTCGGGCGGCGTGACCTTGCCGACATAGAGCTTGCTGCCATCGGGCCGCACCAGGATCACCGAGGGCATCCCTGGCTTGCGCTTGACGATAAAGGTGATCTCTTTCACTCCGTAATCGATGCGAAAGCGATTGTCGAGCAGGGGAATATCGGAGGGGGCAAACACCTCGTTGGCCATGACCGGGAGTGAGAGCGAGGCCAGCAGCAGGCCACCCCAGAGGGGCCTCATTGCCGCCACAGGCAGGCGCCTCCTTTCTTCTGCACCAGATCGAGCCGCGCCTCGTGGGCCGCGAGTACCTCGTCATTGGCGCGCACCACCTTGAGCGGCGAGCGGTTGCTCTCCAGCCGGCGGATGCCGGTGTCCTGGCTGCTGTCATTCTCGCTGCTTTCATTGGCCAGGTTGAGCTTGGTCTGGCCACCCGTCATCAGCAGGTAGACGTCCGCCAGGATCTCCGCATCCAGCAAGGCCCCGTGCAGGGTGCGGTGGGAGTTGTCGATGCCGTAGCGATCGCACAAGATGTCCAGGTTGTTGCGCTTGCCGGGGAAGAGATCCCGCGCCATCGCCAGGGTATCGGTGATGCTGCAGATGTCCGCCGTCTTGAAGCTGAGGCCTAGCTTGCTGAACTCATAGTCCATGAAGCCCACGTCGAAGGGCGCATTGTGGGCGATGAGCTCGGCGCCACGGATGAACTCGATGAAGTCGTCGGCTATCTGGCTAAAGGAAGGCTTGTCGACCAGGAAGGCATCCGTGATGCCGTGTACCTGGATGGCCTCGGGGTCCACCAACCGATCCGGCTTGATATAGACGTGGAAATGATTGCCCGTCAGCTTACGGTTGATCACCTCCACACAGCCGATCTCGATGATGCGATGGCCGAGGTAGACGGGACCGCCTGCCGTGTTCATACCTGTGGTTTCAGTATCCAGAATGATCTGGCGATTCAGTTGGGGTGTGTTCATGATCCAATCTATGTCAAACTTCGGTTTTACTCGCTAGTTTACCCCAAGCCTCATGTTAAAACAGATTGATTGCTCATGTTGAAACAGATTGATTTATACACGGATGGCTCCTGCCTCGGTAATCCGGGCCCGGGTGGTTACGGTGCCGTCATGGTCTATGGCCAGCACCGCAAGGAGATTGCCGGCGGCTTTCGCCTGACCACCAACAACCGGATGGAGCTGATGGCCGCCATCATGGGGCTGCGTACGCTCAACGCCGCCTGCCAGGTACGCCTCACCACCGACAGCCAGTATGTGCGCCAGGGGATCACCCAGTGGATCATCGGCTGGAAGAAGAAAGGCTGGATGACCGCCAACCGTCAGCCGGTCAAGAACGTCGATCTCTGGAAGGAGTTGGATGCGGAAGTCGCGCGCCACCAGATCGAATGGCTCTGGGTCAAGGGTCACTCCGGCCACCCGGAGAACGAGCGCTGTGACGAACTGGCCCGCGATGCCGCCAGCGGCAAACAACTCGCCGAAGACGTGGGCTATCAGCCCTGATAGCTCCTCCCCGGGCCAGTCGCGAGACTGGCCCGCTTGTGCATCACGCGAGAATGTAAGCTACCACCCCTGACGCGCCATGCCCGGCGCCGCCATCGACTCAGGCAGGCGCCAGCGTCGGCGCACCGGGATCAGCGGAAAACGCCGCTTGCGGGCGGCGATCACATAGACAGAGGCCAGGGGCCGGCAATAGTCCCGCCCCAGACTCTCCCGCCACCAGCCGATCCGGCTCTGCCTTCCCATGAAGGAAAAACCGAAGCGCTCGTCAAACATCACCTCGCAGCCCAGCAGTTGCAACCAGTCGGTCACCCGCGTCGGGGTGAACATCCGCGCCGACCAGGGCAGCTGTTGTCGCATAAACGGCAGATAGTGACCGAGTCCCACTAGGCTGGTGGGGTTGTAACCGCTGACGATGAGCCAGCCATCATCGGTCAGCACCCGCTCGGCTTCACGCAGCACCTGGTGCGGATCCGGCGAGAAATCGAGGCAGTGGGCGAGCAGGCAGGCGTCCACGCTGCCGGTGCGTACCGGCAAGGCGAGCGGATCCCCCTTCATATCCAGCAGCCGCCCGCCAGGGGCGACCCCGATCTGGTGGCGGATGGAGGAGCCGCCGCAGGAGAGCTCGGCGCTCAGGGCGCCAATCTTCAGCAGATGATAGCCAAACAGGTGCGGGCACCAGTTATCGAGCCGCTCCTGCAGCTCGGCGGCCACCCAGTCCCCCATGGGCAGCGCCGACCAGCTGGTCGGGATCTCGATCTGTTGTTCAGTACGTGCCAGCTGCATAATGGGACCAATCCGAGGTTCGAATGCCATCCTGTTATATAAGATCCCTTCCACAAAGAGAACACAAAGAGAAGCCGAGCCATGTATACCGTCATCACAGTTCCTGCCTTTAGCGACAACTACATCTGGTTGATCCGACACGAGAATCATTGCCTGGTCGTGGATCCGGGCGAGGCAGCCCCGGTACTGGAGCGGCTCGAGGCGCTCGGGCTTGAGCTCGATGCCATACTGCTGACTCACCATCATAAGGACCATGTCGGCGGCGTCGGCGAGCTGCTCCGTCACTTCCCCCGCGCCAGCCTCTATGGTCCGAGGCACGATCCCATGCCGGCCCATCACGGTCAGTGGCTCGAGGACGGGGATCGGATCAACTGGCACGGCCTGAGCCTGGACGTCATCCATGTGCCCGGCCACACCCTTGGCCACATCGCCTACCACGGTCAGGGCATGCTGTTTTGTGGCGATACCCTCTTCTCCGCCGGCTGTGGCCGCCTGTTCGAAGGCACCCCCGCCCAGATGCACGACTCCCTGCAACGGCTCGCGGCCCTGCCCGATGACACCCTCCTCTATTGCGCCCATGAATATACCCTCTCCAACCTGCGTTTCGCCCACGCGGTCGAGCCCGATAACCAGGCGATCCAGCGCCGGATCGGCCTGATCAGCAAGCTGCGCCAGCAGGGCCTGCCGAGTCTCCCTTCCCGGCTGGGGGATGAGCGGCATTTCAACGTATTTCTGCGCTGCGAGCAGGATTCCGTGAGATTTTCTGCTGAGAAATACGCCCTGAAATGCTTGGAAAATCCAGAGGATACCTTCGCCGTGCTGAGGGGCTGGAAGGACGTTTTTTGAACAAACCTTGATCAGGGGGCCATTGCCCCTTATGATGCGTGCTGTTTTTCCTAAAGATGACCTGAGCGAGATGAAGCTACGAACGGCCTTATTGGCAGCGCTGTTTCTCAGCGGCTGTCAAAACCTGAGCCATCAGGATGACCGGGCGGTAACGGCAATCGAGCCGATCAAATCCCCCCAAGTCAGCAAGAAAACATACAAAAAACATTCAGCGCGCTTCCTGTTCGGCGATGAACAGATTGAAGAACTGGATGACACGGATAACCTGTGGGTGCGTATCAGCGATGATATGCAGCTTGACTCGCATGAGAACGCCCGTGTCCGCCAGCAGCGTGATTGGTTACTGCGTAATGATAAGCATATGGCGACCATTGCCAGCCGGGCTGAGCCCTACCTGTATCTGATGGTAGAGGAAATCGAACGGCGTGAGCTGCCAATGGAGCTTATTACCATCCCCATGATCGAGAGCATGTTCGATCCCAATGCCCGTTCCCGCAGCAATGCGGTCGGTCTTTGGCAGTTCGTGCCTGCCACCGGCAAAAACTTCGGTCTGCGCCACGACAACTGGTATGACGGCCGTCGCGACGTGCTGGCATCCACCAATGCCGCGCTGGACTACCTGGAATACCTGAACCGTTTCTTCGACGGTGACTGGCTGCAGACGCTGGCCGCCTACAATGCCGGTGAAGGCCGGGTACGCAACGCCATCATCCGCAACCAGAAGGCCGGTCGACCGACCGATTACTGGTCGCTGGACCTGCCCCGGGAAACCCGGATGTACGTGCCCAAGATCCTGGCCATGGCTGACATGATCCGCAACGCGGACAAATACAATGTCACCCTGCCGGTGCTGGCCAACAGGCCGCAGCTGCGCACCATCAACACCGGTGGCCAGATCGATCTGAACGTGGCGGCGCAGCTGGCAGGCATTTCCGCCTCCCAGCTCAAGGAGGTCAATCCGGCCCTCAAGCGCGGCATGACCTCGCCACAGGGACCCTATCAGCTGCTGGTACCGGTCGAGTATGCCGATACCCTGGAGCTGGCCCTGGCCGACCTGCCCAAGCGTGAGCGCACCCGCGGCGCCGGCTCCTATCAGGTCACCAGCGGCGATACCCTCTCCCGTATCGCCCAGAACCACGGGGTGAGCGTGCAGCAGCTCAAGCTGGCCAATAACCTGCGCAGCAACAGCCTGCGCCGTGGCCAGACCCTGATGATCCCCCATGGTGGCAAGCCGATGGCGGCTCAGGCCAGCCAGAGCAAGCCGCAGCAGCTGGCCAGCCGCAGTGGCAGCAAGATCCAGTACAAGGTGCGTTCCGGTGACAATCTCTGGAGCATCAGCCAGGCGCACGGGGTAGCTCACGACGAGCTGGCCAAGTGGAACGGGCTGAATGCCAAATCGGCGCTGAAGCCGGGCATGAAGTTGGTGGTCTGGCCCAAGCAGGGCAAGGGCAGTAACAAATCCATGGTCTATCAGGTGCGGCGCGGGGATTCCCTCTCCTCCATCGCCGCCCGCTTCCAGGTCGCCGTCAACGACGTGATGCGCTGGAATCAACTCGGCAAGAGCGACTACCTCAAGCCGGGCCAGGAGCTGACCCTGTTCGTGAAGAACAACAGCTGATGGTCGATGACCGACTAAAAAAATACCCCGCCTGGTGCGGGGTATTTTTTTGGCTGTTCAGCGGGCCACATCGCTCAGGGGCTGATGGCCTGGGCCGCGAAACGCGCCACTATGGGATTGTGATCCGAGGCATCGGTGGCGGGTGAGTTCACCTCGACCAGATCCAGATTGCGGTAGTAGAGGTGATCCAGCGGGCGGCCGAAGGCGGTGCGGCGCAGATCCGGTACCGGGATGGCTTCCTGCAGGCCGAGTTCTCCCACCAGCTTGTTCAGCCAGAACGCACGCTTGTCGCTCCAGGTGTTGAAATCCCCCGCCAGAATGACCGGGCCCTGGTGACGATGGATCAACGCGGTCAGATCGTTGAGCTGCTCGCGGAAGGTGGCCATGCCCAGCTCGAAGTTGACCGCATGCAGGTTGACCACCAGCACACCGTCAGGATCACCCTGCAAGGGGTACAGGCTCACCAGACCGGACTTGGGAATACGCAGCAGAGGCTCGGGTGAGCGCACGCCGCAGACGAAGGCCTGTGGCGTTTTGGCCACCGTCATGACGCCGAAGGAGACACCGCCCTGGGTGAAGGCTTGCAGCTGCTGCCACTGGAAGTCGCCGCTCCTCAGCCAATCCAGCATCTCGGGCCGGGTCGCCGACTCCTGCAGCAACACCAGATCCTGGGACTTGGCATACTCGTCCAGCCCTTCACGCCAGTTCTTGCGCTGACCCTTGTAGAGATTCCAGACGGTAAGGCCGAACTCGCGGGGCAAGGCGGTGGAGGCCAGTGCCACCAACGGTGGCTGTTGGCAGCTGATGCCGGGTACTATGCCCGCCGCCGTGACCAGATGATCCTGATCCGGTACCTCGAAACAGCCAACCAGCCCCAGCGTCAGCAGGGAGGTACCCAGAATACGATAACTATTTTTCATTGGCTAACAACCACCTGCCTCTGCAATGCGCCATGACCATCACAAATGTCATGGACGCCGACTAGTCTCATTATTCGTGTCCGGCCCGACTCATCCATGAGGGATCCCGCAATGGCGAGACAGCACCAGTACCGCGTGACATTTTATGATCAACAAGGAAATTGTCATCAAGTGGAGCTTTCCACCGTCTATCAGATCAGACGGGATCCCCAGTGCGATCTCTGCCTGTTTGACACCCAACACTGCGTGGGCTCGGAAGAGATGCTGGAACGCATGATACGGCAAAAAACCGGGCTTGAGCAGGAAATATCCATCATCAACGCCCGGCTTATCTGAGCCGGATCAGACCGGAACGGGACGGGATCTGCCCTGATCGTCGATGGCGACGTAAGTAAAGACCCCCTCGGTCACGCAGTAGCGCTGGGCTTCGTTTTCCCGCAGCACCGGCTTGACCCACACCTCCAGCTTGAGCCGCATGGAACTGCGACCCACCTTCAGGCAGCGACCGTAGCAACACACCACGTCCCCGACCTTGACCGGACTGTGGAAAGTCATCCCCTCGACGGAAACGGTACAAATACGTCCTTTTGCCAACTCCTTGGCCATGATGCCCCCACCTATATCCATCTGGGACATGATCCATCCCCCGAAGATATCGCCATTGGGGTTGGTATCGGCTGGCATCGCCAGAGTTCTCAGCAACAGTTCCCCATCGGGGTGACGCTTTGTATCTACCATCATTACCGCTCTCTCTATCATGGATGCGGCATGATAGGGGGCGATCCCGGCCTTGGCAAACCTCAATTGCCCGCCAGCCCCGGCGAATACAGGGCTGGACGCGGCCCGTCACCGACACAACAGACGACATTGAGCCCTATTCCGGCTCAGCGATCCTGGGCGGCCTGCTCGGCAAACCAGTGCGCCGGATCGGGCCAGCGGTAGACGAAGCCGAGCCGCTGGCAGATGCGTTGCCCCTCGATCGGCGCAAAAACGCCGGCGGGCTCGATGAACTGCGGGGGCGCCAGGCCGAGCAGCCGGCTCGCGAAGGGATAGAGCTGCTCCCGGCGCGGGTGCACGGGGGCGCTCAGGTTGTAGGCATCCCCGTCCTGTCCCTGCTCCAGCATCAGCTGGCAGGCCGCCACCACGTCATCCAGGTGCACCAGATTCACCGCCTGGCCGCCGCCAGTCACCGTCTTGCCGGCGAGGAAATGGCCGGGATGACGCCCCGGGCCATAGAGCCCGGCCGGGCGCAGCACCATGGCGCAGGCAAAGCCGGCGCCCTGCACCGCCTGCTCGGCGGCCAGCATCCGTTCCCCCCTGGCATGGGCCGGGCAGGGCTGCTCCTCTTCCCCCTGCCCCGGCGCCCACACCGAGGTCGCGCTGATCAGCAGCACCTTGCGTGTGCCCGCCGCCTTGGCCAGCTGACACAGCCGTGCCACCGCTCCCGGGTAATCCTCGGTCTTGCTCGGTGGCACACAGACCACCAGCGCGTCGCAGGCGAACGGCAAGGGCGCCGCCAGTTGGGGAGAGATCAATAGCGGCAACGCCGCCACCCCCTCCGCGCTCAGCCGCTCCGCCTTCTCGGCCGAGCTGACGGTCACCAGAACTCGCCTGCCCTCTGCCTGCAAGGCCTTCGCCAGCGGCAGTCCCAGCCAGCCTGCTCCCAGGATCCCGATCTGGCTCATGTTCGCGTCTCGCATTGGTAATATCCTGACAAAAAAAAACGGCCATCCAATGATGACCGTCGAAAGTAACGAAGGAAATAGCTGGATTAACCAGTTACCTCCCACAGCGGGAAAATCGGGAGCGCACGCTCCTAATTCGTGGGGCCTATCCTAGTGGCAGCGCAGGCAAAAAGCTTTGAAGCGGATCACAGTTGAAAAGGATTTCTGAAAGCGCTTTCAATCCTGGCCGCGAAAATTGGCCCATTCAGGGCCAACTTATTGCTCAGGCCACGGACTCGCGACGCACCAGTTCAGCCTCGAACTTGAGCGCCAGGCCGTCGACCGGCTTGTGATCCAGCAGCCGCAAGGCCAGCTCGGCCGCCCTCTCCCCCATCTCCTCGATGGGATAGCGCACCGTGGTGAGCTTGGGGTAGATGTAACGGGCGTAGGGGATATCGTCGAAGCCCACCACGGAGATCTGCTGCGGTATCTTGTAGCCCCGCTCCAGCAGGCAGGAGATGGCGCCCGCCACCATGGCGTCGTTGAACCCCAGCACGGCGCTGAACTCGACACCCCGCTCCAGCAGCTCGCCCATGGCCACATAGCCCCCCTTCTCGTCGGCGAAGGCGCGACCGATGAGGGTCGGATCCAGCGCGACGCCGGCCCGTTGCAGGGCGAAGCGATAACCGGCCATCCGCTGCTGACCATCGACGAACTCCTCGTCATCCGAGGTGACGAAGGCGATCTTGCGATGCCCCGCATCCAGCAGATGCTGGCAGGCGGTGGTGATGCCTGCCTGGTTGTCCAGCCAGACGCAGCGCTCCTCGCAGCCCGGCACCTGGCGGTTGATGAAGACGATGGGGGTAGTGCCCGCCGCCAGCTCGCTCAGCTCCTCGTCGGGCAGCGCCTTGCTGTGCAGGATCAGGGCGTCGCACTGACGCTGCAACAACGCCTGGATGGCGTGGCGCTCCCGGGTCGCGTCATGGTTACCGGAGACCACTATGGTGAACTTGTTCGCCTTGTCGACCATGCTCTCGATGCCGCGCATCATCTGGGCGAAGAAGGGACCCCCACAGAGGTCACCCACCAGCACGCCGATGCAGTTGGAACGTTTGCTGACCAGCGCCTGGGCAAAGCTGTTGGGACGAAAACTCAGCTCCTTCATGGCCGCCAGCACGGCTTCACGCTTCTCCGGGGCCACCTGCGCCGTGTTGTTGATGACTCTCGACACCGTCGAGATGGACACATTGGCCAGCTGAGATACGTCTTTGATCGTTGCCACTCTCAATTCCTTTGTTGGGGAAGCCTGTCTGTGTTGATCGGGGCATTATATAGAACCAGCCAGACCAAGACGCGGCGCCCGATCACCTGGCAGGTTTCCTTTTGTAACAAAATCTTAAGGGATGATAACCATTTTGAGGCAAGAAAGGGAGACAGCCGCCGCGGCGGCTGTCTCCCGTCTCAATAGGCGTGGTTCAGCTCACGTTCCGACATGAAACGCAGCGGCTGCTGCAGCTTTTGCTGATAGATGAGATCGAAGGAGAGCACGTTCTGGACATAGTTGCGCGTCTCCCGGTAAGGGATGCTCTCCACCCAGACATCCATCGGCTTGTTGGTACTCTGATCGCGCCAGCGCTTGACCCGGCCGGGGCCCGCGTTATAGGCCGCCGCCGCCAGGATCCGGTTGCCGTCATAGACATCCAGCAGGCGCTTGAGGTAGGCGCTACCGAGCCGGATGTTCATGGCCGGATCGAACAGCTGCTGCTCGTTGCGATAGGGTACCCCCAGCTTGGCGGCGGTCTCCTTGGCGGTGGCCGGCATCAGCTGCATCAGGCCCCGTGCCCCGACCGGCGACTGCGCCAGCGGGTAGAGGGCGCTCTCCTGGCGGGAGATGGCGTAGAGCAGGCTGGTGTTCATGCTCCGCTCCTGCGCCATCTGGGAGAAGGTGCGCTTGAGCGGCAGGGGGAAGCGCAGGTCGAGCGCGTCCCAGGCCTCGGCCCGGATGCTGGACAGGATCGCCAGTTCATGCCAGCCCTGATTGAGGGCGATGTGACCAAACTCGATGCGCTGGGCGACCGGGTTGCGATCCATGTTGTGGATCCACTCCGAGCGCGCCGCCGTGACCTCGTTCATGGCCAGCAACTCTCGCACCCGCAGCAGGAAGGGCCAGCGGCTGCTCGCCGTGCGCCAGTCCGGCACCTTCTGGGCCGAGCTCTGGTTCTTCATGCGATAGGGCACGCCGGTGCGCTGCGCCGCCATGAAGCCGTAGAAGCCGCGCAGGTTGGCGGTTTCCAGGTAGAGATCCCGCGCCGGTTTCTGCTGACCCTGCACCTCCAGGGCGCGGGCCAGCCAGTAACGCCAGCGATCCTCTTTCTGCAGGGCGATGGGCATCCGCTTGACCCAACCGGATAGCCCACGCCAGTCCTGCTCCCAGACGGCGAGTCGCGACCTCAGCTCCAGCAGCTCCGCATCCTTCATCCGCACCAGGGTCGCATCCAGCCAGTTGCGCTGGACCAGGGAGCGATCCAGCAGCAGGCGGCGCGCGGCGGCGCGTTCGATGGGCAAGACCTCGGCCTGGCTCAGGCCAAAGCGGCGCTTCATCTCCCCCAGCTGGCGCAAGACCGCCTCGGGATCCTGATTGGCGTAGCGGGCCAGCCCCAGCGACAGCAGGTGCTTGGACGACGGCGCCGTCGTGAAATAGGCCGGGTTCATCGCCTTGGCGGGCTGCTCATACAGGGCGATCATCTGATCCCCATAGGGCTTCAGGTTACCGCTCAGCTGGGCACCGAGGTGGCGGATGAGATCCGGATTCTGTGCCTCGAACGCCAGCTTCATGCGCTGCCAGATCTTATCCTGGGTGCGCATGCCCGCCTGTTGCCAGAGCTGGAACAGGGGATCGCAGGCATCGGGCCTGGACTGGCCGCTCAGCCAGAGCTTGCCAGCCTCATTCAGCGCCTCTGTCTTCTGCCCGGTGTAGTAGCGCGCCTGATAGTGCTGGCAGAGCAGATCGGTGGAGCTCGGCTTGGCCGGGTAGAAGCGCAGGAACTGGGACCACTGCTGGCTCTGGGCCAGATAGGTGAGGTAGCCGCGCTCCAGCCGGTTGGACTGGGGGGTATCCCCGTGCTGGCGGATGAAGCGGGTCACGTCACCATAGTTGGCCGCCCCCGGCCGGAAGGCCAGCTGGTAGTAATCCAGGTAGGGCAGCAGCGGGTAATGGGCCAGCCGCGCGCGAATTTGCTGGAAGCGGACCTGATCGTCGGCCCGCACCGCATCATAGCCCTCACGATAGAGGGATTGCTCCATGGTCTGCGCCATGATCCCTGGCACCCACAGCGCCGATAAGACGATTCCCCAGACGGCTTTCACGAATAGCGTTCTCCCTTGAGAGGCACAACCACCGCCCGTTGGCGGTGGTGACATGACACTCATTCTACCCGGTAAATATGGGAGCTACGCCACACTATTTTTATCGGCCGGGACGACGCGTTCGGGGCGGGTCAGCCGACGGATGTAGCGCTCAAGATAGGGCACAGGCAACGGCTTGGAGGCGAGATAGCCCTGGTAGAAATGGCAGCCCTGCGCCTGCAGGAATTCCAGCTGCTGACGGGACTCGACCCCTTCCGCCGTCACATTGAAGCCCATGTGGCGGGCCATGGCGATCACCGCCTCGACGATGGCCATGTTGTCGCCATCCTTGGGGATGTCCTGAATGAAGGAGCGATCGATCTTCAGCTCATCGGCCGGCAACCGCTTGAGGTAGCTCAGGGAGGAGTAGCCGGCGCCGAAGTCATCGATGGCAAAGCTGATGCCAAGGGCCTTGAGCTCGGTCATCTTGCTGATGGTGTCTTCCGCGTGGCCGAGCACCACGGACTCGGTGATCTCCAGGTTCAGGCAGGCGGGATCCATGCCGGTGGCGGCCAGCACATCGTGGACGCAGTCGACGAAATCCGTGGCATGGAACTGCTTGGCGCTGACGTTGACCGACAGCTGGGGCACGTGGATCCCGTTCTCCTCCCAGGAGACATACTGGCTGCAGGCTTCATGCAGAACCCAGTTGCCGATGTCGACGATGAGATCCGTCTCCTCGGCGATGGGGATGAACTCGGCGGGTGACACCAGCGCCCGGCCCGGCGGCTGCCAGCGGATCAGCGCCTCCACCCCTATGATGTCGCCCCCCTCCACCATGTGCTGGGGCTGATAGTGCAGCGTCAGCTCCTGGTTGTTGAGGGCGCTGCGCAGCTCGTTGTGAATGAGCAGGCGGCGATCCGCCTGCAACTGCATGGAGGCATCGAAGAAGCGCCGGGTCTTGCGGCCCGCCGACTTGGCCTGGTACATGGCGGTATCCGCCTGCTTGAGCAGATCCCCCGCCTCCTGCTCCCGGCCGGGGAACAGGGTGATGCCGACGCTGGCCCCGATGTGCAACACCTGACCGCCGTGGGTATAGGGGGCGGCGATCTCGCCGATGAGTCGCTCGGCGATGAGATCGGCCTGCATCTCCGCCTGGGGCGGGCTGGTCGACAGCGACGGTAGCAGCAGCACGAACTCGTCACCGCCGAGGCGGGCCAGGCAATCCCCCTGCCGCACCAGCCTCTTGAGCCGACTGGCCACCTCCTTGAGCAGCCAGTCGCCGGTGGCGTGGCCGAGGGAGTCGTTGATGGTCTTGAAGTGATCGAGATCGATAAACAGCAGGGCGCCGACCAGGTGCTCGCGGCTCGCATCGAGGAAGGCCTGGGCCAGGGTCTCGTGCAGTTGACGGCGATTGGGCAGGCCGGTCAGCTCATCGTAATAGGCAAGATCCTGGATGCGCCGCTCCGCCGCCTTACGCTCCGAGATATCTTCGAAGAAGATGACGTAATGGCTGATCCCCCCCTTGTCATCCTGCACCGGCGTGACTATCTCCCACTGGGGATAGGAGTCACCGCCGACGTTCAGCCGCAGGGTCTCCCCCTGCCAGCGATCGAGGGCGTTGAGCTCGTAGCCAAGCCCCCCCAGTCCGGACCAGAGGTCATTGCCAAGGTGCAGGCCTATCACCTCCTGGCTGTCGAAGCCGGTGATCTGGCTGAACGCATGGTTGACCCGCAGGATCTTGAAGTCGGGATCCGTGATGATGATCCCTTCATGAGTCTCGAACGCTACCGCAGATAGCCGCAGCTGGGCGTCGCTCTGCAACCGCTCGAGCTCGGCCACCATGCGTACCGAGAAGATGGTCAGAACGGAATCCAGGTTGGCGGTCTGGGTCTGGCTCGGGAAGAGCAAGGCCAGATGGCCCAGGATCTGGCCAGCGCGATCACAGAGCGGCTGGGCGTAGTAGTGCTGGCCCGGTGGCAGGCCGGCGCAGTCGGTCAGGGGTTCGCTGATAGGGGCCGCACCGGCGGCACCCTGCCGATAGAGCTGCCGGCAGGGCAGGTCGGCGATCCCGTACTCCTTGAGATCGATGCCGTGACTCGCCAGTACCCTGAGCCGATCGCGACCGACCCGCTCCGTCAGCCATACCGCATTGGCCCCCAGGATGTGGGCGAGCTCGTTGACCAGGGTATTGCAGAAGTCGAGCCCCGTCCTGGCGGAGAGGGCCTGCGCCAGCTGGGCCAGCAAGGGGTCTTGCAACAGCGGGGGATGCTGGGCGAGCCCGGTAGCTTGCCCGCTGCCGTTCGCCTCTCGATCCGTCACCTCGAGGGGCGCCAGCCAGCCGCAGCACAGCTGCTGCGCGGGCACGTACTGGCCGCACCAGAGCACATGGTGCAGGGCGCCGGTGTCATCGCTGAGATGACCGATGAACTGGCCTGGCTGACGAGAATGGTGGAGTCTGGAGAGAAAGTCGGCGAAGCCGGGTTCATCCTCTGGCGCCAGCCGCGTGGCCCAGGGATGCGCCCCCTCCCCCTGCCAGGGTTGGCAAGAGACATGATCAGACAGACTCCATTGCTTATGCTGCCGATCATAAAACCACATCATCTGAGTGGCTTGCTGTTTCATTTACGACTCCAACACTACAACTACGCAATCCATCCGGAACACGGCCTGGAGGGAATATCCACTCGCGCCCATATACCCGCCTGCGCATGGCGGTTGCGATGCGAGGAGAGAGGTGTGGGTAAAGAGGCGAGACTAAGCGGCGAAAACCAGACATCGGGTCGACACAAGGCGCTGCCAAGAGGGGACAGAGACGATCCTAGTTACTTCATACTGCCTGCCCGTTTCGCCGAGCTCAAGCGGTTTTTGGCATGAAACGGGAAAAGCTCACAATTTATAAATCGCTAAATAACCAAGGGAATATTTCGTGACGCAGATCACGTTTTCATTCGCCAGCATGGGTAATCTGAGGGTGAAGACACAAGCAAGACGACCCGAAGGGGGCCAATATGAAAATCGAAATGACCAGTAAAATCATCGACATCACCCCAGCCATCCGCGAGCGCATTGAATCCCGTTTTGAAAAGCTCGAGCGTCTTCAGGTGCCTCTTATCACACCTCATGTGATCATCTCCAAAGAGCGTTTGATGTATATCGTCGAGGCCACGGCCGGTATCCCCAACGGCAAGCTGTTTGCACAGGCAGAGCACGAGGATCTGTACGCCGCCATCACCGATCTGGGCCAGAAGCTGGAGCGCCAGCTCACTCGTCACATCGAGAAACCCATAGCACGCCGTGGGGCGGCCGTGGTCAAGGAAGTGCCCCAGCCGGATGAAGCCGACGCATAATCCGGACTGTCATCACCCTCATTGAGCAAAAAGGCGGGCCATCCCGCCTTTTTGTATTTGCAGCGCCTGACGTCACCCCAGCCAGCGCAAGCGGGCATCGACCCCTAGTTTCAACTCTTCCAGCAGCGGTAGCATGAGCAAGGGATCCTCCCCCCTCGGCTGGGAGGCCAGCCTGCCCTGCCAGCGTTCACGCCCCAGCGCCGAGAGGTTGGCGTAGATGGCCGGATCCAGCGCCGCGGCCTTGCTCACCAGCGGGGGCGAGCGCAACGCCAGCCAGAGCCGCACATCCACCATGCTCCCCCCCTGTTGCAGACGCTCGTTGAGCTCACTGGCATCGGGCTCCGCCACTGTCCCCTGCAAGGCCGCCTCGGGTGGCAGACCGAAATGGCTGCGCCAGGCCTGCTCTTGCGGCGGCGCCGCCGGCGTGGCCCCAAACCAGGGTTGCTCCTCGACGGCATCGCTCAGCAGGGCCAGGTGCAGCCGGAAGTCGGCCCTGTCCCCCTGGCGGAGATCCTGGTTGAGGCGCTGGCCCAGCTGGGCTTCATCGACGAGCAGTCGGTCACGTATCGCGCTGGGCAGCATGAGATAAATCTCAGAAATGGGGGTTTCATTGTTTATCGGCCATCAACCCGATCCTTTGAGCATTAAAAATAAAGCCAAGGGGTTCACAAGCGCGACAGATCTGTTAGTATGCGCCTCGCACTCGAGGAGGGGTTCCCGAGCGGCCAAAGGGATCAGACTGTAAATCTGACGGCTCTGCCTTCGAAGGTTCGAATCCTTCTCCCTCCACCATTCAAGTGCAACAATCAGGTACTGCCCCGTGGAGGGGTTCCCGAGCGGCCAAAGGGATCAGACTGTAAATCTGACGGCTCTGCCTTCGAAGGTTCGAATCCTTCTCCCTCCACCACTCTTCTGAAGACCCGGCCAAGCGCCGGGTTTTTGCATTTCCGGGCCATCTCAATCTCACCCCGTCGGATAGCACCATGAAAAACGGGAGGACAAGGCCTCCCGTTGTTGCGACATCCGCCTCACAGGGTGAAGCGATAGAAGATGTCCACCGCCTGGGCCACCCCGCTCACCGCCTGCAGATAGAGTCTGGGCAGCACCTCGTAGCGCAGCTTGAACTCGGCGATGGGGCTGAACACCCCGACCCCGTACTGGAACTGCAGGCCCGGCAGCAGATAGGCAGACAGAGTCACCTGGGTATCGTCCCCGCTGCCGGCGGTGTCGAGTGCCACGTCGCTCATGCCGAGGGACTCCCCTATGCTGGAGACCACCCCGTTGGCCTGGCTGACCGCACCGGCCACCAGCAGGCCGTTGAAGCCGCCATCCTCGCCACTGGTCTGCAACCCCTTGCCGCGCAGCAGATAAGAGAGCTGCTCGGACTGCGTCATCATGGGCTCGGAATAGACGGTGATCTTCGGCTTCGCCGCCGGCCCCGTGACCCGCACCCCGACGGTGACGTTGTCCTCTATGGTATCGGGATCCCGATACGCCTCTATGTTGAGATAGGGCTGATCGATGGGGCCGGAGAACAGGATCCGGCCATCCTTGATGATCAGGTTCTGGCCGTAGGCCTTGAAGCGCCCCTCGTTCAGGACCAGCTGGCCGTTGCCCGACAGCGGCTTGGACGGATCCTGGCGGATGTTGAGCGCCCCGGCCACCTTGGTCTTGAGCCCCATGGCCTCCAGCCGCACGTCATCCCCCAGCCGGATGGCCAGCTTGATCTCCATCGGCAGTGGCGCCGTCTTCGGCAGCGGTGGCACATCGTCATAGATCACGGTCACGTCATCGGAGAGGGCCACCGCGCTCTCGGGCAGGCTCTTGACCAGGATCCGCGACCAGGGGATGTCCACCTGACCGCTGATCCTGGTCTCCTCGCCCAGCGAGATGGCGATGTCCGGCGTCACCCTGACCCGGCCCATGCCCGGGTACTGGGCCTCCAGATCCTTGCCCTGGATGGTGAGGCTGCCGGTGACCGGCAGCCGGGCCCAGCTCAGCCAGCCCCCCAGCGCGAGCGGCCCCTTGCCCACCAGCATGGAGCCATCGAGCTCGGCCCTGTTGCCTTCAATCTTGAGACGGGTCACCAGCTTGCTCAGGGTGACCATGTCGGAGTGGGTCTGCACCTCGCCATCGCGCAGGTTGAGCTCGCCGTACAGCAGGGGGGACGCCAGGGTGCCATCGAAGCGCGCATCCGCCGAGATGATCCCCTGCAGGGTGCGCACCTCGGGGATCAGCGGGGCGAAGGTGGTCAGCTTGAGGCTGTCGAACTTGAGCTGGCCGGACAGGTTGCCACGCCCGGCGGGCTCCCTGATCAGCATCTCGGTGTCGATGTTGCCGATCTGGCGGGAGGCGAAGTCGATCCGGACCGCGGCCTGCTGGCGCTCGAAATCGACCCCCAGCTCGAGTTGCTGGTAGTCGGTCTTGAGCTCATCGGCCACGAAGGTCCCGGCCGTGGTGCGGACCCTGGCGTGCAGGGTCGGCTGGGAGCCGCGCCAGCTGGCGCGACCGTCTGCCGACAGGACCGCCTGCCAGCGGAAGTTATCCGGTAACCAGGGGCGCAGCCGCTTGAGATCGAACGCGCTCAGGGCGAAGTCCAGGCTGCCCTGCTCGGCGGAGAGCCGGCTGCCCTTGACGCAGAGGCTGGCCCCCTGCGATCCCAGGCAGAGATCCCCCATGGTCAGCTGCTGTTTGGGCAGATCCAGGTCCAGCGACCAGGGCGCCGTCAGCTCCCAGCGCTTGAGCGGCGTCTTCAACTTGAGGCTCGAGAGGGCGCCGCGCCAGTGATCCCCGCGCAGGCCGCCATTCAGGCTCAGATTGGCGGCCACCGGCTCCCCCTTCATGGTCAAGGTGAGATCGTGACGGTTGAGATCGCCGCTGAGGTTCAGGGCCAGCTGGGAGAGCGAGTTCGCCCCCTGCACCAGGCTCGCCACCGTCAGCGCCAGCTCACCGGCGGGCTTGTCTCCCACCAGGGCATTGCCCTTGATGGCGATCCCTTTCAGCACTGTGCCGGCATAGGAGAGACGACCCGAGGCCAGATCGGCGGTCACCCTCGGCGCCTGCTGGCTGCCGGTGAGGCGGACCTGGCCCTTGATGTCACCCTTGAGACCGGGATAGAGGCCACCCAGGGCGGGCGCATCCAGATCCGCATCCAGCCTCCAGGCTTGCGCGGTGAGCGATCCCTTGGCCCGCAGATGGTTGGGGCCGCTTTGCAGCGCCAGCGCCGGGATCTGCCACTCCATCTTGTCGTTGCCGCTGAGCTCCCCCTTGAGGGCCAGCGGATACTGGTTCAGTTTGCCGTCTACCCTGAGCTCGGGTAGCGCCAGCTGCCAGTGGCCCGCCTCGGTCAGCTCGAAACGGCTGACTATCTTGCCCGCCAGCTTGCCCTTGATCTCGGGCAGCAGCTCGGCCGGGTTGATCTCCTTGAATTCGGTGGTGCCCTGCCACTGGACCCCCTTGCTCCAGGCCAGCTTGCCATCGAGCTTGAGCTCGCCGGTCAGGGCATTAAGCAGCAACTCGATGCGACTCAGCTTCGCCAGATCGCCCTTGCCCGACAAGGCCAGCTTGAAGGGCGGCACATCCGTGCCCTTGCCGCTGGTCTTGAGCGCAAACTGATAGCCGGAGAGCTGCCCCTTGGCGGTCAGGTTGCCCTTGCCCAGCTGGTAGCTGGGCTCCTCCTTGGCGGGCTTGTGCAGCGGCCAGCCGAGGCTCTTCCAGTCCAGCGCCAGATCAAACGGCAAGTCAGGATCCAGTGCCGCCAGGCTTCCCTTGAGAGTGGCGGCCACCGGCCCCTTGGCTTGCAGCGCCAGCCCCAGCTTGCCGACCGAGCCGTCCAGGGTCAGTTTCACCTGCTCGGAGCCAAGCTCCCACTGCTTCAGCCCCTTGCGCGCCTTGGCGTCCAGGGTCAGGGCGAGCGGATAGTCATCGACCAAGCGCACATGGCCACTGAGCGCCAGATCGGCCATGTCGTGGCGCAGGGAGAGTTCGCGGATGTCGATGCGCTCTTCCTTTGCCGTGGCGGAGAGCACCAGCTTGTCGATGCCCTCGATCAACTCACCCTGCTGATAACGCAGCCTGGTCAGGGACAGTCCTTCGAGCTGGACGGGGAATGGCAGGCTAAAGGCGGGCAGCGCGATGGGCGCCGCTTTCTTGGCCTTAGTGGCCTTGCTGTCATTTCCCTGTTTTGCCTTGGCGATGACCGGCTCCTTGGTGCCGACAGGGGATGGGGCCGCCTTGGCCGTCTTGTCTGCCTTGGCCTCCTTGCTTGCCTTGTCGGTTGGGGTCTTGGCCGGTGGCGTCTCGACCAGGGTCACATTCAGGCCATCGAGCATGGGCCCGCGCACGATCAGCCCCTTGCGATCCAGGCTCGCACCTATATCGAGAGACTTGAGGGTCAGCCCCAGCCCGGGCACGGCGAAATCCAGATCCGTCACCTTGAGGCTGTCGATCTGGATGCGCAGCGGCAGCGGCTGCCAGACGAAGGGCGCCGTCGGTTCTTCGGCGGCAGGCTCGGCTTGCGCCGCCCGGACCACGGGATGGCTCACCTCCAGCGACTTGATCCAGAGCTTGCCCTGCAGCAACTTGCCGAGATCCCAATCCAGCACGGCGTGATCGATCGTGACATCGACCAGCGCATCCTGCCAGCCGAGCCCTTTCAGGGTCCAGCCGTAGCCGAGTTGCCCTGCCACCAGTTCCCCCTTGAGGGAGGGCAGCGCGGCCCTGGCCTGTTGCCACAACCACTGGTTGCCCGGGTGGCTGAAGCCCAGCAGGCTGACGCCGATGAGCAGCAGAAAGACGATGCCCATCAACCACAAGAAAATACGTTTTACCCAGATCACGATGCAGACCCCAGCGAAAGAGACAGCCGCAGCGGCCAGAGAAGAAGGCGGTTAAAGCAGATCATAATTCAGGCCCCAGCGCGAAGTGCAGCCGCAGCGGCTTGTCTTCCTCGGAGATGCCCACCGCCAGATCCAGCCGGACCTGGCCGATGGGCGTGACCCAGCGCACCCCGATCCCGGTGCCTATCTTCCAGGCCTCGCTGTAGTCGATGGTGGCGGTACCGCCATCCACGAACAGGGCGCCGAGCCACTTCTCGCTGAAGCGATAGTTGTATTCCAGGCTGCCCACGCTGGTATAGCGCCCGCCGGTGAGCTTGCCATCCTCATCCTTGGGGGAGATGGTCTCATAGCCGTAGCCACGCACGGTCTGATCGCCACCGGTGAAGAAGCGCAGGGAGGGAGGCACCAGAGCGAAGTCGTCCCCTATGATGGCCCCCTGTTCGACCCGCATCAGGAAACGGTGATCATCCCCCAGGGTCCGTAGCCACTTGCTGCGTCCCCACACCCGCATGAAGCTGATGTCGGAGCCCCAGTAAGGGCTGGAGAACTCAGTCGTCAGCTGCTGGCGATCGCCCCACTCCGGCACCAGGCCGCCGCGCACCCGCAGCCGCGACCAGGAGACACCCGGGATCAGCAGCAGGCTGTTCCCTTCGTCGTTACCCTGCACATAGCGTTCGTTCTCCAGCCGGATGAAGACGTCCCTGTCCCAGCTATCCGGCCGTCGCTTCCAGCGGTGCACGCCGAAGGTGGCCAGATCGGAGCGGGTGTCGTTGTTGTCCGTGTACTGGTAACCCGCTTGCAGCGAGTAGTAGTCCCGCAGCGGATTGCCGACCGGGATCTGGTAATCGAAGCTGAGTTCGGCCTCAGGGGCCGAGATCTTGGCGGTGCTGGACAGGCTGTGGCCGTAGCGGTTGACCCAGGGCTTCTCCCAGGTGGCACTCATCCTCGGCCCCACGTCGGTGGCATAGCCGACACCGGCCTCGATCTCGTGATCGACTCTGTTGGTGAGCGTCACCTGCAGCGGCACCATGTTGCCCTCGGCCTGACCGATCAGCGGCTTGATATCCACCTGTTTGAACAGCTTGGTGGAGGAGACATCCTGCGACATCTCGGCCAGGCGGATCGCCAGATAGGGATCGCCGCTCTTGACGTTGATCAGCGGCCGGATGAGGCGCAGCGCCTCCGGGGTGGCATCGTAGCGGATCTCGCCGAAGTGATAGCGGGGGCCGGAGCGGAACAGGATGAAGATCTCGGCCGTGCCCTGATCCGGGAACACCTTGACCTGGCTCTGGCTGATCTTGGCGTCGAAGTAGCCGCGCGCCAGCCCCAGGCTGCCGAGATCCGCCTTGATGGACTCGTACTTGCCGTGGTTGAGGGGCTCGCCCTCCTTGAGGGGCAGCTTGTCCAGCAGCTCGCTGTAGATCTCGTCGCTGCTCGCATCCCCTTCCAGCAGTATGTCGAGGCGCGAGATGAGCACCGGCTTGCCCCTGTCGATCTCGACCAGCACCTTGGCGGGGGACTTCTTCTCGCGCTTGAGGGTGATCTTGGGCTGGTAGTAGCCATACACCTGCAGCGCTTGCTGCACGCTCTCGGTGATCTTGGCGCGGGCGGGGCGATACTGGCGCTCCTGGTAGACGGGCAGGGCATTGAGATAGGCCTCGACGTTATCCTTCTGTTCGCCCTTGACCCCCTTGATCTGATAGGTCAGCTTGGCCGCCATGGCCGGCGTCACCAGCAGCAACAGGCAGAGGGCGAGCCCCAGTGCGCCAAGCCCGCGACGAATGTTTCGTCCAGGCGATGTGATCCCTGCAGGCAGGAGAGGATAGCATCCTGTCAAACGTCAATTTCCCCGCATAACATTATTAAAAGACTGAATTATTTAGAATGATAATGAGGCTCACTCCCGAGCAAGCGCAGTTCATCCTAGCATAAACAGGGACTCGACAGCAGGGAGTACCCCCACGCGCGCCTCCCCCATGTTGGCATGGGTCATCCCGCAAAACAGCCCTCGGCAGGTGCCCCCAGGGGGAAAACCCCGCCTCCCTGAGCGAAAAACGCACACTTCCCCGGCCCGTGGGTACAAAAAACCGCCACCCTGGCCCGCGGTCACTCTCCCATAGTCTGCCGCTAGTCTGCCGCACCCCATGGCCGGCCGCGGGCGCCACGCGACAACCTCTGTCGGCTCACAACCGGAATGACCGCCCAGAGCATCAAGGGCGGCTTGACAGCCTCGTTCATCAAGGCCCGGTTCGCTCCCTGCTATTCAACAGGAAAATAAATTTAAATCAATCACTTGAACAGGTGGAATGAAAGCTTCGCTCAATCCAATCGATTTATCCCGCTGCCACTGCGCGCCCGCCTGCCCCACACTGGCGACATCAATAGAAGGAGAGATCCCATGCCCTCACGTAGCGAACAGATGGCTGACTACATCGCCGATCGGCTCGAGTTCATCACCTTTCTGGCCTGCTGCAGCGCCTTGCTGGCCCTGCTGACCGGCATGAGTGGCCAGCAGGCGCTGGCCTTCACCGCCCTCAACCTGCCCTTTGGGCTCGTCCTGTTGCTGGGGCTGGCCATGCTGGCCCCGCTGCCGGCGCACTGGCGCCTGCCCGGGATCACCCTGCTGCTGCTGGGGGGCGCACTGTCCACCCTGCAGCTGAGCGGGCAATGGCTCAATCCGCTGGCGATCTGGAGCCTGTACGCCCTGCTGGGGCTGGAGATCCTGTGGCAGGCTCGTCCCAGAACGCGGCTGACGGCGAACGCGCGCGGCTGATCCCGCCCATCTTCCCGCCCCGGCGCGCCGACGGCTGACGTGGGCGGCGAATTCGGGTAATCTTGCGCCCCATTTGTTGTCAACTGCCGCGGAGCGCCCCATGAAGAAAGCCTGTGCCCAGCACATCCTGGTCAAAACCGAGAAGCAATGTCTTGAGATCAAGGAAAAGCTCGCCAAGGGCGCCGATTTTGGCCAGATGGCGAAGCGTTTCTCCACCTGCGCCTCCGCCAAGCGCAGCGGCGATCTGGGGGAGTTCTCGAAGGGGGACATGGTCAAGGCGTTCGACGATGCCGTGTTCAAGGGGGAGCTGCTGACCGTGCTGGGCCCGGTGCGCACCAAGTTCGGCTTCCACCTCATCAAGGTGCTGTACCGCAACTGAGCCCCGGGGCGTCGCGAGGGCGCCCAGCCCGCTCACACCTCACAGGGCTAGGACGCCGGCACCAACCCGGCAGCGAACGCCAATGCTGCTGAAAATGGCCGGATTAGCATAAATTTACTAACGTTATCAGTTAATTAAGTTTATCCTTCTGGGCATTGCTCCATCATAACCAGTGGATCCCTCATATGCCCAGTTATTTGTGGTGGCCCCTGCTGGCCTGGTTGCTGCCCCTCGGCGGCGCCATCGGCAGCCGCGTTCACCTCTGGCCCTGGTGGGTCGGCTTCAGCCTCTGCCTCGCCAGCGCCCTGATAAGCCTCGGACTCTTGCTGCACCTGCTCTGGCGCCGATACGGGGTGCCACGCCGGGCGGACAACCAGTGGAGCCAGCTGTGGGGCCACCTATGGGGAGTAGTCCCGCTGCTGCTGCCCCTGCTGTTTGTGGTGCAGGCGCTGCGCGCCCCGCTCACCAACGACGTCAGCACGGATCCCTACCACCCGCCCCGCCTCCAGTGGGCCGAGCGGCTGAGGACGGCGCAGGATCTCCCCATCAATGCCGCCCCCCTGCAAGCATTTGCCGGCAATCCCGGTCCTCTCTATACCAGAGCCACCCCCATCGAGGTTGTCACCGAGGCGAGCGAGCTGATGAGCGAGCTGGGCTGGCAGGTAGAGCCCAGCCCGGACGGCCTCGATGCCGTGGTGACCTCGGGCTGGTTCGGCTTCCAGGATGATGTGGCGCTACGGGTCTTCCAGGGTCCGAAAGAAACCCGGGTCGACATGCGCTCCGCCTCCCGCCAGGGGCGCAGCGATCTGGGCGCCAACCGGGCGCGGATCCAGGACTTTTTGACCCGCCTCAACGAGCGGCTCGGTCAGGCCTACAAACCCAATTTGAAGCAATAAGAAGGTAATCAATGCGTGTCGAGGTCAAGCCCGATCGGGAATATGCCTGGTTTATCCGCCCCTTCTTCTGGCTGCAGCAACGCAACTACGGCCAGGTGCTGATCCCCGGCAAGTGCTGGGGCCGCTCGCCACGCCTGTTTGCCGCCGTGGCCACCCTGTACGGGGTGATCAACCGCAAGCGATCCCCCATAGATCCCGTGCTGCGATCCCTGGTGACGGTGCGAGTCTCCCAGCTCAACTGGTGCCGCTTCTGCGTCGACATCAACGCCATGACGCTGATCAAGCGGGCGGGATCCAGCGCCAAGGTGGAGGCCCTGGCCCAGTGGCGGGACAGCCCCCTGTTCGATGAGCGGGAACGCGCCGTGCTCGACTACACAGAGGCGATGACCGGGCTGGAGGGGGTGAGCGACGAGCAGGCGGCTCGGCTCAAACCCTGGTTCGACGACGATGCCCTGGTGGAGCTGACCGGCCTCATCGCCTTCCAGAACATGTCCGCCAAGTTCAACGCCGCCCTCGACATCGCGCCCCAGGGCTTCTGCCAGCTGCCGGTGCAACCCGAGCGGCCCCCTCTGCCCGGCAATAAAAAGCCGGACCAGACACCCCGATGAGCCGCCCCCGCCTGCTGCTCCTGCTGAGCATGGGGTGCCTCATCGGCGCCTTCTTCGCCCTCGATCTCGGCCGCTACCTCAGCCTCGCCGAGCTGCAGGCGCGTCAGGCGCAGCTCTCCGGCTGGGTGCAGGCGCACTTCGGCCAGGCCAGCCTGCTGTTCATGCTCATCTACGTGCTCACCACCGCGCTCTCCCTGCCCGGCGCCAGCCTGCTGACCCTGGTGGGCAGCGCCCTGTTCGGCGTCGGCTGGGGGCTGCTGCTGGTGTCGTTTGCCAGCACCATCGGCGCCACCCTGGCCTTTCTCAGCGCCCGCTTCCTGCTGCGCGACTGGGTCAGGGCACGCTTCGGCGACAAGCTGGCCCAGCTCGAGCAGGGAATGGCGAAGGATGGCGCCTTCTACCTGCTGAGCATGCGCCTCATCCCCCTCTTCCCCTTCTTTCTGATCAACCTGCTGATGGGGCTCACCCCCATCAGAGTCAGCACCTACTACTGGGTGAGCCAGCTCGGCATGCTGCCCGGCACCTTCGTCTATGTGCTGGCGGGCAGCGAACTGGCCACCCTCACCAGCACGGGCAACATCCTCTCCCCCGGCCTGATGGCGGCGCTGACCCTGCTCGGGCTGATGCCTTTATTGATGAAGAGCCTGGTGAGCCTGCTGCAACGCAGGCTCACCCTGCGCCGGCTGCACGCCCCCTATCAGAAACCCGGGCGCTTCGACTACAACCTGCTGGTGATAGGGGCCGGCGCCGGTGGCCTGGTCAGCAGCTACATCGCCGCCGCGGTCAAGGCCAGGGTGGCCCTCATCGAGCAGCATAAGATGGGGGGGGATTGCCTCAACACCGGCTGCGTCCCCTCCAAGGCGCTGATCAGAAGCGCTCGCTTCGCCTTTGATCAACGCAAGGCCGGCGCCCTGGGTTTCAGCCCCAGCCAATCCCGGGCCGACTTTGCCGCCGTGATGGCGCGCATTGCCGAGGTGATCGAGCAGGTCGAGCCCCACGACTCCGTCGAGCGCTACCAGCGGCTCGGGGTGGAGTGCATCCAGGGGCAGGCCCGCCTCGTCTCCCCCTGGGAATTGGAGGTGAACGGCCGACGCCTCAGCAGCCGTCACATCGTCCTCGCCACCGGCGCCAGGCCGCGGGTGCCGGACCTGCCGGGGCTCGGCGAGGTGCCCTACCTCACCTCGGACAGCCTCTGGCAGTTGCGCGAGCCACCGCGCCACCTGCTGGTGCTCGGCGGCGGCCCCATCGGCTGCGAGCTGGCCCAGAGCCTGGCCCTGCTCGGCATCTCCGTGACCCTGGTGGAGCTGGCCGACCAGCTGCTGCCGAGGGAAGAGCCCGAGGTCGCCGCGCTGCTGCAGGCGCAGATGGAGGCGGACGGCGTCAGGGTGCTGACCGGCTGGCAGGCCGAGCGAGTCGAGCTCGACAAAAACGACGAGATCGCCCTGCAACTGCGCCAAAGCACCCCGCAGGGCGACGAGCTCATGCTCATCGAGGGAGACCGGCTGCTGCTGGCGCTGGGCCGGGTCGCCAATGTGACCGGCTTCGGGCTGGAGGAGCTGGGGGTCACCCTCAATCCCGGGGGCACGGTGCGGGTGGATGCTTTCCTCGCCACCAACTACCCCAGCATACTGGCGGTGGGGGACCTTGCAGGCCCCTACCAGTTCACCCACTTCGCCGCCCATCAGGCCTGGTATGCGGCGGTCAATGCCCTGTTCAGTCCCTTCACGCGTTTCAAGGCCGACTACCGGGTGATCCCGGCCGCCACCTACACCAGCCCGGAAATCGCCAGGGTGGGGCTCAACCGCAGGGAGGCGCAGGCGCAGGGCATCCCCTTCGAGGCGACCCGCTTCGCGCTGGCCGAGCTGGATCGGGCCATCGCCGACGGCGAGCGGGAGGGGTTCGTCGAGGTGCTGACGGTGCCGGGCAAGGACAGGATCCTGGGGGCCACCATAGTGGGCGCCCAGGCCGGCGAGCGGCTCGCCGAATTCGCACTCGCCATGCGCCACGGGCTGGGGCTTCGCAAGATCCTCGCCACGGTGCACGCCTATCCCACCCTGATGGAGGGCAACAAGCAGGTGGCGGGGCTCTGGTTGCAGTCCTGGCAGCAGGCCCACCAGCCAGCCTGGCTGCCCACCCTGCTGGCCCGTTATCACGGTTGGCGCCGCGGCGCCTGACTCCATTTGCATAAGGCAATCACCATGTTCAAGACCCGGCTTCGCTCCTTGTTCCACGCCATGTGCCTCGCGGCACTGCCCCTGCTGATGGCAACCCCGTTGCAGGCCGGCGAGGAGGAGTGGCAGCAGACCCTGCAGCATGCCGAGGGCCAGACCGTCTATTTCAACGCCTGGGGCGGCAGCCCGGAGATCAACGCCTACCTGCTGTGGGCCGGGCAGGAGCTCAAGCGCCAGTACAAGGTCACATTGGTGCAGGTGAAGGTGGATGACATAGCCCAGAGCGTCAGCCAGCTGCTGGCCAACAAGCGGGCGGGCAAGTCCAGCGGTGGCCCCATCGACCTGCTCTGGGTCAATGGCGAGAACTTCAAGGCGCTCAAGGAGCAGGGGCTGCTGGGCGCCCCCTTCAGCCCAGATCTGCCCAACATGGCCCTGGTGGATCGGCGCCTGCCGGTGACGGAGGACTTCACCCTGCCGGTGGACGGGCTGGAGGCCCCTTGGGGCATAGGCCAGCTCAACCTGATGGTCAACGGCGATGAGGTCGGCACGCCCCCCACTTCGGCGGCCGCCCTGCTCGACTGGGCCAGGGCCCACCCAGGCCGTTTTACTTACCCCAAGCCGCCGCAATTTCATGGCTCCAGCTTCCTCAAGCAGATCCTGCTGGAGTTGATCGCCGATCCCGCCCCCCTCTATCGGGAGGCGACCGACGCCGAGTTCGCTCGTCTGAGCGCCCCGCTCTGGACCTGGCTCGATGCGCTTCACCCCGCGCTCTGGCGCAAGGGCAGGCTGTTCCCCACCAGCGCCGCCGAGACCAAGCAGCTGCTCGATGACAATGAGCTGGCCATGGCCATCAGCTTCAACCCGGGGGAGGCCCAGAGCTCGGTGCAAAACGGCACCCTACCGCCGACCGTCAGGGCCGTCGCCATGAGCAAGGGGGCGCTGACCAACAGCCACTTCCTCGCCATCCCCTTCAACGCCAGCGCCCGGGCCGGTGCCATGGTGGCGGCCAACTTCCTGCTGAGCCCCGCCGCCCAGACCCGCAAGGCGGATCCCGCCTTCTGGGGTGATCCCAGCGTGCTGGATCCCGCCAGACTCGGTGCCGCCCCGTCCGCGAGTGCCGGCCCCCAACTGCGTTTCAAGGCGGTGGCCGAGCCCCATCCCAGCTGGCAGCTGCGGCTGGAAGCGGCCTGGGCCGAGCGCTACGGCCGCTGATCGATGAGTTCCCGGGCCTGGCGCCTGCCCTTCATCCTGCTGTGCGGCCTGCTGCTGGCCGCGCCGCTTTGTGGCGGCCTGTTGTTGCTGCTGGCCGAGGGCATCGCCATGGGCAATCTCAGGCTGCTGCTGGCCCAACCCGGGCTCTGGCACTCCGTGGGCCTGAGCCTCTGGGTGGCGACCGCCTCCACCCTGGGCGCCCTGCTCTGCACCGCCCTGCTGCTCGCCCAGGGTGACGGAAGCCGCTGGATGGGCTGGCTCCGCCGCCTGCTCTCCCCCCTGCTGGCTCTGCCCCACGTGGCCTTCGCCATCGGTTTCGCCTTCCTGCTCGCCCCCTCCGGCTGGCTGCTGCGGCTGCTCTCCCCCACCCTCACCGGCTTTGCGCTGCCACCGGACTGGCAGAGCCTGAGAGATCCCTGGGGGCTAGGGCTGATACTGGCGCTGATCCTGAAAGAGACCCCCTTCCTGCTGCTGATGGCGCTGGCCGCCCTGGAGCCCGCCAAGCTGGCGCGCCAGCAGTGGCTGGGGGCCAGCATGGGCTTCAGCGCGCCGCAGATCTGGGGGCGCCTGCTGCTGCCCGCCCTCTGGCCCGCCCTGCGCCTGCCGCTCTACGCGGTGGCGGCCTATGGCCTGGCGGTGGTGGATCTCGCCCTGCTGCTGGGGCCGGATGCCCCGGCTCCGCTGGCGGTGCGGATCTGGCTCTGGTATCAGGATCCCGACCTGCTCTGGCGCGGCGCCTCCGCCAGCGGCGCCCTGCTGCTGCTGGCGGGCAACCTGCTGCTGATCGCCGGCCTGCGGCTGCTGGAGTGGATTCACGGAAGGCTGGGCAAGGCGCGCTGGCTGGACGGTCGGCGCACCCGCCCCTCCCCCCTGCTTGCAGGGCTGACCCGGACGGGCGTCTGGGCCCTGCTCGCCATCAACCTGCTGGTGCTGGCCTCGCTGCTGCTCTGGTCGTTGACCCGGCGCTGGCCCTTCCCCGCCCTGCTGCCGAGCGAGTGGAGCGGCCGCCACTGGCTGGAGCTGCTGCCCAGCCTGGGCCCCTTGCTGTGGCAGAGTCTGCTGCTGGCGCTGCTCTGCGCCGGCGTCGCGCTGCTGCTGGTGGTGCTCAGCCTAGAGGCGCAGCAGGATCGCCGACCCTGGCCGCTCTGGCTCATCTGCCTGCCGTTGCTGTTGCCCCAGGCCAGCCTGCTGTTCGGGTTGCGGCTCCAGATCGACTGGCTGGGCGGCGCCGGAGTCGATGGCATAGGCTGGGGCTGGGTGCTCTGGAGCCAGCTGCTGTTCGTCGCCCCCTATGTCTACCTCTGCCTGCACGGCGCCTATCGCCAGTTCGACCCTCGCCTCACCCGGGCGGCAATGAGCCTGGGAGCCAGCCCCTGGCGGGCCTGGTGGCGGGTGAAGGCGCCGCTGCTGGCACGCCCGCTGCTGTTCGCCTTCGGGGTCGGGGCGGCGGTGAGCCTGGCCCAATACCTGCCCACCCTGTTGTTTGGCGCGGGCCGCGTGGTCACCATCACCACAGAGGCGGTCGCCATCGGCAGCGGCCTCAACCGGCGGCTGGCGGGTCTCTACGGCCTGCTGCAGTTGCTGCTGCCGCTGTTCATCTACGGCCTGGCGCTCTGGCTGCCCCGCCGCATCAATCCCGCACTGAGGCATTGAGCATGCTGCATACCACCCCCCTCACCCTGTTTCTGGATGGCCGCCCCCTGCTGGTGCTGCCCCCCCTCGAGGTGGCCCCCGGCGAGGTGCTGACCCTGATGGGGCCGAGCGGCTGCGGCAAGAGCTCGCTGCTGGCAGCACTGGCGGGCGTGCTGCCCGCCAAGGGCCCCCTCCGGCTGAGCGGCGACATCTATCTGGGTGAGCGGTTGCTCACCCCACTGCCCCCTCAGGCCAGGCGCGTCGGCATGCTGTTTCAGGACGATCTGCTGTTTGCCCACCTGACGGTGGCGGAGAACCTGATGTTCGGCATGCCCGCCCAGCTCGAGGGGCTGACGGCCAGGCGAGCGCGCGCCCTCGAGGCACTGGCGCAGGTGGCGCTCGCCGATCAGGCCGACAAGCTGCCGGGCCGGCTCTCCGGCGGCCAGAAGGCGCGGGTCAGCCTGCTGCGGGCGCTGCTGGCCGAGCCGCAAGCCCTGCTGCTGGACGAGCCCTTCTCCCGGCTGGACAAGCCGCTGCGCAGCGCCTTTCGCACCCTGGTGTTCGAGCAGATCAAGCGCCTGAACATACCGGCCATCCTGGTCACCCACGACGAGGAGGATGCGCCAGGCGCCATCCTGACCCTGACCCCCCCCTGTTCCGACAAAGAGGAAGCCGACCTTGCTTGATCGCCACCTGATCCCCCTCATTCGCCGTCCCCTCCAGCTGCTGGCCGCCCCCCTGTGCCGGGCCGGGATCAGCGCCAACCAGGTCAGTCTCAGCGGCTTTGCCATCGGCATGCTGGCCTTGCCGCTGCTGGCGCTGGGATGGCACGGCTGGGCGCTGCTCGTCATCCTGCTCAACCGGCTGCTGGACGGGCTGGATGGGGCGGTGGCGCGGCAGACCGGGATCTCCGACTGTGGCGGCTTTCTCGACATCACGCTGGATTTCATCTTCTACGCCGCCGTGGTGCTGGGCTTTGCCTTGAGCGATCCCGCCAACGCCCTGCCCGCCGCCACCCTGCTGTTCGCCTTCATGGGCACGGGCTCGAGCTTCCTGGCCTTCGCCATCATGGCGGGCAAGCGCGGCATCGAGAACCCCGTCTACCACCACAAGTCGCTCTACTATATCGGCGGTCTGACCGAGGGCAGCGAGACCATCACCCTGTTCGTGCTGATGTGCCTGTGGCCCGGCGCCTTCGGGCCGCTGGCCTACGGCTTCGCCCTGCTCTGCGGCATCACCACCCTGACCCGGCTCTGGGGCGGTTATCACACCCTTCGATGAGGAAGGGCACCAAGCGCTGGCGGCGAATCAATCAAAGGATGAATAGCGCCCCCCGCCATGCACTGAGCACTTGCGCACCGGCGCCAATGTCTTACCATGACGACACTCCTTATTCAGGCCTTCGAGAACCTTATGCGTCGCCTTGTCTGTGTCCTCACCCTATCCGCCTTCCCCCTGCTTTATGGCTGCAGCAGCACACCGGCCCCAAAGCCCGTGGTCAAGCCACAGCCAAAGAGCGCCTTCATCAACCAGACACCACCGAGCAAACCCCTTTACAGCCAAGGGGTTAGCAAGGGCGACTTCGCCAATCGCCCCAATGTGGACAGATTCGTGCAGCGCATGGTGCAGAAGCACGGTTTCGACAGTGCGCAACTGCATCAGGTGCTGGCCCAGGCCCAGCGCTACGACTGGATCATCAAGCTGATGGACGCCCAGGCCCCCACCACCACGCCGCCGACCGGCCCGACCGGTGCCTGGAACCGCTATCGCGCCAAGTTCATCACCCCGGACAACGTGCAAAACGGCGTCAGCTTCTGGCGTGAATACGAGAGCGAGCTCAACCGGGCGCAGCAGATCTACGGCGTGCCACCCGAGATCATCGTCGGCATCATAGGGGTGGAGACCCGCTGGGGCCGGGTGATGGGCAAGACCCGCATCCTGGATGCGCTGGCGACCCTGGCCTTCGACTATCCGCGCCGGGCCGAATTCTTCACCGGCGAGCTGGAAGCCTTCCTGGTGATGACCCGGGATGAAGGCATGGATCCCGCAGAGCCCCAGGGCTCCTATGCCGGCGCCATGGGCTATGGCCAGTTCATGCCGTCCAGCTTCCGCAGCTATGCGGTGGACTTCGACGGCAATGGCCATACCAACCTGTGGGATCCGGTGGATGCCATCGGCAGCGTGGCCAACTACTTCAAGGCCCATGGCTGGGAGAAGGGACAACCGGTGGCGGTGCGCGGCCAGGGCCAGCTGCCCGGCTATGAGCACGGCTTCCAGACTCGCTACCCCGTCTCCTCCCTGCGCGGGGCCGGGCTGGTCCCCACCGGCTCCCTCGGCAATCACAACGAGGCGAGCCTGCTGCGCCTGGATGTGGGCACCGGTTATCAGTACTGGTACGGTCTGCCGAACTTCTACGCCATCACCCGCTACAACCACAGCACCCACTACGCCATGGCGGTGTGGCAGCTGGGTCTGGCGGTCAGGGATGCCAGGGGTTTCTGAGACCCTTCACTCGCCAACCAAAACGGGCCCGCTGGGCCCGTTTTGTCATTCGTTTTCCAGCAACCAGCGCTTGAGCAAGCCGGCCAGCTGCGCCTGCTGCTGGTCCGTCAACGGGGCCAGCAGGCGGCGCTCGTTCGCCACGTGCCGCTCCACCGCCCTGTCGATCAGCTCATGCCCGTCCGCCGTCAGGCAGACCAGCAGGCTGCGCCTGTCGCTCGGGGCCGCCTGTCGCTCGATCAGGCCCCGCTCGGCCAGCTTGTCGAGCCGGGCCGTCATGGCCCCCGAGGTCAGCATGGCGGACTGGTAGAGCTGGGTCGGCGTGAGCGGCTCGCCGGCGCGGCGCAGGGTCGCCAGGATGTCGAAGTCGGAGCCCAGCAGGCCGCACTCCTTGAGCTCCTCATTCACCTCGCGCCCGGCGATCGCCGCCATGCGCGCCACTCGCCCCAGCACGCCCATGGGCGAGCAGTCGAGATCCGGTCTCTGCCGGGCCCACTGCGCCAGCAGCAGGTCTACATGATCACTGTCCATCCAGACTCCATTATCTTTTCGTAAAGATACTTGATAATAAACCAACTCGCGGCTAATTTATCTTTACTTGAAGATACTTGTCCATGAGATAGCCATGCCACTGCTGATTGCCCTGCTCGCCCCCCTGCTCTGGGGCAGCACCTATGCCCTGGTCAGCCTCTACCTGACCGACTACTCCCCCTACTGGGTGGCGGTGTGGCGCGCCTTGCCCGCCGGCCTGCTGCTGCTGGTGCTGCATCCCCGCCGACCGCCGCTGATCTGGAGCAGGCAGTTCCTGCTGGCGTTTTGCAACATCACCGCCTTCTTCGCCCTGCTGTTCGTGGCCGCCTTCCGCCTGCCGGGCGCCGTGGCGGGTACCCTGGGCGCGACCCTGCCGCTGATCCTGATGGGGCTGGCCTGGTTGCAGGATGGCAAACGGCCGAGCCTGAAATGGCTGCTGCTGGGGCTGATGGGGCTGGCGGGAGTGCTCCTGCTGCTCAACCCCTCCGCCAATCTGGATCCCATCGGCGTGGGCTGCGCCCTGCTCGCCACCCTGCTCATCGGCCAGTCCAGCCGCTGGATGCAGCGCTGGCCGGTGAGCGATCTGCTGGCCCTCACCGCCTGGCAGCTGCTGCTGGGGGGGCTGATGCTGATCCCGCTGGCCTGGTGGCTGGCGGGCCCCATGCCGATACCCCGGCTGGCGAGTGCCCCCGCCTTTGCCTGGCTGATCCTGCTCAACACGGCGCTGGCCTACTGGGCCTGGCTGTGGGGCCTCAAGCGCCATGGCCCCGAGGTGATGGGCATGCTGGCCCTCACCAATCCCATGGTGGCGGTGTCGCTGGGGGTGCTGATGGTGGGTGAGACCCTGGACGGGCGTCAGTGGCTCGGCATCGGGGTGATCCTGCTCTCCCTGTTCCTGATGAAGCTGCCGACGCGCTCCTTCTTCAAACGCTGGCAAGTCCGCAAGGCGAGCACCGGCAAGGCCAGCAATGACTGACCCGCGAGACGAATGGCTTGAATAGCCAACAGGATGCATAAAAAAAGAGGAGCCACCAGGGCTCCTCTTTTTATTCAGGATCTGGCGATCCGCTAGGTCAGACGCCGGCCTTGGCCAGGGCGGCGGAGACGATCAGCTGGGCCTCCTGCTGGATCAGATCCAGGTGTGCCTCGCCCTTGAAGCTCTCCATGTAGATCTTGTAGATGGACTCGGTGCCGGAGGGGCGCGCCGCGAACCAGCCGTGCTCGGTCACCACCTTGAGGCCACCGATGGCGGCGTCGTTGCCGGGCGCGCGGGTCAGCTTGGCGAGGATGGGGTCACCGGCCAGGGTGGAGGCTTCAACCAATGCCGGATCCAGCTTGGAGAGCACCGCTTTTTGCGCGCTGTTGGCCGGGGCATCGATGCGACGGTAGCTGGAGCGGCCGAACTTGGCCTCCAGGGCGTCGTAGTGGGCCTGGGGATCCTTGCCGGTCACGGCCAGGATCTCGGCGGCCAGCAGGGCCAGGATGAAACCGTCCTTGTCGGTGGTCCAGACGCTGCCGTCCTTGCGCAGGAAGGAGGCACCCGCGCTCTCCTCGCCGCCGAAGCCGAACTCGCCGCTGTAGAGGCCATCGACGAACCACTTGAAGCCGACCGGCACCTCTTTCAGGGTGCGGCCAATCTCGCCCGCCACCCGATCGATCATCGAGGAGGAGACCAGCGTCTTGCCGACCGCGGCCGTTTTGGGCCAGCCGGTTCTGTGGGTGAACAGGTACTGGATGGCCACCGCCAGGTAGTGGTTCGGGTTCATCAGACCGGACTTGGTGACGATGCCGTGGCGATCGTAGTCAGGGTCGTTTCCGAGCGCGATGTCGAACTTGTCTTTCAGGGCGATGAGGCCGGCCATGGCGAAGGGGCTTGAGCAATCCATCCGGATCTTGCCGTCCTTGTCCAGGGTCATGAAGGAGAAGGTGGGATCGACGCGATAGTTGACTACCTCGATGTCGAGCTCATAGCGCTTGGCGATCACGTCCCAATAGGCCACGCCGGAGCCACCCAGGGGATCGACCCCGATCTTGATGCCGGCCCGCTTGATGGCCGCCAGATCCAGCACATTTTCCAGATCGTCCACATAGGGGGTGACGTAGTCGTGCTCGACCACCAGGGCGCTCTTGAGGGCCTCGGCGAACGGCATCCGTTTCACCCCGGCGAGGTTCGCCTCCAGGATGGCGTTGGCCCTGTCCTCCACCCACTTGGTGATCTCCCCTTCGGCGGGGCCGCCGTGGGGCGGGTTGTACTTGAAGCCACCGTCTTCCGGCGGGTTGTGGGACGGGGTGATCACCACCCCATCGGCCAGGGCCGCCGGCTTGCTGGCGTTGTGGCGCAAAATGGCGTGGGAGATGACCGGGGTCGGTGTGAAACCGAGGCCGGTCTGGATGCGGGTCTCGACGCCGTTGGCCGCCAGCACTTCGACCGCGCTGGCGAAGGCAGATTCAGAGAGGGCGTGGGTATCCATGCCGACAAACAGCGGGCCCGTGATGCCGGCCTGCTGGCGATACTCCACCAGCGCCTGGGTCACCGCCAGGATGTGGGATTCGGTGAAGGCGTTGTGCAGGGCGCTGCCGCGGTGGCCGGAGGTGCCGAAGGCCACCCGCTGCTCGGGGCGGCTCATGTCCGGCTTGTTGAGGTAGTAAGCGCTGACCAGACGGGGAATGTTGGTCAAGTCGCTGAGACGGGCCGGCTGACCGGCGTGGGGATGCTGTGCCATGGCGTTTTCCTTGCATGAGGCCTTGCCCGGCAAGGCCTGAGTCTTTGATGCGTTAAACGGTGCCGCACACCTGAGCGGTCAAGACTTCATCGTAACCCATGCTGGTCATCAGCTGGGCCACCATGTTCTGCTTGCGACTGGTGTTGGTGTTGGTGATCACCCAGAACGGGGTATCCGGCACCTGCTTGGGCTTGGTGGTGCTGCCACTGGCACGCAGCGCCTCGGGGTCCCGCGAGAAATAGACGCGCTTGCGCCCCTTGATCTCGGTCGCCTGAGTGAAACTCTCCGGGTTGTCCCGGTAGAGGCTACTCAGCACCAGCATGAAGCGGTTGATGGACTTCTCTTCTCTTTGCAGCTCACCCGAGTCGAGCAGGGCCTGCAACCCCACGGCATCGGCGACCACACGCGGCTGGGGGGCCGCCACGGGCTCGACCACAGGCACGGCAATGTGGGAGGGCTGTTCCAGCAGACGGCGCAGGATATCGGAGGCACTCTCGCCGATGTGCCGGGTCTGGCTGGCGATATAGAAGTAGAGATCGTCATCAAGCTCGATGGTTTTCATAGGGATGCGCTGGACTCGTCGAAATTCGGATGCGGCGATTATACATAGGCAAACCCGGCAGCCCAAGGGAGTGGCTGGCAGATGTGCATGAATCTCATCGAGAATACGGCATAATGCGGGTCCAAGTGTGTGATCCCCCGCACTGATAAGGGATCCCGGGGTCGTCTTTTTGGAAAAAAACCACAAGAGAGACCAGCCCAAGAGAATGAAATCCTTTTCTTTCAGTGCGTTAAGAATCTGGCGAAACAGCCCACGACCGATAAGGTGTTATTTTGCAACACAATCAGCTTTTGCATTTCAAGGAACAGGGCCAGGGCCCTGCCGTCGTCCTGATCCACGGCCTGTTCGGCAGCCTGGACAACCTCGGCCTGCTGGCCCGTCCGCTCAGTGAGCAATACAGGGTCATCAGCCTGGATCTGCGCAATCATGGCGCCTCCTTTCACTCGGACGAGATGAGCTACCCGCAGCAGGCGGCGGATGTGATCGCCCTGCTGGATCATCTGGCGCTGGATCAGGTGGCGATAGTCGGTCACTCCATGGGCGGCAAGGTCGCCATGCAGGTCGCCAAGCAGGCCCCCGCGCGGGTCGGCCGGCTGGTGGTGGCCGACATAGCCCCGGTGGCCTACCCCCATGCCCGTCACCAGAATGTGTTCGCCGGGCTCAACGCCACACTGGCCAATCCGCCTCAGAGCCGTGCCGAGGCCGAGGCCCTGCTGGCCCAGTACATCGAGATCCCCGGCGTGCGTCAGTTCCTGCTCAAGTCCTTCGCCAAGGGGGAGTCCGGTTGGGGCTGGCGCTTCAATGTGCCGGCGCTGGAGCGCAACTACGCCAACATCATGGGCTGGCCCGACGACCAGACCCGCTTCGAGGGGCCGACCCTGTTCATCAAGGGGGGCGATTCCGACTATGTGCAGCCCCAATATACCGAGACTGTGATGGCACAATTCCCGGCCGCCAAGGCCCGCGTCATCGCCGGAACCGGTCACTGGCTGCACGCCGAAAAGCCGGTGTTGTTCAACAAATTGGTTGTGGATTTCCTGTCGACAGGCGGTTAACAGTTTCAAATCCTTTGTGATATAGTGCGCCCGTCATAAGGAGTGCGCGCAATCCATGCTGAGTGAACATATCGATCTGATCGAGAGTCTGGGCCTGAAGCTGTTCTTCGTGGCCATCTTCCTGCTGATTGGTCTGGCCATTCACGACGTGCTCAAACGCGGCAACGTGCCCCGCTTCGGTCGTCTCATCGTCTGGCTGGTTCTGTTTCTGGGTTGCGCGGGTTTTGTCGCCAAGGGGCTGATCGAAATGGGCTGGGAAGGCTCAGGGATCGGCTAACTACTTTTCATCTGTGATGTATGGCCAAACAGCAAACTGATCGAACAACACTGGATCTGTTCGCAACTGAGAAGCGCCCCGGCAGGCCAAAGACCAATCCACTCCCCCGTGAGACCCAACTCAAGATCAACAAGCGCAATCAGCTCAAGCGCGATCGGGAGAACGGCCTGAAACGGGTAGAGTTAAAGGTGGAGGCCGAGTTGCTGGAGCGCCTGAACCAACTTGCGTTACAACAGAACGTCAGCCGAGCCGAGCTGATCCAATCTATCCTGAAGCAACAGATTGAGTCTGCTTTTGCAGCAGGCATCGCAATCTGACCGTTAAGCATTAACACCAAATACGGGTAACTAAACACTATGGCTAGTGTAGGTCTGTTTTTCGGCAGCGATACCGGTAATACCGAAGCTGTCGCCAAGATGATCCAGAAAGAACTGGGCAAACAACTGATTGAAGTCCGTGACATTGCCAAGAGCAGCAAGGCCGACATCGACAGCTTCGATCTGCTGATGTTCGGTATCCCGACTTGGTACTACGGCGAAGCCCAAGCCGATTGGGATGACTTCTTCCCCGAGCTGGAAGAGATCGACTTCACCAACAAGCTGGTCGCCATCTTCGGATGCGGCGATCAGGAAGACTATGCCGAGTACTTCCTCGATGCCATGGGCACCCTGCGCGACATCGTCGAGGCCAAAGGCGCCATCATCATCGGCAACTGGCCGACCGCGAGCTACGAGTTCGAAGCCTCCAAGGCCCTGGTCGATGACAAGCACTTCGTCGGTCTGGGTATCGACGAGGATCGCCAGCCGGAGCTGACCGCCGAGCGCGTCAAGGGCTGGTGCAAGCAGTTGCACGAAGAGATGTGCCTGAGCGAGCTGGAGTGATCCACCTCCTCTGACAACAAGGGCCCCGCTGGGGCCCTTGTTGTTTCTGACTCTCGCCTCAGCAGGTGGCCTACTCGGTCGCTCTGTGTTCCGGTCTGGCGCGCACGTAGAGGGTGCGCTTGACCTGGGCCACCAGCTCGCCCCCCTTGTCCTGCACTGTTACCTCAAACTCGGGGAAGTGCTTGTCTCCGCGCTCGGTGGCCGCCACGATCGACGCCAGCTTGGCGTCGGTCAGGGTGAACTCCGCCACCAGCATCCCCTTGCCCGGCTTGATGTAGTTGATGCTGCCCGCCTTGTCCCAGACGTAATAGCGGTTCTTGAAATGGCCCATCAGCATCAGCGGATAGATGGGGTCCGTCATGGCGAACATGCTGCCGCCGAACTGGGTCCGGTTGGCATTCTTGTTCCACCAGCGGGATTTCAGGGTGACCCGACAGAAGCGAAAATCGGGGCTCAGGGTTTCGATGTTGATGCCGGCTCCCCAGAAGGGAGGCCAGGCGTTGAGGGCGTGGCGCACCCAGGCCGCGTTGCCAAAAAGCCAATCCATGGATCTCATCCGACCAGACAATAGAGAAATTACATAGTATCAACATTTCCGGGCGGAGCAAGCCTAGCCACTGCGGGGTATATTTATCCTCCAAGGGGGCTGAACATGCTAAAGCCCTTGAATTGCTGGGTTTATTTTTAACTTGGCTACGACCTATAATGACAGGCCATACGAGTTCGTGGTTGCCATTCCTTCGGCAGTCAATCAGAATAACCACACCTTCGAGAATGCGAATTAATAGAATATGGCAGACAACAACCAAGCGTTAAAAAAGGCCGGGCTCAAGATCACCTTGCCCCGCGTCAAAATCCTGGAAATCCTGCAACAGCCGGACTGCCAGCACACCAGTGCGGAAGATCTGTATAAACGGCTGATCGATCAGGGTGAGGAGATTGGTCTCGCTACCGTCTATCGCGTTCTCAACCAGTTTGATGATGCAGGTATCGTCACCCGTCACCACTTCGAAGGCGGCAAGTCGGTGTTCGAGCTGGCTACCCAGGAGCATCATGACCACCTGGTCTGCCTCGATTGTGGCAAGGTGATCGAGTTCTCCGACGAGGTGATCGAGCAGCGTCAGCGCGACATCGCCAAGGTGCACAACATCCGCCTGACCAACCATAGCCTCTATCTCTATGGCCACTGCGCGAACGGCGACTGCAAGCACGACGAATAACGCCGTCGGCCCGCGCGCAGCAATGAAAAAGCCAGCATGATGCTGGCTTTTTTGTGTCCGCAAGGGGCGGGCGATGGGCAGGATCTCCCCTGCCCTTCTCGCATCAGCCTTCGGTCTTGCCCCAGACGTCGCGCAGGGCAACGGTGCGGTTGAACACCAGGTGCTCCGGGCTGGAGAGCTTGTTGTCGGCACAGAAGTAGCCTTCACGCTCGAACTGGTAGGCAAACTCCGGCTTGGCATCCTTGAGGGAGGCCTCGACCCGGGCACCGGCGATGATCACCAGCGAATCCGGGTTGAGCGCCGCCTCGAAGTCATCCTCGGCAGCGGGATTCGGCATCTTGAACAGACGATCGTAGAGACGGATCTCGGCCGGCAGGGAGTGAGTGGCGCTGACCCAGTGGATCACCCCCTTCACCTTGCGGCCATCGGCCGGATCCTTGCCCAGGGTCTCGGGATCGTAGGAACAGTAGACGCAAGTCACCTTGCCTTCCGCATCCTTCTCGACCCGCTCGGCCTTGATGACATAGGAGTTGCGCAGGCGCACTTCCTTGCCCAGCACCAGGCGCTTGAACTGCTTGTTCGCCTCTTCCTTGAAGTCCGCCTCGTCGATGAAGATCTCGCGGCTGAAGGGAAGCGTGCGGCTGCCCATCTCGGCGTTGTTCGGGTGCGCCGGTGCGGTCAGCACCTCGTCGCCCGCCAGGTTCTCGATGACTACCTTGAGCGGGTGCAGCACGGCCATGGCACGCGGGGCGTTCTCGTTGAGATCGTCGCGGATACAGGCTTCCAGCATGCTCATCTCGACGATGTTGTCCTGCTTGGTCACGCCGATGCGCTTGCAGAACTCGCGGATGGAGGCCGGGGTGTAGCCACGGCGGCGCAGACCGGAGACGGTCAGCATGCGCGGATCGTCCCAACCGCTGACGTGCCCCTCGGTCACCAGCAGGTTCAGCTTGCGCTTGGACATGACGGTGTATTCGAGGTTCAGGCGGGAGAACTCGTACTGACGGGGGTGGCAGTCGATGCTGATGTTGTCCAGCACCCAGTCGTACAGACGGCGGTTGTCCTGGAACTCCAGGGTGCACAGGGAGTGGGTGATCCCCTCCAGGGCGTCCGAGATGCAGTGGGTGAAGTCGTACATCGGATAGATGCACCACTGGTCACCGGTCTGGTGGTGGTGGGCAAACTTGATGCGATAGATGACGGGATCGCGCATCACCATGAAAGGTGAAGCCATGTCGATCTTGGCGCGCAGGCAGGCGCTGCCCTCGGCCATCTCGCCGTTCTTCATCTTGGCAAACAGCGCCAGGTTCTCTTCGACGCTGCGATCGCGGAACGGGCTGTTCTTGCCGGCTTCGGTCAGGGTGCCACGGTACTCGCGCATCTGCTCGGGGGAGAGCTCGTCCACATAGGCAAGACCCTTCTCGATGAGCTCGATGGCGTAGCCGTGCAGCTTGTCGAAATAGTCGGAGGAGTAGCAGATCTCGCCGCTCCACTGGAAGCCGAGCCACTGCACGTCCTGCTTGATGGACTCCACGAACTCGATGTCTTCCTTCGCCGGGTTGGTGTCATCGAAGCGCAGGTTGCACTGGCCCTGGTAGTCGCGGGCGATGCCGAAGTTCAGGCAGATGGACTTGGCGTGGCCGATATGCAGATAACCGTTCGGCTCGGGTGGGAAACGGGTATGCACGCTCTTGTGCTTACCGCTGGCCAGATCTTCATCGATGATCTGACGGATAAAGTTGGTTGGGCTGCTCGCCTCGGTCATGAATTCACCTCGAATGTCTCAGCTCGTGGGGCAACCGCGCGCCCCCGCTTAGAAACCGTCAATGATCCACTATTCATCCATGAGGCTCAACAGGAATTTGCCGCCACGGCAAGTGGGCCGCGCCACCAGGCCCCATTTGTGCTGGGGCCGACAAGCTTCCCCGCGAAACCTCGCGCGGCTTAGTCTCATCCGGGTAGATCCTAAAATAGATCAATTCATATGGGTCTAGAATTAAATGGTCTATTGTGAGTACACACAAAATACTTTTATCACGACAGTTCCAATACAAAAGCTCAAAAATACAAATCAAACACCACATAAGTCAGCTTATTATTCTGACAAATCGCATCAACTCAACATAAGATGCAACAATTAATTTTCCAAACCACTCAATCCTTAGTATTCTATTTATCATTTTCTGCAGCGACATCAAGGAAGATGACCGACAGCACCTGTCCCTCCTCGCTCCCCCGATCCGCTCGCCTCATCCTCACACAGGTAGCTGAACCATGTCCTATCCCTTATCAAGACGTGAATTCATCAAGCAGTGCGTCATCGCCGGCATCGCCGTCTACAGCGCCCCCCTCCTCGCCAACCTCTCGCTGTCCGGTATGGAAGACGAGATCTTCGATCCCGAGTTGCTCGGCCAATGGAAGCAGGGCGGCAAGGTCAAGTTCCGCAGCGACGGCCTGGCCAAGGTGACCGGTCAGAAGATCTACAGCCGGGACTATCGCGCTCAGGATCTGGCCGGCTGGCCGTCCCAGCAACAACATGCGCTGCTGATCCGGGTCGACAAGGCGGATCGCGTCTATCTGGGGCTGGATCTTTCCATGCTGCCTGCCAATGCCCAACCGGTTCGGGTCGTCACCGCCGCCGATCTGGTGCGCGACGGCGTCGAGCTGCCCTCCTTCTACGGCATCAACATGATGGTGAGCGAAGGGGCCACCCCGGATTATCTGGGTCATGCGGCCGCCATGCTGATCTTCCAGGACTTCGCCACCTTCAACCGGGCCAAGCAGATCCTGCAATTCAACGACAAGGTGATCCGTTACGGTGAGGTAATGCCGCTGGTCGCCACCACCCGCGATCCCTGGGCCTGCTGGCGCATCATCCGGATCGAGGGCAAGCTCGGCATGAGCGACCAGTACAGTACCTTGAAGAACGGGCTCTTCTTCCCGGCCATCGTCAGCCACCAGCCGGTGTGGCCGACGGCCAAAGCCGATGGCAACGCGGGTGAACAGGGGATGTATCAGGCCGAGCTGGTGCACAAGGAGCTGGAGGCCGAGGACGCCCTGGTGCTGGATCGCAGCTATCAGACCCAGTTCATCGAACCCATGATGATGGAGCCGGAAAACTTCAACGGCTGGTTCGACGCCAAGGCGCGCACCATGCACCTGGTGATAAGCACCCAGTCCCCTCACGACTTCTACTACCAGGCTGCCGAGATGCTGGCCAAGGGGCCGCTGGCAGGCAAGGTCGACAAGCTGGTGGTGCACTCCCCCTTCATCGGCGGTGGCTTCGGGGCCAAGGATCACACCATATTCCCCTTCTATGGCCTGCTCGCGACCATTTATGGTGACGGCCCGGTGCGCCTGGCCAACGATCGTTTCGAACAGTTCCAGGGTGGCCTCAAGCGTCATCCGTTCAACATGCACAACAAGCTGGTGCTCGACAAACAGAGCGGCCAGTTCCGCGCCCTGATCTCCTCCATGACGGTTGACGGTGGCGGTCGCCTGAACTTCACCGGCTCGGTGGCCAGCGTCGGCGCCAGCGCCATCCAGGGCGTCTACTACCTGCCCAAGAACGACATCACGGCGGTCGCCCTGCCGTCCGAAAATCCAGATTGCGGCTCCATGCGCGGCTACGGCTCCCTGCAAACCATGGCGGCCATGGAGATGATGATCAACGAGGCCGCCGCGCTGCTGAAGATGGATCCGCTGGCGCTGCGGCGCCGCAACCTGATCAAGCCCGGCCAGCCCAATACCCAGGGCGCCATTCCCCAGGGCAACAACCGTTACCCCGAGATCCTGGCGATGGCCGAGCGGCACGAGATCTGGGCCCAGCGTCAGGCCAGGAAGCAGGCTTACGAGACCCAGCACCCGGACCGCCTGCACGGCACGGGTTTCAGCATCACCACCAAGGACTATGGCACCGGCGCCGTGGCCCCCTCCGCCTGCGTCGAGCTGACAAGCAAGGGGGAAATCCTCCTCAAGATCAGTGGCATGGAGATGGGCACCGGGATCCAGACCTCCCAGGCCGAGATCGTCAGTCGCTACTTCGGCCAACCGGCCGACACCATAGATCTCGCCGAAATCGCGCTCTGGGAGAGCTTCAAGCTGGTCGAGACCGATAACCCCTACACCATCTCCCAGGAACGCCAGGACGAGATGCAGAAGAACCCGCGCTGGACGCTGGCCATTCCGCAGGCCTCCTCGGCCTCCATCTCCTCCTACTTCCAGAGTCACGCCACTGTGGCGGCGGCCCGCATCCTGTTCGAGCAGACGCTCTGGCCGGCGGCGGCCGCCATCTGGCGCAAGCAGTTCTTCGTCGGTCAGGCCGGTCTGGACCTGGGCCCCGCCAGCGAGGCGAGCTGGACCCCAGCGGGGTTGACGACCCGTGGCATGCCGCCGTTGCCGCTCTCCCTGCTGGCGGCTCATGCCCACGCCAACGGCCTCATCACCGGTGCCATGGTGCACAGCTTCAATCGCTGGGCCTGGGCCGAGTGCGACTTCACCATCGAGGGTCAGAGCCAGCGCCTGCCCATAGATGCGCTGGCGTTGCGCTACGGTGACGGCGCCAGCAACGCGCAGCGCGCACAGGCCGATGCCAACGGCTACCAGCTGCTCGATCGCACCCAGGCCCACTACCCCAGTACCAACCTGAACAACGCCATGGTGACCTACTACGCCCCCTGCGCCACCCTGGTCGAGATCGCGCTGGAGAAGGGCTCGGGCAAGGTGCACATACTGTCCGCCCACAGCTGGCTGGACGCCGGTCGGGTCATAGTCCCCGAACTGGTGGAAGGCCAGATCCAGGGCGGCCTGGCCATGGGCGTCGGTCATGCCCTCTATGAATATCTGCCGTCAGGCCAGGAAGGGCCGGGCAACGGCACCTGGAACCTGAACCGCTATCAGGTGCCCCTGGCGCACCAGCTGCCAGTCTGGAACCTGACCCACACCCTGCTGGAACCCCTCTCGCCGACCGATGCCACCAAGGGCATTGGCGAAGTGGTGATGATCCCCGTGGTCGCCGCCCTGGTCGAAGCCATCTATCAGGCGACCGGCACCCGCTTCTATCATCTTCCCGTGACTGCAACCGACATTCAGAAGGCCATCCAATGATCACCGTAAACATGACCATCAACGACCGTCTCATTGGCCCGCTCGAAGTGGATGACAACACCATGATGATCGACTTCCTGCACGAGTATGTGAACCTGACCGGCACCAAGTTCGGCTGTGGCATCGGCGTCTGTCATGCCTGCACCATAGTCGTCGACGGGGCGGATGGCAGCAGCGAGAGCGTGCGCACCTGCGTCAACGGGGTTGGCCGCTTCAATGGCCAGCGCATACGCACGGTGGAAGGCCACGCCAAGCGTAACAACTTGGGCAAGATCATCGCCCTGAGCCCGGTGCAGAAGACCTTCCTCGATCACTTCTCCTTCCAGTGCGGCTGGTGTACCTCCGGCTTCGTCAACGAGACCACAGTGCTGCTGGAGCGGCTGCGCAAGCAGCCGGTGGCCATGGCCGACCTCGAATCCACCATAGAGGGTGCGCTTAAAGATCACGTCTGCCGCTGCACCGGTTACAAGAAGTATTACGAGGGGGTCAAGGCCATGTTGATCTCGGAGGGGGTAGTACGCACATGATGCTCTCCGGACTCGCATTCGCACTCTTGCTCGGCACAGGCACAGTGTCTGCGGCCGACGCCCAGGATCCGCAGGTGGCACAGGGAGAATACCTGTCCAAGGTCGGCGACTGCGCCGCCTGCCACACCGCCGAAGGTGGCCAGAAGTATGCCGGTGGACTGGCGTTCAAGACGCCTTTCGGCGTCATCTACTCCACCAACATCAGCTCCGACAAGGCCCAGGGGATAGGCAGCTACAGCTATCAGGATTTTTATGAGGTGATGCACAACGGCAGCGCCCCCAAGGGACGCCTCTATCCCGCCATGCCTTATACCTCCTACCACCTGGTCACGGATGAGGACATGAAGGCGCTCTACGCCTACTTCATGCAGACCAAACCGGCCGCCACCCCGAACCGTGACAACGAGGTCGGCTTCCCCTTCAACGTGCGCACCGGCCTGGTGTTCTGGAACCTGGTGGCCCATGAGGACAGCGCCTTCCAGTCGGATCCGGCCAAGAGCAGCAACTGGAATCGTGGCCGCTACCTGGTGGATGGGCTGGGGCACTGTGGCGAATGCCACACGCCGCGGGATACCTTCATGGCGATGGACGACTCCGGCTACCTGAAAGGGGCCATGATCGAGGGGGTGATGGCCCCGGAGATCACCGCCACCGAGCTCAGGCGCCAGGGCTGGACCCATGACTCCCTGACCCGGCTGCTGCGCAAGGGCTACTCGGTCAAGGGCGGCGTCTTCGCCGGCATGTACCCCGTGGTCGAGAAGAGCTTCGCCTACCTGACCGACGAAGACATGCACGCCGTCACCAGCTACCTGCTCGGCAGCGACACCCCGCTGCCGGTGCCGGAGCCCAAGCAAGTCACCCTGGATAGGGCGCACCCCGGCTATGGGCTCTACCGGGACTACTGCGCCGGTTGTCACGGCCAGGAGGGTCAGGGCAAGCCGAACGTGACGCCATCCATGTACACCAACGCCACCCTGGATCAGGCGACCCCGACCAACACCCTGGCGGTGCTGCTGCGCGGGATCCCGGCCCAGAGCTACAGCCAGACCGAGCGCTTCGCCCCCATGCCAAGCTACGCCAAGGAGCTCAACGAGCAGCAACTGGCGGATCTGGTCAACTTCCTGCGCCAGACCTGGGCCCATCAGCCCTCCACCCTGAGTGCAAGCGACATCGAGGCGCTCAAGAAGGAGATCGTCGAGGCGCACGATGAGTAGCGGTCAGCTGGAGGTGCTGCGTCAGAGCCTCGCCTGGCTCGCTCAAGGAAAATCTATCTGGCTGTGCAGCATAGTGGCGACCTACGGCTCGGCTCCCCGCCCGCAAGGGGCCCTGTTCGCCACCGACGGCAGCCGCCGCAGCGGCTCCATCTCCGGCGGCTGCATCGAGGATGCCTTCGTCGCCATGTTGGCCAGGGGGGAGTATGACTCGCCCCTGAGCCTGCTGGACTATGGATCCCATCTGGCCCCCGATGGCAGCGAGTTCGAGCTGCCGTGCGGCGGCCGCATCCGGCTGTTGGTCGAACGCCTCTCAGGGGACGAGGCCGTCGCGGATCTGAACGAGTGGCTGAGCAGGCTGCAAGGTGCCCTCCCCTTCGTGCGGGAGGTGCGGCTTGATCAGGGGGGGCGCTCCTATCTGGCCGACGAGATGCAGGGCGAGCAAGAGGAGCCAGGCCGGGTGCGGCTGAGCTATGCCCAGCGCTGGCGCCTGCTGCTGCTGGGGATCAGTCAGGTGAGCGAGCAGGTGGCCAGACTGGGACAGGCCGCTGGCTTCGAGGTGCTGCTGTGCGACACCCGCGAGGCATATCGCCCCGACTGGCACTGGGGGCCGGAGCAGGGCGGCATAGCGGTGGAGTGGTGTGACCCCGAGCGTTTCGTCGAGCGTCATGTCACGGCCCGGAGCGCCGTGCTCGCCCTGGCCCACGATCCCAGGATCGACGATGCCGGCTTGATGGCGGCACTGGAATCAGAGGCCTTCTATCTGGGCGCCATGGGCTCGGTGCGCACCAGCGAGCGCCGCCTGGAGCGATTGCAGCGCATCGGCGAGATCAGCCGGGAGCGGCTCGACAGGATCCATGCGCCTATCGGGCTGCCGATCGGCAGCAAGGCCCCGATCGAGATCGCCATCGCCACCCTGGCCGAGGTGATCGCCGCCCGTCATGGCATTCGCCTGAGGCTTCGCCAAGATGCGGCCTGAGCGGATAGCCCTGCTGCTGGCCGCCGGCTTCTCCCGTCGCTACGGCAGCGACAAGCGCCTCGCAGGCTCCCCGCCCCTGATCCTGCGCACCCTCGCCACCCTGCTCCTCTGCCATGACCGCGTGCTGGTGGTGCTCAGGCAGCGAGACGAGGCATTACGCCAGCTGCTGGCGCCGACGGGTGCCCTGATCACCCAGGTGCCGGCAGATGGCGGCATGGGTGACAGCCTGGCCCACGGCGTCCGCACCCTGCTCGCCCAGGATTGGCCCATCCAGAGTCTGCTGGTGGCGCTGGCCGATATGCCCCATCTCTCCCGTACCAGTCTGCTGGCCTTGCAGGCTGCCCAGCAGGGTCACTCGCTGGTGCGGCCCCTCTACCAGGGCCAGCAGGGGCATCCCGTCAGCTTTCCCGCCGATCTGCTGCCCGAGCTGGCCCGCCTCTCTGGTGAGCAAGGCGCCAAGCCGGTGCTCGATCGCCACGCCGACCGCCTGATCTACCTGACGCTGGATGATCCCGGCTGCGTGCAGGATATCGACCGGCCCGAAGACCCTCTCTGATCTACCCCGACGACGACGCCGGCAAAACGCGGGCAAAAAAAGCCCCGCACCAGGCGGGGTCACAAGTGATGAAAAACAGACAATACACACACACAACAAAGGCTCACACGCACAGTCAACCTTTCCCAAAACCGATGACATATCGGCCTTGGGAAAGGCGGGTCTTGCGACCCGCCTGGTGTTAGCGGTTGACAGCTATCAGTTCAGTTCGGTGACGCGGCTGGTGCGCTTGCCATCGAAGCTGGTGGTACGCAGGTAGACCTTGCCGTTCACGCTCGGCTTGGCCGCGGCGTCATAGGCGCTCCAGCTCTTGCCATCCAGGCTGTACTGGATGGGCAGACCCGGCAGATCCACGTTCGCTTCCAGCTTGCCGTCGACGACCTTGGCACCCGGTACCGAGAGGCGATACTCGACGCCGTAGGCTTCCAGTTTCGCCAGCTCACGCTGACCCAGCAGGTTGGCGAACTGGTTCCACTCCTTGTCCAGAGTGGCCTTGTTGACATGCTTGGTCTCGCCGGAGAACTCGCGACCCTTCACATAATCCAGCTCGAAGCCACCCTTGTGCCAGGCACGCTCGGCCACTGAGAAGATCCGCGGGTAGACCATGTACTCGTACTGGGCATCGGTACGCACGGTTTCACCCCACTGCTGACCGGACATGCCCTTGAACTTGACGGGATCCTGGTCACCCTTGGCCACGAAGGCATTGCCGTCGCGGTCAACCGAGGTCTCGGCGTTCTGCGGCAGGTTTTCCGGGGCGAAGTTGAACAACTTGCGGGTGTCGGTGAAGCGAGTCGCCCAGTAGTAGCCACGCTCGGCCGGATGCACCTCGTTCGGGAAGTCCAGGTAGAGGTAATCCGGGTTGGACAGCACCACGTCATAACCCTTGTGCGCCCACGCCATCGCGTTGTTGAAGCCGCCCCAGTAGAGGGTTTCCCAGAAGTTGACCTGGGTCTTGTCGGTGGCGAAATCCTTGGCGCCGTCGGCGTACTTCAGGCCATCTTCCCACGCCATCAGGGTGGAGTAGCCATCCGCCTTGACCATCTTGGCAACTTCCTTCGCGTAGTAGACCATCAGTTCGTCTACGCTCTTGATCTTGCCCTCGTCGATCATCTTCTGGCACAGCGGGGACTTGCCGAACGGCTTGTCCTGCTTGCTCCAGTCGGTGTTGCCCTTCCAGGCCACCAGATCTTCTTTCTTGGTGACGGCCGGATCCTGGTAACCATCGCGGATCATGATGTTCTTCGCCTCGTCACCACCGTAGTGCCAGACGGTCAGCGGCTGGCCGGCGGCCTTGTGCATGGCGCCGACTTCATCCATGACCTTGGCCACGAAGGCGGAAGAGCCCGGCTGGCAAGGGTTGATGAAGGACATCTTGTCGTAGAACTGGACCGAGGTGATGTTGGAGGTGTCGGCCGGATCGAGCAGACGGTACTGGTTCGCCTCCTGCTCTTTACCCTCGGCCATCAGCCGCTTGTAACGCGCCTCCATGGAGACCACGGCGGCACGGGCATGCGCCGGCATGTTGACCTCGGGGATCACGGTCACACCACGCGCCTTGGCGTAACGGACCAGGTCGATATAGTCGGACTTGGTGTAGAAACCGCTACCCATGTTGTCGCTGGTCGGGCCTGAACCCAGCTGTGGCAGGATGCACTTGGTTTCGGACAGATCGTGGCAACGTTCGCTGCCGACGTCGGTCAGCTCCGGCAGGCCCGGGATCTCGATGCGCCAGCCTTCATCGTTGGTCAGGCCCAGGTGCAGGGTGTTGAGCTTCTTGGACGACATCTGGTCGATCAGCTTGCGCAGGGTTTCCGGGCCACGGAAGTGGCGGGCCACGTCGGTCTGCATGCCGCGGTATTCGAAGCGCGGGGCATCCTCGACCGCCATCTGGCTGATCAGCTTGTCGTTGACCCCCAGCAGGGAGATCAGGGATTGCGCGCCCCAGAAAGCGCCGTCGATGTCGTGGCCCTGGATCAGCGCGCCCTGCGAGCCGATGTTCATGTCATAGCCTTCGGCCTGCTTGACCTTGCTGCCGAGCTTGATGGTCACTGGGTAGCCGGTGTCGGAGAGGGTAACACCCAGCTTGGTCAGTGACGCCTTGATGGCTTCGGCACGGTCGGTCGGCAGATCCAGCGCGTTGAGTTTGATGCTGGAGAGATCGACCTGCGGACCCGCCTTCACCACCTGCTTGAGCGGGGTCGGCATGATCTGGTCGTCGATCTTGCTGGCCGGCAGCAGCGTGCTGGCCTGATTGGCAGCGAAACGGGTCTCGCTGTTCATCAGGATGTTCTTGTCATCCTTGGTGCGCTTCCAGCCGTCGGCCGGCATCGGCTTCTCGTAGCTGGTGGCATCTTCGATGTTGGTCATGCTGGCGATCACCTTGGGCTCGGCGCCCTCGGTGGCGACGTACCAGTTCGGCATGATGTCGCTTTCAAACAGCACCCAGTACTCCACCACCAGCGGCACTTCGACCGCAGCATCCTTGGCAAAGCCCTGGAACTTGTCGGTCGGCGTCATGCGATAGAGGTCGCCGGTCAGGTGGGTGATGGTGAACTGGTCGTTGTCCACCCGCTGGATGCGGCGGATGGAGTGGATGTAGATGTTCCAATCCTTGGAAGTCACGTCCGCACCGGTGTTGGTCAGGTGCAGCTTGGCAACGCCACAACTCGCCCACTCGGAACCCAGCGCCTGACAATCCAGACCGGCACTGGCACCGTCGTTGGTGACCACTTCATACTTGACGACCAGGTTGCTGGCGAGTGAATCGACCACGGCTTGCTTGGCGGCATCGGCTGCCTGTACCTGAGCGGCACAAACGGTAGACATGGCAATGGCTAACAGAGAATGTTTCAAGTTCATAACTGCTGCTCTCATTTGAAGTAAAGGTTGGATTTTCTTGGCTTTTTTTATATGGGGCCCCTGAGCGGGGCCCTTAGTTATGTCAACAATGGACTTAGACTTGAGGTGAGCTTGCGCTCGATTAACGCAGGGATTTCATCTCACCGGCGATGATTTCGGCCAAGGGGCCCAGAATCACCTGCAGGTTCTGCTCACCGAGCTTGACCACACCGGCCGCGCCCAGGGCTTTCAGCTTGCGCTCATCCACGATGCTGCGATCTTTCAGGGTCAGACGCAGACGGGTGATGCAGGCATCGATGGTCACCAGGTTATCTTGACCACCCAGCACTTCCAGATACTGGCGAGCCAGCTCGGTGCGGTCGGTAATCTGAGCCTGTACCGGCACGGCTTCGTCATCTTCACGACCCGGAGTCTTCAGGTTGAACTTGACGATGACGGCACGGAAGATGGCGTAGTAGAGGCCGAAGAACACTAGGCCCTGCACCAGCAGCATGTACCACTGGGTAGCCAGCGGGTTACGGCTGGAGAGCACCATATCCACCAGGCCGGCACTGAAGCCGAAACCGGCGATCCAATGCATGCTGGAGGCGATGAACACGGACAGACCGGTCAGCAGGGCGTGGATGACGTACAGCACCGGCGCCACGAACATGAAGGAGAACTCGAGCGGCTCGGTCACACCGGTGAAGAAGGCGGCAAAGGCGGCTGCGATCATGATGGATGCAACTTTCTCTTTGTGCTCTTTCTTGGCGGAGTGGTAGATGGCCAGCGCAGCGCCCGGCAGACCGAACATCATGATGGGGAAGAAGCCAGCCTGGTACATACCAGTGGTACCGACCACGGCCTTGCCGGCGTCGATGGAGCTCTGACCGCCCAGGAAGTTCGGGATGTCGTTGATGCCTGCCACGTCAAACCAGAACACGGAGTTCAGGGCGTGGTGCAGACCGACCGGGATCAACAGACGGTTGAAGAAGGCGTAGATACCGGCACCGGTGGAGCCCATGCTGACGATGGATTCACCGAAGTGCACCAGGCCACCATAGATAACCGGCCAGACGGCCATCAGGATGAAGGAGACCACGATCATGACGACGGAGGTCACAATCGGCACCAAACGACGACCGGAGAAGAAGGCCAGCGCCTTGTGCAGCTCGACGCTGCTGAAGCGGTTATACAGCTCGGCGGCGATGACACCACAGAGGATACCGACGAACTGGTTGCTGATCTTGGCAAAGGCAGCCGGAACCTGATCGGCCGGGATACCCTTGATCTGGGCAACGGCGCCCGGGCTCAGCAAGGTGGTGACCACCAGGAAACCGACCAGACCGGCCAGCGCGGCAGAGCCGTCTTTATCCTTGGACATGCCATAGGCAACACCCACGGCGAACAGCACAGGCATGCTGTCGATGATGGCGGCACCCGCCTTGATCAGGAATGCAGCCACCGGGCTGCCACCGCCCCAACCGTTCGGGTCAATCCAATAACCAATCCCCATAAGGATCGCTGCGGCAGGCAATACCGCTACCGGCACCATCAGGGCACGGCCGATCTTTTGTAAATAACCGAGAATGTTCACGGTTCCTCTCCTTAGTTGATGTTTTTCTAGAATTAAGTGCTTATCACGTTCGACGCATAAGCCATCAAGGCTTGATTGGCAGTCTATGGGTTTTATTTCGCTGCGCAAATTAATAAACCAACATTCGTGATCATTATCACTCAACAGAGATAAAGGTAACGGATAGATGTGGCTTAGTTCGCAATCTTTATTTACGCTATAAAACAACTTGAATCCATCTAAAATCCCTTGCCGTCGATAGACCGGCCGCAACCCGTACAGAGGTATCTAAAATGCGCCTGATCCCGTTGAAGTCCGCCAGCCAAGTGGGTCTCTGGTCTGCCCGTTACATCGTTGACCGCATCAATGCGTTCAAGCCGACCAGCGATCGCCCCTTCGTGCTGGGCCTGCCGACCGGCGGCACCCCGCTGACGACCTACAAGCGCCTGATCGAACTGCATCAAGCCGGCGAAGTGAGCTTCGAGCACGTGGTCAGCTTCAACATGGACGAGTACGTGGGTCTGCCGGCCGAGCACCCGGAGAGCTACCACAGCTTCATGTACAACAACTTCTTCAACCACGTGAATATCCGCCCGGAAAACATCAACATCCTCAACGGCAATGCCGAGGATCTGGTGGCCGAGTGCAAGCGTTATGAAGACAAGATCAAGTCCTACGGCAAGATCAACCTGTTCATGGGCGGCGTCGGCAATGACGGCCACATAGCGTTCAACGAACCGGCCTCTTCCCTCTCCTCCCGCACCCGGGTCAAGACCCTGACCGAGGACACCCGCATCGCCAACTCCCGCTTCTTCGGTGGCGACATGGAGCAGGTGCCCAAGCTGGCGCTGACCGTGGGCGTCGGCACCCTGATGGATGCCGAAGAGATCATGATCCTGGTGACCGGTCACGGCAAGGCCCTGGCCCTGCAGGCCGCGGTGGAAGGTTGCGTCAACCACATGTGGACCATCTCCACCCTGCAACTGCACCCCAAGGGCATGATGGTGTGCGACGAGCCCTCCACCATGGAGCTGAAAGTCAAGACGGTCCGTTACTTCCAACAACTGGAAGCCGCCAACATCAACCGTCTGTAAGGAGCCGTCATGTACGCACTGACTAATTGCACCCTCTATACCGGCAGCTGCGTGCTGACCGGCCACGGCGTACTGATCGAGGGCGACAAGATTGTCGCCATTGTGCCCCGGGCAGAGCTGCCCGCGGAGGCAGTTCAGCATGATCTGCACGGCGCCAACCTGAGCGCCGGCTTCATCGACGTCCAGCTCAACGGCTGCGGTGGCGTCATGTTCAACGGCCACATCACCACCGAGACCCTGGCCATCATGCAGGCGGCCAACCTGAAGTCCGGTACCACCAGCTTCCTGCCGACCCTGATCACCAGTCCGGATGCGGATATGAAGCAGGCGGTGGCGGTCACCCGCGACCATATGGCCGCCCACCCCAACGAGGTGCTCGGCGTCCATCTGGAAGGGCCTTACACCAACCTCAAGCGCAAGGGCATCCACCCGGCCGATCAGATCCGCCAGCCGGCCGACGAGATGATCGACTTCTTCTGTGACAACAGCGACGCCATCGCCAAGATCACCCTGGCACCTGAGCGCAACAAGCCGGAGCACATCCGTCGCCTGGTCGAGGCTGGCATCCTGGTCTCCGCCGGCCACACCGCCGCCAGCTACGAGCAGGCCATGGCCGGGTTCGACAACGGCATCCGCTTCGCCACCCACCTCTACAACGCCATGACCCCCACCCTGAACGGGCGCGAACCCGGGGTGGTCGGTGCCATCTATGATCGCAAGGATGTCCATGCCGGCATCATCGTCGATGGTCATCACGTGCACTGGGCCACAGTGCGTCTGGCCCACAAGATCCTCGGCGAGCGGCTGGTGCTGGTCACCGATGCCACCGCGGCGGCGGGTGCACCGGAAGGCTTTGAGAAGTTTGATTTTTGTGGCGCAACCGTCTATTTCCGCGATGGTCAGTGCGTCGATGAGAATGGTACACTCGGCGGTTCTGCCCTCACCATGATCGAAGGGGTGGAAAATCTGGTCAAACAGGTCGGATTACCGCTCGATGAAGCACTGAGAATGGCCACCCTTTACCCCGCACGCGCCATTGGATGGGACTCACGTCTCGGTAGTATCCAGGTCGGAAAAATTGCCAACCTCACCGTCTTTGATCAGGCCTTCACGGTCTGCGGGACCGTGGTTAACGGACACTACACACAACAGTGACACTATGACTGGCGGACAAATAGCAAACGTAGATCTCATCAAGCAGGTTAACAGTGCGGTCGTGTACCGGCTCATTGACCTGCAGGGGCCCATCTCGCGGGTCAAAATTGCCGAGTTGAGTCAGCTGGCCCCGGCCAGCGTGACCAAGATAACCCGGCAACTGATCGAGCATGGGCTGATCAGGGAGACCTCGCCGCAGGCATCGACCGGCGGACGAAGGGCCATCTCCCTGACCACCATCAAGCATCGCTTTCAGTTTGTCTCTGCCAAGCTCGGCCGCGGCTACCTGCAGCTGAGTCTCTACGATCTCGACGGCAAGGAGCTCGATCAGCACATCACCCAGGTGACCGAGATCGAGCAGCAACCCGTGGTCGACATGCTGCTGCGGGAGATTGGCGCCTTCATCGACGCCAACGCCGAGCGCAGTCGCAACCTCATCAGTGTCGCACTCACCATGCCGGGCCTGGTCAATCCGGAATCCGGCATGGTCATCTACACCCCGACCTACCAGATCCGCAACCTGGCGCTGGCCAAGCTGCTCGAGCACCATTTCAACCTGCCCTGTTACGTGGGCAACGATACCCGCTCGCTGGCGCTGGCCGAGCACTTCTTCGGCGAGTCCCGCGACTGCATGGACTCCATCCTGGTGAGCGTGCACCAGGGCACCGGCTCCGGCATCATCACCAAGGGCAAGGTGTTCCTCGGCCAGAATCGCAACGTCGGCGAGATCGGCCATATCCAGGTCGAGCCGCTCGGCAAGCGCTGCCACTGCGGCAACTTCGGTTGCCTGGAGACCATCGCCTCCAACGAAGCCATCGTCGACAAGGTCAAGGAGCTCATCAGCCGTGGCCACCTGAGCGCCCTGCAGGACAAACACATCACCATTCAGGAGGTGTGCAAGGCCGCCGTGGCGGGGGATGAGCTGGCACGCAGCGTGATCGAGAACGTGGGGGAACATCTGGGCCGGGCCATCGCCATCACGGTCAACCTGTTCAACCCGCAGAAGGTGTTGATCGCCGGCGAAATCACCGCCGCGGAAGAGATCCTGATCCCGGCCATCCGTCGCTGCGTCGAGCACCAGTCCCTGCCCAGCTTCCACCGTGGCCTGCCCATCGTGAAGGCGCGCTTCCAGAACCAGCCCACCATAGGCGGCTTCGCCCTGGTCAAGCGCTCCCTGCTGGAAGGGGATCTGCTGCAGATCATCATGGAGCAGAAGTAGTCCTGCTCCCTCCAATAAAAAAACGGCAGCCATCGGCTGCCGTTTTTGTTTTATGAAGCGTGACACCCGAATTAGCCCCCGGGGTTTGAACAGGCTCGGCTCCGGCTGAGAAAACCGGGTCCGCACAGCTAGGTTCCCCAACATATGACTGGGGGCGGCAGATAGTGCTGGAATGAGCCTGATGTGACCGGCCTGACCGGATCACCCGCGGCTTATCGCGGTGCCGCCATGCCCTCCCCCTTCCCCAATAAAAAACGGCAGCCCATCGGCTGCCGTTGCTGTTGATGATTCATCCCGCAGGCTTAGCCCGCGCGGCAGGGCTTGAACAGATCCAACTTGCCGTCATAGATGCTGGTCTGCACGTCCATGATGCCGAGCATGGAGTGGAACAGGTTGTCATGGGAGAAGCGCTTGCTGCTCGCCTCCTGGCGCAGGCAATCCTGGTTCAGTTGGCGGTCGCGTTGCAGCTGGGGGGAGAACCAGGTCAGCAGCGGCACCCGGGTCTGATCATCCGGCGCGAACTTGTAGGGGGTACCGTGCAGGTAGAGCCCCATGGCCCCCAGAGATTCACCGTGATCCGACAGATAGACCAGCCCCACGTTGTATTGGCTCTCCAGCGTCTTGAGCTTGGCGATGAGCTGGGCCAGCACCTTGTCGGTGTAACGGATGGTGTTGTCGTAGGTGTTGACCAGCTCCTCGTTGCTGCAGTTCTCGATGTCGCTGCGCGGGCAGTCCGGCAGGAAGAAGCGATCGGCGGCCGGGTAGCGGCGGTAGTAGGTCGGACCGTGGCTGCCCATCAGGTGGAAGGCCACCAGCTTGTCGCCCTGCTTGCCCTTCATGTCGGCGATCTGCTGATCCAGCCCCTGCAACAGCACCTCGTCATAGCAGGAGTCGCCTTCGCAGTAGGTGGGAAACTGCTTGGGCTCGATCTCGATGGTGGGCACCTTGTCGCACACCCCCTTGCAGCCGCCGTCATTCTCCTTCCACAGCACAGAGACACCGGCGTGTTGCAGCACATCCAGCAGACCGTCCCTGGACTTGGCCAGGGTCTCGTCGTATTCACGGCGCGTCAGGTTGGAGAACATGCAGGGCACGGAAACCGCGGTGGCGGTGCCACAGGAGCGCACATCCTTGAAGGAGACGAGGTTCGGCTCCTGCTCGGTAAAGCTGTTGGTCTCTTTCTTGTAACCGTTGAGGGAGTAGTTCTGGCTGCGCGCCGTCTCCCCCACCACCAGGAACATCAGGGTCGGCTTGTCGCTCTTGGCCACCACCTTGGCATCGGTTCCCATCGGCTGATAAGGGATCGGGGTGGCGAAGACGATGTCCCGGGCGTAGCGATAGAGGCCGCGCACGTAGTTGGCGGGCACTATCTCCTTGACGATGGAGTGGTTGTTACGCCCGACCGAGGCGTAATCCTGGTAATAGAGGGCGGCGACCCCGACCAGGAACAGCAGAGAGAGGGCGATGCCGCCGAGGCGCATGCCCAGCCCCTTGTACCAGGGCGTCGGGTATTCGATCTTGATCCACAGCAGGCAGAGCACCGGCAGCACGGCGGTCAGCAGGAACCAGAGCATGACGGATGCGTTGAGGTAGGAGGTCGCCTCCCCGCTGTTGGTCTCGATGATGTTCTGCACCATGCCGACATCGAAGATCACCCCGTACTTGAGCATGGCGTAGCTGGCGATGGAGCCGGTCATGATCAGCAGTATGAAGAAGGGTTTGAGCAGATACCTGAAGGTAAACGGCAGGAAGACGGCGTTGAGCGCGGCCATCAGCACAAAGGGGATCGAGAGGGCGAAGCCCGCCTTGACATGCTCAAGGGCGGTGAGAATGCGGTAAAAGTGCAGAAAAATGGGCCAGTTGAAGACCAGTGCAAACAGCAGCACCAGCAACAGGTTGACCTTCATCACTCCCAGGGTGAGACGCATAACGATACTCCGACAAGCCAGTAGATCGGGAGGCCCTGCATGGGGGCTCCGTTTTGAACATCCAGATCACCCGTCTCTCTTCCCGAGCAGACAACAGGGTGATGGGCACAGCGGCCCGGATGCAGAAGAGAGTAAGCAGGCAAACTTAAGCGGGAATTAAGGCGGGAGCAGATTGGATAAAATAAACTCAAACGGGGCCATTCAGACGTAAAAAACGGCAGCCCAGGGCTGCCGTTTCGTGCTCTCGTCAGAGGTGACACCGTGGTGATGCTCCTCCCGGGTTTTCTACCCGGCGATAACGCTACCTGACGATCAGAGCAGTTCTGCCACTTCGTCGGAGATGGAGCCGTTGTGGTACACCTCCTGCACGTCGTCCAGATCTTCGAGCATGTCGATCAGACGCATCAGCTTGGGTGCGGTCTCGGCATCCAGCTCGGCCTCGGTGGAGGGGATCATGGTCACTTCGGCGCTCTCGGGCTTGAAGCCAGCCGCTTCCAGGCCATCCAGCACGGTGCCGAAGTCGTTCGGGGTGGTGTACACCTCGATGGAGCCATCCTCCTCGGTCACCACATCATCGGCACCGGCTTCCAGCGCCGCATCCATCAGGGCATCTTCGTCCACGCCGACGAAGGTGATCAGGCCTTTCTTGCTGAACAGGTAGGCCACCGAGCCGTCGGTGCCCAGGTTGCCACCGCACTTGTTGAAGGCGTGACGCACCTCGGCGACGGTGCGGTTACGGTTGTCGGTCAGGCACTCCACCATCACAGCGGAGCCGGCCGGGCCGTAACCTTCATAGATAATGGTCTCGAGCTGTTCGCCATCGCCACCACCGGCGCCACGCTGGATGGCGCGGTTGATGGTGTCACGGGTCATGTTGCCGGTCAGGGCCGCCGCCACCGCCGCGCGCAGACGCGGGTTGTTGGCCGGATCCGCGTCACCGATCCGCGCTGAGGTGGTGATTTCACGGATCAACTTGGTGAAGATCTTGCCACGCTTGGCGTCTTGCGCCGCCTTGCGGTGTTTGATGTTGGCCCATTTGCTGTGACCTGCCATAAAAACTCTCCGTTATAATTTTAAATCAATGGGATACGGGCCGCGCAGCGACCCGGTCTTAAGCATGTTCTCAGGCTTTCGCCTCAACCTCGGCCTTGGCAACGGTGGCGATGGCCAGCTCGGTCAGCTGAGCCTGGTTGGCGAAGCTGGGGGCGTCCGTCATCAGACAGGCGGCGGCCGTGGTTTTCGGGAAGGCGATCACGTCCCGGATGTTGTCGGTACCGGTCAGCAGCATGCTCAGACGATCCAGGCCGAAGGCCAGACCGGCATGGGGCGGGGTCCCGTACTTCAGGGCATCCAGCAGGAAGCCGAACTTGAGACGCTGCTCGTCCGGGGTGATCCCCAGGATGTCGAACACGGTGGACTGCATCTCGCTGTTGTGGATACGGACAGAACCGCCACCCACTTCGTAGCCGTTGATCACCATGTCGTAGGCGTTGGCATAGGCTTCCAGCGGATTGGCTTTCAGCTCGGTCGGACCCAGGTTGCTCGGTGCGGTGAAGGGGTGGTGCATGGCGGCCAGGCCACCCTCGCTGTCTTCCTCGAACATGGGGAAGTCGATGACCCACAGCGGCTTCCAGCAGTTCTCCACCAGACCCAGATCGCGACCCACCTTCAGGCGCAGGGCGCCGATGGCATCGCACACCACCTTCTTGCTGTCGGCGCCGAAGAAGATGATGTCGCCGTCGGCCGCGTCGGTGCGGGCCAGGATCTCGCGCACGATTTCATCGGAGAGGAACTTGGCGACCGGAGACTGAACGCCCTCGAGGCCATTGGCCGCGGCGTTGACCTTCATCCAGGCCAGTCCCTTGGCGCCATAGATGCCGACGAACTTGGTGTACTCGTCGATCTGCTTGCGGGACAGCTCGGCGCCGCCCGGTACCTTCAGGGCCGCCACGCGGCCTTTCGGATCCTTGGCCGGACCGGCAAACACCGCGAACTCTACCTCGGTCAGCAGATCGGCCACGTCGACCAGCTCCATCGGCAGGCGCAGGTCCGGCTTGTCGGAGCCGAAGCGGCGCATGGCCTCGTCGAAGGTCATCACCGGGAAGTCGCCGAGATCCACGGCCAGCACGTGTTGCCACAGCTGGCGGATCATCTCTTCCATCAGCTCGCGCACCTGGGGTGCGGTCATGAAGGAGGTCTCCACGTCGATCTGGGTGAATTCCGGCTGACGGTCGGCCCGCAGGTCTTCATCGCGGAAGCACTTGACGATCTGGTAGTAACGATCGAAGCCGGACATCATCAGCAACTGCTTGAACAGCTGCGGGGACTGCGGCAGGGCGTAGAACTTGCCCTTGTGGACGCGGCTCGGCACCAGATAGTCACGGGCCCCTTCCGGAGTGGCCTTGGTCAGCATGGGGGTCTCGATGTCGAGGAAGCCCTGCTCGTCCATGAAGCGGCGCACGAAGGCGCTGGCCTTGGCACGGGTCTTCAGGTACTTGGCCATCTCGGGGCGACGCAGATCCAGATAGCGGTACTTGAGGCTGATCTCTTCGCTGTTGGTCTGGTTGAAGTCGAGCGGCAAGGGCTCTGAGCGGTTGATGATGGTCAACTCGTGGCCAAACACCTCGATGGCACCGGTGGCCATGTCGCTGTTGCGCTGGGAGTCGGGGCGGCTACGCACCACGCCGGTCACCTGGATGCAGAACTCTCCGCGCAGCTCGGAGGCCAGGGCGAAGGCGTCCGGTTTGTCCGGATCGAAGAATACCTGCACGATCCCTTCCCGGTCGCGCATATCGATAAAGATCAGACCGCCGAGGTCACGACGACGATGGACCCAACCGCACAATGTAATGGTCTGCCCGGCATGGGCCTCATTGACCTGTCCGCAATAGATAGAGCGCATGGACTTCTTCCTTCGAAATTGTAGAGAGACGGTTAACCTTGGGCCGCCGGGCACGACTGGCAAGCACCGTCTGTCTCACAGCTGGCCAGATTCTTGTTCTTACCCGGTTTGAAATCAGTCTCGTACCATCCGGCTCCCCAGAACCGGACCGTTGCCAGCGATGTCGGCGCGACCGGAGGCAACCCCTATGGGGGCCGAAAAGTCGGTGCGAGGGCATCGGCAAGCGTCGTTGTTTGGCAAGTGTATGGTCGCCGCCATCGCCACCATAGGCGCATGACCCCGTGGGTCACAACAAATTGGCAAACAAAAGGGCTGGCATTATAGAGGAAAACCCCCATTTGGGTAAAATGGCCCGCAGCCTCCTTTGCCCTGTTTTTATCATTCAGGATCAAAAATGAGTGCAAAAAGAGCGAAACCAGCACACAGGATCCGTCATGAGCCTCTATTTGGGTCTGCCGCAGTGGTCACACCCGGCCTGGCCCGGTCAGTTACTGGGCATGGGTGCCAAGCCCGCCGACCACCTCGCCCACTATGCCCAAGTCTTCAACACGGTGGAAGGCAATACCACCTTCTACGCCTCGCCGACCCCGGACACGGTGCGCCGCTGGAGCGAGGCGGTACCGGACAGCTTCCGTTTCAGCTTCAAGTTTCCGCAGACCATCAGCCACCAGAGCGATCTGGTCAGCGTCGACAAGCAAGTGAGCGACTTCATCGCCCTGCTCGGCCCGCTGCACGACAAGCTGGGGCTGCTCAAGCTGCAACTGCCCGCCCGCTTCGGCCCCGCCGGCCTGCCGCGCCTTGCCGCCTTCTTCCAGCGCTTGCCGCGAGACTTTCGCTATGCGCTGGAGGTGCGTCATCCCAACTTCTTCGCCAAGGGCGAGGCGGAGCGGGCCCTGAACCGGCTGCTGATGGAGCAGGGCATCAACCGCATCATGCTCGACAGCCGGCCGCTGTTCTCGGTGCCGGCCAGCACCCCGGCGATGATCGACGCCCAGGGCAAGAAGCCCAGGCTGCCGGTGCACCTGCTCGCCACCGCCGATGCCCCTGTGGTGCGCCTCATCGGTTTGCCGGATCCGGCCGCCAACCACCCCTTCCTGCCGCCCTGGCTGCCCCGCTGGCAACAGTGGCTGGCGGAGGGGAAGGATCTCCACCTCTTTATTCATACCGCCGACAATGTCAGAGCCCCCGAACTGGCGCGTCAGATAAGCCAGTTGCTCGGCCACCCAATGGCGCCCTGGCCAGGGGAAAACGATCGCGCGCGACAAGGCTCATTGGACTTTTAAGCCGGGCCAAAAAGAGCGGCTGTGTCTTTAGTAGCCAGCCCTTTTCGCTGTCCTCGGCCGGGCGCAAAAAAAGCCGCTTTTTTGTGGTACGGCCGGGCCGCACGTCAAGACAAACGCCGGTCAATCCACTACACTAGCGCCCCATACGAGGGCCCTGGTATTCGTCCGTTGCAATCCGTTGCAACTTGATAACAGGGCTCAGGATATGGGCCAGGCTGCCAGTCCGTTGTGACTGATGCCCAGACTCAGAATAAGGGCCAGGCTGCTAGTCCGTTGTGACTGATGGCCCGGCTCAGAATAAGAGCCAGGCTGCCAGTCCGTTGTGACTGATGACCCGGCTCAGAATAAGGGCCAGGCTGCCAGTCCGTTGTGACTGATGGCCGACTCAAAATAAGGGCCAGGACGATGGCCCGTTGCGAACGGAACTGGCCCAAGGGATTTCAAGGCCTGCTACCCGTTCGTCAACCGGTGACGACGCCATCTCGATGCCCGTCTACCCAAGATTCAATTGAACAAAAACAGTCGATTTGTACACCGGCTGTCAGGTTGCGCAGACATGCATACCAAAGATCAGATTTTTGCTGCCCCCATCGCCCGCCTGGGGGATTTTTGTTTTGACGAACAGGTCGTTGACGTGTTCCCCGACATGATCCAGCGATCCGTGCCGGGTTACAGCAACATCATCTCCGCCATCGGCATGATGGCCGCCCGTTACGCCCAGCCAGACAGCCGCCTCTATGACCTCGGCTGCTCCCTCGGCGCCGCCACCCTGGCCATGCGTCGCCACGTGGCGCAACCGGGCTGTAGCATCACCGCGGTCGACCTCTCCCACCCCATGATCGAACGCGCTCGCGCCCACCTCTCCGGCTTCAAGTCCGAGGTGCCGGTGGAGCTGGTCGAGGCGGACATCTGCGACATCGAGATCGAGAACGCCTCAGTGGTGGTGCTCAACTTCACCCTGCAGTTCGTCGAGCCCGAGCAGCGGGCCGCCCTCATCAAACGCATCCACGACGGCCTGCGCCCGGGCGGCATCCTGATCCTGAGCGAGAAGTTCCGCTTCGAGGATGCCCAGGTCAACGAGCTGCTCATCGATCTGCATCTGGATTTCAAGCGGGCCAACGGCTACAGCGAACTGGAGATAAGCCAGAAGCGCAACGCCCTGGAGAACGTGATGCGCACCGACACGCTGGAGGTGCATCGGGCTCGCCTGCGCGCGGCCGGTTTCGTCCATCAGGATCTCTGGTTCCAGTGCTTCAACTTCGGATCCATGATTGCCATCAAAGCCAGCGACGCCAACTAAGCCATGATCGACTTTGCCAACTTCTATCAACTGATCGCCAAGAACCGGCTGAGCCATTGGCTGCATAGCCTGCCCGCCCAGCTGCACGCCTGGCAGCACGACAATCTGCACGGGGATCTGCCGCGCTGGAACCGGGCGCTCAACAAGCTGCCCACGGTCGCCCCCGGCCATATCGAACTGCACAGCCGGGTCGAGATCGGCAGCGATGACAGCCTCAGCGAGGGCGAGCGCAAGAAGACCGAGAGCCTGCTGCGCCAGTTCATGCCCTGGCGCAAGGGACCTTTCCATGTCCACGGCATCCACATCGACACCGAGTGGCGCTCCGACTGGAAGTGGGATCGGGTGCTGCCCCACATCAGCCCCCTGGCCGGCCGCTACGTGCTGGACGTGGGCTGCGGCAGCGGCTACCACCTCTGGCGCATGGTCGGGGAAGGGGCCAAGCTCGCGGTAGGCATCGATCCCAGTCCGCTGTTCCTCTGCCAGTTCGAGGCCATTCGCCACTTCGCCGGCAACGATCAACGGGCCCACCTGTTGCCGCTCGGCATTCAGGAACTGCCCGAACTGCGCGCCTTCGACACCGTCTTCTCCATGGGGGTGCTCTATCACCGCAAGTCCCCCATCGAGCACATCGAACAGCTGCGCAACCAGCTCAAAGACGATGGCGAGCTGGTGCTGGAGACGCTGGTGGTGGATGGCGGGGTCAACGAGGTGCTGGTGCCCACCGACCGCTACGGCAAGATGCGCAACGTCTGGTTCATTCCCTCCAGCGCGGCCCTCAAACTCTGGGTCGAGCGCTGCGGATTCACCGATGTGCGGATAGTGGACGAGAATATGACCAGCACCGACGAACAGCGTCGTACCGACTGGATGATTAATGAATCCCTGAGTGATTACCTGGATCCCGCCGATCCGGCACTCACGGTCGAAGGATACCCGGCACCCAAACGTGCCGTGCTGATCGCCAGGAAGGCCAAAGACTAGCCGATGGCAGCTCAGGAAGTTACACTGACCCAATTCCAGGAAGCACAGTTAAATGAATGACATGAAAAGCAAATTAAAAGGAATGACCCTGCTCTCCCTGCTCAGTCTCGGCGGGTGTGTCAGTATGGAGAAAGCACCCCCTGTCCCGACCCTGACGCTGGCCGAGATTCGCAACGAGATCACCCTGAGCGAACAACGCCTGCAAACATCCATGGAACAGCAACAGAAGCAGTATGTGCAGCAACAGCACCTGCTGGTTCAGCTCAACACCGATGTCACCAACATGAAAGAGTCCGTGAAGAAAGTCGACAGCAAGCTGGCTACCCTGCCACCAGAGCCCCCCAAGCCCATGGCCATTCCGACCGAGAAGTGCCAGGCCCCGAGCCAGGGTCACACCGTCGACGGCAAGCTGCTGGTGGGTGAAGCGGAGTGGATCTGGGTCGATGCCGCCAACGACGCCTTCCAGGCGCGGGTCGATACCGGTGCCACCACCTCCTCCATCAGCGCCCAGGAGATCACCATCTTCGAGCGCAACGGCAAGAACTGGGTGCGCTTCTTCCTGAGCCATCAGGAGATGGACGACAAGATCCAGATCGAGGCCCCGCTGGTACGCCATGTGCGCGTGCGTCAGGCCTCCGCTGACGATCTCGACCGCCGTCCGGTGGTGCGCCTCACGGTGCGCATCGGCGACATGACCGAGAAAGCCGAGTTTACCCTCAAGGATCGCAGCGACATGACCTTCCCTGTGCTGCTGGGCCGTGAATTCCTCAAAGACATCGCCGTGGTCGATGTGGCCCGCGAATATATCCAACCAAAACCCAAGCTCAAGGATGTAAAATAATCCATGGTTTCCCGTAAGCCGTTCTATCTGCTGGTCGCCCTGCTGTACATTGTCGGCCTGGGAATGACGTTTTATCACCATGTCGCGCTGGACGTGCCTTTGACGCCAGGCGAGAAACGTCAGATCTGGTCTATCGAAGCCAAGCTGGAATTCGAGGCCACCGGTGAGCCGGTCATCGCCTCTCTCGCCATTCCGGGCACCCAGCCCGGTTTCACCCTGATGAACGAGAACGCCGCCAGCCCCGGCTACGGCCTCTCCTTCGTCGAGAAAAACGGTGATGCCCGCGCCGAGTGGTCCATCCGCACCGCCTCCGGCCGCCAGGAGCTCTACTACCGGGTCGACATGATGGCCGATGCCCATGCCAAACCGGCCGCCAATCCCCAGCCTCCCACCATCGAGAAGCAGATCGAGAGTGAGCCTTACGCCACCGCGATGAAGCAGATCCTGGAGCGGGCGCAGGAGCGTTCCGCCGACGGCTACACCCTGACCCGCGAGATCATCAAGGAGATCGAGAAGCAGGAGCAGAACGCCGAGCTGCTGAAGTCGCACAAGAGCCGTGCCAACCTGATCGCCGAGCTGCTCAACAACGCCAACGTACCGGCCCGGGTGGTACACGCCCTCAGCCTGGAAGATGGCCGTCGTCGCCAGGAGCTGGTGGACTATCTGCAGGTGTTCAACAACCCGACCGACTACAAGCTGTTCAACCCGCAAGATGGCAGCCAGGGCCAGCCGGCCAACCTGCTGCTGTGGGAGTACAACTCGGGCGCCCTGCTGGACGTGACCGGCGGCCACAACTCCCGCGTGACCTTCTCGATGATCGAGCAGGAGCAACCGGTGAACGTGGCGCTGGCGCAGAAGTTCGAGAAGTCCGAGATGATGAACTTCTCCATCCACAGCCTGCCACTGGAAGAGCAGGCCCTGTTCAAGGGGCTGCTGCTGATCCCCATCGGCGTGCTGATGGTGGTGTTCCTGCGGGTCCTGGTGGGGATCAAGACCTCCGGCACCTTCATGCCGGTGCTGATCGCGGTCGCCTTCATCCAGACCTCGCTCATCACAGGTCTGGTGGGCTTCCTGCTGATCGTCGGCACCGGCCTCATCATCCGTTCCTACCTGTCGCGGCTCAACTTGCTGCTGGTGGCCCGAATATCGGCGATCATCATCATGGTGATCTCGATGATCGGCATCTTCTCGGCCTTCGCCTTCAAGCTGGGGCTGACCGACGGCATGAAGATCACCTTCTTCCCGATGATAATCCTCTCCTGGACCATAGAGCGGATGTCCATCCTGTGGGAAGAAGAGGGTCCGAAGGAAGTGGTTCGCCAGGGCGGCGGCTCCCTGCTGGTGGCGGTCATCGCCTACCTGGCCATGGATAACGAGCTGATCCGTCACCTGACCTTCAACTTCCTCGGCCTGCAGCTGGTGCTGATGGCGACCGTGCTGCTGATGGGTAACTACACCGGCTACAAGCTGAGCGAGCTCAAGCGCTTCAAGCCGCTGGTGAACGAGATGAAGTCTGGTCGCACCCCGGGTAAGGACAAGTAACAGATGTGGTTCTGGGAAAAATACACCAGTCCGTGGAGCCTGTCCCAGGCAGGCATCCTCGGCATGAACAAGCGCAACCACTCCTACATCAGCCGTTACAACCCGCGCAGCCTCTATCCGCTGGTGGATGACAAGTTGCAGACCAAACGCATCGCGCTGGACGCGGGCGTGACGGTGCCCGAGCTTATCGGCACCATCCGCGAGCAGCACGATGTGGGCCGGATCACTACCCTGGTCAAGGAGTGGCCGGGCTTCTGCATCAAGCCGGCCCGTGGCTCCGGCGGCAAGGGGATCCTGGTGATCCTGCGCCAGGAAGACGGCCTGTTCTACAAGCCGAACGGCAGCGCCTGCAACGGTCAGGATCTGGAGCGCCATGTCTCCAACATCCTGGCGGGGCTCTACTCGCTGGGTGGCAAGCCCGACGTGGCGCTGGTGGAAGGCCTCATCAACTTCGATGATGTGTTCGACGGCTACTCGTTCGAAGGGGTGCCCGATGCCCGGGTGATCATCTTCAAGGGCTTCCCGGTGATGGCCATGATGCGGCTCTCCACCTCGGCCTCCGATGGCAAGGCGAACCTGCACCAGGGCGCCGTGGGCGTCGGCCTGTGCATCCGCACCGGCCGCGCGCTGCGGGCGGTCCAGTTTGGCAATCCGCTGCGCCACCACCCCGATACCGGCCTCGATCTGTACGATCTCAAGGTGCCCCACTGGGACACCCTGCTGACCCTGGCGGCCTCCTGCTACGAGATGTCGGGGCTTGGCTACATCGGCACCGACATGGTGCTCGACAAGTTCCGCGGCCCCATGCTGCTGGAGCTCAACGCCCGTCCCGGTCTCGCCATCCAGATCGCCAACGGCCGCGGCCTGGTGCCCAACCTCAAGACCATAGAGAAGCTGGGTCAGGTCAAGATGAACGTGGAGCAGCGCGTCAACTTCGCCAAGGATCACTTCGGCATCTTCGATGAGTAGAGCTAGGTAGCCCAGCTGCCCGACTCGCAAAAAACGCGCCCCTGGCGCGTTTTTTTATGGCCGGCGCCCGGGTTCACCCGCGGCCAGTACGTGGCGTTCCGGGAAGGCCGATCGCCATCACATCCCATGGCCGCGCCGCTTCAACGGGGGGCGGGAAGGCGATAAGCTCCGGGGCAGTGGCGCTTAAGGTCGCCATGGGGCCTTGCCTCTTGGCCCTAGCGCTGAGTGACGCAAGCCTCTGCCAGGGGACAGGATGGCGCCTAATGTCGGCGACAAACCGCCCTCCCGATGGTAGATTAATTAAATCAAATAGATAGCAACGATCGGATTCCCCCTATGCAACGTTGGCCCAGCCTGAAACAGCTGCAATATCTGGTCGCTCTCGACGAGCACAAGAACTTCAATCGCGCCGCCAAGGCCTGCCATGTCAGCCAGTCGACCCTGAGCACCGGGATCCAGACCCTGGAGGACATGATGAATCTGCAACTGGTGGAGCGTGACCACAAGAGCTTCATCATGACGCCGGTCGGCATGGAGATAGTCGCCCGGGCGCGCAACCTGCTCTCCGATGCCCGCGATCTGATGGAGCTCGGCCAGCAGCAGGGCGGCGTCATGCACGGCACGGTCCGGCTCGGCTGCATCCCCACCATAGCCCCCTTCCTGCTCAGCAAGCTGCTGCAGGTGTGCGGCAAGGAGTATCCAGATCTGGAGCTGCTGCTGCGGGAAGACACCACCACCAATCTGCTCAAGCAGCTGGAGCAGGGTCAGCTCGACCTGCTCATCCTGGCGTTACCGGTGGAGATTGGCGGCTTTCACAGCAAAACGGTGGGGCTGGATCCCTTCCACATGGTGATGCCATCCAACATGGCGGCGGGCCTGCACATGCCGTTCGATTACAAGGAGCTGCCCAACCAGAGCATCTTCCTGCTGGAGCGGGAGCACTGCCTGACCGAGCACGCGGTGAGCGCCTGCCGGCTGCGGGACAAGAGCAAGATCAACCCGTTCGCCGCCACCAGCCTGCACACCCTGGTGCAGATGGTCGGCGCCGGCCTTGGCACCACCTTCCTGCCGCAGATGGCCATCGACGCCGGCATCCTCGAGAACTCGGATCTGGTGGCCATTCCCCTGCCGGGGGAGAAGCCCTATCGCGAGATCGGCCTGGTGTGGCGCCCCAGCACCACCCGGGTGCAGACCTTCTACAAGATCGCCGAGCTGCTCTCGCCTCTGATCGAGCCCAAGCCGGCGAGCTGAACCGCCGCTGGCCGGTTGCGCATTTTGTGCACCGGCCAGGCCATTTTGTTATCTGCGTTCAGGTTCCAGGCAGAAACACTGGCTATCATGAGTCGCGTGCCCTATCGAAGGAGTCCCGATGTTTCGCACGTTGCTGCTGCCCCTGCTGGTCCTGTTGCTGGCCGCTTGCTCCAGTACGCCCGAGCCAGCCCCCCCTGCCCGCCAGAGCGGGGCCTTCGACGGCTTCTACCAGCAGTGGCGTGGCGTCCCCTATCGCATGGGCGGCACCAATCGCGCCGGCCTCGACTGCTCCGCTTTCACCCAGCTCGCCTACAGCCAGGTGCTGGGCTTCGAGCTGCCCAGAACCACGGAGTCCCAGGCCAATCTGGGCCGACCCGTGGATCGCTACCGCCTGCAATATGGCGATCTGGTGTTCTTCAAGACCGGCTGGCAGCAGTACCACGTCGGCGTCTACACAGGTGCGGGGGAGTTCATTCACGCCTCCACCAGCAAGGGGGTGATCCGCTCCCGGCTCGACAACGTCTACTGGAACAGCCGCTACTGGCAGGCGCGCCGGCTGACCCAATAGCCAAGCGTCCATAACGAAGAAGGCCCTGACGGGCCTTCTTCGTTTTCGCGTTCAACGACTCAATGCTTGCGGTGCCAGCGCGGCGAGACCGCCCGCTCCCCCCAGGGGGTGACGCAGGGCAGTAGGGCGCCCTCGATCACCCTGTCGCTGCCGGCCAGCGCCTCGGCAATCTTCTGATGCAGCACCTGCAGCAGGCGTCCCTCCTGCTCCGCCAGGGAGTGACCCGCGGCGAAGAACTCGCGCTGATGTTGCAGTGCCAGCTTCTGGGCAAACTCATAGGTGTTGAAACAGTCAGGCATACGCTCGATCACATCGTCCAGCCGGGTCAACAGGCTGTGCAGTTCCCTTGTCATGTGCGGCTCTCTCTCTGGATGGATAATAAAAACTATCCCTTATTGGATAGCCAGCCAACCTCGGCCCCCCAGAACTGTGGCGCTGAGCACAGTTCGGGCCGCCTGGCTCCCGCTCCCTCAACGCAACCCCAGCCCCCTGTTTACAAAGCTGTAACCAGGCAGTACATTTGGACCGACTAATCAGTCGGCCAAATCTTGAGCGGAGCCTCCATGGAAGCGAGACAGTTGCAATCCCCCCCGACCGACAAGTTTGCCTTGGCCGAGCGGCTCATTCGTCTCAAGCAGGCGTACCAGGCTCACCCCATGCCGAGCCACGGCGAGCGCAGCGCCCGGCTGCTGCAACTCAAGCGCAGCCTGCTCGCCCACAAGCAGGGGCTGTGCGATGCCCTGGCCCGGGATTATGGCCGGCGCAGCGACTACGACTCCCTGATCGCCGACATCCTGCCCTGCGTCATGCAGATCAACTACAGCCAGAAGCGGCTGAGGCGCTGGATGAAGCCCCAGCGCCGTCACGCCGGCTTGCTGCTGGCCCCCGCCAGGGTCGAGGTTCACTACCAGCCGCTCGGCGTGGTCGGCATCATGGTGCCCTGGAACTTCCCGGTGATGCTGAGCCTGGGCCCCCTCATCAGCGCCATCGCCGCCGGCAACAGCGCCATGCTCAAGCTCTCCGAGTTCACCCCCCACACCAATGCCGTGCTGCGCACCCTGCTGGCGGAGGTGTTCGATGAACAGCAGCTGATCGTCGTCGAGGGGGATGCCCAGCTGGCGGCCGCCTTCAGCGCCCTGCCCTTCGATCATCTGCTGTTCACCGGCTCGACCGCGGTGGGGCGGCAGGTGATGGCGGCGGCGGCCCCCCAGCTCACCCCGCTCACCCTGGAGCTCGGCGGCAAGAGCCCCTGCCTCATCGCCCCCGACATGCCGATGGCCCTGGCGGTGGAGCGGATGATCTTCGGCAAGAGCCTCAACGCCGGCCAGATCTGCGTGGCCCCCGATTATGTGCTGCTGCCGCGGGGGCAGGAACAGTCCTTCATCGAGGCCTACCAGCGCCACTTCAGCCGACTCTATCCCAAGGGACTCGGCAGCCCGGATTACGGCGCCATCATCAATGCCCGCCAGTATGAGCGCCTCACCGCCTGGCTGGCGGAGGCCAAGCAGGCGGGGGCCCAGCTCCATGCCTGCGCCTCCCCCGCCCGGGACGATGCCACCCGGCGGCTGGTGCCCCACCTGCTGACCGAGGTGCCCGGCCATTGCCAGCTGATGCAGCAGGAGATCTTCGGCCCCCTGCTGCCGCTGGTGCCCTACGACAGCCTCGACGAGGCGCTCGCCTACATAGCGGCGCGGCCCCGCCCCCTCGCGCTCTATCTGATGAGCCTGGACCCGGCGCTGCAGACGCGGTTCATCCGGGAGACCCACGCCGGCGGCATGGCCATCAACGAGAGCCTGTTCCAGGTGGCGGCGGACGATGCCCCCTTCGGCGGCATCGGCGCCTCCGGCATGGGGCACTACCACGGCCACGAGGGCTTTCTCACCTTCTCCAAGGCCAAGACGGTGTTGAGCCGTGGCCGGTTCAGCACCGGCGCCCTGATCCACCCCCCCTATCGGCGCTGGTACCAGCGGCTGATGATGGCCCTGTTCCTGCGCTAGGAGAGCACCATGACCGACAAGCGCCGCCAGATCCTGGATGCCGCCCTCGCCCTGTGCGCCGAAGATGGCCTGCAAGGGGCCGCCACCGCCCGCATCGCCAAGGCGGCCGGAGTGGCCAACGGCACCCTGTTTCACCACTTTCCCAGCAAGGAGCTGCTGATCCAGCAGCTCTATCAGGACATCAAGCAGCGCCTCGGCGCCGCCATCCGCGAGGCGGACCCGGCCCTGCCGCTCGAGGAGCAGGCCAGGCATTACTGGCACCAGGCGATGGACTGGATGCAGGCCCACCCCCACGAGCTCAAGTTCGTGCTGGGGTTCTTCCACTCCCCCCTGCTGGCGCGGCCGCTGCGCAGCCAGATCCTGCGCGACACCCTGGGTTTCCTGCCACAGCTGCTGAGCCAGGGGCTGGCCAGTGGCGAGCTGAGACAAGCCCCCCCGGCCCTGATGCTGGAGGTATGCCAGAGCCAGTTCCTGGCCTGTGCCTCGCTGTTTGTCGACGAGCCCGAGCTGGGAGGAGACCCCGACTGGCAGGCCAGCGCCTTCGCCCTGTTCTGGTCCGCCATCGCCAGGGGGCGCCATGACGCCTGATGCCCTGCTCGCCGCCGGTCGCCGCGGCTGGATCATCGCCCTGCTCTGGATCATCGGCCGCACCCTGTGCCGCGCCGCCCGGGTCGACGAGGCGGTGCGCCGCGAGCTGGCCCCCCTGCCCGAGGGGCTCTGCATCCGGCTGGAGGTACATGGACTGCGCCATGGGCTGACTCTCCATAAAGTGGCCGGACGCTGGCGCTGCGGCGCCCCCGCCACGCCGGCGCCCCACTCGCTGCGAGTCTGCTTCAAGCACCCCGCCATCGCCTTCCGGGTGCTCAGCTTTCGCCTCGGCATCAATCAGGCCTTCTGCGAGAACCGGCTGCTGGTGGAGGGGGATATCACGGCCGCCATGCACCTGGTGCGCGGGCTGGAGCAGTTGCAGTCCCTAATCCTGCCCGCCTTCATGGTGCGGCCACTGCTGCGCCACTATCCGGATCCCGCCGACAAGCTGAGCCGTGCCGGCCGCATCTACCTGGGGTTGCTGAGCGGCTGAGTACCGGCCACCACAGGCTGGGGCCATTGCCTTGCAGGATCCTTTGAACTGACCGAGTACCAGGAGTGACGAGATGAGCCGATATTATGATTTCTTCTGCCCGGTCAAGCTGATGGCGGGGGAGCAGGCACTGGAGCAGCTGGCCGGCGAGCTGATGGCGCTGGGGGCCACCCGCCCGCTGCTGCTCACCGACAAGGGGGTCAGCGGCAGCGGGCTCGCCACCCTGCTGAGCCAGGTGCTGGCCGAGGGCGGGCTGCCGGTGGCCGCCTGCTGGGACGAGATCCCGGCCGACTCCTCCACCGCCGTGGTGGAGCGCATCGCCGCCCGTTACCGGGAGCTGGGGTGTGACAGCCTGGTGGCGCTCGGCGGCGGCTCCGTCATCGATACCGCCAAGGCGGTCAATATCCTCGCCAGCCTGGGGGGAGAGCGGCTGCTGGATCACGCCGGGGCCGGCTGTCTGACCCGGCCATTGAAGCCGCTGGCGGCGGTGCCCACCACCGCCGGCACCGGCTCCGAGGTCACCCAGGTGGCGGTGATCCGGGACGAAGGGAGCGGGCGCAAGCTGCCCTTCACCTCCCCCTTCCTGCTGCCCCAGCTGGCGGTACTGGACCCGCGCCTCAGCCAGGGGCTGCCGCTGTCCATCACCGCCGCCACCGCCATGGATGCCATGACCCACGCCATCGAGGCCTTCATCGGCAATGCCAAGAACCCGGTCAGCGACGCCCTGGCCCTGATGGCGGTGGAGAAGATCGCCGACGCCCTGCCGCAGGTGCTGGTGCGCCCGCAGGATCCGGCGTTGCGGCTGCAACTGGCGGAGGGCTCCACCCTGGCGGGCATGGCGTTTTCCAACTCCATGGTGGGGCTGGTACACGCCCTGGGCCACAGCCTGGGGGCCCGCTGCCATCTGCCCCACGGCCTGTGCATGAACCTGTTCCTGCCCACGGTGCTCGACTACAACAGGCCCGGCATCGATGAGGAGCTGGCCCGCCTGCTGCTGCCCCTGGTGGGGGCGGAGCGCTTCGCGGCCACCCCCGCCGCCATGCGAGCCCAGGCCAGCCTGGATGCCTTGTGCATCCTGCGCGACAGCCTGTGGCAGGCGGTGCGGCTGCCGCGTACCTTGGCGGAGGCAGGGGTGACCGACAGAGCCGTGCTCAGCGAGATCCGGGATCTCGCCATCAACGACGGCGCCCTGCTCTATAACCGCAAGGATGCAGATCGGGAGCAACTGCTGGCGCTGCTGGAGCAGGTGTGGGAATAGAGGAGGATCGGCGGGCCGAGGCGAGAGCACTGCCGATGCCGGTATGCTGCCTGGCATCGGCTCACAGCTGATGACATGAGGAGTCAGGCCGGCGGCGTGAACACCCCGGTGGAGAGGTAGCGATCCCCCCGATCGCAGATGATGGCCACCACCACCCCCTGGCTCAGCTCGGCCGCCACCCGCAGGGCCCCCGCCACGGCGCCACCCGAGCTGACCCCGCAGCAGATCCCCTCCTCCCGCGCCAGCCGGCGCATCATGGTGAGCGCCTCGTCCTGGGTCACATCCAGCACCCGATCTACCCGCTCTGGTTCGAAGATGGCGGGCTGGTAGGCGGCGGGCCAGCGGCGGATACCCGGGATCTGGCTCCCCTCGGCCGGTTGCAGGCCGATTATCTGCACCGCCGGGTTCTGCTCCTTGAGATAGCGAGAGACCCCCATGATGGTGCCCGTGGTGCCCATGGCCGAGACGAAGTGAGTGATTGCCCCCTCGCTCTGGCGCCAGATCTCAGGGCCGGTCGACTGATAGTGGGCATCCGGGTTGGCCGGGTTGTTGAACTGATCCAGCACCAGCCCCTCGCCGCGCGCCTCCATGGCGAGCGCCAGATCCCGCGCCCCCTCCATGCCATCCTCCACCAGCACCAGCTCGGCGCCGTAGGCCTGCATGGCGTCCCGCCGCTCCTGGCTCATGTTGCTCGGCATGACGAGCCGCATCTTGTACCCTCGGGCCGCCGCCACCATGGCCAGGGCGATGCCGGTGTTGCCGGAGGTGGCCTCGATCAGCCTAGCGCCTGGCAGTAAGCGGCCACTCAGCTCCGCCGCCTTGATGAGGTTCAGGGCCGGCCTGTCCTTGACCGAGCCGGCGGGGTTGTTGCCCTCCAGCTTCACCAGCAGCGTCACCCCTGAAGGGGGATTGATGCGCTGCAGACGCAGCAACGGGGTATTGCCGATCAGGCTGTCCAGGGTGGCGAAGGCCATAAGGGGATCCATCCTCTGCTAACTGTTCTATACCTTGCCTAGCGAACCGCTCGCCGGCCGGCCAGTGTAAGCGAGCATCATCGGCCGGCAAAGAGCACGGTTGGCAAAGTCCGGCCAGCATGCTCTGATACCCCTTCCCCACCCTTTGAGGAGCCCCCATGAGCGACATTCTTCATCAACCCGACCAGCAGCAGTTCATCTGCGTGGTGGACGGCAAGACATCGCGGCTCAGCTACCGCTGGCTGGATGCGAGCACGGTCGATGCGCACAGCACCCAGGTGCCTTCCGAGCTGAGGGGACAGGGGATCGCCGATCGGCTGGCGCGCAGCTTCCATGACTGGTGCCAGGCGCAGGGGCTGACCATAGTGGCCAGTTGCAGCTATGTCGACGTCTGGTTGCGCCGCCATGGCGGGAAAAGTTGATGTACGCCACCGCCACCTCGGCCATGACCGAACAGAGGCGCCTCCAGGCACGCACTGAAGATCTGCTGCGCGCCGATCCCATGCGCATGGCCTGCCTGCGGGCGGCGCGGGAGCTGTCTCTGCCCGACTGGGCGCTGGGCGCCGGCTTCGTGCGCAATCTGATCTGGGATCACCTGCATCAGAAAACGGTGCCGACTCCGCTCAACGACATCGACCTCATCTATCTGGACCAGGGGGATCAACAAGGGCTGGCCGAGGCGGCGCACGAGGCCTGGCTGGCGGCGAGGCTGCCAGGGCAGTGCTGGGAGGTGCGCAATCAGGCGCGCATGCATCACCGCCAGCAGGTGCCCCCCTTTGCCAGCAGTCTTGAAGCGCTCAGTCACTGGGTGGAGATCCCCACCTGCATCGGGGTCAGGCTGCTGGCCAACGATGAGTTTGAATGGCTGGCACCCCACGGCTTTGGCCACAACTGGTCGCTGCGAGTGAGCGCTAACCCGAGATGCCGCCAGGACAGCCAGGTATTCGTGCAACGGGTGCAGGACAAGGGTTGGCAATCCATCTGGCCGAACCTTGAGGTCGAGTGGCCATAACGCCGTTGCAATGCCCCGCCATGCATGGGCAAACTAAGAAAAAGATCTATATGACTCAATGGGTTAATTAATGCGCGACTTCTTCTCTCTCGAACGCTGGCTGCCGGGCCTCGCCGCCCTGTTGCAATATCAGCGGGCCTGGCTGATGCCGGACCTTCGCGCCGGCCTGTCGGTGGCCGCCGTGGCCCTGCCCGTGGCCATCGCCTATGCGGAGCTGGCCGGGGTGGGCGCCATCGTCGGCCTCTACTCCTGCATACTGCCCATGCTGGTCTATGCGCTGTTTGGCACCTCCCGCCAGCTCATCGTCGGCCCGGATGCCGCCACCTGCGCCGTCATCGCCGCCGTGGTGACCCCCCTCGCCGCCGGCAACGCCACCCTGCAATGGCAGCTGGTGATGACCATGACCGCCATGACCGGCTTCTGGTGCCTCATCGCCAGCCGCTTCAAGCTGGGGGTGCTGGCAGACTTCCTCTCCCGCCCCATTCTGATGGGGCTGCTCAACGGGGTGGCCATCACCATCATGGTGGGCCAGCTCTCCAAGATCTTCGGCTTCACCTTCAGCGAGCGTTACCTGATAGAGCGCATCCTCAACGGTGCCAGCTACATCACCCAGACCCACCTGCCGACCCTGGCCATGAGCCTGACGGCCCTGCTGACCCTGGTGCTGACCAAGCGCTACAGGCCCGCCTGGCCCTCCTCCATGGTGGCCATGATAGTGACGGCAGCCCTGGTGTGGGCCCTGGATCTCGGCCGCTTCGGCATCGCCACCCTGGGCACCATCGGCTCAGGCCTGCCGGAGTTTCAGGTGCCTGAGTTCCCCCCCGGCCTGATGCGTGAGCTGGTGCTGCCGGCCCTCAACCTGGCCATGGTGAGCTTCGTCTCCATGATGCTGACCGCCCGCAGCTTCGCCGCCAAGAATGGCTACGAGATAGATGCGGACAAGGAGTTCCGGGCGCTGGGGATGGCGAACCTGGCCTCGGCCCTCTCCCAGGGCTTCGCCATCAGCGGCGCCGACTCGCGCACCGCGGTCAACGATGCCAACGGCGGCAAGAGCCAGTTGGTCTCCATCATCGCCGCCCTCATCATCGCCCTGGTCACCTTCTACCTGACGGCGCCGCTGCAGTACATCCCCACCGCCGCCCTCGGCGTGGTGCTGGTGATGGCCTCGCTGTCGCTGACCGACTTTCGCGGCCTCTGGGGGCTGCGCGACTCCGACCGCGCCGCCTTCTGGCTCGCCCTCATCACCTTCGTCAGCGTGCTGGCCATGGGGGTCATCCCGGGGATCACCCTCGCCGTCCTGCTCGGCCTGTTCCAGTTCCTGCGCAACGTGATGCGACCAACGGATCAGCTGCTCGGCATGGATGACGAGGGGGTGGTGCGCACCCTGGGGGACAACGAACAGGCCAAGGCCATCCCCGGCATCCTGGTCTATCGCTTCAACTCGCCGCTCACCTACTTCAACGCCCCCTACTTCAAGCGGCGGGTGCTGGCGCTGCTGGTGCAGGATCCCCAGAATCCCAAGTGCCTGGTGATCGACGCCGTCGCCTGCTTCACCCACCAGGACATCAGCGTGATGAGCATGGTGGGTGAGCTGCACAAGGAGCTGAAGCGCCGCGGCATCCACATGGTGATGGCCGGTCGTCACGGCCAGATGACCCACTGGCTGCAGCAGGCGGGGATCCGGGTCGGCGACGAGGGGATCACCCTCTATCCCGACATGTACCAGGCGCTGCGCATGACCCGCAGCTACCGCGAACCGGTGTTCAAGGACGATGAGGTGGTGGAGAGCACCACCGACAGCCAGCTCGCTCGCTGGCCCCGGGATGAGGCGCTGCCGGACTCGGCGCGGCTGACCCTGCCCTGCGAGCAGGAGGCAGGCTCGGCCCCGGCCTGAGCCGGATCGGCGGCCCCACCCTCCCCACCGGATGACGGGGTCAGCCATTGCACCGCTCAGACTCTTGGTGTTAAATGCCCGTCCAGATGGCGCTGACGAGGGCCATCATTGCTATTTGGATATGCCATGCAGACTCAATCCCACGCGGGCCCGGGCACCCTCTTCGCCCTGACCTGGCCACTGTTCATCGATCTCGCCCTGCACTTCCTGACCGGGGCCCTCAACACCTTCATGGTGGGCCATGTCTCCTATCAGGGGGTGGCGGCGCTGGCGGTCGGCAACCAGGTGTTCGATCTCGCCATCACATTGTTCAGCTTCGTCAGCATTGGCACCAGCGTGGTGATCACCCAGTATCTGGGGGCAGGCGATCGGGAGAAGGCGCGGGTGGTGATCCACACCGCCATCGGCTTCAACCTGCTGGTGGGACTGGTGGCCGCGGTGGGGGTCATGGCCGGTGCCAGCACCATGCTGGCGCTGATGAACCTGCCGGCCCACCTGATGGGCGATGCCACTCTTTATCTGCAGATCATCGGCCTGTGCCTGCTGCCGGAGGCGGCGGCGCTCTGCCTGGCCGCCACCCTGCGTGCCCACGGCCACACCCGGCAGGCCATGTACGTGACCCTGACCGTCAACCTCATCACCTTCGTCGGCAACCTGCTGCTGCTCTACGGCTGGTTCGGCCTGCCCCAGCTCGGGGTGGCCGGGGTCGCCATCAGCACGGTGGCGGGTCGCATCGTCGGCGTGGTGCTGCTGGTGTGGCTGGTGGGACGCAAGACCGGCATCCGCCTGCGTCTGCCGGAGATCCTGCGCCCCAGCAAGGTCATGCTGGACAAGGTGCTGCACATAGGCCTGCCCGCGGCGGGAGAGAACCTCTCCTGGATGCTGCAGTTCATGGTGGTGACCGCCTTCGTCGGCCTGCTCGGCGACAAGGCGTTGGCGACCCAGTCCTACTTCTTCCAGATCTGCCTGTTCATCCTGCTGTTCGGCCTCTCCATCGGCCTTGGCAACGAGATCATCATCGGCCATCTGGCGGGGGCCCGCCGCTTCGAGCAGGCCTATAAGCAGCTGATGAAGAGCCTGAAGCTCGGCCTCATCGTCACCACCCTGATCGCCATCGCCGCGGCCCTGAACGGGCGCGCCATCATCAGCCTGTTCACCGACGACCCCGACATCATCACCCAGGTGGCGCAGCTGTTCCTCATCAGCCTCATCCTCGAACCCGGCCGCACCTTCAACCTGGTGGTGATCAACGCCCTGCGCGCCACCGGGGATGCCCGTTTCCCGCTCTACATGGCGCTCGTCTCCATGTGGGGCATTGCCGTTCCGCTCGCCTATTTCCTTGGTATCATGCAAGGCTATGGGCTGGTCGGCATCTGGTTGGCGCTCGCCTGCGATGAGTGGGTGCGCGGTCTGGCCATGTTCTGGCGCTGGCGCAGTCGCCGCTGGCAAAACAAAATCCTCGTGGAATCATAAGCGGAATCATGATGAAGAAAATCGGACTCTTGTTGGCGGCCATCCTGCTCAGCCCCCTGGCCATGGCGCAGACCGCCCCCAAAACCCCCAAGGCACCCGCCCCCCAGACCTGGTATGTGGCCCCCATCGCCATCGATGAGAGCAGCGAGGCGCAGAAGGCGCTGACCAAGGATTTCATGGCCCAGATGATCAAGACCATCAAGATCAACGAGTACCAGACCGGCAAGGCGCTGGGCAAGCACAAGGATCCCAAGTGGCTGATCCGCACCAGGCTGCTGCCCGCCAGCACCGCCCCCCTGGTCGGCAAGAAACATCCTCAGGCCCTCACCTACGGCAAGGGCATCCCGACCCAGGAGATCGTCGGCGAGCTCATCATGGACGGCACCCTGGTCGCCCATGTGGGCCAGGGCTGGCGTGAGCCCATAGTGCCCGGCACCCCGGTGGCCGAGAAGATCACCATCGCCAACTACCAGTACGCCATCGGCAACGAGGCCAAGGCACCGGATCTGGAAGAGCTGGCGGCCCAGATCGGCTTCGAGGTGGGCAAGGTGATCGCCCGTGACGGCAAACCGCTGCCCGAGAAGAAAAAGAAAAAGGAGTAATCCTCCTCTGCATCGCAACAAGGGGCCCTGTGCCCCTTTTTGCTGCCCGCGGCAGTCATGCCAGCGTAAAGTTGTGATGAGTATCGCAATTTTACGCGCGAATGCTTACTCATAAATCCCTTATCAGGTTGCGATTCAAGCAGTTAAACGCAGACTCCCCGGCACGATGAATCATTGCTCCCGAATTTGAGTTGGATCACATTTCTTAGCCCGGGTTAGGGGTACTTTGAAGGTCAAGGCACAATCAAACGACAACAAGGAGGCTTCATTACATGTTCCCTGAGTACAGAGATCTCATCTCGAAACTGAAGAGCAGTGATGTCCATTTCCAGCAGAAGTTTGACTTGCACAACGACCTGGATGCGGAGATTAGAAAACTGGAAAAGCATCACGCCAGCGATTACAGCTCCGAGGTGAAGGATCTGAAAAAACAGAAACTTAAACTGAAAGAGGAGATATACGACATCCTCAAACAACATCCACACTGACGCCTCGACGAATACCCGGATAAGCAACTTATCCCCCAGCCCGGCTTGTATGCCGGGCTTTTTATTGCCCGCCATACCGCCATCAGGTTCCCTGGAAATCCTGCTCTCTCAGGGCTTGGTTGGTGCCGCCAAGCCGGGTAACATCTCCCTTCTCTGCACTCCCCGACCCGCGCCGGCCTCGTCGCCCGAGCATGCCGGGTGGGAGTCGCCCCGTCGCCCTCTCGCCACGTTACAAGGACCCGGACATGCCAAGGCTCGACAGCATTCATCTCTATCCCATCAAATCGACGGCAGGCATGCCACTGACCCGCGCCCTGGTGACCGAAGAGGGTCTGCTGGGGGATCGCCGCTACATGGTGGTCAAGCCGGACGGCAGCTTCATCACCGCCCGCACCCATCCCCAGCTGCAGCTGGTGGTGGCCACCCCCATCGAGGGCGGCCTGCTGCTGCGCTACCCGGGCCAGGATCCCCTCAGCCTGCTGGAGCAGGCATTCAGCCGGGCCCCGCAGGCCACCGGCGTCTGGAGCGACAGCTTCAGCGCCCTGCACACCACGGCGCAGGCCGATGCGTGGCTGAGCCGGGTCGCCGGCGAGCCGGTCCGGCTGCTCTGGCTGGGGGAGAAATCCGATCGCTTCAGAACCAAGACCGGCACCAGGGTCAGCTTCGCCGACGGCTATCCCCTGCTGCTCATCGGCCAGGGATCCCTCGACGACCTCAACCTGAGATCCGATGCCCTGCACCAGATGAGCCAGTTTCGCACCAACCTGGTGGCGAGCGGCACCCGGCCGTTCGAGGAGGATGGCTGGACGCGGATCCGCATCGGCGAGGTGGAGTTTCGGGTGGCCAAGCCCTGCAGCCGCTGCATCATGACCACGGTGGAGCCGGGCAGCGACAGGTTCAACGCCCTCAAAGAGCCGCTCGCCACCCTCACCCGCTATCGCCGTGGCGAGGATGGGGAGGTCTACTTCGGCCAGAACCTGGTGGCGCTGAATGAGGGCTGGATTGAGGCCGGCAGCGAGATCGAGGTGCTGGAACGCACCCGCCCGCCGGTTTACCCCAATGCGGCGCCGCAGAAGAGGGCGCTGATCTGCGTCGCCCGTGAGCCGCTGGCGCGGGATCTGGAGACCTTCTGGTTCGAGGCGGCCGATGGCGAGCCCCTGCCCGACTACCTGCCCGGTCAGCACCTGCCCATCAGCCTCGACATCAAGGGGGAACGGCTGCAGCGGCGCTACACCCTGAGCTCCAGCCCGGATCAGCCGGATCGCTACAGCATTAGCGTCAAGCGACTCGGCGATGGCCGCCTCTCCCCCTGGCTGCACCATCAGCTGCGTGTGGGGGACAGCCTGCTGGCCGCGGCCCCGGCCGGTGACTTCCATCTGGGCACTGAGCGCAAGCTGCTGCTGCTCTCGGCCGGCTCCGGCGTCACCCCCATGCTGGCCATCGCCCGCACCCTGCATCTGAGACATGAACTCGGGGAGGTGCACTTTATGCACCTGTGCCGCAGCGAAGCCGACATCCCGGCCGCCGCCGAGCTGCACGCCCTACGCCTTGCCGGCATGCAACTCTCCTTGATCCTGAGCCAGCCCGATGGTCACTGGCAGGGCATGAGCGGTCGCCTTGGCAAGGGGCACCTCGAGCAGGTCAGGGATCTGCTGGCACGGGAGATCTTCCTGTGCGGCCCCCACGGCTTTATGAGCGAGGCGGTCAGGCTGCTGCAGGAGCAGGGGGTCACCGCCGAGCGCATCCGGCAGGAGAGCTTCGGCGGCGCCATCCTCTCGGTGGCCCGTCCCCATCAGGTGGTGCAGCTGCGGATCGGCGAGAAGAGCTTCGCCGGCAACAACCAGGGCACAGTGCTGGATCAGGCCCACAAGCAGGGAGTGGAGCTGCCCTGGAGCTGCCGCGCCGGCATCTGCGGCAGCTGCAAGCAGACCCTGCTCGAAGGCGAGGTGGATCACTCGGAGGCGCCGGCCATCACCGCGGCCGAGCGGGCCGAGGGCAAGATCCTCACCTGCTGCGCCGTGCCGCTGACCGATCTGGTGATCAAGTAATCTGATGATCGTGCCGCGATAAGCCAGGGGGCGGGAGCCCGGCCCGAACCACCGGACCACAGAAACGAAAACGGCTGCCCTGAGGCAGCCGTTTTCTTATCGCGTTTGGCTATCAGCCACGCAGGGCGGCGATGCGCTGCTCGATGGGCGGGTGGCTCATGAACAGCTCGCTCACGGAGCGCTTGCCGTTGATGCCAAAGGCCATCATGGCCCCTTCCATCTGCGGCTCGGCACCACGAGAGAGGCGCTGCAGCGCGGCAATCATCTTGTCGCGACCGGCCAGCTTGGCGGCACCGGCGTCGGCGCGGAACTCACGCTGACGGCTGAACCACATGACGATCATGGAGGCCAGCACGCCGAACAGCATCTCCAGCACGAACACGGTGATCATGTAGGCGAAGCCACCGGAGCTGCTGCTCTCTTCGCTGTTGTTGGAGCTGAAGAAGTTGCTGATGACGCCGGCCACGATGCGGGCGAAGAACATCACGAAGGTGTTCACCACCCCCTGGATCAGGGTCAGGGTGACCATGTCACCGTTGGCCACGTGGCTCACCTCGTGGGCCAGCACGGCTTCCGCCTCGTCCCGGCTCATGCTGTAGAGCAGGCCGGAGGAGACGGCCACCAGCGAATCGTCGCGGCGGGCACCGGTGGCGAAGGCGTTCATCTCGGGGGAGTCGTAAATCCCCACTTCCGGCATCTTGATGCCAGCCTCGCGGGCCTGACGGGCCACAGTGCTCACCAGCCAGTGTTCTGTCTCGTTACGGGGTTGCTCGATGACCTGGACACCATAGCTGCGCTTGGCCATCCACTTGGACATCAGCAAGGAGATAAAGGAACCCCCAAAACCGAACACGGCGCAGAACACCAACAGACCGGAAATACTGGACTTGTTGATCCCCAGAACCGAGAACAGGATATTGAGTACCACCCCCAGCACCAGCATGACGGCCAGGTTGGTCACCAGGAATAGCATAATTCGCTTCATATTGACTCCTTGTGAGATATAGACGCACGGTCCGGGCCGATCCATTGTCGGCCCGATACCACACCAGCTCCAGATAATAGATAGATCCGATGAATGTTTGCTGAATGTCAGCCTCAGAGCAGGGGTGAAATATCCAGACACCCTCGCAGATCCGCCTCGAGTGGATTGTTTACAAAGGGTATTTCACCCAAAAACGGCGCCGGCAGCAAGCCCCTCAGGGTCTCCAGATTCTCCTGATAGTGGCTCATGCCGTCGCTCAGCCGGTTGATCACCCAGCCGGCGATCGGCAGGTCCATGTGGCGAATGGCGGCGAAGGTGAGCAGCGCATGGTTGAGGCAACCGAGCTTGGCCCCCACCACCACGATCACCGGCAGGTTCTCCTGCTTGACCCAGTCCGACAGCAGGTGGTTTCTGTCCAGCGGCAGGAACCAGCCCCCCGCCCCCTCGACGATCACCAGCTCGGCCCCGGCCTGCTCTATCTCTCGCAGGCCCGCCGACAGGCCGCTCAGGCTGATGGTCTCGCCCACTTCCCGCGCGGCTATATGGGGCGCGATTGGGGGTTCGAAGGCGAAGGGGTTGACCCGCTCATAGGGCAGCGCCAGGCTGGCGGCCTGCTGCAGCAGAAGGGCATCCTGGTTGCGCAGCCCCTCGGCGGTGCGGGCGCAGCCTGCCGAGACGGGCTTGTAACCGGCGCAGCGAATGCCCTGAGCGGCGAACTCCCGCAGCAGGGTGCGGGCGACCAGCGTCTTGCCCACGTCGGTATCGGTGCCGGTGATGAAAAATGATTTGACCATGATGACTCCTCAACGCACATCGGGTGACGCCAGACCGGCGCCCCCGCGTAGCCATGCTCTCAACAGGGGTGGCAGGTCCTGGCCTGTCCACCCGCGCGTTATCTATTCGGGCACAGGCGGTACGCCTGCGGATCTGTCCCCGGCGAGATCCGTGGGACGGGTGGTTTAGCTGCGGATCACGCGCCCGAGGCAGACCTGGTAGCTGGCGGCCAACAGGCCGTCCGGCTGGCGGTGGCGCTCATAGGCCAGGCTCAGGCGCTGCAGGCGCTGGCGGTTGCCGAGCCCGGGTCGACGCCCGTCGTTGATCTGGCTGGCGCCTATCCCCTTGAGATCCCGCAACAGGCCGTTGAGCTCCGGGTAGGCGAGCGACCAGGTCAGGCACTCCAGCGCGGGGGCGCCGAAGCCCCCGGCGGCGATGGCGTGCTGCAATTGTGACAGGCTGAGGAAGCGATTGACATGGGCAGCGCCGTCAACCGTGCGCCAGGCCTCACGCAATTGCCAGAGCGAATCCGCGAGCAGGGTGGAGAACAGCAGCTGGCCACCGGGCTTGAGCACCCGGTGCAACTCGGCGAACGCCTGGGTCGGTCGCTCGCACCACTGCAGGGCCAGGCTGGAGAAGACCCAGTCCAGGCTCTGATCGGCGAAGGGCAGCCGCTCCGCATCGCCACACAGCAGCTGGGCCCCGCTGCCGCGCAGGGCCGCCTGTTGCAGCATGCCGGGGGCGAGATCCAGCCCGTGCAGCCGCCGGCAACGGCCGGCCAGCTGGGGCAGGAAGAAGCCGGTGCCGCAGCCGAGATCCAGCCCAGCCTCGGGCAACCCCCCTGGGTGCGCCAGGCCTGCACCGGCCAGGCTCGAATCGCTCGCCCCGTCCGGCATCCTGGCCAGCAAGGCCTGCCCCACCTCCTGCTGGAACTGGGCATGGGCGTCGTATCGGTGGGCCGCGGCGCCGAAACGGCGCGCCAGCTGCACCTTGTCGACCCGCTGGAAGGCGTCATGCATGCTTGGCCTCCCCTTGCTCTTGGATTGGTTCAATCCCGGCCTGACCCAGGCCGTCCAGCAGGCGATCGATCTCCTGCTCGCTATGGGCGGCACTCAGGGTGATGCGCAGCCGCGCCGTGCCCGCCGGCACCGTCGGTGGCCGGATGGCACCGACCCAGAGGCCAGCCCCGCGCAGCCGCTCGGCCAGTTGCAGGGCCGCCCGGCTCTCTCCCACCAGCAGCGGCTGGATCGGGGTCTCGCTAGCCCCGAGCGTCCAGCCAAGCTGGCCGGCGCCCTGCCGAAAGCGCCGGATCAGCTGTTGCAGATGGGCGCGCGCCTCATCGGCGCCCCGCACCAGCGCTATGCTCTGGCTCACGGCACAAGCCTGGGCGGCGGGCATGTGGGTGCTGTAGACATAGGGACGGGCGAAGTTGACCAGGTACTCCACCAGCTCGCGGCTGCCGCCGACGAAGGCGCCGGCCACCCCGAGCGCCTTGCCGAAGGTGCCCATCTGGATGTGGACGCAAGCCGGGCTCACCCCTTGGGCCGCCAGGGTACCGCGCCCCTCTGGCCCCAGCACGCCGAGGCCGTGGGCGTCGTCGATCATCAGCCAGTTGCGGCTCCGGGCGGCCAGCTCGCTCAGCTCGCGCCAGGGCCCCTGATCCCCGTCCATGCTGAACACCCCTTCGGAGACGATGAGCCCCTTGCCCGACTCGAGTTGGCGCGCCAGCGCGGCCATGTCGTTGTGGGGGAAGCGCTTCATCCTGCAGGGCAGCTGGCTGCCCATCTCCTGCAGGGAGGCGTGGTTGAGCCTGTCCTGCCACAGCAGGTGCTCCTTGCCAAGCAGCGCCTTGAGCACCGCCTGGTTGGCCGAGAAGCCGCAGTTGAACAGCAGCACCGCCTCCAGCCCCAGCCAGTCGGCGATCTGCTCCTCCAGCGCCTGATGGGCCCGGCTGTAGCCGGTCACCAGCGGCGAGGCGCCGGCCCCGGCCCCATGGCGATCGATCCCCTCCTTGAACGCCTGTTTGATGGCGGCATCATCCCCCAGCCCCAGGTAGTCGTTGGCCGAGAAGTTGAGATAGTCCTGGCCGCCGACCCGCAGCCGGGCGCCGCTGCCACCCTCGGTCGGGGTGCGGCACCGGCGCAGGGCCTCGCGCTCGCGGGCGGCCAACGCCTCACCCAGCGCGAAGGGGCCCCGCGCCGCAGAGGTGAGCACGGCACTCATGAGGATTCGGCGGCAGATTGTGTTGCGCGGGACGGCGCCGTGCGGGTGGCGTCATAGAACAGATCGTCGACCCCGGGGGCGCGCCTCGCCTGGGCCAGCAGCTCGGCCTCAAGCTCCTCGGTCTGCACCGCATCCGGCTTCTGGGGGCGCTGGGCGGGGCGAATGCCGAGCCGCTTGAACAGCTGCATGTCGCTGTTTTCATCCGGGTTCGGCGTGGTCAGCAGCTTGCAGCCATAAAAAATCGAATTCGCCCCCGCCATGAAGCAGAGGGCCTGCATCTGCTCGTTCATCTTCTCCCGTCCCGCCGAGAGGCGCACGTGGGAGCCCGGCATCATGATCCGCGCCACGGCGATGGTGCGGATAAATTCGAACGAGTCGAGGTTCTCTTCGTTTTCCAGCGGGGTGCCCTTCACCTTGACCAGCATGTTGATGGGCACGCTCTCCGGGTGGCGCGGCAGGTTGGCGAGCGCGATCAGCAGGCCGGCTCTATCCCGCGCCTGCTCCCCCATGCCGACGATGCCGCCGGAGCACACCTTCATGCCGGCGCCGCGCACGTGCTCCAGGGTATCGAGCCTGTCCTGATAGGTGCGGGTGGTGATGATGTCACCGTAAAACTCGGGGGAGGTGTCGAGGTTGTGGTTGTAGTAGTCGAGCCCGGCGGCGCCGAGGCGGGAGGCCTGCTCCGCGGTGAGCATCCCAAGGGTCATACAGGTCTCCATGCCGAGGCCGCGCACCCCCTCGATCATCTGCAGTATGTAGGGCATGTCCCGCTCCCTGGGGTTGCGCCAGGCGGCCCCCATGCAGAAGCGGGACGAGCCGTTGGCCCTGGCCTCGCGGGCCCGCTCCAGTACCTTTTCCACTTCCATCAGCCGCTCGGCCTCGAGTCCGGTATGATAGCGGGCGCTCTGGGGGCAATACTTGCAATCCTCCGGACAGGCGCCGGTCTTGATGGAGAGCAGGGTGCTCACCTGCACCTCGTTGGGATCGAAATGGGCGCGATGAATGGTCTGGGCCTGGAACAGCAGATCGTTGAACGGCAGGGCAAACAGCGTCTGGACCTCGTCGTGAGTCCAGTCGTGACGCAGGGCTGAGGCGCCCGTCGAGAGAGCATGCATGGGGATGGCTTCCTGTGATGAAGGGGATCCGCCGGTCCGCATCCTTGCCGGGCAGACCGCCAAACCCGCCACCGGCCGCCCTCGTCAATGCAACGGGAGGGCCAAGCCAAGTGGCTGAAATTGTTGGCTAGTGTAGAGAGCGCGCGTAGACTGTCAACACCGACCAGATCAAATTAATTGACAATAGAACACAAAATGACCAATCAAGAATTCGACCTGCACCACATCTGGCACCCCTATACCTCCCTCACCCAGCCCCTGCCCTGCTACGAGGTGGCCAGCGCCAAAGGCGTGACCCTCACCCTGAGCGACGGCCGCGAGCTGGTGGATGGCATGAGCTCCTGGTGGGCCTGCGTGCACGGCTATCAGGTGCCGGAACTGGATGCAGCGGCCCATGCCCAGCTCGGCAAGATGGCCCACGTCATGTTCGGCGGCCTGACCCATGCACCCGCCGTCGAGCTGTGTCGCAAGCTGGTGGAGATCACCCCGACCGGGCTGGATCGGGTCTTCCTGGCCGACTCCGGATCTGTGGCGGTGGAGGTGGCGCTCAAGATGGCCCAGCAGTACTGGCACGCGAAGGATCAGCCGCGCACCAAGTTTGTCTCCCTGCGCGGCGGCTATCACGGCGACACCTTCGGCGCCATGAGCGTCACCGATCCCGATGGCGGCATGCACGAGCTCTACCGGGGCTTCCTGCCGGAGCAGTTGTTCGCCCCGGCTCCCGATTGCCGCTTCCACGCCCAGTGGGACGAAAACTGCGTGGTGGAGCTCGCCAGCCTGGTGGCGGATCGCCACGAGGAGATCGCCGCCATCGTGCTCGAGCCCATAGTGCAGGGGGCGGGCGGCATGCGCTTCTATCACCCCCGCTACCTGCAGTGGGTGCGCGCCCTGTGCGACGAGTTCGGCATCCTGCTCATCGCCGACGAGATCGCCACCGGCTTCGGCCGCACCGGCCAGCTGTTTGCCTGTGACTGGGCGGGCATCAGCCCCGACATAATGTGTCTGGGCAAGGCGCTCACCGGCGGCTACATGACGCTCTCCGCCACCCTCACCACGGAGCGGGTGGCCCACACCATCTGCGATGGCAAGGCCGGCGTCTTCATGCACGGCCCCACCTTCATGGCCAATCCGCTGGCCTGTGCGGTCGCCAATGCCTCCATCGAGCTGCTGCTGGCCTCCCCCTGGCAGGAGCGGGTGCAGTCTATCGAGCATCAGCTCAGGACCGAGCTGGTACGGCTCACCCTCAACCCAGCAGTGGCCGATGTGCGAGTGCTCGGCGCCATCGGGGTGGTGGAGATGAAGGAGCGGGTGGACGTGGCGCGCATCCAGCGCAAGTTTGTCGAGCTGGGGGCATGGATCCGGCCCTTTGGCAAGCTCATCTACCTGATGCCTCCCTTCGTCATCAGCCCGGCGCAGCTGAGCGTGCTGACCAGGGCCATCGGGCAGGCCATCCACGACGGCGAGTTCTGATCAGTCACAACAGACCCCGCTCGATCGGACGGGGTCTTTTGAATCTTTTTCATCAGAATGTGAGCAACTCATCAAAAACCTGCGCACGAGAAGGGTAGACTGCGCGGGTTTTACCCAACAGATGTACCGTTCCCATGCGCCTCTCCATCGCTGCCAAAATCAATTTCTTCCTGCTGTTCATCTTCTCCATGGTGCTGGTGTTCTCCGCCGCCTATCAGGCGGTGCGCGAGCGTGACCTCATCCTCTCCCTCATCAAGGAGCAGAGCCACGAGCAGACCGAGGCATATTTCGACAGCCTCAACATGCTGATGCTGACCGGCAAGATGGACGCCCGCGATACCCTGCGCCACAAGTTCATGGAGCACGCCCACGTGGAGGATGCCCGCATAGTGCGCGGGGCGCCGGTCAACAAGCAGTACGGGCCAGGCCGCGAGAGTGAGGCTCCCAAGGACAGGTTCGATGCGCTGGCGCTGGCGGGCAAGGGCAGCCTGGAGGTGGTGCACGACAACATGCACAGCCGGCTGGTGGTGACCCGCCCGCTGCTGGCGAAGAAAGATTTTCGCGGCACCGACTGCACCAGCTGCCATCAGGTGCCGGAGAATACCGTGCTGGGGGCGGTGCGATTCGACTACTCCCTCGACAGCCTGTTCACCCGGGTCGAGCAGAACATCCTCACCTCGGCGCTCAGCCTCACCGTCATCTTCGGGCTGGGCCTGCTGCTGACCCTCTGGGCCATCCGCACCTGGATAGTGCGCCCGCTCAACCAGCTGACCCGCTCCATGGAGGAGGCGACCGATCTGCATGAGTTCGGTCATCGGCTGGAAGGGGATGAGGGGGACGAGATAGGCCGGGTCGCGCTGGCCTACAACCAGATGCTCGACAGCGTGGAGCGCCAGCTCGGCAAGCGCCCGGTGCCCCATCCGGAGCAGGACGAGCAGAAGCGCGGCTAGTCCGCGTACCGGCCCGGCAGCTTGGCTATCTAATAAGGAGCGGCACCATGAGGCCGCCCCGACAGAGGATCCGACAGCCCTGTCACCCCATCCGCCCCCTGCCTGCGCGCCTGCACTCTCCACCCCCAGCCAGATGGCCCCATCCGGCCTTCACCCTGCCGAAAAGCCCGCAAACGCCAGACATTTTTGCTTGTTTATCAAACCCGCGCGGGTAAGATTGACGGCTTAGTCTGCCAGGGTGGGCCATTCATGCCCGGGCCAGACCCCTAGTGTTGCAAATAGCGCTGCAAGAACAAGCTGGAGACAATATTTCGATGACGCACGCATCCGTAGTAGATGTGCTGACCGGTAAGTATGCGGTTGGCACCACCCAGACAGTCAAAGGGTGGATCCGGACCCGCCGCGATTCCAAGGCGGGGATCTCATTTTTGGCCATATCCGATGGTTCCGGTTTCCATCCGGTACAGGCCGTCGTTCCCAATACCCTGGCCAATTACGAGGATGAAGTGCTGCGTCTGACCACCGCCTGCTCCGTGGAAGTGACCGGTGTGGTGGTGGCTTCCCAGGGCAGCGGCCAGGCCTTCGAGCTACAAGCCTCCGAGGTCAAGGTAGTGGGCTGGGTCGAAGATCCGGACACCTACCCCATGTCCGCCAAGCGTCACAGCATCGAGTTCCTGCGTGAGCAGGCTCACCTGCGCGCCCGTACCAACGTGGTCGGCGCCGTGACCCGGGTACGCAACTGCCTGGCCCAGGCCATTCACCGCTTCTTCCACGAAGAAGGCTACCTGTGGATCGCCGCCCCGCTCATCACCGCCTCCGACACCGAAGGCGCCGGCGAGATGTTCCGCGTCTCCACCCTGGATCTGGAAAACCTGCCGCGCACCCCGGCCGGCAAGGTCGACTACGACAAGGACTTCTTCGGCAAGGAGACCTTCCTGACCGTCTCCGGTCAGCTCAACGTCGAGACCTATGCCTGCGCCCTGTCCAAGGTCTACACCTTCGGCCCGACCTTCCGCGCCGAAAACTCCAACACCAGCCGCCACCTGGCCGAGTTCTGGATGGTGGAGCCGGAAGTAGCCTTCGCCGATCTGGAAGATAACGCCGCCCTGGCCGAAGCCATGCTGAAGTACGTCTTCAACGCCGTCCTGGCCGAGCGCCGCGACGATCTGGAGTTCTTCGCCCAGCACGTCGACAAGGATGCCATCGGCCGCCTCGAGCGCTTCGTCGCCTCCGACTTCGCCCAGATCGACTACACCGATGCCATCGAAGTGCTGAAAAACTGCGGCAAGACCTTCGAGTTCCCGGTCTCCTGGGGCATCGATCTCTCCTCCGAGCACGAGCGCTACCTGGCCGAGGAGCACTTCAAGTCCCCTGTGGTGGTGAAGAACTACCCGAAAGACATCAAGGCCTTCTACATGCGCCTCAACGACGACGGCAAGACCGTCGCCGCCATGGACGTGCTGGCCCCGGGGATCGGCGAGATCATCGGTGGTGCCCAGCGTGAGGAACGCCTCGAGGTGCTCGATCAGCGCATGGCCGAGATGGGCCTGAACAAGGAAGACTACTGGTGGTATCGCGACCTGCGTCGCTACGGCACAGTGCCCCACTCCGGTTTCGGCCTCGGCTTCGAGCGCCTGGTGGTCTATGTGACCGGCATGGGCAACGTCCGCGACGTCATCCCCTTCCCGCGCACCCCTCGCACCGCCGAGTTCTAATCGCGGACAGCACACGAATCGCAAAAAGCCGACCCTTGGGTCGGCTTTTTTGTTCTTTGCTGTCGCCCTGCGTCTGTCACGCCAGGCTGACCACCACCTTGCCCTTTGCGCGACCGGTCGCCAGATAGGCGAGCGCCTCGTCAATCTGTTCAAACGGAAAGACTTTGTCGATCACGGGCCTGAGCTTGCCCCCGTCGAGCAGCGCGGCAATCCGGGTCAGCTGGGCACCATCCGGGCGCACGAACATCATGCCGTAGGTGACACCCCGTCGCCGGGCAAGACGGTGGATCTTCCAGCTCATCAGGCCAAACAGGGCGGTCATGATGACATTCATGTTTCTCGCCCGCGCAAAGGCCGCATCCGGCGGGCCGACCAGCGACAGGAGCCGCCCCCCCGGCCGGAGGATCGACAGTGACCGCTCGATCGCGTCTCCCCGCAAGGTCCCCAGCACCAGATCGTACCCCTGCAATAGCGCATCGAACTCCTGCCGTCTGTAGTCGACCGCCACCTCGGCCCCCAACCGCCCTACCCACTCGACGTTCGCCGTGCTGGTGGTGGTCGCGACGAAGGCCCCCAGGTGCCTGGCAAGCTGGATAGCAAAGGAGCCTATGCCGCCGGAACCCGCGGGAATGAACACCCTCTGGCCCGGCGCGAGTGGGGCCTGCTCGGTGAAGGCCTGCCAGGCCGTCAGCGCCACCATGGGAATGGACGCCGCCTGAACGAAGTCGAGGCTGGCCGGTTTGAGGGCCGCCGCGTGTTCGGGCACCACAACCCATTGCGCCAGGGCGCCGCGCCCCAGATCGAAGAGGCTGGCATAGACGGCATCCCCCGGCCTAAACCGCGTCACCCGGCTGCCGACCTCCACCACCACACCGGCCAGATCGCTGCCGAGCACGGCGGGCAGCTCAAACTTGAGCAGGGGTTTGAAAGTGCCTCGCGGGATCATGTTGTCGATGGGATTGAGGCCGACGGCATGCACCTTGACCAGGATCTCGTCCGGCTCCATGGTCGGGTGAGGCAGTTCCGCGAACCCGGGTCGTGCCGAGCGACCATAGTGTTTGAACACAAAGGCTTTCATCATCTTGTTACCAGAAAGCATGAGGTGACCGAGCCAGGCAAACCGCCCTGTCCCACACAGGGCAGCGGCACAGGTCAGGCACGCCTCATCGCGAGGATAAAAGAGGCGGTCTGGAGAGAGAATTGCGGGTTGGGCGTGGCGCCGTCCCCAGCAGACCGCCGGTCTTGTTGCCGGGATCAGCGGCCCTGAGGCGCAACCTGATAACGTTCGGCGGCATGGGCCTGCCGAAGGCCGGAGAGCAGCGCCTTGCGCGCGCCATCGAGCTCATCCCAGCGACTGGCCTCATGTAGCGGCGGTATGGTGACCACTTCCCGGCGATCGAAACCGACCAGGGCCGCGTCCACCAGCTCCTCCACCGCCATCAACTCCGGCAAGCTGTCGGGATCGATGCCGGAGCGTGCCCAGATCTCGGTGCGCGTGCCAGCGGGCAGCACCGCCTGCACATAGACCCCGGCGGGAGCGAGCTCCAGGCTCATCCCCTGGGAGAGGAACAGCACGAAGGCCTTGGTCGCGCCATAGAGCGTCATGCCAAATTCGGGCGCGAGCCCGACCACGGAGCCAATGTTCACGATGCTCCCCTCCCCGGCTTGCACCAGCCGTGGGGCTATGGCGGCCGCCAGGCGAGCCAGTGCCGTGGTGTTCAGGGTCACCAGTTGCTCGACGCTGCCGGCGGTCTGGGCGAGGAAGTGGCCCACCTGACCCGCCCCTGCGTTGTTGATCAGGATGCCGATGCTGGCATCGCCTTGCAGCCGGGCCTCCACGGCGGCCAGCTCCCGGGATTGGGTGAGGTCGGCGGGCAGGATGTCGACGGCGACGCCGTACGCCTGGCGCAGGCGGCCGGCCAGCGCCGTCAGCCGCGCCTCGTCGCGGGCGACGAGCACCAGATCGTGGCCGCGCCGGGCGAAGCGGTCCGCATAGGTGGCGCCAATGCCACTGGAGGCGCCGGTGATAAGCACTCTGGGTTTAATGGTCATGATGTCATTCTCTCTGTGATCGTTTTGAACTGGGCTGGATACAGTGCCAGGCACTCAACGGCCGATAGCGCTGTGTCGACAGGGGGACCTGCTATGACGCCCCCTGCCGACGTACGTTTACTCGCCGGCACCCGCCAGGGCCGGGTAATCGATGTAGCCCTCGGCGCCGCCGCCATAGAGGGTCTCGGGTTTCAATGCGGCGAGCGGGGCGCCCTGCTGCAGGCGCTCGACCAGATCCGGATTGCTGATAAAGGGGCGGCCGAAGGCAAACAGGTCCGCCTTGCCCTGGGCCAGAGCACTGCTGGCCAGCGTCAGGTCATAGCCGTTATTGGCCAGATAGCTTTGCTTGAAGCGCCGGCGCAGGGAGGCGAAGTCGAAAGGGGCGACATCCCGGGGGCCACCTGTGGCGCCCTCTATCACGTGCAGGTAGACGACCCCCAGCGCGCTGAGCCGCTCGACAAGATAGTCGTACTGCGGCTGGGGATCGCTGCAGGAGATGCCATTGGCCGGAGAGACGGGGGAGATCCGGACCCCGGTGCGATCGGCCCCGATCTCCTCGGCCACGGCGGCGGTGACCTCGAGCAGCAGCCGCGCGCGGTTCTCGATGGAGCCGCCATAGCCGTCGGTACGCAGGTTGGCCCCATCCTTGAGGAACTGCTCCAGCAGATAGCCGTTGGCACCGTGGATCTCGACCCCGTCGAAGCCAGCCGCCATGGCGTTGGCAGCCGCCTGACGAAAATCGTCGATGATGCCGGGGAGCTCCTCCAGCGCCAATGCCCGGGGCATAGACACCTCGACGAAGTCATTGTTGACGAAGGTCTTGGTCTGGGCCCGAAGGGCCGAGGGGGCCACCGGCGCCACCCCATCGAGTTGCAGCGCGACGTGGGAGACGCGGCCGACGTGCCACAGCTGCACGAAGATCCGGCCTCCCCTGGCATGCACCGCATCGGTCACCTTGCGCCACCCCGCAATCTGCGCCGCCGTGTATAGGCCGGGAGTGTCCTGGTAGCCTTGCGCCTGGGCCGAGACCTGGGTCGCCTCGGCGATCAGCAGACCCGCCGTGGCCCGCTGGCTGTAATAGGTGGCGGCATGCTCGCTCGGGACCAGGCCGGGGCCGGCACGGTTGCGGGTGAGTGGCGCCATCACGATGCGGTTGGCGAGGGTGATGGGGCCAAGGGTATAGGCCTCGAAGAGTCTCTTGTCTGTCATGGCGTGCCTCTGTCATGTGGAACATGGGTCTGGGGAGGAAGGTAGTCCGTATCCCGACATAGCGCCGCCATGATCAGGGGCTGCAAGCGTCAATCGAGTGTCACGGCGCTCAACCCCTTCCCGGGGTCTGCGCATTAAAGATGACGATCATAATCTTTTCAGTCAAGGATTTTGATGATGACCAACATCAATGTATAGTGATCACCACTTCCATGATTCAGAGGACGACCGGGTATGAGGGTCACCAAGGCACAGGCTCAGGCAAACCGGGCACACATAGTCGCCACCGCAGCCAAGCTGTTTCGCGAGCGGGGTTACGATGGCGTGGGAGTGGCGGATCTGATGGCGGCGGCCGGCTTCACTCACGGCGGTTTCTACAAGCACTTCCCCGCCAAGGCGGATCTGATGGCAGAGGCCGCGACCTGCGGGTTTGAACAGAGCCTGGAGAAAACCAGTCCCCTCGATGCCCCCGAGTTTGTCAGGCACTACCTGTCCAGAGAGCACCGCGATGCCCCTGGGGATGGCTGCATCATGGCCGCACTGTGCGCCGATGCGGCGCGGCAGCCGGCCCAGGTCAAGACCGCCTTCGAGGCCGGTATCGAAGAGATGCTGGCCCGCACCTGTGGCCTGAGCGACACGCCGGATGCGCAGGGCACCCGGGCCCGTCGCGCCAAGGAGATAGCGCTGATGGCACAGATGATAGGGGCCATAATGCTGTCACGGGCCTGCCCGGATGAGTCGCCACTGGCCGATGAGATCCTGGATGCCTGCAGCGCAGCCCTCTTGTCCCGGCTCTCCTCATCCGAAGAGGCGGCCACCGCCGAGTCAAACCAGGACACTTGAGCCGACCAGCCGGACTCATTGCCAGGCTCGCAGGCCAGCCCCAGCCTGTGACGCCCCTTCATCGTCCCCTGCCGACTCCTGACAGGGGCGACCCCTGCATCTCATCCTGATCCTCGAATAAATCCCCCCCTCTTCCCCTGCCTGCCACGCTCCCGAACGCCCCTGTTCAAGGGCATATCCATAGTTTTTATGCACTTAAATCGGAAAAGGGTCTGTTATTGAACCACCTCAATTTTTTACCTCTTTAGGGAGGGCAGAATACCCACTAACCCCTTAGGGCTAAATAACAACGCGAATGGCGGACCCAGGGTCCGACGCAGAGATGGATTAATCACACGAGGTAATGGAATGATCTTGATGGAGTTTTTTGTGGTACTCGGCTGCTTGCTGCTGGGTACCCGCTTTGGGGGCATGGGACTGGGTCTCATCAGCGGCATAGGTCTGTTCCTGCTGACCTTCGTGTTCGGGCTGACCCCGGGTGAGCCACCGGTGCAGGTGATGCTGACCATACTGGCGGTGATCGGCTGCGCCGCCACCCTGCAGACCGCGGGCGGCCTCAACCTGATGATGCAGATTGCCGAGCGCCTGCTGCGCCGTCACCCGCAATACATCACCATTCTGGCACCGCTCACCACCTGGACCCTCACCTTCCTGTGCGGTACCGGCCACGTGGTCTACACCATGTTCCCCATCATCGCCGACATAGCGCTGCAGAAGAACATCCGTCCCGAGCGGCCGATGGCGGTGGCGTCCGTCGCCTCCCAGATGGCCATCTGTGCCTCCCCGGTCTCGGTGGCCGTGGTCTCCATGGTCTCCATCCTGGCGGCCGGTCACGGCATAGGTCAGGCCTACGGTCTGCTGGACATCCTGATGATCGCCATCCCCTCCTCCCTGACCGGCGTGATCATGGCGGCCCTGTGGAGCCTGCGTCGCGGCAAGGATCTGGACCAGGACCAGGAGTTCCAGGCCAAGATCAAGGATCCTGAGCAACGCGCCTTCATCTATGGTGGCGGCGAGACCCTGCTCAACACCAAGTTCCCGAAAGAAGCCTACTGGTCGACCTGGATCTTCTTCGCCGCCATCGCCGCCGTGGTGGTGCTGGGGGCCAACGAAGGGCTGAGACCCGTGTTCGAGATCAAGGGCAAGGCTGGCCCGCTCTCCATGAACCTGGTGATCCAGATGATGATGCTGATCGCCGGCGCCATCATACTGATGCGCTGCAAGGTCAAGCCGGGTGACATCTCCAACGGTGCGGTGTTCAAGGCCGGCATGGTCGCCATCTTCTCCGTGTTCGGGGTCGCCTGGATGAGTGAGACCTTCTTCCAGGCTCACATGCCGCTGCTCAAGGAGTCGCTGGCCCACGTGGTACAGGCCCAACCCTGGACCTACGCCCTGGTGCTGTTCCTCATCTCCAAGCTGGTGAACAGCCAGGCCGCCGCCCTGACCGCCATCGCCCCCATGGGCCTGGCGCTGGGGGTGGAGCCGAAGCTGCTGATCGCCTTCCTGCCGGCCAGCTACGGCTACTTCGTGCTGCCGACCTACCCGAGCGATCTGGCCTGCATCGGCTTCGACCGCTCCGGCACCACCCGCATCGGCAAGTTCATCATCAACCACAGCTTCATCATTCCGGGGCTGATCGGGGTCAGCAGCTCCTGCGCCCTGGGGTATGTGCTGACCACCATCTTGCTGTAATACCAACGGCGTTCGACACGCTCTTGCCTGACAGGCCCCCGCATGGGGGCCTGTTCTTTTCTCCCTCCTCCTCTCTCCCGCGGCGATTTCCCGCCGCTGCGGCTTTGCCAAGGGCTCGCCAGCTGGGTAGCATGTCCCCTCTTTCACCATTGGAATCAAACCCATGTCTCGCGTCATCGCACTCTGGAGTGGCGGCAAAGATGCCATGCTGGCGCTCTGCCATGCCCGTGAGCAGGGGCATCAGGTGGTCGCGCTGGTGACCTTTGCCCCACCCGAGCCCCGCTTTCTGGCCCACCCGCTGGCCCTGGTGCGCCGTCAGGCACAGGCTCTCGGTCTGCCCCACCGACTGGTCACCATAGAGGCGCCCTTCGAGCAGGGCTATGAGACGGCGCTGGCCCGGCTACGACAGGAGTGGGCCCTCGATGGGGTGGTGACCGGCGACATCGACAGCGTGGGGGGCGCCAGCAACTGGATCCGCGAACGCTGCCGCCCGCTCGGGTTGACCGTGCACACCCCGCTCTGGCAGCAATCCCGCGCGGCGCTGCTGGCCGGCATGCTGGCGCGCGGCATAGTCGCCCACCTCTCCTGCGTCGATACCCGCACCCTGGCACCCGACTGGGTGGGCCGTTCGTTGAACGCAGCCAGCCTGGCCGAGCTGAAGGCGCTGGCCGACGCCCAGGGCTTCGATCTCTGCGGCGAGCAGGGGGAGTATCACAGCATGGTGACCGACGGCCCCGGCTTCGCGGCCCCCTTGCGGCTGGCAGGCTGGCGGGTGGCGCACCAGGATCATCTGGCCTATCTGGTCGAAGAGGAGCCATTGCCCGCAGAGCGGCCATAAAAAACGGGAGGCACTGGCCTCCCGTTCCGATCCCACGCCTAGTTCGCCAGCCGGCTCAGCACCCGCTGCAGCAGCCGAATGCGCGGCTCTATGCTGTCGAGCAGCAGGAATTCGGCCTCGGAGTGGAAGCCGCCCCCCATGGGGCCGAAGCCATCCAGCGACGGTACCCCGGCGGCGGCGGTGAAGTTGGCGTCCGAGCCGCCCCCCGCCTCCAGCCAGTTGAAGGCAATGCCCTCCTCCTGCGCCGCCGACTCCACCAGCGCCATCAGGGCCTCGGTGTCGCCACTCGGGCGCATCGCCGGCTTGAAGCTCTGGCGATCCACCTCGACCCGGCAACCGGCCAGGAAGGGGTTGTTGGCCATGAAGCCGAGCCTGTCGTGCACCGCGGCGGCCTCCTCGTTGCTCCAGAAGCGCAAGTCGACGATCGCCTCGGCGAAGTCAGGCACCACGTTGACGCCTGTGCCGCCCTGCACCACCCCCACGTTCATGGTGGTGCCTGTCTCCATGTTGACCTGCTCGTTGATGGCCAGCACCCAATTAGCGAGCTCGGTGATGGCAGAGATCCCCTCGGCCAGGGCGGAACCCGCGTGGGAGGCCTTGCCGTGGAAGCGGATGCGGTACTTGGCATTGCCCTTGCGGGCGCTGATGAGATCCCCGCTCGGGCGGGCCGCCTCGGCCACCAGCACGCAGCCGCTCTGCTTGGCCTTGGCTACCAGCCAATCCCTGGACCAGGGGGAGCCAATCTCCTCGTCGCAGTTACAGCAGACCAGCACCTTGAGTTTGGCCAGCAGCGCCGGATCCATCCCCTTCAAGGCATACCAGGTGGAGAGCAGGCCGCTCTTCATGTCGGAGACGCCGGGGCCGAAGGCCTGATTGCCTTCGACTTTCAGCGGGCGTTTGGCCGCCGTCCCCTCCGGGAACACGGTATCCATGTGGCCGATCAGCATCACATCGTAGCGATCGGCGCCCGGCGCATTGGTGATCTCGAGGCAGGGACCGCACTCGGCGGCAAACTGGTGGCGGCTCACCTGCCAGCCGATGGCTTCATACTTTTCGGTCATGATGTCGGCCACCGTCGCCACCCCGGCCGGAGTGCGGGTGCCGCAGTCCAGGTTGATGAGCGGGGCCAGCTCGGCCAGGTAGGTCTCGAGGGAAAATGGAGTCTTCAGGTCAGTCATCATCTTCTCCATGCCAGCCTTGCCACCCTTGGTGCAGGCCGGTCAGCAACAGGATTAGAGCGGGCAGCCAGGCCGCCCGCTCCGCCATCACATAAACAGCAGGTAGTTGAGCGCCAGCGCCGTCACCAGCGCCCCCGCCATGGGCACGCTGGTGCGCTTGACCACCACGAAGGGGGAGACCCTGGCGATGCCGGCACAGGCGATCAGCACGGCGGCGATGGGGGACACCGAGCGCCCTATGCTGGAGGCCAGCTGCATCGGCAGCAGCATGGTGACCGCGGGGACCCCGAACTTGGCCGCCACCGCAGGCGCCAGGGTGGAGAAGCTGAGGAAGGCCGCGTTGCCGGAGCCCATGATGACCGCCGCCACCATGATGAGCCCCACCATCACCAGGGTCATCAGCCCGCTGCCGATGCCCGCGTTGGCGGCGGAGTGCAGCAGGGTGTCGATGGCCCCTATGGCCTTGAGGGACTCGGCGAACAGCTCGGCGCAGACGATCAGCGCCACCACCGGGCCGAACACCTTGCCCATGCCGTCGAGGAAGCTCGACAGCCCGGCCATGGCGGTACGCGCCGAGCGGCTACGCAGCAGCTCACACAGCATACCGATGAACACCGACAGCAGCATGGCCACCTCGACGCTCATCTTGATGTCGTCCACCAGCAGCTTGGAGAAGGTCATCATCAGCACGAAGGGGATGATGGGCAGCAGGGCATACCAGGTCGGCGCCTTCAGCTCCTCCTTCCCCTGCTCGTCCAGCTCGGCATGATCGCCTCTGTGCAGGGCCGGATCCCAGCCATCCTGCCGATCGCAATGCCGCTGCCAGAAGAAGTGCAGCACCATGGTCACCAGCAGCATGGGGGCCACCAGCCAGATCTGGTAGTCGACGAAGTAGCTGGTCGGATCCAGGCCGGACTGACCGGCGGAGAAGATGGCGTTGGTCTGGGTCGGGCCTATCTCGAACGCCTGGGAGGTGGCGATCACCCCGCAGGCGGAGGCCGGGCTGATGCCGAGGTTGCGCATCACGGGGTACATAGTGACCATCAGCAACAGGCCGAGGCCGGTGGCCGAGGTGACGAACAGCGACACGAAGACCGCCACCAGATAGCAGATCGCCAGCATCAGGTAGCTGGACTGGATGCCCGCCACCGGCTTGACCGCCACCCGCACCAGCGCCTGGGAGGCGCCGATGTGGGACATGTAGGTGGCAAAGCCCGCCACCGCCATGATGGTGAGGCCGAGCCCCGCCGCCCGGTAGGAGAAGATCCCCTTGAACACCTCGAACAGGTCGAACAGCGCGAACCCCGTGCTCTTGTCCGCGGGCAGTATGGGGTGCAGCCCCAGCCAGTACGCCAGGGTGAAGAGGGTCATCCCCGCCAGGGCCAGTACCGCCTGTGGGTTGTAATCCTTGACGATGCCGTAGACCACGGCCGCCAGCACAAGCAAGACGAATATGAGTTCCAAAATGCGCTCCTGATAGGATTATCGAAGTGCGAAATCTAGTGGCGATGTCCCGTCTTCCCCTTGATCCCCATCAATAAAGATGATTTGAACGCTCATTCACAGCACGAAACTCCATATAAATCACAAAAAGCAGCCTTTAAATCCAAATAAAAACCATTAGAATCCCATTGCAGGGCCCCCAGGCCAACAACCTCCACTTTTTTTGCTTTGGATCAACGCCCGTGGTGGTTGAACTGGCCAAGATGCCCATCGACACAGAGCGACCATTTCGCACCGGAGAGAGTTATGACAAACCTGGCCACCGCAGAGAGCAGCAACTGCGACTACAAGCTGTGGGACATCCTCATCGAGTCTGCAAGGGAGCGCACCACCATTCGTTACTCCAAGCTGGCCAAACAGGCCGGGCTGGAGAGCAGCCAGGATGAGCTGCGTACCCTGTTGCAACGCATCCGCATGTATTGCACCGAGCATCAGCTGCCGATCCTCTCCACCATAGTGGTGGACGACGTGGGCAAGTACGCCGGCCTCTCCTCCAGCCTGCCCAACGCCCCCTGGGAGCGCGCCAGGGTGTTCGATTACCAGTGGCCCCTCTCGCCATAAGTCGCCCCATCGAAGAGTTTTTGCAACGACGCGCCCAAGGGCGCGTTTTGTATTTCTGGCGCTCGGGCCGGGGGTCGGCGCGGCCCGCCCGCAGAAAAAGCGCCCGGGCGGGGTGCCGGCGTTGCCATGAGGGGATCACAATGCCAGAATCGGGCCTTCGTTGATCCAGGGCCCTGCCCGCAGCTAAAGGACCTCCCATGGCCACCACCCTCTATGGCATCAAGAACTGCGACACCATCAAGAAGGCCCGCAAGTGGCTGGATGAGGCCGGTATCGACTACCGTTTTCACGACCACAGGGTCGACGGGCTGGACCCTGCCCAGTTGGACCTGTGGCTAGGCCAGCTCGGCTGGGAAGCCCTGCTCAACACCAGAGGCACCACCTTCCGCGCCCTGCCGGACGAGGCGAAACAGGGGCTCGACCAGACCAGGGCCCGCGCCCTGCTGCTGGCCCAGCCCGCCATGATCAAGCGCCCGCTGCTGGATCTGGGTGGCGAGCTGCACCTGGGCTTCAAGGCCGACCACTACCAATCCCTCTTCTCTCGTTAAACTTTTCTGTTAAGGAACGCCGATGTCGGATGTCATCGCACTGGCCAAGGATCTGATCCGCCGCCCCTCAGTTACCCCCCTGGATGAGGGGTGCCAGACCCTGATGGCGGAGCGCCTCGCTCGCCTCGGCTTCGTCATCGAACCCATGGTGTTTGAAGACACCACCAACCTGTGGGCACGCCGCGGCACCCAGGGCCCGCTGTTCTGCTTCGCCGGTCACACCGACGTGGTGCCCGCCGGCCCGCTGGACAAATGGCACACCCCGCCGTTCGAGCCGACCATCAAGGATGGCATGCTCTATGGCCGCGGCGCCGCCGACATGAAGGGGTCGCTCGCCGCCATGGTGGTCGCCACCGAACGCTTCGTCGCCGCCCACCCGGATCACCAGGGCTCGATCGCCTTCCTCATCACCTCCGATGAAGAGGGTCCCTTCATCAACGGCACCGTGCGTGTTATTGAGACCCTGGAGGCGCGCAACGAGAAGATCCGCTGGTGCATCGTCGGCGAACCCTCCTCCACCAGCGAGGTGGGGGATGTGGTGAAGAACGGTCGCCGCGGCTCCATCACCGGCGATCTGCTGGTGCGCGGGGTGCAGGGTCATGTGGCCTATCCCCATCTGGCGGACAACCCCATTCACCGTGCGGCCCCGGCCCTGGCGGAGCTCGCCAGCAGGGTCTGGGATCAGGGCAATGCCTACTTCCCGCCCACCAGCTTCCAGATAGCGAACCTCCAGGCCGGCACCGGCGCCTCCAACGTGATCCCGGGTGAGCTGCAGGTCCAGTTCAACTTCCGCTTCAGCACCGAACTGACCGACGGGGAGATCCGCCGCCAGGTCGAGGCGCTGCTGGACCACCACTGTCTCGACTACGAGCTGAAGTGGACTCTCTCCGGCCAGCCGTTCCTGACCGATACCGGCGCCCTGCTGGAGGCGGCCGTCGGGGCCATCGAGAGCGTCAATGGCCAGCAGCCGGCCCTGCTCACCACGGGCGGCACCTCGGATGGCCGCTTCATCGCCCCCACCGGGGCTGAAGTCATTGAACTGGGCCCGGTCAACGCCACCATCCACAAGGTGAACGAGTGCGTGAAGGCGAGCGATCTCGATCTGCTGGCCGACATGTACCAAGGGGTACTGGCACGGTTGCTGGCATGACCTTCATCCCATGGGAAACGACCCGGAGGCTGTGATGACCCAGGATCAACTGCTGGGGCTCGACGAGAGCCACCTCATCCTGGTGGGGCGCGGCCCCCACCGTCTGACCGCTGCCACCGCGGCGGCCTTCAACGACATGCAGGTCGCCGCCGCCTATGCCGGTCACAACCTGCAGCCGGCCTCCAGCTGGCGCGGCTTCGAACGCCAGCTCGCCATCTGGAACGGCAAGTGGCGCGGCGAACGCCCGCTGCTGGACGCGGCGGGCCAGCCGCTGGACGCGCTGCAGCTGAGTGAGACCGAACGACTGCACGCCATCCTGCGCTGGAGCGCCCTGCCCGGCACCAGCCGCCATCACTGGGGCACGGACCTGGACATCTATGATCCTGACTGCCTGCCCGCCGATACCAGGCTGGCGCTGGAGCCCTGGGAATACGAGGAAGGCGGCTGGTTTAGCGACCTGAGCGACTGGCTGGGGGAGCACATGAACGACTTCGGCTTCTTCCTGCCCTTCGCCAAACCGGCGGGGGCCCAGGGCGGCGTCGCCTACGAGCCCTGGCACCTCAGCTTCGCGCTGGAGTCCGGGGAACAACGACTGGATCAGGCGGCGCTGGCGCTTTGCCTGCAGCAGGCCGATATTGAAGGCAAGGCGACCGTACTGGCCCATCTCGATGAGATCCTGGTCCGTTACATCACCCCCTGTCTCGACGCGAGAAATCGCTCATGAAGACGGGGCATATAGAAGGCAAATTGACCATGCTGACCCGGCTCGACGAGCTCCTTGTCAGTTATGACGTCACCCCCTGCCGCGACGAAAGGAGAACATCATGAGTCTGTGGTTATGGATAGGCCTGCCGCTGCTGTTCCTGCTTGGCCTGTTTCTCAACGCCATCAAGGACATGAAGCAGCTCGAGAAACAACTGCCCAAATACAGGGACAAGATCCGGGAAGTCAAAGACGACGAGGACGACTGAATCCCGCACCGGGACCCCGCTGGTGCCCCGGTCTCTGCCTTGCCCTCCCCCTCGGGGAGGGTCACAAACCGCCCCGCACGACCATCCCCGTCTCACGCCACCGACCCGCCCTCTGGAGCCAGTCGTCACACTTTATCCCCCATTCCTGGCCGGGAGGCCGGCATCCCTAGGCGCTGAAAAACAGCACTTTAAATGTAAGAAACTGCAAATCGATGCACAATTAAGCCACACAAGGCGACCCAAACTGCATATAATGTGCCTGTTTTGCATTCTGCTATAAAAGGAGTTCGCCATTGGATGCCACCACCATCAACAGTTTCTTTCTTATCGGTGCCTTGTTGGTGGGATGCAGTGTCCTGTTAAGCGCGCTCTCCTCTCGTGTCGGCATCCCCATCCTGGTCATCTTCCTCGCCGTCGGCATGCTGGCCGGTGAGGATGGCCCCGGCGGCATCCATTTCGCCGACTACTCGGTCGCCTACCTGGTGGGCAACCTGGCGCTCGCCATCATCCTGCTCGACGGCGGCATGCGCACCCGGGTCTCCTCCTTTCGGGTCGCGCTCTGGCCCGCCCTGTCGCTCGCCACCGTCGGGGTGGCCATCACCACGGGCCTGACCGGTCTCGCCGCCGCCTGGCTGTTCGATCTCAACCTGATGCAGGGCATGCTGATCGGCGCCATCGTCGGCTCCACCGATGCGGCGGCGGTGTTCTCCCTGCTCGGCGGGCGCAGCCTGAACGAGCGGGTCAGCGCCACCCTGGAGATAGAGTCAGGCAGCAACGATCCCATGGCGGTGTTTCTCACCGTCACCCTGATCGAGATCCTCGCCACCCAGCATCAGGGGCTGGACTGGGCCTTCCTGCTGCTGCAGCTGGTCAAGCAGTTCGGGCTCGGAGCCGGCATCGGCCTCGGCGGCGGCTGGCTGCTGTGGCGCCTCATCAACAGCGCCAGGCTGGCTCCCGGCCTCTATCCCCTGCTCACCGTCAGCGGTGGCCTGCTCATCTTCGCCATCACCACGGCCGTGGGGGGCAGCGGCATCCTCTCCATCTACCTCACCGGCCTGCTGCTCGGCAACCTCTCCCTGCGCAGCCGCAGCACCACACTGTCGGTGCTGGATGGGCTGACCTGGCTCAGCCAGATCGGCATGTTCCTGGTGCTGGGTCTGCTCGTCAATCCGAGCAACCTGCTGCCCATCGCCCTGCCGGCGCTGGTGCTGGCCGGCTGGATGATCCTGTTCGCCCGCCCGGTGTCGGTCTGGATTGGCCTGCTGCCGTTCAAGAACTTCGCCCCCCGCGAGCGCTGGTTCATCTCCTGGGTGGGGCTGCGTGGCGCCGTGCCCATCATACTGGCGGTCTTCCCCATGATGGCGGGGCTGCCCAACGCCCAGCTCTACTTCAATGTCGCCTTCTTCGTGGTGCTGGTCTCCCTCATCCTGCAGGGCAGCTCGCTGCCGCTGGCCTCCAGGCTGGCACGGGTCGAGGTGCCGGCACCGCCCTCCCCCATCAACCGCTCCGGGCTGGAGATCGATCTCGACAGCCAGTGGGAGACCTTCATCTATCGCCTCAGCGCCGAGAAGTGGTGCATCGGCTCGCCGCTACGCGAGCTGCGCATGCCCCAGGGGACCCGCATCTGCGCCCTGTTCCGGGGCCAGGAGCTGTTGCACCCCTCGGGCAGTACCCGCCTGCAACCGGATGATATCCTCTGCGTCATCGGTCACGAGCGGGATCTGCCCGCCCTCGGCCAGCTGTTCAGCCAGGCCCCCGAGCAGGATCTGGGCCCGCGCTTCTTCGGCGACTTCCTGCTGGAGGCGGCCGCCAGACTGGTGGATCTCGCCCCGCTCTACGGGCTGGATGTGAGCGAGGTGGCGGATCAGACACTCGGCGATTTTATCGCCGGGCAGTTGGGCGATAATCTGGTAGTAGGTGACCATTTCGCTTGGCAGGGTCTGCTCTGGACGGTGGCGGAGATGGAAGAGGGTGAGCCTCGCAAGATAGGGGTACGCTTTTTGGAAGAAGATCCGGTTTAAGACAGCAGTCTGACCATTGTTAGCAAAAAGTGCTCAGCGCGAAGGGAGTTCACTATGCCTTATCAAAGCCTGTTGTCTGGTCTCTATCCCCCCTCGCCCCGACTGGGGCTGATCGAGGGCTTCTTCGGCAAGGGCTGGAGTTGGGAAGCCCGCGCCCGCTATGCTCAGTGGCTGCCTCGCCACGGCTATGGCTTCTACATCTATGCGCCGAAAGAAGATGGCCATCTGCGCAAGCACTGGGCCCAGCCCTGGCCTGCGCACCAGCTCGAGGATCTGCGCCGCCTGGCCCAGCAGTGCCGTGACAACGGCCTCGCCTTCGGGGTGGGCCTGAGCCCCATGGGCGCCCATCACGACTACCCGCGCAAGCGTGCGGCGCTGCTGGAGAAGGTCCGCCTCATCGACGAGGCGCTGCAGCCCGACATACTGGCGGTGCTGTTCGACGACATGAAGGGGGACACCCCGGATCTCGCCCACTGGCAGCTCACCATAGCCCACGACATCGCGGCCCACAGTAAAGCCAGCCGCCTGCTGTTCTGCCCCAGCTACTACTCGACGGATCCGGTGCTGGAGAAGGTGTTCGGCGCCATGCCGCCCCATTATCTGACCGATCTGGGCCAGGGGCTGGACAAGCGTTTTGACATCTTCTGGACCGGCCCCAAGGTCTGCTCCAGCGACTACCCTGCGCCCCACCTCAAGCAGGCCGCCGACTGGCTGCACCGCAAGCCCTTCCTGTGGGACAACTACCCGGTCAACGATGGCAGCAAGGCCAGCAGCTTCCTGCACCTGCGCGCCTTCGAGAACCGCCCGGCGGAGCTGGCCGATCTGGTGGCGGGCCACGCGGTCAATCCCATGAAACAGGCGGCGCTCTCGGTGCTGCCGCTCGCCACCCTGCCCATGAGCTACCGGCTCGGCAAGCAGTACGATCCGGACAAGGCGCTGCACGCCTCCCTCAATGCCACCTGCGGCCCGCAGATCTCCGCCATGATCCAGGCCGATCTGTCGCTGTTCCAGGACATAGGGCTGGCCCAGCTCACCCCGGCGCAGCACGACTATCTCCAGGCCCGCTACCTGCCGTTCCAGGATCAGGGCTGCGTCGACGAGATCCTGCGCTGGCTGGCGGGGGAATACGTGTTCGATCCGGACTGCCTGACCGACTGAGGCGCCGCCAGACGCCCATAAAAAATGCCATCCCTCTTGGTCAGAGACGGGTGGCATTTTTCATTGCGCTACACTCAGCCCAGCGCCAGCCATACCCCAACCCCCAGCATCAGGGAGCCGGCGATGCGGTTCATCAGGGTGACGTTACCGCTCTTGGCGAGGAAGTGGCGCAGGGTGCGGCCCCCGCTGGCATAGAGCAGCAGACAGGAGAACTCGATGACGAGGATCAGCATCACCAGGGCGCTGATCTGGGGCGCCATCGGCTTGGCCGCATTGATGAATGGCGGCAGCAGGGAGACCATGAAGGCCCAGCCCTTGGGGTTGGCGATGGCGGTGACGAAGCCCTGCAGCGCCAGGCCAAGCGGCTTGGTCTCCTGGCCGGCCGACAAGTCCGCCGGGATGGCCATCTTGCCCTTCGCCTGCCACATCTGGATGCCGAGCCAGACCAGATAGGCCCCGCCCACGTACTTGAACGCCGAGAACAACGCCGGGTAGTTGAGCATGACAGCGGCCACCCCGATCACCGACAGCACCGAGACCAACCCGACCCCGATGAGCTCCCCCCACATCATGTGCAGGGTGCGGCGCACCCCCAGGCTCATGCCGAGGGTCATCGCCAGGGTCATACACATGCCGGGGGTCACAGAGACAAAGAAGAACGTGGGAATAAACAGCGCCAGAATAGCGGGATCAATCCAGTGGGACACACTACACCTCCATGGTAACAAGGCTTCAATCTTGCCTACCGCCCCCCTTGCACACAAGCAAAAACCCGTCAGCCGGCCGATTTCGGCCATCGAGGGCGCGGAGCCACCCCAGGTTGCGGACCGAGGCGGCCATCATCCCCGCCCACTCACTACCAAGGGGGTAGCACGGCGACCAACACCAGACTGCCAGCCAGATGCTGTCACATGACTCAGCGCAAAGAGGCCCACGTCGATGCCGCCGCCGACCCTCGATGGGCTGAGCCCGCGCCCACCGGGCCCGCGGGGCGCCTCCTCGGGGGGCCCGGAAGCTGTCAGTTTTAAACGACATTTTGAATGAATGGGGTCATTAGGGACTGGGCTGCATCCGCAAATGTGGGTATGGTAGAGGCACGTCATTCCCCCTCACGTAGAGAATCCCATGAGCCTGAAGTTCAAGAAACCCGCTTTTATCGCGCTGGGCCTCGTCGCCCTGCTCTCCGCTCTCTGGCTCGACTTCTATCTGCCGGAACACACCATCGCCACCATCACCGGGGTCGAGGTGAAGCGCACCGACAAGGATGGCCCCATCAGCCAGAAGAATCCGGCGGATGGCCCCACAGTAGATGTCTACTACATCTATACCGAGCGCCCCGGCGAGAAGATCCGGGTGTTCCGCAACGAGGATACCCTCTGGGGCTGGCCCTTCTACTTCAAGTTCGATGCCGCCGACGTGCAGGCCAAGGCCAAGTCCATGGAATTCGAGAAGCGCCTGGCCATGATCACCTCCTACGGCTGGCGCGTGAACATGTTCTCCCTGTTCCCCAACGTTACCAAGATCGAGAGCACCCAACCTGACGCCTCCACCTGGAGCTTCTTCCGCTGGTTCTGGTTCGGCGTCTGGGCCCTGGTGATAGGCAAGGCCGCCATCGCCACCTGGCGTTACTTCGACCGTCTCGAGGACGAGATATGATCGACTCAGGCAAAAACGGCGCCAGCTGCCTGCAGCGATGGCATATGGCGGCTTGTCCGGTCAGCCAGGAAAATCTCGGGGATAGACAATGACAGAGCCGAGCAAGACCCGGACCAGCTTCTATCGGCGGCTCTATGTTGCCCACCTGATAAGCCAAGGCACCGACAGCATCCCCGCCATCATGGCGGCCACCGGCATGCCGCGGCGTACCGCCCAGGATACCCTGGCGGCCCTGGCGGAGCTGGGCATCCACTGCGCCTTCGAGCAGACCGAGGGGGCACGCCACCTGCAGGGCCACTATCGGATCGGCGACTGGGGCCCCATCAACCCGGCCTGGATAGCGGCGCAGCTCGATACCATCAAGCAGACCCTGGGCTACCCCTGATGGTGGCTGTCAGCACCAGCCACACATAACAAGAGAGGGGAGCCATGGCTCCCCTCTCTGCTGTGGTTTCCTCATCGGCATCATGCCGCCTGTCCCTATTCCGGGAAGGGCTCCTCCGGCAGCGGCTCCTCCGACTCCCCCTGGGTGCAGTCGATGATGGAGCGCTTGGGATTGTTCGGATCCCGCAGCAGCAGGGGAGCCTCCCCCAGATCGTGCTTGCGCTCATCGGCAAACTCGCTGCCATAGGCGTTATGGGTCAGCCGCCTGGCGTTGGCGATGGGGGTGTCAACAAACAGGGCGTGCACCTCGAAGGTCGAGGTCGGGATGAGGAAGCCGTGGATCGGCAGGCCATGCAGCTCCTGGTGGGTCTTGTACCAGGCGAAGCCATCGGTCGTCTTGTAAGGCTTGAAGGCATTGAGCTGCGGCGAAGAGCCCTCCCCCCGTTCAGCGTCGAAAGAGAGGTTGTCCAGATCGCAGGTCGCCAGCCCCTGCCACATCGTCTCAAATGGCGTGGCACAGGCCGTCAGTTGTGCACCGACCAGCAGTGCCAGCGTCGTCTTCCACATCCCCTGCCCCTTATCCATTCGCCCTGATCTCAATGAAATACCTGCAGACGCTGCACCAGCAGGTCGATGAAGCCGACCCGATCCAGCCCCAGCAAGACATGGGTGTTGGCGGCATGGCCGGTCAGGCCATGGCGATCCACCACCGTCATTCCCACAGTATGCACCCCCTGAGTCTCGATGCCGACCCAGCAATCTATCCCATGGAACAGCTCGGGCGCCAGCAACCAGGCGATGGTACAGGGATCATGCAGCGGTGCCCCGCGAAATCCCCACTTGGGATCCCGATGATAGATCATGAAGAAATCGAGCAGCTCCGCCACACAGCGGGCCACCGGGTTGGGGATGGCGCGCACCCGCTCTATGTCCGCGTCCATCACCTGCGCCTCGTGGGTCACGTCCAGCCCGCACAGGGTGAGAGGGATGCCGGACTTGAACACCATGTCGGCCGCCTCGGGATCCACATAGATGTTGAACTCCGCCGCCGGGGTCCAGTTGCCAGCCCCAGCCGAGCCCCCCATCAGCACGATGCGGCCTATCTTGTGGTGCAGCTCGGGATGCGCCGCCAGCAGCAGGGCGATGTTGGTGAGCGGGCCAGTCGGCACCAGAGTGACCGGCTCCGGGCTGTGGCGCAGCGTCTGCGCCATCAGCTCAAGCGCCGTCATGGATTGGGGGGCAAAGCCCGGCTCCGGCAGTCTGGGGCCATCGAGCCCCGACTCCCCGTGCACGTTGTCGGCGATGATGAGCTCCCGGGCCAGGGGTCGCGGCGCCCCCGCCGCCACCGGAATGTCGTGGCGCCCGAGCAGGGTGAGGATGCGCAGGGCATTGTTGAGGGTCTTGTCCGGCGTCTGATTGCCCGCGCTGGTGGTCACCGCCAGCACCCTCAGCTCGGGGCTGGCCAGCGCCAGGATGAGGGCGATGGCATCATCGTGGCCGGGATCGCAATCGAGAATGACGGGCAGTGACATGACGGACTCCTACGACAAAAAAAGATCCACACCTTAGCAAGCCACCACCAGATTAACTCTGGAGGGAGTCACAAAACGGCCTATGCCCACGTTATCAAGCACTTGCCATCGAACTTCGCGGGATGGGCGCCGCCGGCACACGGGGATTCGCCGCCCACCGCCGGTTCGGGTATGATCGCCCCCCGTTTCCAGCCTGCCGTGCCCCTATGTCTGTCATCGTCGATACCTTTATCGCCCCGCCCTGTGCGACCGAGATCAACATCCTCCATCAGGATGCCCATCTGCTGCTGATCGACAAGCCGAGCGGCCTGCTCAGCCTCTCCGGCAAGAATCCACAGAACCTCGACTCGGTGCACTATCGGCTGGTGCAGGATTTCCCCGGTTGCACCCTGGTGCATCGCCTCGACTTTGGCACCTCGGGGCTGATGGTGGTGGCCAGGGACAAGGCCATCAACGCCGCGATCGCCCATCAGTTCAGCCAGCGCGCCGTGACCAAGAGCTACGGCGCCCTGCTGTGCGGCCACCTGGCCGATGACGAGGGGCTGATCGACGCCCCCATCGCCAAGGATCCGGCCCTGTTCCCGCGGATGAAGATCTGCGCCGTTCAGGGCAAGCCGGCCCGCTCCCGCTACCGGGTGGTGGAGCGCCTGGTTCGCCAGAACGAAGATGGCGTTTCCCTGCCGCTGACCCGGGTCGTGCTGACCCCCGAGACCGGCCGCACCCATCAGCTGCGCATCCACTGCCAGCTGCTGGGCCACCCCATTCTGGGTTGCGATCTCTACGGCGGCCTGCTGCTGGCGGGCACGGAGAACACGCCGCGGCTGATGCTGCATGCGAGTGCGCTGGACTTCGTGCATCCGGTGAGCGGTGAGCCGATGGCGGCGAGTTGCACCAGCCCGTTCTGATGGCGGCGTGAGGGAAGAGAGAAGCAGGAAGGAAAGGGGCTCCGGTCGGCAAACGACGGATAAAGATAGGGGCCGCGCTTTCGCAACGGCCCCCACCCCCCACTCGTGGTGGTGCTATCAGATCAGCTTGCGGGCGGCGCCCAGCACGATCTTGATGGCATCAGATTCGGTTCTTGCCATGGTTTCGGCGTTCGGGATTTCCTGCTGGGTACGGTTCACGATGACACCGGCCACCATGCCGGCGCGCAGGCCCTGGCTGGAGCACATGGTCAGCAGGGTAGCGGACTCCATCTCGTAGTTCAGCACGCCCATGGCTTGCCACTCTTTCATGGAACCCTGGAAACGGCTCACTACACGACCGGATACGGTATCGTAACGCTCCTGACCCGGGTAGAAGGTATCGGAAGAGGCAGTCACCCCGATGTGCAGCGTGGAGCCCAGCTCCTTGGCGGTGTTGACCAGCGCCGTGGTGCAGTCGAAGTCGGCCACGGCCGGGAATTCCATGGGTGCGAAGTGCAGGCTGGCACCGTCGAGGCGCACTGAACCGGTGGTGACGATCACGTCGCCCACGTTCAGGTGCGGCTGGATGGCGCCAGTGGTGCCGATGCGCAGGAAGGTGCGGATACCCAGCTGGGCCAGCTCTTCCACCGCGATGGAGGTGGACGGGCCGCCGATCCCGGTGGAGCAAATGATCACGGCCTTGCCGTCCATCTCGCCGCGCCAGGTGGTGAATTCACGATGGCTGGCCAGGTGCACCGGGTTGTCCAACAGTTCTGCGATGCGCTTGACGCGCTCGGGGTCACCGGGAACGATCGCCAGGGTGGCGCCTTGCAGATCAGCTTTCTTCAAACCCAAGTGGAAAACATCAGACATAGTGGACTCCTGGTTGCGCCCCACCAGCGGGTGGCAGAGTGCAGTTAAGATGATTCTTTAATGGTACTTTCGAGCCTGTTTCCCTCCATTGGGGAAGGCGCCAACTATGGTCGAAAGCGCTTTCCAATTCCTTGAAGCAACTCACACTTCCATGCATTGACAGTGACAAATTCAGCGCAAAACGTTTGCTAACTTGATGAATTTCCTGAAAAACGTTTTTCTGCTCTCCGCCCGCTGCCGCCCCTTGTCAAGCCCTCGCCGCCACGATTCGACCAGAGCGCGAGCGAGTCCACAAAGTTATAAAACAGATACTATTGACCCCTGTTCATCTCCCCCGACGCTGCTATTTTGGCACCCGAATACCACTTAATGGCTAATTATCGGAGTCCACCATGGCGACATTCAAATTCTACATTCCCGCGGTCAACCTGATGGGAGCGGGCTGCCTGCAAGAAGCGGCAGCCGATATCCAGGGCTATGGCCATCGCAAGGCGCTGATCGTCACCGATCATGTCCTCAATCAGATCGGCGTGGTCGCCCGGGTGGCCGCCCTGCTGGCAGAGCATGGCATCGAGAGCCAGGTGTTCGACGAGACCAGGCCCAACCCCACCATGGCCAACGTGGAGGCTGGCCTCGCCATGCTCAAGGCCAATGGCTGCGACTGCGTCATCTCCTTAGGGGGGGGCTCGCCCCACGACTGTGCCAAGGGTATCGCCCTGGTGGCCGCCAACGGCGGCAGCATTCGGGACTATGAAGGGGTGGATCGCTCCGCCAAGCCGCAGCTGCCGCTCATCGCCATCAACACCACCGCCGGCACCGCCTCCGAGATGACGCGTTTTTGCATCATCACCGACGAGAGCCGCCACGTGAAGATGGCCATCGTCGACAAGCACGTCACCCCGCTGATGTCGGTCAACGATCCCGAGCTGATGCTGGCCAAGCCGGCCGGGCTCACCTCCGCCACCGGCATGGATGCGCTGACCCACGCCATCGAGGCCTATGTCTCCACCGCCGCCACCCCGGTCACCGATGCCAGCGCCATCATGGCGATCCAGCTCATCGCCCGCCACCTGCGCACCGCCGTCAATCAGGGCGACGATCTGCCTGCCCGCGAGCAGATGGCCTATGCCCAGTTCCTGGCCGGCATGGCGTTCAACAACGCCAGCCTCGGCTACGTGCACGCCATGGCGCACCAGCTCGGCGGCTTCTATGACCTGCCCCACGGCGTCTGCAATGCCGTGCTGCTGCCCCATGTACAGCGCTACAACGCCCAGGTGAGTGCCGCTCGCCTCAAGGACGTCGCCCGCCACATGGGGGTGGATGTGAGCGCCATGAACGACGAGCAGGGCGCCGCCGCCGCGATCAACGCCATCCAGCAGCTGGCCCGCGACGTGAAGATCCCGGCCGGCCTGGAGCAGCTCGGGGTGAAGGCCGACGACTTCGACCTGCTGGCCAGCAACGCCCTGAAGGATGCCTGCGGCTTCACCAACCCGCAGCAGGCGAGCCACGACGAGATAGTCGCCATCTTCCGCGCCGCCATGTAAACCCGCGCCATCTCTGCCAAGGGCCGCCGTGCGGCCCTTTTTATTGGCTGATGGATCAATGGCTTTTTACTTCCGCAGAGGGAGTGGGTATGATTTGCCAAGCTAAAAAGACTGTATGGATGATCTGAACCCGATATGCGGATGAAACACCTGATTGCCGCGGCCCTGACCGCCCTCACCCTGTCCGGTTGCAGCCTGGTCTATCGCATCGATATTCCCCAGGGCAACTACGTGGAACAAAAACAGGTCGATAAACTGCGCCAGGGCATGACCCGCGAGCAGGTCGAGTTCGTGCTGGGTTCTCCCATGCTGCGCGACGGCTTTGACCCCAACACCTGGTACTATCTCTATGAGTTCCAACCGGGGCGTGGTGACAAGGAACGCAAGGAGCTGACCCTGAACTTCGTGGGGGACAGGCTGGCAACCGCCACGGGAGACTTCCCGCTGCCCGCAGCCTTTACCACCCCGCTCTGATATCCCACAAAACCGGCCAAGGCCGGTTTTGTTCTATCTGCGTCATGAGGAGGCAAGCATGAGCCAGATCCTGATCGCGGGGGCAACCGGCCTGATTGGGCAGGCGTTGGTCCGCCAGCTCGGCCCAGAGCATCAGCTGACCCTGCTCTGTCGCAAGGCGGGAGAAGCGGCCCCCGGCCGCCACTGGCTGCCAGTGGACTTCGAGCGGCTCGACAGACTCGAGCTGCCTGCCCCCATCGATCTCGCCTTCTGCTGCCTCGGCACCACCCGCAAGGAGGCCGGCTCCGACGAGGCGTTTCGCCGGGTCGACCACGACTATGTGCTGACCTTCGCCGCCCTCGCCCGTCGCCACGGTTGCCGCCGCCTGCTGGTCGTCTCCAGCCTGGGGGCCAGTGCCCGCTCCCCCGCCCTCTATCCCCGTACCAAGGGGCAAATGGAGCAGGCCTTGCTGGCGCAAGAGTGGCAACGGCTCGTGCTGGTGCGCCCCGCCATGTTGCTTGGCCATCGCCAACCGCCGCGCAAGTCAGAGCAAGTCATTCAGGCCATCTATCCGTTGATCAGGCCGCTGTTGCGGGGACCCCTCAAGCGCTGGCGGGCCATAGAGGCGAGTCAGGTGGCCCACGCCATGACGGTGCTGGCCTATCAGGCGCAGGGGGTAGAGATAGTGCAGAACGAGCGACTGCTAACCCTGTAAGGCCCAGGCCAGTGCAGCCCCTGTGGTAAAACATCCAATAGCAAAGAGGCGCCATGGCGCCTCTTTTCATTGCTCGGTCTTCCCCGCATCAGGTCGATTCGCCATCGTCCCGCTTGCGGTGGACGTCGGGCCGCCCGCCGGTGACCACATCGGCTCGCCCCTCTTCCTTGGCCTTCTCGGCCCGCTTCTTGCGCATCTCCTTAGGATCGGCGATGAGCGGGCGGTAGATCTCGACGCGATCGCCATCCTGCACCGGCTCGGTGCCCTTGACCGGACGGCTGTAGATGCCGAACTTGTTGACCGCGAGATCGATCTCCGGGTGCTTCTGCACTATGCCGGACTGCTCGATGGCGGCCAGCACGCTGGTGCCGGGGGCGACCCGGATGCGCAGCACGGTTTGCCGCTCGGGCAGGGCGTAGGCGACTTCGATATTGAGCAGATCAGACACCGTAGACCACCTTGGCGCGGTTGGAGAAGGCGAGCACCATGGAGCCCACCAGATCGCGGAAGATCTGGCCAAAGGCCAGCTCGATCAGCTTGGAGGTGAATTCGAAGTCGAGATCGAACTCCACCTTGCAGGCATCCACATCCAGCGGGGTGAAGGTCCACCAGCCCGCCAGCGTCTTGAAGGGCCCCTCCACCAGCTCCATCTTGATGGCGCGGTTGGTATCGAGCAGATTGCGGGTGGTAAAGGTCTTGGCAATGCCCGCCTTGGCCACATCGACCGAGGCCGTCATGTAGTCCTCGCCGGTCTCGTGGACGCGGCTGCCGACACAACCGGGCAGGAACTCGGGGTAAGCGTGAACATCGTTGACCAGCCGGAACATTTGTTCGGCACTGAACATCACCAGGGCACTGCGAGTAATACGGGGCATGGGCTTTCCTCATCCAATCGGACCGATTTTATCACCTTGTCAGCCAAAATCACCGCCGAAACCGTTCACAAAGTCGTCACTCGCGCAATTGTGTGTTGTGCAACCGCTCCCCCACCTTCAAATCACCTCGCCAGCCAGCATTATTCCGCAGCGGCTCAGGGCGCCATCACCTGAGCCATAGTGTGCTTTGCAGCCACGATTACCCGGGTTCCCATCACCCTGCCAGCCAAAATCGTTCCATAACTGCTCACAAAGCCACCACTCGAGCGGTTGCGCGTTTTACAGCCGCCGCCACCCACGTATAATGCGCCTTCATCAACATTGCCGAAGGCCCCCGTCATGAGCAAAAAGAACAGTAAAAACAAAGCCGGGTCCAGCACCATTGCACTCAACAGAGGCGCCCGCCACGAGTACTTCATCGAAGAGCGTGTGGAAGCCGGTCTGTCCCTGCAAGGGTGGGAAGTCAAGTCCCTGCGGGCGGGCAAGGCCAACATCAGCGAAGCCTATGTCATCTTCCTGCAGGGCGAGGCCTTCCTGTTCGGCTCCACCTTCCTGCCGCTGAATGCCGCCTCCAGCCACGTGGTGTGTGACCCGACCCGCACCCGCAAACTGCTGCTGAGCCGTCGTGAACTCGACAAGCTGGAGAGCCTGACCGCCCGCCAGGGCTACACCATAGTGCCGCTGGCGCTGTACTGGAAAGAGTGCTGGGTCAAGGTCGAGATCGGCCTGGTGAAGGGCAAGAAAGAACACGACAAGCGGGAAGACACCAAGGCCCGCGAATGGGATAGAGAAAAAGCCCGCATCATGAAGAACAAGAACCGCGGCTGATGGCGAGTCGCGCTCGCCCGCGCGGCGCCCAATAAACCAGCAATCGACCGGCCAAGGCCGGTCGATTGCCATCAACGCCTTGCCATGACAGGATTTTTGCGTACAATCGCTTTTGACAACTTGGGGCTGATTCTGGATTCGACAAGATTCACGAAACCCAAGGTGCATGCCGAGGTGCGGTAGGCCTCGTTAACAAACCGCAAAAAAATAGTCGCAAACGACGAAAACTACGCACTCGCAGCTTAATAACCTGCGCTGAGCCCTTCTACCCTAGCTTGCCTGTGTCCTAGGGAATCGGAAGGTCATCCTTCACAGGATCGTGTGGAAGTCCTGCTCGGGGCGGAAGCATTAAAACCAATCGAGCTAGTCAATGCGTGGCGTGTCTCTCCGCAGCGTGTTGGCGAATGTAAAGAGTGACTAAGCATGTAGTACCGAGGATGTAGTAATTTTGGACGGGGGTTCAAATCCCCCCAGCTCCACCAAATACCGGTCCAACAGTGACCAATGAAGTCCAAGAAACCCGCATAGCATAAGGCTTTGCGGGTTTTTTGTTGTCTTATGCTGTCCAATGGGGTGCGTTGCCATCCAGCCCTTTTAGGCATATCGTTAGGCATATCGTTTTGTATGCCTTCCGGAGCGTATGCCTATGCCTCGTATCACCCGCCCCTTGTCCCCAACCGAGATCAAAGCAGCTAAGCCCAAGGAGAAGGAATACACCCTCTGCGACGGGGCGGGCCTGGAGCTCGTCATCAAGCCCAATGGTTCTGTAGCCCGCCGCGAAAAATGAAAAACCCTTCCGGGTAAAATGACAAACAGAGCTCTGGCCACATTTATCAAACTTGGCGGATTCAAAATCACCGAGTTTGATAGAGGTTTAACAGAGACTTAACCCTCGCTTTCATAGGTGGGTAAGTCCGGTGCAGGCCCCACGATGGCCCCGACCTGGTAAAAGCCTTCTGGCCAATGGCCACCCCTCCCCCTCGCACCACCACTCCACCACCCAACGCCTCCAACGTGGTGCTAGTACCGGACGTCGCCGTGACGGTACCGACCAGCAGTGGGTCGGCGCTGGGCACCAGCTCCATGAATCGCTTAAACAGGTTCATACAAAACGCTCCACGCTCAGTTGCTGGCGCACCGTCATGGCCCTGTTCTGCAGCGCAGCAGAGACCCTGACGCCCCGGTTGTAGCCCTTCCAGCCATCCACCGCGAGCAGCGCCCCCGGCAGGATGAGACCCGTATCTGCCGACAGTGGCAGCTCGATGGTCTGGGTGCGCCTCGGCAGGGTCTTGGCCAGGGCTACTACGCCCTGGGCTCGGGCCGCCAACACATCGCACACCAGCGGGTGGGTGATGGTCGGCGCCTGCCGCTCGCCCGCCGTACCCTGCCGCAGCACCCGCGCACTGATGCCCTGATGGCCACCGCTGACCCATATCCCGTTGGCTGCCTGCCCCGGTTGGAAGTCACTGCCCAGCGTCGTGATGATGGCGCGGGGGATGGCCACATCGGCCAGGGCGGTATCGAACTGCCAGGGCACGGTCGGATACCGTGATCCGCTCGGTCATATCAACGACTAGAGCGCGAATGCTGCCCTTAAGCGACTGGGCTACGGCGAGCGACTTGTGGCCCACAGCTTGCGCTCGCTAGGCAGTATCCTTCTGACTTTTCAAATAGTCCGATTCTTGGGGTATGTTCACCTGTTCTTGTGGGCTTGTGGAGGCAAGGAACTTTACAAACCATTGGTTACCCACCTTGGGATCCAGATCCCCCTTGCTGCTGACTCGCTGATGATGGCCATTCAGAACAACATCGTGGCCGCTCACCTGGAAAACGCCGGGGCGCAGCAGGAGCAGGCCTATGCCTTGCTGATGCTGCGGCACATGGTGGTGAACGGTGATGATCACTCCCTGGCCCATGAGCTGCGAGGCCACCATGAGCGCCGGCACCACATCGATACTCAATCACCTAAACGGCGAAATGGGTACTCCGCCTGTGAGTACCCTTGGTAGGCCAGCCAAGAGTCATGACGAAACCAGCGAATCCCAAGCACCAGCCAGCAGACACCAAGAGGCACCCAGTGCGGCACCCTTTTATCTGATTCCCCCATGCGTAGGACTTTTTGAAAAGTCTCTCTACCTTGCCTACCTAAGGCTCTCAAAGCCTTGCTGTATAAGGAATACAGAGAGGTAGACAGTAATTATTTACTCTCTACCCACTGTCTACCCTCTCAACCTCTTTTCAGTCTTTCATCTTTGTTTGACGCTTGTTCCATCAATGCTTGCTCTACTCCAGTCGATGTGAGCCGCTTGGTGTAACTCGGTCAGCAAGGCTTCATGAAGGCGTCGCCAGCATGTCATGCCGCCTATGTTGGGGTTGGCATCATTCGAATCAACTCGGTTTTGTTAGCGGCTCTAAACAACCTGACAATGCCGGACGACGGTGGCAACTGAGTGTGCAATCCGGATATGGCACAGGGCGGGGCAGCCCATACCGGAGGTTGCTACACTGGCTGGAGAGATTCGTATGGGCACACAAACAAGGATATGGACGATGAGAGAGACTCCCAGCGCCCTCGCGGCACGGCTGCCCCCCAAAAAACCCAGCCCGGGGCATCTGCGCGCCGATCTGGATACCTGGCGGCAGCAGTTTTTTCGGGCGCTGCCCGACGCGCGGTGCCTCGAGACCCTGTTCGATCGGGCCCCGGACATTGTCTTCTCCATCAAGGACAGGGCTGGCCGCTATGTGAGCATCAGCGAGTCCTGTACTGAGCGCTGTGGCCTGGCGAGCCGGCATGACGCCATCGGCAAGACGGCCCACGAGATTTTCCCGCCCCACATGGCCGTGCGCTACCAGGCCCAGGACCTGCGTCTGTTCGACACCGGTGAGCCCGTAGTGGACAATCTCGATCTGACCCTGTTTAACGACCGCAGCCCCGGCTGGTGCCTGACCAACAAGGAGCCGCTGCGCGACGCCGGTGGCGCCATCATAGGCCTGGTATGCATGTCACGCGATCTGCACGAGCCGAGCCGGGCCGGATTCATCGACGCTCGCTTCGTCGAGGCGGTCGATCACATCCTGACCCATTATCCCGCCCCCTTGCGCATTGAATCGCTGGCACGACGGGCCGGAGTATCAGTCGCCCAGTTTGAGCGGCGCATGAAGCGAATCTTCCAGCTCTCCGCCGGCCAGTTCATCACCAAGACTCGCATCGACATCGCGATCAATTGGCTAAAGGGCAGCGATATAGCCATCGCTGACATCGCATTGCGGTGCGGTTTTTGCGATCAGAGCGCCCTGTCGCGGCAGTTTCGTGCCCTGACAGGCCTGTCTCCACGCCAGTACCGGCAGTTGCTGCGCCGGGGGAATTGACGCGCCGCCGGTGCGGCGCGTCGTACCCACCTATTGAGCCAACCCCACACTGAGGCTCAGATCCCGGTAGGGTGCAGCGGCGTCCACCGCTATGTGGTAGTAGGCGCCGCCCTCGGGTGCCTGGATGGTGACTGTCTCGTCGTTGCCGCCATTGGCCGAGCCCTGATCGTAGCTGTCCCGGTTCGGCCAGCCCCGGTGCATGACATAGAGGTTGGCATCGCCACTGCCACCTCGGGTCTGCACCGTCAGCAGTGTCGTCCCCTGGGGCACGAAGACGTAGAAGTAGCGGATGTCGTCCGAAGCGATACCGGTGCGGGCACAGGTCGCGTCGATGAGCTGATCGTCGGGATAGCCGCAGTCCGGCTCGGGCGGCTGGCCGGCCGTGGTGGCCGTCTGCACCCAGGCGGCGAAGTCGTCGTCATGGGTCAGATCCTGCATGGTCGACCAGTAGCCGTCATAGTCGTCGGCGCGAAATCTGGTCACGGTATCGTCCACCCTGTCCCTGTGGTGTTCGAACATGTAGCGCACCGCCATATAGCCCCAGCGGTAGGCGCGGGTCCCATAGTCGTTCATGTCATAGGTGTTGCCAAAGATGGTCGACAGGGGATAGGTGCCGGCCTGGGCCGCCTCGATCGCCTTGGCGTTGTCGTTGCCAAGGGACAGATACTCGGCCAGACCTTCTATCCACCAGACGGTGGGCTGGCTGATGGCACGGGCGAAGTCGCCGGCCATGTTGAAACGGCCATCCAGATAGTGCACATACTCGTGCTCCAGATTCCACACCGAGAACAGGGGGCGCAGCCAGGAGGCCTCGTGGGCGATGAAACGTGCCTGGTTGCCGGGTTGGTCGGGATCACCTTCCAGATACATGCCGCCGTTGTCGGTGGCGATGCCGTAGATGAGGCCAGCGTAGCGGCTGTAGTTGGCGTAGTCGTCGAACACCACCACCTCCAGCGCGTCGTTGACGTCGCCCGGCAGTGGCCGGTTCTGGGTCTTCAGCATGCGGTGGAAGTATTGCTCCTCGTTGGCCAAGGCTGTGCAGCTCTCGGTCAGTTGCTGCTCTGTCATATCCTGGGCTCGGATGCGCAGTGTCGACCCGCACTCGTGGCGGATCGGCAGCACGACGTCGGCCAGCCGCTGCTCGAAGTCACAGGTGCCGTACTCGGCGCAATGGGCATTGTCATAGTATTTCACGGCACTGGCGGCCGCGAGCCAGAGATCGGCGCCGGGACCATCCAGACTGCTCTTTGCCAGGATCTGCTCGATCCTGGCCCGCGATGCGGCGAAGTGGGCCGGATACTGCATGTAGCGCAGGGCCTCGTTCAGGCTGTCGGTGAGCTGGTAGGCGTAGCTGGTGCCAAGCAGGGCGGCCTGGTTGCCCTGCACGAAGGCGAACAGGGCCTCGGCGTAGCTGCCGTCTCGCTCGGCCAGGGCCCGCCCCTCATCGCGGTAGTGGGACATGAACAGGACGGTCAGCAGGCCGGTGTAACCCGACCCCACCTCCCAGCGCTTGAGGGCATCGGCAGCATCCGGCTGTCCGTCTCGATTGGTGAAGCGGGCGATGAGGGGCTTGAGGCGCGGCAGGTAATAGGCCTCATCATGGAGATTGGTCATCAGGGTGAAGCTCTCCCCGATCGTGCTGCCCGCGTCCGGATTGGGGATGAACAGGGCCGGGTTGTCCAGCAGCCGATCGAGGCCGACCCGGATCGCGTCGCGCACCGTGAGCGGTGGCTCCGGGTAGAGATCGCGGGCGATGGCGTTGTAATAGCCGGCGCGCAGATAGAGCACCAGATTGGCGAGGCCACGGCCGCTGCCCTGATAGTCGGCGGCGCGCGCCTGCAACCGTCCGGCCACCGCCAGCAGGTTGGCGGTGTCATAGATGCGGGCGCCGTCGTCCGCCGTGAGAGAGAAGAGGCCATAGGTACACGACACCTCGGGCAGACCCTCCAGGTAGTCGGCCAGCGCAGCACCGGATTTGTCGAGGAAGCCGGCCGGATCGCGACAATCGCCCCCCTCGGCCAGCAGGCTCTGGGCCTGGACCTGGGTCTGGGCCTGGGCGCGCCAGTCGGGCTCTCGATCGCGCCGGACGTGGGGATCTTGCGCCAGCTCGAGGGCGGCGGGCGGCGGCAGCAGGCGGTGCAGCCGCGGCGCTGGCAGGGTAGTGAGGGACTGGCCGTGCTCGGCGCCGGCCAGATCTGCCGGCACCATGGCGGGCGAGGGCAGGGAGACGGGGGCCTCGGCGGCGGCCAGGGCGGTGGCCCAGCCAGCCAACAACAGACACGCCAGGGGTTTTAGTGCAAGCATAGGACTCTCCATGGTTGGGGTAGATGCCCGTGCCGGTGTAGTCACGCCGCTGGCGCCTCCCTGCGCCGGTCCGGGACATCTAATGTGGCAGAGAGTCCCCCCGACCGTATTGGCATATCCCTGCGCCTTGACGGCGCTATTTGCCAAAAATGCGGCATTGTCAGGTTATTTAGCCCAGGTCGAGTGATGGAGATGAATGGAAAATCAAGCAACGAGGTCACTCGCATAATTCCCCCACAGGCTGAAAGCATCAGCTCTGGCGTGGCGGTATGAAACGGCCGAGAGTGTGTGGCGATGAGGGCGAAAAGGGGGGATTAACCTTTCTAGGTAAAGCGACAAACAGAGCTCAGGCCACATTTCTCAAATGTGGCGGATCAAGAACCACCGAGTTTGATAGACATCAAACAGGGGGTTAAACCTCGATTTCATAAGTGGTTGGCGCCATTCCCTGGTCATCGATGGTGTTCATCAGGTGGCTCATTACCTACGCCGGCCAGTGTCATAGTTCCCCCGACACTGTCCGCGAGGCGATGACATTTCGGCCACGGTTTGAGGAGCGACTCGTAGACAACTCCCAGCGTGGATGGTGCTCCCCAGGCCGAACTTGCTGGTCGCGCCGATAGCTGTCACTCCTCGCCCATTCTAAAGCCCATTCCCCCCCATCGAACTCTCATGTTGGTTGTACACGCTGCACTCAACTTCGCGAGTTGGCCCGATGGCAACGGTGACCTCTGTTCCCTTGATGATGCACTTGCCTCCTCTCGTCATTTCACTTTCGACCTGCCTCACCATGCTATCGTTAACATGGTGAATTGAAATGGAATTTCATGATGAGCAATGGAGCACGGCACGGTCGAATGGCCACGACGTTGGCCGCGTTGGGCGTGGTTTACGGTGACATAGGCACCAGTCCGCTCTACGCCTTGAAGCAGAGTTTTGCCGGGCATATGGGGTTGCAGCCAGGCAAAGAGGAGATCTACTCGATAGTGTCTCTCTTCTTCTGGACCATCATGATTGTCGTTTCGCTCAAATACGTGCTGCTGGTACTGCGGGCCGACAACAAGGGCGAGGGAGGCATACTGACCCTGGCCTCCCTCGCCGCCCGTCGCCTCTCTTCACGCACACGTGCGGTGGTGATGTTGTTGGGACTGGCCGGGGTGGGGTTGTTCGTCGGGGATGCGGTGATCACCCCGGCTATTTCCGTGCTCTCCGCCGTGGAGGGGTTACAGATAGTGGCCCCGAACCTGGCTCCCTTTGTCTTCCCTATCGTGCTGGTGGTGCTGATCGTGCTGTTTGGTGTCCAGCACTATGGAACGGCCGGGATTGGCCGTTGGTTTGGCCCCATCATGCTGATCTGGTTCGCTACCCTGGCGCTGCTCGGCCTGCTCGAAATAGCGCAGACCCCCGCCATCCTGAGGGCCATCAACCCGCTCTATGCGGTTGACTTCCTGCTGACGAATCCGGGAACTGCGTTTGTTGTGCTGGGTGCGGTCGTGTTGTGCGTGACGGGCGCCGAGGCACTTTATGCAGACATGGGGCACTTTGGGCGCGGGGCGATCCAGCTGGCGTGGGGCAGCCTGGTGATGCCGGCCCTGTTGCTCAACTATTTCGGTCAGGGTGCGTTATTGCTGCGTCTTCCCGAGGCCATCGAGAACCCTTTCTATCTGCTGGCTCCTGCCTGGATGACCTTGCCACTGATTGTACTGGCCACCATGGCGACCGTTATCGCCTCTCAGGCGGTCATCTCCGGTCTCTATTCCGTGGTACGACAGGCTATCTTGCTCGGATTTCTGCCGCGCCAGGAGATCCGCTACACCTCTGCGCACGAGAAGGGCCAGATCTATCTACCTCTGGTCAACTGGCTGCTGTTGGGGGGGATAGTGCTGGTGATCTTCTGGTTCAAGAGCTCAAGCAATCTGGCTGCCGCTTATGGCATTGCCGTGACCGGCACCATGGTCATCACCACGCTGTTGCTGATGGTTGTGGCGCTCCATCGCTGGAAACAACCCCTCTGGCTCATCGGTTTGGTGGGCACGCCGCTACTGCTGCTGGATCTGGCCTTTTTCGCAGCCAACACCACTAAATTCTTCTCTGGTGGCTGGTTGCCCGTGTTGTTTGCCTTGCTGACCATAGTGGTGATGACCACCTGGAAGCGTGGGCGCGAACTGGTGCTCGACAAGCTCGAGAACAAGTCGCTGGCACTGCAGCCTTTCGTCGATGATATGCAGCTTCACCCTCCCCTGCGGGTGCCGGGTACTGCGGTATTTCTTTCCAAGTCGATCAAGGTTGCCCCCCATGCCATTTTGCATAACCTAAAACACAACAAGGTGTTGCATGAACGGGTGATCTTCCTGACCGTAAGGGTAAAGGATGAGCCCTGGTTGCCCATGGAGGAGCGACTGGAGTTGACCCAGATAGGAGCAGGGTTCTGGCAGGTGGTGGCCAACTTTGGTTACCAGGAGACCCCGTCAATGGCGGAAATATTCCAGGCTTGCGCCGAGCATAAACTGATAGTGAAACTCAACAACACCTCCTTCTTTCTCTCCTACGAGTACCTCATCAGCACCGATTTACCGGGTATGGTGCGCTGGCGTGAAGGGCTGTTTATCTGGATGAATCGCAACTCCTCCCGGGCAACCGATTTCTTCCAGATCCCGACCAACAGGGTGGTGGAACTTGGCATGCAGCTTGAGCTATAGATGCGTGTTCAGCAGCATTCGTCCATGCAAGAGGGGCATGACCTCATGCCCCGTACCATCTGCACATTACATGGCGCCATTGGCCGCATGGCTATTAGCCGGTGCGGTTGAGATTGAGGTTTTGAGAACCACGGCAGTCATTCAGATCACTCTATCCATCAAGAAAAACCAAGACTTGGTCGGCCACACTCGGCCCCCTCTCACTGGGTTCTGTAACACCCGTTTGGGTTCACCCTCGATAACATGACGCCACTGAGCAGACTCGATCCTGAGGATGGGTTAGAGAGTCGGGTGGCGCTGACCCTCTGGTGACCACGCGGCCGACCAAGGCTTTGTGGGTACTCAATCGGTGCCGTACAGCTCGCTGTACAGGGCGTACACTCGATGAGGCTGATACAGACCTGTTTGATTACATTGAATGCTTTCACAACCCAGGAATGCGTCGTAGAGTTGCAAGTCAGGCTCAGATGTTAACAATTTTATTACAGCCGTCCGTGGCAACAGGGTAGCCAACCTGCATCGGTGACCACCATCAAGAAAGGATGCTTTATGAATCGATTGCCCCATCGCCAGTCCCTCTTTGCTCTGACCCTGGTCACCACGCTCACGACCACGGCCTTGTGGGCCACGCCTGGCTACGCCGCCGAAGCCGCCACCGCCGGGCCTGTGACCGGGCCCGTGGCTGATACCAAGGTGACCGAGGCCTACGTGCGGATGATGGCCCGCGAGGCGTACTTCTGGGGCTGGCCAATGGCCAATATCTTCAATCGGCGCCAGGCCTTCAAAGACCTGCCCGAGCCTGGCTTGATGGGCGGTATAGTCCCAGTGGCCCCGATCAATCAGCTATCCCTGCTCAGTGACTACATAGATCCGGCCGAACGGCTGGTGGCCTGCCCGAACCAGGATGTGGTGTACGGCGCCGGCAGCATCGCCCTGGACCTCGAGCCTGTGGTGCTGCAAGTGCCGGATTTCGGCAGCCGCTTCTGGGTGTATCAGGTGGTGGACCTGCGCTCCGACAGCTTCGCCGAACTCGGCAAGATGTATGACACCAAACCGGGCTTCTACCTGCTGGTGGGCCCGGACTGGCAAGGCAAGGTGCCGGCCGGCATCACCAAGGTGTTCCGCGCGCGCACCAACACAGGTTTCGTGATCCCCCGGGTGTTCCAGGACGACTCCGACGCCGATCGCAAGGCCATACAACCGGCGCTGGCCGGCATCGACATGTACCCGCTGTCCAAGTACGACGGCAAGGTCAAGAGCCGTGACTGGGCCAAGCTGCCGAAATTCCCGGCCCAGGCCGCCGCAGGCAACGGCGAAACCAAGTGGGTGATGCCGGAGAAGTTCTTCGACGAGCTGCCGGCCCTGCTCAAGGACGCCAAGCCCTTGCCCGGGGAGGAGGCCCGTTACGCACAGATGGCCGCCCTGGCAGCCATCGCCAAGGCCGACCCCAGGCTCAAGGCGGCGATGACCGATGAGGCGAAGAGAGCCGACAGCGAGGTGATAGACCCCCTGCTGCAGTTCCGCAACTATGGCCTGCAGCTACCCCATCACTGGAGCACCATCAGCAACGGCGCGGCGTTCGGCACCGATTATTTCAGCCGTACCGCAGTGGCGCGTTCGAACATCTTCGTCAACCAGCAGAAAGAGACCAAGTACTTCTACCAGGATCTGGACAAGGCGGGCACCCGTCTCAATGGCCAGCACGGTTACAGCGTGACCTTCGCGAAGGGCAAGCTGCCCCCGGTGCAAGGCTTCTGGTCGCTGACGCTCTACAACGCACAGCATTTCTTCGCACCCAATGATCTCAAGCGCTACTCCATCGGCACCAAGAACAAATCCCTGCAGACCAATGCCGACGGCTCGCTGACGATCTATGTGCAGAGCACGTCGCCGGGCAAGGACAACGAGAGCAACTGGTTGCCTGCCCCCAAGGGCGCCGACTTCTCGCTCTACATTCGCGCCTACTGGCCACAGGCCGAGGCGCTCGACGGTCAATGGACCCCGCCACCCGTGGTGAAAGCCAACTGAAAAGGACCTCAACCATGAACACCGTAGGGAAGACACTCATCGCGCTGGCCCTTGGCATCTCGGCCAGTGTCGCCGCCCAGGCCGCCACCCGCTATGAACAGCTGGCCAACCTGCCGTTCGCCGGGGGTTATCCCACCCAGGAAGGCGTGGCTCAGCTCAAGCACGAATTGCTGTTCCAGCGTGCCGTGCAGTCTTACATCTGGGCCCTGCCGGCACTGAATATGTACGCCATGAAGGAAGGCTCGGAGAACGCGTTCGGCGCCGGCTACAACGTGTTGCCTATCTGGAAGGACAGGCTCAACGCCAAGACGCTGGTGACCACCCCGAACTCCGACGTGATCTATGCCATGGGCTATCTGGATCTGAAGAAGGAGGGCCCCATGGTGATCGAGGTGCCGCCTGGATTGCAGGGCATCCTCGATGACTTCTTCCAGCGCCCGATCTGCTCGGAAGGCATGATTGACGGCCGCCAATGGTGCGGCGATGTCGGCTTGCCCGGGCCGGACGGAGGCAAGGGCGCCCAGTATCTGGTGCTGCCGCCAGACTACGAGGGCGAGGTGCCCTCAGGCTACCTGACGTACCGTTCCCGCACCTACGGCGTGTTTGTGTTCTGGCGCGGCTTCTTCAAGGATCCGAAGCAGCTCGAGGGGCCGGTCAAGGTCATGGAGCAGACTCGCATCTACCCCCTCGGCAAGGCCGCAACGGCCAAGGCGATGGTGTTCCCGAACGCCTCTAACGTCCCGGTCAACATGCTCTATCCCACAGATGGCCGCGCGTTCGACATGCTGTCGCGCTTCATCGACCACGAATACGTCGATCCACAAGACATGGAGATGCGCGGCATGCTCGCCGCGCTCGGCATCGTCAAGGGCAAGCCATTCCAGCCGGATACGGCCACCCGCGACCTGCTGGACAAGGCGGCGAAAACCGCCAGCAAGATCGGCCACGCCATTTCCTACACCCCACAAACCATCGAGACCAATGGCACCTGGTACCCGGATCGCAAGTGGCTGAACGTGTTCCCCGGCAACGCCACCTTCACCGCCGACACCTTCAACTACATAGATCCGCGCACCGGCTTCTTCACCAATGCCTACTCGGCCAGTCCCGGCATGGCGGCGAACATGGAGAATGTCGGGGCCAAGTACCCGGCCACCTTCGTCGATGACAAGGGCGAGTTCCTCTCGGGCAGCAACAGCTACAGAGTCAATCTGCCCAAGGACATTCCGGCGGCGCTGTTCTGGTCGGTGACCGCGTATGACTCGATCACGGCCTCGGGCCTGGACAACGGCCAGCCATTCCCCTCCCTGAATGCCATGGACAAGCCACAGGTCAATGCCGACGGCTCGACCGATGTGTATTTCGGCCCGAACTCGCCGGGTGAGGGCAAGAACTGGATCCGCACCCTGCCCGGCAAAGGCTTCTTCGTGATCCTGCGGCTGTACGGCCCGACCAAGGCCTTCTTCGACAAGGCGTGGAAACCCAGCGACTTGCAGAAGCAGTAAGGCGGGAGACCCCGGGGCGAGGTGGGCGCGGGTGCGTTCACCTCGCCACCGGGTGATGGTTGGCATGATGCCACCTAGCGCCGCCAGCCTTGAGTCCAGGCTGTGGAAACCGTCAGATCGAAGGTAAAGCAATGAAAAAGGCCACTTCGCACGAAGTGGCCTTTTTTCTGCGAACCCGCGGCAGACGCTGTGGCGACTAATCGTCGGCTGACAACACCAGCCGGCGCCAGGGCCCGGTGATGTCGCAGTCGCCCGTCTCGTCCGTATTCTGCCAGCCGAGGCGGTGATAAAACGCCAGCGCCGTGGTGTTGCGGCTGGCCACCTTGAGGGACGCCGGTTTGGCATGCCCGGCCAACCCCTGCGCCAGCAAGGCGCGCCCCAGGCCCTGCCCGTGCCAGTCGGCCACCACGTAGAGGTGATGCACGAAGCTCTCTTCGCCCCAGATGGAGATGAAGCCGCAGGGGGCGCCCCCTTGTTCGGCCACCCAGATCTGCTCACCCCGGGTCTGTTCGGCAAAGTCACTCAGCAGGAACAGGGAGGGCTCGACCCAGTGAAAGGCCTGGCGCCGCCCCTTGAGGAACAGCTGTGCCAGCAGGGGGGCATCCGTGTCTCGCATCATTCTGATCATGAAGGCTTCCTTAATTTCCTTGAGCACAGATGCCCACTCTCGATGGATCTTGCCGCCATGTCAAATGGCGGGAATGGACCCACTCGAACATAGATGGTGTGATGCAGGGCTGCCTATTTTATCGCCTGAGGGGCTATACTGCCTGAGTTCCATCCATGACTGACTTGAGGTTTACCGACTTATGGATAACAAGCAGATTGAAGGCAGCATCCTGGTGCCGGCTCACATCGACGACGTCTGGCGGGCCTGGACGACCGAGAGTGGCCTGCGCAGTTTCCTGGCCCCGGAATGCCTGATGGTCCCGGAACCGAATGGCCCGTTCGAGATCTATTTCAGACCGGATGCGCCCCTGGGCGAGCGTGGCAGCGAAGGCTGCCGGGTGATGGCGGTGATGCCCCATGATCTGCTCAGCTTCAGCTGGAATTTCCCTTCCCAGTTTCCCCATATCCGCCAACAGAAGACCCTGGTCAGCCTGCGCTTCGTGCCGGAGGGTCAGGGCACCCGGCTCCATTTCTTGCAGACCGGCTGGGCCAATGATCCGGACTGGGATCTGGGCTATGACTATTTCAGGGAGGAGTGGCTGGAGATCAACCTGCCCAGGCTGCAATACCGCTTCACCCACGGCCCCATCGACTGGAACTGTCCGCCCAACAAGCAGCAGCTGAAATCCCTGGCCCAGTGAACCGGCGTCAGACTCCCTCCATCAATGTGAAAAAGGACCCTCTGCGGGTCCTTTTTCAGGTCGAATACACTGGCTACTCCACCGGCTCCTCATCGAACAGGGGATGATAGAGCACCTCGCCCTCCATGCCGGCGAGGCCGCCTGGCTGCAGCTCCATCGCCATGAAGCAGTCGGCGGGCACCTCGTAGATGCAGCGCAGGCCGAAGTCGCTGGCCGGCCGGAAGCCGAAACGGCCGTAATAGGTCGGATCGCCGAGCACCACCACCGCCTTCCAGTCCATCTCGAGCGCCGTATCGAGCCCCTCTCGCACCAAATCCGAACCTATGCCCTGTCCCTGCCAGTCCGGGTGCACGGCAACCGGCGCCAGCCCGAGCCAGGGACCTTCCTGACCGTTAATGGTGATCGGGCTCAGCATCAGGTGCCCCATGAACTCATACTCTTCCTCTTCGACCATGGTCACCACGGCGGCGCCGCACTCGCGCAGGCGATTGACCAGTTCGGCCTCGTCGCTACGGCCAAAGGCGGCGCTCACCAGCTCAAAGACCGGCAACATGTCACCGGGGCGCTCGGTTCTCAGCATACAGCGTTACTCCTCGTACGGCAGGACGCCCATTATTTCACAGAAGCGGCGGCCAATTTGAATGGCTTTGTCCGAAAATGGGAGGGCGGACTCAGGAAAACGATTGGCGAGGGGACCGAACGGTGCAAAACCGCCACTCCCGCATCACACAGGGGGGCGCTCATTGCCACCGATCTGCTCACGGATCCGGCGACGCAGATAGGCGAGCCCCAGCTCCCCCCGATCCTTGAGCAGCACCCCACCCAGATGGGAGCCTCGCGCCAGCTGGTCCCCCTCCAGCCAGGAGAGAGGGTGACGGCGGGCCACCAGCTCAATGCCATCCTGCCACAGAGGCTCCTCGCCCGCGCGCGGGTCATTCGTGAAGAGGGCCAGCTCCAGCGCGCCGCCCGCTTCCCCCCTGGCCCAGGCACCATGCAGTATGGTCACAACCACGCGCCTGTCCGCAAGCCAGGGCGCCAATCTCGCCCGGATGTCGTCGGGCAACCGGGGGGCGCGATCCAGCCGCCAGTGACTCAGCTCGCCGGGGTAGCGATCAGTCCCCGGCCGTAGCCCGCAATAGTGCATGCCGAGCTTGGCCATCACCCGACCCGAGGCCAGGTTGGCCGGCATGTGGCGGGCGGTCAGGGCCGGCAACTGCCGCTGCTCGAAGGCAAAGTCCCTGACCAGCCGCGCCGCCCGGGTGGCCAGCCCGCGGTTTTGCCAGGGCACGCCCACCCACCAGGCCAGCTCACCGTTCCAGTGCAGGGAGATCACCCCGAGCAGGGGGGCCGGCTCATCCGCTGGATCCAGCGTCAGGGCCCAGGTCCAGCCCATGCCGAGCGCCCCCTTGCGGTCACTCAGGGCGAGCCAGTCGTGGGCACTCTCCGCAGGATAGGGATGCGGAATATTGAGGGTGTAACGGGCGAGCGCCGCATCCGAGCAGTAGCGTACTATGTCGGCCTCATCCTCGGCCCGCAGTGGCCGCAGCACCAAGCGAGAGGCCGGATCGGACGATGGCTCATGCAATGTGGGGATGCACAGGCGCCGCGCGAGCAACCGCTGCAGCACATCGGCCAGCTCGTCGTCCGCGCTCAGTCGCAGATCCGCGCCGCTGGGGCCCAGGGTGAGCAGGCCGCTCTCCTTGGCCAGGGTCAGCAAAACAGAAGAGGCGCTGATCAGGATCTGGCGACTCGGGTCGGCGTAGACGGCCGCCCCATCCCCCTCCAGCCAGCTCGCGAGCAAGGCACTGGCCGTGAGGATGCCATCGGGCGGACTGTCCGCCCAGGGCGCGGCCAGGCTCCAGGGCTGGCGCTCGGCCCGCTTGCCGAGCAGCAGCTGCCAGCGGTTTCCCCGTTGCTGCCACTCCTGCAATGGCTCCCGCCAGTGGGGTTGCCAGAGCTCCCCCTCGATCAACAACTCCATCCTACCCCCATCCTCTCTCGAGCGACCCGGCGCACCGGCCTGATCCGAACCCAGCAGTATGCCCATCTCCGGCAGCCATGCCCAGCCCAGGCCCCCTTTTCGCTCATGCGGTGCAACTCACTGATCATGCACTGTTAATCCATGTGCTTATCAGGGTTAAACGGCATACCCCATGAAAAAATGCCATATGTCCGGCTTGATGAACGTCACATTAATGACCCCCCTCCCTTCCTATCATGCCCCCATCATGCACCCGCCAGCGCCGGTCATGACAGCCAACGCATAACAAGAGACAACACTATGCAGCAAACCAGTCCCCTCAAAACGGTGGTGGTCAGTACCCTGGCCACCGCCCTGCTGATCTTCGTGGCCCAATACCTGATAGGGAAACAAGAGATCAAGATCGGCATCGCCATCATCCCCATTCTGCCCATGCTGTTCGCCGTCATCATCGGCATGATCATCTCGGCCAAGCCCATCAAGGATCGCATCCCCGGCTGGAGGAAGCTCTTCACCGCCAGGGAAGAGGGCTTCTGCGGCAAGATGGTGGGCTTCAGCCTGCTGATCCTCGGCACCCAGTATGCCGGCATGATCATTCCCAATCTCAAGCTGATCCTGAGCGTCGGGGTGCCCCTCTTCCTGCAGGAGATCGGCAACCTGCTGCCCATCCTCATCGCCATCCCGCTGGCGGTGAAGTTCGGCTTCGGGCGCCGCGCCATCGGGGCCTGCTCCTCCATCAGCCGTGAGCCATCGGTCGCGGTGATCCAGGGCAAATTCGGTACCGGCTCCCAGGAGTACATAGGCGTGCTCGCCATCTACCTGTGCGGCTCCGTCATCGGTACCCTCTGGTTCAGCGTGCTCGGCAGCATAGCCCCGCTCACCGGTCTGCACCCGCTGGCCCTGGCCGCCGGCTCCGGGGTCGGCTCCGGCTCCATGCTGAGTGCCGCCTCCGGCGCCCTCATCAACGGCCTCGACGAGGCGATGGCCCAGCAGGTGCTGAGCATAGCCGCCGCCTCCAACCTGCTCTCCTCCGCCCTCGGCGCCCTCTCCCTCACCTATCTGGGGCTGCCGCTTGCCGAGAAGATCTTCGCCATGTCCTCCAAAGGAGAAGCCCAATGAAAAGCATCGTGATGGATATGCGCTTCGTCTTCCTGGCGATCCTGCTGGCCATGTTTACCCAGACCCTGACCACTGGCCTGCCCCTGTACGAGATGGGTGACAGCTTCGTCGCCATGGCGCTGGTGGTGTTCGTCTCCCTGGTGGCCAAGCGCTACCTGCCCTCCTCCCTGCCGGCCTTTGCCTATGCCACCATCATCGGCATCCTCATCTGCCTGCCGGAAACCGCGGTGCGCGGCCTGTTCATCGACGCGGTGGCGAAGATCTCCTTCCTCTCCTGCTGCGTCCCCCTACTGGCCTTCGCCGGCCTCTCCGTGGGCGGTCAGCTCGAAGAGCTCAAGAAGATGTCGTGGAAGGTGATCCTCATCTTCATGATCGTCTCCACCTGCTGTTTCTTCGGCGCCTCGCTGGTTGCCCAACTCGGCTTCTCCATTCAAGGGATCATCTGATGCACCACTACCAAATAGAACCTGAGCTACTTGCCCTGCGTGACTTCAGCCACGAGGTGCGCCACCACCTGCACCGCATCCCGGAGTACTCGGGCGCCGAGTTCAAGACCTCGGCCTACTGCCGCGAGCTGATGAGCGAGTTCGGCTACCGGATCACCGACTATCCTGGCTTCACCGGTTTCCACGGCGATCTCGCCGTCGACCCCGGCCTGCCCACCATCGCCTTTCGCGCCGACATGGACGGCCTGGAGATGCACGACATGAGTGAGGTGGCGTTCAAGTCCACTCACGAGGGGATGGCCCACAACTGCGGCCACGACTCCCACATGGCGATCGCGCTGACCACAGCGAAATTCCTGGCCCAGCACAGGGAGCGGCTGCAATACAACGTGCGCATCATCTTCCAGATGGCGGAGGAGGACATGCGGGTGCCGGGCGCCGAGAAGATGGTCGAGCTCGGCTGCATGAAGGGGGTGGACGAGATCTACGCGCTGCACAACGACGGCGCCATGGAGACCGGTACCATCAAGTTCAACCAGGGGGTCATGTCCTCCTGGGGCTCGGCCTGGACCCTGGAGGTGCACGGCATCTCCGCCCACGGCTCGACCCCCCACAAGGGGCTGGACGCCATCCGCGAGGCGGTGCGCATCATAGAGGACATGGACTATATAGTCGCCAAGCGCACCAGTCCGTTCAGCCCGGCGGTGTTTGGCTGCGGCATGATCAACGGCGGCACCATCCCCAATGCGGTCGCCGATCACGTGCAGGCCCGTGGCACCATCCGCGCCATGGATGCGGAGACCGACCAGATCCTGAAAAACAGCTTCAAGGACATAGTCACCCAGAGCGAGCTGCGCGGCTTCAAGACCAGCATGGTCTATGCCGGCTATCCGGCGGTCGAGAACCACGCCCTGGCCTGCCAGCGCCTGCAACAGGCCGCCGCCGGCGTGCTGCCCGCCGAGGGCATCAACGGTCAGGGCCAGCCCATGACCGGCAGCGAGGACTTCAGCTACATGATCAACGCCACGCCGGATCGCAAGGGGGCAATGTTCTTCCTCGGCAGCGGCTGCCAGGCCAAGGGGATCTGCAACTACCTGCACGCCAATCCCTACTATCTGGACGATGACTGCCTGCTGATCGGGGCCCAGATATTTGTCAATCTGGCGACCCGAAACACCTGACCATCGACAGCACGCGTCTGGCCAGGCCAGGGGGATCTGCAACTACCTGCATGCCAATCCCCCTACTACCTGGACGATGACTGCCTGCTGATCGGGGCCCAGATCTTTGTCAATCTGGCGACCCGAAACGCCTGACCATCGACAGCACGCGTCTGGCCAGGCCAGGGGGATCTGCAACTACCTGCATGCCAATCCCCCTACTACCTGGACGATGATTGCCTGCTGATCGGGGCCCAGATTTTTGTCAATCTGGCCACCAAGGTAGCCTGAGTCATCTGGTAACCCAGCTGGCCTGAGTCACCCGACTGATGCAAAAAGAGAGGCCAATGGCCTCTCCTTTTTATGGGTCAACCCCGGCTGTCACAACCAGGGCAGGGTCGCCATGTTGCCCGCCGCCGGCTGATTGATGAGCGACAACTGCACCGTCTCGCGGCTCACGTGGGGGGCGTAGAGGTGGATGAAGTCGTACATGTAGTCGCGCAGGTGAACGTGTCTGCGCAGGCAGACATGGGCGGTGCTGGAGGCGATCAGGTGATCGATGTTGAGGCTGACCAGGCTCTCCCTGTCCGCCTCGTCGAAGGCCGAGGTGGCGATCACCCCCACCCCCATGCCGAGGCGCACATAATGCTTGATGATATCGGTGTCGGTGGCCGTCAGCACGATGCGAGGGCTGAGGCCATGACGGCCGAACGCCTTGTCCATCTTGGAGTTGCCGGTGAAGCCGAACACATAGGTGATGAGGGGATAGCGAGCCAAGTCCGCCATGGCGAGTGGCTGGCACTCAATAAGCGGGTGACCGTGCGGCACCACCACGCTGCGGCCCCAGCGATAGCAGGGCACGGTGGCCAGCTCGTCGAACAGATGCATGGACTCGGTGGCGATGGCCATCTCCACGTCCCCGTTCTGCACCATCTGCGCCAGCTGGGCCGGCGCCCCCTGATGCAGGTGGATACTGACTTCGGGATAGCGGCGGGAGAACTCGGTGATCACCGCCGGCAGCTTGTAGCGCGCCATGGTGTGGGTGGTGGCGATGCGCAGCACGCCGCTGGTGGCCAGCTGTTCCCGCACCGAGAGCTGACCTATCTGATCGACCTGGGCCACCACCCCCTTGGCCAGCTCCATCACCTGCTCCCCCATCCGGGTCAGGCCGATCAGGTTCTTGCCCTTGCGGGTGAAGAGCGCCAGCCCCAGCTCGTCTTCCAGCATCTTCATCTGCTTGCTGAGGGTCGGCTGGGAGGTGTAGAGCTTCTCCGCCGTCGCCGAGATGTTGAAGTTGTTCTTCACTATCTCGGTGAAGTTCTTGAGCCGGGCTATGTTCATCAGGGCGCCAGCCGCTCTATATGCCAGCCAGCTCCTTCCCGGCTGTAGTAGAAGCGATCGTGCAGCCGGTGCGCACCACCCTGCCAGAATTCCACCGTATCGATGACCACCCGGTAGCCGCCCCAGAAGCTCGGCAGCGGCACCTCACCCTTGGCAAACTTCTGCTTCAACTCGAGAAACTTCGCCTCCAGCACGCCGCGGGCGGAGATCCGTGATGACTGCTGCGAGACCCAGGCCGCTATCTGGCTGTCCTTGGGACGGCTGTGGAAATACTTCATCACCTCCAGGGTGCCGAGCTTCTCCACCCGGCCGGTGACGTGCACCTGCCGATCCAGGGTGTGCCAGGGGAAGTGCAGGCTGATGCGGGGGTTGCCTTCCAGCTGCGCCGCCTTGCGGCTGCCCATGTTGGTGTAGAACACCATGCCCTGGGCATCGTAGTGCTTGAGCAGCACGGTGCGCTGCCAGGGTTGCCCCTCGGCATCCACGGTCGCCACCACCATGGCGGTCGGATCGGTCAGCTTGGCCTCGCACGCCTGGGCCAGCCACTTCTCGAACAACTCCAGCGGCAGGGCCGGCAGATCGGCCCGGTGCAATCCGCCCCTTGTGTATTCACGGCGCAGATAGGCAACATCCATCATCTTGATTTTCCTTCTCTCTTTCCCGCCAAGGCGGCTATGAAGGCATTGTGCGACGAGAGGGCCATGGGTACAAGTCCGGCGGCGCGCAAATGGGAGCCCCAAAAAGCGAAGGGAGGCCTGGGCCTCCCTTGGTTGCGTCATGGCTGGCTGCCACCTCAGTTCGCGGGCGCCGCGGCCGGCGGGCAGTGCGCCAGCATGCGCCGGTTGTACTCGGCGGCATAGGCGCTGAGCTTGGCATACGCCTCTTGCTGGTCCGGCTTGATGACATCCCCCAGCCCCTCGAGGTAGCGCACCCCACAGCGCGCCTTGGCCTCCAGCTGCCCCTCCTGCGGTATGCCGGGGGCCACCTCGCCGCGCCCCGCCCGCACGATCAGCCGATAATCCTGCTTGGCGAGGCTGTCATCGAGCGCCTGCTCCAGGGTGCCGGCGTCGGCCTGACAGCCCGCGAGCAGCACCAGCGACAGGGCGTAACCTAGCCTCATGCCCGCCTCCGCACCCAGCCCAGCAGGGCCAATGCCAGGGTGCCGAACCCGAGGGAGCCACCGCCACCACCGCCGCCCTCTGCCGCGCGCTGGGTCACCGACAGCTTGAGCGGGCTGATGGCGAAGAAGAGGTTGTCACTGCAGGCGACCTTCAGGCGGGCGGTGCCGTCCTCCCCGGCGGGGATGGCCACGTTCGCCGAGCCCGAGTTGGGCTGGCCGCTGGCCAGCAGGGTCCAGTTCACTCCTTCGTCCCGGGTCATGGAGAGGTCGACCCGGCTGCAGTTGATGGGGGCCTCTCTGGTACCCGCGACATCCCAGCCGATGGTCTGGTTGTGGCCGGCCGTCAGGGGGGTCACCAGCGGGTTGGTGAGGCGGAAGCCGCTGCCGGTATCGACCACCTGGATCTTCATCTCGTCGCTGGTCACGCCGCCCTTGCCATCCCGCGCCGTGAGCCGGAAGTTGAGATCCCGGTTGGTGGCAGGCCAGGTCTCCCCCTTCGCCAGGGTGTTGGTCAGCAGGGAGTCAAAGCTTGGCAGGGTGCGCTCCGGCAGCGCGGTCGGCGCCACGAACCGGAACAGCGGACGGGTGCCGTCGTCTATCATGCTGGCGGCATTGAAGGACTCGGTGCCCAGATCGATCTGCTCCCAGTTGTAGGTCAGGGGATCGCCATCCAGATCAGCCCCGGCCCCCTTGAGCACGAAGGGGGTGTTGGCCGGGATGACGTAGTCAGCGCCGGCGGCGACCTGGGGCGCGTTGTTGGTGAGGCTAAGCCGGGTGCCGCAGCTGGCCACTGTCCCCATGTGTGCCCGCATCTGCTCGATGGACTTGCTGTGGAAATAGGGCAGGCTGTTGGCCTGCAGGTTCTCTTCCCCGCAGATGCCGGCATAGGCCATGATGGAGCTGCCGCTGCCCGGCTCCCAGGCCTGGCTGGCCTCCCGGTTGCCGCCGCCGCAGCTGCCGCTGGTGCCGTTGAAGGTGTGATCGGCGCCGAACTGGTGGCCGATCTCGTGGGCCACGTAGTCGATGAAGAAGGCATCCCCCTCCGGCGTGGCCGAGCCCGTCATGCCGGCCGATTTCTCCGCCGTGCAGAGCACCCCCAACCCCGCCAGACCACCGCCGCCGGTGTTGACCACGTGGCCGATATCGAAGGGGCCCAGCCCTTTGGCCAGCGCATCGGCCTGCACCTTCATGTTGACGTCGGTATCGGTCAGGCCTGAACCAGACGGGTCCTCACCATTGAAGAAGGGATCGGTGACAGGATCGGTGAAGATGATGGTGTCGTTGCCGCTGGCGAGCTGGAACTCGGCGGCGACGTCGCGCTGATACACCTCGTTCACTCGGTTGAGCAGGGTGGTGATGGCCGCCAGCCCGCCCTCGACGGTGCCGCCGTGGTACTGGGTGTACTCCCCCGCGGCCGAGACGGCGATGACGTAGCGCTTGCGCTCGTTGCCCGCCACCAGCACCTGACGGGCCAGCTTCCTGGCCTCACTGCCGATGACCCTGTCCGCCTCATCATCCAGCCGGCCATGGGCGTCCTGCTGGTAATAGATGGCGTAGCCTTCACCATTGCGCAGGGGATCGACGAACACCGTCTTGCCCTGGTGGCTGAACATGGCGTGGAAGCCCTGAGGTCCCAGATCGAAGCGCCCCGTCTCCGCCGGCGCGGCCAGGTTGTGGCCCTTGAAGGTCAAGATGCCGGGATACTTGGCGGCCAAGTCCGCCGGCAGCAGATCATAAGGGCGCAAGGTGAAGCTCACCTCATCGCCGTCTGGCAGGGGCAGGGTCAGCCGACGTTCACCGGCCTGCAGGCCGGCGAAGTAGTCGGCGGAGACCCTGGCGACGCGGTATTGGGTTGCACGCACCTCATAGCCATCCGCCGCACCACCGCGGGCCAGCACGGTGTCCCACTCCTTGGCGGCGAGGCCGCCGGAGGCCATCAGACTGGCCACCATCAGGGCCAGCGGGGAAAATTTCATCACCTGCATCTTTTTTAATTCCTTTTTTGAATGCGTTCGCCCGAACTGCCCCGGCATCATTTTCCTGCTGTGGCGATAAGTCCAGCACCATCCGCTGTACATTCCCCGTATGGGGACGGTTGCGCCAACTCGGTCTAGCCCCTATCATTGCGCGGATTTGTCAGTTTCAGAACCCCAGCCGCTCCGGCGTCGGTTCATCTTTATTTGGCCAAGGTTAATCTCATGCTCAAGTCCCCACTGTTGCCCCGTTCCGGGGATCTGGTCGTTGCCATCGTTGACGATGTATTGGCTCAGGGTCTCACCCTGGACAGAGCCTATGCCCGTCACTTCTCCGGCATCGAACTCAAACCGCAAGAACAGGCAAGGATTGCCCTGGTCACCGGCGATCTGCTGCGCCGCCTCAGCCTCTACTGCTTCCTCACCGGCATTCAGGTGCGTCAGGCCGCCAAGAACGTCTGGCCGCTGCTGCACAGCTGGCACGCCTTCCACAAGATAACCCAGTCTAACCATCCCAGCCTGGATCGCTTCAATGAAGAGGCCTTCCGCCGTCGTCTCACCGAGGCCAAGAAGAACCCGGTGCTGATGGATGGTTGCCCGAGCTGGCTGGAGCAGCTGGGCAGCGAACAGCTGGGCGAGGCCTGGCCTGCCGAGCGGGCCGCCCTGGCCTGGATGCCCAAGCGCTACCTGAGGGTCAACACCCTCAAGGGCACCCGGGAAGAGTTGCAGGCCGTGCTGGCCAAGGAGCACGTCTCCACCATTCCGGTCGAGGGGGTCGCCACCGCGTTGCAGGTTACCACTGACGCCGCCCTGTTCCGCACCAAGGCCTTTGCCGATGGCTGGTTCGAGCAGCAGGATGCGGGCTCCCAGCTGGTCGCCGCCGCGTTGGAAGTCAGCCCCGGCATGCGCGTCATCGATGCCTGCGCCGGTGCCGGTGGCAAGACGCTGCACATCGCCGCCCTGATGAGCGGCAAGGGCCGCCTGCTGGCCATGGACATAGAAGAGTGGAAGCTGGAGAGCCTCAAGCAGCGTGCGCGCCGTGCCGGTGCCCACAATGTGGAGACCCGCGTCATCGAGAGCAGCAAGACCGTCAAGCGCCTGAAAGGCACCGCCGATCGGGTGCTGCTGGACGTGCCCTGCTCCGGCCTCGGCGTGCTCAAGCGCAATCCGGATGCCAAGTGGCGTGACACCGCCGAGCGGCTGCCGGTGCTGGTCGCCCTGCAAGAGGAGATACTGCAGCGCTACAGCCAGATGGTGAAGGTCGGTGGCCTGCTGGTCTATGCAACCTGCTCCATCCTGCCCCAGGAGAACCGCCAGCAGGTGGACAAGTTCCTGGCCGCCAACGACAACTACCGGCTGCGTGACGATCACACCGTCAGCCCGTCCGAGACCGGCTTCGACGGTTTCTACATGGCGCGCATCGAGCGCATCGGCTGAGATCACAAGCCGGAATAAAAAAGGGGGAGCCATTGGCTCCCCCTTTTGCATGATGCTGCTGCGACCTTATTCGGCGACGGCGTCATCCTGCTTGTGCTTGGCGGCCACTTCCTTGATCAGGGTCTGCAGCTCGCCGGCCTGGAACATCTCGATCATGATGTCGCAGCCGCCGACCAGCTCCCCTTCCACCCACAGCTGCGGGAAGGTGGGCCAGTTGGCAAACTTCGGCAACTCGGCGCGGATGTCCGGGTTTTGCAGGATGTCGACGTAAGCAAACGGCTCGCCGCAGGACATCATGGCCTGGGAAGCCTGGGCAGAGAAACCGCAGCTGGGTAGCTTGGGGGAACCCTTCATGTAAAGGATGATGGGATTGTCAGCCAGCTGCTGTTTGATCTTTTCAATAGTTTCCATAGATGCCTCACTAGAGCGATTTCGGCGGCCATTCTACTGCAATCCAGGCAGACCACAAACTGGCAAACCATGGGAAGTGCAAGATAGGGCGGGTCAACAGGCGGCAGCTTGATCCAAGTCATGGCGAGAATCAAGAGTTGTTAGCCCATCTTTGATACTGCTACAATCGACGGGCTTTGGGCCACAGGCCTTATCATTTCAAGAACAATTCTTTTCAAAATAGAAAAGAGTACGCAATGTCTTGCAACCGTCGCTGTCGCACGGTCCAGCCAATGGAGAGTAGAAAATGGCATTCGAACTTCCCGCTCTGCCCTATGCAATCAATGCTCTGGAACCGCACATCTCCCAGGAAACCCTGGAATACCACCATGGCAAGCACCACAACACCTACGTGGTCAACCTGAACAACCTGGTGCCGGGTACCGAGTTTGAAGGCAAGTCTCTGGAAGAGATCATCAAGACCTCCACTGGTGGCATCTTCAACAACGCCGCCCAGATCTGGAACCACACCTTCTACTGGCACAGCCTCTCCCCGAACGGCGGTGGCGAGCCCACTGGCGCCCTGGCCGATGCCATCAACAAGGCGTTCGGCTCCTTCGCCGAGTTCAAGGATGCGTTCACCAAGTCTGCCATCGGCAACTTCGGTTCCAGCTGGACTTGGTTGGTGAAGAAAGCCGACGGCTCCCTGGCCATCGTCAACACCTCCAACGCCGGCTGCCCGCTGACCGAAGCCGGGACCACCCCGCTGCTGACCGTCGACCTGTGGGAGCACGCCTACTACATCGATTTCCGCAACCTGCGGCCGAAGTACATGGAAACCTTCTGGACCCTGGTCAACTGGGAATTCGTGGCCAAGAACCTGGCTGCCTAATCAGCCCCTTCTTGCCAAAACGCCCCGCATCGCGGGGCGTTTTTTATGGCCGCAACACCATAAAAAGGCGCCCGCAGGCGCCTTTTTATGTTCACAACGAGTGATTACTGGTCGATTTCATCCAGATACTCATCCAGGTTGCTGTCGTCTTCCTGCTTCTTCTGCTGCTTCAGCTCAGGCTGGCGACCTGTCACCTTGCCATCGTTGTACTGCAGGTAGAAGTCCTTGGTGAGCGCGTAAGGATCGAGCGCGTTGTCGATGATCCGCTCCTGATCGATCAGCTTGGCACGGGTACCCAGCCCATCCAGCGCCCAGTGCACCACCCGCAACGGGAAGGTCAGCAGGGCATAGGGGAAGTAGATGGTATCGATGGTGTCCCCCACCAGCTCCCGGGTGGTGGTCGGGCCGTAGATCGGCACCATGATGTAGGCCCCATCCCCGATATCGGCCTTGCCGAGCACGGTGTCCATCTCCAGCATGTTGCGCTCGAGGCCGGCGTGCTTGGCCACGTCGAAGATCCCGAGCAGGCCTATGGTGGTGTTGAGGGTGAAGCGGCCCAGGTTGGTCCCCGCCCCCTTGAGATCACCGGTGATCAGGTGGTTGACCATGCTGCTCGGCTCGTCGAAGTTCTCCACCAGGTTGTCGATGCCATCCTTCATCCCCTGCGGCACATAGCGGGCATAGCCATGCACCACTGGGCGCGCCACATAGGGCTCCAGCACGTCATAGTTGACCGCCCACATGGCCCGGTTGGCGCCCTGGAAAGGATCGCGAGGATCGCTGGCCGTGCTGGTCGCCTCGGGACGGTTCGGGGTTTCTTCGAGATCCAGGCTCTCTGGGCCCGGCTTGGGAGGGCCACCCGCACAGCCCCCCAATAGCAGTGCCACTGCCAATGCTCCTGAACGCAGATACATATGAAAGTCCTAAGCTTTTTATTTTGAATCAGTCTGAATTATAGGCGGCCCGCCCCTCCAGGGGCGGGCCAAGGGAGTATTAGAGGGCGTGATCGATGCGGATGTCAATCGGCGCCGCAGGAATTGAGGTGGTGGGGACGGTTACTGAGACCCCTTCGAAGGCGCCTTCCTTGTTCATGACGTTGCCGCCACGGGAGAGGCGGGCCTTGAACTGCAGCTCGGGATAGCTGGCCAGTTTGCTGCCTTCCAGCATGGCATCGCCGTCACCCAGCGACAGGGTCAGCGGGAAACCGGGGCCGGGAATACGCTTGACCGCGATGGGCATGGGCGGGCCGTTGGGGATCACCGCAAACACGAACAGATGGGCATCCTCCGGCAACTGAATGCCGGGAGCCAGGGTGATGTGCAGCGGGAATTCCCCCTCCTTCACCGCCAGGACCTGGGCCTGCGTCTGGGCATTGCCCTGCTCGCCCTGAGCGGCCGGCGCGGCCGTCACCGCGATGCCGCGCTGGCGCAGCTGCTGCTCGGCATACTCGATGGAGCGCTCCACCATGGTACGGCGGGTCGAGCCCTGCTCCAGCAGCGGCAACATCGCCTGCCAGCGGCTCAGCGCGGTCTGGAAGTCCTCTTTCTGCAGTGCCATAAAGGCATAGACGGAGCGCGCCTCTATGTTGGCGGGATCCTGGGCGATGGCCGCCTGCAGCAGCTGATCCGCCTGCGCCTCCTCCCCCGTCATCATCAGTGCCTGGGCATAGGGCACCGCCACCATGGCCTTCTGCGGCGCCAGCTCATAGGCCCGCTCCAGCGCCTCGCGCGCCATCTCGGGGTCGTTGCCATCCAGGGTCAGGCGACCCAGCAGCAGCCAGCCACGATAGTCGTCCGGCTCATCCTTGAGGCGGGTGCGCAGGCCTAAGGTGAAGTCCAGCAGATCCTGCTCGGTCACCTCGGCATCGCGCTCCACCAGGATGCGGTTGCTCAGCTCCCCCAGACGGCTGCTGGCATCCTGCCAGCGCTGCACCTCTCGCCAGGCACCGAGCTGGTAGTAGAGGCCGAGACTCACCACCACCAGCACCAGCACCCCCGGGATCCAGACCAGACTCTTGCCGCCGCGGGCACTCTGCTCCACGTCGGGGATGTCGTCGAGCAGGCTGCGCTGCAGCTCCACCACCGACTCGGACTCCTCGGCCAGTATGCCCTGCTCACGCTCCTCACCGAGCTCCAGCAGGCGCTGGCGATAGAGTTGCTTGTTGAGCGCCGAGCGGCTGATGCTCTGGCTGCCCTCGCCGCGCCACAGCGGCAGGATCAGGGCCAGGCTCACCAGCACCAGCAGGGCCGCGATCAGTATCCAAAATGCGGTCATTGTTTCTCTTCCTCTTTGAGCAGGGCGGCCAGCCGGGCCTGCTCCTGTGCGCTCAGGGCGCCCTCGGTCTGTTTGGCGGCAAGGGGACGGCGGCGACTGCGCACCACCACAGTGGTGGCGCCGATGACGATGACCAGCAGCGGGCCTAGCCAGAGGATCAGGGTCGAGGCCATCATGGGCGGGTCATACAGGATGAAGTTGCCGTAGCGGGCCACCATGTAATCCACCACCTCCTGCTTGTCCCTGCCCTCGCGCACCATCTGGTAGGTCTTGTCGCGCAGATCCTTGGCCAGCCCCGCATTGGAGTCGGCGATGTCCTGGTTCTGACACTTGGGGCAACGCAGCTCCTTGGTCAGCTCGCGGAAGGTCTGCTCCTGGGCATCGCTGTCGAAGCTATAGACGTCGATGGCGGCCCGGGCCTGACCGGCACCGAACAGGCCCGCCAGCAGCAACAGAGACGCAATAAGCGTTTTCATCAGGGGCGCCCTCACTTCATGGCATCAAAGATGGGTTTGAGGGTCGAGGCCCAGACATCGGGGTTGATATCCCCCACATGGCGATAGCGGATGATGCCCTGGCTGTCGATGAAGAAGGTCTCGGGTGCGCCGTAGACCCCCAGATCCAGCCCCAGCATGCCATCGGGATCATAGAGGTTGATCTGATAGGGGTTGCCGAGCTCCGCCAACCACTTGATGGCCTTGTCGCGCTCGTCCTTGTAATTCATGCCAACGATATAGATGCCCTGCCCCGCCAGCTGCTTGAGGTAGGTGTGCTCGCCATAGCAGGTCGGGCACCAGGTGGCCCAGACGTTGAGCAGCATGGGGCGCCCCTTGAGGATGCTCCTGTCATGCTGCTTGTTGAGGTCATAGATATCCTGCAGGGTGAACACCGGCACCTCCTTGTCCACCATCACGGATTCGAGCTTGGTGGGGTCGGAATAGAGCCCCTTGAACAGGAACACGGCCCCCAGCAGGAAGATGATGAAGGGCAGCAGAAACAACCAGGTCTTCTTGCTCATGGCTTGGCCTCCTCTTCACGACGGCCGAAACGGTAGCGCTTGTCCAGCATCGCCAGCACGCCACCGATGGCCATGAAGACGCCGCCGAACCAGATCCAGCGCACGAACGGCTTGTAGTAGATCCGCACCGCCCAGGCGCCGTTGTCGAGCTGCTCGCCGAGCGCCGCATAGAGATCCCGGGTAATGCCGGCGTCGATGGCCGCCTCGGTCATCGGCATGCGGCTCACCTTGTACATCCGCTTCTCGGGCTTGAGCAGGGCGACTTGCTTGCCATCCTTGTGCACCTCCAACACCCCCTTGAAGCCATCGTAGTTGGGGCCGTTCTTTTCGCTGATCCCGGTGAACACGAATTCGTAATCGGCGAATTGCACCCGATCACCGGCCTGCATGCGCAGGTCCTTCTCGATGCTGTAGTTCTGGGTGCAGGCGATGCCGATGATGCTGACCGCCAGTCCCACGTGGCCCAGGATCATGGCCCAGTGGCTGTTGCCGAGCCGGCGCACCCCGGTGCTGAAGCTGTGCTTGTGGGTGGCGCGCACCCAGGTCTCCTGCACGCTGGTGATGATGATCCAGCTGCCAAGACCTATTCCGAGCGCGGCCCAGGGCTTGAACTCCCCGGCAAACAGCTGCGGCAGCCCGAAGGCGGCGATCAGACTCAGCCCCAGCGCCAGCACCACCTTGCCCTTGAGCTCACCGAGCTCCTGACGGCGCCAGCGGAACAGCGGGCCTACCCCCAGCAGCAGGGCGAACGGGATGATCAGCCAGCTGTAGATGTGGTTGAAGAAGGGGGTGCCGATGGAGATGCTGCCGAGCCCCAGCTCCTTGTGCACCAGCGGCAGCAGGGTGCCGAGCAGCACAGTCAACAGTCCGGCCACCAGCAGTATGTTGTTGCCGAGCAGCAGGGTCTCGCGGCTCCACAGCTCATGCTTGCCATGGCTCTTCACTTGGGAACCCTTGAAGGCGAACAGCAGCAAGGAGCTGCCGATCACCGCCAGCAGGAAACCCAGGATGAACAGGCCGCGGGTCGGATCCGAGGCGAAGGCATGCACCGACACCAGCACGCCGGAGCGCACCAGGAAGGTGCCGAGCAGGCTCAGGGAGAAGGCGGACAGCGCCAGCAGCACTGTCCAGGCCTTGAAGGTGGCACGCTTCTCGCTCACCGCCAGCGAGTGCAGCAGGGCCGTGCCCGCCAGCCAGGGCATGAAGGAGGCGTTTTCCACCGGATCCCAGAACCACCAGCCGCCCCAGCCGAGCTCGTAATAGGCCCACCAGGAGCCCAGCACTATGCCCAGCGTCAGGAAGACCCAGGCCGCCATGGTCCAGGGGCGGGACCAGCGCGCCCAGGTGGCGTCCAGCCGTCCCGTCATCAGGGAGGCGATGGCGAAGGCGAAGGCCACCGAGAAGCCCACATAGCCCATGTAGAGCATGGGGGGATGGAAGATGAGCCCAGGATCCTGCAGCAGCGGGTTGAGATCGCGGCCATCCACCGGGAAGTACGGCAGGGTGCGGGTGAAGGGATCCGAGGTGAACAGCACGAAGGCGGTGAAGCCGACCGAGATCAGCCCCAGCACGCCGAGCACCCGCGCCACCGCATCGAGCGGCAGGCTACGGCTGAACAGGGCCACCGCCGCTGTCCAGCCTCCCAGGGTCAGCACCCACAGCAGCAGGGAGCCCTCGTGGGCGCCCCACACTGCCGAGATGCGATAGGCGAGCGGCAGCAGGCTGTTGGAGTTGGTGGCCACATACTGCACCGTGAAGTCGTTGTCGACGAAGGCCCAGGTCAGGCAGAGGAACGACAGCAGCAGCAGCAGGAACTGGGTATAGGCCAGCGGGCGGGCCGCCGACATCATGCCGAGGCGACCCAGCTTGGCGCCGAGCAGCGGGTAGCTCCCCAGCAGCAGGGCGGTGGCAAACGCCAGGATCAGTGCGAATTGCCCCAGTTCAGGGATCATGGCTGACTTCCTTTCAATTGCGCCGCGACCAGAACCGGTGCACAGGCATGAGACGGTGAAAATTGCGCCAATACAGCAGGGATCATGAACGATCTCCTTTCGATGGCGCTGGCCCAGCAAGGGCAGGCTGCGGGGAAGAAGATGGCGCGAGCACTATCGGGATCATTGCTGGGCTCCCTTCAACTGCGCCTCGGTATATTCAGGTTTGAAATGCATGCCATTGGTGGCGTCGGCCACTTCCGGCGGCATGTAGTTCTCATCGTGCTTGGCCAGCACCTCAAACGCGGCCACGGTAGTGGCGTCCTTGAGGGTGCCCTGGGCCACTATGCCCTGCCCCTCGCGGAACAGGTCAGGCAGTATGCCATCGAATTCCACCGTCACCAGATGACCACCGTTGTCTATCAGCTTGAAGGCCACCTTGAGGCTCTGGGGATCCCGTTGCACCGACCCCGGCACCACCAGCCCGCCGATGCGCAGCCGCTGCCCCTCTTCCGGCTTGATCTTGTCCGGCCCCTTGCCTTCCACCAGCTCGCTCGGGGTGTAGAAGAGGTCGATGTTCTGGCTGAGGGCATAGAGCACCAGGCCGATCACGGCGGCGAGGCCGAGGCTTATCGCCAATATGATGGTGAGGCGTTTCTTGCGTCTCGGGGTCATAGGGTGTTCTCCATCTGCTGGGCCGCCTTGCGACGGGCCTCGCGCACCTGCTTGTTACGCATCTCGTCGAGCAGGCTGCGGGTTTTCAACCGGGTGGAAATGACGATGCCGACCAGGCAGAACCCGGTCAGACCGAAGGAGAGCCAGACATAGAAGGCGTAACCGCCCATCGCCATGAAGTCACTGAATGAGGCAAAGTGCATGCTTACTTCTCCTGTCTGGCGATGTCGGCGACCCAGGGGCGCTGCCACTCCCGCATCAGCAGCTCATTGCGGAACCGCATCAGGGTCAGGGCACCGAGGAAGGTGGCAAACGCCAGTATCATGATGAGCAGCGGCCACAGCATCTCGGCCGAGATGGAGGGCTTGTCAAACTTGGTGATGGAGGCGCCCTGGTGCAGGGTGTTCCACCACTCCACCGAGTAGTGAATGATGGGCAGGTTGATCACCCCCACCAGCGCCAGTATGCCGGCGGCGCGTCCCGCCACCACCTTGTCGCTGAAGGCGTTGTAGAGCGCGATGACGCCGAGGTAGAGGAACAGCAGGATCAGTTCCGAGGTGAGACGGGCATCCCAGACCCACCAGGTGCCCCACATGGGCTTGCCCCAGGCGGCACCGGTAAAGAGGGCGATGAAGGTGAACACGGCGCCCACAGGGGCGACGGCGGCCACCGTCATGTCGGCCATGCGCAGTTGCCACACCAGGCCGATGAAGGCCGCGACCGCCATGGTGGAGTAGGCCCCCATGGAGAGAATGGCGGCGGGCACATGGATATAGATGATCCTGAAGGAGTCCCCCTGCTGGTAATCCGCGGGGGCGAACGCCAGCCCCCAGACGGTGCCTATGATAAAGGCGAGCAGGCTGATCACCGCGAACCAGGGCAGCAGGGATCCCGCTAGCCGATAGGCGCGCTCGGGTTTGGCATAAGGGTGCAACCATTTCCACATAGCTCACAGACCTTTCAGTTATTAATTTTATAGTGGCGAGGCCTACCATACCCACTGCCGGGAAACATCATATCCCCCCAAAGCAATAAGCGGCCATCCCCTTGATCTATCTCAATTATATTTTCCATAAAAAGCCTCAAAAGAGGCTCTTTATGATAATTAATCAGTTGACGCTGACCCGCAGTGCCGCCGAGATCGCCAGGGGAGTCAGGGTCAGCGCCCCCACCAGCATGGCCCCCAGGATCGCCAGCTGGCCGGCATAGGGCAACCCCATGCTGGCTGCCTCGATGGCGGAGGTGGCGAAGATCAGCACCGGGATATAGAGCGGCAGCAGCAGCAGGCTGAGCAATACCCCCCCCTTGCGCAGGCCCGCCGTCAGCGCGACCCCGACCGCCCCGAGCAGGCTCAACACAGGGGTGCCGAGCGCCAGGGTGGCCACCACCGCCAGATAGGTCTTCAGGTCCAGTGACAGCAGGATGGCGAGCAGGGGGGAGACCAGCAGCAGAGGCAGGCCGGTCAGCAGCCAGTGAGCGACCACTTTCGCCAGCGCCAGCAGCCCGAGCGGATGGGGCATCAGCATCATCTGCTCCAGGGCGCCGTCACTGAAGTCATCGCGAAACAGCCGCTCAAGGGAGAGCATGGCCGCCAGCAGGGCCGCCACCCAGATGATGCCGGGGGCGATGCGGGCCAGCAGCTGGGGCTCCGGGCCTATCCCAAGCGGGAACAGGGTGATGACGATGAGGAAGAACCAGAGCGGGTTGAAGATGTCGGCACGCTGGCGCAGCGCCATCAGCAGCTCGCGCTGGATCAGGGTCAGCACGGCGCTCAGCATGGGCCACCTACCGCCATCGGCTGGATCAGGGGGCGCGGCATCGGAGGCCATTCGGTGCTCGGCATCGGGTTACTCCTGGCGCAAGGGGGTGAGGGAGAGCGTCTTCAGGCGCCCCTGCATCAGGGTCAAGTCCTGATGGGTGGTGAGGATCACCATGCCACCCCGATCCGCGTGGGCCAGAAACAGGCGCTCCAGCACCTTGACCCCCTGCTTGTCGATGGCGGTGAAGGGCTCGTCCAGGATCCACAGGGCCGGCCTGTCCGACAGCCAGAGCCGGGCCAGCGCCACCCGGCGCTGCTGACCGGCCGAGAGCTGGCCGGCGGGATAGTCCTCGAAACCGGCGAGGCCGACCTGGGCCAGCACCTGCCACAGATCCACGGCCGCGGCGGCCGTACCGTGCAATTTCTGATAGAAGTCGAGGTTTTCGAGGGGGGTCAGGGTCGCCTTGACGCCGGGCTGATGGCCCAGATAGAGCAGCCTGGCATGATAGTCATCGCGACAACGCCGGATATCTTCCCCGTTCCAGCACACCTCGCCGGCGAAGGGCTGGGACAGCCCGGTCAGCAGGCGCAACAGGCTGGTCTTGCCGACCCCGTTGGGGCCCTCAATCTGCACCAGATCGCCAGGCGCCACCGCGAAGGAGAGGTGTTCAAACAGGGTGCGATCTTCACGCACGCAGCTCAGATTGTTGGCTTGAAGCAGCATGAGGATTTAATCAGTCGAATGAGGCGGCCTGCATATTAACACAGGATCCGGGACCGTCTTTTCAAAGATGCCAATAATCGGCAGGATTTGTGGGGAAGATCGCGCCCTGGCGGGGGAAGATATGGCAGGGAAAACAGGGGAGTAGACGCCTCCCCCTCCGTCATGAACCAGGTGTCAGGAGCGTCCCTTGCGCAGGGAGATCAGCAGCTCGGCCTCGGCCTGCGGCAACTCGCACTCGCTCATGAGCTCGTCGAGACCGGCGCCGAGCTCCACCATCTTGGCGGCGCGGCTGTAGAGGCGGCGCTCCGGATCCTGCAGGGTCAGCTCCTGCTGGCGATCGTGGATCTGCTGCATGGCCCCTTCCGCCGACTGCAGGCGCTGGCCCATGCCGATGGCCCCGGTGTGCAGCTCCATCATCTGCCTGCGCAGACTCTCGAGCTGCTCCTGCAGCGTCTCTACCCTGGCCTCGGACTCTCGTCGGCTCCGGCGGTTGCCCAACAGCCCGACCAGGGCCAGCACCAGCGCCAACAAGGACAACCCCAAGGCTGCGAATTCAATCATCAAACTGTCACCTTCCTCATCACAGGGTCCCGCTCGGCGTCATTGCGCCGCGGGCATATCCGGGACCGCTGTTGTATCACTTTTTGACGCGCCGTTACAGGGAACCTATGTCGTCCCACTCTTCGTCCGAGAGCAGCTTGTTGAGGTCAACCAGGATCAGCAGCTGGCCGTCGCGGTTGCTCACCCCCTGGATGAACTTGGCACTCTCTTCGGTGCCCACCGCCGGGGCGGCATCGATCTCGGAGGAGCGCAGATAGACCACCTCGGCCACGCTGTCGACCATGATGCCGATCACCTGCTTCTCCGCCTCTATGATGACGATGCGTGAATTCTCGCTCACGTCCCCCGCCGGCAGACCAAAACGGGAACGGGTGTCGATGACGGTGACCACGTTGCCGCGCAGGTTGATGATGCCCAGCACATAGTCGGGCGCGCCCGGGACCGGGGCTATCTCGGTGTAGCGCAACACCTCCTGCACCTGCATCACGTTGATGCCATAGGTCTCGTTTTCCAGCTGGAAGGTCACCCACTGCAGCACTTCGTCTTCGGCCAGATTCTGTGCGATATTGCGCTTTTCTGTCATCTTCTTAATCCTTTTATGAACCCGTCAACGGGTAAAATTAGCAATAAAATCACGGCAGTGCCGATGTAATCAGCGACCTTCTATGTTCACGCCACGCCCCAGCAGCACCAGCAGCTCCCTGACGTGCAGCAGGGCACACATCTTCTCCTTGACCATGCCCGCCAGCCAGGGGCGCTTGCCCTCCTGATGACGCCATTTCACCTGATCCCGGCGCAGCAGCTCGGTGCCCTTCAGCTGATGGCAGGCCAGCCCCCAGGGGGACTCTCCCAGCATGATCAGGTACTTGTAATCGGTGACGTCCAGCGTCTTGTCCGGCATCACCCAGAGCGCCGTGTCCACCACGTTCATCTTCTGCTCCCGGGAGGTCATGATGCCGCGATACCAGGCCGGCTGACCAAACAGGGAGGTGACCTCCCCCAGCTGGTGAATGCCACCCAGCTCGGTCAGGGGCACCGCGAAGGTTACCCCGGCCACGTCGAAGAAGAGCGCCTGAAACTCGTTGCCGGTGTCCAGGTTCTCCCAAGTTGAGGGCTCGGGCACCGCCTCGATGGCCAAAGCCAGCGCCGGCTCGGTGAGCAGCAGGGTCGCCGGTTCGGCGGGCTCGGGCACCATCTCTGGCACCACCCAGTCGTTCAGCTCGGGCTCGCTCGCCTCGACCTCGATCTGCAGGGGCTCGACCTGGACTTCCTCATGACTGAGGACATCCATCTCGTCCTGTACCTGGCTCACCTGGGCCAGCAGCTCGCTCAGCTGCTCGAGCCGCGGGTCGGCCTCGAGATAGGGCGCAGCTATCACCTCGGGCTGTACGATGGGCTGAGCCTGGCGCAGCAGGGGCAGGTCCGCCGCCGGCGCCTCCTCATCCAGGCTCTCCCGCAGCAGGACGTCGTCCAGCAGCAGGGAGTGGAAGTAATCATCCATGGCCCTAACCTGGGTGCTGTCTCTCATGGCTTCACCTCCTGGCGCCGTTGACGCTCCTGGGCATCGAGATGGTTGAGCAGGGTCTCGTAGGCATAGGTGCCACGGCTGCCCGGCGCATAGATGGAGGGCGGAACGTGCAGCAGGCTGGCATCCCTGAACTTGGTGTCGATGGGGATGACGGCATTCCAGACCGCCTCGCCATACTGCTCCTTGATGGACTGCAGGGTCATCAGGGAGGCACGGGTACGTTTGTCAAACATGGTCGGGATGACGGTATAACGGAACTTGTCCCGCTTGGATCGCTGCATGATCTCGAAGGTCTTCATCATCCGCTCCAGCCCCTTGAGGGCCAAAAACTCGGTCTGCACCGGCACCAGGATCCGATCGCAGGCCGCCAGGGCGTTGACCATCATCACCCCCAGCACCGGCGGGCAATCGATCAACACATAGTCGTACTGATCCTGCACCCGCAGCAGGGCACGCTTGAGCACCAGCCCCATGCCCTCCCTGTTGCCCATCACCCGATCCAGGGTCGCCAGGGTGATGGAGGCGGGCAGCAGATGAATATTCTCGAACCGGGTCTTGAGCGTCATCCGGTTGACCAGATCGCTGCTCGGCTTGGCCGCCTGGAACAGCTCGTACAGGGTGCCGTCCAGCCGGTCCGAATCGAAATCGAAATAGGAGGTCAGGGAGGCGTGAGGGTCGGTGTCGATCAGCAGCACGCGCTGGCCACGCTGGGCCAGGATGCCCGCGAGGGAGACCACTGTGGTGGTTTTACCGACTCCACCTTTCTGATTGGCAACCGTCCAAACAATCAATGTATCAATCCTGTCTTGTTGTTATTCGTATGCCACCACCGGGCAGCGTCACTACCCTGACGTCCTCCGCCTCTGCCGCCTGTTGCGCGGCCGGGACAGATGGTTCCGTCACGGGTCTGACGGGAGCCGGTGGCGGCACCCAGGCGAACCTTGAGATGGCGACCACGACCTTGCGATTCTGTAACCGCCCCTGTTCACTGCCGTTATCGGCGAAGGGGGAATATTCCCCATAGGCCTCGTAGGCGAGTCGCTGGGGCGCTATCCCCTTGGTGACCAGGGCGCCGAGCACGGCCTCGGCCCGCGCGGCGGACAGTGCCCAATTGGAGCGAAAAATTTCATTGTTTATCTGCTGGTTATCCGTATAACCCCGCACCCTGATGTAGTTATCGACCGGTTTCAGAATACCTGAAAGCGTATCGAGCACCGGGGCTGCATTGGCCCCCAGGAAGGCGCTGCCGCTGTTGAACAGCAGCCCAGAACTCAGCTCCACCGTCAGCCAGTTGTCATCCTGCGCCAGCTTGACCACCCCGGCCTCGACCAGCGCGCCCATGGACTGCTGCAGTTGCAGATCGATGGTGGCGAGGGCCGTGCCATCCTGCTGGATGGGCACGCCGGAGATGGGGGCAAGGGAAGGCGACGGGGACGCAGTGCTCTCCAGCAGCGAGGGGGCGGCCGACACCGGCTGATTCAGCAGGGACTTGCCCTGCCCGTCCAGCAAGCCGTCGCTGCGCGGCACCACCTGCTGGTTGAACGCCTGGGTCATGCCATCAATGACGGCGCGATACTTCTCCTTGTTGACGATGGCCACGGAGTAGAGCACCACGAAGAGCGCGAAGATGAGCGTCATGTAATCGGCATAGGAAACCAGCCAGCGGTCGAGATGCTCTCGCCCTTGCAGATGCAAACGGTAACGCTTGCGCATGGCTATTCCCCTTTCAGATAGGCCTTCAACCGCCGTTCAACCTGCAGGCCATTCTCGCCATGGGCGATGGCCAGCAGCCCCTCCAGGGTCATCTCCTGATAGAGACCGTACTGGTAATGGAACGCCCGCAGGCGGTTGGCCACCGGCAGATAGAGCAGGTTGGCGAAGCCCACCCCGTAGATAGTCGCGACGAAGGCGATGGCGATGCCGGCGCCGAGCGTGTTCGGCTCATCCAGGTGAAACATGGCCTGGATGAGGCCGATCACGGCGCCTATGATGCCGATGGTGGGGCTGTAGCCCCCCATGGCCTCGAACACCCTGGCGGCGTGCTCGTTGCGCTCCTGCTCGATGTCGATGTCCGCCTCCAGCAGCATGCGGATGTCTTCGATGGAGACCCCGTCCACTATCATGCTGAGGCCCTGACGGGTGAAGGGATCGGCCTCGGCGTCGGCCTGGTCTTCCAGCGCCAGCAAGCCTTGCTGGCGGGCGAAGACGGCCCAGGTCTGCAGCCGCTCCGCCTGCTGACGCAGATCCCAGTGCGGGGGGAACAGCATCCAGCCGGCTTGCCTGAGCGCCGCCAGCAGGTATTTGCGGGGCGTCTGCAGGATCACCGCGCCCCAGGTGCCGCCCACCACTATGACGAAGGCCGGGCCGTCCAGCAGGGTCAGCAGGGTGCCGCCGTGCCACCACTGGGCAACGGCCACGGCCCCCAACGCCAGCAACAGACCGAGGATGCCCACGGTTAGCGGCCCAACTCGACCAGGATGCGCTGCGCCACCCGATCCAGCGGCAGCGACTCGCTCGCGATGCCGGCCTTGGCAACCGCCTGCGGCATGCCGTAGACGACGCAGGAAGCTTCATCCTGCGCCCAGATGGTGGACCCCTGCTCCTTGAGCAGACGAGCGCCATCCCGGCCGTCGGCGCCCATGCCGGTCAGCACTATGGCAAGCACCTTGTCGCCATAGATCTTGGCCGCCGAGGCGAAGGTGATGTCGACGCAGGGCTTGTAGTTGACCTTGTCATTGCCCTCTATGATGCGGATGCGTGCCCCAGGCCCGCGCCCTTCCAGCAGCATCTGCTTGCCGCCCGGCGCCAGGTAGGCCTGACCCGGTTTCACCACGTCGCCGTCCTCCGCCTCCTTGACCCCGATCAGGCACAGGCCGTTGAGACGGGCGGCGAAGGCCGCGGTAAAGGTCGCCGGCATGTGCTGGATCAGCAAGATGGGGTGAGGGAAATCCCCCGGCAGCTTGGTCAGCACGTTTTGCAGCGCCACTGGTCCGCCGGTGGAGGTGCCGATGGCCACCAGCTGATAGCTCTTGCCGCTGCGCTTGAAGCTCGCGGGGGCGCTCGGCGCGCGCACCGGCTCGGGCGCTCGCTCGCCGGGGCGAGCCGTGGTGCTACCCAGGACGGGCCGTACCACGGGCTCCGCCACCCTGGGCTTGGCCGCCATCAGGAAGCGCTTGCGGGCGATCTCCCTGACCCGCTGCTGCAACAGCCTGACCGCCTCGTCCTTGTCACGGGCGATGTCTTCGAACTTCTTGGGGAGAAAGTCGAGGGCACCGGCATCCAGCGCATCCAGGGTCGCCTTGGCGCCGTCGTGGGTCAGCGAGGAGAACATCAGTATGGGGGTGGGACACTTGGCCATGATCTCGCGCACGGCGCTGATGCCGTCGAGTACCGGCATCTCTATGTCCATGGTGATGACGTCGGGCCGCAACTGCAGCGCCTTGTCCACCGCCTCCCGTCCATTCTGGGCCGTGTCGATCACCGTCATCAGGGGATCCTGATTGATGATTTCGCTGACCCTGCGGCGGAAGAAGCTCGAATCGTCGACCACTAATACCTTGACTGCCATTGTTATTCTTCTAACTCCTCGGGTCGGAACGATCAGTGCCGGCGCGCATAGGCCTTGAGCAGGCTGGGTACATCCAGAATGAGGGCGATGCCGCCGTCGCTGGTGATGGTGGCGCCGGCCATGCCGGGGGTGCCCTGCAGCAGGTTGTCCAGTGGCTTGATCACCACCTCTTCCTGACCGATGAGGTTGTCCACGACGAAGCCCACCTGCTGGGTACCAATTTGAACTATGACCACGTGGCCGGTGTCCTGGCGCGCCGTCTTGCCGGCGCCGCGTACCAGCCACTTGTGCAGGTAGAACAGCGGGATCGCCTTGTCACGCACTATGATGGTGAGCTGGCCATCCACCACGTTGGCCTTCTTCAGGTCCAGATGGAAAATTTCGTTCACGCAACCGAGCGGCAGGGCGAAGGTCTGTGCCCCCACTTCCACCATCAGGGTCGGCAGTATGGCCAGGGTGAGCGGGACCTTGATCTCGAGGCGAGTGCCCTTGCCCCAGGTCGAATCGATGTGCACCGAGCCATTGAGGCTGACGATGCTGGTCTTCACCACGTCCATGCCGACGCCACGGCCCGAGATGTCGGAGATCTCCGACTTGGTGGAGAAACCGGGGGCGAAGATCAGGTTGTAGGCATCGTTGTCGCTCATGCGCGCCGCGCTGTCGGCATCGAGCACGCCGCGGCTGATGGCGATGGATTTCAGCTTCTCCGGATCCATGCCGGCGCCGTCATCCTCGATGCAGAGCAGGATGTGATCCCCCTGCTGGGAGGCGCTCAGAGTGATGGTGCCCTGGCGGGGCTTGCCCGCCTTCTCGCGCACATCCGGCATCTCGACGCCGTGATCGCAGGAGTTGCGCACCAGGTGCACCAGGGGATCGGCCAGGGCCTCGACCAGGTTCTTGTCGAGATCCGTCTCCTCCCCGACCATGATCAATTCGATGTCTTTCTTGAGGGTCCTGGCCAGATCGCGCACCACCCGGGGGAAGCGACCGAACACCTTCTTGATGGGCTGCATGCGGGTCTTCATGACCGCCCCCTGCAGATCCGCCGTCACCACGTCCAGGTTGGCCACCGCCTTGGACATCTCTTCGTCGTTGCTGGCGATGCCGAGGCTCACCAGGCGGTTGCGCACCAGCACCAGCTCACCCACCATGTTCATGATGACGTCCAGGGTCTTGGTATCCACCCGCACCGTGGTGTCGTTCTGCATCGCATTGCCGCTCTCGGCGGGAGCCGCCTGCTTGGCAGGAGCGGGGGCCGGGGCCGGTTTGGCCGGTGTTGGGGCTGGCTTGGCGGGCGCGGGGCTAGCCGCGACCGGCGCGCTGGGCTGGACCGGGGTCGGTGCAGGCGCAGCCGGAGGCGCCATGCTGTGTTGGGGCGCCTGACCACGGCCGTGTAGCTCATCGAGCAGGCGTTCGAACTCGTCATCGTCGATGAGCGCGTCCACCTCTTGCTGGACCGACTGCAGTGGGGCGAGATCCGGCGCACCACCGTGCTGACCCTGGCCGTGCAGCTGGTCGAGCAGCGCCTCGAACTCGTCGTCCGTGATGTCGCCGGAGCCGCTCAACACCGGCGCGGCGGAGACCGTCGGCGCCTTGCCGGCACCGTGCAGTTCGTCCAGCAGGCGCTCGAATTCATCGGCGGAAATTTCATCGATGGAGCCACCACCATTCACGGCGGCGGGGACGCTCACCGGCTCGGGGGCAGGCGGCGGGACTATGGCCGCAGCGGCGACGGTGCGCAGCTGCTCCTGCCCTTCGGGTTTGCACAGCTCGTGCAGGTCGTGCAGGAGATCGGCAGAGGCCGGGCTGGTCGGCTCCCGGTTCTGTACCTGGGCAAACATGACGTTGATGGCATCCAGCGCCTGTAAAATGACATCCATCAGTTCGGCGCTCAGGGTCCGCTTGCCGTTGCGCAGCAGGTCGAACAGGTTCTCGGCGCCGTGGCAGACATCCACCAGCTCGGTCAGGGAGAGGAAACCGGCTCCGCCCTTGACGGTGTGGAAGCCGCGGAAGATGGCATTCAACAGATTCTTGTCATCGGGTCGCTTTTCCAAGTCGACCAGTTGTTCAGACAACTGTTCCAATATTTCTGATGCTTCGACCAAAAAGTCTTGCAGTATGTCTTCATCAACTTCGAAGGCCATGCGTCACTCCATTAGAATCCCAGACTAGACAGCAGATCGTCCACATCATCCTGGCCATTGACCACATCAGACCTTGTCTCAGGGTTCATGATGGGACCTTCAGCCTCGATGCCGCTTGCCGGCAAGCTGCGCACCGAATGCTCGATGGCGGCCTCACCAAACATGGTCAGCATCTCTATCAACTTCGTTTCAACTTCCTGCACCAGCTTGATGACCTTGCGGATCATCTGGCCGGTCAAATCCTGAAAGTCCTGTGCCATCAGGATTTCCGTCAGCAGTTGTCGTAACTTATCGGCATCCGTCTCCGAAGCCTTAATAAAATCATTCAGTTGATGGCAGAGTGCCTTGAACTGGCCCAGCTCAAGATCCCGGCTCATCAAGGCATTCCAATTGGGCATCACCAGCTGGATGTTGTCATTGAGCCGATCGGCGATGGGGAGACTGGCCTCGACCGCATCCATGGTGCGATTGGCGGCCTTGTCCGTCATGTCGATGACATAGCTCAGACGCTCCCGAGCATCGGGGATCTCGTGGGTGGCCAGGTCGGGGATCCTGGGATCCAGCCGAAAGTCCTGTAAAGAGTCGTGCAGTTGGCGGGTAAGCTGGCCGACCCTGTCAAACAGGGCGGCGGCATTGGGGGCACACACATCGGCGAGGATGGTATCGGCCTGTTCAAATTCACCTTGCTCGAGGTGGGCAACCAGCATCCTTGCCTGCTCGAGCGAGATCATGGCACTCGTTTTGGCCGTCATCCCTGCCACTCCTTAGCCGATGCGTTCAAAGATTTTGTCGAGCTTCTCTTTGAGAGTGGCGGCGGTGAACGGCTTGACGATGTAGCCATTGACCCCGGCCTGAGCGGCTTCGATGATCTGCTCGCGCTTGGCTTCGGCAGTCACCATCAACACCGGCAGGTGCTTGAGTTTGTCATCGAGACGGATCGCCTTGAGCAGGTCGATGCCCTGCATGCCAGGCATGTTCCAGTCGGTGACCACAAACTGGAAGTCGCCATTCTTCAACATCGGCAGCGCCGTGTTGCCATCGTCTGCTTCATGGGTATTGTTATATCCCAGGTCACGCAGCAAGTTCTTGATAATCCGGCGCATCGTTGAAAAATCATCCACGATGAGGATTTTCATGTTCTTGTCCAAAATTCCCTCCTAAATAGCCGCAAAAACGGCTCACTTACATGATGCAGAATGCAGGTTTTATGCTGCGAATTATGCCTTAGAGTTGCGTTCCAGTGTAGCCAGTACAACCACTTATAAATTCCAATCTCGCAGGCGGGCACGCAATCTGTGCATGGCCTGACTGTGTATCTGGCTCACCCGAGACTCACTCACGCTCAACACTTCACCGATCTCGCGCAGGTTCAGCTCCTCGTCGTAATAGAGGGAGAGCACCAGCGCCTCGCGCTCGGGCAGGCGGGAGATATGCTCGGCCAAGGCGCCCTGGAAACGCTCGGCCGCCAGATCGTCGAAGCCGCCATGACCGCTGGCGTCATCGGGATGCCCTATCACATCCTCGCTGACCCCGAGATCCTCGATGCCGATGATCTTGCCGCAGGAGACATCCTGCAGCATGGCGTGGTATTCACCGAGGGAGACGCCCATCTGGGTCGCCACCTCGGTGTCCCTGGCATCGCGACCGTGCACCTGCTCCACGTTCTCGATGGCCTCGGCGATGGCGCGGCTGTTGCGGTGGACCGAGCGCGGCACCCAGTCGCCACGGCGGATCTCGTCGAGCATGGCCCCGCGGATGCGGATGCCGGCATAGGTTTCAAAGCTGGCGCCCTTGCTGCCGTCAAAATTGCGGGAGGCTTCGAGCAGCCCAATCATACCTGCCTGGATCAGGTCATCCAGCAAGACACTGCTTGGCAGGCGAGCCAATAAATGCTGGGCGATCCGTTTAACCAGCGGAGCATGACGCTCGACCAGCACATAGGAATCCTGATGACGCAAGTATGCTTGGGTTTTATTCACGGGAGTCTTCCTGTGCTATGACCGGCTTTTGCAATAAATTTTCCAGGAAAAATTCGAGATGACCCCCTGGCTGATGCGGGATGGGCCAGCTCGCTGCCTTGTTGGCCAGGGCGCGAAACGCCAGGGCCGCAGGTGACTTGGGGAAGGCCTCGACGATCAGCTTCTGCTTGCGCACGGCGGCGCGCAGGTTGGTGTCGTACGGCACGCAGGCCACCAGCTCCAGCGAGGTGTCGAGGAAACGGTCGGTGACCCGGGTCAGCTTGGCGAAGAGCTCCTGCCCCTCGCGCAAGGAGCGCACCATGTTGGCCACCACCTTGAAACGGAACACACCGTGATCCTTGGAGAGGATCTTGATGAGGGCGTAGGCATCGGTGATGGAGGTGGGCTCATCGCACACCACCACCATGATGTCCTGGGCCGCACGGGTGAAGCTCAGCACCATGTCGGAGATCCCCGCCGCCGTGTCCACCAGCAGCACGTCGACCTGGGTCTTCATCTCGCTGAAGGCACGGATGAGCTCGGCATGCTGCACCGGCGAGAGCTCGACCATGGACTGGGTCCCCGAGGTGGCCGGCACTATCATCATGCCGTAGGGCCCCTCGACTATGATGTCGTCTATGGTGCACTCCCCGGCCAGCACATGGGACAGGTTGCGATGCACCCGCAGCCCCAGCATGACGTCGACGTTGGCCAGGCCAAGGTCGGCATCCAGCACCAACACCCGTTTGCCCTGGGCGGCCATGGCTCCCGCCACGTTCAGGGTGACGTTGGTCTTGCCCACGCCCCCCTTGCCTCCGGACACGGCGATCACTTTAACTCGATTGTTTTGACGCATTTTGCGCAGACCACTCGCCTGATCCATATAGATGTTACTCATAAAACTCCGAATCTTCGGCCTCGCCAAAACCTGAACCCCAGAAGTAGGGATCTTCTGTTTCCCGCTCCAGCGAACCCATGGCGGCACCGACCAGCAGCGCCGCGTTGGCAACTTGAATATCTTCCGGCACCCGCTGTCCATCGGTGATGTAGCTGATGGGCAGCGCGTTCTGGATGCATACGTTGATCACTTCACCCAGGTTCAGGCTCTCGTCCAGCTTGGTCAGGATGCAGCCGGAAAGCGGGATGCGCCGGAAGTGATCCACCGCCTCCTGCATCACCCGGCGCTGGGACGTCGCCGACATGACCAGATAACTGCGAATGCGCACCTTGGCATTCTTGACCAGGGTGTCGAGCTGCTCGGTCAGGCGGATGTCCCGCTGACCCACCCCGGCGGTATCGATGAGCACCAGCCGGCGGTTGCGGAACTGATAGAGCGCGTTGGCCAGCTCTTCGGCGTCCCTCACCTGGCGCACCGGGCAGCCCATGATGCGACCATAGGTCTGCAACTGCTCGTGGGCCCCGATCCGGTAGTTGTCGGTGGTGATGAGGGCCACCTGCTCGGCGCCGTATTTCATGGCGAAGCGGGCCGCCAGCTTGGCGATGGTGGTGGTCTTGCCCACCCCGGTCGGGCCGAGCAGCGCCACGGCACCGCCCTGGCGCAGGATGTCGTCTTCGCTGATCTTGAGCTGGGCCGTCAGTACCTCGGCCAGCTGGGCCATGGCCTGATGAATGGGCATCTCCTCCGGGATCAGCCCGGCGAGCTGGTCGGCGAAGGCATCATCGAAGCCCATTTTCTTGAGTTCCTTGATGAGCAGCGCCCGCATCGGCTCGCGGCGCTCCACCTCCTGCCACATCAAGCCGGAGATCTGGTGCTCGAGCAGCTTGCGAATGCTGGCCATCTCCTTGCGCATCCCTTCCATCTCCTGATCCCGCTGGGCGGGTTGGGTAGGACGTGGGCCGGGCGCAGGACGAGCCTTGGGCTTGACGGGCTCGGGGGCGGCGCCCCACTGGCCCTGTTCGGCCAGGGTTCTGGGCGCCGTATTGGCCGACACCAGACCCGCTGACTGATTGCCACTCGCCGCCGGATTGGCCGGGTTGAGTTTCTGCTGGCGCGCCAGCAGGGCCGCCAGGGTGTCGGCATAGTATTCGTTCTGCTCCTTGGGCGGCGCAGGGCGTGTCATCTGCTTGCCCGCAGACGAGATATTGACGCTCTCATCGTTCAACTGACGGCGAACCGGCGCATCTTTGGGTCCAGGTACCTGGGACTGATAATCGACAGCGGCGACTATCTCCACCCCACCGGTGACCTTCTTGTTGGACATGATGACAGCATCCGGCCCGAGTGTCTCCTTGACCTCGGCCAGGGCCGTGCGCATGTCTTTGGCAAAAAACCGCTTAATCTTCACCCGTCATCTCCGCTAACTAGCCCTGTCCTACCGCACTGACGATGCGGATTTGCTTGTCATCAGGCACTTCCTGATAAGACAGAACGCGTAATCCAGGAATGGCATTCTTGACAAATTTCGCCAGGGTATTGCGCAATATCCCCGATGTCAGAAGCACGGCCGGCTGGCCTTCCAGTTCTTGTCGTTGAGTGGCTTCCACCAGCGAGCGCTGCATCCGCTCCGCCAGTCCCGGTTCGATACCGGCGCCATCTCCCCCACCTGCTTGCAAGGATTGATGCAATATACGTTCCAATTCTGGCGCCAGGGTGATCACCGGCAGCTCGGGATCGGGACCCGCGATCTCCTGCACTATCAATCGGCGCAGGGCGATGCGACAGGCGGCCGTCAGCACTTCCGGATCCGGGCTGCGCGGCGCATATTCCACGAGGGTCTGCAGAATAGTGCGCATATCGCGAATTGGCACGCCCTCATTGAGCAGATTTTGCAATACCTTGACCAGGTTGCCCATGCTGATCACCTCGGGCACCAGCCCCTCCACCAGCTTGCTCTGATGCTTCCCTATCATGTCCAACAGTTGCTGCACCTCGTCATGACCGAGCAGCAGGGCGGCATGGTTGGAGAGGATCTGGCTCAGGTGGGTGGCCACCACGGTGGCGGCATCCACCACGGTGTAACCCAGGGTCTGGGCGTGGGAGACCTGATCCTTGGCGACCCACACCGCCTCCAGCCCGAATGCGGGATCCTGGGTCGCGATGCCCTGGACCTGGCCGAACACCTGGCCCGGATTGATGGCCATCTCCTTGTCGTGGTAGACGGTGGCCTCGCCGGTACTCACTCCCATCAGCGTGATGCGGTACTGGTTGGGCGCGAGATCCAGGTTGTCGCGAATGTGCACGGCCGGCACCAGGAAGCCGAGCTCCTGGGAGAGCTTCTTGCGCACCCCCTTGATCCGGTTGAGCAGCTCGCCGCCCTGGCTCTTGTCCACCAGCGGGATGAGCTGATAACCCACCTCCAGCCCTATGATGTCCACCGGCATCACATCGTCCCAGCTGAGATCTTTCTGTTCATGGGGCTGATCCGAGCTCTGGGGCATCAGCTCGCCCTTGGCCACCTTGGCGGCGCGCTGTTTCTCGCGGCGCAGCAGCCACCAGGCCCCGACCGCCGCTATGGCCCCCAGGCTCAGGAACGCCAGGTGCGGCATGCCGGGCACGCTGCCCATCATCAGCAGGATGCCGGCGGAGATCACCAGCGCCTTGGGATTCTCGAACAGCTGGCCGAGCACCGCCGTGCCCATGTCCTGATCGGTATTCTGGCGGGTCACTATGATGGCGGCGGCGATGGAGAGCAGCAGGGAGGGGATCTGGGCCACCAGGCCATCACCGATGGCGAGCAGGGTGTAGATCTGGGCCGCCTCGCCGAAGCTGAGCTGGTGCTGCATCATGCCGATGATGAAGCCACCAATGATGTTGATGAAGAGGATCATGATGCCGGCGATGGCATCCCCCTTCACGAATTTGGAGGCACCGTCCATGGAGCCGTAGAAGTCGGCTTCCTGAGTCACGTCCTGGCGCCGCTTCTTGGCCTCTTCCTGATTGATGAGACCGGCGTTCAGGTCCGCATCGATGGCCATCTGCTTGCCGGGCATGGCGTCCAGAGTGAAGCGGGCGCTCACCTCGGAGATCCGGCCCGCCCCCTTGGTGACCACCACGAAGTTGATGATCACCAGGATCATGAAGACGATGATACCGACCGCATAGTTGCCGCCTATGACCACGTTGCCGAAGGCCTCGATCACATGGCCGGCCGCCGCGCTGCCGTTATGGCCTTCCAGCAGCACGACCCGGGTCGAGGCGACGTTCAGCGCCAGCCGCAGCAGGGTGGCGATCAGCAGCACGGTCGGGAAGGCGGCAAACTCCAGCGGCCGGCGGGTATAGACGGCCACCAGCAGCACCACGATGGAGAGGGCGATGTTGAAGGAGAACAGGATATCCAGCATCAGCGGCGGGATGGGCAGCACCACCATGCCGAGGGAGGCGAGCACCAGCAGCGGGGTCCCGACCCCCTTGCTGAGCAACCACCTGTACTCTGTTAAACGGCCCAATGCTGCCTTGAATCCCATCGTTATGCTCAACTATCAACTGCCAGTGCCTAGCTAAAGCAAACATCAAGCCAACAATTCAATGCATTGATACATAAGGTTTTTATTTTTAAGCTGTCAGAAGTCCGGCGGAGGGTATTCAGACAACCCTGGTCGGGACTGAAGAGAGCGGGGTCAGCCGTGGCAACAGGTTCCGGGTCGATCGAGATGGACCCGCGCTTGAACCAGGGTGGCAAAGCCAGCTTGAAACAGGTTCAGCCACTATCGACAAGCCGATGCGCCCGAGGAGCCGGGGCGTTATTTGCGGTACTCAGGCGGGATGGGCAGATCCTTGGCGACCGGGGTCGGACGCCGGCCACGGCCACGGCCACGGCGGAACTTCTTGAGCCGATAGACATAGGCCAGTGTTTGAACCAGGGCGGCAAAGCCAGTTTGAAACAGGGTCAATCAATATCGACAAGCCGATGCGCCCAGTGAATCGAGGTGTTATTTGCGGTACTCAGGCGGGATGGGCAGATCCTTGGCGACCGGGGTTGGACGCCGACCACGGCCACGGGGGAACTTCTTGAGCCGATAGACATAGGCCAGTGTTTGAACCAGGGCGGCAAAGCCAGTTTGAAACAGGGTCAATCAATATCGACAAGCCGATGCGCCCAGTGAATCGAGGTGTTATTTGCGGTACTCAGGCGGGATGGGCAGATCCTTGGCGACCGGGGTCGGACGCCGGCCACGGCCACGGCGGAACTTCTTGAGCTGATAGACATAGGCCAGCACCTGGGCCACGGCGGCGAACAGCCCCTCCGGGATCTCGTGACCGATCTCGGTGGAGTGATAGATGGCACGGGTGAGCGCCGGGGACGGCATGATGGGGATCTCGTATTCCCGCGCTATCTCCCGGATCTTCATCGCCACCTCGTCGACCCCCTTGGCCAGCACCTTGGGGGCGGCCCCGGGTTTGCCCGTGTCGTATTTCAGCGCCACCGAGTAGTGGCTCGGGTTGGTGATGATCACATCCGCCTTGGGCACATCCCCCATCATGCGACGCATCGCCATCTCCATCTGCAGGCGGCGGATCCGCCCCTTGACCTCGGGCTTGCCCTCGCTGTCCTTGAACTCGTCCTTGATCTCCTGCTTGGTCATCTTGAGCTGACGATTGTGGTTCCAGGTCTGGAAGGGCACATCGATGGCGACGATGGGGATGAGGGAGCAGCAGAGGATGATCAGCATCCACAGCAGCAGGTCCAGCGCGTCTATGATGCCGCCGGGGAAGCCCTCGAGGGAGAGGTTGAGCAGGTGGTTGAACTGACTCGACAGCATCCACCAGGCGAACAGGCTGATGAACACCACCTTGGCGATGGACTTGATGAGCTCCACCAGCGACTGCACCCCGAACATCCTCTTCAAACCACTCAAGGGGCTCAGCTTGCTCCATTTGGGCAGCATGGCCTCGGAGGAAAAATTCATTCCTCCCAGCAGGGTGTTGCCGACGAAGGCGGCGATGGTCACCAGCAGGAACAGCAGGCCGAGGGGCTGGATCAGCTCGGCCAGCAGGGTGGGCACCATGGCCCCCATGGCGTTGGGGTCGAAGGCCTGATCCCGCTCCAGGGTAAAGCCCATGGTGAGCACCTTGACCATGGCACCGGCCAGGCTCTCCTTGAGCATCAGCAAGCCAAACACGGTCGCCAGCAGCACGCTGGCGGTTCCCAGCTCCTTGGAACGTGCAATCTGCCCTTTTTCCCGGGCCTGTTGCAGTCGTTTGCCCGTGGGTTGTTCGGTACGTTCCTGATCGGTATCAGCCATGCAGACCTCCGACTGGCCGGAGGCGGTCGATCATCGCACCGATAACCTGAAACGGTGCCAACCCGCCGGGTTGCTCGGTGCCATTTGCCTGATCGGTATCAGCCATTCTGGCCACCGAAACACTGGGTGTTGATCAGTTCGCAGCTGGTCTCCTGCACCCGCTCCCAGATGGCGTCGAAGTGGCCCATGAAGCCGCCAATGGTGAGCCAGAGGATAAACAGACCCGACATCATGCTGACCGCGAAGCCGATGCTGAAGATGTTGAGCTGGGGCGCGGCCCGGGTCATGACCCCGAACGCGAAGTTGATGAGCAGCAGGGCGATGATGGCCGACAACGCCATCACCAGCGAGGCCTGATACATGACGCCGAGGAAGCTGACCAGGCTGCGGATGGCGGGCAGGGTCAGGCCGCTGTCCGAGACCGGCAGGGTCTCGAAGCTCAGCACCACCATCCGCAGCATCAGCAGATGACCATCCACCGCCAGAAACACCAGGGTCGCCAGCATCAGGTAGAACTGCCCCACCACGGGGGCTGACTGGCCATTCATGGGATCCACCAGGGTGGCGAAGCCCAGGCTGGTCTGCATGGCGATGATCTGGCCCGCCATCACGAAGCTCTCCAGCAGGAACTGGGTCATGAGACCCAGTGCGATGCCGATGAGCATCTGCTGTCCCAGCACCAGAAAGCTGCCGACGGAGAACAGCTCTATCTTGGGCATGGGCGGCAACAGGGGGGCGATGATGAGGGTGATGGCCAGCGCCAGGCCGATGCGGATGTGCGCCGGCGCCAGCCGGCTGCCAAACACCGCCATCACCATCAGCAGGCTGCTCACCCGTGCCAGCGGCCAGAGGATGGACGCCAGCCACTCCATGATGAGCGTGGTGGTATAGGTCATGCCGCCACCTGCAGACTCAACCCACCACCTCGGGTATCTGGCTCACCATCAGCATGAAGAAGTCCATCAGGCTCTGCAGGCCCCAGTGGGCCCCGGCGCCCAGGGCGAACAGGGTCACGATGAGACGGGGCAGGAAGCTCAGGGTCTGCTCGTTGATGGAGGTCGCGGCCTGGAAGATGGCGACGATCAGCCCCACCATCAGGCTGGGCAGGATCACGGCGCACACCATGATGGTCACCAGCCAGAGTGCCTCACGAAACACGTCGACAAAGGTTTCCGGACTCATGTAATCGGCTCCTTGTGCTTAGCCGGCGCCCAGCCCGAAGCTGTTCGCGAGCGAGCCCAGGATCAGGTTCCAGCCGTCCACCATGACGAACAGCATCAGCTTGAAGGGCAGGGAGACCAGCATGGGCGACAGCATCATCATCCCCATGGCCATCAGTATGCTGGCCACCACCAGATCGATCACCAGGAACGGCAGAAACAGCATGAAGCCTATCTGGAACGCGGTCTTGAGCTCGCTGGTGACGAAGGCCGGGATCAACACCCGCAGCGGCACCTCGGTCGGCTTCTCCACCTGCACGTTGGCGATCTCCATGAAGGTGTTGAGATCCTTGACCCGGGTCTGGGCCAGCATGAACTGGTGGATGGGCTGTTCGGCTTTCTCCAGCGCCTCCTTGGGCCCTATGGTCTCCGCCAGATAGGGCTGCAGCGCCTCTTCGTTGATGCGATCCAGCACCGGCGACATGATGAAGAAGGACATGAACAGGGCGATGCCGATCAACACCTGGTTGGACGGACTCTGCTGCAGGCCTATGGCCTGTCTGAGGATCCCGAGCACTACTATGATCCGGGTGAAGGAGGTCATCATGATGACCATGGCTGGCAGGAAGGAGAGCGCGGTCATCAGCGCCAGCACCTGCAGGGTCAGGCTGTACTCCTGACTGCCATCCGCCATGGTCTTGACGGTCAGCGCCGACATGCCGTCCTGGGCCAGTGCCAGGGGCGAGAGCAGCAGCGACACCAGCGCCAGCAGCCCTATCCAGTTAGCTCTTTTCATGCTTGCCCATCAATTTGCCCAACTGCTGGGAGAACGCCTGGGGCTGGCTCTCGTCCAGCGGCTGCTCCAGGCGGTAGAGGAAGTTGACCTGCTGCGGCGTCACCCCGATGAGCAGCTGTTGCTCGCCCACCTTGACCACCATCAGCTTCTCCTTGTAGCCCACCGGCAGGCTGGCGATGACCTTCATCTGGCCGCCCCCCATGACCTGGGTGAGCTTGCTCTTCTTGAGCAAAAAGCCCAGCACCAGGATGAGGCCGATCACCATCAGGCTGGAGAGCAGCCAGGAGGTGATGCTGGGGGGATTGGCCCCCTCGGCCAGCGCGGGGGCGGCGAACAGCATTAAAGCAAGGACGCGGATCATTTGAGTTTTTTGATCCTTTCGGCCTGACTGATGATGACATCGGTCAGCGCAATGGTTCTGGTCATTTGAGCTTCTTGATCCGTTCTATCTGGCTGATGACATCGGTCAGGCGGATGCCGAACTTGTCGTTCACCACCACCACCTCGCCGTGGGCGATCAGGGTGCCGTTGACCAGCACGTCCAGCGGCTCGCCGGCGACCCTGTCCAGCTCGACTACCGAGCCCTGGTTCAGCTGCAACAGGTTGCGGATGCTGATCTGGCTGCGACCCACCTCCATGGCGATGGTCACCGGGATGTCCAGAATGGTGTCCAGCTTGCGGCGCTCCTCGGCGCTGATGGGGGCATCGTCCCTCAGCTCCTCCAGCGGGGCCGGCTTGGCCTCCGCCGTGACCTGCTCCTCCAGCGCGGCCGCCCAGGCATCCGCCATCAAATCCTGCTCGTCATCGGTTCCGCTCATCTTGCTTCCTCATGCTGCTTCGTGACCCGCGTCTGACACGACGGGTCTGTTAGGAGTGTTTGTCTTCGATGCTGCGCTCGAGCTCTTCCAGCTCGGCCTCACCATCGATGCGTACGCCGCCCCGGGTCACCAGATGCATCTCTGTCTTGACCCCGTCAGGGCGCTTGAGTTTGTCGACTATCTTGAGCGCCACATTCTCCTTGGTGCGCCCCATCTTGGCGTGGAAGGTCGGCAAGTCCTCCACGTAGACCAGCAGGTTCTCCGGCATCTCCACCGGGATGATGTCGCCGGGTTTCAGCTCCATCAGATCGCGCAGGGTCAGCTCGGTCTCCAGCAGCTTGGCCTTGAGCTCCACCTTGACGTCCATGATCTCGTCGCGCAGCGCCTTGCTCCAGCGCACGTCGGTGTCACCCTTGTCGCTCTGTACCCCAGCATCGAGCAGCTCGCGGATGGGCTCGAGCATGGAGTAGGGCATGGCCACGTGGAAGTCGCCGCCGCCGCCATCCAGTTCGATGTGGAAGGAGCTGACCACTATCACCTCGGTCGGGCTGACGATGTTCGCCATGGCCGGGTTGACCTCGGAGTCGAGGTACTCGAAGCCGACGTCCATCACCGGCGCCCAGGCATCCTTGTAATCCTCAAACACCAGCTTGAGCAGCATCTGGATGATGCGCCGCTCGGTCGGGGTAAACTCGCGCCCCTCGATCTTGGCGTGGTAGCGGCCGTCGCCACCGAAGAAGTTCTCCACCAGGATGAACACCAGGCGGGCCTCCATGGTGATCAGCGCCGTCCCCTTGAGCGGACGGAAGCGCACCATGTTCAGGCTGGTCGGCACGAACAGGGTGTGCACGTATTCGCCGAACTTCAGCATCTGCACGCCGTTGATGGAGACCTCGGCGGTGCGCCGCATCATGTTGAACAGGCTGATGCGCATGTGGCGGGCGAACCTTTCGTTCACCAGCTCCAGGGTCGGCATGCGGCCACGGACGATGCGGTCCTGGGAGGAGAAGTCAAACTGGGTGATGCCGGGATCCCCGGCCGCGCCTAGCTCTTCCTCTTCGACATCATCGACACCGTGCAACAGGGCATCAATTTCGTCCTGACTTAACAGATCGCTCACGCTTCACCTTTCATTGCATGACAAAGCCGGTAAACAGCACTTGTTCTATTACGGGGGAAGAGACCAGGTCATTGAGCACCCGGCGACACTCTTCCAGTGAATCCTGGCGCAGCTTCTCCTTGCCCTCGAAGGTCATCAGCTGCTCGGCGGTGGCCGCGCTGAAGACGCGCAGCAGTGTCCCTTCGATCAGGGGAATATTCTGTTTGGCCAGGGTCTCGTCGGCGGCACCCCGCACCATCAGCTGGATCTTGATCTGCACCAGCCTATCCCGCTGGCCGCCCGCCACATTGAACACGAAGGGGCGCGGCATGCCCACGTAGAGCGAAGGCTGCGGTGCGCTGGCCTCGGCCTTGGCGATCTCGGCCGCGTCGGCCGCCGGTTTGTCACCGCCGGCCAGCATGAACCAGGTGCCGGCCCCGCCAGCCCCCAGCACGATGACGGCCAGGGCGACTACCATGATCAGCTTCTTTTTCTTGGCTGCCGCCGGGTCCTTCAGCGTCAGTTCGTTATCGTCTGCCATCCCTTGTCCACCCTAGTCTCAAACTTGTTCGGTATCATAAACTTACTCAGGCAGGCATCAAGCATAGAAATCAATTCCGGCTTCGTTTGCCGATTCCACCAGCAGACTCATGGTTCTGGTGGTGACCTCCCCTTCGGCGGGCTCACGGCCGCCCAAGGTGCCGCCCCCGGATTGGCCCTGCTGGCCCTGACCGCTGAAGGGGGATTGCCCCTGGGACTGCTGTTGCTGCGGCTGTTGCTGCGGCTGTTGTTGAACCAGGGTCTGGCCGAGCTGGATCCCCTGCCCCGCCAGCATGTCGCGCAGCCTGGGCATGGCCTGCTCCAGCATCTCCCGGGTCTGGCCATGCTGCACCACGAAGTGGACGTTGGCCTGGTTGGAGGCGTCAATCTGGATCTGGATCTTCATCTTGCCGAGGCCGAGGGGATCGAGCTGGATCTCCGCCTGCTGCAGCTTGTCCGCCAGCATCAGGTTCACCTTCTGGTGCAACTGGGCCGGCGCCTCCGGGGTGGCCAGCCGCAGGTGCGGCAGGCTCTGGGCCTCCCGTCTGGCGGCCACCTCGGCCGCGGGCCTGTGCTCGGCGATCTGGCTGGCCTGCTGAGCTGATTGCGCGGACGGGCTCGCCTCGCTCTGCTCGGTCGCACCGACCTCCAGCCCGCCATGCTTGCCGAGTTCCCCCGGCTTTTGTTTCATATCGGGTTGCTTCAGCTCTGCGGCCACCTTGACCGCCACCGCGGGCTCGGCCTCCATCTGCTGGATGCCGGCCGACAGGGATGCCAGCGAGGCTTGCGGTCCCTGTGGCTCGTGGTTCGCCAGTATCTGTTGTGGCGCCGTCAGCACCGGCTCGGTGGCCGGGGTGGCGAGCTGGGGCGCGGCGTTGCTCGCCACGGCGGCGCCCGCATCGGCCTTGGCCGCCTGGGCCGGCTTCAGCTGCTGCGCCTCAGTCTCCGTATCAGGCTTGGCGCCATCCTCGGCGGAAGCTGTGGGCTCGGTCCCCGTGGCCATCTCCATTCTGATCTGCCCCTCACCGAAGGCCCTGGCCGCACTCCCTTGCGCCGATGGCCCGCTGTGGGTGGTTTGTGCTGTGTGAGCCACCTTCGCGGCCGGCTCAGGAGAGACCGGCTGCTCGGCCTTGCCCACCTGGGTCGGCTCGCCGCCCTCAGGCACCGGCTCGGTCGCCACCTGGGGCGCCTGCGGCAAGACCTTGGCCAGCAGTGCGGCCCGCTCCCTTGCGGACAGTGGCGGTTGCTCCGCCACCTCTTCCAGCGCCGGCTTGTCGCCCTTGTTCGTGTGCTGGGGGTCTGTGGCCGGCGTCGCTTCCTCTGGCAAACCGGCTACCCGGGCGGTGCCTGCGGTGGAGGTAACGTCGGAGATGGCATCGGCGCCCTCCCCGGCCTCAGCGTTCAGAGTTCCCCCTATCAGGGCCTCGCTCGGCTGCGCGGTCGCTGGCAGGGCATTCACCCCAGCGGGCTTGCCAACCTCGAGCCGGCTGGCTGGCTGCGACTCGGGCGGCAAACTGTTGCCGTCCGTGGGAGCTGGCACGGCAGGCGCCGAGGCGACGACGGGGAGCGAGGTCTGGGCCGAAGGGGCGACCGGGAGACTGCCTTGTGCCGACGCCTCGACCGAAGGGGCGACAGGGTGACTGCCTTGTGCCGAAGGCTCGACCGAAGGGGCGATAGGGAGACTGCCTTGTGCCGAAGGCTCGACCGAAGGATCGACCGGGAGGTTGCCTTGCGCCGAAGGCTCGACCGTGGGTTCGGTCTGCACAGAAGCCACGACGGGGGGTGTGGACAGGCCGGCATCCTGCCTGAGGGAGGCCTGCAACTGCTGCAAGAAATCGGCGGGGGGGAGCTCGGCCTCGACGGCCTCGCCCTTGACGGGCTTGTCATGGCCGGCCTGGGACTCGTCCAGCGAGCTCGCCAAAGATTTGGCATCCGCCTCCGGCAGCAGGCTCTCCCCGTCACCCCCTTGACTGGCAGAGGGGCTGATCTCGGTGCGCTGCGCCTTGGCCATGGCGTCGGCAAAGGCGGCCCTGGCCTCGTCCAGCGAGGGCAACCCTGCGCCTTCGCCCGTGCCGAGGGGCAGACGAGCGTCGGCTGGCGTGGTCTGAGTGGCGGTGGCCTTGATCAACTGGGTCTGTATCATGCTGGGTCCCGAGAATCCTGTGCTGTTACCCACCCCGAGCGGGAGGTATTCAGGCTATGCGGCGGCGTTCGCCAGAAGGAAGCAAATTACAGGCCAGAATGGTGATAGCGCCGCAAGATGGCGTACTCATCCAGCATCTTCTGCTCCTGACGCTGGGCCTTCTGGCGCGCGCGCCCCGCCTGTTTGTCGAGCAGCAGCTCGACGGCCTTGCGCCGCTGCTGGGCCTCCAGCCAGTCGGTGCGGCACTGGGCCAGTGCCTCGCGCACCTGCAGCACCCCTTGGTACTGCTGGGTCGCCGCATTCTCCAGCTTGTTGATGAAGGCGTGATACTGGCTGTTCTGCTGGGGGGTGATCCCCTGCAGGCCACGGTCGGTCCACTGCTGGTGATAGATCTGGCGGTACTGGTTGAGCGCGTTCTGCTGATCCATGAAGAGCTTCAGATCCTGCTGGGCCTTGGCCAGCGCCAGGGCGGCCTGCTGCTCGGCCTCCACCAGCCGTCCGGCCAGCAACTCCAATCCTTTACTCATAGTCGCACTCCAGATTCATGGCATCAGCGCATCAGTGGCATGGCCACCATGTGCAGGGATTGCAGGCCTTCGTCGTAGGGAACCACCTCGCGCATTTTCTGCTGCAAGAACTGATCCAGATAGGGTTTCTGGATGATGGCCCTGTCGATGCGGGGATCCGAGCCCTGGCTGTAGGCGCCTATGGTGATGAGATCCCGGTTCTGCTGATAGAGGGAGTAGAACTGCTTGAAGGTGCGCGCCAGCTCCATGTGCTCGGGGGAGGTCACCATGGGCATGACCCGGCTGATGGACTTCTCGATGTCGATGGCCGGATAGTGACCCGCATCCGCCAGCTCCCGCGCCAGCACTATGTGGCCGTCGAGGATGGCCCGCGCCGCGTCGGCGATGGGATCCTGCAGATCGTCCCCCTCCGTCAACACGGTGAAGAAGGCGGTGATGGAGCCCTGGCCGTCGCTGCCGTTGCCGGCCCGCTCCACCAGCGCCGGCAATTTGGCAAACACCGAGGGCGGGTAGCCCTTGGTCGCCGGTGGCTCCCCCACCGCCAGCGCGATCTCGCGCTGGGCCTGGGCGTAGCGGGTGAGCGAGTCCATCAGCAGCAGCACGTTGAGCCCCTGATCGCGGAAATACTCGGCGATGGCCAGCGCCGTCTCGCAGCCCTTGAGGCGCATCAGCGGCGAGGCATCGGCCGGGGCTGCCACCACCACGGCGCGCTCGCGCCCCTCGGCTCCCAGGATCTCCTCGATGAACTCCTTCACCTCCCGGCCCCGCTCGCCGATGAGGCCGACCACCACCACGTCCGCCACCGAGCCGCGAGTCATCATGCCGAGCAGCACTGACTTGCCCACGCCGGAGCCGGCGAACAGCCCCATGCGCTGGCCCTGGCCCACGGTGAGCACGGCGTTGATGGCGCGCACGCCGACGTCCATCGGCTTATGGATAGGGCGGCGGGAGAGCGGGTTGATGCGATGCTGGGCAAACTGCACCGTCTGGGAGGCGATGATGGGGCCGAGCCCGTCAAGGGGCTGGCCTATGCCGTCGATGACCCGGCCGAGCAGGTTCATGCCCACCGGGATGCCGTGATCCTCGGTGATGGGCACCACCCGGGCGCCGGGGATGACCCCCTTGAGCTGCTCGCTCGGCATCAGGAACAGCCGATCGCCGGAGAAGCCCACCACCTCGGCCTCCAGCACGCCATCCTGGGTGTCGATGCGACAGAGGGCGCCGATGGCGGCGCGGCAGCCGATGGCCTCCAGCGTCAGCCCCACCACCCGGGTCAGCTTGCCCGCCACCGGGGGTATGGGGGCCAGATCACGCACCCGGTAGCCTTGCAGCCGTTTGAGCAAGGACGCTGTCATCGCGCCTCCAAAGGTAAAGGGAAAAGAGGCAGGGACAGGGGGTCAGTCGGCATTGTCACGCCGCCGGGAGACAGTGCGCAGCAATGCGATGCCACCATGACGAGCCGAGACAAGGGACTAGTCGGCATTGTCGCGCAGGAAATTGCGCAGCAGCTGATCGATGCGTCCCGACAGGGCCAGATCGATGCTGGAGAGGCTGGTAGCCAGTTGCAGATCACCGGGGGAGAGGGTGGGGTCACTCTGCAACCGCCAGCCGCGTTTGGCGCACTCCTCCACCCCGAACGCCTGCTCGACCCTGGCCACATCGTCCGGGTGCAGCAGCAGGGTGACCCCCTGCTCGGCGGCGGGCAACAGGGCCAGCCCCTGCTTGAGCGCCTCCAGCAGCAGCCGGGAGGAGGTCTCGGCCTCGTGGCGGATGAGGGCGCGGGCCAGCTGCTGCACCAGGGCGATGAGCTGTTGCTCCACCGCCTGATCCTGTTCGCTGAGCGGGTTGGCGAGGCGATCGGCCAGCGTCTGCCAGTGGGCAATCTGTTGCTCCACCTGCTCGCGCCCCATGGCCAGCCCCTCCTCCCTGCCCTGCTCCAGACCCGCCTGATGGCCTTGCTGCAAGCCTTCCAGCTTGCCCTCCTCCAACCCCTTGGCAAAACCGGCGGCCTGGCCATCGGCCATGCCCTCTTCCCAGGCGGCCTGGCGGATCGCCTCCAGCTCTTCCGCCGTGATGCTGGGGGTCGGCTCCTCCTCCGGCGCGGGGGCGGGGGCCTCGGCCTCCTGCTCCTGTCGGTACCAATCCGGGCTGAGCCCCAGGGCATTGCGCTCGACCTCGGAGATCACCTCCATCTCGGGCCAGCCCCAGGTCTGCACCTGGCTCTCGTCTGTCTCGGGTCTGACGTAACCCCGTTGCTTGTTGTTATTCATGCTCTAGAGGCGCTCCTGGCCGAGGCTGACATCATCACGCTGTTGCTGATCCATGGCTTAGAGGAACTCCTCGCCACCGCCGGCACCCAGCATGATCTCGCCCGCATCCGCCAGACGGCGGGCGGTGGAGAGGATCTCCTTCTGGGCGGCTTCGACCTCGGAGACCCGGATTGGCCCCATGGCCTCCAGATCGTCCGCCAGCATCTCGGCGGCCCGCTTGGACATGTTCTTGAATACCTTCTCGCGCATCTGATCGTCCGAGCCCTTGAGGGCCCGTTGCAGCAGATCCCCCGGCACTTCCCGCAGCAGGGTCTGGATGCCGCGATCGTCCACATCGATGAGGTTCTCGAACACGAACATCAGATCCTGGATCTGCTGGCTCATCTCCTCGTCCGACTCGCGGATGGAGTCCATCAGCTGGCCTTCGATGTTGGTATCCAGGTAGTTCATGATGTTGGCGGCGGCCTTGAGGCCACCCATCTTGGCGGCCTGAGCCCCGGCCGCACCGGCGAACTGCTTCTCCATGATGTCGTTCAGTTCCTGCAGCGCCGCCGGTTGCACCTCTTCCAGGTTGGCGATGCGCATCACCAGATCCAGCCGCACCTGCTCCGGGAACTGGCTCAGGATCTCGGCGGACTGCTCCGGCTCCAGATAGGAGAGGACGATAGTCTGGATCTGCGGGTGTTCGTTCTGGATGATGCTGGCCACCTGGCGCGCATCCATCCACTTGAGGGAGTCGAGGCCGCGGGCCCCCGACCCCAGGATGATCTGATCCACCAGGTTGCTGGCCTTGTCTTCGCCGAGCGCCGCCACCAGGGCCTTGCGCACGAAGTCTTCGCTGCCGATGCCGATGTTGGTGTATTTCTGGATGTCGTCGATAAATTGACGATGCACCGCCGCCACCCGGTCGTGACTGAAGTCCGACATGGAGGCCATCGACATGCCGAGCCGCTGCACCTGCTTGGGCTCCAGATGGCGGAAGATCTGGGCGGCATCCTCTTCGTTGAGGCTCAGCATCAACACCGCCGCCATCTCCATCCCGGCCATCTGGTCCAGGATCTGGCGCTGCACGTCGGTAATGTCGTTACCGGTGACTTGATTCTTCTTGTCTTCAGGCATCTCTGTTCGTTACCCATTCTTTAATGACCTGAGCGGCCAGATCCGGTTCATTCGCCACCAGCGCACGCACCGCCTTGAGCAAGTCTTCATCCCGGTGCAGATCCGGCAGTTTCAGGTGACCGTCGCGCACCCCGAACACGGGTTCGGCCTCGGCTTGCGCCGCCAGCAGACTGAGTTCGTCATCCCCACCCAGCACGGTGTGGTTGTCGAAGTCCAGCTCCCCTTCCGGTCTCGCATCCGGGTAGAGCAGGCGCTTGAGCATGGGCCGCACCACGGTGACGATCAGCACTATGATGACCAGCACGGAGGCGGCGATGCGCACCGCGCGCCAGAACCAGGGCTGCTCGTAGAGCGGCATGTCGGCCACGGCTTCCAGCTCGGGGCGGTTGAACGGGATGGCGACCACCTCCAGGGTGTCCCCCCGAGTCACGTCGAAGCCGAGGCCACCGCTGAGCAGCCGGCGCAGGGTGTCGATCTCGGCCTGGCTGCGGGCCTCCCGGGTAACGGCACCGTCGGCGCCTGGGATGGCCTTGTAATCCACCGCCACCGACACCGTCATACGGCGAATGCCGCCCTGCTGGCGCCGGATGTGGCTGACGGTGGTGTCCAGTTCGAAGTTGCGGGTCGCCTCCTTGCGTGAGCGGCCACTCGCCGCGCTCGCGTCGGCATCGGCGCCGGTCGCCTGCTGGGGAATGCTGGAGGCGGCCGGTGGCTGGTTGGAGAGCGCGCCAGGCACACCGCCATTGCCGCCATTGGCGCTGTTCTCCTCGACAGTCATCTCGGAGCGCACGGCCGGCAAGTCCGGGTTGTAGGTCTTGCGGGTCTGCTCCTGCTGGGAGAAGTCGAGGGAGAGATCCACCTCCGCCGTATAGTTGTCGGCCCCCAATACCGGGATCAGGATGGCGTCAATTTTTTGTTTGTACTCCAGCTCCTGCTTCTGCTGCATCGCAAACTCTTTGCGAGTCTGGGCCGAGAGCGGATCCTGGGAGCCGGAGTTGAGCAGGCGCCCGTTCTGATCGGTGACGGTGACGCGGGTCGGCTCCAGACCGTGCACGGCGGAGGCCACCATGTCGACGATGGAGTCCACTTCCCCCTGACCGAGGGCGCTGCCTCTCAGGCTCAACACTACGGTGGCGCTGGGCTTGCGCTCGTTGCGGGCGAACACGTTGTCCTTGGGAATGGCCAGCAGCACCTGGGCCTTGGCCACGTTCTGGAACTGTTCGATGGCGCTGGCCAGCTGGCGCTCGCGGCTGAGCTTGAGACGCTCGTTCTCCATGCGCTGGCTGACGCCGAAGCTGGAGTCCTTGAGCAGGATGGACTCGCCATCGTTGCTGACATCATTGTTGCCGGTCAGACCGGCACGGGTCAGGCCCAGCCGGATGTCCGCATATTTCTCGGCGCTGACCAGCACGCTCTTGCCCTCGACCTGATAGGGGATCTTCTGCTGATCCAGATAATCGAGGGTGGAGACCAGCTCCTGGGTGCTGAAGGTGCCGAGCGGACGCATCTCCGGCTCCTTGCCCCACAACAGGATGAACACGGCGATGGCCAGACAGATGGTCAACCCCAGGATCAGGGTGATCTGCCGCAGCACGTCGGTGTTGGACAGGAAGCCCAGCGCCGAGCTCTTCTGCTCGTGCTCATCGAGGGCCGCCGCCCCGTCGTTGTTGATCAGCAGATCGCCGTTTTGATCAGTAGCCACGGTTTATGTCCTTATTGCTGACATCTTCATGATGCTCAGTCGCCATGGGTTTCTTATACCGGCATGTTCATGATGGTCTTGTAGGCATCGACCATCTTGTTACGCACCTGCACCGTCGCCTCGAAGGCGATGGAGGATTTCTGCCCGGCGATCATCACCTCGGACAGGTCCACCGACTTGTCACCCATGTCGAACCGGGTGCGCAGATCGTTGGCGCCACCCTGCAGCTCGTTGACGTTGTTGAGGGCCTGTTGCAGCATCTGGCCAAAATCCGAATTGACCTGACGACCGGGCTGGCTCAGCGGCGTGGCGCCGGCTTCGACCTTGAGCGCCTGCATCTCTTGCATCAGGCTGCTTGCACTTATTTCCATCTTCATCCCCAGACAAATCATTGACGCTGACAGGCTGTAAGCAATTAGGGTGCCAATGAAGACGGATCCTGCGGCCAGCGATGGCGACTGGTCATCATTCAGACGAAACCAGCCCGCTGAGGGGCCGGAGCTGGCGCGGTGAAAAAGGAAGGGAACGGTGCGCATCGGGTCGCCTTTTCGGGCCTAGCCCCCGGCAGCCGGTAACGATGGCACCCGGATGCAGCATAAAAAATGGCCCGCATCGAGCGGGCCACGATAACAACAGATCCTGACGCTTACTGGGTCAGATCCTCGTCGATCCAGTATTTGGATCCGGTGATGCTGACACCGTACATCAGACCCTGCTCGCCAAGCTGGTAGATGGCCATGCCGCCGTTATAGCCGCCATCGAGCGATGCGCTCTCCTTGCCTGCCACGACGCCCGCCTCCGAGGTCGCCTCCCAGCCCTTGTTCACGAAGTTGTCAAAGGTCTGCTTGGTCTCAAACAACATCACCTGCTGATAGAACTTGCCGCCGAAGCCGGCCGCCATGCCCGCCCCGAACATCTTCATGTAAGTGTGCTTGCCGCTCGAGCGGTTGACCGCCACCCCGGATCCCTGGTTGGTGTGTATCATCAGGGAGAACTTGCGCGAGTCGAACACCGCATAGCCATAGGCCTTGTCAAACAACAGCTTGGCCGAGGGTTGCTCGTTGAACAGCCGCACCAGCGCGGTATCGGCCATGGTATCCAGCGCGGTGCGCGCCTCGGTCGGCGTCTTGGGCTCCAGCATGGTATCGAGCTTCTTGTCGGCTGCGGTCAGCCACTCCTTGCCGGTGGCCGCGCTCTCTTTCGTCCAGGCCCCGGTCTTGTTGTAGGCATCGGCCCCCCAGGTGGAGACCGACTCCCAGGTCGCCTTGGAGAAGTCGGTAATGCCCGCCCACGCCTCCTTGCCGGTCTCGCTCACCGCGGTCCCCAGATCGGCGGCAGCTTCCTTCAGCTTCGCCCAGTCGGCATGGCTTGGGGTAGAGGCCAGCGCCAGGGTGGCGGCAACTATCCAGGATCGGGTCTTCATAATATGTTCCTTATCATCTCTCATCGGCTGAGGGCCACCTTAGCAGATAGTTCGCGCTCATACAGCTCCTCACCACCGAGGTGCAAGGGTAGTCCACCGCCATCAGCGCAGACGCTTGCCGCTCGCATCCACCACTTGCTCACCATCCTCCTTGGCGAAGGCCCCTTTTTGCTGATCGGGCAAAATATCGAGCACCAGTTCCGACGGGCGGCACAGTTTGGTGCCAAGCGGTGTCACGACGATGGGGCGGTTGATCAGGATAGGGTGAGCCAGCATGGCGTCGATCAGTTCATCATCGCTGAAGCGATCCTCCGCCAGTCCGAGCGCCTCGTAGGGGGGCACGTTCTTGCGCAGCAGCGCGCGCACCGGCATCCCCATGGCGGCGATCAGCGCCACCAGTTGGTCGCGGGAAGGCGGCGTCTCCAGATAGTGGATCACGGTGGGCTCGACGCCGCTGTTGCGAATAAGCTCCAGGGTGTTACGGGAAGTACCACATTCCGGGTTGTGATAGATGGTGATTGCACTCATTTTGCGTGTCTCTCATGGCTTAAGTGAATAAAAAAGTGGATAGCAAACCTTAGTGGCGCAGTCCCGCCTCGTACCAGGGTTTGCTGGCGTTGACCACGCGCACCACCAGCAGCATGACCGGCACCTCGATCAGCACCCCGACCACGGTGGCGAGCGCCGCACCTGAGTGAAAGCCGAACAGGCTGATGGCGGCGGCCACCGCCAGTTCGAAGAAATTCGATGCCCCGATCAGCGCGGAGGGACCGGCCACCGAGTGTTTCTCCCCCACCTTGCGGTTGAGCCAGTAGGCCAGCCCCGAGTTGAACAGTACCTGGATCAGGATAGGCACCGCCAACAGGGCAATCACCAGCGGCTGCTCGATGATGGCGTTGCCCTGAAAGGCAAACAGCAGCACCAGAGTGAGCAGGAGAGCGGCCACCGACCAGGGCTGGATGCGGGCCATGACACCATCGAAACTGGCCTGCCCCTTTTGCAGCAGCGCCTTGCGTAGCAGCTGGGCAATCACGACCGGGATGACGATATAGAGCACCACAGAGGTGAGCAGGGTATCCCAGGGCACCACTATGCTGGAGACCCCGAGCAGCAGCGCCACCAGCGGGGCGAAGGCAAACACCATGATGAGGTCGTTCACCGCCACCTGCGACAGGGTGAAGTAGGGATCGCCGTTGGTGAGGCGACTCCAGACAAACACCATGGCGGTGCAGGGGGCGGCTGCCAGCAGGATCAGCCCCGCCACATAGCTGTCCAGCTGATCCGCCGGCAGCCAGTCGGCAAACAGCACGCGGATAAACAGCCAGCCGAGGAAGGCCATGGAGAAGGGCTTGACCAGCCAGTTGATGAAGAGGGTGACCCCAATCCCCTTGAGGTGACCCTTCACCTGATGCAGGGCGCCAAAGTCGATCTTGAGCAGCATGGGGATGATCATCACCCAGATGAGCAGCCCCACCGGCAGGTTGACCTTGGCCACCTCCATGGCACCGATCGCCTTGAACAGATCCGGCAACCCCTGCCCCAGACCAATGCCCACCAGAATGCAGAGGGCGACCCAGGCGGTGAGATAACGTTCAAAAAAGCCGATGGCAGGGACTGCCTTGGCATCACAGGTTGCAGACATCACAGCTCCCGATGCGGCGTAATCCCGCATCTCCTATTTGTTCAACAAAAGGTTCAAAAAAAGGTTAAAAACAAGGGTTTATAACAAGTAACGGTATATTCAAGCCGCCCCGGCAGCGGGCCGGGGCGGCGACTCAATGGTGCTGGCAGAGGCGACGCAGGGCGTCCGGCCCCACCGGCTCTTCGGCCAGCAGCGGCACCACGGCATGGCGGCTGGCGTGCAGCTGTTCGACCGCCTCGATATGGGGCTGCTGGCGCTCGGCCCGCAGTCGCAGCAGCGGCGAGCTGACCGCGGCTTGCTGCAAACTGTGGTTGATGAGCCAGCCCCAGGGCTCGATGCCGGCACGGCGCAGATCGGCCTGCAGGTTGGCCGCCTCCTGCACCGGCGTGGGCTCGGGCAGGGTGACGATCAGCACCTTGGTCTGTTTGGGGTCCTGCAGTTGCATCATGGGGGTGGTGAAGTGCAGCCCCTTGTTTCCCATCTGGCGGGCAATCTCCCTGTGGTAGGCGCCGGTGGCGTCGAGCAGCAGCAGGGTGTGGCCTGTGGGGGCGGTATCCATCACCACGAAGCGCTTGCCCGCCTCGCGGATGATGCGCGAGAAGGCCTGAAACACGGCGATCTCCTCGGTACAGGGGGAGCGCAGATCCTCCTCCAGCAGCGCCCGCCCCTGCTCGTCCAGCGCCGCCCCCTTGGTGGCCAGTACCTGGGCGCGGTAACGCTCGGTCTCGGCGTGGGGGTCGATGCGGCTCACCTCAAGATGGGGCAGACTACCTGCCAGCGTCTCGCTCAGGTGAGCGGCGGGATCCGAGGTGGTGAGATGCACCGGCAGGCCGCGACTGGCCAGCTCCACCGCCACGGCGGCCGCCAAGGTGGTCTTGCCCACTCCGCCCTTGCCCATCAGCATGATGAGGCCGTGGCCATTGGCGGCCAGCTGGTCCACCAGCGTCCCCAGATCGGGTTGGGTCACACTGTCATGGGGCTGGGCAACGGATACTTCGCTCCCTGCGGATGCACAGGGTTGCAGCAACTGACGCAGGCTCTCAACGCCCACCAGATTGGTGGCAAGCAGCGGGATCTGATCCTGCGCCAGGGCCCTGAGGGCCAGCGGCATGGTAGAGAGGGCCTGCTGCTCGCGCTGCCAGAGGGCCTGGGCCAGCCCGTCACCGGCGATGGCAGACTCGGGGAAGAGGCCATTGATGACAAGCTGCTGATTCATGAGCCCGATGGCGGCCAGTTCATCATGGGTGCGGGCTACTTCGCGCAGGGTCGAGTGCTGCGCGCGGGCAACCAGCACCAGCCGGGTGTGGGCAGCATCGGCCAGCGCAGCGACCGCCTCGGCGTACTGGCTGCGCTGCTTCTCCAGCCCCGCCAGCGGTCCAAGGCAGGAGGCATCCCCCTTGCCCTGCTCCAGAAATTCGCTCCAGGCCCCCGGCAGTTGCAGCAGGCGGATGGTGTGACCGGTGGGGGCGGTATCGAACACTATATGGTCATACTCGGCCAGCAACGCCTGGTCGGTGAGCAGGGCGGTGAACTCGTCAAAGGCGGCGATCTCGGTGGTGCAGGCACCGGAGAGCTGCTCCTCTATGCTGCGCACCACGCTCTCCGGCAACTTGCCGCGCACCGGCCCGACGATCCGCTCCCGATAGGCCTTGGCCGCCGCGGGGGGATCTATCTCCAGTGCCGACAGCCGCGGCACCGCCGCGATGGCGGTGATGCGATTGCCGATGGTGGTGGCAAACACCTGCCCCACGTTGGAGGCGGGATCCGTGCTCACCAGCAGCACCCGCTTGCCGGCATCGCACAGTGCCACTGCGCTGGCGCAGGCCAGCGAGGTCTTGCCCACCCCGCCCTTGCCGGTGAAGAAGAGAAAGGGGGGCGGATCGGTCAGAAACTGAAACATGACGAACTCCTGTCGACAGAGTGGCGAGCCCGGCTGGGCAATCTGGGTTGACGCAGAGGATCAGCAGCAACCGCTGCCGGAGCAGCAATCACCCTTGACGATCCCCTTGATGGCCGCTTGCGGCGCGGGCAGACCCGCATAGCGGGCCAGCTCGCTGCGGCTCGGATAGCGGCCGGTCAGCACCACCTGCCCCTCCACCAGCACCAGCGGCAGCCCCTCCTCCCCCGCGTGGGTCAGAAAGGCGCTGACGGCCGGCGTCTCGGCAAACTGCATCGGCTGCTGCGCCAGATTGAAGCGCTCGATGGCAACCCCCTGCTCCTTGGCCCAAGCAAGGTCGGCGGCAAAGGTGACCAGCGCCTGCTCGACCTGGGTACCGCAGACACCGCTGGAGCAGCAGAGAGCGGGATCAAAAATCTGAATGGCTGACATGGCATTACTCCTTGTTGCAGCAGGGCGGCGTGGGCAGAACATGGGGAGAGCAGGCGGACTCGGCGCGCATCATGCCGCACGCCTCGGGGTGGCCGGCGCAGCACTCCTCGGTGAGATAACCGATCAGGTCCAGCATCAGGGGAATGTTGGCGCGGTAGCGCAGAAAACGCCCCTCCTGCGCCACCGACAGCAGGCCGGCATTGAGCATGGCCTTGAGGTGAAACGACAGGGTGTTGGGAGCGATGTCGAGCTCGCTTGACAGCTCCCCTGCCACCCGCCCCTCCAGCCCCGCCTTCACCAGCAGCCGCCACACATCCAGCCGAATGCCGGAAGAGAGCGATTCGAAGACCCTGGTGGCCGTCTCTTTGTTCATGCCGTTCATGTTCATCCCCTTGCAAGACTCATAATTTCAACTATACAAGAACTATTGAAATGATCAAGACCACTCCCCCGCAGGAGCCACAGTCCGCGGTCAGGACTGCGGCGTCGCCGGGTGAGCGCCATTGACGCAGCACTCTTCCTGCAGGAACTGGATGATCCCCTCCAGCACCCCGTATTGCGAGACGCAGTAGAGGGTACGGCTCTCCCGCATCTGCACCACCAACCCCACCGACACCAGCGCCGCGACATGGTGGCTCAGGGTCGAGGCCGGGATCCCGAGCTGCTTTTGCAACTCGCCCACCGGTAATCCCTGCTCACCCGCCTTGACCAGGTGCTTGAAGATAAACAGGCGGGTGGGATGACCCAGCTCCTTCAACGCCTTGGCAACCTCTTCCAACTGCATCACGCATCACTCCGGCTCGACAGATATTTCGACAATACCAGAAATATCTTGATCACTGCTATATTTCGAATATTTTAGAAATATAGATTTTATGACGAGAGAGGATAATTGCGATGAACGATTGGTTTGCCATGCTGACGCAGTCCGCCTGGATGTTTCTGTTGCTGGCCGTCGAGCTGTCCGTGCTGTTTCTGGTGATCAGTGCCGCTGTCAGCCTGATACGCCAGAGGCTCCCCGACGAGAAGATCCAGGCCATGCTGGGGGCACGAAGAGGCAGGGGCTATCTGATTTCGGCGGCGCTGGGGGCGCTGACCCCTTTCTGCAGTTGCTCGACCATCCCCATGTTGCGCGGGCTCTTGTCGGCCAGAGCCGGTTTTGGGCCAACCCTGACCTTCTTGTTTGTCTCGCCGCTGCTCAATCCGATCATCGTCGGTCTGATGTGGGCCACCTTCGGTTGGCAGGTGACGCTGCTGTATGTCGTCATCGCAGCCGGTGTCTCAGTGCTCGCGAGCATGCTGCTGGACAACCTGGGGTTCGAACGCCACGTCATAGACCCCAAATATGCCAAGCAAGACGGCTGTGCCACGAATGGCGGCGCCTCAACCCCTGAGTCAGCCGGTATGAAGGCCGCCGCTTGCAGTGCGAGCAGCCCCATCAAGTCACTCAAACCGGTCAACGCGGCACCATACTGCTGCGCCCCGCAACCAGAGGCAGTCGCGAGCATCTCCTGTTGTGCCGATGGCACTGCGGCCCTGACTCAGGCGCCGGTGATCCCCACGGCATTCGCCAAGGCACGATTCGATGCCTGGCAGCAATTCAAAGAGGTCCTTCCCTACTTGCTGCTGGGGGTGCTGATAGGGTCATTTATCTACGGCTTCATCCCTGCCGAGTGGATAGCCGCCCATGCCGGGGCCGACAATCCCCTGGCCATTCCGTTCAGTGCGGTCGTGGGTATTCCACTCTATATCCGGGCCGAGGCGGTGATCCCTCTTGCGTCGGTATTACTGGACAAAGGCATGGCCATGGGCGCCGTCATGTCCCTCATCATTGGCAGTGCGGGCGCCAGCCTGACCGAGGTGATCCTGCTCAAGTCGATATTCCGAACCCCCATGATCCTGGCATTTCTGACCGTGATCCTGAGCATGGCCATGCTGATGGGGTGCCTCACTCAGTGGTTACTCCCCTTCTGAGACGTGCCATTCCTGGGCAAGCGGGGCCTACGGCCCCGTTTTCTACCGGTGGATATTCCCAGCGCCCTGCTCTCCCGGGTTGGCTGATGCCAGTCTGGCGTCGCCATGGAACGCCTCATCGGATCGCAGTGCACCCCGTGGCCATGCCAGCCCCTGTGCCTGTCGCCGCCATCAGCCCTGAGGCCCTTGCCCGCCGTCCAGCGTGCACGGCAGGCAAAAGCGGCCCCTTCATATTCCCGCCCCCGATGAGTGGCCGGATCCTCTCACTCGAACGCCAGCACGCCGACCACCACAAAGATTGTTCCGCTCCGTTTCACTGGCTGTATAGTTTTTGGTTAGCCATTCCGGTAAAATCCGCGCCCTTATAAGAGAGCCACCTAAGAGTGATTGAGCGATGTCCAACATAAAACAGGCCCCCAAAGTAGGATTCGTCTCCTTGGGTTGCCCCAAAAACCTGGTCGATTCCGAGCGCATCCTGACCCAGCTGCGTACCGAAGGGTACGACGTGGTGCCCAGCTATGACGATGCGGAACTGGTGGTGGTCAACACCTGCGGTTTCATCGACAGCGCGGTACAGGAGTCTCTGGAAGCCATCGGCGAGGCCCTCGCCGAGAACGGCAAGGTGATAGTCACCGGTTGCCTCGGCGCCAAAGAGAACCAGATCCGCGAGATCCACCCCAAGGTGCTCGAGATCACCGGCCCCCACGCCTACGAAGAGGTGCTGGGTCACGTCCACAAGTACGTGGCCAAGCCGGATCACAACCCCTTCACCAGCCTGGTGCCGGCCCACGGCGTCAAGCTGACCCCCCGTCACTACGCCTATCTGAAGATCTCCGAGGGCTGCAACCACCGCTGCACCTTCTGCATCATCCCCTCCATGCGCGGGGATCTGGTGAGCCGTCCCATCGGCGAGGTGCTGGCCGAGGCCAAGCGCCTGAAAGAAGCCGGCGTGAAGGAGATCCTGGTGATCTCCCAGGACACCTCCGCCTACGGTGTGGACGTCAAGCACCGCACCGGTTTCTACGACGGCATGCCGGTCAAGACCAGCATGGTGGCCCTGTGCGAGGAGCTGGCCAAGCTCGACATCTGGGTACGCCTGCACTACGTCTATCCGTACCCGCACGTGGATGACGTCATCCCGCTGATGCGCGATGGCAAGGTGCTGCCCTACCTCGACATCCCGCTGCAGCATGCCAGCCCGCGCATCCTGAAGCTGATGAAGCGCCCCGGCACCGTCGAGCGCACCCTGGAGCGCATCCAGAAGTGGCGCGAGATCTGCCCCGAGATCACCCTGCGTTCCACCTTCATCGTCGGCTTCCCCGGCGAGACCGAAGAAGAGTTCCAGATGCTGCTGGACTTCATCGACAAGGCGGAGCTGGACCGGGTCGGCTGCTTCAAATACAGCCCGGTGGAAGGCGCCAAGGCCAACGAGCTGCCGGATCCGGTAGCGGAAGAGATCCAGGAAGAGCGTTTCCAGCGCTTCATGGAGCTGCAACAGCGGGTCTCCATCCGCAAGCTGGCCCGCAAGGTCGGCCAGGAGATGCTGGTGCTGATCGACGAGGTGGACGAAGAGGGTGCCACCGGCCGCTCCTTCGCCGATGCCCCCGAGATCGACGGCCTGGTCTATCTGAACGGCGAGACCGGCCTCAAGCCCGGCGACCTGGTCAAGGTCCGCATCGATGAAGCGGACGAATACGATCTGTGGGCCAGCCTGGTAGGCTAAGCCCTGCCACAGCCAGGATGCCGGCCATGCCGGTGCCCATGAGAAGCCAGTCGGCGCACGCCGACTGGCTTTTTTTATGCCTGTTATTTCTGGCGCCATAACCAAGAGAAAGAAGCATGGCGCCGGCAGGATCCGGGACCATGCCAGCGGCGGCTGCGCCCTTTTCCTCCCCTGCCGGCACAAGCTTCGCCTCAGTGAGCCAGATCACGTCCTCGACCGAATACCCGCCTCTTGTTTCAAGTACAAAAAAAAGCCAACCACCAGGATAAAAATCGAGCACGATCCAGTTCACAGTATCGTCTTCGAACTGTCATAAAGGGTGACTTGGTGTTTCCTGAGAATTAATGCAACTATATAATTTTAAAGGTTTAAAAATACAAATTGACGATAATGACGAGGCGGCTCGAGTTTTTACGATATCGACGAAATGAAGAGTTGTTGTTTTCCTGTTAATTCTGCTTTTCTAAGGGCGTTGGATGACACAACTACAAGGGTGCAAAACCTGACCAACATAGAGGGCCGATATCCAAGCATGCGATCTCGGCGCTCCATTCCAAACATGGAAGACCAATAAGAAAGGACAAAATATGCTTGCCAAAGTATCCAAAATCGCTACCTCAGTCATGCTGGGGACCCTGATGCTCGCCGGTGCCGCCGGCACCGCCATGGCCGCCGAGAACAAGACGGTGCTGACCCTGGTCGCGCAACAGGAAACCGCATGGGTTAAAAACTTCAACCCCTTCCTGCAGGCCGGTCTGCTGCACACCACCCGTCACTTCATCTATGAGCCGCTGGTGATCTTCAACGATATGCAGGGTGGCAAACCCGTCTATCGTCTGGCTACCAACTACGCCTTCAGCGATGACTTGAAGTCGGTCACCTTCGATCTGCGCGACGGAGTCAAATGGTCCGATGGTGAAGCCTTCACCGCCGACGACGTCATCTTCTCCTTCAACCTGGTCAAGGCCAACAAGGCGCTGGATGAGCGCTCCATCTGGACTCAGATCAAGAGCATCGAGAAGCTGGGTGAACACAAGATCAAGTTCGACCTGACCGAGGTCAACACCAACGTGGTGAACGACATAGTGCTGGTGCCCATCGTGCCCGAGCACCAGTGGAAGTCCGTCAAGGATCCGGTGGCCTTCACCAACGACAAGCCGGTCGGCACAGGTCCCTTCACCGAGGTGGACAACTTCTCCGCCCAGCTCTACACCCAGTGCCGCAACCCGCACTACTGGGACAACGCCAACCTCGCCATCGACTGCATCCGCATGCCGCAGATGGCCACCAACGACCAGGTACTGGCCGCGGTGATGAAGGGTGACGTGGACTGGTTCGGCTCCTTCGTGCCGGACATCGAGCGCCTCTACGTCGGCAACGATCCGAAGAACAACAAGTACTGGTTCCCCGCCTCCGGCACAGTGGCGTTCAACGTCAACTTCCAGAGCAAGAACCCGGGCAACCACGAAGCCTTCAACGACATCAACTTCCGCCGCGCCTTCTCCATGGCGATGGACCGCCAGTCCATGGTGGACATCGCGGGCTACGGCTACCCGACCGTCAACGAATACCCGTCGGGTCTGGGCAAGGCGTTCGCCTCCTGGGACAACCCGGATGTCGAGAAGAAATACGGCCAGTTCAACAAGTTCGACCTGGAAGGTGCCAAGGCACTGCTGAAACAGGCCGGCTACAAGGACTGTGACGGCGACAAGTTCCTCGACACCCCGAGCTGCAAGAAGATCGAGTTCAAGGTGCTGGTACCGAACGGCTGGACCGACTGGGTCAACACAGTCCAGATCGGGGTCGAAGGCCTGCAGGCGCTCGGCCTGAACGCCAAGACCTCCACCCCTGAGGCCACCGTCTGGACCGAGAACCTGATCACCGGTGACTTCGACGTCGCCCTGCAGGGTTACTTTGCCGGTGCCAACCCGCACAAGTACTTCGAGACCGCCTTCCACTCCCGCAACATGGGTGAGCGCGGCAACCGCTTCGCGGCGCCACGCTACAAGGATCCGGCCCTCGACAAGCTGATCGATGACTTCACCCAGACCGCCGATGCGGCCAAGCAGAAGGAGATCATGTTCGCCATCCAGGAGCGCGTCGGCGCCAACCAGACCATCATCCCGGTGTTCAACAACCCGACCTGGTACGAATACAGCACCAAGCGCTTCAATGGCTGGTTCAGTGCCGACAACCCGGTCGCCAAGCCGCAGCTCCACCCGGACACCCCGGAGCGTCTGCTGCACGTGTTGTCACTCAAGCCAAACAGCTAATCACCTCGGCCCCCTGCGGGGGGCCCTCTTCCCCGCCATGTCTTCCATCCCCCGTATCGCTCGGGGTTGGGGGAGCTTTGCCCGGCGCGGGGCAGGCTTGCAGTAAAAGGTATCACCATGGGATTTATACTGAGACGTTTCTCCTTCTATCTGGTCGCCTTCCTGGTGGCCGCCACCATCAACTTCCTGCTACCCAGAGCCATGCCAGGGGATCCCGTCTCCGTCATGTTCGCTCGGGCCGGCGCCATGATGGAACCCGCCGCCCTGGAAGCCCTCAAAGCCACCTTCGGGTTCGTTGACGGCCCTATCAGCACCCAGTTTCTCGCCTATGTGAAGAGTGTCTTCACCTGGGATCTCGGCACCTCGGTGCGTTATTACCCGCAACCGGTCGCCGACGTGCTCGGTCGCGCCATCGGCTGGACCCTGTTCCTGGTGGGCACCTCCACCATCATCAGCTTCTCCATCGGTTCCATCGTCGGCATCTTCGCCGCCTGGTATCGGGGGGGACGCATGGACAGCATCCTCTCGCCGCTCACCCTGGTGATGCAGGCCATACCGCCGGTGGTGGTCTCCCTGCTCGCCCTGTTCCTGTTCGGGGTCAGCCTCGGCTGGTTGCCCATCGGCTACGCCTACAGCCCGGAGATCAAGGCCGATTTCGGCTGGGAGCACATCAAGAGCATCATGCTGCACGCCATCATGCCGGTCGGCACCCTGGCCCTGGTGCAGATCGGTGGCTTCCTCATCACCATGCGCAACAACATGATCAACCTGCTGGGGGAGGACTACATCACCATGGCCAAGGCCAAGGGACTCTCCAACAACAGGGTCATCTTCAACTACGGCGCCCGCAACGCCGTGCTGCCCAGCGTCACCGCGCTCTCCATGGCGCTCGGCTTCGTCATCGGCGGCTCCCTCATCACCGAGGTCATCTTCAACTACCCGGGGCTGGGGCTGACGCTCTATCAGGGCATACTGGCGCGCGACTACCCGCTGATCCAGGGGCAGCTGCTCATCATGACCATCACCATGCTCAGTTTTAACTTCCTGGCCGACATGCTCTACGTCTTCCTGGATCCCCGTCTGCGTACAGGAGGTAAATAAGATGCGCATGCCGACCATCCTCAAGATCCTATTGGGCAACAAGAAAGCCGCCTTCGGTCTCGCCATCGTGGTCACCTTCGTGCTGATGGCGCTGTTTGCCCCGCTGCTCGCCAGCAACGAACCGACCAAGCGGGTCGCCCGCCCCCACCAGCCCCCCAGCATGGAACTGGTGATGGGATCCAACCGCATGGGCCACGATCTCTGGTCCCAGTTCACCCATGGCGCCCGCATCTCGCTGCTGGTGGGCTTCGGGGCCGGCCTGCTGGTCTGTGCCCTGGCCATCAGCATCGGCATCACCGCCGGTTACTTCGGCGGCGTGATCGACGAGTGCCTCACCTTCCTGATGAACGTCATGCTGGTGATCCCGGGGCTACCGCTACTGCTGGTACTGGCGAGCTTCATCGGGGAGGCCTCCCCCATGGTGATAGCCCTCATCATAGGGCTCACCTCCTGGGCCTATGGCGCCCGCGTCATCCGCGCCCAGACCCTGGCGCTGCGGGAAAAAGAGTTCGTCATCGCCGCCGAGGTGCTGGGGGAGCCGGCCTGGCGCATCATCCTGGTGGAGATACTGCCTAACCTCATCTCCATCATAGGGGTGAGCTTCATCGGCTCCATCATCTACGCCATCGTCACCGAGGCGACCCTGGAGTTCCTGGGGCTCGGCGATCCGACCGTGGTCAGCTGGGGCATCATGCTCTACAACGCCCAGACCTCGAGCGCCATCCTGGTGGGCGCCTGGTGGGAGATCCTGGCCCCCTGCTTCGCCATCGCCATCCTGGGCGCCGGCCTCGCCATGCTCAACTTCGCCATCGACGAGATAGCCAACCCGCAGCTGCGTTCCCACAAGGGCCTCCGTCGCTGGAAGAAACTGGCCGCCCCCGTTCCCGTCACCGCCGCTCAGGAGAAGACAGCATGAGCCCGCAACAACCCCTGCTGTCGGTACGCAAGCTCTGCGTCGACTACATCACCGAGAGCGGCGACGTGCGCGCCGTCAACTCGGTCAGCTTTGACATCATGCCGGGGGAGGTGTTCGGCCTAGCCGGCGAGTCCGGCTGTGGCAAGTCCACGGTCGCCTTCTCGGTGGCCCGGCTGCACAAGCCGCCCGCCTACATCAGCGGCGGCGAGATCCTGTTCAAGGGGGAGAACATCCTCGGCTTCGACGACGCGCGGCTGCGCAGCTACCGCTGGCGGCAGGCGAGCGTGGTGTTCCAGTCCGCCATGAACGCGCTCAACCCGGTGCTGCGCATGGAGGAGCAGTTCTGCGACGTGTTGATCGCCCACAATCCCGGGCTGACCCGCTACGAGGCCATCAAGCGCGCCCAGGAGCTGCTGGAGATAGTCGATATTCACCCGAGCCGGCTGCGGGACTACCCGCACCAGTTCTCCGGCGGCATGCGCCAGCGGCTGGTGATCGCCATCGCCATGGCGCTCAACCCCGAGCTGCTGATCATGGACGAGCCGACCACGGCGCTGGACGTGGTGGTGCAGCGGGAGATCCTGCAGAAGGTTTATGCCCTGAAGGCGAAGTACAACTTCTCCATCCTGTTCATCACCCACGATCTCTCGCTGATGGTCGAGTTCTGCGATCGCATCGGCATCATGTATGCCGGTGAGCTGGTGGAGGTGGCACCGGCCAAGGCGATCCTGACCGCGCCGCTGCACCCCTACACCAGGGGGCTCGGCAACTCCTTCCCGCCCCTGCACGGCCCGAAAACCGTGCTGGAGGGGATCCCCGGCACCCCGCTCAACCTGCTGGAGGTGCCGGTAGGTTGCCGCTTCCAGGCCCGCTGCGCCAAGGTCCATGAACGCTGCCGCCAGGAGTACACCGCCCTCGCCGAGATCCGGCCGGGACAACAGACCGCCTGCCACCTCTATGGCATGGCAGAGGAACAACAGGATCTTCCGATCTACCTGGACAAGGCCGCTGGCTGTTAAGGATGTCTGTCATGCAAATCGCCCCAACCGACGCGCCCATCATCGAGGTCCAGCATCTCTACAAGGACTTCTCCGTCAACTCCAACGCCATCAAGAGCGGCAAGATGCGGGCCCTCTCCGACATCACCTTCAACCTGCACCGGGGCCGCGCCCTGGCTGTGGTGGGGGAGTCGGGCTCCGGCAAGAGCACCATCGCCAAGATCATCGCCAAGATGTACAAGCTCTCCAGCGGCCGCATCCTCTACCGCGGCCGGGATCTGGAGGAGTTCAACAAGGGCACCGCCCTGCTCGACTATCGCCAGAGCGTGCAGATGGTGTGGCAGGATCCCTTCGGTTCGCTCAACCCGACCCACACCATCTACCACCACATCGCCCGCCCCCTGCTGCTGCACAGCAAGGTGATCGACAAGAAAGATTTGCCGGACATGGTCCATGCCCTGCTGGAGAAGGTGGGGCTGACCCCGGCCAAGGCCACCGCCGCCAAGTATCCGCACCAGCTCTCCGGCGGCCAGCGCCAGCGGGTCAATATCGCCCGCAACCTGGCGGTGGAGGCGGAAGTGGTGCTGGCGGACGAACCCACCTCCATGCTCGACGTTTCGATCCGCATCGGCATCCTCAACCTGATGGAGCAGATGAAGAACGAGCTCGGCGTCTCCATGCTCTACATCACCCACGACATCGCCACCGCCCGCTATGTGGCGGAGGATCTGGCGGTGATGTATGTGGGCCACATGGTGGAGTGGGGCGAGGTGGACGAGATCCTGCACCACCCGCAGCACCCCTACACCCAGCTGCTCATCTCGGCGGTGCCGGATCCGGAGAAGAGCATCCACGCCGAGCTGGAGGGGGGCCGCAAGGGGGAGATCCCGCTGTGGACACCCCAATCCTACGGCTGCCCCTTCGCCGGACGCTGCAACCAGGCCATGCCGCGCTGCAAGGAGAGCCTGCCCCCCGTGACCAGGCTCGCCGACAACCACTTCGTGCGCTGCTACCTGCACGAGTGAGCCGGGCGGCATCCGCCGCCCACGCACATCCATGCGGGCCTTAGCGCCAGGCCCGCCAACCGTCTCGCCCATGCCGGCAGACCGAGGGAGTAAGAGCTTGATGGAACTCTTGATCAATCAGGTGGGTTACGATTGTGACGGCCACAAGATTGCCCTGTTGCAGACCGCCGCCGATGCCGACCTCAGCGGTCGGGTGCGGCTGCTGCGCGAGGATGACGGCCAGATCCTGTTCGAGGCCCAGCTGCAGGCCGCCGGCCAGGTGCCGGGCTGGCAGGGCCGCGCCTTCTGGCGGGCCGACTTCAGCGCCTTCACCCGCGCGGGCCAGTACCGGCTGGAGGCCGTCACGACCGAGCGGGGCGACGCCAGCCCGCGCCTGACCCGCTCCCCCCGCTTCGCCATCGGCCCCCAGCTGCTGAGCCGCAGTTGCCTCTCCGATGTGGTCCACTACTTCAAGGGCCAGCGCGCCAGCGGCGCCTTCGAGCGGGCCGATCGCGCCGCCCGCCTGTTTGGCACCGACCTGCGCAAGGATGTGCACGGCGGCTGGTTCGATGCCAGCGGCGACATGAGCAAGTATCTGAGCCACCTCTCCTACGCCAACTACCTCAATCCCCAGCAGACCCCCATGGTGGTCTGGTCCCTGCTCAAGTGCCGGGATCTGCTGGCACCGCGCGGCGACATCGACGGCCTCAACCTGTGCAAGCGGCTCAACGACGAGGCGCTGCACGGCGCCGACTTCCTCTGCCGGATGCAGGATGAGAGCGGCTTCTTCTACATGACCCTGTTCGATCAGTGGAGCAAGGATCCCGAGCAGCGCGAGCTGTGCGCCTATGCCACCCAGCAGGGGCGCAAGTCCAGCGACTGGCAGGCGGGCTTTCGGCAAGGGGGCGGCCTGGCCATAGCCGCCCTGGCCCGCGCCGCCCGTGAATCCATGGCCGGCGACTTCGATGCCAGCCGCTACGCCAACGCGGCCAGCAGCGGCTACCTGCACCTGCGCGAGCACAACCTCGCCTATCTGGACGACGGCCGCGAGAACATCATCGACGACTACTGCGCCCTGCTCGCCGCCGTCGAGCTGACCAAGACGCTGGGAGCGGAGTGGCTAGCCGAGGTGAGAGACAGGGCCGGCCGGCTCTGCGCCCGCCAGCGCCCCCACCCCGAGCTCGGCCACTACTGGAGTGCCAACGACGACGGCTCACGCCCCTACTACCACGCCGCCGAGGCCGGGTTGCCGGTGCTGGCGCTGCTGGAGTACCTGGCCGTCGAGCCGGATCCGGAGCGCCAGGCCAGGGTGCGTACCGTGGTGCAGCAGGCCCTCGCCGCCGAGCTGGCCCTCGCCGCCCAGGCCGGCAACCCCTTCGCCTTGGCCCGCCAATATGTGAAAGGGGTGGACGAGGCGCCCAGGGTGAGTTTCTTCATGCCCCACCACAACGAGTCGGGTTACTGGTGGCAGGGGGAGAACGCCCGGCTGGCGTCCCTCGCCGCCATGGCCTTCGCCGCCGCCCGGTCCTTGCCTTCGCAGCTGCAGCATCAGCCCCTGCTCTCGTTCGGCCAGCGCCAGCTCGACTGGATCCTGGGGCAGAACCCCTTCAACGCCTGCATGCTGGCGGGGCACGGCATCAACAACCCGAGCTACACCGCCGGCTACCCCAATGCCCTCGGCGGGATCTGCAACGGCATCACCGCCGGCTTCGAGGATGAGGCGGATATCGCCTTCATCCCGGAGCAGTATAAGGATCGGCTGGATCAGAACTGGCGCTGGGGGGAGCAGTGGATCCCCCACGCAGCCTGGTTTGCGCTGGCCATCTGCTGGCAGAGCGCCCCCGGAGGCTCCCATGATTGAGACGTACAAGGATCGGCTCGATCATAACTGGCACTGGGGAGAGCAGTGGATCCTCCATGCAGTCCGCCTGGTTTGCGCTGGCCATCTGCTGGCAGAGCACCCTGGGAGGCAAGCATGATTGAGTACTGGGTCGGGGTGGACGGGGGCGGCACCCACACCCGCGCCCGCCTTCGGGATCGGGCAGGCAGGCTGCTGGGTGAGGGCCGGGCGGCGGGATCCAATCTGGAGCTCGGCATCGCACTGGCCCATGGCAACGTGCTGGCCGCCATCGATCTGGCCCGCACTGCGGCGGGCTTGCCCAAAGAGTGCGAGCAGCAGATGGGGGTCGGGCTGGCACTCGCCTCCGCCGAGCTCGCCGACTGCTACCAGGCCCTGCTGGCCATGCCCTTCCCCTTCGCCAGCGTCAGGCTCACCTCGGATGCCTTCGGTGCCTGTCTCGGCGCCTTCGGCGGCCATGAGGGCGCCATCCTCATCGCCGGCACCGGCTCCGCCGGCCTCATCTATCGACAGGGTCAACTGCGCAGCTGCTCCGGCCGCGGCTTCCCCATCTCGGATCTGGGCAGCGGCGCCTGGCTCGGGCTGCGCGCCCTCCAGCAGGCGCTGCTCTGCCACGACGGCATCCTGCCCCCCAGCCTGCTCGCCGGGCGGCTGCTCGATCACTTCAAGGGGGATCAGGCCGAGGTGGTGCGCTGGGCCAGCCGGGCCATTCCCGCCGACTACGGCCGCTTCGCCCCCTGGGTGTTTGACGCCGCCGGGGACGGGGATGCGCTCGCCTGCCAGCTGCTGGACGAGACCTGCGCCCAGCTGCAGACCCTGCTGGAGGGGATGCGGCGGCTGGGAGCCGACCAGATTGCCCTGCTGGGCGGGGTCGGCATGCGCCTCGCCCCTCGCCTGGCCCACCTCAACCTTGCCCACCCTAAGGCCGATGCGCTGGAGGGAGCGATATTATTTGCTCAATCAGAGGAATACCCATGTCTGCACCCCTGATCCATACCCAAGTCGACCGCCGTGACGGTGATGATGTCTGGTTCCGTTTCAGCCTGAGCCAACTGCCGGCCACCCCCTGGAAGCTGCACTTCTGCCTGGCCCGCCACATTGACCCGAGCTCGCTGGAAGGCGGAGAACTCCTGCGCCAGAGCGGCAGCTACAAAGTGCTGAGCCCCCAGGCTGGCGCCAGCGAGCTGCGTTTCTGCTGTCGCAACACCCCCATCAAGCGCGCCTCCGACCTGCCGCAGGGCTTCTTCCTGAGCCTGACCGAGGCCGGCAGCACGGGCCCCCGTCTGCTGCCGGTGACCCTGGCCGGCCAGGAGCTCGGCCTGCCGCCCCTGGCCCATCAGGCCCCCGAGCTGCCCGAGGTGGAGCCGGCCAACGGCATAGTGCCCCAACCGGCCCATCTGCTGCTGCCGGAGGGCAACTTCCGGCTGGCGGAGCGGGCCCATGTCAGCGGCCCGGGCTCGCTGGCCGGCCTGCTTGCCCACTTCAACGAGCTGACCGGCCTCGCGCTGGCGCAGGATCACGACGCCAGCATCCAGCTGGTCGAGACCCCCCTCCCCCCCGAGGCTTACCGGCTATCCATCACCCCGGAGGAGATCCGCATCCAGGCAGCCGGTGAAGCGGGCTGGCGCCACGGCCTGGTCAGCCTGGCCCAGTGGGCCCTGCAACATGGGGAGAGCCTGCCCTGCATCGAGCTGACGGATTCGCCGCGGTTCGGCTTTCGCGGCATCTTCCTCGACTGCGCCCGCCACTTCCAGCCCATCGCCACCATCAAGCGCCTGCTCAAGCAGATGAGCCTCTACAAGTTCAACCGCTTCCACTGGCACCTGACCGATGACGAGGGCTGGCGCCTGGAGATCAAGGCCTTCCCGCAGCTGACCGAGGTGGCCGCCTGGCGCGGTCATAGTCTGGCGGTCGGTCCCCAGCTCAGCGGTGGCGCCGATCCTTACGGCGGCTACTACACCCAGAGCGAGGTGCGCGAACTGGTGGCCTATGCCGCCGGGCTCGGCATCACCGTCATCCCGGAGATCGACATCCCTGGCCACTGCCATGCGGCCATCAAGGCGCTGCCGGCGCTGCTGCAGGAAGAGGCGGATCACTCCCGCTACCTGTCGGTGCAATATTTCGATGACAACGTGCTCAACCCGGCCCTGCCCGGCACCTACCAGTTCCTGGAGCAGGTGATCGACGAGGTGTGCCAGCTGTTCCCCGGTGAGCAGGTGCACATGGGCGGCGACGAGGTGCCCGTCGGCGTCTGGACCGACAGCCCCGCCTGCCGGCAGCTGATGCAGCAGGAAGGCTATCAGGATTGCCGCGAGCTGCAGGGCCACCTGCTGCGCCACTGCCAGCGCTACCTGGCCGCCAAGGGCAAGCAGATGCTGGGCTGGGAGGAGATACTGCACGGCGACAAGGTGAGCCGGGATGCCACCATCTTCGCCTGGACCCACTTCCAGGCCGGGCTGGATGCCGCCAGCCAGGGCTATCCCGTGGTGATGGCGCCGGCCCAGCAGCTCTATCTGGATCAGGCCTATAACCAGGATCCGCAGGAGCCAGGCCTCTACTGGGCCGGGCCCCTCAGCCTGGAGCAGGTCTACGCCTGCGATCCGGCGCCCGCCGATTTCCATGCCAACGATAACATCCTGGGGGTGCTCAGCCCCTTGTGGTCGGAACTGGTGACCTCTCGTGACCGTCTCGACTATATGTTGTTCCCGCGCATGCTGGCCACGGCCGAGGTGGCCTGGAGTGCGCCCGCTCGCAAGGATTGGGCGCACTTCGCCGCCCGTCTGCCGGGCCAGTTGCAGATCCTCGATCAGTTGCAAGTGTGTTACCGGGCACCACAGAGGTAGCGTTATCTTTCTCTTTTTGGCGACCTTTTGGTCGCCATTTTTTTACCACCAAACAACAAAAATCCAACCTAGCCCCTACTTTTAATCCGCCTTTATTGGCAAAATAAGGCCCCGATGAAGCTGCTCAAACCGCGTCAAGTGCGGCCCCGGCCCTCCATCCGCCGCCACCACAATAACAACCTATAAGAACATCGGAGCTTATCCCTATGACCCGCAGAGATGTCCAGACCCTGGACCGCGAAGTGGAGTTCCCTGCCGACGTACAGCTGGTCTCGACCACCGACCTGCGGGGCGTCATCACCTATGCCAACCCCGCCTTCTGCCAGATCGCCGGCTACCATGCCGATGAACTGGTCGGCCAGAATCACAACCTGGTACGCCACCCCGACATGCCCAAGGCCGCCTTCGCCGATCTCTGGGATCGCCTCAATGAGGGCAACCCCTGGCGCGGCATAGTGAAGAACCGCTGCAAGGATGGCCGCTACTACTGGGTCGATGCCTATGTGACCCCTATCTACGAGCAGGGCAAGATCAGCGGCTATCAGTCGGTGCGCTGCAAGCCCGAGCCCAAACTCAAGCAGGTGGCGAGCCAGGCTTATCAGGCCCTGCTCGGGGTCGAGCAAGGCGGCAAAAGCCGGCTGCCCTCCCTGCGCCGCGCCAAGCCGGCGCTGCTCGGCCTGCTGATGCTGGGGCTGTTCGGCTGGGCGCTGCTGGCCCACGGCGCCATGACGGTGCTGCTGATGCTGCTGCCCCTGCTGTTGGTCACCGGCGCCTGCTGGCGCGAGCTCATCTCCCTGCCCCGCTACCTCAAGCGGCTCGGCCAGGAATATGACAGCCTGACCCGGCTGGTCTACTCGGGGGATGCGCCTGGCGCCATCGCCGACTTTCATCTCAAGATGCTGCAGGCCCGCATCCGCACCGTGCTGGGCCGGGTCAACGACGCCACCCATCCCCTGCAGAGCCTGGCGACCGATCTGAAGGACTCCTCCCATCAGGCCTTCCTCGACATCAACGAACAGGATGCCCAGACCCAGCAGATGGCCGCCGCCATGACCCAGATGGCCAGCACGGCCCACGAGATAGCGCGCAACATCCAGGACACCAACGGCCAGGTGACGGAGGCGCGCAGCAGCTGCCAGCACACGGTGCAGCAGCTGGATAGAACCGAGCAGCAGATGGAGCAGCTGGCCAGACAGGCGGAGCAGGCCTTCCACTCCGCGGTGGAGCTGGCCAGCGAGTCGGAGCGGATCGGCAGCCTGATGGGCGAGATCCAGGGCATAGCGGCGCAGACCAACCTGCTGGCGCTCAACGCCGCCATCGAGGCGGCCCGGGCCGGGGAGCAGGGTCGTGGCTTCGCGGTGGTGGCGGACGAGGTGCGCACCCTGTCGACCCGCACCCACAAGGCGACCGAGCAGATCCAGGGCAGCATCCATCAGATCCAGCAGACCCTGGGGCGCTGGCAGGGGATGATGCAGGAGAACCTGGCCCAGACCCGCGAGTGCGCCCAGATGACCCGCCAGGGCTCCGGCAACCTGCACCTGGTGCTGGAGGAGATAGAGCAGGTCACCGAGTTCTCCACCCAGATCGCCGCCGCCGCCGAGCAGCAGCAGGCGGTGGTGGAGGAGATCAGCCGCAACATTCACCAGATCTCCCAGTACTCCCGCGCCAACAGCCAGAAGATGCAGGCGGTGGACGACTCCAGCCAGGAGCTGCTCAAGCGCACCCGCGAGCTCAGGGGACTGAGCCAGACCTTTGGCTGACGGGATGCTGCAGCAAGAGGCTGAGCCTTGCCGCCGAGACCACAGAAGCGCCACAATGGCGCTTCTGTCTTAAGGAGACGGCTTGATGATGATGGACCCCTCCCCGGCCACCCTGAGCAAGGCGGCGCGCATCGAGGCGATCCTGGCCCTGATCCCCGCCGGTCGCGTGGTGAGCTATGGTCAGGTCGCCGATCTGGCGGGCCTGCCCGGGCGGGCACGCTTGGTGGGTAAAGTGCTGCGAGAGACCGACAAAACGCTGCCCTGGCATCGCGTGCTGGGCGCCGGCGGCAAGATCTCCTTGCCCAAGGGCTCGGCAGGTTTCGATGAACAGACGGGAAGATTGCAGGAAGAGGGGGTGCCGGTGGTCGGCGGGCGGGTCAGGATGCGGGAGTGGCAGTGGCAGCCCGACCTGGCCGAGCTGCTGTTTCTGATCCCGTTCTAGTCATTGGTGAGAAGCGGACCCAGGATCTCGTCGCTGCGCACCTGCACCGGGATGGTTTCATCTTCCCGCTGCAGCAGTACCAGCAGACTCTGCTTGTCCACTTCCAGCACGTAGGCCGTTCCTTCTCTGGTCAGACAGGTCATGCCCGGCCGGATCTCGTTAATCTCCATCACAACCTCCGTGTCTTGCACTGCCATCCATGCAGCCTCTTCAGTATACCGCCATCTCCCAATAAAAAGGCCCCTGTACGGGGCCTCTTTCATCATTGTGTGAACAACGACCGATCAGGATTTCTTCGCCTTGGCCAGGCTCTCCTGCCATTTTCCGTTGTCGTAATGGGCTGTCCAGCCCGTCGCCTTGCCGTTGACCTCGGTCATCACGTACTGCTCCTTGGTCTTGCGGCTGAAGCGCACCACGGATGCGTTACCGTCAGGATCTGACGCCGGTGCATCGGCCAGGTACTGATGCTTGGGCGAGAGCCGGTCCCGGAAACGCTTGAGCTCTTCAACCAGAGGCGCACGAGTCTCACGGGATTTCGGGAAGTTGCTGGCGGCGAGGAACAGACCGGCCGCCCCGTCACGCAGCACGAAGTGGGCATCGGACTGGGTGCACTTGAGCTCGGGCAGCGGCACCGGATCTTCCTTCGGCGGCGCGATGTCGCCATTTTTCAGGATCTTGCGGGTGTTCTTGCAGGTCTCGTTGGTGCAACCCATGTACTTGCCGAAGCGGCCGTTCTTGAGCTGCATCTCGGATCCACAACGGTCGCAATCGATGCTAGGCCCTTCATAGCCCTTGAGCTTGAACTGGCCCTGCTCGATCTCGTAGCCGTCGCAGTCCGGGTTGCGACCACAGACGTGCAGCTTGCGGCTGTCATCGATGATGTAGGCATCCATGGCGGTGCCACAGACGGTGCAACGGTGCTTGGCACGCAGCGCCTCGGTCTCGGCCTCGTCACCGTCGGTGGCGGAGACGAACTCGTCGGCACTGACCAGGTTGATGGTCTTCTTGCAACGCTCCTTCGGCGGCAGGGCATAGCCGGAGCAGCCGAGGAAGACGCCGGTGGTGGCGGTGCGAATGCCCATCTTGCGGCCGCAATCCGGGCAGTCGATGTCGGTCAGCACCATCTGGTTGGCGCGCATGCCGCCCTCTTCCGCCGGCTTGTCGGCCTGCGCCAGCTCCTGGGTAAACTCGGCGTAGAAGGCGTCGAGCACCTTCTTCCACTCCAGGCTGCCTTCGGCGATGCCATCGAGCTTGTCTTCCATCTTGGCGGTGAACTCGTAGTTCATCAGCTCGACGAAGTTCTCCACCAGGCGATCGGTGACGATCTCACCCATCTTCTCGGCGAAGAAGCGGCGGCTCTCGACCCGTACATAACCACGATCGACGATGGTGGAGATGATGGAGGCGTAGGTGGACGGACGGCCGATGCCGCGCTTCTCCAGCTCGCGCACCAGCGCCGCTTCGGTGAAGCGGGCGGGCGGCTTGGTGAAGTGCTGACGGGGATCCAGCTTGACCAGCTTCAGGATCTCGCCCACGGTCACCGCCGGCAGCTGGTTGTCTTCGCCCTTGCGACCCATGGGGGGCAGGGCCTTGGTCCAACCGGCGAAGCGCAGGATACGGCCACGGGCCTTGAGCTCGAACTCACCGGCCTTGACGGTCAGGGTGGAGGAGTCGTACTGGGCCGGGGTCATCTGACAGGCGACGAACTGACGCCAGATGAGGTCATAGAGCCGCATCGCATCCGGCTCCATCCCTTCCAGCATCTCGGCGGTGACCAGCACGCTGGAGGGACGGATCGCCTCGTGCGCCTCCTGGGCACCGGCCTTGGAGCCGTAGAGATTCGGCTCGGCGGGCAGATAGGCCTGGCCATACTGCTCGCCGATGTACTCGCGCAGCGCCTCGACCGCCTCTTTGCTGAGGTTGGTGGAGTCGGTACGCATATAGGTGATGTAACCCGCCTCATACAGGCGCTGGGCCATCATCATGGTCTTCTTCACCCCGAAGCTCAGACGGGTCGATGCCGCCTGCTGCAGGGTGGAGGTGATGAAGGGGGCGGACGGCTTGGAGCCGGTCGGCTTGTCTTCCCGGTTCACCACCTTGTAGTCGACCCCTTCCAGGGCGGCGACGGCGGCGAAGGTCTCGGCCTGGGTGACCGGCTTGAAGTCGACGCCGTTGCGGCTGACCACTTCCATGCGCAGGGCGGACTGCTCGGCGGTCAGCAGATCGGCGTTGAGATCCCAGAACTCCACCGGCACGAACGCCTTGATCTCGCGCTCCTTGTCGACGATGAGCCGCACCGCGACGGACTGCACCCGACCGGCGGAGAGACCGCGGGCCAGCTTCTTCCACAGCAGCGGGGAGACCATGTAGCCCACCACCCGATCGAGGAAGCGACGAGCCTGCTGGGCGTTGACGCGATGGATGTTCAGCTCGGACGGCTGGGCAAACGCCTCCTGGATCGCGGTCTTGGTGATCTCGTTGAACACCACCCGCTTGTAGCGGCTGTCGTCACCGCCGATGATCTCGCGCAGATGCCAGGCGATCGCCTCTCCCTCTCTGTCCAAGTCGGTTGCGAGATAGATGGTGTCGGCCTTGGCGGCCAGACTCTGCAACTCGTTAACCACTTTTTCCTTGCCGGGCAAAATCTGGTAGTTGGCCTGCCAGCCTGCGGTCGGATTGATCCCCATCCTGGAGAACAGGGCATTGCGATCCTTGGCAGCCTTCTCTGATTCGCTCAGCTTGATGCCGCGAATGACAGGTTTTTTGGGCTCATTGCTGGCGCTGCCGCTGGTCGGCAGATCGCGCACATGACCGACGCTGGATTTAACCACGTAGTCCTTGCCCAAATATTTGTTGATGGTCTTGGCCTTGGCCGGAGACTCCACTATGACCAGTGATTTGCCCATGCTGTAACTATTATCCTCATTGCACCCGTCGGGGTTGGTGTGCGGTTTTGTGGGGCTGTATAAGAGATTTGACGCGAAAAAGCAATCTTGGAGACAAATTTGCTTGACCAGCCCACACCGCCTTGTCTCTTTATTTATTAATGCGAAGCCTGCGCGCGGGAAGCAACCGCTTTTTTGTTTTTATGCTATATCTCCCCCCTTTTTATATTTGAAACGACATATCCAACCGCTCCTGAAACATAAAAAACCACCTTGGTTATCAGCTTGTTACAAAAGACAAAATCTCTTTATAATGGCCATACGCCGCAGCTTTGTGCGCGGAAGGAACCGCTCCCCATATAAAAATCGAAAGGATGTAGTCATGAAGCACTTCGAGGTCAACTTCGACGGTCTGGTCGGCCCCACTCACAACTACGCCGGCTTGTCCTATGGCAACGTGGCTTCCCAGAGCAACGCCAAGGAGGCTTCCAACCCGAAGGAGGCGGCCAAGCAGGGGCTGCGCAAGATGAAGGCGCTGACCGAGCTCGGCATGACCCAGGGGGTGCTGGCGCCCCAGGAGCGACCCGATCTCGCCACCCTGCGCCGCCTCGGCTTCAGCGGTTCGGATGCCAGCGTGCTGGCCCAGGCCGCGAAACAGGCCCCCGCCGTGCTGGCCGCCTGTTATTCGGCCTCCAGCATGTGGACCGCCAACGCCGCTACCGTCTCGCCAAGCGCCGACACCCAGGATGGCCGCATTCACTTCACCCCCGCCAACCTGACCAACAAGTTCCACCGCTCCCTCGAGCCGGAGGTGACCGGCCGCATCCTGCGCGCCGTGTTCAACAACGATCGCCACTTCAGCCACCACCAGCATCTGCCGGAAAACGATCACTTCGGTGACGAGGGCGCCGCCAACCACACCCGGCTGTGCCGCGCCTACGGCGAGGCCGGGGTCGAACTGTTCGTCTATGGCCGCAGCGCCTTCGACGTCTCCCAGCCCGCCCCCAAACGCTACCCGGCCCGCCAGACTCTGGAGGCCAGCCAGGCCATCGCCCGCCTGCACGGCCTGGGGGAAGAGAGCGCGGTGTTCATTCAGCAGAACCCGGAGGTGATCGATCAGGGGGTGTTCCACAACGACGTGATCGCGGTGGGCAACCAGAATGTGCTGTTCTTCCACCAGCAGGCGTTTCTCAATACCGCCGGGGCCCTGGCCGAGGTGCGCGCCAAGTTCGGTGACGGCGAGCTGCACTTCATCGAGGTGCCGACCGCCGAGGTGTCGGTGCAGGATGCGGTGAAGTCCTACCTGTTCAACACCCAGATCCTGACCCTGCCGTCCGGCAAGATGGCGATCATCGCCCCCACCGAGTGCCAGGGCAACCCGGCGGTGTCCGCCTATCTGAACAAGCTGCTCACCCTGGGCACGCCGATCACGGGCGTGCACTTCATGGATGTGAAGCAGAGCATGCGCAACGGCGGTGGCCCCGCCTGTCTGCGGCTGCGGGTCGCCATGAACGATGCGGAGCTGGCCGCGGTCAACCCGGCCTGCCTCATCAACGACGGCCAGTTTGCCCGCCTGGATCAGTGGGTGGATCGCCACTACCGCGACAGCCTGGCACTAGATGACCTGCGCGACCCATCCCTGGTGCTGGAGACCCGCACCGCCCTGGACGAGCTGACCCAGATCCTCAAGCTCGGCTCCGTCTATCCCTTCCAGCGCTGAGCACTGGATAGAAAAAGCCGGGCAAATGCCCGGCTTTTTCATGCCTGTGGTGCAAGCAAGGCGTCAGCGCCAGGGGCTCTGCTGCCACAACCGGCCCAGACCCGCCTCCAGCGCCTGGGCGCCCTGCTGGCCCAGCCTCTGGGTCAGGCTCCTGGGCTTGCGGTAGCTGATGCCCACCACCTTGTGCTGGCTGGACTGTGCCAGCAGGTAGTCATCGCTGGTACAGAGGGTGTCCACCAGCCCCAGGCCCTTGGCCTGGCTCGCCAGCCAGTGTTCACCCGTGGTGACCCGGTCGATGTCGAGGTTCGGCCTGTGCTCGGCCACGAACGCCTTGAAGCGATCGTGGATGGCACCCAGCTCCTCGCGGAACTTCTCCCGCCCCAGATCGTCGTTCTCACCGAACATGGTGATGGTGCGCTTGTACTGGCCTGCGGTGTGCATCTCGAATTCGATGTCGTGTTTTTTCAACAGCTTGTTGAAGTTTGGCAACTGGGCTATCACCCCGATGGAGCCGACGATGGCGAAGGGGGCCGCCAGGATCTGATCCCCTACGCAGGCCATCATGTAGCCGCCGCTGGCCGCCACCTTGTCGATGGCCACGGTGAGCTTGATGTCTCTGTCGCGCAGGCGCTGCAGCTGGGAGGCCGCGAGGCCATAGCCGTGCACCACGCCACCGCCGGATTCGAGGCGCAGCAGCACCTCGTCGCCGGGTTGGGCCACCCCGATCACCGCGCTCACCTCTTCCCGCAGGGAGGCAACTTCCTTGGCATCCATGCTGCCGTGAAAGTCGATGACGAACAGGTGGCTGCGCTCATCGGTCGCCTTGGCACGCTGCTTGTGCAGCTCCTTGTGCTGCTTCTCCAGTTGCTTGCGCTGCGCCTTGCCGGCCAGGGCCAGCTGCAGCTTATGCTGCCCCTGCTCCAGCTCGCTGGAGAGATCGGTCACCACCAGCTCCCCCTTGCGCGCCTTGGGCTGACGGCTGCTGACCAGCATCAGTATGATGGCGCCTATGGCCAGCAGTAAGGTGAGGGTCTTGGCCAAAAACAGGCCGTATTCGGTCAAAAATGCCACTTGATGCTCCAAGATGAGTCGGTTTTTTCACATAGTAAGGAGTTTGGTGAGATGGTGCAAAAACTCTGCCACTGACCCCCGCATAACGCCGGCGGCCAGCCCTACCCCGCTGTTTTCTTCACATTTTTGCCGTCTCATACTGGTCAAGGGCAGTCCCGGATCAGTACACTTGCCCCTCATTGCCGCGCCCATCTGCCACGAACTGGTTATACAGGAGTCAACATGCTCGACTATCAGGCCCCCCGGGATCTGCTCAAGGACAAGGTCATTCTGGTGACGGGCGCCGGTGACGGCATAGGTCGCGAGGCGGCGCTCAACTACGCCGCCCACGGCGCCACCGTGATACTGCTCGGTCGCACCAGCAGCAAGCTCGAGGCGGTCTACGACCAGATCGAGGCCGCCGGCCACCCCCTGCCCGCCATAGTGCCGGTGGATCTGAAAGGCGCCACCGCCAGCCACTATCGCGGCATGGCCGAGACCTTCGCCCAGCAGTTCGGCCGCCTCGACGGCGTGCTGTTCAACGCCGGCCTGCTCGGCACCCTGTCGCCGTTCGAGCACATCCAGGAGCAGGAGTGGGACGAGGTGATGCAGGTCAACGTCAAATCCGAGTTCCTGCTGACCCAGGCGCTGCTGCCGCTCATTCGCCAGACCGCCAAGGCGCACGGCGATGCCTCCATCGTTTACACCTCCTCCAGCGTCGGTCGCAAGGGGCGCGCCTACTGGGGCACCTATGCCATCTCCAAGTTCGCCATCGAGGGGATGATGGAGGTGCTGGCCGACGAGCTGGAAAACACCGCGGTGCGGGTCAACACCCTCAACCCGGGCGGCACTCGCACCAAGATGCGGGCCAGCGCCTTCCCGGCGGAAGATCCGCAGCTGCTGAAGACCCCGGCCGACCTGGTGCCGCTCTACCTCTATCTGATGGGGGCCGACAGCCGTGGCAAGACCGGCCAGACCTTTGTTGCCCAACCGAAAGCGGCCCAACCCAAATAAGTCAACAAAATAACCAGATAGGGTTAAATTGAAGAGGGGGTGCCAGTGGCGCCCTGTTGAATCCCATCCGCCCCTGACAGGTTGAGCTATGTTTCGTCCCAAGAGCACGTTTGAGCAATGGAGGATCTTTCAGGCCGTGGTCGACTGTGGTGGTTACGCCCAGGCGGCCGAGGCGCTGAACAAGAGCCAGTCGTCCCTCAATCATGCGGTGGCCAAGCTGCAACAGAGTCTGGGGCTGGCCCTGCTGGAGGTGCGGGGACGCAAGGCGGTGCTGACGCCGGCGGGGGAGATCTTCCTCAAGCGGGCCCGCCAGCTCAGCCAGCAGGTGGAGGAGCTGGAGAACCTGGCCAACAACCTGGAGCGGCAGTGGGAGCCGCAGATCAACCTGTATGTCTCGGTGCTGCAGCCAAGGGAGCGGCTCTATCGGGCGCTGGCCCACTTCTATCCCCGCAGCCGGGGCTGCCGCATCAACCTGCACGAGCGGATCCACTGCCACTTCAATGCGCTGCAGGTGGGGGATCTGATGCTCTCCGAGCACCTGCCACACGATCGCACCGGCCTGCCGCTGGATGAGGTCTGCCTGCTGCCGCTGTGCGCGGCCGAGCATCCCCTCGCCAGCCTGACCGATCCCGTCAAGGCCGAGCATCTCGGCGCCCATAACCAGATAAGCCTGCACCCGCCCATCCATCGCTCGGTGGACTGGAACGATGCGGACGACACCGGCTGGAAGGCGACCCATTATCACGAGGTGCTCGCCATGTTGCGGCTCGGCCTCGGCTACGCCTGGTTGCCGCGCCACCTGGTGCAGGAGGAGCTCGCCAGTGGCAGCCTAGTACAGCTCAACCTGGAAGGGGGCAGCGAGCGCTACCTCTACACCTACCTGCTCACCCCCTCGACCGATGCGCTGGGGCCGGCGGCCGAGCTGCTGCTGCGCTGCCTGCGCAACGAATACCAGGCCGAGAGCGTCAAGTAAGCCCGGCTGTCAGCCCCTGCGCACGCCTTTAGGCGGGGCACAGAGGCAGCCGAGCCATCAGCCAGATTACTCCCTGTTTGCTCCCTGCTTACCCCTGCCTATCGGATCTCGGCGCCAGCCCTTCCAGCCTCACACATTGGGTACCCGCCAGCAGGCCGCCAGCGCCGCCAGCGCCAATCCGGTGGCCACCATGAAGACCCCGTGGAAACTCCAGATCTCGGCCACAGTCCCCGCGATCGCGCCCGCCATGATGGAGCCGGTGCGGATGCTGTTGGCAAACAGAGTGGTCGCCACCCCGGCCCGGCCCGGCATCAGATCCTGGAAGTAGGACATGCCGATCCCGGCCACTATGCCGATGAAGATGGCGTTGAGCAGTTGCAAGCCAATCAGCGCCGTCTGGCTCGACAGGGTCACCAGCCCCACGTAGAAACCGAAGCCGGCCAGCACCGCCAGCAGCATCATGGGTCGCTTGCCGAAGCGCCGGGTGTAGTAGCCCGCCAGCAGCATGAAGGGGATCTCGAGCGCCGCCGCCGTGCCCATCAGGATCCCGGCGAGCTTCTCCTCCAGCCCCAGCTCACGGGTGATGTAGAGCGGCATGTTGATGAGGTACATGCTGTTGCAGGTCCACATCAGGGTGGAGGCGATGAACAGCGCCCGCACCGAAGGGTCCCGCCAGCTGCTGACCCGCTCCGTCTCGCCATTGGACTTGGGCAGCGGCAGGGAGGGCAGCCAGCGCCAGACCACGAAGGCGCAGATGAGGTAGGCGAAGGCCGAGGCCAGGTACATCACCTCGAAGCCGTAGCCGATGGCGAGCGCGAAGGCGGCCGGCGGCCCTATCACCCAGGCCAGGGAGAACTGGGCCCGCAGCACAGAGCTGAACATGTCGGCGCGCTTGTTGCGGCTGTCGGCATATTCCCGCGCCAGAGCGAACAGCTGAGGGCTGGCTGTGGCGGTCAGGCTCGCCAGCACCACCCCCAGGCTCACCAGCAACCAGTACTGCCGGTTCCAGGCAAACAGCAGGGAGAGCACTATGCCGGCGAAGCAGCAGCGCAGGATCAGCTGTTTGCGATCCCCCTTGCTGTCGGAGCGGTGGCCGAGCCACTGGCTGATGAGGATGCCTATCACCGCATTGACGGTGTAGAACAGGCCCACCAGGAAGGGGCGCACCTGCACCTCCTCGGCCAGGAACAGGCTCAGGGTCGGCACCTGCAGCGCCACCGCCACCCCGGTCATGAAGGTCACGGCCAGGAAAGAGAGGGAAACGGGATCCGGCCTCTTGCGGGCTGCGGTCAATAAACTCATAGAGATACCATCGATAAGGGAGAGAAAAAGGAGCCAGGAACCGGCAGCTGTATAAAATGACGGCGCTCATTTTATGTCACTATCAAGAGCCACCTCAAGGCTTGCGAGGCCAGGTCCAAGTCCGTACATTGGTAAACCCTCTGGCCAGCACAAGGATTTCACATGTTTGATTTTGATCGGGAGATAGATCGCCGCCATACCATGAGCCTGAAATGGGACAAGTACAAGACTCAGGACATGCTGCCCATGTGGGTGGCCGACACCGATTTTCGCTCCCCCCCTGCGGTGATCGAGGCGCTCACCCAGAGGGTTGCACACGGCATCTTCGGCTACTCCCGCCCCTCGCCCCGCCTGATCGAACTCATAGTGACCCGCATGCAACAGCGCTATGACTGGGCCATCCAGCCGGAGTGGCTGGTCTTCCTGCCCGGCGTGGTGCCCGGCCTGAACCTGGCCTGCAAGGCCTGGAGCCAGCATGGCCGTGGCATCATCACCCCCAAGCCGGTCTATTACCCCTTCCTGCTGGCGCCGGGCTTCAACGATCGCCCCTTGCTCACAGTCCCCATGATCGAGGAGGCCGGGCGCTGGGTGCTGGATCTGATCGAGCTCGAGCGCCAGGCCCCCTCCGCCGACCTGCTGCTGCTGTGCAACCCGCACAACCCGGGCGGCACCGTCTTCACTCGCGAGGAGCTGGAGGCCATCGACGCCATCGCCGAGCGCCACAATCTGGTTGTCTGCTCGGACGAGATCCACTGCGATCTGCTGCTGGATAAAGATGCCCGCCACATTCCCTATGGCGCCCTGAGCCCGGCCGCGGCCGAGCGCTGCGCCGTGATGATGGCCCCGAGCAAGACCTTCAACATCGCCGGCCTGTGCTGCTCCTTCGCCGTGGTGCCCAACGCGCGTCTGCGACTCAAGTTGCAACAGGCGATGCGCGGCATCAGCGCCGACGTCAACCTGCTGGGCTTCGTGGCGGCGGAGGCGGCCTACGAGGGCGGCGAGCAGTGGCTCACCGAGCAGCTCGACTATCTGTCAGCCAATCTGGCGTTGATCGAGCAGGCGGTCGCCCGCTGGCCCGGCGTCAAGCTGGCCAATAACCAGGCCACCTACCTCGCCTGGATCGATGTCAGCGCGCTCGGGCTGGACGATCCCGTCGCCTTCTTCGAGCAGGCCGGGGTGGGGCTCTCCCCCGGCGCCCAATTCGGCGATGGCCAGTTCGTGCGGCTCAACTTCGGCTGCACCAGGGCGCGTCTCGTCGAGGCGCTGGCGCGCATGGAGAAGGCCATCCTCCAGATCCGCCGCTGATGACGCGGGCACCGGAGGCGGCGACAGGCCGGCCGCCTCCACTGATTGACGCGAATGGCGAAAGCCATTCTGGTTTGCATCTGGTATAGATAAGATGTGACCCATGCCGGGATGGGCTTGCCCCATCCCTTTTTATCCGCCATTGATCCGGTTCACTATGCACCCACGAGTCCTGCGCCACCGCTCGCCCCTGTTCCGCTTCGCCCTGCCCTGGCTGGCGGCGCTGCTGGCGCTGCCCCTCTCTGCCGCCCCTGCCTACATCACCATAGGCACGGGGGCGCTCAACGGCGTCTACTACCCGACCGGCGGCGCCATCTGCCGTCTGCTCAACGAAGAGAGCAGCCAACATGGGTTGCACTGCACGGTGCAGAACACCTCGGGCTCCCTCGCCAATCTGGTCGCCCTGGCCAAGGGCGACATCCAGCTCGCGTTGGTGCAGTCGGATGTCCTGTACCATGCGGCCCATGGCAGCGGCCCCTTCACGGGCGAGGCGCCAAACGACAAGCTGCGCAGCCTGTTTAGGCTCCATCAGGAGTCGCTGACCCTGCTCGCCAGCGCCACCAGCAACATCACCACCCTGGCCGATATCGAGGGCAAGCGGGTGGATCTCGGTAACTCCGATTCGGGGGATCGCGTCACCAGCCAGGCGCTGCTCGATGCCATGGGCTGGCAGGCGAGCAGCTTCGCGGCGGCACCCGCCGCCTCGGCCAGCAATCCGCTGGAGGGCCTCTGCAACGGCAGCCTGGACGCCGCCTTCGTGGTGGCTGGCCATCCCAATCAGGGGATCGGCGATCTGACCGGCCGCTGCAAGGCCCGCCTCATCCCCATCGAGGGAGAGCAGATCGATCGCCTGCTCAAGAACCACCCCTACTACCAGCGCAGCCGCATCGGGGCCAACCTCTATCCGGGCCAGACCAGCGGCATCAGCACCTTTGCCGTGACCGCCGAGCTGGTGGCGCTGGACAGCCTGCCTCAGGAGGAGGTGCGCACCGTTCGTGACGTGCTGAGCAGCCGCCTCAAGCAGTTCACCCGCCTGCACCCGGCGCTGACCACCCTCACCCCGGAATCCATGCAGAGCGACAACATAGTCCCGCCCCATCCGGGCATGCAGGATGCTCCGGCCCAGGCGCCGCTCCTCGCCCCCGAGTCGCTCAGCCCCTCGGCCGCGGAGGGCACGGCGGCAGCCCCCTCGCCGGAAGGTTCCCCCGCCCGGCCCGAACAAGGCACGAGTGCCGTACTGCCGGCCGACTCTGGCGCCGTGGCGACCGATGCCGCGACCCCGGCACTCGAAGGACAGGTGGTGCCCCAGGGCGGCACCGCGATGCCAGGGGCCCCCTCAGCCGCGCCCGAGCAGGAGCTCCTGCTCCCGGCCACACCGGCGGCAGAGCCCGATCGGGTGCCGGCCCAGCCGAGCGGCGCCGCCCCCACGGCGCAACCCCAGCCAGCCGCCCAGTGAGCGCCGGCGACGATCAGTAACGAGAGAGGCCACCCCGGGGTGGCCTCTCTCGTTGTCAGCGCCGCTGTGTTCGCGTCACTCTCGCGACTTGGCGGCCGAGGTCAGGGATCCCGACGACATCCCGGGGCCCTGGATCTCCTCCTCCACCCAGTGCAGCAACTGCTTGATGGCCCGCGACAGCACCTGATTCTGGCGCACCACATACCCTAAGCTGGTGGCGGGGAAATCGGTCAGCCGGGTCACGGGAGCGCTGAGCTTGAGCCGGGGATGGAGGGAGAAGTCCGGCACTATGGCCACCCCGAACCCCGCCTCGGCCCAGTCGAGCTGGGCGTCCACGCTGCCCACCTCCATGATGCGGCAGGGCGGCAGCCCCAGCAGCGGCAGGGAGGGGTCGATCAGCGCCCGGGTGCGGGTGTCATGGCCCAGCAAGATGAGCGTCGGCTCATCCAGGGGATCACTCTCCCCCGCCTTATGACGTGCCTGCCAGCGCGCCAGCCCGTGCCCCAGGGTGCACCAGGTCACCTGCTGCAGCTCGGTGTAGGAGAGCGGCTCGCTGCGCTTCTGCGCCATCACGAAGCCCAGATCCGCCCGCCCCGTCTTGACCAGCTCGGCCGCCTGATCCGAGGTGGTGTTGAACAGGGTGAGATCGATGCCCGGGAAGGCCTGCTTGAAGCGCTGGAACGGCTGGATCAGCAGCAGCCGCGAGAGGATATCGCTGGCGGCGATGGCCAGGGTGCCCTGGCTCAGCTGGTTGAGGGCATTGAGATCGGACTGGCACAGCTGCAGCTCGGCGATGGCGCGCTCGGCGCTTTGCAGCAGCCGCTCACCGGCCTGGGTGAGGCGAAACGGGCTGCGCTCTATCAGCTTGACTCGGGTGGCCTGCTCCAGGTTCTTGAGGTGCAGGCTGACATTGGGCTGGGTCATGTGCAGTTCGGTGGCGGTCTGGCCGAAGTGCTGCAGGCGGGCCAGGGTGACGAAGGTGTTTAACCAGTGAATATCCAACATGAGGTAACTCTCGCCCACGGCTGGCGCGGGATGGCGCGTCATGGCGGGGGCTTTGCCGATAAATTGGCCACAATTATATGACTTCCTTATCGGAATTATAAAGATAATTAATTTTTCTAATCCACCCCAGGCTCCTAGGATGAACGCCTAACGTCTTAGGAGAAAGAGTCATGTCGTCTATCGTAGTCGTAGGTGCTAACTGGGGTGATGAAGGCAAGGGCCGCATCGTCGATTATCTGGCAGGTGAGTCCGCCGCCAGCATCCGCTTCCAGGGCGGCAACAACGCCGGCCACACCGTGGTCAACGATCTCGGCACCTTCAAGCTGCACCAGCTGCCGAGCGGTGTCTTCAACCCGGATTGCCTGGTTGTCCTCGGCCCTGGCATGGTGATCAGCCCCGAGCCCCTGACCAAAGAGCTGGCCGAAGTGAAGGCCGCCGGCGTGACTCCGAAGCTCGCCATCTCCGATCGCGCCACCTTCTGCCTGCCGATCCACGCGCTGGAAGACACCCTGGAAGAAGTGCGTCTGGGTGACGGCGCCTACGGCTCCACCCGTCAGGGCATTGCCCCGGCTTACGGTGATCGGGTCATGAAAAAAGCGATCCTGGTGGGCTGGCTGAAACAGCCGGAAGTGCTGGTCGAGCGCATCCAATTCTTCCTCGACTGGAAACTGCCGCAGCTCAAGGCGCTCTACCCGAGCTTCGAGTTCAGCCAGACCGCCCAGGAAATGGCCGACTGGCTGCTGGAAGTGTCCGCGCCCTGGATCGACGCCGTCTGCAACGTCAGCGAGCCGCTCAAAGCCATCCAGGCCCAGAACGGGACCCTGCTGTTCGAAGCCCAGCTGGGCGCCGGCCGTGACCTGATCTACGGTGAGTACCCCTGGGTGACCTCTTCCCACGTCTCCGGCGCCTACGCCGGTATCGGTGGCGGCCTGCCGGCCCTGCGCCCCGAGCGCGTGATTGCCGTGGCCAAGGCGTTCAGTACCTCTGTGGGTACCGGCACCCTGATCACCGCCATGGAGAACCAGGAAGAGTTCCGCAAGTTCGCCAACGAGTTCGGTGCCACCACAGGCCGTCCCCGTGACATCGGCTACTTCGATGCGGTCGCCACCAAGCAGGGTCTGGAGATCCAGGCCGCCAACGAGATCGCCCTGACCAAGCTGGACTGCCTCTCCGGCATGCCGGATCTGAAGATCTGCGTGGCCTACGAAGGTGCCAACACCGAGAACCCGATCTGGCCGCAGACCGCCGGTCTGAAGCCGGTGTACGAGTCCATGGAAGCCTGGAGCGAAGACATCTCTCACATCCGCAAGTTCGAAGACCTGCCCAAGGCTGCCCAGCACTATGTGCTGCGCATCGAAGCCCTGCTGGGGGTGCCGGTGCCCATGGTCTCCGTCGGCCCGGGCCGTGAGCAGATGATCCTGCGCTAAGTCGCTCGCATCGCTGCTGCTAAGGCAGATAAAAACCGGTCTCCATGAGGCCGGTTTTTTTATGGCTGTCTCTCGACGAGCTGACACCCAACCCCGCTGTGCATGGCGCCCCTGTCCACCTGCGCCATCTGCCCTCACCCAGTCGCCACAGTCGCTCACCCCGTTCCCCTCACCTGCGGCGACGACTCCCCTCCCGCTCAACCCCCGTTTCAGGCAGGAGTTCGGCTGCGCCTCATCCCCCTCTACACACCCGCGCGCCGGTTGCGGCCACACGATAAGTAAATAGTTACTAAAACATCCATCTGTGTAACCTCTTGTAACCCGGTGATCCCGCTCACACTCCCTCGCCTGACCCTGTGATGAAGCGCCAAAAAGTGCCGACAAATTGCTCTACAATGACAATCGCAAACGCTTTCACTAAAAAACAGATAAAAAAACACCTACCTCAACCTACAAATCAGTAATTGGAGCGAGACATGTTTCGTAAAAATTTACTTTCCATCGCCCTGGGCGTCGCCCTGTTCGGACTGGCCGCCTGCAACGGCAATGACTCCAGCGCCCCGACCCCGCCCAGCCCGACCCTGGCGAGCCAGTACAAGAATGTGATCGATCGCAGCGGCACCCCGCTCCAGTTCCGAGACTTCGACAGCTACTCCAACCTCAAGTACAACCCGCTGCTCGATCTGGGGGCCTGGCACGGCTTCCTGCTGCCCGCCAGTGAAAACGAATGGGGCGGCTTCACCGGCCCCATGGTGATCGCCGAGGAGTACAGCCTGTTCTTCGCAAGCGAATTGGACAAGCTGACCCTGAGCGACGAGAGCGGCCGCCAGTACCCGCTCACATCCGCCAGCAAGCACGAGCTCTACGCCATCCCCGGGGCGCTGATCCAGCGCTACGAGTTCGATACTTTCAGCCTGGAGCTGGAGCTGCGCTACGGCGACGCCCGTACCGCGCTGATCCGCACGCGGCTGAGCAACCACACCGATGCGCCCCTCACCCTGAGCCTCGACTGGCAGGGCGAGCTGCTCAACCAGTGGGATGCCAAGAAGACCATCGCCGAGCAATACCCGAACTGGACCCGCACCATCAGCCAGAGCGAACAGGGGGTCGAGTTCCAGTTCGGCGAACTGCGCAGCACCTGGAACATCATGCAGAGCGGCAGCGCCAGCTATCGCATCGATCGCACCCTGGCCAGCCGCACCACCCTGGACGAGAAGACCCTCGGCTACCGCAGCGAGGCCAGCCTCACCCTGGCCGCCAAGGGCAGCGAGGACGTCTACACCCTGCAGAGCTATGTCCACTCCAGCGATGAGGCGAGCCACTACCAGCAGAGCCGCCAGGCCCTGCTGGCCAATCCGGCCGACTACTTCGATGCCTCCATCCGCCGCTGGGAGGGCTACCTCGAGCGCGGCCTCTCCAACCAGGGCATCGCCGAGTCGGAGCGTCGCATCGCGGTCAAGGCGATGGAGACTCTCAACGGCAACTGGCGCTCCCCTGCCGGCGCCATACTGCACGACGGGGTGACCCCCTCCAACACCGCCCGCTGGTTCGACGGTGTCTGGGCCTGGGACAGCTGGAAGCACGCCTACGCCATGGCTCACTTCAACCCAGAAGTGGCCAAGAACAACGTGCGCGCCATGTATGACTATCAGGTCCAGCCGAACGATCCGGTGCGGCCGCAAGACGCGGGCATGGTGATCGACGCAGTCTTCTACAACAAGCTCTCCGATCGGGGCGGCGACGGCGGCAACTGGAACGAGCGCGACACCAAGCCGCCGCTCTCCGCCTGGGCCATCTGGGAGATCTACAGCGCGACCCAGGACAAGGCCTTCATCGCCGAGATGTATCCCAAGCTACAGGCCTATCACGACTGGTGGTACCGCGCGCGGGACAACAACCACAACGGCATCATCGAATACGGCGCCACCAAGCACGTCGAGCACAACGACGAGTTCGGCAACATCACCTTCAAGGTGCAGTACGCCAACGGCGTGCCCGCCGGGCTGGATCTCGCGAGCTGCACCAGCGAGGGAGATGGCTGGTACGCCTGCGCCGGCATGCCGCTCTATCAGCAGGTGCTGAGCGTCGGCGGTTACAGCGAGATGGACATAGGTGCCCAGCATGGCGCCGGCTGGGAGTCCGGCATGGACAACGCCGCCCGCTTCGGCTTCATCGAGCAAGACCAACTGCAGCGCTATGCCGACAAAACCTATGGCGGCGACCTCGCCAAGGCCCGCCAGGACTGGAACGTCGCCTTCTTCGAGAACCACGAAGACGACGGCAGCCTCATCGGCTTCTCCATCGATCAGGAGTCGGTGGAGCTCAACGCCTTCCTCGCCAAGGAGAAGCGCATCCTGGCGGACATGGCCGAGCTGCTCGGCAAGGCGGACGAGGCGAGCCGCTACCGCGAGGGGGCAAGCCAGCTCGCCGGCTACATCAACGGCTGTCTGTTCGATGAGGCCTCCGGCTTCTATTACGATCGCCAGATCGCCCAAGGCGATGTGGCGGACGCCAACGGCTGCGTCGGCAAGCTGCTGACCGCCCGTGGCCGTGGGCCGGAAGGCTGGAGCCCGCTCTGGGCCGAGGTCGCCGACAAGGAGAAGGCCGCCCGGGTGCGCGAGGTGATGCTCAACGCCCAAGAGTTCAACACCAAGGTGCCGCTCGGCACGGCGGCGCTGACCAACCCGGCCTATGACCCCAACATCTACTGGCGCGGCCGGGTCTGGCTGGATCAGTTCTACTTCGGGGTGAAGGGGCTGGAGAACTACGGCTATCGCGACGATGCCCAGATGCTGGTCAACAAGCTGTTCAGCAACGCCGAAGGGCTGGCGGGCAGCGGCCCCATCCGCGAGAACTACAACCCGGAGACCGGCGCCATGCAGGGGGCCAGCAACTTCAGCTGGAGCTCGGCCCACCTCTATATGCTCTATCGCAACTTCCTGAAAAAAGAGGGCTGATCCCCGGTTCGGGACCAGCGCCAACAAAAAGGCCTCCATCATGGAGGCCTTTTTTTATCGGGACGCGGGGGGTCACCGCTTACTTGACAGTCACCCGGGCAAACTTGCGCTTGCCGACCTGATAGACGGCGGTGCCGGCACCGACCAGTGTCTTGCCATCGTCCAGCTTCTCGCCATCACGCTTGACCGCGCCCTGCTTGATCATGCGCAGCGCCTCCGAGGTGGTGGCCACCAGATCGGCGTCTTTGAGCAGGTTGGCGATGGCCAGGCCGTCCCCTTCCAGCGCCAGTTCGACTTCCGGCATCTCGTCCGGGATGGCGTTCTTGGAGAAACGCTGGGTGAAGTCTTCGTGGGCCGCCTCGGCCGACGCCTCGTCGTGGTAGCGGGTGATGATCTCCTTGGCCAGCCAGATCTTCACGTCGCGCGGGTTCAGGGTGCCGGCGGCGATGCCGGCCTTGAAGCCTTCGATGTCAGCCAGCGGGCGGGAGGAGAGCAGCTCGTAGTAGTTCCACATCAGATCGTCGGTGATGGACATGATCTTGCCGAACATCTCCCCCGGGGCATCGTGCACGCCTATGTAGTTGGCGGCGGACTTGGACATCTTCTTGACGCCGTCAAGACCCACCAGCAGCGGCATCATCAGCACGCACTGGGCGGCCATGCCGGCATCTTTTTGCAGCTCGCGGCCCATCAGCAGGTTGAACTTCTGATCGGTACCGCCGAGCTCCACATCCGCCTTCAGCGCGACCGAGTCATAGCCTTGCAGCAGCGGGTAGAGGAATTCGTGAATGGCGATGGACTGGCCGCCGGTGTAGCGCTTCTTGAAGTCGTCGCGCTCCATCATGCGGGCCACGGTCTGCTTGGCCGCCAGCTTGATCATGCCGGTCGCGCCCAGCTCACCCAGCCAGCTGGAGTTGTACTCGATGCGGGTCTTGGCGGGATCCAAAATCTTGAACGCCTGCTCGGCATAGGTGAGGGCGTTGTGCTTGATCGCGTCTTCGGAGAGCGGCGGACGGGTGCTGTTCTTGCCGGACGGATCACCCACCATGGCGGTGAAGTCGCCGATCAGCAGGATGATCTCGTGGCCCAGGTCCTGGAAGGTCTTCAGCTTGTTGAGGATCACGGTGTGACCGAGGTGAATGTCGGGAGCCGTCGGGTCCATGCCCAGCTTGATACGCAGCGGGCGTCCTTCCTTCAACTTGGCGACAAGTTCTTCTTCCACCAGAATTTCTTCCGCTCCGCGCTTGATCTCGGCTAGCGCCACCTCGAGCTGGGACATTTTTTGACTCTCCAATCACGATTCCACAGGGCCAAACATCTTACTGGAATGGCGGGCCAATTGGAAAGGCTGTAAAATCCGACCTTCTTTTCTGCTCAACTTCGTCCGCCTCAATGATTATTTGGAACGCCTTCAACTCTCTTCCCACCTGGCACCGCAAGATGGTGCTGATCCTGAGCATCATGGTGATGATGCTGGCGGCCTGGCCGAGCGAACAGGCGGTGGCCACCCGGGTCAACGGTGACGAGCAACTCGCCGATGCCTCACCCCTCGATGAAGGTGAGGCACAGCCGCAGGCGCTGGCCGAGCGGCGTGCCAAGCCGAGCTACATCACCAAGCAGGTGAAGGTGCGCGCCGGCGACAACATGCAGGTCATCTTCCAGCGCCTCGGCCTCAGCGCCGGCGATCTCTACCTCATCGCCCAGCTCGATGCGACCAACCCCTTGCGCGCCCTGCAACCCGGTCAGGAGCTCACCTTCAAACTCACCAGGAACGGCGATCTGCACAGCCTCTACTATCCCCACAGCCTGGAGCAGGCGCTCAAGGTCAGCCGCAAGGCCGAAGGTTTCGTCGCCAGAGCGGTCAAGCTGGAGCTCGACACCCGCGAGCAGGTCGCCAGGGGCGAGATCCGCTCCAGCTTCTGGGGCGCCGCCGTCGAGGCGGGCATGAACGAGGATCAGATCATGGACTTGGCCGCCATCTTCGGCTGGGACATCGACTTCGCCCAGGATCTGCAGCCGGGGGACAGCTTCCGGGTGGTCTATCAGGAGAAGTACCAGGACGACGAGCGGGTCGCCTCCGGCGATATCCTGGCCGCCGAGTTCATCAACCAGGGCGCCGCCTATCGCGCCGTGCTGAACGAGGATGGCAACTACTACACGCCGGAAGGCAAGGCGATGCGCAAGAGCTTCCTGCGCGCGCCGGTCAACTTCAAATACATCAGCTCCAACTTCAACCCGCGCCGCCTGCACCCGGTCACCGGCAAGATCCGCCCCCACAACGGCATCGACTATGTGGCGCCGGTGGGCACCCCCATCATGGCGGCGGGCTCCGGCAGCGTGGTGGCGGCCGGTTACAACCAGTTCAACGGCAACTATGTGTTCATCAAGCATGCCGGCAACTATGTGACCAAGTACCTGCACCTCTCAAAACGCACCGTCAACAAGGGGCAGCGGGTGAAGCAGGGGCAGACCATCGGCAATCTGGGGGGCACAGGCCGGGTCACAGGCCCGCACCTGCACTATGAATTCGTGGTGGGCGGCGTGCACAAGAACCCGCGCACCCTCAGCCTGCCCCAGGCCGAGACGCTCACCGGGCGGGAGCTGGCCAGCTTCAAGGCCCAGGCCATGCCCCAGCTGGCGAAACTCGGCAGCCCCGAGCTGCAGCTGGCCCAGAACAAGCGGGATAATGGCGGCAGTTGACGCGTTGGCAACCCATCCACCGCACGGGCTCGCACCCGGTGACGGCTTGAATGCAGAGAGATCATAAGGAGAGGCCATGAGTGAGCGCTATATCGGATTGATGTCAGGCACCAGCATGGATGGCATAGATGCTGTGCTGATCGCGCTCGACGGCGAGACGCTGCGGGTCGAGGCGGCGCTCTGCCACCCCTGGCCGGCTGAGACCGCCCGCGAGCTGCATGCCCTCTGCACCCCGGGCGACAACGAGATAGACCGCATGGGGGTGGCCGACAATCGGGTGGCGCGGGAATTTGCCGCCGCGACCCACGCCTTGCTGGCCAAGGCGGGGCTTGAGCCCAGGGAGATCCGCGCCATCGGTTCCCACGGCCAGACCATACGCCACCGCCCCCAGCTCGGCTTTACCCTGCAGATCGGCAACGCCGCCCTGCTGGCCGCCCTGACCGGCATCGACGTCATCGCCGACTTTCGCACCCTGGACATGGCCCTCGGCGGCCAGGGGGCGCCCCTGGTGCCCGCCTTCCATCAGGCCATCTTCGCCAGCCCCGGCGCCCTGCGGGTGGTGCTGAACCTCGGCGGCATCGCCAATATCTCGGTGCTGCCGGGTCATGCCGATGGCGCTGAGGGCGCTGGTTTAAACGGCTCTGGTTTAAACGTCTATGGCTTCGATACCGGCCCCGCCAACACCCTGCTCGACGGCTGGTATCGCCGCCATCACCCGCAAGGCGGCGACTACGATGCGAATGGCCGCTGGGCCGCCAGCGGCCGGTTGCTCCCGGCGCTGCTGGCAAGGCTGCTGGCCCACCCCTACTTCGCCGCCCCCTGGCCCAAGAGCACGGGGCGGGAGATGTTTACCCTAGACTGGCTCGACGGCGAGCTGGCTGGCGCGGCCTACGCCCCTGTGGATGTGCAGCGCACCCTGCAAGCGCTGAGCTGCCACAGCATCGCCCGCCAGCTGCCCGTGCTGGACGAGGCTCAGGGCCAGGCCGAGCTGTTTGTCTGCGGCGGCGGTGCCCATAACGGCCCGCTGCTGGCGGAACTCGCCGCCCTGCTACCCCGCTGGCGCCTGGCCAGCACCGCCGAGCTGGGGCTGGCCCCCGACTGGGTGGAGGGAGCCGCCTTCGCCTGGCTCGCGATGCGCTTCATCCAGCGTCAACCGGGCAACCTGCCTGCCGTCACCGGCGCCAGCCGCCCGGCGGTCCTGGGCGCCCTCTATCCCGCCGGATAAGGGCGCTTGCCGGCCGGGAATCAGCCTCAGGTGCTAACGCTTGAGGCTGATTCAGAGCACGTATTCAAACCTCCCGCCTCTCGTGCACCTGCCTGCGTCTGACGATGGTCAGGCGGGCACAGGACCATCTCGCGGCCCTTCACGCCACTCTTCAAATCACTCTTCAAATCACTCTTCACAGTACGGCTGCAATTTCATGGCATATATTTCTGGTGCTTTGGCAAGCAAGAACTGACCAGGATCCGTGCACAAGGCGCCATTCACAGGGTGCCGTAATGAATCACCCATGCAGATATATTGAATTATATTCCCGCCACATCTTTATTAACTCATCCATTAGCTTCGGCTAGCATATTTTAAAGCGCCGAGATAGATCCCTTAAAATCCTAAAAGCGCATATCCATGCACAATAAATTTAATTAACTGCAAGATGGTGCATGTTATTAACGCTTTATTCACAGTATTGGCCAGCCCTCACGAAGGGAAGAACCCTTGGCCCGCGGGCTTGCCCACGGCAAAAGAGCAGAGCCTGTCACGCTAAGAGCCTATGCAGCATGAATTGAATAGCAAAATAGCGATATTTCAGTCCATTGAGCCATCTCATATAAATGAGATCCCGGTTTGCATCCCACCGGAAGCCACTCATAGAATCGCTGCGTCTGAAATAATCAACCCAATCTCTGCCTCCCTTATCCAACCCCTCTTGCGAGTGGCTTGAAAATAATAATCGGGAAGCTGGATCCCGTTCCCTGCGGCATACCCAATGCCCAGAACCCGAAGCGACGACTTTGTCGCTACCAGGGTCAGCGAGGAGCGCGATCAGAGAGGGGCAAACTGTACTTTGCATTAACGAGGAGTATCGATATGAGTGGCACTATCATCAAGGCTGCAAGAAATACTGAACAGGCCCCCCAGCATTTAGGCCCATATACTCAAACTGTGGCGTTCTCCCATTACAATAATATTTCCGCCCAACTACCTGTCGATCCCAAAACAGGCAAAATGATCGCGGGCAATGTCAAGGTGCAGGCCCAGCAGTGCCTGAATAACATCAAGGCCATCGTCGAAAGCATCGGCCATGTGATGGACGATGTGGTGAAAGTCACCATCTTCCTGCAAGACATGGCGGATCTGGAGGCGGTCAACGCAGTTTATCGCGAATTCTTCCCGCACTATGTGCCGACCCGCACCACCCTGGCGGTGGCCGCCCTGCCGATGGATGCCCAGGTCCAAATCGAAGCCATCATCTCCAATGGCGAAGGCACCTTCCCGCAGGCACCCTGCGCCCTCATCAAGCTGGCCCGCAATAGCGACAAGGCGCCGCAAGACCCGCTCTCGACCCATACCGTCGCCTTCTCTCACTACAACAATATCGGCGCGCAACTGCCGATCGAGGCGGCATCGGGCAAGTTGGTCGCCGGTGGCATCCAGGAGCAGGCGGCTCAGTGCCTGAAAAATATCAAAGCCATCCTGGAAAGCATCGATGTGCCGTTTGACGACATCGTCAAGGTGAATGTCTACCTGAAAAACCTCGCCGATATGGACGCCGTCAACACCGTCTATACCACCTTCTTCCCGGACTCGGCCATCGCCCGCGCCGTCGCCTATGTGCCGGCCCGCTCCGTGATTTGCGCCTCTGCCCTGCCCATGGATGCCCTGGTGCAGATGGATGCGGTGATCTCCCACGGTGACGGCACGCCGCCGCAACTGGTGGAAGACAGACACAATCTGGTGATCCGGGCCAGCAACACGGACAAGGCACCTAAGAGTCCGCTGCATTCACAGACCGTTGCCTTCTCCCACTACAACCATATTGCAGGCCAACTGCCGCTGGATGTTGCCACTGGCAAGATCCTGGCCGGTTGTGTCAAGGAGCAGACCGCCCAGTGCCTCAGCAATATCAAGGCGATTGTGGAGAGCATCAGCCATGTGATGGACGATATCGTCAAGATCAATATCCAGCTGAAACACATCGAGGATATGGAAGCGGTCAACGCCATCTATACCCAATACTTCCCAGACTATCTGCCAGCCCGCACCGTCATTGGCGTTAGCGAACTGCCCGCCGGTGCCCTGGTGCAGATCGATGCCGTAGTCTCCAATGCGGAAAGCACCCCGCCGCAGGCATAAGGTATTGTTCTAACGAAAAAAGACACCGGCTGAGGCCGGTGTCTTTTTATGCCTGAAGTATCAGAGGGGCCACCCCGAGCATGGGAGCCCACTCAGACCAGTGCCGCCCCTGGGCGCACTGGTTCACTGCTTGCTGGCGGGCCTGGCCACATGGGCCAGCTCGCCCGGTGCGCTTACCCTATGACGACCTGGTCAGCCGCTGGTTGAGCAGCTTGAAGGTGGCTCTGGCGATCAGATCATGCTCGATGAGGTAAATGCACAGCATCTCTATGGCGCCGGCCCCCTCCGGGAAGTTGCGCCTGACTCGCTCGTGGTCGATGACGACATTATCGTCGCTGTGGCGAGACAGCAGCTCGGCATGAAGATCCGGCTCCATGAAGCGCGAGGCGATATTGACCCGCATATGGGCTTTATCCCGTGCTATGAGTTCCCCCTCGATGGAATACTGGGCCGCCCCCTCTGAATAGGTCGCCAGCCAGGCTGCCATATCCTTCCTGTTATAGGCATCCAGCTGCCTCTGAACTATCGCTTCGCAAGCATTCATCTTTCCAATCCATTAGAAATCCGTGAGCGGGATACTATACAGCCCGCTGTCTCGCGGGCCCCCTTCGTCAGCTTATAGTGCGTTTAAGCTCAATTTCCTGCTCTTTAAACATCGCATAATCGCTGGACGATCGACTCTTGGCGGCGGTAATCCATTGCACCCCGGTTTCATCCCCATGCTTGAACTCCAGTCTGAACTCATATTTGGCACTCGCAGCCAGTGCCATGATGGCGCCCACCACAAACCCCATCGCGGGGAGCAGCAGGGTAACGCCCTTCCCCTGCTCTTCCGTCGGTATAAAGACAAACAAGATGCTCGATGTGAGCACCCCAAGCAGAACCATATTCAGCAAGTGATTTTTCCAGCTGAGCACTCTTACTTGCACATCAGCAATTTTATCCAGCTCATAGCTGTCGGCATTCACCTGCAATTTTCCAGTCGATGGTTGAATGGAGATAGAACAAGGCATTGGCACCCTCCGTTGTATTAATAATCTTATTTATCAGCTGATATTTTTATAATTAGCATGCCCTGCATCGACACCGGCCGGCACAGGGAGGCACCATCGCCGAATGACCGCCAGGCAGGCCGCTACTATCCAGACGAGTCGCAGACTGGGTATGGTACCGGATGGCGCCAAATAGCAAAGCCGATTGAAGAGAAAAAGCGAGGCGGCGCAACTTATTATCCTGGGGAGCCCGGACTCGAGGCTCGCTCGTCGGTTCCCCCTTGCCAACCAATCAACGCCGCCCATCAAAAAGCGCCTCCCGGGGGAGGCGCCTTGCAATGCAGGATCATCAGGAGTGGCCGGGCTCTGCCGCCTAGAACGCACTCCTGAACAGCCGGATGGCCTGGCGCCGCACCGGGGCACAGAGCGGGGGCTTGGGCGGCACCAGGTTGATCTGGCCACGGCCGGTGCGGGTCTCGCCGCGCAACAGGATCTGGATGTAGTGAGGATCCTGTCGATGGATGAACCGGGACGCCTGATAAGCCCAAGGCTTGGGGATCCCCCAGAGGGTGCTGGCGAGGGCCCCGACGATGCAGAAGAAGGCGGGCTCCCGCAGCCCCATCCTCACCCCGTTTTCCAGCGCCTCCTTGAACGAGTGGGAGTGGGCGATGCAGGTCATGACATTGACCATGAAGGCCACATAGTCATCATGACCTCCGGCTCCGACTCTGGCCCTCAACTCGGCCTCTGGCCGATAGCCAAACTGGTGGCCGATGTTTTCCAGCACCGCATTGCGCTGGCGAATGACCCTGGCATAGAACATCAGCATCGCGGTGCAGTCGAGCACCTGGCAGAGCACATCATGGTGAGGGTGTGTCTTGCTGGGGCGAGGCGCCGTCAACAGCGCCATCTCCTCCGAGATGGCGAGCAGGCCGATCGGCACCGCCGTGCTTATAAACGAGAGATCCACCGACAGCTCAAGATCCTGGTCGCTCTCCAGTTGGGCGATGACGACATGCTCGGCAAACAGACGGCGCTGCCGGTCGATGAGCGCGCCATAGACCAGGTCTCTGAACTTCTTCTGCGGATAGGGGGTATCGAGCAGGGTCTCCATCGTCATGATGGCGGCCGAGACCCGGCCACGCAGCTGGTAATCGGGAGGGAGCGGGAAATGCTTCCCCAGCCGGGGAGGAGGCCGGAGTGAACCGGATCGACAATACATATCACCCAATACAAAACCCAACATAGTTCCTCCGCTTTCAGATAGTGATGATCACCCTGCGATCGCCGATCGTTACCTCCAGAAGAACATCAAACGGTATGCACTTATTGTCCTCATGACATCAAACCGCCGGTCTCCCTGGCAACACCACCATCATAGAAGGAATCATTTATTTTAACCGCACGCCACCTCCCACTTACGACATTAAAAACATATTTAATAGTAATGATTACCATCGAAACAAACTGAATATTCAGACTATTTTAATATTGGCTCAAGCCACGTATCACTGTGTTTTTTTCGGTTATACAAAAAGCCTGTTCCCACCAACATAATAATGAACAAGGGATGAATAAATAAGGCAATCAGAGAACAGAGCAATACCACCTTCCAAGTGACCTTTCGCTTTTTCTGGGCAAGGAGTTGCTGCGTTTGCTCTGCGGCCCTGGCGCGCTGATTCAAACCAGTCAACTCATCCCACTCATGGTCCCCGTTGGCATGACGTTTTGCCAAGGTTGCAACCCTGCCCCGAAAGTGGTGAATGGTGAAGCGATGTGTGCCCCGGCCAGTGCCAGCCTCGGCACCTGTCGTCTTGTAATACTCCAGCTTGAGCAACGCATTGGCACCCAATCCCCGAGCATGTTCAATAGCCTGTCGCCTGGCCTCATTCGGTGACTCTCTGGAGGCACCATGTACGATCCAGTCACCCAGCTCGACAATGTCCCAACCCCTCACGCTCTCCGAGCCCGAGGTCATAAATTCATCCGGGGTGATATAACCCGGGGCCTCAGTAGGATGAAGCAATGAGCAGTGGGTCGCCTTATATCCCTTGGGCGTCGCCTGCTGTTCGAATGTGACCATGGCCTCTTCCGCCAGCAGGGCTATTTGTGCGTCATTCTTGAAGCTGCTGTCATGAAAGAAATAATCTTTGCCATCCTTGCCCTTGATAAAGCCATAGCGCTTTTCTGGCAAATAACTGGTTATTGTTCCCTGCATTAATGTGTGACCACCGCTGCAATTAAATAAGAGAATAACGTTCCAGACCGCACATCCTGGGCAACTGCTCGGCAGCCACGTCAATGACGAGATCGGAACACAGGACCTCATAGTGCATGAAAGAACCGGGTATAGTCAGCCGTGGCAAAGGTGTCACTGGCCACAAAGTCCAGAAAGGGCGAGCAGAGGATCGTTTCCCAAATCTGCCATTCGGCCATCACAAGGAACAGACTGCCCAGTGCCTCGGTCATATCAAGGCGATTGTGGAGAGCATCAGCCATATGATGGACGATATCGTCAAGGTCAATATCCAGGTCGCCAATATCGCGGATCTGGCGGAGGTGGATGCCATCTATACCCGCTATTTCCCGAGCTATCTGCCCGCCCGCACCGTATTTGGGGTGAGCGAACTGCCCGCCGGTGCCCTGATGCAGATGGATGCGGTACTCTCCAATGCGGAAAGCACCCCACCTCTGGTTTAAGGCATTTCTCTAGCAATAAAAAGACACCGGCTTAGGCCGGTGTCTTTTTACATTACTTACCCATGCATACAGATAATGTTATAACTCAGCGTATATTTTCTTCATATGCTTATCTCCTTTCTTGTAGCCAGGAGGATCAATATGGAAAGTATTATTTGTAATTACCAAGTTAGATATGTCATCAACCAGACATAAATCCCACTCATGTCCAGGTGTTACATGCATCCCCTTAGTTTGGTAGCAACGCAATACGGTGTTTCCTTTACTGGACTCGCCAATAGCTACAGGTTGAGCTACACGAGCATAACCGCTATATGTAAACTCTATTTCTGAACGGCTTTTTATTGCAGACATCAATTTATTAATCATACCTACCCCTCATTGATAAACCCAACAAGTAGAGTACCCAACAAAAAGAGAGCCAAAGGTGACCACCATCACACAATTAAAACACACGTCATCCTAAATAAATCCAATTCGAACCACTAATTAATAGTAAAAAATATAATATATTTACTTAATGATGATGCACTCAGCTTAGAAGCCCAGCGAAAGCACGACATAAAAAGATAAAATGGATATAGATATAAACAACGCCCCCCATCTTGCGATGGGGGGCGTTTATCGACTCAGCACTTGGGCCCGGTGCTACTCAGCCCAAGGTGCCGACAGGCATTACAGGGACTCTGCGGTCGCAACCACGTTTTCCACGGTAAAGCCGAATTCCTTGAAAAGCAGCTCGGCCGGCGCGGACTCACCGAAGGTGGTCATGCCGATGATCTTGCCGCCGAAGCCCACGTACTTGTACCAGTAGTCGGCGATACCCGCTTCGATGGCGACACGCTTGGTGACGGACATCGGCAGGACGGACTCCTTGTACTCGGCAGACTGGGCATCGAACACGTCGGTGGCCGGCAGGGAGACCACGCGCACGGCACGGCCCTTGGCGGTCAGCTGCTCATAGGCGGCCACGGCCAGCTCCACTTCGGAACCGGTGGCGATCAGGAGAAGCTCCGGGGTACCGGCACAATCCTTCAGCACATAACCACCCTTGGCCACATCGGCCAGCTGCTGGGCGCTGCGGTCCATCTGGGGCAGGTTCTGACGAGAGAAGATCAGCGCAGTCGGGCCGTCCATACGCTCGATGGCGTGCTTCCAGGCGATGGCGGATTCCACCTGGTCACAGGGGCGCCAGGTGCTCATGTTCGGGGTCAGACGCAGGGAGGCGATCTGCTCCACCGGCTGGTGAGTCGGGCCATCTTCACCCAGACCGATGGAGTCGTGGGTGTAAACGAAGATGGCGCGCTGCTTCATCAGGGCGGCCATGCGCAGGGCGTTGCGGGCGTACTCCATGAACATCAGGAAGGTGGCGCCGTAGGGGATGAAACCCCCGTGCAGGGCGATGCCGTTCATGATGGCGGACATGGCGAACTCACGCACACCGTAGTGGATGTAGTTGCCCGCCGCGCTCTCAGGGGTAAGCGATTTGGAGCCGGACCACATGGTCAGGTTGGACGGCGCCAGATCCGCAGAGCCACCCATGAACTCGGGCAGCAGCTTGCCGAAGGCTTCCAGGGAATTCTGGGAGGCTTTACGGGTCGCGATCTTGGCCGGGTTAGCCTGCAGGGTCTCGATGATCTTGGCAGATTCGGCGGCCCAGTTGGCCGGCAGCTCGCCGACGGTGCGACGCTTGAATTCGCTTGCCAGGGTCGGGTGCGCGGCTTCATAGGCGGCAAACTTGGCAACCCAGTCGGATTCGAGCTTGGTGCCCTTCTCCTGGGCATTCCACTCGGCAGCGATCTCGGACGGAATGACGAACGGCGCGTGATCCCATTTCAGGAAGGCACGGGCGGCGGCGATCTCGTCGTTGCCCAGCGGTGAGCCGTGGCAATCGTGGGAGCCGGACTTGTTCGGTGAACCGTAGCCGATGATGGTACGGCAGCAGATCAGGGTCGGCTTGCCGGTCTCGGCCTTGGCGGCTTCGATGGCGGCGTTGATGGCTTCCGGGCTGTGACCGTCGACGGCCGGGATGACGTGCCAGCCGTAGGCTTCGAAACGCTTGGGGGTGTCGTCGGTGAACCAGCCTTCCACGTGACCGTCGATGGAGATGCCGTTGTCATCCCAGAACGCAATCAATTTACCCAGTTGCAGGGTACCGGCCAGGGAGCACGCCTCGTGGGAGATGCCTTCCATCAGGCAGCCGTCGCCCATGAAGGCGTAGGTGTAATGGTCAACGATGTCGTGACCCGGCTGGTTGAACTGCTCGGCCATGGCCTTCTCGGCGATCGCCATGCCCACGGCATTGGTGATGCCCTGACCCAGCGGGCCAGTGGTGGTCTCGATGCCGGGGGCATAACCGTACTCCGGGTGACCCGGGGTGCGAGAGTGCAGCTGGCGGAAGTTTTTCAGGTCATCGATGGAGAGGTCGTAACCGGAGAGGTGCAGCAGGGAGTAGAGCAGCATGGAGCCGTGGCCGTTGGACAGCACGAAACGGTCGCGGTCGGCCCACTTGGGGTTGTTCGGGTTGTGCTTGAGGTGGCCACGCCACAGCACTTCGGCGATATCTGCCATTCCCATGGGGGCGCCCGGGTGACCGGAGTTGGCTTTTTGAACGGCATCCATACTCAATGCGCGAATGGCATTGGCAAGCTCTTTACGAGAAGGCATCTGTATCTCCTGCGATTGCTTCATTTGATGGCCAAGATTAAGGCGCGTTATTGTCCCAGCAGGGCGGGCGCGGTGCAAATATTATCTGGGCGAATAAAGCGGCTTTGGGAGCACAATCGCTTTTCTTGCCCCGGCAAACGATTGACTCAGGCCCCCCTTCTACCCCAAACGGGGTGATTCAGCCGCCGGCCTTGGCCCGGGCGGGTCCAAACCAAAATAGTGCTGGCAATCACCCATTGGCCTAATTAAAATAGACGTCCAGATGTAGATACCTCTACAGTCATCCTGTCATTTTCCGGTTATGGCCAAGGCGATAACCCCATACGAATTGAGAACCAATCATGGCAAAGCTGTTTACTTCCGAGTCGGTCTCCGAAGGCCATCCCGATAAAATCGCCGACCAGATCTCCGATGCGGTGCTGGACGCCATCCTGGTGCAAGACACCAAGGCTCGCGTCGCCTGCGAGACCCTGGTCAAGACCGGCATGGTGATGGTAGCCGGCGAAGTGACCACCTCTGCCTGGGTCGACATCGAGCAGATCGTGCGCGACACCGTGCGCGAGATCGGTTACACCCACTCCGACATGGGCTTCGATGCCGACTCCTGCGCCGTGCTGAACGCCATCGGCAAGCAGTCCCCCGACATCAACCAGGGCGTCGACCGTACCGACCCGTACGAGCAGGGCGCCGGTGACCAGGGCCTGATGTTCGGCTACGCCACCAACGAGACCGAGGTGCTGATGCCGGCACCCATCACCTACTCCCACCTGCTGGTAAAACGCCAGGCCGAAGTGCGCAAGAACGGCACCCTGCCGTGGCTGCGTCCGGATGCCAAGAGCCAGCTGACCTTCGCCTACGACAACGAAGGCAAGATCCTGGGTGTGGATGCCGTGGTGCTCTCCACCCAGCATTGCGACTCCATCAGTCACAAGGATCTGGTGGAAGCGGTGCGTGAGGAGATCATCAAGCCGGTGCTGCCGACCGAGTGGATCACCAAGGACACCAAGTACTTCATCAACCCGACCGGCCGTTTCGTCATCGGCGGCCCCATGGGTGACTGCGGTCTGACCGGTCGCAAGATCATCGTCGACACCTACGGCGGCATGGCCCGTCACGGTGGTGGCGCCTTCTCCGGCAAGGATCCGTCCAAGGTGGATCGCTCCGCCGCCTACGCCGCCCGCTACGTGGCCAAGAACATCGTTGCCGCCGGTCTGGCGGATCGCTGTGAAATTCAGATCTCCTACGCCATCGGCGTGGCCGAGCCGACCTCCATCAGCGTCGAGACCTTCGGCACCGGCAAGGTCGCCGAGGAGCTGCTGGTCAAGCTGGTGCGCGAGCACTTCGAGCTGCGCCCCTACGGCCTCATCGAGATGCTGGATCTCAAGCGTCCCATCTACCAGGCGACCGCCGCCTACGGCCACTTCGGTCGCGACGAGTTCCCCTGGGAGAAGACCGACAAGGCTGCCCTGCTGCGCGACGTCGCCGGTCTGTAAGATCTCTGTTCTCAACAGCGCGGTGATATGCACCTTGTGACAAGAGGGGAGCCTGGCTCCCCTCTTGCTTGTCTGCCATTTGTTCGGCCATCAACAGGACTGCCCATGTCTTCCCTCCTCCACCCGGACGCCCAGCTCAGCGCGCGAGTCGAAGCCTGCTTCGTGCAGGCGGAGGCCCGCCTGGGTCGCAGCTTCCCACGCCCACGCATCCATCTGAACATGCGCGGCCGGGCGGCGGGCTCGGCACGGCTGCAGACCTGGGAGCTGCGCTTCAACCCCGCGCTCTATCAGGCCAATACAGCCGCCTTCCTGACCGAGGTGGTGCCCCACGAGGTGTCCCATCTGCTGGTTCATGCGCTCTGGGGCGAGGGCCGCGGCAAGTCGCGAGTGCTGCCCCACGGCAGGCAGTGGCAGTCGGTGATGCGTGAGGTGTTCAACCTCGAACCCAGAACCACCCACAGCTTCGATCTCGCCGTGCTGGGCCAGCGCACCCATGCCTACGCCTGCGACTGCCAGCAGCATCGGCTCTCCGTCCGCCGCCACAACAAGGTGCTGCGCGGCGAGGCGAGCTATCACTGCCGCCGCTGTCGCCAGCCATTGGTTCCCCTGAGGGAGCCGGTGACGGACTGAGCCAGCCTGTGTCGCGCCCCTGTGTTAGGGTGCGCACTTCTTCAACCAACTGTTTCATTGCCAAGGATCTTCATGTTTCGCCCTCTGCTCTCTCTCAGCCTCGGCCTGCTCATCAGTCTGCCGTTTTTCAGCTCGCCACTGCAGGCCCAGACCTTTCGCGCCGCCAAGCAGGATCTGAACACCCTCTATCAGAGCCACCCCACCACCTTCTACTGCGGCTGCAATATCAAATTCAGCGGCAAGAAGATGGCGCCCGACTGGGAGAGCTGCGGCTACCTGCCGCGCAAGCAGGCCTCTCGCGCCGCCCGCATCGAGTGGGAGCACGTGGTGCCCGCCTGGGAGTTCGGCCACCAGTTGCAGTGCTGGCAAGAGGGGGGACGCAAGAATTGCGGCAAGAGCGATGAGTTCAACCAGATGGAGGGGGACATGCACAACCTCTTCCCCGCCATCGGCGAGGTGAACGGCGATCGCGCCAACTACCGCTTCTCCGACTGGAACGGCAAGCCGGATCAGTACGGCAAATGCCAGATGCTGGTGGATTTCAAGACCCGCCAGGTGCAGCCCCCCAAGGGGCCGGTGCGTGGCCAGATCGCCCGCGCCTACCTCTACATGGGACAGCAGTATGGGCTGCGCCTCGCCGCGCAACAGCGTAAGCTGTTCGAAGCCTGGGACAGGCAGTACCCGGCGGATCGTTGGGAGTGCGAACGCAACCGTCGCATCGGCAAGCTGCAGGGCAATACCAACCCCTTCATTGAAAAGCAGTGCCAGTAACCCAATCTACCGGAGAGAGGGAAAACCTCCCTCTCCTTGAGCAAGCCAAGAGACTGTGATCAGCCATGCGCATTCCACGTATCTATGAACCGGCCGCCCTGCAGGTAGGCCAGATCCTCGCCCTGTCGGAAGACGGTGCCAACCATATAGGCCGGGTGCTGCGCATGCAGCCGGGCCAGCCGCTCGAGCTGTTCAACGGCGACGGCAATCAGTATGCCGCCACCATAGCCCAGGTCGGCAAGAAGTCGGTGGAGGTCAGCATCGATGGCTGCGAGGCGCAATCGGTGGAATCCCCCTTCGCCATCCATCTGGGCCAGGTGATCAGCCGGGGCGACAAGATGGACTTCACCATCCAAAAATCCGTGGAGCTCGGCGTCACCTGCATCACCCCGCTGTTTTCCGAACGCTGTGGCGTCAAGCTGCCGGCCGATCGGCTGGAGAAGAAGCGTGAACAGTGGCAGAAGGTGGTGATCAGCGCCTGCGAACAGTGTGGCCGCAATGTGGTGCCAGAGGTGCGTATGCCGATGGAGCTGGATGCCTGGCTGGCGGAAGAGACCCGGGAGCTCAAGCTCAACCTGCACCCGCGCGCCTCCTACAGCATCAGCACCCTGCCGGTGCCCGAGCATGGCGTGCGCCTGCTGATAGGCCCGGAAGGCGGCTTGTCCAGCGACGAGATCGCCCGTACTGTGCAGGAAGATTTCAAAGAGATGCTGCTGGGACCGCGGGTGCTGCGCACCGAAACCGCCGCCCTGACCGCCATTACCGCGCTGCAGTGCCGGTTTGGCGATCTGGCCTGAAACGGGTTCTGACAATCTCAAACGCAATCGAGCTACCAGAAGGATATTCGGATGACCATTAAACTCGGCATAGTGATGGACCCCATCTCGGCCATCAATATCAAGAAAGACTCCAGTTTCGCCATGCTGCTGGAAGCCCAGCGCCGTGGCTACGAGCTGTTCTATCTGGAGATGGCGGATCTCTACATGGAGGCGGGCCGCGCCTTTGGCACCATGCGTCCCCTCACGGTGGAGCAGAACCCGGCCAAGTGGTACGAGCTGGGTGAGGTGGTCGATCAACCCCTCTCCAGCCTGGACGTGATCCTGATGCGCAAGGATCCTCCCTTCGACACCGAATTCATCTATGCCACCTACATGCTGGAGCGGGCCGAGGATGAGGGCACCCTCATCGTCAACAAGCCCCAGAGCCTGCGCGACGCCAACGAGAAGCTCTACACCGCCTGGTTTGCCGAGCACACCCCGACCACCCTCGTCACCCGTCGGGCCGACAAGCTGCGGGCCTTCCACGCCGAGCACAAGGACGTGATCCTCAAGCCCCTTGACGGCATGGGTGGCGCCTCCATCTTCCGCATGAAGGAAGACGACGCCAACGTCGGGGTGATCATTGAGACTCTTACAGAACATGGGAGTCAGTACTGCATGGCGCAGACCTATCTGCCCGCCATCAAGCAGGGTGACAAGCGGGTGCTGGTGGTGGACGGCGAGCCGGTGCCTTACTGCCTGGCCCGCATCCCGGCCCAGGGCGAGACCCGTGGCAACCTGGCGGCCGGTGGCCGCGGTGAGGCGCGCCCCTTGAGCGAGGCGGACTGGGCCATCGCCCGTGCGGTCGGCCCCACCCTCAAGGCCAAGGGCCTCATCTTCGTCGGGCTCGACATCATCGGCGATCGGCTGACCGAGATTAACGTCACCAGCCCGACCTGCATCCGCGAGATCGAGGCCGCCTTCGACGTCTCCATCACCGGCATGCTGATGGACGCCATCGAACGCCGTCTGGCCGAGTGATGCCACTCAGGGGCCCTCGCGGCCCCTGTTCAATCTTTTGCGCGCCGGCGCCCAACTTCAGGCCCCTGGCGCGAAAAAGCGGTTTTGCCGGACGCCCCCAACTGCCATAATCATCCCAAACACCTTTGCACTATTTGGCCACTATGCAAACACTGCAAAACCATTTTCTGCTCGCCATGCCGAGCCTCTCTGACGCCTACTTCGAACGCTCCCTGGTCTATCTGTGCGAGCACAGCAGCGAGGGGGCCATGGGGCTGGTGGTCAACATTCCGGTCGACATGGCGCTGGATACCATGCTGACCAAGCTCAAGCTGACCCCGCCCGCCAGCCCGGAGATGAAGCAGCCCGTGCTGCAAGGCGGCCCGGTCCATGCGGATCGCGGCTTCGTGCTGCACAGCTTCCGGCCGGGCTTCAGCTCCACCCTGCAGGTGAGCGACGAGATGATGGTCACCACCTCCAAGGACATCCTCGAGACCCTCGGCACCGAGCAGGCCCCGGATCACTGGCTGGTCGCCCTCGGCTACGCCGGCTGGAGTGCGGGACAGCTCGAGCAGGAGCTGGTGGACGGCTCCTGGCTGGTGATCCCCCCCAACCCCAAGCTGGTGTTCGACACCCCCATTCACCAACGCTGGCAACAGGCCGCCGCCAGCATTGGAGTCAATCCCCTGCATCTGTCCAGTCAGGTGGGGCATAGCTAATTTCTTGCCAAGCGGGCCCCAGAGGCCCCTTTTCATTTACCCAGTATTGAGGAACTCCATGTCATCACGCAGCATCATGGGCTTTGACTACGGCACCAAGAGTATCGGCGTCGCCATCGGCCAGGAGCTCACGGGCACGGCCCAACCCCTTCGTTCCCTCAAGGCCAACGACGGTATTCCCAACTGGGACGAGATCGAGAAAGTGATCAAGGAGTGGCAACCGGACCTGCTGGTCGTCGGCCTGCCGTTGAACATGGACGGCACCGATCAGGAGATCACGGTGCGGGCCCGCAAGTTCGGCAACCGCCTGCATGGCCGCTTCGGCAAACCGGTGGAGTTCAAGGATGAGCGGCTCACCACCACAGACGCCCGTGCCCGGCTGTTCGAACGCGGCGGCTACAAGGCCCTCGACAAGGGCAGCGTGGATGGCGTCTCCGCCCAGCTGATCGTCGAAGCCTGGATGGAAGAGCAGTACTGAGGGGGGCTGCCCCCCTCTCTGTCGGATAGGAATCAAAAGCGCCGGGGCCCATCCCCGGCGCTTTTTTTATTACAGATCCAGCTGCTGCAAGATGGTATAGGCCGCCTCGACCCGCGCCGCATTGGGGTAGTTCCGATTGGCCAGCATGACGATGCCTATCCCCCTGGCGGGCACGAAGGCCACATAGGCACCGAAGCCATTGGTCGAGCCGGTCTTGTTATAGAGCCGCTGTTCGCCCATCACCCTTGGCGTCGCAAACCCCGTGACCGGATTGGTCTCGAGGCTGATCGCCGGTGAGTTGCCCGTCAACAGCGCCTGCCCGGTGACGGGATAGGCATAGCTCTCCCACCCCAGCCCCTGAGTCATCTCACCCACCGCATAGAAGCCGGTGTGGGTCATGGCTATCGCCTTTTGCAGCGCCTCATCACCATCAAATGCCAGGTTGGCGCCGACAAACTTCAGCAGATCCGCCGAGCTGGTCTTGATGCCATAGGCCTCGTCCGCCAGCACCCCGGGATTGACCCTGATGGGCTTGTCTTCCTTGGCGTAGCCATAGGCATAGTCCGCCATGGCGGTGTCGGGCACCCTGAGATAGCTGTGGTGCAGGCCGAGCCCGGGCAGCAAGGTCCCCGTCATCAGCTGCTCGAAGGGCTGCCCCAGGCTGCTCGCCGCGAGATGGCCGAACAGCCCTATGCTGGGGTTGGAGTACTGACGATGGGTGCCCGCCGGGTAGGCTGGCGTCCACTGGCGGTAGTAAGCCTGCATCTTGTCGGCCGAATCCACCTCGTCGGGGAATTGCAGCGGCAGGCCACCCGCGCTGTAGGTGGCCAGCTCGGCCATGGTGATGCCGTCGAAGGCAGAGCCCTTGAGCCAGGGGGCGTGCTGGCTCACCTTGTCATTCAGCTGGAAGCCCCCCTTTACCACGGCATAAGCCCCAAGCGTGGCCGTCAGGGTCTTGCTGACCGAGCCAATCTCGAACAGGGTCTGCTCGCTGACCCTGTCTCCCGTCGCCCTATTGGCCAGACCGTAGTTGAAGTAGTGGGCCTTGCCATCCTTGAGCAGGGCCACCGCCATGCCCGGGATCCGGTACTCCTTCAGCAGGGGTTGGATGGTGGCATCGACCATCTGACGCAGGGGGTCGGCCTGGGTCGGGTTTGATGCCGTGGCGGCCAGCGTCTGGCCAGCCCACAGCAGCGTGCTCGCCGTCAGCAATGTCATCCGCAAGTGTTGTTGCATGGTCATTTTATCCTCTCATCTGTCGGGCCCGCCGCACGCGCGACGAGCGGTGAGGCCAGCATAGCCGGCCAAGGTGTGCTGGATGTGAAGTCGCGTGAAGTGGCGGTGCCGATACCGAATGGAGGCCGCCCGCCTCCTCGGCCGACACCAGGCAGGCCCAGGCTCACCGCTTCCCACGCTCCGGGCAGGGCCCATGAAGCCATATGAAGAGGGGAGCCCATGGCTCCCCTCTTTCATTACCCAACCGGATCAACCCAGGACTCAGGCCTGCTTGCTCTTGGGCGGGTTGTCCCAGATCCCAGCTTCCAGTTGGCTGCGGATCTCCGGGTACTTGTTGGCATCGAAGGTGGGGACGCGACCCAGCTTGAGCTGATCGTTGTAATCCTTGGCCAGCTTGATGGCGACGCCGGAGAGCAGCAGTATGGCCACCAGGTTGACGATGGCCATCATCCCCATGGAGACATCCGCCAGGGCCCACACGGTCGGCAGCTCGCCCACCGAGCCGAACATCACCATGCCCAGCACGAACATCCGGAACAGCATCAGGCCGCCCTTGTGGTTGTGCTCGAGGAACACCAGGTTGGTCTCGGCGTAGGAGTAATTCGCGACTATGGAGGTGAAGGCGAAGAAGAAGATCGCCGCCGCGATGAAGATGTTGCCACCGCCACCGATCTGGGAGGAGAGCGCACGCTGGGTCAGCTCGACCCCGGTCACCCCTGAGCCCGGCTCAAACTGACCGGACATCAGTATGATGGCGGCGGTACAGGTACAGATGACGATGGTGTCCAGGAACACCCCCAGCATCTGCACATAGCCTTGTGAGGCCGGGTGCGGCGGATAGGGGGTCGCGGTCGCGGCGGCGTTGGGGGCAGAGCCCATGCCCGCCTCGTTGGAGAACAGGCCGCGCTTGATGCCGTTGATCATCGCCTGGGAGATGGCATAACCCATGGCGCCGGAACCCGCCTGCTCGATGCCGAAGGCAGACTTGATGATCAGCACAAACACCCCTGGCAATTCGCTGATGTTCATCGCCACCACGAACAGCGCCATCAGGATGTAGGCCAGTGCCATGAAGGGTACCACCAGCTCGGCGAAACGGGCGATGCCACGGATGCCGCCGAAGATGATGAGGCCGGAGAGCATCACCAGCGCCAGACCGGTGGCCCAGTCAGGGATACCGAAGGCCACGTTCATGGCCAGGCTGATGGAGTTGGCCTGCACCGCGTTGAACACCAGGCCGAATGCCAGCAGCAGACAGAGGGAGAACACCACCCCCATCCAGCGCATGCCGAGGCCGCGCTCCATGTAATAGGCCGGGCCGCCACGGTAGTTGCCGTCCTCGTCCTTGACCTTGTAGAGCTGGGCCAGGGTGCTTTCCACGAAGGCGGTGGCCATACCGATGAAGGCGATCAGCCACATCCAGAAGATGGCGCCCGGGCCACCCAGATAGATGGCGACGGCCACACCGGCCAGGTTGCCGGTACCCACGCGGGCGGCAAGGCTGGTACAGAGTGCCTGGAAGGAGGAGATGCCAGCCTTGTCGGATTTGCGGCTATTGCGCAATACCGAGAACATGTGGCCGAAGTGACGGACCTGGATAAACCCCAGGCGGAAGGTGAAAAAGATACCGACCCCAATCAGCAGGTAGATGAGCACAGCTCCCCACATCAGGTCGTTAATCATTGCGATCAAGGTGTCCATAATTCTCTCGTTGTTATCACATCCATGGCCAGTCTGCGCTGGCCGCTCTCTGTCAGTTTCCGAATTAGCGCTGCGCTAAAGGGGCGGAATCTAGCATAGGGAGGGAGTTCAGAATAGTGATTCAGCTCACTGACAAAGCAAAAAACGAGCGCTTAGATGCAAAAATGCTTCATTTATCACGCAAATATTCAACAATTTTTAGCGCCATATCAATCGCGCGACAAATTAGCCTCAAAAGAGAACCAATCACCCACGGGATGCCATGGCAGCAAATGAGGATTAAACCCAGACGAGAGAGAGGCAAGCGTTTGCCCCGGGATCCCGCGCCTGAGGCCGTGGCGGCGCCAAACGTTTTACACGTAATTAAATTTCAAGTAGCTGATAACACTATTTATGTGACCCTATTCACAGAATGGATAATCAACTAAAAAAGTTGCTTTTATTCGGCCCCGGGCCACGTCCAGGGGAATCAATAAAAGTTGTTTTTTATCAAACACTTTTGCCTACCCTTCCCCACCATTGCCGGCGCCTGGACGATTCGCATACAAGGCCCCCTATTGCAGGATGCGCCACATCCGTATTAATTAGGCAGGCAATGGCGATGGGTCGCCCCCATCGTGCTTTTCTGAGCCTGAGTCGCCGGGGTTTTGTAATTTTATTTCAGAACAGTCGTCTCACGCCCGCAACCCCTGGGATTGCTCCCTCATATAGAGATGATATTTGCTATGGCCGATAAATTAACCCAGCTGAAAGCCCTGACCACTGTTGTTGCCGATACCGGCGATATCGAAGCCATCAAGCGCTACCAGCCCATCGATGCCACCACCAACCCCTCCCTGGTGTTGAAGGCATCCGAGATCCCCGAATACGCGGCACTGATCGAAGACGCCATCCACTGGGCCAAGGCCCAGAGCCAGGACAAGGCACAGCAAATCATCGACGCGGGCGACAAGCTGGCGGTCAACATCGGTCTGGAAGTGCTGAAAATCGTCCCGGGCCGCATCTCCACCGAGGTGGATGCCCGTCTCTCCTTCGATACCGACGCCAGCATCGCCAAGGCGCGCAAGCTGATCCGCCTCTACAACGAAGCCGGCATCACCAACGATCGCATCCTGATCAAGCTGGCCTCCACCTGGGAAGGGATCCGTGCCGCCGAGGTGCTGGAGAAAGAGGGTATCCAGTGCAACCTGACCCTGCTGTTCTCCTTCGCCCAGGCCCGTGCCTGTGCCGAGGCCGGCGCCTTCCTGATCTCCCCCTTCGTGGGCCGCATCCTCGACTGGTACAAGGCCAAGCACAACCGTGACTACAGCGCGAGCGAAGATCCGGGCGTGGTCTCCGTCACCGCCATCTACGACTACTACAAGCAGCACGACTACCAGACCGTGGTCATGGGTGCCAGCTTCCGCAACACCGGCGAGATCCTGGAACTGGCCGGCTGTGACCGCCTGACCATAGGCCCTGCCCTGCTGGAAGAGCTGAGCAAGAGCGAAGGCGCCGTGGTGCGCAAGCTGAACTACACCGGCGAGCGCAAGGCTAAACCGGCTCCGCTGAGCGAAGCCGAATTCCGCTGGGAGCTGAACCAGGACGCCATGGCCGTCGAGAAGCTGGCCGAAGGCATCCGCATGTTCGCCGTCGACCAGGGCAAGCTGGAAACCATGCTGGCCGGTCGCCTCTGATAGGGGGCTCACCCCGATAAAAACCGGGCTCCCGCGAGGGGGCCCGGTTTTTTTATGCGCGCCCTCCGATTGTCACGAGAGCGTCACGAAAACGTTTTATTTTTAATGGCGTTATGTTATACGAGTGGTGAAAACGATAAAACCAAGGAGGGCGCCATGGAAATGTTCAGCTTCGATTTTGACGAGGTAGTTGAACTGGGTTCGCGTAGCCGCGGGACAACGGGAAAGAAACGTAAATGGCGTGAGATCGAGGCGTTGAAAGACAAGCACCGCCTGCAGAAGGAGCTGCAATCCATCGATATCGCCTACGAAGGCTCGGAAGAGCTGGAGCTGTAAAAAACAGCGTCCCGGGCTAAGCACGAGGCGTTGAAATGCAGAAGATGTTGTATCCCACCGGCATCGCCGACCAAGGCTCGGACGAGCTGGAACTGTAAAAACAACGCCCCGGCCAAGCCGGGGCGTTGTTTTTGACCCCTGGCGATCAGGGCGAGAGCGGCAAGGACAGCTGTTTGGACAGCGCCTGGAAGTGCTGGCTCACCTCGGCCCCGAACAGGGGATCATTGATGGCCCGGTTCTGCCAGACCTGCTCGAGCTGACGCCAGTCATCTTCGGTCAGGGAATCGCGCAGATGGGGGAAGATCACCCCCTCCTCGTAGTGCATGTGCGCCTCCTGCTGGTCGATGAACTGCTCCAGCCGGGTCGTGAACTGATCCAGCGGGATGACGGCATCCATCAGGATCATCTCCACCATCTCCTTGAGCTCGGTACCGGCCTCCAGCAGGCGGGCGTGCTCCTCCTGCAGCCGGTTCGCCACCTCCCCTTCCACTACCCGGTATTTCAGGTAGTAGTCATAGATCAGATCCTCCTTGGGATGGTGATAGGTGTCGGACACCTCCCGCAAATAATCCACCACGTCCCGGATCAGGAAGTAGCTGATCTGCTGTTCGCTGCGTATCGCGGCAAGCTTGTATTTCAGCAGTTGCAGCAGCTTGGCGATGTTGAGGTGATCCTTATGCAGACTGGATAACATGGGCACTCCTTGGCACTGAAATGAAAAAATCCTGCTTCGAGTATACGGTCATTTATTGCGCCAACTTTGCACTCAATCAAATCTGACGCAGACAATCCCTTCTCGTATACCCTAGTGCTTTGACCACATCCATCGCCACTTTACGCCCAGAGCATCCCTGTTTACACACCGGGGTAGGCGTACAAACAGGGACAGTTTCGCAGGGAAGGCTTCGGTTATTCGCAGACCGAGAGCCAGTTGATGGGGCTCATGCCCTGCTGGGTCAGCAGGCGGTTGGTTTCGGAGAAGTGACCGCAGCCGATGAAGCCGCGATGGGCGGAGAGCGGGCTGGGATGGGGCGCGCTCAGCACATGGTGGCGCGTGCGATCTATGATGCGGCCCTTCTTCTGGGCGTGGGCCCCCCACAGCAGGAAGACCACGCCCTGGCGGCTGGCGTTGACCTGCTCGATGACCCTATCGGTGAAGGTCTCCCAGCCCAGGTGGGCGTGGGAGTGGGCCATGCCTGCCTGCACCGTCAGCACGGTGTTGAGCAGCAGCACCCCCTGGCTGGCCCAGGACTCCAGGAAACCGTGGCTGGGGGTGACAAAGCCCGGCAGATCCCGCTGCATCTCCTTGTAGATGTTGACCAGCGAGGGGGGCGTGCGCACGCCGGGCAGCACGGAGAAGCAGAGGCCATGGGCCTGATCCGGCCCGTGATAGGGATCTTGTCCCAGGATCACCACCTTGACCTCGTCCAGCTCGGTCAGCTTGAAGGCATTGAACACTTCGGTGGCGGGGGGATAGATCACCTTACCCGTCTCCCGCTCGCTCCTGACGGTCGCCAGCGTCGTCTTGAAATAGTCCTGCTCTTTCTCAGAACCAATCACATCTTTCCAGGTCAGCACCCCGGTCTCCTCAATGAAACGGCAAGGGGCTCAGGATAGGGGCCAAGGCCACAAGACGCAACCGCGACTCGGCCTGCCGATGGGTCGGGGACGGTCGGACACCCTCCCTGCTCTGGGTTGAGGCGCCTTGGCGCGAACGGCTCCTCTCTATGCTTTCTAGGCCTCGCGCGCACCACAGACGCCCCCTCAAGCCGAGCCGTGGGCGGCGGCTGCCAGTGACGCAGCCCTCCCCGTCGCTATGGAGCGCTATCCGCGCTTCGTGCACACCACCGCCGGAACTCCCCCTTCTGCTTATGTTGCTGTTGCTGTTGCTGTTGCTGTTGCCCCCTGATTGCACTAACAGGTGAAGAGGCTCAACTGCGACTAACCTACCCCGGTTTTAGCGGTCGGTGACACCATAAGATGTAGTTAAATTACTAGATTTGATAAATAAAAAATGCATAATCAATGCATCTTAATAAATCATAAAAATGATTCAATTTTGATTAAGCTCAATGATTTAACTCTATGCATCCGGCGTTATCTGCGTATTTTTTGATTTGGATCAATTTTCGTATTATTACCATCGTGGTATATATGACCCCAACGAAGTAAAGGTGTAAGGCAAGGCCCATTAAATCATCCTGTCATCAAGGTGGTTTAAAAACATCAGGGTAATGTTCTTACCGTTGAATCCGCTTTCCTATGAGGAGTCATACCATGATCAAGGGCATCCAAATCACCCAGTCCGCCAACGCCGCACTGCTGAACTCTTTCTGGCTGTTGGACGAAGAGAAGCAACAGGCTCGTTGCATCTGCGCCAAGGGCGACAGCTTCGCCGCCGATCAGGAAGTCGCACTGTCCGACCTGGGCCAGTTCGAATATCGCGAGCTGCCGGTACAGACCGAGCCGATGGTCGAGGGTGGCCAACACCTGAACGTCAACGTGCTGAGCCGTGAGACCCTGGAAGAGGCCATCGCCAATCCGGAGAAGTATCCGCAGCTCACCATCCGTGTCTCCGGCTACGCCGTGCGTTTCAACGCCCTGACCCCGGAACAGCAGCGTGACGTGATCACCCGCACCTTCACCAAGAGCCTGTAATTCGCCCGGCGATAACAGCTTCCACGAAAAACGGCCCTCTCGGGCCGTTTTTTTATGCATGACTATTCCTAGCAGACCCAGGCTCGATGGCAGAGGGGTCAAAGGCAAGTCTTGACGGCTTGGCGATGGCCGCCCCGCTCCCCCTGCCCCCTCAATGCTGCTCGACCTTCACGGCAGGCCCATTGGCGAGCACCTCGTGCATCTGCTGCTCATCGAGTTGATCGCAGTAACGGGCCACCACCAGGGTGGCGACGCCGTTGCCGATGAGGTTGGTCAGGGCGCGCGCCTCCGACATGAAGCGATCTATTCCCAGGATCAGCGCCAACCCGGCGAGCGGCAGGTGCCCCACCGCCGAGATGGTGGCCGCCAGCACGATGAAGCCACTGCCGGTGACCCCGGCCGCCCCCTTAGAGGAGATGAGCAGCACCACCAGCAGGGTGATCTGCTGGAACAGGTCCAGCGGCGTGTTGGTCGCCTGGGCGATGAAGATGGCCGCCATGGTCAGATAGATGGAGGTACCGTCCAGGTTGAAGGAGTAGCCGGTCGGGATCACCAGACCCACCACCGACTTCTTGCAGCCGAGCGCCTCCATCTTGACCAGCATGCGGGGCAATACGGATTCGGAAGAGGAGGTCCCCAGCACGATCAGCAGCTCTTCCTTGATATAGGCAATAAAGCGCAGGATGCTGAAACCATTGGCCCTGGCAATACTGCCCAGCACCATGAAGATAAACAGCAGGCAGGTCACATAGAAGCAGGCAATTAACTGGCCGAGCTGAACCAGTGAGCCGATACCGTATTTCCCTATGGTAAACGCCATGGCACCAAAGGCCCCAACCGGTGCCAATTTCATGATCATGTTGATGATGCCGAAAATAACCTGGGAGAAGCTGTCGATGACATTGAAGATTAATTTACCCTTCTCGCCGATATGGTGCAGGGAAAAGCCGAACAACACCGCAAATAACAGCACCTGCAATATATTGCCACTGGCAAAGGCGCCGATCACGCTGCCCGGGATCACGTCCAGCAGGAAGGCGATGATGCCCTGCGACTTGGCTTGCTCGGCATAGGCCGAGATGGAGCTGGCATCCAGAGTGGCGGGATCCACGTTCATGCCGACCCCGGGCTGCAGCAGGTTGACCACACACAGGCCGATGACCAGGGCGATGGTGCTCACCACTTCAAAGTAGAGCAGCGCGATGGCACCGGTTTTCCCCACCGCCTTCATGCTCTCCATGCCGGCGATGCCGGTCACCACGGTACAGAAGATGACGGGGGCAATGATCATCTTGATTAATTTCACGAAGCCATCGCCCAGTGGCTTCATATCCGCGCCGAGATCGGGATAGATATGCCCCAGACACACCCCCAGGGTGATCGCGAGCAACACCTGAAAATAAAGGCTGCTGAATATTTTCTTGTGCATGATTAACGTCCTGTTAATTAATTGACAGCGATATGGCAGAAATAAGCATGCAGGAGCCCGTAACGAGATATCACCATTCTCTCGCCTGCTTCATGCTATTTCGTCATCGTAACGGCGCCACTTTCACACGTTATAAAAAGCAATTAAGAGACATTAATCACACAACATATTTAACATCATTAACACCACGGCAACCATGATATATTTGGTCGGTGATTTATTTTGGACCTTAATGAAAACATTCTGGATATAAAAATGCCCCGCATGGCGGGGCATTTTTCATCACGGAAGCTGAACCGTGGATCAGATGGAGGTATCGAGGGGCTCGAAGCCCTTGATGAGGTCGTCGATCGCCTTCATCTGCTTCAAGAAACCTTCCAGCTTGTCCAGCGGCAGAGCGCTCGGGCCATCGCAGCGGGCCACTTTCGGATCGGGATGAGATTCGATAAACAGGCCGGCCAGGCCAACCGCCATGCCGGCGCGGGCCAGCTCGGCCACCTGCTCGCGGCGGCCACCGGAGGCGGCCCCCAGCGGATCGCGGCACTGCAGGGAGTGGGTCACGTCGAAGATCACCGGATAGCCGCCGGTGCTCTTCTTCATCACGCCCAGGCCCAGCATGTCCACCACCAGGTTGTCATAACCGAAGTTGGCGCCGCGTTCGCACAGGATCAGGCGATCGTTGCCGCACTCCTCGAACTTGTCGGTGATGTTCTTCATCTGGCTCGGGCTGAGGAACTGCGGCTTCTTGATGTTGATGACGTTGCCGGTGCGGGCCATGGCCTCCACCAGATCGGTCTGGCGCGCCAGGAAGGCGGGCAGCTGGATCACGTCCACCACCTCGGCGACCGGCTTGGCCTGATGCACCTCATGCAGATCCGAGATGACCGGCATGCCGAAGGTCGCCTTGAGCTCCTGGAAGATCTTCATCCCCTCTTCCAGACCCGGTCCCCGGTAGGAGTGGATGGAGGAGCGGTTGGCCTTGTCCCAGCTCGCCTTGAACACGAACGGGATGCCAAGCTTGCTGGTCACTTCCACGTACTTCTCGCACACCGCCATCGCCATGTCGCGGGATTCCAGCACGTTCATGCCGCCAAACAGCACGAACGGCTTGTCGTTGGCCACATCGATGTCGTTGATCTTGATATTTTTCTGTTCCATCTCAGGCATCCTTAATGGAGGGGCTTGGGGCTAAGATCCAGCGAGGCCAGCTGAGTCTTCAGCACATCGGCCACCGGATCGTCCGGGCATTGTTCAATGAAGTATTCAAAGTCGTCGGCGGCGAAGCGGGGGCAGTCGAGCTGCTCGTAGATGAAGCCCCGATCCCGCGTCTCCAGCGGATCGCCTGGCTTCATGCGCAGCAGCAGCTCGCTGCAGCGCAGCGCCTCTGTCATGCGATCCTCCCGCAGCAGGGCGCCCTTGCTGACGTTGAGCAGCCGCTCGATGATCTCCCACTGCCCGCAGGGCTGCAGATGGTCATCGCTCAGGGTCGCCAGATTGCCGAGGGCGCCGCGCAGCAGCAGCTCGATGTGGTGCCGGCTCAGCTCATCGCCGTTGAAGGGGTCCACATAGACCTCCCCCTCGCTGCCGGCGAAGCTCACCAGGAAGTGGCCGGGGAAGCAGATCCCCTCCACATCCAGGCCTATCTTGCGGCCCAGCTGGATGATGAGGATGCCGAGGCTCACCGGAATGCCCTGCCTGCGCGCCAGCACCTGGGCCAGATCGCAGTTGATGGCCGAGAAGTAATCCTGCCAGTCGCCCCGAAAGCCCAGGGACTGGTAGAAGCCCTGCAGCAGCTGGCGGCGCACCTCGTCACAGTTGCCCTCGGTAATCGTCTCGTCCAGCCAGCTATCGAGGTGGGCCAGCTCGGCCTCGCCAGAGCCGGTTCGACCCAGGATCTCGTCGCTGACGGAAAGCGCCAGCTCGGCCAGATCATGGGCCTCGAAGTCGGTCCATTCGTCCACACGTATCATCGTCATCATTCCTAACCGAACAGACTGGCCTGCTTCAGCACCGCGAGCTTGGCAATAAAGAACAGCCACCCCAGGGCTCCCAGGAAGGCAAACCAGCGGATGGTATTGCTGCGGGCCAGGCGCAGCGCCATCATGCCTAAGAATGCCACCACCAGGATGGCGGTCAGCTTCTCGCTGAGCCAGGGGGTGCCGTTGTTGAGCGGGTTGAGATCCAGCACCATGCACAGCAGCACGCCGGAGAGCACCACCAGCCCGTTGAGCCAGCCGCTCAGCTGCATGACCCCGCGGCTGTAAGCGCGGCCGGTGCCGCTGGTCTGAACCCAGTAAAAGCGCAGTATAAACATCAGCACCGCCGATGCTATCAGCATCAGATGCAGATGCTTGAGAACAACATACATAACCTGTCCTTGCACAAATAGGGCAGGCCCGGGCCTGCCCTCACTCAGGATTGAGCCAGGCACCCCAGGGTCACCCGCTCGTTATCGCCATAATCGCGCACGGTTGCCACCTGCTGGTAGCCATGCTGCAGCAGAAGTTGACGCACCGCTTCCCCTTGATCCCAGCCGTGCTCCAGCAGCAGCCAGCCGCCGGGCACCAGATGGGCCGGCGCCTGCGCCACTATGAGGCGGATATCCGCCAGCCCCTGCTCGTCCGCCACCAGGGCGGAGCGGGGCTCGAAGCGCACGTCACCCTCATCCAGATGGGGATCCGCCCCGTCGATATAGGGCGGATTGGAGACGATCAGATCAAAGCGCGGGGCCTGCGCCAGTGGCTCGAACCAGCTGCCGTCCCGCACCTCTATGGGCAGCGCCAGCGCCGCGCTGTTGTGGCGGGCCAGGGCGGCCGCCTCGGGCATTCTGTCCACCGCCCACACAGTCGCATCGGGCCGTTCGGATTTGAGCGCGAGCGCGATGGCGCCGGTGCCGGTGCCGAGATCCAGCAGGCTGCAGGGGCCGGCTGGGAGTCGGGCCAGCGCCTGCTCCACCAGCACCTCGGTGTCGGGGCGCGGGATCAGGGTGGCCGGGCTCACCTTGAGGGGCAGCGACCAGAACTCACGCTCCCCCACCAGATGGGCGATGGGCTCGCCGGCCAGCCGGCGGACGAGCCAGCCGGCCAGGGTCGCCTGCTGGGCGCCATCGAGCTCGCGCTCCGGCCAGGTCATCAGATAGCTGCGCCGGCAGCCCAGCAGATGGCAGAGCAGCGCATCGGCGTCGGCACGGGGGGATTCCCCGGAGGCCAGGGTCGCCATGATGTGCGCGCGGGCCTGCTGGATCTGCATCAGTGGTTCTCCGCCAGGGTGATCGCGCCAGGAGCGCGCGGCCGTCGGTTCAGCACTAGCTGTTTTCCGCCAGGGAGGCGAGCTGATCGGCCTGGTATTCCTGCACCAGCGGGGTGATCACGCAGTCGAGATCCCCTTCCAGGATCTCCCCCAGCCGGTAGAGGGTGAGGTTGATGCGGTGCTCGGACAGGCGCCCCTGGGGGTAGTTGTAGGTGCGGATGCGCTCGGAGCGATCGCCAGAGCCCACCAGGTTGCGGCGGGTGCTCTGCTCGGCGGCGCGGTGGCGCTCGTCCTCGGCCGCCTGCAGGCGGGCGGAGAGCACCGACATCGCCTTGGCGCGGTTCTTGTGCTGGGAGCGCTCATCCTGGCACTCCACCACCAGCCCGGTCGGCAGGTGGGTGATGCGGATGGCGGAATCCGTCTTGTTGACGTGCTGACCACCGGCCCCGGAGGCGCGGAAGGTGTCTATCTTCAGGTCGTTTGTATTGATCTCGATCTGCTCGGCTTCCGGCACTTCCGGCAGCACGGCCACGGTACAGGCGGAGGTGTGCACCCGGCCCTGGGATTCGGTCTCCGGCACCCGCTGCACGCGATGGCCGCCGGACTCGAACTTGAGTCGACCGTAGACGCGCTCGCCGTCTACCTTGGCGATCACCTCCTTGTAGCCACCGTGCTCGCCGTCGTTGCAGCTGACGATGGAGACGCGCCAGCCCTGGCGCTCGGCGTAACGGGAATACATGCGGAACAGATCGCCGGCGAAGATCGCCGCCTCGTCACCGCCGGCCCCGGCGCGGATCTCCAGGTAGCAGTTGTTGTCATCCTTGGGGTCGCGCGGCAGCAGCATCACCTGCAGCGCCTGCTCCTGCTCCTCCAGCGCGGCCTTGACCAGCGGCAGCTCCTCCTGCGCCATCTCGCGCAAGTCGCTGTCGGCGTCCTCCAGCATCAGCTTGGTGGTCTCCAGATCGTCTTCGGCCTGGCGGAAGCGCTGGAAGGCGTGAACGATATCTTCCAGCTGGGCATATTCCCGGGTCAGGGCGCGGTAGCGATCCTGATCCGAGGCCACGCCGGGCTCGCCGAGCAGGGCCTGAACTTCTTCGTGGCGCTCGATGAGGCCTTCCAGCTTTCTGATCAGTGACGGATTCATAAATCTTGTGTTCTCGATGGAGGTAGGGACGGCCGGCTGGCCACCCCGGCACTATGACTCTTGTGACAACCCCAGCACCTGCCGCAGCTGGGACAGCTTGTGGGCATCGCCCTGGGCTGCCGCCTGGCGCAAGGCCTGGGTCGGTGCGTGGATCAACTTGTTGGTGATGCGATGGGCCATGGCCTTGAGCGCCTGCTCGGCGCTCTCGCCCTGCTGCAAGGCCAGCAAGGCGCGCTGCAGCTCCTCGTCGGCGACCTGCTGGGATTGGTGCCGGTAATCGCGAATGAGATCCACCGAGTGCTGGCTGCGATACCAGCCCATGAAGTCGTCGCGCTCTTCCTGCACTATGAGCTCCGCCTCGGCCGCGGCCTTCTTGCGGGTCTCGAGGTTCTGCTCGATGATGCCCTGCAGATCGTCCACCGTGTAGAGATAGGCATCGGACAGCTCATCCACCTCGGCCTCGATGTCCCGCGGCACGGCGATGTCCACCAGGAACATGGGTCGGCTGCGGCGGGCCTTGAGCGCGCGCTCCACCATGCCCTTGCCGAGGATGGGCAGGGGGCTGGCGGTCGAGCTGATGACGATGTCCGCCTCGTGCAGGTAGTCCGGGATCTCTTCCAGGGTCATCACCTGGGCACCGAACTCCTCGGCCAGCAGCTGGGCCCGCTGCAGGGTGCGGTTGGCCACCATCATCCGGGTGACGTTCTGCTCGCGCAGGTGACGGGCCACCAGCTCTATGGTCTCGCCGGCGCCGATCAGCAGCACCTTGGTCTGGGAGAGATCGGAGAAAATGCGGCGGGCCAGGCTCACGGCGGCGAAGGCCACCGACACGGCACTGGCGCCGATCTCGGTATCGGTACGCACCCGTTTCGCCACCGAGAAGGATTTCTGGAACAGCCGCTCAAGGGATCCCTTCAGCGCCTCGGATTGCTGGGCATGGGCGTAGGACTGCTTGATCTGCCCCAGGATCTGCGGCTCCCCCAACACCAGGGAGTCGAGGCCGCAGGCGACCCGCATCAGGTGGCGCACCGCCTCTTCGTCCCGATGCTGGTAGATGGCGGAGACCACCTCGGCCGCATCCAGCTTGTGGAAGGCCTGCAGCCAGTGCAGCACCTGCTCCCCCTCGCCACGCTCCAGGCTGCAATACAGCTCGGTGCGGTTGCAGGTGGAGACGATCACCGCCTCGCTGACACCGGGCTGCTCCACCAGCTCACGCAAGGCGCGATCGATACAGTCCGGGCCAAACGCGACCCGTTCCCGCAAGGCGACACTGGCGGTGTTGTGGTTGATTCCGAGGGCAAGCAGACTCATGAGTGGGTGGTGATCATTTCGTGCACAGGGTGTAAAGGCCGTCAATTGTACGAGAAAGGGTAAGTCTTTAAAAGCGATACGGCCGCCCCTTATACTGTGGCAAACCTCTTATCCGGAGCACGACCTTGTTCTTGCGTATTTTCTCCCTCATCTGCCTGCTGTTGCTGGCCGGCTGTACTACCACCTCGCCCCAGCGGGATCAGGTCAACTGGCAGCAGGAACGCGCCCGTCTCGAGCAGCTGACTCACTGGCAGCTGTCGGGCAAGATGGCCATCATCACCGCCCAACAGAAGGGCAGCGCCCGCCTCAACTGGCAACAGGATGGCGACGACTATCGCCTCAATCTGAGCAGCATCGTCGGCACCCACATCCTGGAGCTCTCCCGCAGCAAGGGCGAGGTGACCCTGATAGACAACGACGGCAAGCAGCACCAGAGCCAGGACGCCGAGGCGCTCATCTATCAGCTCACCGGCTGGAACATCCCGGTGCAGGGGCTGCCCGAATGGATCAAGGGGCTGCCGGGCAAGGCCGAGTTCGAGCTCAATCCCGACGCCAGCCTGGCCTCGGTGCGGGATGGCCAGTGGCAGATCGTCTATGGCGACTACCGGGATCAGGCCGGCTATCGCCTGCCCCATCTGCTGACCATGACGGGCCAGGGCAGTCGCCTCAAGTTGCAGATCAACCAATGGACCCTGACTCCCTGATGGCCGCCGCTGACAAGCGCCCGTCGATGACGGCGATCCGCTGGCCCGCGCCGGCCAAGCTCAACCTGTTCCTGCACATCAATGGCCGTCGCCCGGACGGCTATCACGAGCTGCAGACCCTGTTCATCTTCCTCAGTCACGGCGACTGGCTGGAGTTCGATCCCCTGCCGGACACCGACTTGCTCACCCTGAGCCCGGCCATCCCCGGCGTGCCCGATGAACAGAACCTCATCATCCGGGCAGCGCGGCTATTACAAAACAAATTGGCCAGCCCGCAGGGGGCCCATATCCGGCTGGAAAAAAACCTGCCCATGGGCGGCGGCATCGGCGGCGGCTCCTCGGATGCGGCCACTACCCTGGTGGCGCTCAATCACCTCTGGCAGGCGGGTCTGAGTGAAGACGAACTGGCGGATCTCGGGGTGCAGCTCGGGGCCGACGTGCCGGTGTTCGTGCGCGGGCGGGCCGCCTTCGCCGAGGGGGTGGGTGAGCGACTGCAACCGGTCGAGCTGCCGAGCACCTGGTATCTGGTGCTCAAGCCCGATTGTCACGTGGCGACGGCCGCCGTGTTCCAGGATCCGGACCTGCCCAGAGCCACACCCAAGATGGCATTGCCCGATTCGCTGGATAAAAAGTGGCTGCTGGAGGGGGAGTGGAAAAACGATTGCGAATTGCTGGTGAAAAAGCGCCACCCCGAGGTTGCCAATGCGCTCGGCTGGTTGCTAGAATACGCGCCGTCAAGAATGACGGGCACTGGAGCCTGCGTCTTTGCTCAATTTGAAGACGAAGTGGCTGCTCGGAAGGTGTTGGCAAGGGTGCCGGAAGGCTGGGATGGGTTTATCGCCAAGGGCGAGAACATATCACCACTCTTCGTCACATTGCAACAAGTCAGTGATTGGGGTATCGCCAAGCGGTAAGGCAGCGGGTTTTGATCTCGCCATTCCTAGGTTCGAATCCTAGTACCCCAGCCATTCTCTTGGTGATTGAGATGGGCATATCGATGACGATCCGGGGAGCAGTGAAGAGGCTATCTCATTCCTGTGTCCGGGTTCATCCCTCGATACCTCAGCAAGACACCACAGACAGGAAACTGCAAATGCAGCAGACTGTCGACTTGTGACATCACCTCGCCGGTGGCAACCTAGGGTGGCCCGACCCGTCAACGCGATAATCGTTTGCCCAAAGACGATACGGGTCTAAATCAGACCCTCCACATACTGGATGCAACCCCGAGGTTTCAAACCGTGCCTGACATGAAGCTGTTTGCTGGTAACGCAACGCCGGAACTAGCCCAGAAGATCGCAGATCGCCTGTTTATCAAACTCGGCAATGCTGCCGTAGGTCGCTTTAGCGACGGCGAGATCAGCGTACAGATCAATGAGAATGTACGTGGTGGCGATATCTTCATCATTCAATCCACCTGTGCCCCGACCAACGACAATTTGATGGAATTGATCGTCATGGTGGATGCACTGCGTCGTGCTTCAGCTGGCCGTATTACTGCCGTTATCCCCTACTTTGGTTATGCCCGTCAGGACCGCCGCGTCCGCTCCGCCCGTGTGCCCATCACCGCCAAGGTCGTCGCCGACTTCCTCTCCAGCGTGGGTGTGGACCGTGTGCTGACCGTTGACCTGCATGCCGAGCAGATCCAGGGCTTCTTCGACGTCCCGGTGGATAACGTGTTCGGCAGCCCTGTGCTGCTGGAAGACATGCTGTCCAAGAACCTCGAATCCCCCGTGGTTGTATCGCCGGACATCGGCGGCGTGGTGCGTGCCCGTGCCATCGCAAAGCTGCTGGACGACACCGACATCGCCATCATCGACAAGCGTCGTCCCCGCCCGAACGTCTCCCAGGTCATGCACCTGATCGGCGACGTGGCTGGCCGTGACTGCGTCATCGTCGACGACATGATCGATACCGGCGGCACCCTGTGCAAGGCGGCCGAAGCGCTGAAAGAGCGTGGCGCCAAGCGTGTGTTCGCCTATGCGACTCACCCTGTCTTCTCCGGCACCGCCGTGGAAAACATCAAGAACTCGGTCATCGACGAGCTGATCATCACCGACTCCATCCCGCTCACCGCGGAGATGAAGGCGATCGGCAAGGTCAAGCAGCTGACCCTGTCCACCGTGCTGGCCGAAGCCATCCGCCGGATCAGCAACGAAGAGTCCATCTCTGCCATGTTCGAGCATTGATAGACCCTGTTGTAACAAAAACCGCCGACTGGCGGTTTTTGTTTTTCTAGCCCAGTACGGTATTGCCCTGCCCCGACAGGTTAAGGATTCCCCATGAAGTGCTCGCGTCTCCTGCTACTCCTCCCCCTCTGCACTCTGCTCGCCGCCTGCCTGCCCGGCAAGGAGAGCGCCCCCTTCACGCTGACCCTGGCGCACATGAACGACACCCACTCCCAGTTCGACCCGGTCAACGCCGAGCTGAAGGGAGCCATCTTTGGCAAGGAGAGTACGGATACCCTCTACAGCCGCTTCGGCGGCTACCCCCGGTTGCTGACCATGGCGAAGGCCTACCAGGCGGAGGCGCTCACCAAGAATCAGCCGCTGTTGCTGCTGCACGGGGGCGACGCCTGGCAGGGCAGCGGTTACTTCAAGCTCAACGAGGGGATGGCCAACGCCGAGCTGCTGAGCCAGTTCGGCTTCGATGCCATGGCGCTCGGCAATCACGAGTTCGATCTCGACAGCCAGAAGCTGGCCCGCTTCATCGAGGGGGTGAACTTCCCGGTGCTGGCCGCCAACCTGGATGCCAGTGCGGATCCGGATCTGAGCCGGGCCCGCAACCTCAAGCCGTTCGTGGTCTATGCCTTCGATGGCAACCAGAAGATCCCGCTCACCGATCTCAGTCACCTGCCGGCAGACAAACCGCTGGTCGCCGTCATGGGACTGGTGCTGGAAGACATGGCCAACATCTCCCCCAACGTCGGCAAGCTGCGCTTTCGCAAGGAGGTCGACGCGGCCCAGGCCACGGTCGACCTGCTGCAGCAGAGAGGGATCAACCACATCATCGCCCTGACCCACATCGGCAACCAGCGCGATCTGGCGCTGGCGGCCGAGGTGAACGGGCTGGACGCCATCGTCGGCGGCCACTCCCACAGCCTGCTCGGCGACTTTGGCAACATCGGCTGGGGCAACGGCGGGGAATACGCGGCGCTGGTCACCAACCCGGACGGCGTCGGCCTGACCTGCGTGGTGCAGGCCGGCGCCTACGCCCAGGCCATCGGCCTCGCTCGCCTCAGCTTCGACGCGCAAGGTCGCGTCATCGCCTGCAACGGTCAGAACCGGCTGCTGGCCAGTCGCGACTTCTTCGCCGATCCGGCCCGCCAGCAGCCGCTGGACAAGACCCGCAGCCAGCAGGCCGGCAAGTTCATCGACGCCCAGCCCAACCTGGTGACGGTGGATGAAGACCCGCGCCTGCGCGGCATCATCGACAGCCACTTCAAACCGGCGCTCGAGCAGGCGTTCGGCCCCGTCATTGCCACCCTGCCGGCGCCGCTGCAAAATGCCCGTCGCCCCGGTGACAACGGCAGCGACAGCCACGGCTCCGCCGTCGCTCCCCTGGTGGCCGAGGGCCAGTACTATTGGGCCAACCGCCCGGTGGTGCAGGCCCTGACCGGCGGCCCGGTCGACTTCGCCCTGCTGGCGGTGGGAGGCGTGCGCGCCGATCTGCCCGCCGGTGAGCTGCGCGAAGGGGAGCCGGCCCTCAGCCTGCTGCCGTTCAAGAATCAGCTCGCCGTGCTGACCCTGAGCGGCGCCGAGGTGCGGGCCCTGCTGACCGAGACCATCACCGCCACCCTGCCCGCCGGCGCCCACGCCGGCAAGTTCCCCTATGGTGGCCACCTGCGCTACAGCTTCACCGAGACAGTTCCGGGCAAGAGCGGCTCCCTGACCCGGCTGCAGTGGCAGACGGCCGAGGGGCAATGGCAGGATCTGGTCGATGAGCGGCGCTACCGGGTGGTGATGAATGCCTACAGCGCCAACGGCAACGACGGCTGGCAGGCGCTGGCCCGCGCCCAGCAGCTGCGGGCCGAGCGGGTGGATCTCGCCTGGGTGGCGGACCAGCTGACCGCCTTCCCGGTCCTGCAGGTGGTGCAACAGGGCAATCAGCTGAGCGCCCGTTACGCACCGGGCCAAGCGCTCGACTGCCAGGCCGAGACCGTCAACTGCGGCACAGATGCGGCCTCCTTCGTGCAGTACATAAAGGAGCAGCGCCCGACCCTGACCGCCCTGAGTGAGCCCGTCGTCACCCTGCTGCGGGCCAGATAAGCAGGCACCGGCCACGACACAGGGCAAAAACGGGCCGGGGAGAGGCCCGTTTTTTGCGGCCGTTGGCGACCCGTTACCGGGTTATTCCCTCCGGTTGCCGAGCTTTGGTTGAGTGATCGCCAGTCGGCGGCTAGAATATTGCGTCCCATTGCCCTGGGCCATCTGTCCACGGCAAGCAGCGAGTGAAGACATCAAGCGTGACAAGTCAAATCAAACTGATTGTCGGGCTGGGTAATCCCGGCCCCGAATATGCCAAGACCCGTCACAATGCGGGCGCCTGGTATGTGGAGCAACTGGCCCGCTGGCACAATGTCAGCCTGCGTGAAGAGCCCAAGTTCTTCGGCCACACCGCCCGCTTCCTGGTCGAGGGGCAGGATGTGCGGCTGCTCATCCCGAACACCTACATGAATCTCTCCGGCAAGGCCGTGGCGGCGCTCGCCCGGTTTTACCAGATAACGCCGGAAGAGATGCTGGTGGCCCACGATGAACTGGACCTGCCCCCCGGCATCGCCAAGTTCAAGCAGGGCGGCGGTCACGGTGGTCACAATGGCCTCAAGGACATCATCGCCAGGATGGGCAACAACAATAACTTCTTCCGGCTGCGCCTCGGCATCGGCCATCCCGGCGCCAGGGAGCTGGTCGCCGGCTTCGTGCTGACCAAGGCGCCCAGCAGTGAACAGAGCCTGATCGAGGCCGCATTGGATGAATCCCTGCGCGCCACCGACATCCTGTTCAAGCAAGACATGACCAAGGCCATGAACCGCTTGCACAGCTTCAAGGCCGAGAAGGTATAGAGCGCGTCGGTGCGCAGTCGGCACCGGCTCACACAAGAGATGACCCGGGTCATGAGCGGTGTTGCCGCCTCAGGGCCCGAGCAAGCATGACATGGGTCGCCCAAGGGCGTCCCTCACAGCATCCATCAAGTAAGGTAACAATCCATGGGTTTTAAATGCGGTATCGTGGGCCTGCCCAATGTAGGCAAATCCACCCTGTTCAATGCGCTGACCAAGGCCGGCATCGAAGCCGCCAACTTCCCGTTCTGCACCATTGAGCCGAACACGGGTGTGGTCCCCATGCCGGATCCGCGTCTCGACCAGCTCGCTGCCATCATCAATCCGCAGCGCGTGGTGCCGACCACCATGGAATTCGTCGACATCGCCGGCCTGGTGGCAGGCGCCTCCAAGGGTGAGGGTCTGGGCAACCAGTTCCTGGCCAACATCCGCGAGACCGAGGCCATCGGCCACGTGGTGCGCTGCTTCGAGGATGACAACATCATCCACGTGGCGGGCAAGGTCTCCCCGGCCGACGACATCGAGGTGATCAACACCGAGCTGGCGCTGTCGGATCTGGACGCCTGCGAGCGCGCCATCCACCGCCAGTCCAAGCGTGCCAAGGGCGGCGACAAGGATGCCAAGCTGGAAGTGGAGACCCTGGAAAAAATTCGGGTTGTGCTGGAAGAGGGTCAGATGATCCGCGGCATGAAGCTGGACAAGGAAGAGCTGGCGGCCGTGGCCCACCTCAACTTCCTGACCCTCAAGCCCACCATGTACATCGCCAACGTGGCGGAAGACGGCTTCGACAACAACCCCTTCCTCGACAAGGTCCGTGAAATCGCCACCGCCGAGAACGCAGTGGTGGTCGTGGTCTGCTGCGCCATCGAGGCGGACATCGCCGAGCTGGACGACGCCGACCGCGCCGAGTTCATGGCCGATCTGGGCATCGAAGAGCCGGGCCTGAACCGGGTGATCCGCTCCGGTTACGAGCTGCTGAACCTGCAGACCTACTTCACCGCCGGGGTGAAGGAAGTGCGCGCCTGGACCATTCCGGTCGGTGCCACCGCCCCGCAGGCGGCCGGCAAGATCCACACCGACTTCGAAAAAGGCTTTATTCGCGCACAGACCATCGCCTTCGACGACTTTATCACCTACAAGGGTGAGCAAGGTGCCAAGGAAGCGGGCAAGATGCGCGCCGAAGGGAAAGACTACATCGTCAAAGATGGCGATATCATGAACTTCCTGTTCAACGTCTAACCCCATGAGAGGCCAGCATTTGCTGGCCTCTTTCTGCTGGGCATCTGTTGCGGATCTGCTGGCAAATGTCGTAAAAAAAACCAGATTGTTGGGCTTTTGCACGACAGCGTCCAATAACTCGCCAAACGCACCCAAATTCGGTTTTTCTGGCAAAAAAAGGGTTGACGCCCCAGAGCCAGATACGCATAATTCCGGCCGCACAGTGACGAGGCAACGACTCACTGGAAGCAAGGTTGGCTATGTAGCTCAGTTGGTTAGAGCATCGCACTCATAATGCGAGGGTCACAGGTTCGAATCCCGTCATAGCCACCATATATTGTTCAGTTGGGGTATCGCCAAGCGGTAAGGCAGCGGGTTTTGATCTCGCCATCCCTAGGTTCGAATCCTAGTACCCCAGCCATTATTTTTGGTTATCGATGTTCATCTGTCGGTAGCAAGCTGAGGAAAGCATTGAGAGATTTTGATCTCGTCAATGTGCCTAGGTACAAATCCTAGTTTCCCAGCCATTTTTGAACGTTCTTTGCCAGCACTCGTGTTGTTGAAGGGCACTGTTGGGGTATCGCCAAGCGGTAAGGCAGCGGGTTTTGATCTCGCCATCCCTAGGTTCGAATCCTAGTACCCCAGCCATTTTTACTTGTACACGACTCTGTCGCATACAAGACGGCTATGTAGCTCAGTTGGTTAGAGCATCGCACTCATAATGCGAGGGTCACAGGTTCGAATCCCGTCATAGCCACCATTTAAAAGTTGTTCAGTTGGGGTATCGCCAAGCGGTAAGGCAGCGGGTTTTGATCTCGCCATCCCTAGGTTCGAATCCTAGTACCCCAGCCATTTTTGAACGTTCTTTGCCGGCATTCATGCTGTTGAAGGGCACTGTTGGGGTATCGCCAAGCGGTAAGGCAGCGGGTTTTGATCTCGCCATCCCTAGGTTCGAATCCTAGTACCCCAGCCATTTTTACTTGTACACGACTCTGTCGCATACAAGACGGCTATGTAGCTCAGTTGGTTAGAGCATCGCACTCATAATGCGAGGGTCACAGGTTCGAATCCCGTCATAGCCACCATTAATATTGCGGAAGTGGCGAAATTGGTAGACGCACCAGATTTAGGTTCTGGCGCCCTAGGCGTGAGAGTTCGAGTCTCTCCTTCCGCACCATTAATAGCAGTACCAAACAGACCAGCTCAGGCTGGTTTTTTTGTGCCCGCGATTTACCCTTTCTCCCCTCTTTCCCGCCTTCTCTCCCTATTCACTACCTTGCCAGCTCAAGCCGTCATCCCGCCAGGCCAGGATGGCTGGCCACAAAAAAGCGGCCCGCAGGCCGCTTGTCTCTTCTCCCCGCTCAGAACGGGAAGAACCAGGGAATGGCGATGACGCTCACCACCATCACCAGCAGGGTGAAGGGCACCCCTATTCGCACGAAGTCCACGAACCTGTAGTTGCCGGGGCCCAGCACCAGGGTGTTGACCGGTGACGAGACCGGCGTCATGAAGGCCGCCGAGGCGGCGATGGCGATGGTCATGGCGAAGGGATAGGGCGAGATCCCCATCTGGTGGGCCGTGCCAAGCGCGATGGGCGCCATCAGCACCGCGGTGGCGGTGTTGGAGATGAAGAGCCCGATCACCGCACAGAGCACGAACAGGCTGGCCAGCATCACGCGAGGGCCCATGTCCCCTACCGCGGCCATCAGGCCACCGACGATGAGATCCACCCCGCCGGTCTTCTGCAGTGCCAGGGCGAAGGGCAGCATGCCGACGATCAGGATCAGGGTCGGCCAGTGGATGGACTTGTAGGCGCTCTCCATGTCGATGCAGCGGAACTTGCCCATCAGCAGGCAGGCGATGAGCGCCGCTATGACGTTGGGCACGGGATCCGTCACCATCAGCGCGATCATGACGCCGAGGCAGATCAGGGCGTGAATGGCCTGGCTGCGGGCCGGCGCCATCTCGTCTACCTCCGCCGGCAGGCCGAGCAGCAGGAAGTCGCGGCTGCGGGTCTGCAGCTGGCGAATGAGGCTCCAGTTGCCCACCACCAGCAGGCAGTCCCCCATCTGCAGCGGATCGTCCACCAGCTTGCCGGTCAGCGCCTCGCCGTGGCGGCGGATCCCCACCACGCTCAGGCCATAGTGAGAACGAAACGCCACCTCGCGGATGCTCTTGCCGAGCAGACGGGACTCCGGAATGAGGGAGACCTCGGCCATGCCCACCTCCCGCGCCTGATCGGAGAAATACTCCCCGCGCAGTATCATGGGCTCGAGCCGGGCCTCGGCGCAGAACTCGCGCACGTCCACCTCGGGATCGGACATGTCGATCAGCAGCACATCCTTGGCCTGGAACTCGGTGATCCCGGAGACGGTCACCATCACCCGCCGGAACTTGCGCCAGCGCTCCACCCCGATGACGTTGGCGCCGTAGCGGGCGCGCAGCTGCAGCTCGTCCAGGGTCTGGCCGATCAGCGGAGAGTCGGGCCGGATCGCCAGCCGACGGGCCCGACCGGCCAGCCGGTAATCACGGATGAGGTCGCGCATGGTGCTGCGCCCCGTCGACTTGCCTTTGCCCTCCTCCCCCTCGCGGACCAGCGAGTTGCGCATCAGCAGCATATAGAGGACGCCCATCCCCAGGACGATCACCCCCATGGGGGTGAAACCGAAGAAGCCGAACCCCTGGATGCCGTGGCGCATCAGCTCGCTGTTGACCACCATGTTCGGTGGGGTCGCCACCAGCGTCATCATGCCGCTGATGAGGCCGGCAAAGCCGAGCGGCATCATCAGCCGCCCGGCCAGGATCCCCATCCGGTTCGCCACGCTCAGCACCACGGGGATGAAGATGGCCACCACCCCTGTGCTGCTCATCACGGCCCCCAGGGTCGCCACCGCCACCATCAGCAGCACCAGCATCCGGGTCTCGCTGCTGCCCGCCACCTTGACCAGCGCATCTCCCACCTGGTAGGCGATGCCGGTACGCACCAGCCCCTCCCCCACCACGAACAGGGCGGCGATCAGGATGACGTTGGGATCGCTGAAGCCCGCCAGCGCCTCCGGCAGGGTCAGGATGCCGCTCAGCACAAACAGGATGACGATCGACAAGGCCACCACGTCCATGCGGACCTTGTTGGTAATAAACAGATAAATGGCGCCCACCAGCATGCAGAGGACCCAGATCAACTCGGAATTCACACTCGCTCCTTTCGCTCGTCGCCCCCGGGCTACGGGGTGCAACCCTCTTAATCAGACCACAGCTTCCCCCTCCCCATTTTGTTACATGTCAATAAAGGGGGCCCCATCATCGCACATCCGAGTTCAGATGAGGCCAGCAAAATGGCAGGGGCGAAGAGAGCCTCTCCCTTGCCTGCCGCCCAACGCCATCAGGCAAAAAGTGCAGCGTTCAACTCCGGCCCCCTCTAGAATGGGCCCACGCGCCGACCTTGCCGGCCTGCGCGCCTATCTCGACCTATCACCCTCAGCGGAGACCCCATGCCTGTACCACCCCAAATCCAGCCCTATCCCGAGTTCACCTTCTTCAGCCGCTTCGTGGAGGACATCCAGGCGGGCCGCAAGACCATCACCATCCGCGACGAGAGCGAAGCCGACTGGCAGCCAGGCCAGCGACTGGCGCTCTTCACCAACCCGGAGCTGCAGCCCTTCGGCACCATAGAGGTGCTGTCGGTTGCCCCCGTCGCCTTCGATGCCCTAAGCGACGAGCACGCCCGCCAGGAGAACATGACGCTCCCCGAGCTCAAACAGGTGATCCGGGATATCTACCCCTCCCTGCCACCCCTCTATGTGATCGAATTCAAACTGATCAAAGCCTGAGTCTGTGAGCCATCTCACGCCCGCCCTATTGCCATTGGAACCCAGAGGCGAATAATCACTGTTTTTATATACAGTCATTATGGAGTGTCCATGGAAGTCTCTCTGGAGCCGGCCATCGCCGAGATGGTGGCCGGCTTTATCGCCGCCGGTCGCCCCAACGCCAGCGCACTGAGCTGGCAGGCCCGCCGCGAGGGCTATCTTGCCTCGGCCGTGCTGGGAGGGGCGCGGGAGGAGGTCGGCCAGATAGAGGAGTGGCAAGAGTCCCACTATGCCGTGCGGCTCTATCGACCGACACCGGGGGCGCAGGCTTCCCATCCCGCCCTCATCTACTTTCATGGCGGCTGCTTCGTCAGCGGAGATTTCGAGACCCACGACCGCCAGCTGCGGATGCTGTGCAACCGCGCCAATGCCCCGATCTTCGCGGTACACACCCGCCTCGCCCCCGAGCATGTCTACCCGGCGGCCCACGACGACGCCCTGGCGGCGACCCTCGCCATCATGGTGCGGTTGAAAGAGTGGCAAGTCGACCCGCGGCGGCTGGCGCTGGCCGGTGACAGCGCCGGCGGCCATCTCGCGCTGGTCACCGCCCTGCGGCTCAAGGCCATGGGCGCCCCCCTCCCCGCCGCCCTGCTGCTCATCTACCCCATGCTGGATGCCAGGGGCGAGAACCAAAGTTATCTCGACTGTGGCGAGGATTACCTCATCACCGCCGACATGCTGTTAAGCGGCTATCGCGCCTACCTGGGCGCGCTGCCGGTCGATCACCCCGAGGCCAGCCCGCTCCATCACCCGGCGCTCGCCGGCCTGCCCGAAACCCATATCCTGACGGCCGAATACGATCCCCTGCGCGACGAGGGCGAGGCGCTCTACCGGGCCCTGCTCGAAGTGGGGGTCGAGGCGAGCTGCCAGCGCCAGCTCGGCGTCATCCACGGCTTCTTCCAGCTGGCCGGCGTCAGCCCGGCGGCGCGGCAGACCATCCATCAAGTCGCGGCGCTCATCCGGGGGCTCTGAGTTGGTCTTCGGCCGGCATTGTGCTAATAGTGACTCCTTTGAATCGATAAGGAGCGAACGTGTTCGAGATGGTTAGCCTGCGAGAAGGCATGATGCATGGGGTCGAGCTGTTCCAGCTGCTGCTGGAGATCATCTCCATCGCCTGCGTGGTGATTGGCCTTGGCAAGACCCTCTGGCTGGCGGCACGGGTGCGGGATCATGAACCGGGCTTCCCCCGCATTCGGCTCTGCTTCGGCAGCTGGCTCATTCTGGCGCTGGAGTTTCAGCTCGCCGCCGATATCCTGGCCACCACGGTGGCGCCGAGCAAGGAAGAGCTGATCCGGCTCGCCATCATCGCGGTGATCCGCACCTTCCTGAACTACTTCCTCGGCAAGGAGCTGGAGGCCCAGACCGAGCGCCAGCGCCCCTGAGCCGCCACGCCGTCATCGGGGGCCTAGACCCCCGGCCGCAGGCCGGGCTCACTCCCCTCAGTCCGACCGGCGCTTTCCCCTGCGGCATAAAGCCGGCGGATCTGGTACTGTGGCCCTTTAGCCCGAGAGGAGGCCCCCATGGCCGAGCAGTCCCGTTTTGAGCAATACGACGCCCTGATTTTCGATATGGATGGCACCCTGGTGGACTCCATGCCCCTGCATCTGGATGCGTGGGCGCTGACCAGTGCCGAGTTCGGCCTGCCGTTCGATCGGGTGCAACTCAATGAATATGGCGGCATCCCCACCCGCAAGATCGTCGCCATCCTGGCCGAGCAGCACGGGCTGAGCATCGACATCGAGGCCTTCGCCCGCCGCAAGATAGCGCTCTACATGGAGCAGATCGACAAGGCCGGCGTCTTCCCCCAGATGTGGGAGCTGGTCAGGCAGCACCACGGCAAGGTCCCCATGGGCATAGGCACCGGCTCACCACGCAATCAGGCCGAGCGAATCTTGCGAAGTACCGGTCTCGATGCCTATATCTCGGTGCTGGTGAGCGCCGACGACGTGACCAACCACAAGCCCCATCCCGACACCTTCCTGCGAGTGGCCGAACGACTCGGCGCCAACCCGGCCAACTGCCTGGTATTCGAAGATACCCGGATCGGCATTCAGGCGGGCAAGGCCGCCGGCATGGCGACTGTGCTCGCCACCGAGGGTGAACTGCAACTGGTATGAGCAGGAGATAGCGCAATAGGGTACGCGAATAGGCACACGGCCCCATGCCAGCCGCCCATGTCGTCATGATATGAAGTCTGGTGGAGACCAGTGGAGGGGGAAATAAATGAACCGGCTTTCCGTGCCCGACCTCCCTATGAGGTCTGCGGCAACAGAAAGCCGGTGACTCAAACCTTCAGCCTGGCTTAGAAGTTGTATTTGATGCCGAGGCGGTAACGCATTTCCATCTCGTCGTTGTCGTGCTCGCTGTTATAACGCGGCACATAGCCAATTTCCGTGTAGGGCACCCACTGCTTGTTGATGGGCACGGCGACGACGACGTTATACAGCCAATTGCTGTGATCGCCCTTGTAGTCCTCGTAATTGGTGAACTTGTATTCGTAGTCCCCGGTGATGGTGAAGCCCTCTCCCTTATAACCGAGCTCCCAGTTGAGCTGGTTGTAATTCTTGTCGGCGGCGGTCGGCTTCTCATCCTTCTGGATACCACCACGCCAGCGCAGGGTGGTGAACCAGTTGTCGGTGATGGTGTAGAACGACTTCACCTGGACGCGATAGCCGATATAGGAATCCCCCACATCCAGGTTGATGGCCGGCGCCAGCGCCAGCTTGTCGGTGACCTGAAACTTCTTGCCCACTTCCCACTCGCTGCCGCTGCCGCTCCAGTTGCCGTTGCCGTCCTTGAAACCGTCCGCCTGTACGTCTGAGCCCTCCGCCATCTTGCCCTCGACGCTAAAGAACAGGCCATCCTCCGTGGCATGGGATAGCTTGAGGCGATTGGCCTGGGTCTCGCTATCGGCCTTGTATTCATGGCGATAATCCAGGGTCAGGGCCTGTGCGCCCACGGAGGACAATGTCAGTGCGACCACACTCAGTTTTACAGCAAGTTTCATTATTTACTCCAACTGTTCTGCGTAAAAAATGTATATGGATGCCCCTCCTGCCGGAAATTCCAGGAAGAAGGGGGAATATTAAATGGGTTATTTAATTAGCGGTGCCTTGTTATTAGCAATATTCCAGCCCGACATAGGATCGCGGGGCTATCGCCTTTTCAAATTCATCGACTGACAGGAATGCATGCAACTCAGGCTGGCGAATATAAGCTTCGCTGAAAGAGATGGCCTCTTTCTTGGCCTGCATGATGATGTCATATACGGCCTCATGAGCTTTCGCCTTCCCCAGTCCTTTTTTCGACAGCACCATCATCACATTCTCGGCGCTGATCATGCCCTGGGTAATATCGAGGTTGCGCTGCATGGCCGCACGGTCAATAAAGAGATCCTGCAACAGCGCCTCCGTCTTCAACATGATTTCATGGGTCAGCAGATTCGCCTCCCGCAGTGAGTTGTCGATGATCAGGTTGCTGCAGCCATCGGCTTCGAAGGGGCGAACGGCCATGTTCAGCATGGTGCTGGGCAGGTTGAACAGGATGCGCGCGTTGCCGATGATGCCGTAGCAGAGGGCCGGGTTGATCTTCTGGGGCATGGTGCTACTCCCTATCTGACCCTCGGAGAAGCCCTCGCTCATCTCCGAATACTCCTCGGATGAGCTGATGTAGACCTCCTCGGCGATCTTGGCGCAGCTCTGGGCAATCAGGGTCAAGTTGTTGACGTACTGGCACATATGCACCCGGATCGAGCGGCTGGGGATCTTCATCTCCCCCATCTCCAGCAGCTCGGCAATCCGCGCCTGCATGCTGGGCCCCACCTCTGGCAGGGTGTGGAAGCCCCCCACGGCGCCCCCCATCATGACCTGGAAGATGCCAGGCGCCGAGCTGGTCAGGATATCCTTGCACCTCAGCAGTTCGTCTTCCCACACGGCAAACTTGGTATTCAGCAGTATGGGCAGCGCATGCCGGGAATGGGTCCTCGCCGCGATGACAACATCTTTATTCCGCCGTTTCAGCTCACCTATATTGACCACCATCTTGTCGATGAGGGCAATAAACTCCTGATTGAACTGTTTGCAGAGATACAGCTCGGCCGTCTGCTGAATATTCTGGGTGGTGATACCGTAGTGAATATATTTGGCGGCTTCATCACCCACTATGCGCCCCAATTCATTGAGAACCGGCACCAGCGGATGTTTGGTCTTGATATAGCCCTGGATGATATTGTCCCGGTCGAGCAGCCCGATATCACAGTGCTGAATGATCACCTCCCCCGCTGCCTTTGGAATGATGCCGAGCTCAATCTGCACCTTCGCCAGAATGGCCTCTATGTCCAGCCAGGTCTGATAAATATGGGTGTCTTCGTAGATATTCTCGAACCCGTTACGGTTCAGGGTATAGCTCGTCGGATCGTAGCATGTGGTCATTTTATGGCACCATTAAGAGAAAATAAGCTGGGTGTAGAACAGGGTGGAGAAGATACCGACGATGCAGGGGATCAACGCCCGCTTCAGCACCTCGAACGGGCTGACATTGGCCGCCACCGCCACCGCAATCACCACGGCCGCGACGGGGGACAGGGAGCGGCCAAAACCGGCGGCGTGTTGCATGGGCACCAGCATGAGCACCGATTTCACGCCGGCCGCGGCCGACAGCTCTGAACCCAGGTTGGAGAAGCTGACGAAGGCGGCACTGCCTGACCCGGTCAACATGGCGGTAAAGGCGATGATCAGCATGCCGAACAGGGTGATCAGCAGATAGTGGACGTCACCCGCCAGGATCATCGACTTCATCGCGTTGACGGCACCGATGGCATCCAGCCCCAGCGTGAACATGGTGGCGGCCACGATCAGGACGACCACGGTGCTGAACGCCCCTGCCATGCCTTTGAAGAACTCGAATGAGTGATCGAGCGCCAGTTGCAGACTCTTCACCCTGAAGGCATCGATCACCACGATCATGATCAAGGAGGCAAACATGGCGATGGGCGCGTTGATCTTGACGCTGGCGATGCCAATGTCGGAGAAGATGAGCAGCAGCGCCAGGGGGAGGAAGGGCAGCATGGCATAGAGTCGCGAGTAAGGGGCGCCCTGCCGAACGTCCTGCTCACCGGCGACCTTGACCTCGGTCTGCGGACGCTTGTGGCCATCACGCTTGTCAAACCACTTCTGCACGAAGAAATGGGTGACCGCCACCGTCAGGGTGACCGGTATGGCCACCAGGATCTCGGTGCTGGCAAAGTATTCGGTGATCGACATGTCCAGCAGCTCGGCCGCGACGTTGGAGTTGCCGGAGCCCGGGCCCAGATCGAGAGAACCGCAGGTGCCGATCACCACGGCGGCCGAGAGCGGGCTGACCCCGGCTTGCAGCAGGATCGGATAGAAAGAGATGAGCAGCAGCATGGCCAGCCCGGCCGGGCTCGGGATCACCAGGTTCAGGGTCTGCCCTATGATGAACGCCAGGGCCAGGATCAGATAAGGCTTGTTGATGAGCTGCAGTGGCTTGGCGCAGGCCTTGACCAGACTGTCGGCGGCGCCAATCTTGCTCATGTAGGAGGCGAAACCGGCCGAGGTCATGGCGATCATGCCAATGGTCGCGGTGCGCTCCGACATGATGGCGCTGAAGGCCCCGAACAGGTCGAAGAAGGTGGATCCCGTCGAACTGAATTTATATTGTGCCCCCATAAAGTCGGCAATGCCGCCCTGGGTGAATACGACGCCCACGGTCAGCATCAGCAGGCCGGAAATCGTCAAGGTGGTATGAGTCTGATAGTTCTTTATGATCATATACATCGTTATAAAAACGATGGGCACAGCCATATAAGCAATCATGGACAGCTCTCTCATTTAACAGAATAAATCATGGTGAAGGCAGCAATCACAACCCAACCGACAGGATTTAATTAATGCCTTGTTTGTATTGCCTTGGAGATAGATTAAAATAACGCTTAAATTGATTCGAAAATTCGTATTGCGATGAATAGCCCAGTTCGTTGGAGATCTCGGATATCCGCAGGTTGGTCGTTCTCAGCAGGGTGCAGGCTTTATCCAACCGACACCTGACGATATATTTCATCAGAGACAGTCCGGTCTGCTCCTTGAACTCCTTGCGAAATACCTCATAGTTCAGCCCCAGCTCATCACAATACAGTTTTAAATCTATGCGCTGATGACAGAGTTCATCCAGTGCCAGCTTGACCTGATTGACCATGTTATTTTCATGGTGCTCAGGATGATTCATCGAGCCATTAAAGAGGGCGCCGAGTAGCTCGATGAACTTGATATAAATGCTGGGCATATCCAGCTCGCTGGCGTTCTTCACAAACTCCATGAAACCGGAGAAGTGATCGATGGCCTCCAGCGGGCTGGCCGTTTGAAAGACGACGGCGCCGTGCTCAGGGATCAGGAATGAAGCCAGGTGTTCATACAGAGCCCGGTCGCAATCCAGATAGACCTCTTTCCAGGCGGGCAGGCTCTCGCAATGGCTGGAATGGCGCTGGCCGGGTCTGCGCAAGAATACGCTGCCCTTGCCAAGAGAATATTGCTGGCCTTGCTCATCGATATAAGTTCCTCTGCCATCCAGCACCAGTACCAATGAAAAATAAGGAAAGCTGACATTGGCAAGCGCCTTCGATTTTCCGTTCCGGTTTATATATCCACAGCCAATCCAGCTATCGCTCGTTCCCAGCGTCTTGGAATAGTTGACCGAAGGCACAGACTGGTTTCCAACAGGCTCTATAAATGGCACCAGAATCTGATATTTGTGTTGGTTTTCCATATATTGACTCTAGAGTGTTATTTCGTGAGTCCGATTCACTTCATAAACAGCTGAATTACATCGACTGCATATCAGTATGCTTTACATACTATGTCGCCCAAAACTACAATAACATGTCAATTCTGGATTTAAAGATATGTTTATTGGGATGGGTCAAGGGCTGGATCACATATTTGACAAGCCGTTTGGAAAGCAGACCTGAACTACTCTGTATAATAAACGGGTGATCCAAGCCGATATATTTCGTTCACAAGGCCGCAAACTCATTAGCGTCTTCCGTATTATTTCAAGGAGATAGAATAAACCGCCCGTTTATAAAGCGTATCCACTGGAGACCAACTAGATGCATCTGACAACGAATAATTCGCGCCATGGCACGAAATAACCCCCTGTGCCGGCCTATGAGCCCATAAGCGCGCAGGCACGTGAGCGGAACCATCCGAACAGCTGGGACAGAGACGATGCCGCCCGGCGCCAGTACCATAAAAAAACGCCCCATGCGGGGCGTTTTTTGCGGGCGGGACAATCACATGGCGTTGGTAGATTCGAAGATCTTGTCCGCCGAGGCTTCGACGAAGCCAGGATAGAGCACGCCATCGGCCTGTGGATAGCGGCGGGCGAACTCGTAGAAGCAGCTCGGTATGGTGCGCACGCCGTCGCTGAAGGGCACCTCCGCCTTGTCGGCCATGGTGGAGGATTGCTCCAGCATCACCTGGGGATCCCCCTTCACCTCGCCGCCCACGGTGTTGAGCACGAAGCCCGCCGCCTTGAGGGCCCCATTGACCTGCTCTATGGTGTCGAAGTCAGCGAGGCGGTTGATGTTGACCGTGAAGTGGTTGGCGCGATAGCCCCAGGCTGCCATCCAGGCCGCATACTCGCTCTCCGCCAGCAGGGTCTGGTAGTCGGCCCAGGAGACCTGCCAGGGGGCGCCCGTGTAGAGGAATGCCGGGGTGTCGGTCAGATGATCGGGCACCTGATCTGCCAGCTTGTGGATGATGGCCTGGGCCGCCGGGGAGAGTTCCTCCACCTTCAGCTCGCTGATGAACACCTTGGGAGCGTCCGGATCCTGGTGCTCGAAGTGCTTGGCGTAGAGCTTCTTGGCCTTGAAGACGTACTCGCCCTTCTCCTCGTAGCCCAGGGCACGGAAGTGGGCAGCCAGTTTCTCCAGCCCCAGCTTGGGCAGGTTGTAGGTACGAAACGCCACATGATCGTTGATGATGGGCGCGCCGCCCCCCAGCAGTTGATGAACCTTGTGGGCACTCGGGGTGACTTGAATGTAGTTATCCCACAGATGACCAAACAGGGTGTCGATATCCTTTTGCATCTCTCTTTCCTTTGATTGCGGGTACAGACAAGGGCACCCAGGGATGCCCTTTCATGGTTGTTAGAACGTCAGGCCGGGAGACAGCTGATCCGGCATGGCGGCCTTGCTGTCTTCCACCGAGGCAACTGGATAGGCGCAGTAGTCGGCGGCGTAGTAGGCGCTCGCTCTGTGGTTGCCGGAGGCACCTATGCCGCCGAACGGCGCGGCACTGGAGGCGCCGGTGATGGGCTTGTTCCAGTTGACTATGCCGGCGCGGATGCGCTTGAAGAAGTGCTGCCAGTCCGCCTCATTGTCACCGAGCAGGCCGGCCGACAGGCCGAAGCTGGTGGCATTGCCCTGATCGATGGCGGCGTCAAAGTCGTCATAACGGATGAGTTGCAGCAGCGGGCCGAAGTACTCTTCGTCCGGCAGTGCCGCCACGGCAGTCACGTCTATGATGCCGGGGGAGACGAAACCGGTGCCCGCCTCCAGATGCTTGAGCGCCAGCAGGCTCTCGCCCCCCAGCCGCTGCAGGCTGGCCTGCGCCTCCACCATGCCCAGCGCCGCCCGCTCGCTGATCATGGCGCCCATAAAGGGCTGATCGGCGGCATCATAGAGACCGACCTTGATCTGGCCAACCACCTCGACCAGCCGCTTGACCAGGGCATCCCCCTTGGCACCGCGCTCCACGAACAGGCGGCGCGAGCAGGTGCAACGCTGACCCGAGGTGATGAAGGCTGACTGGACAATGGCGTGGACGGCGCCGTCCACATCGCTCACGTCTTTGACGATCAGCGGGTTGTTGCCGCCCATCTCCAGCGCCAGGATCTTGCCGGGCTGACCGGCAAACTGCTGGTGCAGGAAGTGGCCGGTGCGGGACGAGCCGGTGAAGAACAGGCCGTCGATGTCCGGGTTGCCGGCCAGCGCCTTGCCGGTCTCCACCTCGCCCTGCACCAGGTTCAGCACGCCCTTGGGCAGCCCCGCCTCCTGCCACAGCTTGAGCATGGCCTCGGCGACCATGGGGGTCAGCTCGGAGGGCTTGAACACCACGGTATTGCCGGCGATCAACGCCGGCACTATGTGACCGTTGGGCAGATGGCCCGGGAAGTTGTAGGGGCCGAATACCGCGACCACGCCGTGGGGCTTGTGGCGCACAAACGCCTTGGCGCCTGGCATGGGGTTCTCGACCGTGCCGGTGCGCTCATCATGGGCGCGGATGGAGATGGCGATCTTGCCCTGCATGGCCGCCACCTCGGTGCGGGTCTCCCACAGCGGCTTGCCGGTCTCGCGGGCTATGGTCAGTGCCAGCGCCTCCTTGTGCTCACCGAGCAGCTCGGCGTATCGGCGCACTATGACGAGGCGATCGTCGAGGCTCAAGTCGGACCAATGGTAGAAGGCGCTGCGGGCGGCCTTGACGGCGGCATCCACCTGAGCGGCGCTGGCCGCCAGGCCTTGCCAGACAACCTGGTTCTTGGCCGGATCCTTTGACTCGAATGCCTTGCCTTCACCGGCAAGCCAGTGCCCATCGATCAGTTGCACTAAAGACATAATCCATTCACTCCCTGTGGTGCGCAGGCCGCCGTGGCCACCTGCGTCAGATGCTGTGGTATTCCAATCATTCCAGGTCGACAACCCGGACCATGTCGCCATTCGCCACCTTGATGGCGGCCGCCATCTTGGGCGGGATGATGGCTTCGTGTTTGTCCAGATCGACCCGGATGTTGCCGTAGCAGGCACGATACTGTTCGAAACGGGCATTGCAGATGAGATAGGTGTGACCGCCGATGGGCTCGCCCACCAGCACCCGCAGCTTCTGGCTGCGGCGCACGCTGCGGATGTGTTTCACATCGCACTCGACGGTGGGACCGGCGTCGAAAATGTCGACGTAGCCACGATTCACGAAGCCTTCGTCCTGCAGCATCTTGATGGCCGGGCGGGTCTTCTCGTGGGTCTGGCCGATGACGGCCCGCGCCTCGTTGCTGAGCAGGTTGACGTAGATCGGGTACTTGGGCATCAGCTCGGCGATGAAGCGCTTCTTGCCGATGCCGGTGAGATAGTCGACGGTGGGAAAGTCCATCGAGAAGAAATGCGTCTGCAGCCACTCGTAGAAGGGGCTGTGACCGTCGCCATCGGAGACGCCACGCATCTCGGCAAAGACGGTCTGGTCGAACAGCTCAGGGTGCTCGGCCATGAACAGGAAACGGTGCTTGGACAGCAGTCGGCCGTTGAGCCCCTCGCGGGCACATTCGCGCAGAAACAGGGTGCACAGCTCGGAGTTGCCGGTGTAGTCGTTGGACAGCGTGAGCGTCTCGACCACGTTGTAGATGCCGAGCTTGGGGGAAGAGTGCACCACCTTGCCGATGTGATAGTTGTAGAACGGCTGGGACAGGCCGACGGCCGCGTCTATGGCACAGGTACCGACCATCTCGCCGGTCTCCAGATCTTCGGCCACGAAGAAGTAGAGGCAATCTCCCTTGCCCGCAGGCTTGTCCAGGAAGGTCTGGGTCGAGGCATCGATCTTGCGTTGCAGCAGCTCATCGTTGACCGGCAATGAGGTCATGCCGGTACCGGATTCGATGGCACAGGTCTTGAGGCCGGCGAAGTCGCGCTGCTCGATAGGACGGATAACCAACATAATGACAACTCCCTTTCATTGACGACAGGTGGGGTCCCGGCTCCTGCCGGGAGGGCTCCCCACCTCAACTTGGATCAGGCGTTAACCACCTGAGCGACCGCTTTCTCGAACCGGGCCAGACCTTCCTTGATGTCCGCTTCCGGGATAACCAGCGAGGGTGCGAAGCGCACCACGTTAGTACCCGCTACCAGCGCCATCAGCCCCTGATCGATGGAGGCCAGCAGGAAGTCGCGGGAGCGCCCCTTGAAGTCATCGTTCAGCACGGCGCCGAGCAGCAGACCCTGACCACGCACTTCGCTGAAGCAGTGGTACTTGGCATTGATGGCTTCGATGCCGGCACGGAACAGGGCTTCACGCTGTTTGACGCCCGCCAGCACCGCCGGGGTGTTGACCACGTCGATCACCGCCTCGGCCACGGCGCACGCCAGCGGGTTGCCACCGTAGGTGGAACCGTGAGTACCCACTTTCAGGTGAGCCGCGATCTCGGTGGTGGTCAGCATGGCGCCGATGGGGAAGCCGCCGCCGAGCGCCTTGGCGCTGGTGAGGATGTCCGGCGTGACGCCCAGACCCATGTAGGCAAACAGCTCGCCGGTACGACCGACCCCGGATTGCACCTCGTCATAGACCAGCAGGGCGTTGTGCTTGTCGCACAGCTCGCGCACTCCTTTGGCAAATTCGTCGGTGGGACGAATGATGCCACCCTCACCCTGCAGCGGCTCCATCACCACGGCACAGGTATTGTCGGAGATGACCGAGGCCAGCTCGGCCAGATCGTTGTAGGTGACATGGGTGATGTCGGCGGGCTTGGGACCGAAGCCGTCCGAGTAGGCAGCCTGGCCGCCGACGCTGACGGTGAAGAAGGTGCGGCCGTGGAAGCCCTGATGGAAGGCTATGATCTGGGTCTTGTGGGCACCGAATTTCTCGATGGCATAGCGACGGGCCAGCTTGAGGGCCGCCTCGTTCGCTTCGGCACCCGAGTTGCAGAAATAGACCTTGTCGGCGAAGGTGGCGGCGACCAGCTTCTTGGCCAGGCGCAGGGCCGGCTCGTTGGTCATCACGTTGGAGAGGTGCCACAGCTTCTCGCCCTGGGTTTTCAGGGCTTCGACCAGCTTGGGATGGCAATGGCCCAGGCCATTGACGGCGATCCCGCCCGCGAAGTCGACATACTCACGGCCTTCCTGATCCCAGACACGTGACCCTTCACCACGCACCGGGATGATCTTGGCGGGCGCATAGTTGGGAACCATCACTTCATCAAACACTTCACGTGTCACTGCCAACAACTCTGACATATTGCTCTCCTTCGATCTGGCGACAGAATAATCCACCGCTCAAAAGTTAAATCCATGTAAACACATCGGCATTGTCACAGAAAAAAAGCTAAAAGTCTGCAACAAGCCGAGTTACAGGGAACAATGTTCGATTGCCTGTGAGATTTTAGGCAACCGCATTGCATAACGGCTCAGGGGGTGTTGGCAAGAGATAATTTGGGCAGGGGGAGAGGTGAATAAAGTGTCAGGGAAAATATTTTTGGGCTCATTCCGATTCTGGGATGAGCATCACGATTTTCTCAGGAACTGGCCAGAAAGTTGGCCAGCAATTGGTGGCCCTGCTCGCTCAAAATGCTCTCCGGATGGAACTGAACGCCTTCCAGTGGCAGGTGTTTATGGCGCAGCCCCATGATCTCGTCGACGCTGCCGTCGGCGTGCTCGCTCCAGGCGGTGACCTCGAAACAGTCGGGCAGGCTCTCGCGCTCCACCACCAGCGAATGGTAGCGGGTGACCCGCAGCGGATCCTTCAATCCTTTGAACACGCCCTCTCCCCTATGGCGAATGAGCGAGGTCTTGCCGTGCATCACCTGGCGAGCGCGCACCACCCTGGCGCCGAAGGCCTGGGCGAGGGACTGATGGCCGAGGCAGACGCCAAGGATGGGGAGCTGGCCCGCGAAGCGGCTGATGGCCGCCAGCGAGATACCGGCCTCATTGGGGGTGCAGGGACCGGGGGAGATCACCAGATAACGGGGGGCGAGCCGGGCGATGGCATCCAGGCTCAGCTCGTCGTTGCGCTTCACCACCACCTCCTGCCCCAGGGCGCCAAAATATTGCACCAGGTTCCAGGTAAAGGAGTCGTAGTTATCGATCAACAACAGCATGGGGCAACAACCGGGGACAGGGGATTAACGATCCAGATAGCGCCCTTGCTCCAGCTCGCGCTCGCGCTGGCATTCGGCCAGGTAGATGGCGGCCGCGACGGCAGGGATCTTGTAGTGCTTGTCGATGGCATTGGAGACCATCAGCTGCAGGGTGTTGAGGTTCTTGGCCTTGCGAAACTTGCGCAACCAGTGACCCTTGTCATCCAGTACTTCACTCACGATATTTGGTTCGACGGACATGCTTGCTCTTGGGGCAGAAACCCGCGTTTGAAATTGGAAGATGAATTCACGAATAAGGGGTCGGTAAAACAAAGAAAGCCAGGCGAATACCCAGCTCTCTTCTACTACACCTTCCCAGTATGTCAGGCTCGAGGAACGAAGCCGACTACATCATATACGCTGACCAGTGTTTTTTCAGCCCTTTCCCGCGCCTTTTGAGCGCCGGCGGCCAAAATAGCCTGCAGATGAGTCTCATCCTGACGCAGCTCGCGGAAGCGTGCCTGGATGGGTTCCAGCAGGGCGACCACGGCATCGGCGGTCTCGCTCTTGAGGTGACCGTACATCTTGCCTTCGAAGTGCTGCTCGAGCTCCGGGATGGAGCGGCCGGTCACGCCGGACATCAGGGTCAGCAGGTTGGAGACCCCGGGTTTGTTCTCCGGATCGAAGCGCACCACCGCCGGCTCGTCGGAGTCGGTCATCGCCCGCTTGATCTTCTTGACGATCTGCTTGGGATCTTCCAGCAAGCCGATGAAGTTTGCCTCGTTGTCGTCAGACTTGGACATCTTCTTGGTCGGATCCTGCAGGCTCATCACCCGGGCGCCGTCGGTCGGGATGAAGGGCTCCGGCAGGGTGAACACCTCGCCGTACAGGTTGTTGAAGCGGGTGCAGACGTCGCGGGTCAGCTCCAGATGCTGCTTCTGATCGTTACCGACCGGCACCTGATTGGCCTGATAGAGCAGGATGTCGGCCGCCATCAGCACCGGATAACCGAACAGGCCGACGTTGACGTTGTTCTCGAAGCGGGCGGACTTGTCCTTGAACTGGGTCATGCGCGACAGCTCGCCCATCTGGGTGTAGCAGTTCAGGATCCAGCCGAGCTCGGCGTGCTGCGGCACATGAGACTGGATGAAGACGGTGCTCTTGGCCGGATCTATGCCCACCGCCAGATAGAGGGCGGCGGCGTCCAGGCACGCCTTGCGCAGGGCGGCAGGCTCCTGGCGGGTGGTGATGGCGTGCAGATCGACGATGCAGTAGAGGCAGTCGAAGTCATCCTGCATGTTGACCCACTGACGCAGGGCGCCCATGTAGTTGCCGATGGTCAGCTGGCCCGAGGGTTGGGCCCCGCTCAATACGATAGGTTTAGCCATGAGTGTTCTGATCCTTGTTATTCAACCAGCAGGGCATCGAGCTGGGCAAACTGCTCGCATACCCAGTCCGGGCGGGAATCTGCGATGGGGCGGCCATAGTTGTAGCCGTAGGTGAGCCCCACTACCTTCATGCTGGCGGCCTGGGCGGCCAGCACGTCATTTTCGGAGTCGCCCACCATCAGGGTGCGCGACGGGCTGATGCCCAGCTCCTGGCAGGCGTGCAGCAACGGCGCCGGGCTCGGCTTCTTCTGGGCCACACAGTTGCCTCCCAGCCAGAGCGCAAAGCAATCGCTGATGCCGAGGGCATCCAGGATGGGCTGCACGAAGTGGCTCGGCTTGTTGGTCACCACGGCCTGGCGGTAACCGAGCCGCTGCAGGCGGCGCAGACTCTGGGCGACCCCGTCGTACATGGCCAGCCCTTCCAGCAGGCAGGCCTGGTAGTGTTGATCAAACAGCGGGCGCGCCCTGGCGAACAGCTCGGGGGCCGCGCGGTAATCCAGCGCGCGCTGGATCAACTTGTCGGCACCATTGCCGACCCAGGTACGCACCACGGCCTCATCGGCCTCGGCCAGCCCCAGCTCGCCGAGCGTGCGGTTGACCGCCAGCGCCAGCTGGGGGGCGCTGTCGATCAGGGTGCCGTCCAGATCGAACAGCACCAGATCAAAATCACGCTCAGCGCTTGACATGGGCAAGCTCCGTGCGCATCTGGTCGATGACGGTCCTGTAGTCTGGCTTGCCGAAGATGGCGGAGCCGGCCACGAACATGTCGGCACCGGCCTCGGCGATTTCACGGATATTCTCCACCTTCACCCCACCGTCGATCTCGAGGCGAATGTCGCGGCCGCTCTCGTCGATCAGGCGACGCACCTGGCGCAGCTTGTCGAGGGTGCCGGGGATGAAGCTCTGGCCACCGAAGCCCGGGTTGACCGACATCAGCAAGATCACATCCAGCTTGTCCATCACGTACTCGAGGCAGGTGAGCGGCGTGGCCGGGTTCAGCACCAGGCCGGCCTGACAGCCCTGCTCCTTGATGAGCCCCAGGGTGCGATCGACGTGATCGGACGCTTCCGGGTGGAAGGTGATCAGATTGGCACCCGCCTTGGCGAAGTCAGGGACGATGCGATCCACCGGCTTGACCATCAGGTGCACATCGATGAGCGCCTCGATGCCGTAGTCGCGCAGGGCCTGACAGACCATGGGGCCTATGGTCAGGTTGGGGACATAGTGGTTGTCCATCACATCGAAATGCACCACGTCGGCACCGGCGGCCAGTACCTTGGCGACATCCTCACCCAGACGGGCGAAGTCGGCGGAGAGGATCGAGGGGGCAATCAGAAAGTCTTTCATCAGCGTCATCCATTGGCAGCGTGGCAGAAAAAGCGGCGCAATTTTACCGCAAATATCCGATGAAAACGACCCGAACGGGGGGAAGAAAAAGTGGACCACCAGCGTTACCGCCAATATCCGATGAAAACGACCCGAACACGGGGAGGAAGCACAAGCCACCGGCTTTAGCGCCCATATCCACCGAAAACAGCCCGAACAGGGGGAAGAAAAAATGGACCGCCAGCGTTACCGCCAATATCTGATGAAAACGACTCAAGCGCGGGGAGGAAGCGCAAGCCATCGGCTTTAGCGCCCATATCCACCGAAAACAGTCCGAACAGGGGGCAGAAAAAGTGGACCGCCAGCGTTACCGCCAATATCCGATGAAAACGACTCAAGCGCGGGGAGGAAACCGCAGAGGCCAGCGGCTAGCCACCAAAAACGCTCTCCTGGCCCGAAAACGCTGGCGGCACCCGAAGGTGCCGCCAGAGGATCAACCCAGAGGAACCAGCTCGGCATCGCTCGGGTAGTGGCCCTGCTCGGGGGCGATGCCGGGCGGGTAGAGCGCCAGCAGCTCGGCCACCTTGTTGCGACCACTGCCATTGCGGCTGATGGTGCGCTTGACCAGGATCTCGTCCAGCCGGGCGCCGCGATAGAGCTCGCGGGTCAGCTCGATGTCGTGATTGCTGATGAGCACCGGCACCCCCTTGTGGGCAGCGGTGTGGCGCGCCAACCGGGCCAGCAGGGCCTGATCGTCCAGGGTGAAGCCGCCGGCCGAGTAGCTGGTGAAGCTCGCCGTGGTGGAGAGCGGCGCATAGGGGGGATCGCAGTAGATCACCCAGTCTTCCTCCGCCCTGGCCATGGCATCGGCATAGCTTTCGCAGATGAAGGTGGCCTTCTGCGCCTTCTCGGCGAAGGCCCACAGCTCCTTCTCCGGGAAGTAGGGTTTCTTGTAGGAACCGAACGGCACGTTGAAGCCGCCCTTCTTGTTGTAACGGCAGAGGCCGTTGAAACCATGGCGGTTCAGGAACAGGAACAGCTGGGCCCGCTCAAAGCCGGCCTCGGTCTGGTTGAACTGGGTGCGCAGCCGGTAGTAGGCAGTCTTGTGGTTGTATTCGGCCACGAACAGCTTGCGCGCCTCGCGGATGAAGTTATCCGGCTTCTGCTTGAGATGGTTGTAGAGACCGATCAGATCCGGATTGATATCGTTGAGCACATAGGCATCGTAATCGGTGTTGAGAAACACTGAGCCAGCCCCGACGAAGGGCTCCAGCAACACACGCCCGGCCGGCAAGCGCTCGGCTATCTCTTCGACCAGGGAATATTTTCCCCCGGCCCATTTTAAAAACGCGCGTGTTTTTTTCATGGAAATCCGGTGTTAAGAAGGCATTGCCCAAAAAGGGGGGACGATTCTACCCCCTTCCCGGGCCGAATGGCTATTGCTTCAACTCTTTTTGTATCTGGGCAAACGACTTGGGCCAGGGTTGTCCCTTGAGCAAGGCAGGAGTGAGCTTGCGGATCGCCGCCTTGGCCTGGGTACTGCTGGCATAATCCCCCTGTACCACTACGTACCAGGGGCTGCCACGGAAGCGGGTCTTGTAGATCCAGACCTTGCCAGCCAGCCCATGCTCGGCCACAAAGGCATCGACCGCCTGGGTGTTGCTCGCCCCCATCAGCTGGATGCTGTAGTGATTCTTGGCCTTCTGGTTCAGGGTCGCGGCCGGCGTCAGCGCCACCTTGGGGGCCGGCGCCGCCACGGGGACCGCGGTCACGGCAGGCTTGGGCGCCGCCTGAGCCGCCGCAGATCCACTCTGGCTCTTGGCCGAAGTGGTGGGCTGGCTGGCTTGCGCCACCAGTCCCTGGGTCGAAACTGCCTGGGAGCCGGCGCCTGTCAGCTCGTCCACCACCGCCGTGGGCAGGGCACCGCTGACATTGGGCTGCTTCATCAACTGTTCGACCACCTCGTCGGAGATGACGACCCGGCGCCCCTCGTAATTGGTCGACTCGGTCGTGACCGTCTCGCTCTCGACCTTCTTGGGCAGCGGCTTGGCCTCGGGTTGCCAGTCTCGCGCCACCTGATTACCGCCGGTGGTCTGGGCGGCGCTGGTGCCACCGACACTGAGCGGATCCTTGGCGACGGGATCGGGCAGGGCCGTCCCTTGGGACGACGCCTGGGAGTCATCCTTGCCCGCCTCATCGAACCCCTTGCCATCAAAAAATGGCAGGTAACTCAGGGCCAGCAAACCGGCGGCGACCAGGGCCAGCACGGTCGCTATCTTCTTGACGGGCAACTCGGCCTGACGCTTCTTGGGCCTTCTGTCGGTCATGATATCCTCCAATGACTGCATGATGGCGGACGGGTGTCCGTTTGCCGCACTCAGCATCTCTTCAACTTTCGACTTGGGCAAGAGCGCCGCCGGGATCTTGAGCTCTTTGGCCTTCTCGTACAAGAAGATGCGTTGCTCCGGTGCGCTCAGGGGCGCGACTTCCAGCTCGAGTGCGGGCATAGCCCGCCCCTTGAGCCCCCCCTTCCGGCTGCGACACCAGGCGTCATTGCCCGAGAGCAGGATCGCCAGCTTATGAGGATTCTCGAGGGTGTCGTTATGGCGACAGAGCGCCCACAACTCCCCGACCAACTCGGCAGGCAGCTCGTCGGCGCGCTCGATCAGCAGCAGCAGGGTCGAAGACTTGCCCTCGAGCATGCGGAAGAAGCTGTCGGCCAGCGCATCCTGCGGATTGAACAGCGGCCTGACCACCACCTGCTGTAACAGCAATTGGCGCACGTCCGTTATCTTCATGCCGGCGCTGCCGATGAGGCTCACCACCCGCACCTGGTCCGGCAGCTGGCCCAGCAGAGACTCGCACAGGGTGCCACGGCCGCTGCCAGCTTTGCCGGAGAGAAAGATGAAGGGGTGATTGAACTCAATCAGGTGCAGCAGCCGGTCAACCAGCTGCCGCTGGGAAGGGAATTTCAGCAACTTATTGGTCACGACCAGACTCGATCACCGCCATCAATTGGGCATCCGTCACATCGGCCACCACTTGGGCATGGCCGATCCCGACCGGCAGCACCAGCCGCAGCTTGCCTTCCAGCACCTTCTTGTCACGGCGCATATGGCGAATGAAGGCCGCAAAATCCATCTCGGCCGGCGCCTGCACCGGCAGATCGGCCGCCAGCAGCAGGGCCCGGATCCGCGCGACCTGAGCCGCGCTCAGCTCGCCACGCGCCTCGGCCGTTGCCGCTGCCAGCATCATGCCCGCGGCCACCGCCTCGCCATGCAGCCAGTTGCCATAGCCTTTCTCGGCTTCGATGGCATGGCCGAAGGTGTGACCCAGGTTCAGCAGGGCGCGCACGCCGTGTTCGGTCTCATCCTGCCCCACCACGTCGGCCTTGATCTCGCAGCAACGACGGATGGCATAGGAGAGCGCGCCCGTGTCGAGCCGCTGCAGACGCACCATGTTGGCTTCGAGCCAGGAGAAGAATTCGGCATCCCAGATGATGCCGTACTTGATCACCTCGGCCATGCCAGCGGCAAACTCGCGCGCGGGCAGGGTCTTGAGGCAGTCGGTATCGATGACGACATGCTTGGGCTGATAGAAGGCGCCCACCATGTTCTTGCCAAGAGGGTGGTTGACGGCGGTCTTGCCGCCGACGGAGGAGTCAACCTGGGAGAGTAGCGTGGTAGGCACTTGAATGAACGGAATGCCACGTTGATAGCTTGCCGCAGCAAAGCCGACAACGTCACCTATCACGCCGCCCCCCAGGGCGATGAGGGTGGTATCACGACCATGGTTGGTTTCCAGCAGAGCAGACATGATCCGCTCGAAGGTCGCCAAGGTCTTATAGGCCTCGCCATCCGGCAGGATCAGGTGTTCCACCTGAAAACCGGACAACAGCTGAATGAGCTGCTCAAGATACAAGGGAGCCACCACTGTGTTGGTCACTATCATGACCCGCTTGCCCTTGATGGTCTGCGTCAGCACCTCGGGGTGTTGCAACAGACCTGCAGCTATCTCGATCGGATAGCTGCGTTCACCCAGTTCGACCTTCAACCTTTCCATGGACGTCCTCTATTGATTACATGCCAATCAACTTAACAATCTGATTGGCAACAACTTTAGCGCTCTGATCATCCGTCTGGATGACAAAGTCAGCCACTTCTTCATACAGGGCATTACGCTCTTGCGCCAGACGCTCCAGCACCTCACGCGGGGGCTCTTCGGTTTGCAGCAGGGGACGACGCTTGTCGCGCTGGGTACGTGCCAGCTGCTTCTCAATGGTGGTTTCGAGGTAGACCACGATGCCACGCGCAGAGAGTTTGTTGCGGGTTTCGCGACTGATGATGGCGCCGCCGCCCGTAGCCAGCACGATACCCTGCTGCTCGGCGAGTTCACCTATCACCTTCTCTTCGCGGATCCGGAAACCCTCTTCGCCTTCAACATCGAACACCCAGCCGATATCGGCACCACTGCGGCGCTCAATCTCATGATCTGAGTCGAAAAACTCCATGTGCAGTTGTTCTGCCAGATGTCTACCTATGGTGCTCTTGCCCGCACCCATGGGACCTATCAGGAAAATATTGCGTTTCTCAGCCATGTCTTTTCGTTAGTAATTACAAACTGTATGGCCCCGGTAAACAGTCGACCGGGGTACCTATGAACCTTATCTTGCGATGGATCAGGAGGGGGATTATCTCAATAGAAATCAGGACTGGCAACCGCAGCCCTTACGCCCCAGCCTCATCGGGGCGTAAGGTTATATGTGTTTTACCCTCACATGTAAAGCATTCAGAGGGTATCCGTAACTATCCGCGGGGTCACGAAAATCAGCAGTTCACGTTTCTTGTTCTCGCTGGTGGTTTTCTTGAACAGGTAGCCAAGGCCGGGAATATCTCCCAGCAGCGGCACCTTGGTGACATCGCTCTTGATGGTCTGCTGATAGATCCCCCCCAGCACCAGGGTCTCACCGTTGTTGACCAGCACCTGGGTGGTGATCGACTGGGCATTGATGGAGACGGCATCACCGGTACCGGTCGGCACGGTCTCCCCCTTGGTATCCTGAGTCACGGTCAGATCCAGAATGACTCTGTTGTCCGGGGTGATCTGCGGCGTGACCTTGAGGCTCAACACCGCCTTCTTGAAGGTCACCGAGGTCGCGCCACTGGACGACGACTCCACATAGGGGATCTCGGTCCCCTGCTCGATCAGCGCCGGTTTCTGGTTGGCCGTGGTGACGCGGGGACTCGCGATGATCTCAGCCTTGCTCTCCTTCTCCAGCGCCGACAGCTCGAGGTCCAGCAGGGTGCCATTGGCCAGGCGGGCGACCTGGAAGGCCAGGGTGCCGGCCGCGTTGGTAACCGGCAGGTTGACGTTCAGCCGATCTTCGATGCCGGGCCGCACTATGGTCGAGGTACTGGCATTGTTGCCCGAACCATCATTGCCCTCTATGGTACCCGAGGTGCCATTGCCGTGACCATCCGTCTTGGTCACCCCCCAGCGCACACCCAGCGCCTCGTCGAAGCCGTCATCTATAGTCACCATGCGCGCCTCGATCACCACCTGCTTGACCGGGATGTCGAGGATATCCAGCATCCGCTTGACGTTGCCGATGACGTCCGCCGTGTCCTTGACCACCAGCACGTTGGTGCGTTCATCCACGCTCACCGCCCCTCTGGGGGAGAGCAGCTTGGTGCTTTCGGAGGAGAGCAGCGCCGCCACCTCCGCCGCCTTGGCATAGTTGATCTGCATGTATTCGGTGTAGAGCGGCGCCAGATCGGCCACCTGATTGCGGCTCTCCAACTGCTGCTTCTCACGGGCGGCTATCTCGTCCGCCGGGGCCACCAGCAGGATGTTGTTATCCAGCCGTTTATCCAGCCCTCTGACCTTGAGGATGATGTCCAGCGCCTGCTCCCAGGGCACACCGTCGAGGCGCAGGGTGATGTTGCCGGAGACGGAGTCCGTGGTCACCAGGTTGAGATTGTTGAAGTCGGCGATGATCTGCAGCACGGTCCGTACCGGGATATCCTGAAAGTTCAGGGAGATCGGCTTGCCCTGGTACTGCTTCGCGGCTGTGGTGGCGACGCGTTTTTTCACCTCTATGATGAACATCTTGTCGGCCTGATCGTAGCGATAATCAAACTGGCCATTGACCGAGAGTTCGAACAGGGTGTCGTTACCCTGACGGAAGACCTCCACCTGAGAGACCGGGGTCGCGAAATCCTGAACGTTGATGAGGTTGAGCTGCTCATCCGGTACCCGGGTACCGTGGAACTTGGCCAGCACCTTCTGACCGCGGCTGCTGACATCCACCGCCGCCGAGCTGTTGTCCAGGGTCACCAGAAACTCCCCCTGCCCCTCCTTGCCACGGCGGAAGTCCACCCCTTTGACCGAATTGAAATAAGCTCCCCCCGTGTTCGCCTGCGAGACGGACAGCACCGGCTTGTTGGCTGCAACGGGTACTGCCACCGGCGCCGAGACGGGTTGGGGCTGAGGTTGATACTGGGACTGGTTCTGGGCGATCCGCTGGGTATCAATCAAGGCCGACTGAGTGACCGGCTGGCTCTTGACCAGCGCCGACTGAGTTGCAGCAGGAGAAGCAACCGCCGCGACTGGCTGGCTGGCGTTTTCCCCCAATGACACCAGTAACTTGTTGCCCTGCTGATGGACCTGATAAGGGGTCAGCTGATCGAGCGCTATCTTGATATCCAACCCCTCTCCCTTGCCCTCCACCTTGAGGCTGTCCACCCCCTGCTGCTTGATGGGCAAGGGATTGACCGTCAGTGCTCCTACCGCGCCGGGCACATGCAGCAATAGCTGATTGGGTTCATAGGAGAGTCTGTCGGTAAAGCCACTCACCGGCTCGCTGAAGCTCAGTTCCAGCACGAGCTGATCGGCCAACAGTGGATTCACCTTGACCTCTTGCAGCGCCGCCACCGCCCACACCTGATTGCATGCGCCCAGACACAGCAGCGCCACACCGCTCATCCTGCTTATTGTTGTTCTCATCTCTGCTCATCCCTGATCATAGTTTTGCGTCGAGATTGGCCATGGCCAGCTGTGTTTCTCGGGTGACCCAGCATCCTTTGCCATCCGGTACCGTCTCCATCAAGTCAACATGGGTATTGGTGATCTTGATGACCCTTCCCTGATCCAGCCCCATGTATTGATTAAGTCCGACCCGCATGGCGTGTCCATCCGGGGTTCTGATCAGCGCCCATAATTGTCCCTGTCTCCCAATTGATCCCTGCATGCTCAGGCTGGCCAGCGAATAGCGCTCCAGCACTTCTTTCTCGCGATTGGCCACTATCTGGGCACACTCGGGTTTGACCTTGCCATCCACCTTGGAGCTGGTCTCGGGTTGCGGCTCAATAAAGGGGCTGCGCTGATCGCTACGCTGGTAGGCCATAGGGGAAAACGGCTTTATTTCCGGCAAGGGCTCGATGGGGATGGGCGGCCTTGCCTTGGTCTGCAGCACATATTCATCCATGTCTTCCTGACCGCCACAGGCCGCCAGCAGCAGCACCGGCAACAGGACGCTGATCGCTCTCATGCTCATGGCTTCTGCCCCACGGTTTTGCCGTTGTATTTGTAGGTCTTGGCCAGCATGGACATGCCGATTAGTTCCCCCTGCTCCTTGCTCTGATTGAGCTGGAATGATTCCAGGATCACGATACGGGGCAAGCCCGCCATGTCGGCCGTGAACTTGCCGAGCTCGTGGTAGGTCCCCACCACCTCGATACGCATGGGAAGCTCGGTCGAAAATTCGTGCTGGACCTCGGCCTCCCAGTTGATCCTGTTCAGCTGGAGCCCGTTATCGGTGGCGATGAAGCTGATGTCATCCAGCAGCCCCGCCACCTCATGGGTATTGGGCAGCTGTTTGAGCTGGGCATCGACCAGATGCTCCAACTGCACCATCTGCTTGCGGTATGCCTCCAGATTGGCGGCCAGCATGGCCTTGCTCTCGAACTGCGCCTTCAGTTCTGTCTCTTTACCGGCCTCCTGGCGCAACGCAGTCAGGGAGTTGGCGATCACATAGTAATAGATGGCGCCGCCCAGCAAGGCGCAGCAGATCAGGATGAAGATCCCCTTGGCGACCTTGGGCCAGCGCGCCATGTCGTTGAGATCCAGTTCATTGAGCTGTTGTAGATTCATTGTTGCCCCTTAGCTACGTTCTGGGGGAGCGTGGCAATCTGGAACATCATGGAGAACTGGCTGAGTGCAATGGGAGCCAAGTCTGCCGTGAAGATGGTGCTGATCTGTGATTGCCCCAGCCAGCCTGAGCCATCGATGCGTCGCATCATGCTGGCTACCCGGCCATAGGCTTCTGCCTTGCCGTTGACATCGATGCGGTTGTTTTGCAGTGCCAGGGTATTGAGATAGACCCCGTTGGGCACCAGCATGGGCAGCTGGTTGAACAGGCGCACAGGTACATTGCGCCTCGTCTGCAACTGCTCTATGAGCTGCATACGGTCGATCAGCTCCTTGCGTCGTGCCTGGAGCAGCCGGATCTCGCCTAGCTGGGCATCGAGTATGGTCATCTCCTGCTGCAGCCGCTGATTGCGTTGCTGTTGATGGCCGATCTGCTGCACCACCAGCCAGTCGATGGCAAAGGCCAAGGCGGCCGTCCCCGCCAGAAACAGGCCAATCATGGCGCCAAACTGCTGCTTCTGACGCTGGGCCCTGGCCACTCGCCAGGGCAGGAGGTTTATATTTGACATGGTGTGAAGCTCCGCAGTGCCAGGCCCAGGGCTGCCATGTACTTGGCGCCATGAGCCAGTCCCCCCTCCCCCTTGGGCTTGCCGAGCAGGGCAAAGGGATCGGGATGAAAGACTTCACAATGGAGATCCGTGCCCATCTGATCGACCAGGCCCGGCAGTAAGCTGCCCCCACCCGTCAACACCAGTCTGGGCAACTCCTTGTTGCCAGACGAGCTGCAAAACAGCTGCACGTTGCGTCTGATATGCAGTATCAAGGTATTGAGATGGGGTATGAGCACATCCTGCTCGTGATCGGCAGGCAGGGTACCCTGGACCTTCGCCTGCTCTGCGTCGTCCAGCGTCATGCTGTAAAAGGATGCCAGAGCTTGGCTGTATTGATCGCCGCCAAAGTTTTGCAAGCGGGAGTAGATCACCTGGCCCTTTATCAGGGCGGCAAAGGTCATGGCACTGGCACCGATGTCGACGATCCCGACCGGTTTATCCCCCGTCTGCAACTCGGGCAGGCAGGCCAGCACGGCACGCCCCAGCGCATGGGCCCCCACATCCACCACCCTGGTGCTCATGCCGGCTTCGGTCAGGGCGCTGACCCGGCCGTTGACGCTCTCGGTGCGGGCCGCACTCAGCAACACCTCCTGACGGGTCGCGTCGGCCGTCAGGCCGAGGATCTCAAAGTCCAGGCTGACCTCATCGAGCGGGAACGGGATGATCTGCTCCGCCTCCATCTGGACCTGGCTCTCGAGTTCGCTGTCGTTGATGTTGGCATCGACCTGGATGACTTTGGTGATGACATTGGAGCCGGTCACTGCGGTCGCCACCTGCTCGCACTCCCCCTGAATGAGTCGCTTGAGTGACTTGAGGGACTGGCTGACGCGCTCGATATCCTGCAATTGGTAATCGACCAGGGTGCCTTTGGGCATGGCGATCTCGGCGATCGATTCGAGATGCACCTTGCCGGGACGTCCGGTGAGGGTGACGGCCTTGATGGTTTGACTACCAAAGTCAATGCCCGCCAAGGAGAGGAGGGATCCTTTGCTGAATAGCCCAAACATATACACATCCATGCGTTATTGGGTTTAGGACTGATTGTAGGTCAGCTCATCAGAAGGTGACGGCTTACCTCAATATAATGCTCTATCTATCAATGTCATAAAGTTTATGTCAAAAGTTGATGCACCTCTCCTTTCCGCCATGGCCAGCGCCCCTTGGTAATTGCGCCATGGAATGCTACCCTCGCGCCTCTCCTCGAGGCCCGGCTCTTTGGTCAGGAAAACCTCGAATCTGCGGGGGTAAAAAGGCTATACTCTGCGCCCGTTGGCTAATTTTAAGACGATTGGTAGTTCTTCCATGCTGAAATGGCTCGTTCGCCTGTTTATTGTGATGATGCTGGGTGCTGTGCTGGGTGTTGCCAGCCTCATCGGTATCTATTTCTACATCAAGCCCCAGCTGCCGGATGTGAGCGCCCTGCGCGATATCAAGCTGGCCACTCCGATGAAGGTGTATAGCCGGGACGGTGAGTTGATCTCCCAATTTGGCGAGATCCGTCGCATCCCGTTGCGCCTGGACGAAATGCCCCAGTCCATGATCGATGCCGTCCTCGCCACCGAGGATGCGCGCTTCTATGAGCACCCCGGGATAGACCCCATCGGCATCATCCGCGCCGCGACCGTCTGGGCCGTCTCCGGTCAGGCCCGTCAGGGCGCCAGTACCATCACCCAGCAGGTGGCGCGCAACTTCTTCCTGAGCAACGAGAAGACCCTGGTACGCAAGGTCAAGGAAGTGTTCCTGGCCTGGCGCATCGAGCAGAATCTCTCCAAGGACGAGATCCTGACGCTCTATCTCAACAAGATCCCGCTCGGCTACCGCGCCTTTGGGGTCGGTGCCGCCGCTCAGGTCTACTTCGGTAAAGACGTCAAAGATCTGACCCTTGACGAGATCGCCATCATCGCCGGTCTGCCCAAGGCGCCGTCCATGCTCAACCCCATCCGTTCGCCCGAGCGCGCCTTCGCCCGCCGCAACGTGGTGCTGGGCCGCATGCTGGAGACCGGCAAGATCACCCAGGCCCAGTTTGACGAAGCCTCCAAGATGCCGATCAAGGCCCGTTATCACGGCGCCGAGACCACCCTCAACGCCCCCTATCTGAGCGAGATGGTACGCCAGAAGATGGTGGAGCAGTTTGGTGAGGATGCCTACACCATGGGGCTGCACGTCTACACCACTGTCACCGCCAAACGCCAACGCGCCGCTCATCAGGCGCTGCTGGACGGGGTCTTCGACTACGACACCCGTCATGGCTATCGCGGCCCGACCGCACTGCTGTGGAAGGCGGGTGAAGCCGGCTGGGACTACGACCAGATCATGGCCCACCTGGCCAAGCAACCGACTTACCAGCCGCTGATGGCGGCCGTGGTCACCAAGGTCGGTGACAAGAGCGCCACCCTGGTGCTGAAGAATGGCAAGCAGGCCGAGCTCGGCTGGAACGGCATCAAGTGGGCGCGCACCTTCATCACCGATGATCGCCAGAGCTACGCGCCGAAATCGGCACGGGATGTGCTGAAAGTCGGCGCCCAGATCTGGGTGCGGGAGAAAGGGGAAGAGCTGCTGCTCTCCCAGATCCCCGACGTCAACGCCGCCCTGGTCGCCATGAACCCGCAGGACGGGGCCGTAGAGGCGCTGGTCGGCGGCTTCAGCTTCGAGCTGTCCAAGTTCAACCGGGTCGATCAGGCGCGCCGCCAGGTCGGCTCCAACATCAAGCCCTTCCTCTATGCCACCGCGCTGGAGCAGGGTTACACCCTGGCCTCCCTGATCAACGATGCGCCCATCAACCAGTGGGATCCGGCCAAGGGCCCCATGTGGCAGCCCAAGAACTCCCCGGCCATCTATGAAGGCCCCACCACCCTGCGGCTGGGGCTCGCCAAGTCCAAGAACGTGATGTCGGTGCGCCTGATGCGCGCCATCGGGCTGGATACCTACATCGATGGCCTGACCCGCTTCGGCTTCGCCCGCGATCACATCTCCGCCAACGAATCCCTGGCGCTGGGCGCCGCCGAGTTCACCCCGCTGGAAGTGGTGCGTGGCTATTCGGTGCTGGCCAACGGCGGCTTCCAGGTGACCCCGTACTTCATCACCGAAGTGACCGACAGCTTCGGCACCCCCCTGTATCAGGCCAATCCGGCCGCCGCCTGCCGTGATTGCGGCGTGCTGGCCGCCGCCGGGCTCGACAGCGCCGATGCCTATGCCAATACAGTCCCTGACTGGAAGGCCCAGTGCCCGATCGACCCTGTGGTGCCCAACAACATGGCTCCCCAGACGATCAGTGCCCAGAGTGCCTTCCTGGTCACCGACACCCTGACCACCGCCATCTGGGGTGGCAATGGCTGGCGTGGTACCGGCTGGCGTGCGGCCCGTGACCTCAAGCGTCACGACATCTCGGGCAAGACCGGGACCACCAACGAATCGCGGGATGCCTGGTTCTCCGGCTACACCCCGAACCTGGTCGCCACCTCCTGGATCGGTTTTGACAACCACCAGCGCGGTCTGGGCCGGGCCGAATTCGGCGGCGGTGCGGCACAGCCCATCTGGATCGACTTCATGAAGACGGCGCTGCAGCAGGTGCCCGAGCGCAAGATGCCGGTGCCGGAGGGGGTCATGCAGGTGCGCATCGATCGCGAGACCGGCCTGCTGACCAATCGTACCGATGGCAGCACCATGGAGGAGTTCTTCAAGGAAGGGACTGAGCCGACCCGCTACGCGAGCCAGCTCTCCGATGGCAATCAAGTCTATGGTGGCGATGGCTCAAGCAGCGATGGCCCGGTCTCGACCGACGACATCTTCTAAGCAGAACCCTTAGATGACAAAAACCGGCGCCTTGGCGCCGGTTTTTTTATGGGGGCTGGGCGGCTTAACCGAGCTGCGGCCGCATCAGTGCCGAGATGCGGGCGGCCAGCTCATTGAAGCAGGGCCGGCGCACCGAGTAGTGGCGATAGAGCAGCGAGATGGTGCGGCCCGGCACCGGATCCACCACGGGGCGGTAGCTGACGCCGCCCTCCTCCTGATTGGCCGGCACGGCGAGGCGGGGGATCAGGGTCAGGCCGCTGCCGGCCGCGACCATGTTGCGCAGAGTCTCGAGACTGGTGCCCTTGAAGCGTTGATCCTCGCCGATCCCGGCGGCAAAACAGAACCCCATCGCCTGATCCCGCAGGCAGTGGCCGTCGGCCAGCATCAGCAGTTTTTTGCCTTTAAGGTTGTGCAGCGGCACCGCCTTGGCCTGCGCCTCGGGATGCTGCTGGGGCACGGCGAGCCACATGGGCTCCTGATACAGCGGTATAGAGCCGAATCCCTCCATCCCCTCCAGCTCGGCCAGTATGATGCAATCCAGCCCCCCCTCCTCCAGCCGCTTGAGCAGCGCCTGGGTCTGTTCCTCGTAGAGGTAGAACTCCAGCTTGGGGAAATGCTCTCTCAGATCCTGAATGATGTGGGGCAGCAGGTAGGGGCCTACGGTGGGGATGAAGCCGATGTGGATCTCACCGGACATGGGTTCGGCAAAGTGCTGGCCTATGCTCTTGAGCTCGCGCACCTCCTTGAGCACCTTGCGGGCCTGCAGGGCCATGGCGTCGCCGGCGGGGGTGAACAGCACCTTGCGGGAGGTGCGCTCGATCAGGATCACCCCCAGCTCATCTTCCAGCTTGCGCAGCTGACCGCTCAGGGTCGGCTGACTGACGAAGCAGCGCTCCGCCGCCTTGCGAAAGTGTTTCTCCTCTTCCAGCGCTACCAAATACTCGAGATCGCGAAGGTTCATACATCCAGAATCCGGCCAATCAATGGGGCCATTAGGATGCCCAAGAACGGGCGGGGGGACAAGGGATGAGCACCGAACGGGCAGATCCGGCCCGGCACAGCAAAACAAAACGGGCCCGGATGCAAGATCCGGGCCCGCGCTAAGGGCCATCGTCAGCGGGTGATCACACCCGGAAACGACGCACAATCTCCTGCAGCTGCGTCGCCAGCAGATTGAGATCCTGACAGGCATTTGCCATCTGGGTCGCCCCGGCCACCACCTCCTCCGAGGCATGGCTGATGTTGACCACGTTACGGTTGAGCTCTTCGCTCACCGCCCCCTGCTCCTCGGTCGCCGTCGCTATCTGGATGTTCATGTGGGAGATGCTCTCGACCGAGCCGCTGATCTCGGTGATGGAGGCCCCCGCCTCCCGCGCCGTGCCGACGGTCGCCTGCATCAGCGCCTGGCTCTGCGCCATGGTGCTGCCAGCCTGCTCCGCCCGCTGCTGCAGCTCGGAGATGATGGTGTTGATCTGGGCGGTGGAATCCTGGGTTCGCTTCGCCAGGGTACGTACCTCATCGGCCACCACCGCAAATCCGCGCCCCTGTTCACCCGCCCTGGCCGCCTCGATGGCGGCGTTCAGGGCCAGCAGGTTGGTCTGCTCGGCGATGCCGCGGATCACCTCCAGCACCATGCCGATGTTGCGGCTGTCGTCGCCGAGCTGGCGGATCACCTCGGCCGTGCTCTCGATGGCGGTCGCGACCTGCTCGATCCGCACTATGGAGTCGTTGACGGTATGGGCGCCCTGCTCGGCCGTGCTGCTGGCCAGGGTGGCCGCCCCCGCCGCGTCGTTGGTGTTGCGGGAGACCTCCTGCACCGTGGCCTGCATCTCGTTCATGGCCGTCGCCAGCTGGTTCAGCTCATGCTGCTGGTTGTTCATGCTGGATGCCGACTGCCTGGCGACCACGCTGATCTCCTCGGCGGCCGAGCTGAGCTGCACCACAGAGCCGGACACCTCGCTGACCAGGTCCCGCAGGCGCCCCTGCATCTCGCCAAAGCCCCTGGCCAGCTGCCCCAGCTCATCATTGTTGAACTGAGCCAGGCTCAGCTCGGTCGCCAGATCCCCCGCCGAGACCTTCTGGGTCTGGGCCAGCAACAGCATGACCGGATTGCGGATGAGCCGGGTCAGCAGCCAGGCCACCACCACCACGAATAGCACGGCGATCGAGCCGACCAGGATGTTGAGCAGCCGGGAATCTTCATACACCCCCTTGATGGTGGTGGTCATGTCACGGGCGGCGTTGTCGTTGATGCTCCGCAGCAGCAGGGCCTGCTTGCTGACCGCCTCCAGCGCGACCAGGGTCTCCCCCTTGCGCAGGGACATGACCCGTTCCAGATCCCCCTTGTGCAGGGCCGCCATCAGCTGCTCATGGGAGGTGAAGTACTGGCTGGCCGCCGCCTTGAGGGCCATGAACTCCTGCTCTTCCTGCCCCGAGGTGAACGGCATGGCGCCATAGGCCTGGGCCGCGGCGTCGAACTCCTGCCTGGCCGCCTGGTAGGTCTTGTCGTGCAGCGCGATTTCCTGCTGATCTTCCCGCGCCGCTATCACCATGTTCAGCTCGGCCCGTCGCGCATCCAGCAGGGCGATCTCCATCTGGTTGGCGGCCTGCATGCTCGGGATCAGGTTGCCGGTGATCTCGGTGCTGTCACGATACAGACCCGACAACTGGGACACGGAAAACCAAGCAAGGGCGACGATCAGGACGCCCAAGACGGCGAACCCACCGCTCAGTTTCTGGCTAATAGACATGTTTTTGAACATGGTGAAGATCCTTGCCGACAAGAGACACATTCGGGACATTCATGCCCGACATGATGACTATCCATAAATGGATATTTTTAGCTGCGTCATCCTATATCGTCAGCACGGCTCCAAGCATGAGCAAATATGGCTCTGAAAGGCACTGTTCAGACCAGATCTCTCATGACTAGGCGTGTCCCTGCCCGATCGCCTGAACGAGATGGGCAGCAAAAGCGGCCGGATCCCCCAGGAAGGAGGCGGTCGGCAACGAGGTGATCCGCTCGCCCTGCATCAACCCCAGGGTCGGATACCCCTGACCGCCGAGGCGGCGCAACCAGCGCTGGCTCTCCGCCAGATGCCCGGCCAGATCCACCCTCTGGCAGGCCAGCTCGAACGCGCCTCTCGTGATGCCCTGCTCCGCCGCGAGTTCGCCCAGGTTGTCCAGGGAGCCCACCCAGCGGCCGTCGCGATAGTGGCACTGCTGGATGCGGTGCAGCAGCATCAGGCCATCTCCCCCCAGCTCGTCGATCGCCAGGATGGCGCGAATGGGCGGCTCGGAATCGAGGGACAGGCCCTCGCTCAGCAGCAGCTCGTCGAAGTAGCGTGTCCCAAATGGCTGGCCGGTCAGGGCCTGGATCCGCTCGTCATGGGGGCGCACATAGTCGCGCAGCGCCTCTCCCATCGGCTGCCGACGCGGGCCCAGCCAGAGGCCGCCGGCATGCAGCGCGATCCTAAGGCCGGGGATCCCGGCCGCGGCCGCGAGCAGGGGGGCTGCGCCATAGCACCAGCCGCAGAGGGGGTCGTACACATAATGCAAGGTGGTTTCGTTCATGGATTCACTCCGGCGCCATCAATTGAAAAAACCGGGCAGCTGCTGCCCGGTAAAAAACACAGGGAAATGGACTCAGGCCATTACCACTTCATCTCGCCGGTATTGACCTTGGCACCGATGGCCAGGCCGTCGTCGACCGGCAGGGCCGGGAAGGCCTGCTTCAAACCGTCGATAAGCTCGGCCGACCCCTTGGACTTGGCCAGCACCTGCTCGAAGCGCTGCACATAGTCGCGGGTGAAGGTCACCGCCTCGGCGCCCTTGGGCTCGGCCCCGAGGAAGTGGCCCGGCACGACCCGCTCCGGTTTCAGGGCCAGCAGCTCATTGAGGGTCTGCACCCAGTGCGCCCGCGCCGCCTTGGTCTGGCTGTCTGCCATCCACACGTGAGTACCGCTGTATACCGGCACGCCGCCGAACGCCGTCTTGATGGAGGGGACCCAGAGGTAGGCACTCGGGGTGTTCATCGCCTTGATCTCGATCGTCTTCCCTTCCAGGGTCAGCTGGGAAGCGGTCATCACTTCCGGCACGATCAACTGTTTGGGCGCCTGCTCGGCCAGGATCGGGCCCCAATAGGCCAGTTTGGCATCCTTGGTCTGCCTGATATGGTCGACCACGTGCTGACTGGCCAGGATCTTGACGTCGGGGAAGGCGGCCTTGATGGGCTCAAGCCCGAAATAGAAGTCGGGATCCCCGCCGCTGATATAGACGGTGGTCAGCTTCTTGCCGCTCTGCTTGATCAGATCCACCAGGGCCTTGCCGTCATTCACCCCGAACTGGGCGTCGATCAGGATGGCCTCTTTATCACCGCTCACCAGCTCGGAGGAGACCGGGAAAATGCCCTGCTCGCCCGGGTTGTAGACGGTCACGGTCAGCGGGCCCGCCAGGGCGGCGCCACTGAGCAGGGTGCTGGCCAGGGTCAGGGTACGAAGTGCTGTGTTCATCGGGTATTCCTCATAAGGTCGCTTGTCATCGAATGAACACAGTTTATTGAAACTTTATCGGTACAAATACCGCATAATGAGCACATCACTGTTGCACAAATCGAGCATATTGGAGGGCGTAACATGGATCGACTGACGGCACTGCGGGTCTTCGTCGCAGTGGTCGAGCAGGGCAGCCTGAGCGGTGCCGGGGACAAGCTGGAGATGTCGCGCGCCATGGTGTCGCGCTATCTGGCCGAGCTGGAGCGCTGGATGGGGGCCCGATTGCTGCACCGTACCACCCGCCGGCTGAGCCTCACCGGGCCGGGTGAGGAGGCGCTGAACCGGGCCAGGACCATGCTGGCCCTGGGCGAGGAGATGGAGCAGCTGGCGGTGCAAAGCCAGGAGGCCCCCAAAGGGCAGTTGCGCATCACCAGCAGCTATTCCCTGGCGGAAGCCCTGCTGGTCCAGACCGCCAACGACTACCTTGCCCGTTATCCCGGCACCGCCATCGACATCCTGTTGCTGGACAGGACAGTCAATCTGGTGGAGGAGCGGATCGATCTCGCCGTGCGCATCACCAACGATCTGGATCCCAACCTGGTGGCGCGCCGCCTCGGTACCTGCCATTCGGTGGTCTGTGCCAGCCCGGCCTACCTGGCGCGCCACGCGCCTCCACAGCAGGTGCAGGATCTGGCGCTGCACAACTGCCTCACCTATACCTACTTCGGCAAGAGCCTGTGGGAGTTTCAGGGGCCCGCTGGCCCAGAGTCCGTGCCGGTGAGCGGCAACCTCAGCGCCAACATCTCCAACCTGCTGCTGGCGGCGACCCTGGATGGGGCGGGCATCAGCCTGCAGCCAAGCTACTCGGTGCAGGCCCAGCTGGCGAGCGGGGCCCTGGTGCCGCTGCTGACCCAGTGGCAGCCCAAGCGGCTCGGCGTCTATGCCATCTACGGCACCCGCAAGCAGATGTCTCCCCTGCTGCGCAGCTTCCTCGACTTCCTCATCGCCCGCATGGCGGACGATCCCCTGTGGCAATCCGAGTGAGGCGGCAATAGAAAGGGGCCCGCGGGCCCCTTGTCATGCTGTGCTGGCTTATGCCTCGAAACCGAACGCCTTGGCGGACGGCTCGGCGTCAGCGGTATCCTGCTCCTCCAGATAGATGTCACGGTAGGCCGCATAGATGGAGTAGTTGATGGCCGGCAGCACCACCAGCAGGCCGACCAGAAACAGCGCCGCCCCAAGCAGCAGCAGCAGGGCACCGAGCAGCCCCCACCAGAGGAAGGGCCACATGTTGCGCAGGCAGCCCGCGAAGCTGAGCTTGGCCGCCTGCCAGACCCCCACCTCATGGAAGAAGATGAGGGCGGGGGCGAAGGTGATCGCCATCAGCAGGGGGACCAGCAAGGCCAGGAACAGCAGCAGGCAGAGCATGAAGCCCTGCGCCTGCTCGGGTGTCACCGTCAGGGTTTCCGGATCCTGAGACAGCAAGCCGGTCAGATCCCACAGGTGCAGCAGGGCGAAGCAGGCAAGCAGCAGCAGGCAGAACAGCGACAGCACCAGCAGCCCCCCCAGGATCAGGGGCGTCAGCTTGTGACGAAAACCGGCAAAGAAGTCGGCAAACTGCAGGGGCTGCCCCCCATAGCCCCGCTGCGCCACCGCCACCCAGCCGGCGCCCCAAACCATATACAGCAACTGGGAGATAAAGCTGCCCGCCGGTAACTGCTCCAGCAGCATGCCCACCAGGAACCAGAGCACTATCATGGCCACGCTGGCCCCCATGCCCTGGTTGAAAATGTCGAACCCGGTGCGGATCCAGATCCAGCCCCGCCCCATGGGGTGACGCTTGGGTTCGCTGCGCAGGCGGTTGTCACTGTTCATCGTCGACCTCGTTGCAAAAATAAAACGAAAGCTTATTCCCTCAGGGCACGCTCACCGTGACCATGATGGTCCCGGTGTAAGCGCCGGTGCGCACGACCTGGCCCGGCAGCCGGGTCGGGTACAGCCTCACCTGATAATTGGTGTTGTGGGTAGCCGCCGAGTAGGGTACCGCGATGGCGGTATCAAATGGAATAGGGGTTGGGCTGCCCTGCTCGAGCATGCCCACCCCGACCCCGGCCAGGCTGGTGGTGATGAAACGATTCTGGCTGGTGAGCGCCCCCCCGAAGCGGTAGCTGAGCGGCACCACATAATCGCTCGGGATCTGGCTGCAGGTGACGCTCACATTGACGCTGCGCGGCGTGTAGCCTCTGGGCACCTCGCCCTCGATGAAGGCACTCTGGGCCACGGCGCCGAGATCGATGGGGATGCTGGTGCCAGCGGGAAACTGGCAACTCGGGGTCGAGGTGACGCTGATGTTCATCGCCAGCTGGCTGAACGCATTGGCCGGACTGGTATCGGGCGCACTGGAGCGCCGCACGAAGAGGTAGGCGACGGTGCCGCTGAAGGTCTGGGTGCCCGTGACCCCCTTGAGCAGCTTCAGGGTATAGCGCCCGCCGTTGACGTCGATCCCACCCAATGCCAGATTCACCACGTTGCCGATGCAGACGGCCAACAACCCGCTGGAAGTGGCATTGAAAGGAACCGTCCGATAAGTGCCAGCCGCATTGAACTCGGCCTTGAGGCCAAAATAGGAGTTGAGCTTGATCAGGGTCCCCAGAGGATCGGAGACGGTGGGCAGGCTGGTAGTGGCCTGATAATAAACCGTCACCAGCAATCCTACCGAGATCCCGGTGCAATCACAGGTAGCCGAGCTGGTGGTCGAGAAGGCGGTGGCAATACCGGTATCCCCGGGCTGATAGAGAGTCCCTGTGGTGGTAATGGGCCCGGTCGCCACGAAGGGGCTGGTGCATTGGCCGTTGACGGCATGAGCCTTGGGCAGCCACAGCAGACAACCCAATAACAAGACACCGGCCATCAGGCCACTATTCTTTACTCGACCCACGCTGTTGTTCCCCGTCTGCTCCTTCATCACCGCCCTCCCTGCTGGTTTAGCACAAACCCCTGCTCGTGATAGTTGCCATCATCGTCGATCCAACGCAGCCGCCCCCTGGCACCCGCGAGTGCCGCCCCGGGCATCGGGATCGGCAAGATGCCGTAGGGCGGGATCACGCCGGCCTCGTGCCAGCTGAAGCTCTGCCCCCTCGCCTCGAGCAGCACCTCGCTCAGGCTGACATGGAAGGGAGTGGGATTGGTCACCCTCAGCCCGGTGCCCGCCAGCTCGTGCCAGATGAGCCGCTCCGCCGCCCCGGCAGCGGAGCCGGCGAGCCCGGCCGGGCGATAGAACAGCTTGATGCGGGTGCGATAGGCGAGCTGCACGCTGCCGCCCGCGCTTGCGGCCTTGGGCGGCAAGCCCAGCACATTCAGCCAGAACAGCGACTCCCTGTCCCGGGGCAGCGCCCTCAGATCGGCGCCCAACACGCGCAGCGCCTGCCCCTTGTCCGGCCCCAGCCGCATCATGGGAGGCAGCACCAGAAAGGGGGTCGAGACGTCGGCCGGCCCCTGTTGCTCGTCGCCCCCATCGACCCAGGCCTGCAGCAGAGTCGGTGCCTCCCCCTGGTTGTGAACCATCAGGCTGGCCTCGCTGGCCCCACCGGCATAGATAAGCCGGGTGCGCATCAGGTCGAGCGCGGCCTCGCAGCCAGGCCACCACAGCAGGGAGCCCAGCGCCAGACATGACAGAGTGATATGTCTCATGAGTTTGTTTCCATGGTGAGGCAGCGGGCGGAGACCTGTTGGTAAGGCACCGCAGGATCCGGTTCGGGCACGCGATAATCCAGCCGGCACTGCTGATCTGGCTCCTTCCCCCACTGGACGTAGAGGATAGCCTGCTCACCGCGCACGAAGATGAGCCCCCCCTGGCCGACGACGGCGACCGAGCGACCGGCGCCGTCGACCACCTCGGCGCCAAACGGCAGGACACGGCCGTCCGTCCGCTGGACTTTGAGCAGCAACGGCTGACCGACATGGGTCTCATACGCCAGCTTGACGATGGCGCCACGGCGGGGGGCCACCATCTGGGCGCTGCCATCTATCTCCACATCCAGCGGCAGGCCGCTCGGGTCCAGGCCGATGATGTTGGTGCGATAGGGGTTGAGCCCGGCCAGCACGGCGTAACCATCCCCATCCACCTCGCTGCCAATCCCGTGGCTGACCCTGGCCCCCTGGGCCCCCTTGGCCTCCACCAGCGCCATCGTCTCCCCCTGGGTTTGTCCCAGCACCCAGCCCTCTTCATGCACCAGCAGGGTCCCCTTGGCCGAGGCCACATACTGGGAATACCCCTCCCCCTGACTGGTGCTCAGTCCCAGCTGGGTTGCCGCCGTCTGGTACTGGGCATTGGCGCCATAACCCTGATAGCCCGCCCCGTCCCCCTGACTCTGGCTGCCGTAGAGCCCGTAGTAGAAACGCCCGTCCCGGGAGCCCCCGTTGAGATCCAGCCTGGCGCTGTAACCCTGCCCCTCCTGATAGGAGACGGTGCTGCTCAGGCGCGGGGCACCGAGTCTATCTCCGATGGGGATGCTGAGACTCAGCATGTATTGATCGCCGACCCCATCGTCCAGCGAGTGGCTGGCCGAGAGCGTCAGGTTGCCCCAGTCAAACCCCCGGTTGTAACCGAGCTGGAAGCTGCTGCTCTCGGCCTCGGCCCCCCAGTAGTCGCGACTGATGCCGTTGAAATAGAGATCCCCCCACTCCCCCACCGGCTGGTTGATGTTGAGCTGGAAGCGATTGCGCTCCCGCTGCAACTGATCGAGGGTCTGGCTCTGGGCCGCCGCCACATCGTTGAGATCCAGATAGCCTTCGCTGGAGAAACGGTAGGCGGCCAGGGTGAAGTAGGTCTGGGTCAGATCCATCTGCTTGCTGTACGTCAGGCGGTAGCTCTGCCCGGAGAGCGACGGGGGCAGCTCGGAGGCGGCGGGCAGATCCCGCGCCCAGGAGCCGGTGACGTCGAGCGCCAGGGCGCCATAGTCGGAACCCATGGCGGCGCCCCCCAGCAGGGCCGCATAGTCCTCGGCGGCTATGTTGCCGCCGTACAGGGTCAGGGTGTTGGAATAGCCGCGGCGATAGATGCCCTGCAGAAAGTCGGGGCCATCCGGGCCGGCCTCGTTGCGGTAACGGCCCAGGGTCAGACTGAAGCGGGAGGTGTCGTCCCGCAGCATCTGCACCACGGAGGAGAATGGCAGGGTAAAGCTGCGCTCGCTGCCATCCGCCTCAGTGATGGTCACGTCCAGATCGCCGGCGAAGCTGGTGGCATAGAGATCGTCGATGGCGAATGCGCCGGGGGCAACCTGGGTTTCATAGATGAGGGCGCTGCCCTGACGGATGGTGACCCTAGCATTGCTCTGGGCCACCCCGCGCACCACGGGGGCAAAGCCCCGTTCAAAGTCGGGCAGCATGGCATCGTCACTGGCAAGCTGCACCCCGGTGAAGGGCACGCTGTCGAAGCTGTCCCCCGGGGTGAAGTACTCACCCAGGGTGAGCTGAGCTCTCTGTGTGGTGACATCCCGTTGCACATAGCTGTTGAGGGACTGATAGCTGCCGCCGTCACTGCCCTGCCAGGAGCCGTTATGGCGCAGACGCCAGGCCCCCAGGTTGACGCCGGTGTTGAGATTGACGCTGTTGCTGAACTGATCGTCGGTCCCGCTCAGCTCACTGTAATAAAGATTGGCGTTGTAGCCGACGAAGGCCGCATTGATCCCCTGTACCCACTGCTCCGGCCCGACATAGTCACGCCGGACCCGGCCGACATAGGCCTGCGGCAGGCTGAGCGCCCCGCTCAGGCTGGGCAGATCCAGGCTGAAGCTAGCACCAGGCACCAGGGATTCGACCCGGATGCAGTTACTCTGCATCTGCAGCTTGACCGACGGCTGATTGGGCAACTGGTCGACAAGCAGCCCCCATTGCGTTACCTGACCGGGTGTGAAGCAAAACAGCGGGGTCTTGGGATCGGGGCCGGCCCGCACCTCCACCTGCTGGCTCAGCTTGTCCTTGCCATTGATGATGATGTCGAGCTGATAGAGGCCAAGGGGCACGAAGTCGGCACTGGCGAAGCGCGCCAGATCGATGTTCACCCCCAGGCTGTCGAGCAGCTGACTGTCGAACTCGACATCGGCCGCCGGGGCGGGCGTCTCGGTGATGGGGGCAGACGCCACCTCACCGGCCTGGGCCCAAGTGAACCAGAGATAGAGCAGCGCAAGCAGCCCGCCACTAACCGCCCTCCGGACTCCAGCCCCCGGGGCGCTGGCACGAGACATTGAATGCTGGGGATGATGACTGGCTGACACGGCACACCTCCCCCTCAAGAGCCAAAACGGGATCAGTTGAAGACGAATCGACCCACCTCGCGGGCCCCATAATCATTGAGCCAATAGAAGGTCACCGCCTTGGCATGGACCGAACCCGACAGGCGATCTATGGGAAAATCGGCGCTGCCTCCCGGCGACACCATGCCGCCACTGAGATTGCTGTAGCGCCTGGTCTGGGTCGTCTGCAGCTCGAGATTGCTGATGCTGACGTGATACAGGCTTGGATTGCTGGCCCGCAAGGCATAGCCCTCCCCTTGCCGGATCAGGCGCCAGCTCAGGTGATTGGCGGAGTGCTCGACGTTGCCTGCCAACCCCTCGGGGCGATAGAACATCTTGATCCTGGAGCGAAAGGCGAGCTGCACCAGATTCTGGCCCGCTTGGGTGGACTTGGTGCTGGGTGGGACCTCCAGCACATTCAGCCAGAATACCGACTCGCGATCCTGTGGCAGCCCCTGCCCCACATAGGTGAGGCGCAGCGACTGGCCGCGCTGGGCATCAATCCGAGTGATGGGGGGGGTGATCAAAAATGGCACCGATTCGACACCGGGCCGGATGCGGCGGTCGCCGGCATCCATCCAGACCTGCACCAGTGCGGGCACGTTGCCCTTGTTGGTCAGCTCCAGCGTGACTTCACGAGCGGAGGCGGGGTAGATGACCCGGGTACCCGAGATCTGGACATAGCCCCAGGCCTGCCAGGCAACGAGCAACACCATGCCCCAGCCATAGCGCCACAGCCTTGCCCATCCAAGGCCCCGGGGTAGACTCATGGAGGCGATACTCAGTGGTAATCCAGCGAGTAGATGAGGTCCGCCGAGACCAGGCCGGCCCCCACGGCGCCGGTGGCGATGTACTGGGCGCTGTAATAGAGCGTCGCCCCGCCGGTCGCGCTGAAGTCGACCAACACGTTGTTCCCGGTATTGGTCCTCAAGTCGATGGGGGTGCTGTTGGCCGAGAGGATCTGGACCTCCACGTTCTGAGCCGGGTTTTTCCCGCCCGCCGCGACGGCCTTGTTGCTGAGGTTGCCCGTGGCCTGCGCCACGCCGATGTTTTCGAAGTAGGCCCGCACCGAGCCCGTGGTCGGGCAGCTGGTGAGCGCGAGGTTGAAACCGGTGGCACCGGCGGTCTGGCCTATGCTGCTCAGCGCGTTGGTGCTGACGGTGGGCAGGGTCACTGTGGCCGATGCGTTGCCGCCATTGACGGCGATGGCGCAGGTGCCGGCAGTCACTTCCCCATTGATGGTAATAGTGCCGTTGAAGGCGGCGGCGGGGACAGATACCAGCCCGCCCATGGCGAGTGCAAGCACAAAGAGAGCATTCGTCTTCATCACAACCTCCGTCTAGCCCTGGATGCCGCTGGCGACTACCGTTCCCCTGCCAGAGCCTGTCTTCCTTGTCACAATAGGTGTCATTCAACGACCAATATCTAGTGATGCATTAGTAAATAGCACAGGCTGGCCGAGCCTGCCCGCTTCCAGGCAACATCCGGACAACAAATGACGCCACTGCTCGTCCCTGTTGCCCGACGCTGCGGACAGCCCGGCGGGAATGTGGCATCATTTTCCCCCTTTGATTCCACCCCTCTCATTCGATGGAGCCGCCATGCGCCGCCTGTTGTTCCTTGTCCTGCTGCTGGGCAGCACTCATCTTTATGCCGAGCCAGGCTTCATCAGCCGTCTGCTCAATCATCCGGTGCCGGGTGGCGTGGCCGTGGTCGCACTGGGGGACGGACCAGAGGCGCCCAGCGCCCGTTATCAGGACAAGCCGGTGCTGGTCGTGCGTGAGGAGGGCCGTCGCTGGATAGCCATAGTCGGCATCCCGCTCAAGAGCGCCACCGGCCCTCAGTCCCTGGCGGTAGGCGATGGCCGCCGGCTCAGCTTCCTGGTCCAGCCCAAGCACTATCGTGAGCAGCACATCAAGTTGAAGAACGGCCGCCAGGTCAACCCGCTGGCCGAGGACATGGTACGCATCAACCGCGAGCTGGCGGAGCAGACCCAGGCCTATCAGACCTTCAGCCCTACCCAGCCCAGCAACCTGCTGTTCGACAAGCCGGTGCAGGGGCCGCTCTCCAGCCCCTTCGGCCTGCGCCGCTTCTTCAACGGCGAGGAGCGCAACCCCCACTCGGGCCTCGACTTCGCGGTCGCGGCCGGCACCCCCATCAAGGCGCCGGCCGCGGGCAAGGTGATCCTGATCGGCAACTACTTCTTCAATGGCAATACGGTGTTCGTCGATCACGGCCAGGGGCTGATCAGCATGTTCTGCCACATGTCGAAGGTCGACGTGATGCTGGGCCAGAGCCTGCCGAGAGGCGGCATCGTCGGCCGGGTCGGCGCCACCGGTCGCGCCACCGGTCCCCACATGCACTGGAACGTCAGCCTCAACGATGCCCGTGTCGATCCCGCCATCTTTATCGGGGCCTTCAAGCCCTGAGCCGGCTCACGTCATAAGCACGTCATAAAAAAGAAGAGGCAGCCTGGGCTGCCTCTTCTTTTTCACATCCTTCACCCAGGGTCCGCTGGCGGTCGCCTTCAGCTCGCGCCGACATGCAGGCCCGCCTCCTTGCGCATGGCCCGCCACATCACCAGCACCAGCAGGCTGCTGCAGGTGGGCAGCGCCAGCCAGACCCCGGCCACCCCCCACAGGGAGGAGAAGCCCCACAGGAAACCGCCGATCAGCACCAACTTGCCGCCGGTGAGCAGGGAGGCGATGCGGGCCCGGTTGATGGCCTGGAAGTAGGTCGCCCCCACCAGCAGCAGGCCTTCCATCGGCAGTCCCCAGAAGTAGAGCCAGATGCCGAGGCTCGCCACCGGCAGCAGGGCCGCGTTGTCGCCGGCAAACAGATAGACCACCCCTTCCGGCCAGAGATAGAGCGGGATCATGCCGCACAGCGCCACCAGCAGGGTCACCCCCAGCGCCAGGTTGCGCACCCGCAGCACCCGCTGCCAGTTGCCCGCCCCGGCGTTGAAGCTGGCGATGGGCTGGATGCCCATGGCGATCCCCTCGAAGATGAGATAGAAGAAGGCCTCGCTGTAGCTGATCACCCCGTAGGCGGCCACGTGCAGCGAGGTCCCCACCGACAGCAGCGCCTTGTTGTGCAGCGCCAGCACCACCGACAGATAGAGGTACATCAGGAAGCTCGAGACCCCGAGTCGCAGCGTCTCCCCCATCAGCCGCCAGTCCGGCACCAAAGTATCCCAGCGAATGCGCAGCTGGCTGCGCGGGGTGAAGAAGTGCCACAGGCAGAGACCCCCGGTCACCGCCTGGGAGAGCATGGTGGCGATGGCGGCCCCCGCCAGCCCCCAGGGGATCACCGCCATCAGCAGGTAGTCGAGCAGCACGTTGAGCACGCCGCCGCCCACCAGGATCCAGGTGGTGAGGCCGGGTCGTCCGTCGTTGCGCAGCAGGGCGGTGAACGCCATGGAGAGCACGGCGAAGGTCCCGAGCCAGGCATACCACTGCAGATAGGCGAGTCCTGCGTCAAAGATGACCCCCTCGGCCCCCATCCAGGCCAGCATCTCATCCCCATAATTGATGCCGATAAAGGCGAGCACGGCCGAGGCGATGAGCACCATCACCAGCGCATTGCCGACGATGTGGCGCGCCTTCCCCTGCTCCCCCTTGCCGAGGTAGAAGGAGGCCAGCGACGAGGAGCCCATGCCGATCAGCGCCCCCACCGCATAGAGCACGGCGCAGATGGGGTAGGCCAGCATCATGCCGGCCAGGCCGTCCTGACCCAGGATATGGCCGACGAAGATGCCATCTATGGTGACATAAACCCCGGTGACCAGCATGGCCGCCACGGTCGGGGTGACATAACGCAGGAAGAGGCGGGAAAGGGGGGCCGTGCCCAGATCGACTGTGGACATAAACTGCTCAACTGAGGGGAACGGCCAGAATAATAGCCAAACAAGACCCGGATCACCCGTTATTTATGTTACAGATCATTAATATGGAAGACTTTACCCGCCCCACCCCCTGCTTTAGGCTAAGGCGACTTCTCATGAACGGAAACGTGCGCCATGTTGCAACGCCTGCTCTGTCTGCTGATCTGCTTCAGCCTCCTCCCCTCGCTCGCACAGGCCGATGACGCCATCACTCAGGTTGAAGAGTTGCTGCAAGGCGTGCCCAAGACCGACACCCCGGAAAACCAGCAGCTGCGGGAGAGCTACCAGCAGGCGCTGCAATACGCCAGGGACGCCCAGCGCTACCGGGAGCAGGGCAAGGTCTACCAGCAGATCCTGATCGACTATCCCAAGGAGTCGGCCCGCCTCAAGGAGAGCCTGCACAACTATCAGCCCCAGTCCCGCCCGCCCCTCTCCTCCCTCAAGGAGGAGGCACTGCGCCAGGCCATCAGCCTGAGCAGCAACCGCCAGATCAACCTGCGCAAGGAGCGCCAGGCGGTGATGGATGGCCTCAATCAGCTGGAGAGCACGGGCCAGGAGTATCACCTGCGGGTCGACGAGCTGCGCAAGCAGCTGCTGCAGACCCGCGCCCAGCTCGATCGCCTGAGTTTCAGCAACGAGTCGGATCGCCTGCAGGAGGCCCATCAACTGGCCACCCGCCTCAAGGAGCAGAGCCTGTCGGACCGGATCCAGATGCTGGAGCTGGAGCAGCTCTCCGCCCAGCAGCGCAACGATCTCGGCAAGCTGAAGCTGCAGGAGCTCAACCTCGCCATCACCGATGAGGACGAGTGGCAGAACAGCCTGCTGACGCAACAGAACCTGCTGCGGCGGGAGAAGACGGAGCAGGCGCTGGCCGAAAGCGAGCGGCTGCGCCGGCAGCTCACCTCGGATCTGCCCCTGCTGCAGGAGCAGCAACAGCAGAATCAGGCGCTCTCCCTGCAACTCGGCGCCCTGGAGGAGCAGATCGAACGGGTGCAGGACGAACAGCGGGACATCGACAAGTCCCTGTCCGGGCTCAACGATCTGGTCAACTCGGTGCGCGAGCAGCTGGAATGGCTGCAGATCAGCAACGCCTACGGCGAGAACCTGCGCAGCAAGCTGGCCGATCTGCCCAACTACTTCCCGCTGGAGAAGCTGGAGTCCGCCATCGTCAAGGCACGCATGGCGAAGTACCAGTATGAGACCGAGCAGGATGCCCTCAAGGATCCCGACCAGATCCGCAACAACCTGCTCAGCGGCGATGACATCACCCTGGATCGCGCCCAGCAGGCGGTGCTCGACAACCTGCTCAAGGCCAGACGGCAACTGCTGACCCGACTCAACGACGCCTCCGACACCCTGATCCAGGAGCAGACCCGGCTCAAGCTGCTCTACAGCCGCCAGAACAGCAAGATCGACGAGATCCGGGACATCAGCGCCAGCCACCTGTTCTGGATGCCGGATGTGCGCCCGCTCACCCCGACCGTGCTGCTCGGGGTGCCCACCGCGCTGAGCCTGCTGATCGATCCCGCCAACTGGTTGCAGCTGCCCAGGGCCATAGTGGAAAACAACCCCATGAACCTCACCCTGGCCGGGCTCGGCCTGCTGGTGCTGGCCTGGTGCTGGACCAAGCTGGCCCGCCATCTGACGGAGTACAGCCAGTACATAGCCCCGCGCATCGGCAAGGTGACCCAGGACAAGTTCAGCCTCACCAGCCGTCTGCTGGTGCGATCCCTGCTCGCCGCCCTGCCGCTGCCGGCCATGGCGCTGATGATGCGCGGCCTGCTGGACGGCGCCTGGCAATATCCGTTCGCGGTCGCGGTGGCCCGTGGCCTCGGCGAGATCTGGTTTCTGCTGCTGGCGCTGCTGGTGGTCCGCCACCTGACCCTGGAGAAGGGGATCCTGATCCTGCATTTTCGCTGGCCGAAAGAGCCGGTGCAGCGGGTGTGGGGCCAGTTCCGCACCCTGCTGCTGGTGCTGATCCCGAGCTTCTTCGTGCAGGGCATGGCCAACAGCTATCAGGAGCACGCCTTCTACGACTCCCTCGGCCGGCTGGCCTTCATCGTCGGGGCGCTCTGGCTGCTGCTGTTCTTCGCCCGCCTCAACCGGGAGAAGCTGCCGCTGACCTGGGGTCAGGCCGACATGACCAAGCCCCATTTGCTGCACCACTTCATCTGGAACAGCCTGATGCTGGCTCCCCTGCTGGCGGTGCTGGGCTCCCTGTTCGGCTACTTCTATACCTCCCGCACCCTGCTGCGCCAGCTGGAGCTGAGCCTGCTGCTGGGGCTCGGCTGCCTGCTCGTCTACTACCTGGCCCATCGCTGGATGCTGATCCAGCGCCGCCGTCTCGCCTTCGATCGCGCCAAGAGCAAGCGGGCCGAGATCCTGGCCCAACGGGAACGTGACGAGGACGATCTCAGCTCCGAGATCCCGGACGTGGTGGAGGAGCCCGAGCTGGATCTGGACACCATCAGCGCCCAGTCGCTGGGGCTGGTGCGCACCCTGCTGATGCTGGGCTTCACCATGCTGGTGGTGGTGCAATGGTCGGATCTCAACTCGGCCTTCAGCTTCCTCAGCAGCATCGAGGTGTGGCAGGTGAGCAGCAAGGTGGCCGGCATAGAGCAACTCTCCGCCATCACCCTGCAGGATCTGATGCTGACCGCCTTCGCCTTCATCCTGACCGTGGTCACCGCCCGCAGCCTGCCGGGGCTGATGGAGCTCACCCTGCTCCAGCACCTGAGCCTCTCCCCCGGCACCGGCTTCGCGCTGACCACCGTCAGCAAATATATGGTGATCCTGATAGGCGCCCTCACCGGCTTCTCCATGCTCGGCATCGACTGGTCCAAGACCCAGTGGCTGGTGGCGGCGCTGTCGGTGGGCCTGGGCTTCGGCCTGCAGGAGATCTTCGCGAACTTCGTCTCGGGCCTCATCATCCTGTTCGAGAAGCCGATCCGGCTCGGCGACACCGTCACCATTCGCGATCTGACCGGCACAGTCACCAAGATCAAGACCCGCGCCACCACCATAGTGGACTGGGACCGCAAGGAGATCATCGTCCCCAACAAGGCCTTCATCACCGAGCAGTTCATCAACTGGTCCCTGTCCGATGCCATCACCCGGGTCAAGCTGCGCATCCGCATCGGCCTGAGCCAGGAGCCCAAACGGGTGCAGCAGTTGCTGGAGCTGTGCGTGCAGGAGTCCAGCCTGGTGTTGGATACCCCGACTCCCGAGGTGTTCCTGGTCGAGTTCACCGACTCGGCGCTCATCTACGAGATCCGCCTCTACGTCAACAACATGGATCACCGCATGCCGATCACCCATGAGGTTCACTCGCTGGTGTTGGAGAAGCTGCGGCAGCAGGGGCTGGGATTGCCGCACCAGCAGATCGATATCAGGATGAGTCGGGGATGAGCGGGATCACCCCATGTCCGTCATGCACCCATGAGGTTCACTCGCTGGTGCTGGAGAAGCTGCGGCAACAGGGGCTGGGATTGCCGCACCAGCAGATCGATATCAGAATGAGCCGGGGCTGAGCCCGCGCGTCATCCAGGCAACACAGGAGCCATAGCATGCAGATCATTGCCCATCGCGGCGCCAGCGGGCTGGCGCCGGAGAACACCCTCAAGGCGATGGCGAGGGCCATCGCACTCGGAGTCGGCGCCATCGAGCTCGACGTGCAGCAGGCAGACGGCGAGCTGTGGGTATTCCACGACCGGCGGCTGGAGCGCTGCACCAACGGTGCCGGGGTGCTCTGCGAGCAACCCCGCGCCTATCTGGCAAGCCTGGATGCGGGTGAGGGAGAGAAGATCCCGACCCTGTGGCAGGTGATGGCCCTGATTGCGGGACGCTGCGAGCTGCACATCGAGCTCAAGGGCGCCCACACCGCCGAGCCGGTGGCGGTCCTGACCCGGCGAGCCGAGGTGGAGCTGGGTTTCACCCCGGCGCACTGGGTCGTCTCATCGTTCCACCATCCCGAGCTGGCGCGCTTCGCCCGGCTGCGACCGGAGCTGCGCCTCGGCGCGCTGACCGCCAGCCTGCCGATCGAGCTGGCCAGATTCGCCGAGCAGCTGGGGGCCTGGTCACTCAACTGCGATGTGGATTTCGTCGATGCCGAACTGGTGGCAGATGCGCACCGACGGGGGCTCAAGGTGCTGGTCTACACGGTCGACGAGCCGGCCGATGGCAGGGCGCTGGCGACCATGGGTGTCGATGGCATCTTCACCAACCGACCAGATCGATTCAGCTGAGTATCGACGCGGGTTGGCGGGCCATAGAACGTCAAAAATAGATGCTAAATTTCGTGCGCATCGGGATACATAAAGTCCAATTTCAGCCGATACAGTATTGGCTCATAACAATAACAGACCACACCCAGATCTCAGATTGACGCTCACAAGGATGTACACATGAATCTATCCATCAAGAACAAGCTGGTCCTCGCCATCGGGACCATCATCCTGGTCATCACCGGCCTGCAGGTCTGGTACAACACCTCCCAGCTGCGCAGCGAAACCCAGCGCCTGATCTGGAGCTTCATCGACGACAGCTCGGCCTCCAACGTGAAGGGGATCTCCCGCTGGCTAGACGCCCGCATCAGCATGGTGAGCTCCACCAAGGAGGCCTTCGCCAAGGAGGATGAGCCCATCAGCCACCTGGCCCAGTCCATGAACGCGGGCAACTTCGATCTGGTCTACGTGGGCACCCAGGATGGCCGGATGATCCAGAGCAAGCAGACCAGCCTGCCGGCCGGCTATGATCCGCGCCAGCGCCCCTGGTACAAGGACGCCATGGCGGCGGGCAAGCTCGCCATCACGGCCCCCTACGCCGATGCCGCGTCGGGCAACCTCATCATCACCATCGCCGAGCCCTTCACCCGTGGCAACACCCAGGGGGTGATCGCCGGTGACGTCTCCATCGAGGGACTGGTGCGCGACGTGCTGGCCATGAACTCCGAGGGCACCTACGCCATCCTGGTGGACAGCAACGGCACCATCATCGCCCACCCGGACAAGGCGCTGACCCTCAAGCCCGCCACCGCCCTCTCCCCCGAGCTGACGGCGGCCAAGGTCAACGAGCTGGCCCATGACAACACCATCTCCGAGATGGATATCAGCGGCAAGGCCAGCGTGTTCGATCTCACCGAGATCCCCAACACCAACTGGTACTTCGGCATAGTGGTGGACGAGGCGGTCGCCTATCAGTCGGTATCCCGCATGGTCAGCTCCGCCCTGCTGCAGGGGCTGCTCACCATCCTCATAGTGGCGGGCTTCTCCTACGTCGCCATCAACAGCTCACTGGCGCCGCTGAAGACGCTCGGCGAAGCGATTGCCGATCTCTCCCGCGGCAACGGCGACCTGACCCGCCGCATCAAGATCGAGCGGGAAGACGAGGTCGGCACCGTCGCCAGACACGTCAACACCTTCATCGAGCGGATCCACGTGATGGTGCAGGACATCTCCAACTCCTCCGGGCAGTTGAACCAGCAGGCCAGGTCGTCCCACGACATGGCGGAGAAGTCCAACCAGGGTCTGGCGCGCCAGCAGAACGAGATCTCCCAGATCGCCACCGCGGTGCACGAGATGTCCGCCACCGCGGTGGAGGTGGCCAGCAACGCCGAGCAGACCGCGGATGCGGCCCGCAGCTCCTCCAGCAGCTGTGAACACGGCAAGCAGGTGATCGCCCGCAACCAGCGCTCCATCACGGATCTCGCCACCCAGGTCAAGCAGGCCTCCGGCATCATCCAGGAGCTGGAGAAGAATGCGCAGGAGATCAACACCATCCTCTCCACCATCCAGGGCATCGCCGAGCAGACCAACCTGCTGGCGCTGAACGCCGCCATCGAGGCTGCCCGGGCCGGTGAACAGGGCCGCGGCTTCGCCGTGGTGGCCGACGAGGTGCGGGTGCTGTCCCAGCGAACCCACAGCTCCACCGTCGAGATCCGCAGCATGATAGAGACCCTGCAACGCAACACCCAGGGCGCCGTCAGCACCATGCACGAGGGCCAGCTGTTGGCGCAGAACAGCGTGGAGGATGCGAACGATGCCACCCAGGCGCTGGAGCAGATCACCACCTCCATCAATCAGATCTCCGACATGGCGACCCAGATCTCCAGTGCCGCCGAGGAGCAGCGTGCCGTCACCGACGAGGTCAGCCGCAACATTCAGGCGGTCAAGGACGTCTCCGATGAGCTGGCCGTGGATGCCGACAGCTCCCGCAACCTGTCGGCCCAACTCAAAAATATTTCAGGTGAACTCAACAATCAGGTGGGCATGTTCCGCATCTGATACCGTCAAATAAAAAGGGGCCATACAGGCCCCTTCTTATATAAAGTCTTTTGGTTTCAGTAGTTATAATCCCCCCTCACTCCCCCCATCTCTGTGATCTGCCTCTCCCTTCGGTTAACATCCTGACGCATACGTGTCCCTCTCCAACTATATTCGCATTACTTTTTTGAAGCCTTTTTGACCCCTGCTTCGTGAGAATAATTATTATTAAATATTTTTGATAAAAAACTTAAAAACTTTAGGGGTAATACCTAAAAAGAGAGGCATTTCTCATTTTTTTGAAAGAAAACTACGTACAATCTTGGAGTTAAAATAATCCGAGCAATGATTACGGCTGATCCAGATCACTGATGGATGGCGATAATGACGGCATTTTTATCCAAGGAATGGGGTGGTTTTAATAAAAACCACCATTGCCAAGCACTAAAACAAAGCAGTTTGACTTGCATCAAGCCTGAATTTTTTTCATAGAGCAAAATCGTGCCCAGCAAATCTATCCCTAAGGAGGCAGATGTGGATATTATCAAGACCGATGTCGCCATCATCGGTGCCGGTGGTGGTGGCCTGCGTGCCGCTATCGCCATAGCAGAAGCACACCCGGAGCTGGAGATCGCCCTGATCTCCAAGGTCTATCCGATGCGCAGCCACACGGTGGCGGCAGAAGGCGGTGCCGCCGGCGTCGTCCGTGAGGATGACTCCCTCGAAAATCACTTCAACGACACCGTATCCGGTGGCGACTGGTTGTGTGAGCAGGACGTGGTCGATTACTTCGTCAACAATGCCACCAACGAGATGATCCAGCTGGAACACTGGGGCTGCCCCTGGAGCCGCAAGCCGGACGGCAAGGCCAACGTGCGCCGCTTCGGCGGGATGAAGATCCCCCGCACCTGGTTCGCCGCCGACAAGTCCGGTTTCCACATCCTGCACACCCTGTTCCAGACCTCCATCAAGTATCCGACCATCAAGCGCTTCGATGAGCACTTCTGTATGGATCTGATCGTGGAAGACGGTCGCGTCCAGGGCGTCCTGACCTTCGACATCCAGAACGGCATCACCCGCTTCATCCAGGCCAAGTCCGTCATTCTGGCCACCGGTGGCGCCGGCCGCGTGTATCGCTACAACACCAACGGTGGCATCGTCACCGGTGACGGCATGGCCCTGGCCTACCGCCACGGTGTGCCGCTGCGTGACATGGAGTTCGTCCAGTATCACCCGACCGGCCTGCCGGGCACCGGCATCCTGATGACCGAAGGTTGTCGTGGTGAGGGTGGCATCCTGCTCAACAAGGATGGCTACCGCTACCTGCAAGACTATGGCCTGGGCCCGGAAACCCCGGTCGGCCAGCCGAAGAACAAGCATATGGAGCTGGGTCCCCGCGATCGCCTCTCCCAGGCATTCTGGCAAGAGCAGCAGAAAGGCCGCGTGATCCAGGGCCCGATGGGCGACGTGGTTCACCTCGACCTGCGCCACCTCGGCGAGAAGTACCTGAAGGAGCGTCTGCCCTTCATCTGCGAACTGGCCAAGGCCTATGTGGGTGTGGATCCGGTCAAGGAGCCTATCCCGGTTCGTCCGACCGCCCACTACACCATGGGTGGCATCGAGACCAACGGCCAGTGCGCCACCCGCATGCCGGGTCTGTACGCCCTGGGCGAGTGTGCCTCCGTCGGTCTGCACGGCGCCAACCGTCTGGGCTCCAACTCCCTGTCCGAGATCGTAGTGTTCGGCAAGGTGGCCGGTGAGCACGCCGGTGAGTTTGCCAAGACCCAGACTCATGGCAACACCGAGGCGCTGGCCGCCAAGGCACAGCAGCTGATCAAGCAGCACCTCTCCTTGCTCGACATCGACGGCACCGAAAACCCGGCCGATATCCGCAACGAGTTGGGCCTGTCCATGGAAGCCGGGGTCGGTATCTACCGTACCGAAGAGCTGATGCAAGGCACCATCGACAAGATCAACGAGCTGAAGGCCCGTTACAAGAAGGTCAAGATCAACGACAAGTCCTCTGTCTTCAACACCGATCTGCTGTACGCCATCGAACTGGGCTACATGCTGGACGTGGCCGAAGCCATGGCCCACTCCGCCATCAACCGGAAAGAGTCTCGTGGCTCCCACCAGCGTCTGGACGGTTACGAAGAGCGGGATGACGTGAACTACCTCAAGCACTCCCTCTCCTTCTACAACCAGGAAGGCGCCCCGACCATCGATTACTCCGATGTGAAGATCACTAAATCCCAACCGGCCAAGCGTGTGTACGGTTCCGAGGGTGAGAAACAAGACGAGGCTAAGAAGAATGGCTGAGATGATCGAAATTGAGATCCTGCGCTACCGACCGGAGCAGGACAACGAGCCCTGGATGCAGACCTTCCAGGTGCCTTACCTGAAAGAGATGTCCCTGCTGGATGCGCTGCAGTACATCAAGGATCAGCTGGACTCTACCCTGAGCTTCCGCTGGTCCTGCCGGATGGCGATCTGCGGCTCCTGCGGCATGATGGTCAACGGCATTCCGAAGCTGGGTTGCAAGACCTTCCTGCGCGACTATCTGCCGGGCAAGATGAAGATCGAGCCGCTCAACAACTTCCCGATCGAGCGCGATCTGGTGGTCGACATGTCCGATTTCATCGAGAAGCTGGAGAGCATCAAGCCCTACATCATCCCGAGCGAACCGCGCAACCTGTGTGACGGCGAGTACACCCAGACCCCGGCCGACATGGCGAAGTATCACCAGTTCTCCATGTGCATCAACTGTGGTCTGTGCTACGCCGCCTGCCCGCAGTACGGCATCAACAAGAAGTTCACCGGTCCGGCGGCACTGGCTCTGGCCTATCGCTACAACGCCGACAACCGCGACGGCGCGTCCAAAGAGCGGATGAAGATCATCAGCCAGGACGAGGGTGTCTGGGGCTGTACCTTCGTGGGCTACTGTTCCGATGTCTGTCCGAAGGGCGTGGATCCGGCCGCCGCTATCCAGCTTGGCAAGGTCGAGAGCGCCAAGGACTACATGATCGCCATGTTCAAGCCGGATTGAGACCAGGAGTGAGACCATGAACAACACCAATAGCAAACGTAAGCCCTACGTGCGCGAAATGAAGAAAGACTGGTGGCTGAAGAACGCCTTCTACACCGGTTACATGATCCGTGAAGGCACCAGTATCTTCGTCTCCATCTACGCCGTGGTGCTGATGTGGGGTCTGCTGCGACTGGTACAGGGTCAGGAAGCGTTCAACGGCTGGCTGGAATCCCTGCAAAGCCCAATCGCCATCCTGTTCCATGTCATCGCCCTGGCAGCTTGCCTGTTCCATGCCAAGACCTGGTTCGCCCTGGCGCCCAAGGCCATGCGCATCTTCCGTGGCGAAGACCTGGTGCCGGAGAAGCCGATCGTCATCGTCCAGTATGTGGCGCTGGCAGTGGTATCCCTGCTTGTCCTGATCATCGTCGCCTGAGGAGAAAACCATGAGACGTTCTGACGAACCTATTTACTGGGGTCTGTTTGGTGCCGGTGGCATGGTGGTCGCCATGCTGCTGCCGGTGATTGTCCTCATTACCGGTCTGCTGGTGCCCATGGGCATCATGGACGTGGAGACCATGAGCTACGAGCGCGTGCTCGCCTTCGCCAGCTCCTGGTGGGGTGCCTGTATCCTGCTGGTGATCATCGCCCTGCCGATCTGGCACGGCATGCACCGCATCTATCACGGCCTGCACGACCTTGGGATCCACACCACCAAGCTGCACCACTATGTGTTCTATGGCTTCGCCTTCCTGGTGTCTGCCATCACGGTCGGCCTGCTGATGGTGCTGGTACTCCAGTAATCCTTCAGTTGCCAGCAACACATGATAAAACCGGGCCCAGTGCCCGGTTTTTGTTTGGCTGTCGTTTAGCCTGCGGGCCAAGGGCGCGGCGCTGGCCACAGGGCCCGCAGGGGGGCCGGCATGACGCCGAGGCGCAGGGCGGGCGTCTGATGCCAATCCGCCAGCTTTTGCAGCGCCTTCGCCAGATCCTGTGCCAGGCTGGCGCTCACCCTGACTCCCTGCTCCAGATAGAGGCTCTTGACCTCGAACAGCCCCTCCTTGCGATGAGCCTTGGCATCCAGCCGTCCCACCAGCTTGCCGCGGCGCAGCAAGGGCAACACGAAGTAACCGTACTGGCGCTTGGGCGCCGGGGTGTAGCACTCGATGCGGTAGTCAAAGCCAAACAGCTCGCTGGCCCGCTTGCGATCCCACACCAGGGGATCGAAGGGTGACAGCACGGCGCTGTGGGTCGCCTTGAGGGTGCCGGCCTGCGCCTGCACCAGCTCATCGGCTAGGGAGGCGTGGACGAAGGCGCCGTGCTGCCACCCCTCGACGCGCACGGGCAGCAGCTCCCCCTCGTCCGCCAGCTGATGAAGCTGGGCATCGTACTTGCCACGGCGCAGGCGGTAGTAGTCCGCCACCCAGCCGGTCTTGATCAGCCCGAGGGCACGGCAGCTGGCGCGCACCATGTCGCGCTGGGCCTGTGCTTGGCTCGGCAGATCCCGGCCATCGTCCCAGCCCGGGCGCACCCGCTCGGCGAGATCGTAGACCCGCTGGAAGTTGCGCCGCTCGCTCACCATCAACCTTCCGGCGGTGAACAACACCTCCAGGTGTCGCTTCTCCGGCTTCCAGTCCCACCAGCCGTTGCCCTTCTGTCCCTTGCGCTCGAAATCGGCCGCCCGCACCGGGCCCTGCTGGCGAATGCGCTCGACTATCTGTTCTATCTCGTCGCCATGGGTCTTGAGCCACTGGGCCGAGAACTTCCAGCCCATGGCGGCGGGATCCAGCATGCGATGACGCAGCAGCCGGTAATCCTCGCGGGGAATGAAGCAGGCCTCGTGGGCCCAGTACTCGAAGATGTCACCCCGCGCCAGCAGCTGATCCAGCCAGGCGGGATCGTAGTGACCGAGCCGGCTGAACAGCACCAGATAGGGGCTGCGCGCCACCACCTGGATGGTGTCTATCTGCAGCAGCGCCATGCGGCGGATGCAGGCCAGCAGGTCGGCGGGGCCCGCCTTGCGTTTGGGGGGGGTCAGCAGGCCCTGAGCCGCGAGCTGCAGATGACGGGCGTCTTGCAGCGAGAGATGGGGAATGGACATGGGGATACCAGCTCCTTGGTAACAGGCCCCCAGCATGCCCAACTCATGGCCAAATGAAAACGGCCCACTCAGGGTTTGGTGATGACGACCACATCGGCATGGGGGAAACAGACCGCCGCCTGCCAGCGAGCCGCCAGGGCACGAAACGAGGCCTCGGCGAAGAAGACGATGTGAGTCGGATCGTGGCGGTAGCGCCAGCTCCTGAAGCGCTCGTCGCCGAGCACCCGCTGGGTCTGCAACACCAGGATGCCGCCGGGCTTGAGGCAATCCCAGAGCCCGTCCAGCACCGCACGCGGGTCGGCGATGTGCTCGATCACCTCGGTGCTGGTGATGAAGTCGTACTGCCTTGTCAGCAGCTCAGGCTCGTCGGCGTAGAACTTGTCGTAACCCGCCATCTCGTAGCCCGCCTCCCGTCCCATGGCGATCAGTGCGGGGCCGGGGCCACAGCCGAAGTCGAGGCCGGAGGCCGGCGCCGGCACCCGGGCCAGCACCTCGCCGAAGGCCCGCATCAGGAAGCTGCGGTAGCGTGGATCGTCCACCTGGTTATCGTGCCCGTCGTAGACCGCCTTCTCCGCCGCCGGCGCCAGATGGCAGGCCGGATCCAGCCAGACCAGCTCGCAGCTTTGGCAGCGATGGTAATGCTTGCCGGCGACGGGCAGCGGGTAGCTGTGGCGAGCCAAGCAGAGGGGGCAGCTGGCGCTTGATGACATGGCGGATCCTCATGGGTGACAGCCGCGCAGATTGCCTGCCCGCCGCCCTGCTGACAACTTTTTTTGCTCCTTAAGGGTCTCTTAAGTTTGCCCTCTTACTCTCAACCCATCGCAAGAGAAGGAGCCAACCATGACCATAGAGATCCAAGCCCCCTACAGGTTGACCCTGGCCGAATCCCCGCCGCAGGTCATGGCGCTGCAAGCTTTTATCCAGGCTGCCTACGGCCTCGAATTCAACGCCCACATTCCCCATTTTCTGCCCTGCCTACTCGGCCTCTATCGGGCAGACGGCATGCTGGTCGGCGCCTGCGGCCTCAACCACGCCAGCACAGGGGGGAGTGAATGCCCCCTCTATCTTGAGCAGTATCTGGAGCAGCCCATCGAGGCCGCCATCGAAACCCGCCTCGGGGTACGTCCGGCCCGCAACCGCATCATCGAGGTGGGCAATCTGGCCTGCAGCGAACCGGGCAATGCCCGCCTGATGTTTGCGGCGCTGTGCCGCCTGCTGTGTGACAACGCGCTCGACTACGTGGTGTTCACCGGTACCGCCAAGCTGCGCAACAGCTTTGCCCGCCTGCGCCTCAACCCGGTGGAGCTGGCCCCCGCCCAGGCCCATCAGGTGGGTGAGGACGCCAGCGCCTGGGGGGAATACTACCGCTGCCAACCCAAGGTGATGGCAGGCGACATCAACCATGGGCGAGACGTGCTCGCCCAGAGCAGCCTGCTGCTCAACCTGCTGGGGCCCATGCCCATCCTTTTTAGCCATGCCGACCATGACGGTGACAAGAGGTGCGCCCAATGAGCCTGTTCGACGCCATCGCCCGCCACGCCAGCCTGACGCCACAGCAACCAGCGCTGCAGGGCAGCCAGGGAGTGCTGGATTACCAGACCCTGTGGCAGCAGATCCAGCGCCTGGCCGACCGGTTGCAGCAGGCCGGCATCGCTCGGCTGGCGCTGCAGCTCGACAACGGCCTGCCCTGGGCGCTGATCGATCTGGCCTGCACCCGGGCCGGGATCGTGGTCATCCCTGTGCCTCACTTCTTCAGCCCGGAGCAACAAGCCTGGTTGCTGGCAAGCAGCGGGGCCGATGCCCTGGTAGGACCCGAGCATGAGGGATGGCAGGCCTGCGAGCCCCTGACCCTGTCGGTCGGCGAGCTGCCGCTGTGGCGCAAGCAGCCGGCACAGGTGCCCCCCTTGCCAGTCGGCACCGCCAAGATCACCTACACCTCCGGCAGCACGGGGCAGCCCAAGGGGGTCTGCCTCTCCCTTGAACAGATGATGGCGGTCTGCGATTCGCTGGCAAGACGCGTCGCGCCAGCGCGGGTCGAGAAACACCTGACTCTGCTGCCACTGACCACCCTGCTGGAGAACCTGACCGGCCTCTATGTGCCCTTGCTTACCGGCGCCTGCAGCCAGATCCCCTCACTCAAGGAATTGGGGTTCGAAGGCTCCAGCAAGCTGGATCCCGCCACCCTGGGCCGGGCCCTGCTGCACTGGCCCAGCCACAGCCTGGTGCTGGTGCCCGAGTTGCTGCGTTTGCTGCTCGCCCTGTGCGGCGCCAATGGGGCGCTCGCCGAGCGCCTCGCCACCCTGCGCTTCATCGCCGTGGGCGGGGGCAAGGTCGCCCCCGAGCTCATCCGCCACGCCCGCGAGCTGGGGATGCCGGTCTATGAAGGCTACGGTCTGTCAGAATGCGGCTCCGTCGTGGCGCTCAATGGCCCGGAGGAACACCGCCTCGGCAGCGTCGGCCAGCCCCTGCCACATTGCAGGATAGCGATCGCCGCCGACGGCGAGATCCTGGTGGAAGGGGCCGCCATGCTCGGCTACCTGGGCACGGACGAGCCCCCCCCCCGCCAGATTGCCACCGGCGATCTCGGTCATCTGGATGAGCAGGGCTACCTGCACATCACGGGGCGCAAGAAGAACCTGCAGATCACCGCCTTTGGCCGCAACTTCTCCCCCGAATGGGTCGAGGCCCAGGCCCAGCTCTGCCCCGCCATCGTCCGCATCGTCATCTTCGGCGATGGCCAGCCCGCCAACGTGGCGCTGATCCAGCCGCTGCCCGGCGCAGATGCCCAACTGGCGCAACAGATCGAGCAGCTCAACCAGCGCCTGCCCGATTACGCCCGTATTCACCACTGGCTGCCGGTGGCACTGGATCAACACCCGGAGCTGCTGACCGCCAACGGTCGCCCCAGTCGCGAACGGATCTATCACCACTTTTCCCGGCAGATCAGCCAATGCCTCACAGGAGAGCGCTCATGAGCTTCTACCAGACCCTGCAACACGCCACCGCCCGGGAGCGTGAGCATCTGTTTCGCGCCCCCATCATCGAAGCCTGCCGCCGCGGCGATATCAGCCGAGAGACGTATCTCGCCTTCCTGGCAGAGGCTTACTACCACGTGCGTCACACGGTGCCGCTGTTGATGACCACCGGCGGCAAGCTGGGGCAGGAGCATGAGTGGCTACGAGAGGCCATCAAGGAGTACATAGACGAAGAGTACGGCCATCAAGAGTGGATCCTCAACGACATCCGCGCCTGCGGTGGTGATGCCGAGGCGGTGCGCCACGGCCAGCCGGGCCTGCCCATCGAGCTGATGGTGGCCTTTCTCTATGACCAGATCCAGCGCGGCAACCCCATGGGCTTCTTCGGCATGGTGCAGGTGCTGGAAGGCACCAGCGTCGCCATCGCCCTGACAGTGGCGGACCAGCTCAAGAGCGGGCTCGGTCTGCCGCCCCAGGCGATGAGCTACCTCAGCTCCCACGGTGCGCTGGATCAGGAGCACCTCAAGTTCTTCGAATCCCTGATGAACCGGCTGGAAGACCCCGCCGATCAGGCCGCCATCATTCACTCGGCCAGGGTGGTCTACCGCCTCTACGCCGACATGCTCTATCAACTAACGGATGCAGAGACACGATGAAGCTTGAAGGAAAAAAGGTGCTGCTCACGGGCGCCAGCGGCGGGATCGGCGAAGCGCTGGCCCAGGAGCTGGCGGCGCAGGGGGCGCACCTGTTGTTGCACGGACGCAGGACCAGCACACTGGAGCGCCTCTGCAAGGAGCTGACCCATCCGGAACGTCACCAGATCGTGGTCGCCGACCTGAGCTCCCCTGAGGAGCGGGCGCGCCTGCTGCAACACCCCGCACTGGATGAAGGGCTGGATGTGCTGATCAACAACGCCGGTTGCAACCAGTTTGCCTGGCTGGAGGATCAGAGCATCGAACAGGTGGAACGCCAACTGCGGCTCAACATAGAGGCGCCGATCCAGCTCACCCGCGCCCTGCTGCCGAGGCTGCGCAAGCCCGCCGTGGTGATGAACATCGGCTCCAGCTTTGGCGGTATCGGTTATGCGGGTTACAGCGTCTACTGTGCCAGCAAGTTCGCCCTGCGCGGCTTCAGCGAGGCGCTGGGACGCGAGCTGGAAGGCACCGGCGTCAAGGTGCTGCACTTCGCTCCGCGCGCCACCCGTACCCATCTCAACTCGGAAGCCGCCTACGAGATGAACGCCGCACTCGGCACCCGCACCGACAGCCCGCAGGACGTGGCCGAGGCCGCCGTCATCGCCCTGTGCAACGAAACCCGCAGCAGCTGGCTCGGCTGGCCGGAGAAGTTGTTCGTGCGCCTCAACAGCCTGCTGCCGGGCCTCGTCGACAAGGCGCTGGCCAGGCAAAGACCCATCATCGAGCGCTATGCCCGCCACTCGGCCGCGCCCGCCGCGGGCAAGTCGGGCAGCCCCACTGCCGTCATGACAGAGAAGGAACCTTAAGATGAAGCACAGCATTTACCGCACCCTGTTTAGCCGCCATGCCCTCTTGCTGCTCACCCTGGGGAGCGGTCTGGCCCAGGCCGCCGACGCCCTGCCCAGCATCCAGCAGCAGTGGGCCCACTGCCAGTATCAACAGACCGGCAAGGCCAAGGAGAGCTGCCTGGAGCAACTCAGCGGCCAGGCCGATCAGGCCAGCGCCAAGGAGGCCTTTCGCACCGATCTGCTGATCTGGTCGGCCATCGTCAAGAGCACCTGGGCCGGCGCCAAGGGTGGGCTGGGAGCCCTCGGCCTGGTGAAAGAGGCCAAGGCCAGGCTGGAGATAGCCATCAAGCAGGATCCCAGGGCGCTGGAGGGCTCCGCCTACACCAGCCTGGGGTCGCTCTACTATCAGGTGCCGGGCTGGCCGGTGGGTTTTGGCGATGACGAGAAGGCCGAGCAGTTGCTCAAGCAGGCACTGGCCATCAACCCGAACGGCATCGATCCCAACTACTTCTACGGCGACTTCCTGCTCGATCAGGGCCGCAAGGCCGAAGCCAGGGCCTATCTCGACAAGGCGCTGGCCGCGCCTAGTCGCCCTGGTCGTGAAGTGGCTGACGAAGGGCGACGAGGGGAGATCCGCGAACGCCTCGCCAAGTTATAAAAACACGCTGAACCAAACAGTTATTTCAACTCTGCCCACCCGCTTGCATACTGGTGGGCAGCGTCGTTTCAGAGAGAATGACGATGCGGATCCTGGTGGTCGCAGATTTTGCATGCTCATGCTGGTGGGCTGCGTCGTTTAAGGGAGAATAAGAATGCGGATCCTGCTGGTGGAAGATGATGTGATGCTGGGGGATGGCATGGTGGATGCCCTTCGCCACAGTGGTTATACGGTGGACTGGTTGCAGCAGGGGCTGCCCGCCCTGTCGGTGCTCAAGAGTGAAGAGTTTGCCGCCCTCATCCTGGATCTCAATCTGCCCGATATCGATGGCATCAGCCTGCTGCGCAAGCTGCGCAGGGAGGGGCACCAGCTGCCCGTGCTGATCCTCACCGCCCGCGATGCCCTCGACGATAGGGTGGTCGGGCTGGATGCGGGCTCCGACGACTACATGGTCAAGCCCTTCGCCCTGCAGGAGCTCAATGCCCGGCTGCGGGCCCTGGTGCGGCGCAGCAAGGGCCAGGCTCAGGCCACGCTGGAGTATGGCGACATCCTCCTCTACCCCGAGTCGCAACAGGTCACCTATCAGGGCGAGCCCGTCAGGCTCACCCCCCACGAATACAAGCTGCTGCTGGAGCTCATCAGCCAGAGCGGCCGGGTGCTGAGCAAGGAGCAACTGCAACAGAGCCTCTACGGCTGGGACGAGGGGGCCGAGAGCAACGCGGTGGAGGTGCACATCCACCACCTGCGCAAAAAGCTCTACTCGGAGCTTATCCGCAACATCCGCGGTGTCGGCTACATCATCCCCCAGCTTGATCAGGCCACACGGATACCCGCACGATGAGACGCCCCAGTTCCATTCGCCGTTTCCTGCTCGCCGGGGTCCTGGCCCTGGTCAGCGTCAGCCTGGCGGTCAGCGGCTTCATCGGTTACCTGGAAGCCAACCACGAGATGGAGGAGCTGTTCGATGCCCGTCTCGCCCAGTCCGCCCGCATCACCAACCAGCTGCTCAGCCGTTATCTGGAGCAGAGCGGCGAGCTGCCCAGCGATGGGGCCGTCTACGAAGAGTGGGAACAGGCCATTCCTGACGAGCCGCATCAAGAAAAACGCAGTTTCAGTCATCTGGGGGAGGACAACGAGTTCACCCCCTTCGGCCACGAGTTCGAGCACAACCTCTACTTCCAGCTGCTGAACGAGCAAGGCGCCATCCTGCTGCGCTCGCCGAGTGCGCCGACCCAGCCGCTGACCACCCTGGAGCGAGGATTCAACAGCGAGACCAAGGATCACCACGAGTGGCGCACCTTCACCCTCTACAACGAGGAGCAGCGCACCTGGCTCATAGTGGCGGAGCGGGATGACGAGCGCGGCGAGCTGGCCAGCAAGATGGCCACCCTGACCATGCTGCCGCTGTTCATCACCCTGCCCTTCCTGCTCGGCCTGCTGTGGTGGCTGATCTCGGCGGGGCTGGCCCCGCTGCGCCAGGTGGCACAAGCCATCAGCGAGCGCCATCCCGCCAACCTGAGCCCGCTCAACCTGGCCATCAAGGCCGAGGAGTTGACGCCGCTGGTGGGGGAGATCAACCGGCTGATGCACACCCTGGCCGACACCATAGAGCGGGAGAAGCAGTTCACCAACGAGGCGGCTCACGAGCTGCGCACCCCGCTGGCGGTGCTGCGCATTCACAGCGAAAACCTGATGGCGGCGGAGGACGATGCCAGCCGCGAGCAGGCGCTGCGCAAGATGTTGCTGGCGCTCGATCGCAGCGATCGGCTGATCCGCCAGCTGCTGACCCAGGCCCGCATCGACAATCAACAGGCGCTGGCGCTGAACAAGCTGGATCTGAGCCAGCAGTTGCAAGGCACCCTGGCTGCCCTGGCCCCCCTCGCCCTGAAGAAAGGGCAGCAGCTCTCGCTGGAGGGGGCCGAGCACCTGCAGGTGATGGGGCAGGCGGTGTTGCTGGATCTGATGTTCGGCAATCTCATCGACAACGCGGTGCGCTACACCCCGGCAGGGGGCGAGATCGCGGTGGTGATCACCGCGGAAGGCAACAGGGTCAGGGTCGACATCAGGGACAGCGGCCCCGGCATCCCCACCGCCGCCCTCTCCCGCCTGTGCGAGCGCTTCTTCCGGGTCAATCCCCAGCAGGGGGACGGGGTGGGGCTCGGCATGGCCATAGTCCGCCGCATCGCCGAGCTGCACGGCGCGGATCTGGATGTGCACAACCGGCCCCATGGCGGGCTGGAGGTGAGCATCTGGCTCGCGACCCCGCCCCAGCCGGCCGAGCACAAATGACGACGGCCCTGTGCGGGCCGTCAACCTTGTGCAATGGGCCTTCGCCCTAAGTCAGCCCCGCTTAGCCACAGCTGGGCTGGACGGTAAAGGTGCGGCTCGCATCCACCGGTCCCAGCTCGGCCAGCAGGCGCCGCCCCAACAGCACCGGATAGATCATGTCGCTGCGATCCCGCAGGGTGAACCACTCCTTGTAGACCTTGTCGCCGAGGCAGATGGACATGCTGACCGTGGGTCGCTGCTCCATGCCGCCGGCGCCACGCACCGTCACGCTGCGCTCCACCGGGCGCTCCAGAGTCTGGCGCACCACCTTGTCCGTGTTGGCGTCGGTCAGCTCCAGGGTGAAGCGCACCCAGGACTTGCCATCGCGCTTGAAGTGCTGCAACGAGCGCGCATCCAGGGACGAGGTGAGGGCGCCGGTATCGAGTTTCATCTTCACCGCCACTCCATCCGGCATGATCAAGCCCTTCTCGATCCAGCCATAGACGGTCGGGGCCGCCCAGACGCCAGGCGACAGGCAGAGGCTGGCCAGCAACAACCAGCGAAATTTATGTGATCCGGGCACGATGTCTTCCTCGTCGGCGCGGACCGGCAATGGCCCGCCCTGCCAGAGTGGGCAGCCTGCTGGCGACTGTCAACTGGCAAAAAGCACGCAGTGGATAAAGTCGGGAAGCCAGACAGGCCGCAGGCTCAGGGCGCGACAACCGCTGACCGAGGGAGAAAATAGGGCGGAAGACGAGGTGGGGAGCGACGCGGTACAGAGGTGCTGGATGACCCTGCTGCCGCGCTCAGGTTGTGACGCCAAAGGCTACCACAACGATGAATGAATTATCAGTCTTGTTCTGAGGCGATTTTTCCCTAGACTGTTGTAAACCGGAGGCCTCGAAAACCTGCGGTTTTTTTGCGCCTGCCGAAAATTTGCCCACTGCAAAAGTGACTTTCAACAAGGCTCAATAAAGGAATTCGTCATGCGTATCGAAGAAGACTTGAAGCTAGGTTTCAAGGATGTCCTGTTCCGCCCCAAGCGCTCCACTCTCAAGAGCCGTTCCCAAGTCAGCCTGACCCGTCAGTTCACCTTCAAACATACCCAGACCCAATGGCAGGGCGTGCCCGTCATCGCCGCCAACATGGACACCGTCGGCAGCTTCGCCATGGCCAGGACCCTGGCCGGCTTCGAGATGATGACGGCGGTACACAAGCACTACAGCCTCGCGCAGTGGCAGACCTTCGTCAACGAAACCGACCCGGCCCTGCTCGGCCACGTCATGGTATCGACCGGCACCTCGGAAGAGGACTTCATCAAGACCCGCCAGATCCTGGCCATGTCGGCGGCCCTGCGCTTCATCTGCGTTGACGTGGCCAACGGCTACTCCCAGCACTTCGTCGAGTTCCTGCGCAAGATCCGCGAGGCCTGCCCGGATCATGTGATCCTGGCTGGCAACGTGGTCACCGGCGAGATGGTGGAGGAGCTGATCCTCTCCGGCGCCGACATCGTCAAGGTCGGCATAGGCCCGGGTTCGGTCTGCACCACCCGCGTCAAGACCGGGGTCGGCTACCCCCAGCTCTCCGCCATCATAGAGTGCGCCGATGCGGCCCACGGCCTCGGCGGCCAGATCGTCGGTGACGGCGGCTGCACCTGCCCGGGGGACGTGGCCAAGGCCTTCGGCGGCGGCGCCGACTTCGTGATGCTGGGCGGCATGCTGGCGGCCCACGAGGAGTGCGGCGGCGAGGTGGTGGACGTGGAAGGCTCCCCCTTCATGAAGTTCTACGGCATGAGCTCGTCCAGTGCCATGGACAAGCACGCCGGTGGCGTCGCCGACTACCGCGCCTCCGAGGGCAAGATGGTGTTGCTGCCCTATCGCGGCCCGGTCGAGAACACGGTGCGCGACATCCTCGGCGGCGTGCGCTCCACCTGCACCTACGTAGGCGCCAGCCAGCTCAAGGAACTCACCAAGCGCACCACCTTCATCCGGGTGCGCGAGCAGGAGAACAACGTCTACGGCAAGGAGTAAGCTCCTCTACCGTTACGTGTGCTCCACCTGCCTCTATGTGGTAGGCGCCAGCCAGCTCAAGGAGCTGACCAAACGCACCACCTTCATCCGGGTGCGCGAGCAGGAGAACAACGTCTACGGCAAGGAGTAAACCCGCCCTCTAGCATCCGTCACTCGCTGACGGTTAGAAGCCAATCTACCGGTGTGCTACCCTGCACACCGGTTTTTTTATCTCTTCTGCGTATCCGGTGACCCGCCCATGACGACCTCTTCGCCTCTCCCTCTGCCCCCCTTCGACTGGGACATCTTCTGCTGCGTCGTGGACAACTTCGGCGACATCGGCGTCACCTGGCGGCTCGCCCGCCAGCTGGAGCAGGAGGGGCTGGGTAAGGTACGGCTCTGGGTGGACGATCTGACCAGCTTCGCCCGCATCTGCCCCGGGCTGGATCCCGAGCTGGACGGCCAGTGGCAGCAGGGTATCTATATCCAGCACTGGCGCCCCAGCCTGCCGCCGTCCGTGATCCCGGCCCGGGTGGTCATAGAGGCGTTCGCCTGCGAGCTGCCCACCGCCTTCGCCCATGCCATGGCCGGGCAGACCCCGCCCCCCTGCTGGATCAATCTGGAGTATCTCAGTGCCGAGAGCTGGGTCGAGGAGTGCCACGGCCTCGCCTCGCCGCAGCGGGTCGGCAATCGGAGCCTCGACAAGTATTTCTTCTTCCCGGGCTTCACCACCAGGACCGGCGGCCTGCTGTGCGAGCGGGGGCTGATCGCTGAGCGGGAGCGCTGGCAGCAAGATCAGGCGGGGCTCGACGCCTACTGGGCCAGCCTGGGGCTGGCACCCAAAGCGGCAGACGAACTGAGGGTCAGCCTGTTTACCTACGAGAGCGCGGCGCTCATCAGCTTGGTCGAGCGCTGGTGCCAGGGCCCGACCCCGGTCACCCTGCTGCTGCCGCTCGGGCGCTCACTCGGGGATGTGCTGCGCGGCGCCGGGCTGGAGCACGCCCTCCCCACCGCCCAGGCCGGGGATCTGCTGTACGCGGGCCAGCTCGCCATCAAGCTGCTGCCGATGACGGATCAGGCCGGTTACGATCGACTGCTGTGGAGCTGCGATCTCAACCTGGTGCGCGGCGAGGACTCCTTCGTGCGCGCCCAGTGGGCGGCCCGACCCTTCCTGTGGCACATCTACCCCCAGGAAGATCTCGCCCACCTGACCAAGCTGGACGATTTTCTCGACCACTATCTGGCCGACTTGCCGCCCCAGGCAGCCCGGTGGCTGCGCGCCTTCAACCATGCCCTCAACCAGGGCGACGATGTCCGCGAACTCTGGGCCCAATGGCCGCAATACGACACTATTTCGCAACAACATGCGCGAACCTGGTCACAGAAGTTGCTTGCCGATGGGGATCTCGTCACTCGGCTGGTGAAATTTTTAGAAAGCCGTATATAATCTGGCAGTTTTTATCTGCCCGTATACGCACAGGAATTTTTTACATGAAAACCGCACAGGAAATCCGCGCTGGTAACGTCGTCATGATCGGTACCGAGCCGATGGTGGTCCAGAAAGCCGAATTCAACAAATCCGGCCGTAACTCCGCCGTGGTCAAGATGAAGCTGAAAGGCCTGCTGAACGGCAGCGCCACCGAGACCGTATTCAAGGCCGACGACAAGCTGGAAGTCGTTCAGCTGGAGCGTAAAGAGTGCACCTACTCTTACTTCTCCGACCCGCTGTACGTCTTCATGGACACCGAGTTCAACCAGCACGACGTCGAGAAAGACAACCTGGGTGACGCGCTGAACTACATGGTTGACGGCATGGAAGACATCTGCGAAGTGACTTTCTACAACGAGAAAGCCATCTCCGTCGAACTGCCGACCACCATCGTCCGTGAAGTCGAGTACACCGAGCCGGCCGCCCGTGGCGACACCTCCGGTAAAGTGACCAAGCCTGCCCGCCTGAAGGGCACCACCTACGAGCTGGCCGTGGCCGCCTTCGTAGAGATCGGTGACAAGATCGAGATCGATACCCGTACCGGCGAGTTCAAGCGTCGCGTCAACTGATCCGACTGCTCGAACCCCGTGCTGAAAAAAGCGAGCCCCTGGCTCGCTTTTTTTTTGTCCATGGCGCGGGCAGGCACCACATTCAGCCCCGGTCAGTGACAAGGCCCCGGACATTGGGGAGAATTCAGTCGGCCCCCTTTCGCCCGACGCGGGATCCGGCTAAATAATGAAGTCATGTTTCTCCCTCACCACAGGTCCGCTATGACATCCCATCAAAAACTCCTGCTGCTGTCCCTCACCCTGGTGCTGCTGGTGATCTCCGGCTGGCAACCCTATGACAGGGTCACCTGGCTGCTGGAGGTCGCCCCCGTGCTGATCGTCGTGCCGCTGCTGTGGCTGAGCAATGAACGCTTCCCGCTCACCACCCTGCTCTACCTCGGCATCTTCCTGCATGCGGCGGTCTTGATGCTGGGAGGGGCCTACACCTATGCCAGGGTACCGCTCGGCTTCGATCTGCAGCAGTGGTTCGAGCTCAGCCGCAACCCTTATGACAAGATTGGCCACTTCTGCCAGGGCTTCATCCCCGCCCTGGCCTGCCGGGAGATACTGCTGCGCGGCCACCATGTGCAGGGCAAGCGCATGCTGGTGTTCCTGGTGCTCAGCGTGGTGCTCGCCATCAGTGCCAGCTACGAGCTGATCGAGTGGGGCGCCGCACTGGCGCTGGGTCAGGGCGCCGACGAGTTCCTCGGCACCCAGGGGGATCCCTGGGATACCCAGTCCGACATGTTCTTCGCCCTGATCGGCGCCATCAGCGCCCTGCTGCTGCTCTCCCCCCTGCACGACAGGCAGCTTGGGAGGCTTGCCCGCCGCTGAGCCAACGGAGAGGGAGGGGCAAGCCCTTCCCTCTCCCTGCCTGCTCTCGCAGATCCCCCTTCAGAAAACCGGCCCGGCGCCGCTAACCCTGTCAACCGGGGAGCGCATCATGGCCAGATTATCCTTACCACTGCTGATATTGACCCTGCTGGCGAGCACCACCTCGCCGGCCAGCGAGATCTCGCCCCCAGCCCCGCTCGATCACTGGCAGGAGAGCGACTGGAAGGGGGTGGCGGACAGCGCCCAGATAGACAAGCAGCGGGTGCTGTTTGCCAAACACGACAGCGACAACTACCTGGGACTGGCGATCCTGCTGCCGGACTGGCAGCGCAGCGGCCAGCTGTGGCAGCTGACCCGGGCCCTCGGCCGGCTCGGCTTCGACACCCTGCTGTTGCTGCCCTCCCCCCAGCAGACAGAGCTGGATCCGGCCGCCGAGAAGAAACAGCAGGCCATCGACCAGTTTCGCCAGCAATTTGCCGAGCGTATCGTCAAGCTGAGTGACGCCAAGTGGCAGGAAGGTGGCTTCAAGCTGCTGCTGGCCCAAGGCACCAGCGCGGCCTGGGCCGCCAACCTCATCGCCAGCGAGCAGCTGCCCGCCCCCGATGCCCTGGTGCTGCTGGATGGCTTCTTCCCCAACCAGCTGAGCAACCAGACCCTGGCCAAACAGGTGGCCCAGGCCAGCGTCCCTACCCTGGATCTCTATCAGGAGGACGGCGGCCGCTGGCCGCTGCTGGCGGCCGAGGCCAGGCGCAGCGAGAGCCGGCGCAGCCACAAGCTCAATTACCGTCCCTACGCCCTGATGGAACTGGACGAGACACCCGCCCGCATCCAGGGCTGGCTGACCCATCTCGGCTGGATCTGATCTTCCCCGGCCGGGGGATGAGCGGCTTCCGACGCGCCATCCGCCACCAGCCCAGCTCATCGGGCTGGCCCCCGCCCCCCCATCTTTGGCATCATGGCGTCTCTGCAGTGGCAGAGAATGGCAGGAGGCTTAATGCAGCAAATCGTGTTTCTCGACAGCGACACCCTGGACGCCGGTATCAACCTGCGTCGTCCCGACTTTCCCCATCACTGGCAAAGTTACCCGCACACCACTCCCGAACTGGTGGTGGCGCGGCTCAGGTGCGCCAGCATCGCCATCATCAACAAGGTGCGCATCGGCAAAGCCGAGCTGGCCCAGCTGCCGGAGCTGCGCTTGATCGCCCTAGCCGCCACCGGCAGCGACAACCTGGATCTGGAGGCATGCCGCGCCGCCAACGTCGCCGTGTGCAACATCCGCAACTACTCGGGCCCCTCGGTCCCCGAGCACGCCATGGCGCTGATGCTGGCCCTGTCGCGCAACCTGTTTGCCTGGCGCCAGTCCCTGCTGGAGGGGCGCTGGCAACAGAGCGGCCAGTTCTGCTTCTTCGATCACCCCATCTCGGATCTGCACGGCAAGCGGCTCGGCATCATCGGCAAGGGCACCCTGGGACAAGCCCTGGGCCAGCGGGCCAGCGCCCTCGGCATGGAGGTGCGCTATGCCCAGAGCCAGGTCGGCGCGGCGGCAGACGAGGATCGGCTGCCGCTGGACGAGCTGCTGCAGAGCGCGGACGTCATCAGCCTGCACTGCCCGCTCACCCCCTACACCCGCCACCTGATAGGTCCGCGGGAGCTGGCCATGATGAAGCCGGGTGCCCTGCTGATCAACGTCGGTCGCGGCGGCCTGGTGGACGAGCAGGCGCTGCTGATGGCGCTGGCCAACGGCCGGCTCGGTGGCGCCGGCTTCGACGTGGCGAGCCAGGAGCCGCCGCCCCCCGACCACCCGCTGATGCAGGCCCTGCAGTACCCGAACTTCATCCTGACCCCGCACGTGGCCTGGGCCAGCGAGGAGTCGATGCAGCGCCTCGCGGATCAGCTGATCGACAACATCAACGCCTTCGCCGAGGGCCGACGCCAGCACCGGCTGGTCTGACGCAGGGCCTCGACACAGGCCCAGCCGGCTGGCAGATCCCAGCCGAAGGAGCTCGACTCCCAAGGCAGTGACGTTGCGGCAAAGAAGCGAAAAAGAGAGGGGAGGCACCATGCCTCCCCTCTTCTATTGTTCCCGATCAGAGCCGGGGTCGAGACCAAGCTGCGGTTGCACCTCGTCTCTTTGCACTTGTCTCTGTGCTTATTTCTGCGCCTATCTCTGCACTATCCGCACATGGCCGAACTCATGCCTGCTGGCACGGCCTCCATCGCGCCTCAACGCGGAGAGACAGAGGGTGGCAACGGGATGCCCCGCGCCTCCATCACCACCCGCAGCCGATCCGGGTAGTCGGTGATCATGCCGTCGACCCCGTTCTCCAGCATGCGGTTCATGGTGCCCTCATCGTCGACCGTCCAGGGGATCACCTTGATGCCCTCGGCATGGGCCGCATCGACCAGATCCGGGGTGGTGTACTCCACATAGCCAGGATCCCCGTAGCGACCCCCCTGGGGATCCCCGTGCACCGGAGAGATGGCGTTGGCACCGAAAGAGGCCACGGCCTGCACCAGATCCCCATTGAAGTCATCGATGTCGATCCCCCCCAACCAGGGAGAGGCGCCCGGCATGCCAACCTGCAGGAATGGCTGGCCATTGGTCAGGGCTATGATGGGCAGGCTGGGTTCGAGCTCCCTTGTCAGCATGAGCGCACCCCAGTCGAAGCTCTGTATGGTCGCCTGCCGCATCAGGCCGGCGTCACGGATATCCTTGAGCACCGTCTTGACGAAGATCTCCCGGGGGGCCGTCTCCTCCGGTGCGGCCGCCTCGACCTTGGTCTCGATGTTGAGCAGCACCTGATCGGCCTGGTAGGACTTCACCAGGGCGAACACCTCTTGCAGGGTCGGCATGGTGGCGCCGGGGACCAGCACCTGCTCGGGAAAATCGGCAAGCGGCAGGGAGCCGCAGTCCAGGGTCTTCACCTGCGCCAGGGTGAGATCCTTGATGTATTTGCCCACGTAGGGGTACTGGGGATCCCCCTCGCTGGCGGGCCGGGTATCCAGACACTTCTTGTCCGAGATCTTGCGATCATGGGTCACGACCGCTATGCCATCCCGGGTGATCTGGGTGTCCATCTCCAATGTGGTGACCCCCATCTCCAGGGCATTGGTAAAGGCGGCCAGGGTGCTTTCCGAGACGAGGCCGAGGCCGCCACGATGCGCCTCTAGATCGAAGGCCCTGGGCTCGTTGAACAGGTGTGGTGGGGTATCAGGCTGGGATGTCGACTCATTGTCATTGCAGGCCGAGAGCAACAGGGGAGAAAAGAGCACCAGGCTAAGGAGGCGAGGTGTTGGGATAGACATGAGAATAACCTTGTTGAGTAAGAGGTCCGGCTAACCTAACTCCTTTATATTGCTAAAATATTAATAGTATTGATGTTTTGATCATTACTTTGTTCGTCTGTCTTCCACCGGGGACGTTGGACCAAGGCGCCGGATGTTTTACGGCCCGGATACCGCAGCCATACCGCAACGAAAAATGCCAGTCAGGCTTGACTGGCATTCTTGTCACGAACCACTGGCTCACCCCACGGATGAGATCAGTCGTCGTCGTGCCATCTGTGCTTCTTGTGCTTTTTGTATTTCTTGTGGTGCCTGTGAGAGTGCCCGTCGTCGTAATAGCGATCGTTGTTGCTCTTGTGGCCGTCACCTGTCTTGGCACCTATGGCAGAGCCACCGGCCCCGCCGATGCCGGCACCGATCAGCTGACCGGTGCTGCCGCCCACGCTCTTGCCGATGGCGGCACCACCCAGGGCACCGACGGCGCCCCCCAGGGCGGCCTCGTTCTTGTTGCCCTTGTTGGCCGTGGCCGCGCCACCGGCCGCACCACCGACTGCGGCACCGACCAGAGCGCCGGTATCACCGCCCAACTGCTTGCCGATCATGGTGCCCGCGACGCCACCGGCACCGCCACCGAGTATGGTGTTGAGGGTTTCAGAGGCCAGTACCGGGCCGCTCGCCAACAGCAGCGCGCCCAACAGCGCCATTGCGCTCATGCCGTGCTTGTTCATCTCCATGGGGTACTCCTGTCAAACCTGATGACTGATTGATTATTTTTCCCTGCACTATACAAAGCGTCCCGGACTCCGCTACTGAAATAACGGCCTCTCCGCCGGCAGGCAGACTGTCTCTCCTTCGCGACATGACGCAATCAAACAAGCTAACAGACTGAAAATTAATTAAAAAAAAAGGTCACATGGGAAATAATCCCCGCTGCGACCCCTTTCTCAGGCATTCAGGCTCTCTTTCTCATGGTGGCGCTCAGACAGATACTGTCACCACCTCCCCTTTGGGGGCAGATTGAGTGGGTGACAGATGCCAGCAGTCCCGTCCCTGTCGCTTGCTCCGATAGAGCTGTTCATCGGCGCGCTCGAACAAGGTGCCCTGCTCCTGCGGGTAGTGGGCGCCCCCCGCACTCAGGGTGACGGGCCCCATGAATTCGCGCCATTGCAACGCCCGCACCCGGACCAGCAGGGTAGTGAGGCGCTGCGCCAGCTCGCTCTGCTCCCAGGGCAGCAGGGCGGCGAACTCATCGCCACCGATGCGATAGACCCGGCCCTCCCCCAGTTCAGCCGCCAGGGTATTCGCCACCCGGCAGAGGACCGAATCCCCCACCCCGTGGCCCCAGTTGTCATTGATCTGCTTGAAGCAATCCAGATCCAGCAGCACCAGCCAGTGGGGGATCTGCTCCTGCTCCAGCCTGAGCCTGTGCTGATCGAAGGCACGCCGGTTCATGATGCCGGTGAGGGGATCGTGCAGCAGGGCATCCTGCCCCTCCAGCAGACTCGCCCTGACCATATCGATCTCCCCCAGGCTGCCGTGCACGAACCAGGGCTTGCGGCGAGCCGGTCGGCGTACCTTCAGCGGATCCCGCACTATGCCATCCAGGGAGCCTGCCACCAGCGCCTGCTCCTGGCGGAAGATCCGCACCAAGAAATGGATGCTGCAAAACCAGGTGGCGAGCATCAGGCTCAGGGGCAGCACCACCAGCAGCAGCGCCTCGTAGAGACTGTCGTGAAACAGGGCGGGGGGCAGATAGATGTTGAGATCCCAGTCGATGTCGGCCAGCTCGAGTCGAAGCTGGCGACCCTGCCGGATCACGTCCAGACCGATCCCGTCGGGCTCAGGTTTGGTCGAGAGCCCGCTCGGCAACAACGCTAGATTGTGGCCCACCACCAGCCGCCCGCTCCCACGCTGGCTGAGGTAGATGGTCGCCTGGTTTTCCCCCATGGCCCGTCGCAGCGCCTGCTGGATGCTGTTGAACGACATGTCCACCATCAGCAGGCCGAGCAGCGAGCCGTCGGCGTCCCTCACTCGCTTGATCAGCGTCAGGATCCGCTGCTGGGTGCCAAATTCTGCGTAGGGGCCGAACCAGACCAGCTCGTCCCCCGGCATCGAGAGCACCTTATACCAGGGCCGCTGATCGGCCCGGTATGCCGCCGGCAGATCCAGGCGGGGATAACTGCTGATCCGGTCGGATCGCACGCTGTAGAAGTGGATGTAGTGGCTGTCGCGCTTGATCTGATGGGCGATGGCCCAGAGAGGGTTGTCGGCCGGCTCGCCACGGGCGATGGCGGCCTTGTCCAGGGAGGCCTCCAGCACAGCCAGCTGACGCCGATTGGCCAGCACCAGCTCGTGGAGCAGGGCCGCCTCGATGGAGCTGATCATGTGGCCGTAGCCGGCCACCGTCTTGTCGATGCTGCGCAGGTAGCTGGCCACGGCCAGCAGCAGGGTGGCGACCAGCACCAGTATGCCGAGGAGAAACGAGAGCGGGGTCAGGAAGTAGTAACGCTGTTTGATGATCTCTCCTGCCATGCCGCCCTCTATAAAATGTCATACGAGAGCGATTCTATGGTGGAAAGTGTTTTAAAAAAAATGATTGAAATCATTAACTACCAAGGTTATTGATTAAAACCATATCAACCATGGCAGATGGGCGATGCCACTCTCTGCATATGAATATCAATAAAAAGTAGAAACAGTCATCACCCTGTGTTGACGGTTTCTTGGGCAGAGGGTGATATAGTCCATGACTCGAGTGATCGGAGCCAGATGGCCTCTAAGACCACCCCTGGCGATGATGATTTATCACATCAAGGAGATGTTATGAGCAGTCCGTTTATCGAACAGATCAAAGTACGTCGTACCATCTATGCCCTGGGTGACCAGGTTCCTCATTCACCGGCAAAGCTGACCGCTTTGATCCAGGATGCCGTCAAGCACAGCCCTTCATCCTTCAACTCCCAGAGCTCCCGTGCCGTCATCCTGTTTGGGGCCGAGCACCACAAGCTGTGGGACATCGTCAAGGCGGAGCTGAAGAAGATAGTCCCGCCCGAAGCCTATCCCCAGAGCGAAGCCAAGGTGGATGGCAGCTTCCGTGCCGGTTTCGGCACAGTGCTGTTCTTCGAAGACAGGGCCGTCATCCAGGATCTGCAGCAAAAGTTTGCCCTCTATGCCGACAACTTCCCGATCTGGTCCGAGCATGCCACCGGCATCGCCCAGTTTGCGGTCTGGACCGCCCTGGCACAAGAGGGGATCGGCGCCTCCCTGCAGCACTACAACCCGCTGATCGACGAGGCCGTCCGCAAGGAGTGGGATCTGCCCGCCAGCTGGCTGCTGCGCGCCCAGATGCCCTTCGGCAGCATCAAGCAACCGGCCGGTGACAAGACCTTCATCGACGACGACGTCCGCTTCCGGGTCTTCGGCTAAGCATCCACGCCCCCTCAACCAGGGGGCGTTTTCTCACCCCGTCCGCGCACAGCTTCCCAGCTGCCCCCATACTCAGGGCAAACCACCCGCCATCAGGAGAGCCGCATGGGAGAGGCCACACACCAGCGCATCTTGTCCACTCTCAACCCCTTGTTTGCCCTGCAGTCCGTCGCCACCATCATCATCCTGTTTTCGCTCGTCGGCATCTTCACCCGCCCTCCCAACCTGCTGGCGGCCTTCTGGCCCGCCAATGCCGTCCTGCTCGGCATCATGCTGCGTTACCCGCCCCTGGCCTCGCCGCCTGGCTGGCTGGGGGGACTGATCGGCTATCTGCTCGCCGCCCTCTTCACCCAGGACCCACCGCTCAGGGCGCTCTATCTGGCCAAGCACAACGGCCGCAACCGGGTCGAGCAGCACAGGGTCGAGGCGCCGAACGGCCAGCCGGGGGAGGCTGCGGCCTCCCCCGACGCGGAGCCGCACGCCCCCTGATACCCGTGCGGATGAGGGCGAGAGTCGGGGCCCAGCCTCAGTCGAGCAGCCGGTTTGGAAAATGGAGCTGCAGGCCGGTCTCATCCTCGCTCAGCCGGACCTGCCGCCAGTCCCGCAGCCGCGCCCTCACCCGGCTGTCGAGCAGTTTGTCGCCCCCGATCTGCACCACCTGGCAGCCAGCCTGCAGGGCGCTCTGTATGCCCGCCGCCGCATCCTCAAACACCAGGCAATCGGCGGGGGCGAGGCCGAGCCGGCTCGCGCCAAGCAGATAGGGCTCGGGATCCGGCTTGCCCCGCACCACATCCTCGGCCCCAATCAACAGCCTCGGCAACGGCAAGCCGGCGCTGGCCAGCCGGTGCCGTGCCACCCGCTGACTGGCCGAGGTGACCAGCGCCCAGCGCGCGGCCGGCAGGCTCGCCAGCAGGGTGCGGGCCCCGGCGATCGGCTCAGCCGCCCCCGTGTGGCGGATCTCCAACTCGTCGAGCAGGGCTAGCTCCACCGCCAGGTCCAGATGCGGCGCCAGGGTCCCGAGCACCTCCCGCGCCCGCACCCCATGGCACATTGCCAACAGGGGTTCAGGCGCCAGCTGATGGCGACGGCACCAGAGTCGCCACACGGTTTCCACCTCGCCGGTGGAGTGGATCAGGGTGCCATCCATGTCCAGCAGCAGGGCCCTGGCCCGCAAGATCTGTGCGCTCATGGGGTCGCCCCCGCCAGCAGGGACTCGGCGCCGGACAGGGAGGCGGCCAGTGCCTGGCGCTGGGCCCCCGCCTCGTAGCAGGCGAGCGCCTGCTCGGTGTCGCTCGCCCACACCTGCAAGGGGGCGAGCACGAAGCCCTGTTGCAACAGGCTGATCAGCAGCTCGCCCGTCTCCGGGGCGGCCAACGGCTGGGCCATGATCAGCCTCCCCTTGAGCAAAAACAGATAGCGTTCGGTGTGCATGATGCGATTCCTCGTTCCCGGTCAAGCCAGCAGTTGGCCCGTTACGACACCATTAGAACAAGGCAGATAGATAATTTATAATCACTAAATCGCCACATTGGATAACCAAACGGAATGAAATTCGACCTGAGGCAACTGCAGGCATTCGTGATGCTGGCCGAGACGGCCAACTACCGGGAGGCCGCCCACCGGCTGTTCATCACCCAGCCGGCGCTGACCAAGCAGATCCAGGGGCTGGAGCTGACGCTCGGTACAACCCTGTTCAACCGGGGCCGTCACGGCGCCGAGCTGACCGCCATCGGTGCCCAGTTGCTCACCCAGGCCAGCGCCCTGGTCGAGCACGGCAAGGGCTTCGAGCGCCATGCCCTGGCACTGGCGAGCGGCGTCGCCGGGCGGCTCAAGATGGGCTTCGGGCTGTCGAGCTTCGCACTGGCCCCCTCGCTGGTGGCCCGCTTCAAGCAGCAGGCCCCCGATGTGATGGTGCACCTGCAGGACATGACCTCGGCCATCCAGCACGAGCGGCTGCTGTCGGGGCAGTTGCAGCTCGGCTTCATGCGGCGGCCAGAGGCGCCCCAGCTGCAGGAGTACCGGCTGTTGACCGATCGGCTGGTGCTGGCCGTGCCGACCCAGATGACCAGACCGGATCCCGCCCGCTTCGATGTGGAGTGGGCGCTGACCCATCAGCCGCTGCTGCAGATGGTGGGCCATCGCTGCCCCGGCCTCAGCCAGCAGATCGCCAGCTTCCTCGGTGCCAACCGGCTGACCGGCATGATCCAGGAGGCGGAAGACATTCAGACCCTGGTGGCCCTGGTCGCCGCCGGGATAGGCAACGCCATACTGCCGCGCAGCGTCAGCTTCATCGCCGGCCCGGACGTGACCCTCTACCCCCTCTCCGGGCCCTACTCCGAGTGGGAAATCAGCCTGGTGTGGAACCCCTCCTTCGCCGATCCCATCCGCGATCGCTTCCTGCAACTGGTCAGGGAGACCCACCCGGAGGCCATTACCGCCCCCTGATGGCGACGGGGCGAACAAAAGAAGGGCCGCTCGGCTCAGCCGAGCGACCCTTGCCACCTCGAGGGCTCAATGGCCGCACCACTGACGTTCACAAGGAATGCCATCCCCTCTCCCTTTGCCATCCATCTTGGTGTTAGGGCAATTTTCTAGGAACCAGGTCGCCTCCTCGCAGGAAGTCATCTGGGAGCAGTAGACCCGGCCGTCGCACTGACGGATAAAGGTAGATGCCTGTGGCGTGCTATGGGAACTGCTGACCTCATCCTGACTGAAAGAGGAAACTGAGGAGGGCGAGACCGACTCGGCCGAGAAGCGGGAGTAGATGGAAAACAGCCCCGCCAGCACCAGCAGGGGGATCAGCTTGCCACGCCAGTCACCCCTGCGCCTATAGGAGGGCTGGAGGCGGGGCCTTGGTGCCGCCGGTCGATCAGAGCGGCTTGCCATGCCGACAGATTCATTGCGCGCAGGCGAGGGCCGCTCGCTGGCGGGGCCGGTTCCCTGCGCCAGAGACAGGGGCCGATCGGGGAAATACACCTGCAGGGCGCGGGGCTTGTCGTCCTTGCCCACCCCCAGCAGGTAGGAGACCCGCTCCCCGACCTCCGGGGCCCTGCCATCGAAGTGCAGGGCGGAGACATGCACGAAGATTTCGGCCCCTCCCTGCTGCGGTTTGATGAACCCGAAGCCGCGCTGGGGGTTCCAGCTCGCGATCCTGCCCTGATAACCCATGCCCTCATCCTTGTGGCCACCGACTAAGCCCCATCATGCCTCGAAACGGACCCGTCTCGACAGGGGCTGGCGGATAAAATGTGAGCGACGTGGGCAATGCCGGCGGCGGGAGCTCAACTCAGCTGGCCGACCTTGATGATCTCGGCGATGCGGCCGAGCATCCGCAGCGAGCCGTGGTGCTCTATGGCATCGGCCGCGGCGCAGGCATCCTCCAGGATGCTGATGGTGTAGTCCCGATCGTGACCATCCCGGGCGGCGGCCTGAATGGCCCAGCTGGTGCTCACCCCGCACAGGTAGAGATGATCGATCCGGTTGGCCCGCAGGGCGGGCTCCAGCGCGGTGCCGTAGAAGGGGCTGACCCTGGGCTTGGTCAGTACCAGATCGCCGGGCTGCACATCCAGCTCGGGATGAAAATCGGTGCCGCTATCGGCCAGCGACAGCGCGCCGAACTGGTGCGCCCGGCCAAACATCGGGGAGCCCTTGGGTTGCAGCCGATACCCTCCGTCAAAGCCCACCTTCATCAGGATCACCAGCCAGCCCTGAGCGCGGGCATGGGCCAGCGCCTGATTGGCGTGGGTGATGGCATCCTGCTCCAGCACATGGGCCGCCGAGGCGGCGATGCGCCCGTCCGGGTGGGCCAGATCGTTGATAAAGTCGATCACCAGCAGTGCCTTGTTCATGGTGCAAGCTCCCTCGTTGTTTATACCAGCCCCAGTGCGTAGCGTAGCGCCATCTCCTTGAGCGGGCCCGCCCTGTCCGCCAGGGTGAGCGCCAGATTGCGGGCGAGCCTGAGCGGCCCTATCTCGTTGCTGAACACCCCGTAGAAGAGATCCATCCCCGACTGCATCAGCAGGTTGTCCGGACGGCGCCGGCGCTCGTAGCGCCCGGCCAGGGCGAGCTGGTGCCAGTCGCCGCCGGCCTTGTGCAATAACTCGACCCAGCAGTCCACGTCCTTGAAGCCGAGGTTGACCCCCTGCCCCGCCAGCGGGTTGATGGTGTGGGCGGCGTCGCCGAGCAGCAGCACCCGCCCGGCGTGATAGTCGTTGGCATGGCGGCGCACCAGCGGGAAGCTGCCGTTGCCGGTCACCAGGAAACCGCCGAGCCGGGCCGGGAAGTGCTGGCGCACCTCGGCGGTCAGGGCCTCATTGCTCATGGCGGACAGGGCCCGGATGCGGGCCGGGCTGTCGTACCACACCAGGGAGCCGTGCCGGCCCGGCAGCGGCAGAAAGGCGCGCGGGCCGCTCGGGGTGAACTGCTGCCAGGTGATGTCTTCCTGCTCGAAGTCGGTATCTATGTTGATCAGCATGCAGTGCTGGCGATACTCGAAGCGCGACACCCCGATCCCGGCGAGACGGCGGGTGAGCGACTCGGCGCCGTCGCAGGCCAGCACCCAGCGCGCCTGCAGCTCGGTACCATCGTCGAGCAGCAGGGTGGCGTGGTCGGCGCTCTGCTGCAGCCGCGTCACCGCCGCCGGGGTATGGGTCTGGATGTTGGGGAAATCTTCCATTCGCTTCAGCAGGGCGAGCTGCACCAGCCGGTTCTCGATGATGTAGCCGAGCTGGGGCAGGCCGAGGTCGGCGGCATCGAAGCGGGTGGCGAAGCCGTCCAGCTCCCAGGTCTCCAGCCGGCGATAGGGGCACAGCCGCATCTGTTGCAGCCCTTGCCAGGCACCGGCCTGGGTCAGCAGGGCCACCGAGGCCTGGCTGATGGCGGAGACCCGCAGATCCAGCGGCTGCTCGGGGGAAAACGGTGCCGGCAGCTGGGTCTCGATGACCCGGACGTTGAGGCCCTGGCTCGCCAGCAGACAGGCGGTGGCGGCACCGACCATGCCGGCGCCGACGATGGCGATATCACAGTGTTGCATAGCGAGTTTCCTGAGAAAGGGGTCGCCCCGGACAAGGATAGAGGGGCCAAACCGAATGGGGGCATGATACCGCAAGGGGGCGCGATAAACAGTGAGACAGGCGGCGAATTGCCGTGCCAAATCAGGGGCAAAGCCCGTGCTGGCGGGAGGACTGGCCCCAGTGGCGGGCTGGATATTCGCTAGTCAGTGCCCGGATTGCGGAGTAAAATGCCCGGTCCTTTGACCCTGTCGATTACAAAAAACAGTCAAGAGTAGCGATGAGCAAGAAACTTCACATTAAAACCTGGGGCTGCCAGATGAACGAGTATGACTCGTCCAAGATGGCGGACCTGTTGGACGCCAGCCATGGTTATCAGCTGACCGATGAGCCCGCAGAGGCCGACGTCTTGCTGCTCAACACCTGTTCCATTCGTGAGAAGGCGCAGGAGAAGGTGTTCCACCAGCTCGGGCGCTGGAAGAAGCTCAAGTTGAAAAAGCCAGGCCTGGTGATAGGTGTGGGTGGCTGCGTCGCCTCTCAGGAAGGAGCTAGCCTGCGCCAGCGCGCCCCCTATGTGGACATCGTATTCGGCCCGCAGACCCTGCATCGTCTGCCCGCCATGATCAAGCAGGTCCAGGAAGGTCGGGGCGCCCAGATAGACATCGCCTTCCCCGAGATCGAGAAGTTCGACAACCTGCCAGAGCCGCGCGCCGAGGGCCCCACCGCCTTCGTCTCCATCATGGAAGGCTGCTCCAAGTACTGCTCCTTCTGCGTGGTGCCCTACACCCGTGGCGAGGAGGTGAGCCGCCCGCTGGACGACGTGCTCTACGAAATCGCCCAGCTCGCCCAGCAGGGCGTGCGCGAGGTGAACCTGCTCGGCCAGAACGTCAACGCCTACCGCGGCCCGACCTTCGATGACCAGCACTGCACCTTCGCCGAGCTGCTGCGACTGGTGGCCGCCATCGACGGCATCGACAGGATCCGCTACACCACCAGCCACCCCATCGAATTCACCGACGACATCATCGAGGTCTACAAGGACACGCCGGAAGTGGTCAGCTTCCTGCACCTGCCGGTGCAAAGTGGCTCCGACCGTATCCTGACCATGATGAAGCGTCCGCACACGGTGCTGGAGTACAAGTCCAAGATCCGCCGCCTGCGCAGCGTCCGTCCCGACATCACCATGAGCTCCGACTTCATCGTCGGCTTCCCGAACGAGACAGACGAAGACTTCGAGGCCACCATGAAGCTGATCGAGGAGATCAACTACGACATGAGCTTCAGCTTCATCTACAGCCCGCGCCCCGGCACCCCGGCCGCCGATCTGCCGGATGACGTCGACATGGAGGTGAAGAAGGCCCGCCTGGCCCGGCTGCAGAACCAGATCAATCACCAGTCGATGCTCATCGGTCGCGCCATGCTGGGCTCGGTGCAGCGCATCCTGGTGGAAGGCCCCTCCAAGATGGATCCCATGCAGCTCAGTGGCCGCACCGAGAACAACCGGGTGGTCAACTTCGAGGGCTCCCATACCCTGATCGGTGGCTTCGCCGACGTGGAGATCACCGACGTGCGGCCCTACTCCCTGCGCGGTCTCTTCATCCGTGGCGAGGACGAGATGAATCTGCGCATCGCCACCGCGCCGAGCGAGATCCTGGCGCGCCGGCCCGACAACGTGCCCGATGATCTGGGCGTCGCGGCCTTCAGACCCCACTAATTTCCCGATCCCCCTCCGCCAGCCGGAGGGGGAAACAGCTGAGACGAGGACACTTTGAGCCGACACATCTCGACCCTGAACCTGCACCTGGAGCCCGCCGACAACCTGCGCCTCGCCAGCCTGTGCGGTCCCTTCGACGACAATCTCAAGCAGCTGGAGCGCCGTCTCGGCGTCGAGATCAGCTACCGTGACAACCATTTCCAGCTGCTCGGCAAGCAGGCCCAGGTGGACGCCGTCGCCGTCATCCTCAAGCACCTCTATGTGGAAACCCAGCCCCTCAAGGGCGGCAAGGTGACCGACATCACCCCCGAGATGGTGCACCTGTCGGTGCAGGAGTCCCGTGTATTGGAACAGAGAGAGTTGGAGCAGGATGACGAGGCGCCGAGCCAGCCCCATGGCAAGGAGGTGACGGTCAAGACCAAGCGCGGCCTCATCAAGCCCCGCAGCCCCAATCAGGCGCAGTACATCGCCAACATAGTGCGCCACGACATCAGCTTCGGCATAGGCCCGGCCGGTACCGGCAAGACCTATCTGGCCGTGGCCGCGGCGGTGGACGCCCTGGAGCGCCAGGAGATCCGCCGCATCCTGCTGACCCGCCCGGCGGTGGAGGCGGGGGAGAAGCTTGGCTTCCTGCCGGGGGATCTCTCCCAGAAGGTGGACCCCTACCTGCGTCCGCTCTACGACGCCCTGTTCGAGATGCTGGGCTTCGAGCGGGTGGAGAAGCTGATCGAGCGCAACATCATAGAAGTGGCGCCGCTCGCCTATATGCGCGGAAGAACATTGAATGATGCCTTCATCATCCTCGACGAGGCCCAGAACACCACCACCGAGCAGATGAAGATGTTCCTGACCCGCATCGGCTTCAACTCCAAGGCGGTGGTGACCGGTGACATCACCCAGGTGGATCTGCCACGCAGCACCAAGTCCGGCCTGCGCCACGCACTGGAGGTGCTGCAGGGGGTCGATGGCCTGTCGTTCAACTTCTTCGAATCCAAAGACGTGGTGCGCCACCCGGTGGTGGCCCGCATAGTGCAAGCCTACGAGGCGTTCGACGCCGCGCAGGCCGAGTCCCTCCCGGCCAAGTCCAATAAAACCAATTCAAGAGAAGAGAGTGCCCAATGAGCGTGACCCTGGATCTGCAACTGGCCTGTGCTGACGAGCAAGGACTGCCGACCGAAGCCCAGCTGCAAGGCTGGCTCGACGGCACCCTCCTCGGCTTTCAGGATGAAGCCGAGGTGACGGTGCGGCTGGTGGACGAGGCGGAGAGCCGCGAGCTCAACCTCACCTACCGCGGCAAGGACAAGCCCACCAACGTGCTCTCCTTCCCGTTCGAAGCCCCTCCCGGCATGGAGCTGCCCCTGCTAGGCGATCTGGTGATCTGTCGCCAGGTGGTCGAGGCCGAGGCCGCTGAACAGGGCAAAACCCTGGACGCGCACTGGGCTCACATGGTTGTGCACGGCAGTCTGCATCTGCTAGGTTATGACCATATCGAGGATGAGGAAGCCGAGGAGATGGAGGCGCTGGAGCGCGACATCATGCAGGAACTCGGCTTCCCCGACCCCTATCTTGACGATGAGGTCGACGCCTGAATACGAACGGAAAGCCGAGGCGATGGCGCACCGCAGGCGCGCGACATCCGGCAGAAACTCGGCTTCCCAACACCTAATATTGACGATGAAGAATGAGTGCCGAGGAGGCGGGTCACAGTATTGAAACAGACTGCGACCATCCTCACTTAGCACAGCCAAGAACCCCTATGTTCAATGAGTAACCAAGAGAAAAAATGACCGACGAACACCCTAGTACCGGCTCGCCGAAGAAAACCTGGCTCGACAAACTCAGCCAACTCTTCCAGGGCGTCCAGGGCGAGCCAAAAGACCGTAACGATCTGGTGGACGTGATCGCCGATGCCGAGGAGCGAGACCTCATCGATCAGGACACCAAGGACATGATCGAAGGCGTGCTCGAAATAGCCGAGCTGCGCGTGCGCGACATCATGATCCCCCGCTCCCAGATGGTGACCATCGAGAAGTCCCAGCCGGTGGACCAGTTCCTGCCGGTCATCATCGAATCCGGCCACTCCCGCTTCCCGGTGATCAACGAAGACAAGGATCATGTGGAAGGCATTCTGCTCGCCAAGGATCTGCTGCCATTCGGCTTCGGCGGCCACCATGCCAGCGAGCCGCTGCAGCTCGAGCAGATCCTGCGCCCCACTGTGATAGTGCCGGAAAGCAAGCGGGTCGATCGGCTGCTCAAGGAGTTCCGCGAGGAGCGCTACCACATGGCCATAGTGGTGGATGAGTTCGGCGGGGTCTCGGGTCTGGTGACCATCGAGGACATATTGGAGCTCATCGTCGGCGAGATCGACGACGAATTTGACGACATAGAGGATGAACAGGAAGAGATCCGCCGCATCAGCAAGCGGGTCTTCTCGGTCAGCGCCCTCACCGAGATCGAAGACTTCAACGACTTCTTCGGCACCCAGTTCAGCGATGAAGAGGTGGACACGGTCGGCGGCCTGGTGATGCACGCCTTCAGCCACCTGCCGAAGAAGGGTGAGGAGATCGAGCTGGACGGCTACCTGTTCAAGGTCATGCATGCAGACCGCCGTCGCCTGCAGCAACTTCAGGTCAAGATCCCGGAGAATCACGCGGCTGCCCAGCCCGAGTCCTGATCCCGCGTCATCATGATCTGACCATTCAGCGCCCCTGCTTGCAGGGGCGCTTGTCATTTCAGCACTGCCGTCTCGCCTGCTCGCCACCATCAACCCCGCCTCAATACGGTGTCGAAATCCCGATGGCCGGGAGGCTCGCCGTTGGCGCGCTTTGCGGTTAAGATGTCGGCCACTTAACTTTTATTCAGCCCAATTCGAGCCCCTAGCCCAGTGAAATCGAAACTTCTGACAAGCCTATGTGCTTTTGCTTGTGGCGCACTCGCCGTGCTGGCCTTCTCCCCCTTCGGCTACTGGCCTCTGGTGATCCCCTCCCTGCTCGGGCTCTATGCCCTGCTGGACAAGGCCAACCCCAAACAGGCCGCCTGGCGCGGTTTTGGTTACGCCATGGGGCTGTTCCTGCCGGGTCAGTGGTGGATCCACGTCAGCATGACGGAGTTCGGCGGCATACCGCTGCCGGCGGCCTTCGTGTTGCTGGCGGGGCTGGCGGCCTATCTGTCGCTCTACCCGACCCTGGCCTGCTGGGTCTTTGCCCGCTTCTTCAGCGGCCGCCACTGGAGCCGTTGGCTGCTCGCCTTCCCGGCGCTCTGGCTGCTGGCTGACTGGCTGCGGGGCTGGGTGATGACCGGCTACCCCTGGCTCTGGTTTGGTTATACCCAGATCGACGGCCCCCTCAAGGGCTTCGCCCCCATCCTCGGGGTGCAGGGCATCACGCTGGCGCTGCTGCTGTGCACCTCCGCGCTCTGGCTGACCTGGCAGAGCCGCAAGCCGGCCTGGCTGCTGTTGCCCGTCGCCCTGGTGGGCGCCGCCCAGGGGCTGATGCAGCTCAACTGGGTGACCCGGGGTGAACCGGTCAAGGTGGCGCTGGTGCAGGGCAACATAGCCCAGTCCCTCAAGTGGGATCCGGAGGCCCTGGTGCCGACGGTGCGCACCTATCAGGATCTCAGCCGCGAGAACCAGGATGCCGACGTCATCATCTGGCCGGAGTCCGCGATCCCGGCCATCGAGAAGGAGATGGGCAGCTATCTGGAGAGCCTGGACAAGGCGATGAAGGTGAACGACACCGGCCTGCTGGCGGGTATCATCCATTACGATCCGGTGCAGCAGCGCTTCTTCAACACTGTGCTGGGCATGGGGGTACAGGATCTGGACGGCAAGCAGTCCTACCACTACGAGCACAAGAACCGCTACTCCAAGTACCACCTGCTGCCCATAGGGGAATATGTGCCGTTTGAAGATTGGCTGCGTCCCATAGCCCCCTTCTTCAACCTGCCCATGTCCTCCTTCAGCCCGGGGGATGCGGTGCAGCCGAACCTGATCGCCAAGGGGCTCAAGTTCGCCGCCGCCATCTGCTACGAGATCATCTTCCCGGACGAGGTGCGCCGCAACGTCCAGCCGGATACCGACTTCCTGCTGACGGTCTCCAACGATGCCTGGTTCGGCACCAGCATAGGCCCCTGGCAGCACATGGAGATAGCCCGCATGCGCGCCCTCGAGCTGGCCCGTCCGCTGCTGCGCGACACCAACACCGGCATCACCATAGTCACCGAGATCGACGGCAGCATCATCGCCCAGATCCCGCAGTTCGAGGCCGGGGTGCTACGCACCGAGGTGCGGCCGGCCCACGGCTCGACCCCCTACCTGCGCTTCGGCAGCTGGCCGCTGTACGGCCTGACCGCCCTGCTGCTCGGGCTGGCGCTGACGCTGCGCCCCCGTGCCCACCCCTGGGCACGCCAGCTCTGAGCCAACGCTCGCCCATAAAAGAGGCGCCCTCTAGGGGCGCCTCTTTTCATTGCCAAGGATAGCGGCGGCACTCAGGGTGACAGCGGCTCGCGGTGATACTCGTTGGCGCCGCACTCAGGGCAGGTGCCGAGTCGCTCCGGATGTAGCACCGTATGGCGCCATTCGCAGTGATCGCACACCAGCACCCCGAGCCCGACCCAGTCGCCGGCCCGGTAGATGCCCTTGTGTTCCAGCTCCTCCGCCAGCTCACTCCACTCCACCTGGGCCCGGTCGGTCACGTCCGCCAGCCAGGACCAGGCGGTATCCTTCAACGCCAGCATGAAGGCGGACTCCGGCGCCTCGGCCCGCCCCTCGTCGTAGTTGCCAAGATCCCGCTTCACATACTCGGCGATCAGCGCCAGCTCGTCCTGGGTCAGATCCCCGGCCGCCTCCAGATAGGCCTGCACCTTGTCGATCATCCGGTTGAGGCGCTCCCCCTGGAACTCTTCGGTCTCCTGCCATTGCTTTTTAAGCTGAGCGATGAAGGCTTCGTACCCTTGTCGACGTTTGTCCATGGTCGTTACTCCTCTGCTGAACCCTGATCGTGCCTGGCACGAGGCGGGGCGGATGCTGGCGGTTGTTGCCGCCGCAGGATATGGGTATTCTATCGGGATTTCCCAGCTGATTTATCTATTCATTTCACAGATCCGGATGTCACCAATGCAAGAGCAATACGTTCCCCAATCCATAGAACCAGCAGTGCAACAGCACTGGGATGCCAAGAAAACCTTCAAGGCCGTGGAGAAAGTAGACAAAGAGAAGTTCTACTGCCTCTCCATGTTCCCCTATCCGTCTGGTCGTCTACACATGGGGCACGTGCGTAACTACACCATAGGTGATGTGATCTCCCGTTATCAACGGCTCAATGGCAAGAACGTGCTGCAACCCATCGGCTGGGATGCCTTCGGTCTGCCGGCAGAAAACGCCGCCATCAAGAACAACACGGCACCGGCGCCCTGGACCTACGAAAACATCGAATACATGAAGAACCAGCTGAAGATGCTGGGGCTCGGCTACGACTGGGATCGCGAGCTGGCGACCTGCAAGCCGGACTACTACCGCTGGGAGCAGTGGTTCTTCACCAAGCTCCACGAGAAAGGCCTGGTCTACAAGAAGACCTCCTCCGTCAACTGGTGCCCGAACGACATGACGGTACTGGCCAACGAGCAGGTGATCGACAACTGCTGCTGGCGCTGTGACACCCCGGTGGAGCAGAAAGAGATCCCCCAGTGGTTCATCAAGATCACCGACTATGCCGAAGAGCTGCTCAACGACATCGACAACCTGGACGGCTGGCCAGAGATGGTCAAGACCATGCAGCGCAACTGGATTGGCCGCTCCGAAGGGGTCAACATCCACTTCCAGATAGCCGATCAGGATGGCGACCTCGAGGTCTACACCACCCGTCCTGATACCTTCATGGGCGTGACCTATGTGGGCATCGCCGCCGGTCACCCGCTGGCCACCCAGGCTGCCGCGACCAATCCAGAGCTGGCCGCCTTCATCGAGGAGTGCAAGCACACCAAGGTGGCCGAGGCTGAGATGGCGACCATGGAGAAGAAGGGCATGGCCACCGGCCTCTACGCCATTCACCCGCTGGATGGCCGCAAGGTGCCGGTCTGGGTCGCCAACTTCGTACTGATGAACTATGGCACCGGCGCCGTGATGGCGGTGCCCGGCCACGATCTGCGCGACCATGAGTTCGCCACCAAGTACGGCCTCGAGATCAAGGCCGTCATCAAGCCCGCCGAGGGTGAGGTGCCGGACGTTGCTGCCGCTGCCTATACCGACAAGGGTGTGCTGTTCAACTCCGGCGAGTTCGACGGCCTCGAGTTCCAGGCCGCCTTCGATGCCATCGCCACCAAGCTGGAAGCGATCGGCAAGGGCAAGCGCACCGTCAACTTCCGCCTGCGCGACTGGGGCGTCTCCCGTCAGCGCTACTGGGGCGCCCCCATCCCCATGTTGACCCTGGCCGACGGCACAGTAGTGCCGACCCCGGAGGATCAACTGCCGGTGCTGCTGCCGGAAGATGTGGTGATGGACGGCATCCAGAGCCCGATCAAGGCCGATGCCGCCTGGGCCAAGACCACCTATAACGGCCAGGAAGCCTTCCGCGAGACCGATACCTTCGACACCTTTATGGAGTCCTCCTGGTATTACGCCCGCTACTGCTCCCCGGACTACGACAAGGGCATGCTGGATCCCGCGGCCGCCAACCACTGGCTGCCGGTGGATCAGTACATAGGCGGCATCGAGCACGCCTGTATGCACCTGCTCTACGCCCGCTTCTTCCACAAGCTGCTGCGTGACGCAGGGCTCGTGAACAGCGACGAGCCGTTCAAGCGCCTGCTCTGCCAGGGCATGGTGCTGGCCGACGCCTTCTACTACAAGGACGAGAAGGGCGGCAACGTCTGGGTCAGCCCGACCGAGGTCAAGGTGGAGCGTGACGACAAGGGTCGCATCACCAAGGCCACCGACCTTGAGGGCCGTGAGGTGATCCACTCCGGCATGACCAAGATGTCCAAGTCCAAGAACAACGGCATCGATCCCCAGCTGATGGTGGAGCGTTACGGCGCCGATACCGTGCGCCTGTTCATGATGTTCGCCTCCCCGGCCGACATGACCCTGGAGTGGTCCGACTCCGGCGTCGAAGGGGCCCAGCGCTTCCTGCGTCGCCTGTGGCGCCTGACCTTCGAGCACGTCAGTGCAGGTGCCGCCCCCGCGCTGAACCTGGCCGCCCTGACCGGCGATCAGAAAGCGGTGCGCCGCGAGCTGCACAAGACCATCGCCAAGGTGAGCGATGACGTGGGTCGTCGCCAGACCTTCAACACCGCCATCGCCGCCATCATGGAGCTGATGAACAATCTCTCCAAGCTGGATACCGGCGATCAGGATCGCGCCCTGATGCAGGAAGCGCTGGAAGCGGTCGTGGTCATGCTCTACCCCATCACCCCGCACATCGGCTTCGAGCTGTGGAAGATGCTGGGCAAGGAAGGGGACATAGACGTCGCGGCCTGGCCGGTGGCCGACGAGAGCGCCATGGTCGAGACCGAGAAGCTGGTGGTGGTGCAGATCAACGGCAAGATGCGCGGCAAGCTGACAGTGCCGGCCGAGATCAGCCAGGCCGAGGTCGAGAAGCTGGCCATGGCCGATGCCTCGGTGCAGAAGTTCACCGAAGGCCTGACCGTGCGCAAGGTGGTCTACGTACCGGGCAAGCTGCTCAACATCGTCGCCAACTGATGATCCGACGGCGGGCTGGTGCCCGCCGTCGTTCCAGCCATTCAAAGAGGAATTCACATGGGCATGTCCCTTACTCGCTGGATTGCCATCGCGCTGACGGGCCTGCTGCTGCAGGCCTGCGGTTTTCAGATGCGGGGCACCGCTATCCCCCCCGAGCTGATGACCATGAAGGTGGTCGGTGACAACAAGAGCGATTTCTACCGGCTGGTGACCACCCGCCTCAAGGCCTCAGGGGTGACCCTCGCGGACAAGGAAGGCATCCCGGTGCTGACCCTGGCCGGTGTCAGTAGCAGCAGTCAGGTTGCCTCCGTCGACTCCATCGGTCAGGAGCGTGAGTACCTGCTGGGTTACAGCACCCAGTTCAGCATCACTGTGCCGGGCAAGCCGACCCAGGTCTTCCCCATCACCTTCAACCGCAGCTTCCTGAACAAGCCGGATGCGGCGCTCGCCTCGTCTCGCGAGCAGGAGCAGCTCGGCAAGGAGATGCAGGAGCAGGCCGCGAACCTGGTGATCCGTCAGCTCAGCCAGGTCAAGTTCTGATGCGAGTATCTTGATGAGAGTCTACCCCGAGCAGTTTGCGGACCATCTCAAAGCAGGGCTCAAGCCCTGCTATCTCGTTTTTGGTGACGAGCCGCTGCTCAAGCTGGAGGCCATCGACGCCATCCGGCAGGTGGCCGGCAAGCAGGGTTTCGATGAACGCCACAGCTTCGTGGTCGAAGCCGGGCTGGACTGGAACCAGGTCTACGATGCCTGCCAGGCCATGAGCCTGTTCTCGGCCCGCCAGATCATAGAGCTGGAACTGCCCGCCAAGGTCGACAAGGATCTCGCCGCCCGTATCACCGAGATCGGCAAGCAGCTGCATCCCGACCTGCTGCTGGTACTGAGCGGCAATCGCCTCAACCAGACCCAGATGAAAGCAGCCTGGTTCGACAAGCTGAGCCAGAACGGCACCTATGTGCCGGTCAACCACCCCGAGCCCCGCTTCTTCCCACGCTGGATGAGCGCTCGTTTTCAGCGTTTCGGCCTCAAGGCTCTGCCGGACGCCATCAACTTCATGTGCCACGCCTATGAGGGCAACCTGCTGGCCGCGAGCCAGGAGATAGAGAAGCTGACCCTGCTGGCGCCGCCCCAACCCATCAGCGTCGCCTATCTGCAAGAGACCATCATACGTCACGCCCATTTCACGCCGTTCCAGCTCATCGATACCCTGCTGGAGGGCAAGGTGAACCGGGCCCAGCGCATCCTGCTGGCGCTGCGGGCCGAAGGCACCGAGCCCGGCATGCTGGCCTGGGCCCTGTGCCGCGAGCTGGAGCAGCTCACCGAGCTGGCGCTGGCCGCCCGCGCCGGTCAGCCGCTGGTGGAGCACTTCTCCCGGTTGCGCATCTGGCAGAGTCGCCAGCAGCTGATCCAGCAGGCCCTGACCCGGCTGCCCTTCACCAAGCTGCAGCAGCTGTGGCAGCTGATGGCCCAGCTGGACGACGCCCAGCGCCGCTTCGATACCGAGCGGGCCTGGCTGATGCTGCAGACCCTGGCGCTCGGTTTTCGCGATGGCGCGCCGCTGCCCCTGCTGGAGCCTTCAGCATGCTGAAGGCACCCATCGGCATATCGGGAGGGACCTTCGATCCCATCCATATCGCGCTCCTTGAGCTAACAGGGACAGAAACATGCTGAAGGCGCCTATTGGCATCCTGGGTGGCACCTTCGATCCCATCCACATCGGCCATCTGAGACCCGCCATCGAGGCCCAGGGCGCGCTCGGGCTGGCCGAGGTGCGCCTGGTGCCGAACCATATCCCGCCCCACAGAGCCAGTCCGTTCTGCACCGGCGAGCAACGCCTCGCCATGGTCAGGCTGGCGGCGGCGGAGACCCCGGGCTTCGTGGTGGATGAGCGGGAGCTCAGGCGAAACAGCCCCTCCTACACCATAGAGACGCTGATCGAACTGCGACGGGAGCTGCCGGACACCCCGCTCTGCTTCCTGATGGGGATGGACTCCTTGCTCGGCCTGCCGGGCTGGCACCGCTGGCGGGAGCTGCTCGACTATGCCCACCTGGTGGTGAGCATGCGCCCGGGCTGGCAACCGGACTACCCGGCCGAGGTGGCCAGCCTGCTGGCCCGCCACCAGAGCAGGCAGGTGTCGGATCTGCACCGCCACCGCCACGGCCACATCTGGCTGGCGGACAACCTGCCCATAGAACTGTCGGCCACCCGGCTGCGGGCCCTGCTGGCCGCGGGTCAGGATCCCAGATACCTGTTGCCGGCATCGGTGGCCAGCTACATCCGGCAGCAAGGGCTCTACCAGCCCGCACCCTGAATGCCGGACAGGGCCAAGGCATCGCCCCCGACCACAATCCCGTGCTCGGCAGAGCCGACACCCTGAGGCGCAGCCAGCATCGGCTTGACTATTGTCTGGCCCGGTTGCGCACTATAGTGATCAACAAGGGCCCCGCCCGTCGGCGGTGACCCCGGCTCCCTTGCCCTTTACCAAGCTGGGAAACGGGAATGACCATGATATAATCCGCCGCCCTCATGCTGTACAAGCGCGCCGGAAGATAGGAGAAGACATTGCAAGGCCAAGAATTACTCGCCTTTATCGTCGACAAGATCGATGACATGAAAGGCCGCGACATCATCACCCTGGATGTACGCGGCAAATCCAGCATCACGGACACCATGATCATCTGCTCCGGCAACTCCAGTCGCCATGTCAGCTCTATCGCCCACCATCTGGCCAGCGAGGCCCGCCACGCCGGGATCGCGCTGCTCAGCGTGGAAGGCCAGCTCACCGGTGAGTGGGCGCTGGTGGACCTGGGGGTCGTCATAGTGCACGTGATGCAGGACGAATACCGCGACTTCTACCAACTGGAAAAACTCTGGGGCGGCGCCCAAGTGCCAACGCAATAGAGTGTGCAGGCGTAACAAAGGGTGCAAGTGTAATAAAAGATGAAGATCCAGTTGATTGCGGTGGGCACCAAGATGCCCGCCTGGGTAGAGCGTGGCTTCGAAGAGTACCGTCGCCGTTTCCCGAAAGACATGCCGTTCGAGTTGGTCGAGATAGGCGCAGGCAAACGCGGCAAGAATGCCGACATTCCCCGCATCCTGCAGAAGGAGGGGGAAGCCATGCTGGCCGCCGCCGGCCGCTCCCGCCTCGTGACCCTGGACATCCCGGGCAAACCCTGGACCACCGAGCAGCTCGCCGCTTCGCTGGAAGCCTGGAAGCTGGATGGTCGCGACGTGGCACTGCTGGTGGGGGGGCCCGAGGGTCTCTCCCCCGAGTGCAAGGCCGCCGCCGAGCAGAGCTGGTCGCTGTCACCGCTGACCCTGCCCCATCCGCTGGTGCGGGTGCTGGTGGCCGAGAGCCTCTATCGCGCCTGGAGCATCACCACCAATCATCCGTATCACAGGGAGTGAGCCATGAGTCTCTGGTCCATCACCCCCCATGTTCATTCATGTCACAGGGAGCGGCCCCATCGGGTTTCAGTCGCTGCCCTTCATCGGCCATAAGGTAACGGCATGCTGAAGAATCGCATCGAGATGCGCGATCACAGTGCCGAGGGACGGCTGTTCTTCCGGCGCACCCTGGTCGCCTACATCGGCATGGTCATCCTCATGCTGGTGCTGCTGGGGAACCTCTACTACCTGCAAGTAGAGTCTTACGACACCTATCAGACCCGTTCCAACGACAACCGCATCCGGGTGGTACCGGTGGCGCCGCCACGGGGCCTCATCTATGACGCCAACGGCGTGCTGCTGGCGGAGAACCGCCCTGTCTACAGCCTGGAAATCGTACCCGAAGAGACCGGCGATCTGGAGAAGACCGCCGACGAGCTGATCACCCTGCTGGCACTGCCGGAGGGGACCAAGGAGAAGTTCCTGGCGGAGGTCAAGCGCCAGCGCCGCTTCAAGCCGGTCCCCCTGTTCGAGAAGCTGACCGAGTACCAGGTCGCGCTCTTCTCGGTCAACCAGCACAACTACCCGGGCGCCAGCATCGAGGCCTATCTCAAGCGTTACTACCCGTTTGGCGATACCCTGACCCATGCGCTCGGCTATGTGGCCAAGATCAACACCCGCGACGTGGAGCGCCTCGATAAAGAGGAAAAACTCGCCAACTATGCCGCCACCAAAGACATCGGCAAGCAGGGGGTGGAGAAGTTCTACGAGGATCAGCTGCACGGCGTGGCGGGCTATCAGGAGGTCGAGGTCAACAACCGCGGCCGGGTGGTGCGCACCCTCAAGTTCCAGCCCCCCGAGCCCGGCAAGGACATCTACCTCAACATCGACATCCGCCTGCAACTGAAGGCGCAGGAGCTGCTGGCCGGTCGCCGGGGCGCCATCGTCATGATGGATCCCAACACCGGCGCCATCCTGGCCATGGAGTCGAGCCCGAGCTACGACCCCAACCTGTTCGTGACCGGCATCTCCAACACCAACTATTCGGCGCTGCTCAACGATCCTGCCCGCCCGCTAGTGAACCGCACCACTCAGGGCATCTATGCCCCCGCCTCCACCGTCAAACCCATGATGGCGGTGATGGGGCTGAACGAGGGGGCCATCACTCCCAACTACCGTTACTTCGGCGGCCCCAGCTTCTCCATCCCGGGCACCACCAAGAAGTTCCGCGACTGGCGCCGTTGGGGCCATGGCTGGCTCGATGTCTACCGCGCCATCGAGGTGTCGGCGGATACCTATTTCTACGATCTCGCCTACCGGGTCGGCATCGACAAGATCCACGCCTACATGACCAAGTTCGGCTTCGGTCAGTACAGCGGCGTCGATCTGTACGAGGAGACCAAGGGCGTCATGCCGTCCCGTGACTGGAAGATGGCACGCTGGCGTCAGCCCTGGTATCAGGGGGACACCATCTCCATCGGCATCGGCCAGGGCTACTGGAGCTCCACCCCGATCCAGCTGGCCAAGGCGATCAGCATACTGACCCAGAACGGTCACGACGTGACGCCGCACCTGCTCAAGAGCACCGCCTCGGCGGACGGGGTGGTCAACGCCCCCATCAACCCGAACGTGGCCATCGCCGCCAAGAGCGACACCTACTGGCAGGTGGCCAAGGACGGCATGTGGCGCGTCATCAACGGCCATGAGGGCACCGGCCGTCGCGCCTTCGCCAACACCCCCTACAAGGCGGCGGGCAAGTCCGGTACCGCCCAGGTGGTGGGCCTGAAAGAGAACCAGGTCTACAACGCGGCCACCACCAAGGTGGAGCACCGCGACAACGCGCTGTTCGTCGCATTCGCGCCATTCGAGGCGCCCAAGGCGGTGGTCGCCCTGGTGCTGGAGAACGCCGGTGGTGGTAGCTCCATGGGCGCGCCTGTCGCCCGTCACATGCTGGATGCCTACCTGCTGCCGCCGGAGCCCCAGCTGCCGCCCGCCCCCAGCAAGCCGCCCACCCTTAGCCCGGATCAGAGCGAGGCCGTTCCCCAATGAGTAACTCCGCACACCAGCAGAGCATCTTGCCACCCCAGGCCATCCATGCAGCACGAGGGCTTCTCCCATCATGAGTAACTCCGCTCGCCAACAGAGCCTCTGGTACCGACTGCACATCGACCTGCCGTTGCTGCTCGGCCTGCTGGCGCTGATGACCCTCTCCATGGTGGTGCTCTACTCCGCCTCGGGCCAGGATCTCGACTCCATAGTGCGCCAGCTGGTGCGCGGCGGCCTCGCCTTCGGCCTGATGATCGGCCTGGCCCAGCTGCCGCCCTCCCTCTATGCGCGCTGGTCGGTGCCGCTGTTCGTGGTGGTGGTGCTGCTGCTCATCGCGGTGGACGTGTTCGGCCACATCGGCAAGGGGGCCCAGCGCTGGCTGGATCTCGGCTTCATGAAGTTCCAGCCCTCCGAGGTGATGAAGCTCTCCATGCCCATCATGGTGGCCGCCTGGCTCAGCCGACACTCCCTGCCCCCCAAGTTCAGCCATGTGCTGATCGCCCTGGTGATGGTGCTGCTGCCGACCCTGCTGATCGCGGCCCAGCCCGATCTCGGCACCTCCATCCTGGTGGCGGCCTCCGGCTTCTTCGTCATCTTCCTGGCGGGGATCAGCTGGTGGCTGATCGGCCTGGCGGTGCTGCTCATCGCCGCCTTCATGCCGGTGCTCTGGTTCTTCCTGATGCACGACTATCAGCGCCAGCGGGTGCTGATGCTGCTGGATCCGGAGAAGGATCCCCTCGGCCGTGGCTACCACATCATCCAGTCCAAGATAGCGATCGGCTCCGGCGGCGTGTTCGGCAAAGGCTGGCTGCAGGGCACCCAGTCCCAGCTGGAGTTTCTGCCGGAGCGCCATACCGACTTCATCTTCGCGGTGTTCAGCGAGGAGTTCGGCCTGGTGGGCGTGGCCCTGCTGCTGGTGATCTACCTGTACATCATCAGCCGCTGCCTGTTCATCTCCATGCAGGCCCAGAACAGCTTCGAGCGCCTGCTCGGCGGCGCCCTGACCCTCACCTTCTTCGTCTATGTGTTCGTCAACATGGGCATGGTGAGCGGCATATTGCCGGTGGTGGGGGTGCCCCTGCCGCTGGTGAGCTACGGCGGCACCTCCATGGTGACCCTGATGGCCGGCTTCGGCATCTTGATGTCCATTCAGACCCATAGAAGGCTACTGGCCTGATGAGGTGGATATATTCTGCCTGTCGTGGAGGCCCCCTGCCGCTGGTGAGCTACGGCGGCACCTCCATGGTGACCCTGATGGCCGGCTTCGGCATCTTGATGTCCATTCAGACCCATAGAAGGCTGCTCGCCTGATGAGATGGGGCTGGATGCTCTGCTGCTGGGCGCTGACGACGAGTGCAGCCCCGGAGTCCGAGCGACTGGAGCGGCTGGCAGAGCAGCAAGCCGTGCCGCTGGCCGAGTTGCAGGCCGCCGCCGCCCAGGCGCAGTTGCGCCAGGAGATCCTCGATACCATAGGCCGGCCCTGGGAGGCCAAGCCCTGGCACCGCTACCGCCCGCTGTTCGTGACCGAGGACAGGATCCGCAACGGGGTCGGCTTCTGGCAGCGTCACGCCGAGGTGCTGGCCCGGGCCGAGCAGACCTATCGAGTGCCCGCCGCCCTGATCGTCGCCATCATCGGCATCGAGACCTTCTATGGCCGCCAGATGGGCCGCCACTCGGTGCTCGACAGCCTCTACACCCTGGGCTTTCACTACCCCGCGCGCGAGGAGTTCTTCGCCAAGGAGTTTGCCCAGCTGGTGCTGCTGGCCAAAGAGGAGAAGTGGCCGCTCACCCGCCTCAAGGGCTCCTATGCCGGCGCCATGGGCATGGGCCAGTTCATGCCGTCCAGCTACCGCCACTACGCGGTGGACTTTGACGGGGATGGCAAGCGGGATCTGTTTGCCAACCCGGTGGATGCCATCGGCAGCGTGGCCAACTATTTTGCCCAGCATCGCTGGCGCTGGGGGGAGTCGGCCGTCGAACCCGCCTTGATCGGACTGGCTCCAGTAGGTACCCTGCTTCGGCCCGAGCCCGAGCTCAGGCAACAGTGGGCCGAGCTGGCCGCGGCGGGCATCGAGCTCGCCACCCCGCTGGCACCGGACACGCCGGTCAAACTGCTGGCATTGGAACAGGCCGATGGACCGGAATACTGGGTCGCGCGCCACAATTTTTATGTGATCACCCGCTATAACCGCAGCCCTCTGTATGCGATGGCGGTGCATCAACTCAGTCAAGCAATCCAGGAAGCGTATGCATTACAGCCACAAACTTCTCCCGCTCAGCCTGAGCTTGTTGCTGGCCGCCTGTAGCAGCCAGCCGGAGCAGCCCCTGCCCCAGGAACCCGCCTCGCAGGAAAAACCGCCGGTGATCGAGATCCCGCAGGCGACCGGCGCCATCCCGCGCCCCGAACCCATGAGCGCAAGCGGCAACCGGGACTACTGGATCGGCAAGCAGAAGTACGAGGTGTGGCGCGACATCAAACACTATCAAGAAGAAGGCACCGCCAGCTGGCTGGCGCTGGAGCTCGATGGCAACAAGACCGCCAATGGCGACGTGCTGGACAGCAAGCTGTTCAGCGCCGCCCACCGCAACCTGCCGCTGCCGAGCTATGTGCGGGTCACCAACCTGGACAACGGGCTGGAGACCATAGTCCGGGTCAACGATCGCGGCCCGTTCGACAGCGATCGCCTCATCGATCTCTCCCATGCCGCCGCCCAGCAGCTGGGGATGATAGAAGGGGGTGAGGCGCGAGTCCGGTTGGATCTCATCAACGACAGGCCGGATCAGATGGTCGAGATGGTGCCCATGACACCGATGCAGCCCCTGCAACCGGCGGCGCCCGCCGAGCAGGGCGCCTTCCTCGGAGATCCCCAGCCTGCGGCTCCCTCGGCCGCCGCTCAGGCCGACGCCCCCGCCAAGCCCGCCGCCACGGCGACCAGCACCCTCTCCGCCCCCAAGGCCGCCAGCGGCCAGGGCAAGATGATCCAGGTGCTGGCCAGTGGCTCCCAACCCAGGGCCGAGGCTCTGGGCAAGGTGATGACCCAGCGCTATGGCGTGCCCTACCAGGTGGTGGCGCACGACGCCCTCTTCCGCGTCCTGCTGGGGCCGGTCGCGGCCGATCAGCAGAGCACCTTGCTGGAGCAGATCCGGCAGGGGGGGCTGGAGCAGGCCTTCATCGTCCCCTGATCATCGGCGCCACCATGGCCCGCGCCCTCACGTCGTATCCCGGCGTGACGGCGCGGGAAATGGATAAAAACCCGTTCAAGATCGCATGCCGGGCTATGACCGGCGAGCGCATCTGGTATAGTGAAACCCGCTTTTTTTAACTTGGGTACAACCCATCCAGGCTCCAGGAATTCCAAGATGTCCAAATTTGCCCGTTCCGTTATTCTGGCCTCCCTGTTAAGCGCCACCGCTCAGGCCAACCAGCCGGTGCCGACGCCGGACGCCAACCAGCCAGTACCGACCAGAGACGTCCCCCAGGCCGGCCTGCCGACGCCAAACGCCGCCCCCATGGTCGTTCCCGCCGCGCCTGAGATCTCCGCCAAGGCCCATATTCTGATCGACTACTACTCGGGTCAGGTGCTGGCCGAGCAGAACGCCGAAGAGCGTCTGCCGCCCGCCAGTCTGACCAAGATGATGACCTCCTACATCATCGGCCAGGAGCTGCTGAAGGGGAACATCAAGCGCACCGACATGGTGACCATCAGCCAGAACGCCTGGTCCAAGAACTACTCCGACTCCTCCAAGATGTTCATCGAGGTGGGCAAGCAGGTCTCGGTCGATGACCTGAACAAGGGCATCATCATCCAGTCCGGCAACGACGCCTGCGTCGCCATGGCCGAATTTCTGGCCGGCAGCACCGACTCCTTCGCCAGCCTGATGAACTCCTGGTCCGCCAAGCTCGGCATGAACGACAGCCAGTTCAAGAACCCGCACGGTCTGGATGCGGAAGGCCACTACAGCACCGCCCACGACATGGCGCGCCTGGGTCAGGCCCTGATCCGCGATCTGCCGGAGGAGTACAAGATCTACTCCCAGAAGTCGTTCGTGTTCAACGGCATCACCCAGCACAACCGCAACCGCCTGCTGTGGGATCAATCCCTGCAAGTGGATGGCATCAAGACCGGCCACGTCAGCCAGGTCGGCTACAACCTGGTCTCCTCCGCCACCAACAACGAAGGCATGCGCCTGATCGCCGTGGTGCTGGGCGCCAGCAGCGAAGGCTCCCGCGCCGCCGAGAGCAAGAAGCTGCTGACCTACGGCTTCCGTTTCTTCCAGAGCCTGACCCCCTACAAGGCCGGCACCGAGCTGGTCACCCAGAAGATCTGGATGGGCGACAAGTCTGAAGTGAAACTCGGCGTCGACAAGGACGTGTCCGTGCTGGTCACCCGCGGTCAGGGCAACAACCTGAAAGCGGACTTCCAGCTCGAGAGCGAGCTGAAGGCACCGCTGGCCAAGGGCCAACGGGTCGGTACCGTCTACCTGAAGCAAGGCGACAAGGAGATCAAGCAGGTCCCGCTGGTCGCCCTGGAAGAAGTGCAGGAAGGCGGGCTGATGAGCCGCCTGTGGGATTACCTGGTGATGCTGGTCTCCAGCTGGTTCAAGTAAGCCACAGCGAAAAATAGTGACATGATAGCGGCGCTTATGGCGCCGCTCTGTTATTGGCTGGTTCAACCAGCGAATACCCCTGCAAACTGCAGGTTCCGCCGACTGTCGATTTGTGGTAAAAAGCAGCATCTCCATGTCTTGTCGACCAGCCCGGGCCTTGATCCCGGCGTGGGCCGTGCCCATATTGACTCGTACTGGCGGCCCCGATGGGCCATCGGCCACCAGGCCACACAAGATTAAAGATGAAGTCGTTTCACGACGACGCCAAAAGGTGAGTAAATGAATACCAAGTTTGATGAACTGCTGGAGTTCCCCTGCAAGTTCCCGTTCAAGGTGCTCGGCATTGCCGACCCGACCCTGCCGGACCAGGTGGTGGAAGTACTGCAGCAGCACGCCCCCGGTACTTACAGTCCCGTTGTCCAACCCAGCTCCAAGGGCAAGTATCACTCGGTTCGAGTGACGGTCACCGCCCAGAGCAAAGAGCACATCGAAGCCATGTACCACGCCCTTGGCAAGATCGAGCTGGTGAAATACGTACTGTAATTTCTCTCTCGCCCCGCCAGGGGCGATTGATTTTGCGTCACCCCCGAGAGCTGACCCATGGTGCCGACTCAAGCGCCAGCCTGTGAGGAAAAGATGTCACCCCAGATCCCCGCTCAGCCACAGCTGCTAGTCAGACAGCTGGGCCGCCGCCCCTACCAGCCGGTATGGGATGCCATGAAGGCCTTCACCGACGGTCGCACTAGCGATACCCCGGATGAGTTCTGGGTGGTGGAGCACGATCCCGTCTACACCCAGGGTCAGGCAGGCAAGGCCGAGCACCTGCTCGCCCCCGGCGACATCCCGGTGGTGCAGAGCGATCGCGGCGGTCAGGTGACCTATCACGGCCCCGGCCAGCTGGTGCTCTATGTGCTGGTGGATGTGCGCCGCAGCAAGCTCTCGGTACGGGAGCTGGTCACCTGCCTGGAGACCGCCATCATCAAGACCCTGGCAAGGAGCGACATCGAAGCCTATGCCAAGGCCGATGCCCCCGGCGTCTACGTGAAGAACGAGCTGGGCATGGAGGCCAAACTGGCCTCGCTGGGCCTGCGCATCCGCAAGGGTTGCTCGTTTCACGGGCTGGCACTGAACATCAACATGGACATGACCCCCTTCCTGCGCATCAATCCGTGCGGCTATGCGGGCATGGCCATGACCCAGACCAGCGCCCTGGGTGGCCCGCAGAGCGTGGCCGAGGCGCAAGCCATTCTGGTGGCCGAGCTGGCCAGCCTGATTGGTTATCAGAGCATCAGCCATGTCGAAGAGGCCCCATGAGCGAGCCCGTGGCATGCGGCTACGAGGGTATGAAAATGACCCTTGCGGCTATCAACCTGACAATAACAAACACCGAGAGTGAATCATGAGCAAACCCGTTCGTATGGAGCCGGGCGTCAAGCTACGCGATGGCGACAAGATGGCCCTGATCCCGGTGAAATTCATGCCGGATCCCAACGAGGAAGTGCTGCGCAAACCGGACTGGATGCGGATCAAGCTGCCGCCGTCGAGCCAGAAGATCGAGCACATCAAGAGCACGCTGCGCAAGAACAAGCTGCACTCGGTCTGTGAGGAAGCCTCCTGCCCCAACCTGGCGGAGTGCTTCAACCACGGTACCGCCACCTTCATGATCATGGGTGCCATCTGTACTCGTCGTTGCCCCTTCTGCGACGTGGCCCACGGCCGCCCGCTGGCGCTGGATCCCGACGAGCCGCACAAGCTGGCGCTCACCATCAAGGAGATGGGGCTGAAATACGTGGTCATCACCTCGGTGGACCGCGACGATCTGCGTGACGGCGGTGCCCAGCACTTCGCCGACTGCATCAAGCAGATCCGCGAGCACAGCCCGCAGACCCGCATCGAGATCCTGACCCCGGACTTCCGTGGCCGGATGGAGCAGGCGCTGGAGGTGTTCCGCGAGACCCCGCCGGACGTGTTCAACCACAACCTGGAAACCGCCCCGCGCATGTATCGTGTCGCCCGCCCCGGCGCCGACTACAAGTGGTCGCTGGAGCTGCTGCGCCGCATCAAGGAGATGCACCCCCATGTGCCGACCAAGTCCGGCGTCATGATGGGTCTGGGCGAGACCAACGAGGAAATCGTGCAGGTGCTCACCGATCTGCGCGAGCACGGCGTCAACATGCTGACCCTGGGCCAGTATCTGCAGCCGAGCCGCCACCACCTGCCGGTGAAGCGCTACGTGCCGCCCGCAGAGTTCGACGAGCTCAAAGAGGTCGCCATGGCGCTGGGCTTCTCCCACGCCGCCTGCGGCCCCTTCGTGCGCTCCTCCTACCATGCGGATCTGCAAGCCAAGGGCGAAGAGGTCAAATAACCTCGCAAGGAAGAGAGGCCAGACTGCCTCCCTCCTTCATCAAAAAAGAGCGCCCAAGGGCGCTCTTTTTATTGGTGCTATTTTATCCGCCATGACGCCTCCAGAGGCCAGAATGTTTGCCCTGCTCCCTCTTAGCGGGTTAACGTGACCGCTCATTTTCTCTTTGAGTGATCAGCAGGATGCCGACCCCCCTCGTCCGTTTGCTCCCCATGAGCGAGCACCACTACCCCGTCTATTGCGCCTACTTCATCGAGGATTACGCGCAAGATCTCGCCAGCAATCATGGCCATGATCTGCCCACCGCCCGCCACAAGGCCGAGCAGAGCCTGCACCAGTCCCTGCCCCAGGGGGTTGCCACGCCAAATCATCACCTGCTCTGCATAGTGCCCGCAGACGGGCCGGGGGCCGATGACGGCACGCTCGACATAGATACCCAGCCACTCGGCTACCTCTGGCACGCCATCGACACCGCTCAGGGCGAAACCTTTATCTGCGACTTTTACATGGCGCCAACCCGCCGTGGCCTGGGCTATGGCAAGGCCGCCATGGCGGCGCTGGAGGCCAGCTTGCAGGCGCTGGGCATCCACCGGATCAAGCTGAGGGTGGCCCATGACAACCCGCGGGCGCTGGCGCTCTATCAGGAGCTGGGCTTCACCATCACCGGCTACAACATGGTCAGGCATCTGGGCTGACGGCCTGCAAAGTGGCCATCAGCGGGTCATGGCTCAGAGCGAGATGCCGGAGAAGGACATGAAGCCGAGCGACATCAGGCCGGCCACGATGAAGGTGATGCCTATCCCCCGCAGCCCCTCGGGCACATCCGAATACTTCATCTTCTGGCGCAGGCCGGCGATGGCGACGATGGCCAGCAGCCAGCCCAGCCCGGAGCCCGCCCCATACACTACGGATTCGATAAAATCGTAATCCCGCTGGGCCATGAACATCACACCGCCGAAGATGGCGCAGTGCACCGTCAAGAGCGGCAGGTAGATCCCCAGGGCGTGATAGAGCGCCGGGAAGTGCTTGTCGAGCACCATCTCCATCACCTGCACCAGCGCCGCCAGCACCCCGATATAGACGATGAAATCGAGAAAGCCGAGATCAAACTCCCCGAGGAAGGTGCTCTCCGGGCGCAGGATATGGCGGTAGATCAGGTTGTTGAGGGGAATGGCGATCACCATCACCACCAGCACCGTCATGCCGAGGCCGAAGGCGGTGTTGATGTTCTTGGACACGGCCAGGAAGGTACACATGCCGAGAAAGAAGGCCAGGGCCAGGTTTTCGACAAAAATCGAATGAATGAACAGGGTTACATAGTATTCCATCGGGCAGGCTCACAGGTTGCGCAGGCAAGGCCCGTCCCGGGCGGCCATCATGCCGGTGGGGACGGGATCACAACGCGCGCCGACGCACAGCGGCCATGTGCCGACATCTTGCGATGACTCAGGTCAGAGCTATGTGGGGTCGAACGCGCGCTTAACGACAAACCGGGCGCGAGTCGCCGTGGCAGAAGCGAAATTGCAGGTGATGGCAGAGCAGCAGCCGCTGGTGCAGATGGCCGAAGTAGTCGGGCCGCCGCCTGAGGTAGATGAGGGGGAGGAAGAACAGCAGGCCGCAGAGCAGGCCGAGGATGTCGTGCTGGAACCAGGCCAGCAGCATCTGGTAACGCTCGGGGGCGGCGCCACTCTCCAGCCGTCGCCCCTGCTCGACACCGAGCCGCCACTGGCCGCCCGGCAGCAGGCTGACGCTGTCGATGAGGCCGGAGTCGGATGGCTGGTGCAGCTGCATCGAGGCCGTCGGCCCGCTCGCTGCCGGTTGACCGGATGCACCGACCCCGCCTGCCGCGAACGCGGCAAGCCACAGCAGGCAGGCGACGGCGAGGGCCATCAGCCCTGTCGGTAATCGGCCGAGGGGTGGCAAGAGATCAGCACCTTGAAAAGGCAAATAACGAGATGAGTCGAATATATCATAACTCATGCCATTATTGGGCTTTCGTTGCCATTGGTTAGCTTGGCTTGATGCTTAACACCCTTTTTATCGGTTAATCTGGCATCAAGACATGAGCATACAGAGCGCCAACGGCCACCCTGGGGTGGCCGTTGGCTCGCGTGGCACACGAAGAGACGAGGCTTAGGCGCCGGCGGCTTCCAGATGCTCCACCAGCAGCTGGACGCTGCGGTTGCCGCGCCACTCGTTGACATCGAGCCGATAGACCAGCCGCACCCGCTTCACCGAGGCATCGGGCCAGCGCTTGAGATCGACCCCGAAGGCAATGGCATCCACCGCGCGGCCCGAGTCCGTGGTCAGCATCATCTTGAGATGCTTCTCCCCCACCAGCCGCTGTTGCACCAGCACGAACTCGCCGTCGAACAGCGGCTCGGGGAAGGCCTGCCCCCAGGGGCCGGAGGCGCGGATCAGCTCCGCCAGCTCCAGGCTCAGCTCATCGGGCAGCAGCTCGCCGTCGGTGAGCAGCACCCCGGTCAGCAGCTCCGGCGTCACCAGCTCGGCGATGACGGCTTCAAATGCCCGGCCGAACGCCTCTATGTTCGCCTTGGGCAGGGTCAGCCCCGCCGCCATGGCGTGGCCGCCGAACTTGCCCATCAGGCCGGGATGGCGAGTATCGAGCAGCTCCAGCGCATCGCGCAGGTGCACGCCGGGGATGGAGCGACCCGAGCCCTTGAGCTCGGTGTCGCTGCTTTCGGCGAAGGCGATCACCGGTCTGTAGTACTTCTCCTTGATCTTGGAGGCCACCAGCCCCACCACCCCCTGATGCCACTCGTCTCTGTGCAGCACTATGCCGCTTGGCACCTCGCCATCGCGAAAACGGATCTGCTCCAGAGTGGCGAGCGCCTCCTGCTGCATGCCCTGCTCTATCTCCTTGCGCTCCTGATTGAGGCTGTCCATCTCCGCCGCCAGCTGGCGCGCCAGATTGATGTCATCGCACAGCAGGCAGGCGACCCCGAGGGACATGTCATCCAGCCGGCCGACCGCATTGAGCCTGGGGCCCAGCGCGAAGCCGAGATCGGCGGCGCACAGGCGGCGACCGTCGCGGCCCGACACATCCACCAGCGCCTGGATGCCGGGGCGGCAGCGGCCGGCCCGGATCCGCTGCAGCCCCTGATGGACCAGGATGCGGTTGTTGCCATCGAGCGCCACCACGTCGGCAACGGTGCCGAGCGCCACCAGATCCAGGTAATCCGCCACATTGGGGGCGCGAATGCCCTGACTCTCATACCAGCCGGCCTGCCGCAGATGGGTGTTGAGCGCCGCCATCAGGTAGAAGGCGACCCCCACCCCGGCCAGGGACTTGGAGGGGAAGTCGCAGCCACGCTGGTTAGGGTTCACTATCGCATCGGCAGCGGGCAACTCATGACCCGGCAGGTGATGATCGGTGACCAGCACCTGCATGCCGGCGGCCTTGGCGGCGGCCACCCCGGCGATGCTGGAGATGCCGTTATCCACGGTGATCAGGAACTCGGCGCCCCGGACCACCGCCAGCTCGACGATCTCCGGGGTGAGGCCGTAGCCGAATTCGAAGCGGTTGGGCACCAGAAAGTCGATGCTCTTCCCCCCCATGGCCCGCAGCGCCAGCACGCACAGGGCCGAGCTGGTGGCGCCGTCACAGTCGAAGTCGCCGACGATGAGGATGCGCTTCTGGGCAATCAGGGCCTCGGCCAGCAGCGGCACCGCCTGCTCCATACCAAACAGGCGCTGGGGCGGCAACAACTGGCTGGCGCTGCGCTCCAGCAATGCGGGGTCCTCGACCCCGCGACTGGCGAAGATCTGGCGCAGCAGAGGATGCAGGGTATCGGGCAGGTGAGCGTCATCCACTCGGGGACGACGACGGATTTGCAGGGGCATGAATTCGATCCTGTCTTCTAATACGGTGAGCCGATGGCAAGGCGGTATCATACACGCCCGAGACGAGCGGGTCATAGCGGCAGGGACGGCGAGGAGGCTCTCGCCCCTGCTCAGGAGAGCTGGGGCTCGGACGGCAGAGGGGGAGTGGAGCGCTCCAGCACCCGGTAGAGGGTAAGCCGGGAGATCCCGAGATGACGGGCGGCCTCGGTCACATTGTTGCCACAGAGCACCAGGGCCCGGCGCACGGCCTCGCACTCCGCCTCGGCCCTGACCAGGTTCAGGGGGCGTATGCCTCCCTCTGCCTGCGGCAGGGCCAGCCCCAGATCCTGATGATCGATGCGCTGCCCTTCGCACAGGACCAGCGCCCGCTCCAGTCGGTTCTTGAGCTCCCGCACATTGCCAGGCCAGTGATATTGCAACATCTGGCGCATGGCGCCGGCGGTGAATCCCTGTACCCGGGGATTCAAGATGCCGCCCATCTTGGTCAGAAAATACTGGGCAAGCAGCATGATGTCCTCCCCCCGCTCACGCAGGGGGGGCAGCGTCAGATCCAGCACGCAGAGCCGGTAGAAGAGGTCGCTCCGAAAATGCCCCTGCTCCATCTCCTGATCCAGCACCCTGTTGGTCGCGGCTATCACCCTGATGTCCACCTCGATGGGCCCAGCCCCACCGACTCGCACTATGGTGCGCTCTTGCAGAAACCGCAGCAGGTTGACCTGCATCGGCAGGGGGAGATCCCCTATCTCATCGAGAAACAGGATGCCATGGTGCGCCATCTCCACGCAGCCGATGTGGCGCCGACAGGCGCCGGTGAAGGCCCCCTTCTCATGACCAAAGAGTTCTGACTGGATCAGGGAGGGCGGAATGGCGCCGCAGTTGATGGCGACGAAGGGGCCATCCGCCCGCAGGGAGTGGCGGTGGATCTGGCGGGCCACCAGCTCCTTGCCCGTGCCGCTCTCCCCTTGCAGGATCACCGACGAGTCGACCTTGGCCAGCCGCTCCACCCGACTCATGATCTGCTGCATGACCGGGCTGGCACCGATCAGCCCCCCCGTCTCCTTGCCATGACGGCAAGGGTGGTGAACGCTGCCCCTCAGGCAGGCGATGCCGAACGCGTGTCCCAGCACGGCCAGCAGGCGCTCATCCCCCACCGGCAGGCTGTGATAGTCGAAGCAGTAGTTCAGGAGCAGCTCCTGCATCCTGGGCTGGGCGAGCAGATGAGGGGGGGCAAGCGCCACCCAGACCATGGTGCCGCAGGTCTGGCGAAAGAGCGCCTCCAGCGCCTCGGTGGCGCCTTCATTCAGCAGCACCAGGCCCACCCTGGGCGCATGTTGTGCATAGTGACCGAAGGCTTCCTGCGGCGACGAGGCCGAGCAGAAGCGCCAGCCGAGCGAGGATGCCTGTGACGAAGGGCACCACACCCCACTCGTGTTGACACACAGTAGCGTACGCATCTCCATCTAATACACCTCGCCACACGGCGGCTGAACAATGTGCAAAGTATTGGATAGATGGCGTACTTACGCCACTCGATGAGACAGGGGGAGAAAGCGAGTCCCTTTGCTTAAAAAATAAAATAAACAAAATAAAATCAAATATATACCTTGAACCGTCAGTGAATTAACCAGCCACCAAGGCAAGGGACATGACCCACTCTGTTCCATCCCTGAGACAGCGTCAAAAGCCCCCCTTTTGTGCTCAGTCTGCCCCGGCGCCGGGCCGGCATGAAAATCCGCTCCATTCCGCTAACAACCCTCCCGCCTCCGCTCATCCCCTTCCTCTGCTTTTTCCTTATTTTTCAATCAATTGAATTCTTGGAACAAAGCCTGCACCGATGCTGCGCCGAGCCGGCAGCCCAACAGAGCCGGACGACACAGACAACAACAAGCAAGAAGCAAAAGGAATGCAACATGGATACGTTATTTCCCCCTCTCGGGGTTGGGCTGTCGATCTATGCCAGCCTCACCAAAGTGGCCCCCTATCCACGATTTCGCGCACAGGGCATAGGACCGCCCCTCTGCTCATAGTCAGGCCCCTCGGTTCAGGCAGTCGCGGCCGAATGGAATGGAACAAAAAACCAAAGGATAGGAAGAGGAAAATGCTATGAAACCAAGTACGCACAATCGCCTGCTCAGATCGCTGGCGATCCCCTTGCTCGGGGTGGCCTCGCTGGGGGGACTCTCCAGTCTCACCCCCGCCTGGGCCGGTATCTTCCCGGGTCTGGAGCAGGAAAAATGCATGGCTGACGCCTTCGGCGGAAGCCTCAACTGTACGGCCAAAGACATTGAGGTCTCGCAGGTGGTTCCGGTCAATCCGAACCAGGAGTGCGTCAACGGCCAGGTGTTCACCTTCAACGCCAACGTGACCGTCAAAACCAACGCCAGCGTGCGGTATGACACCACCTTCTACCTGCCGAGAACAACCAAGAGCCCGATGGAGCTTCAAGGCGGCGCACCAAACTGCAGCCTGTTGCTGCCCAAGGCGAGCGACGCCGGGGAAAATGGCCAGGTGGCCTATGTGAATCTGGAGCCGAAAGTAAAAGCCACCGATTTCCTGGATACCTGTGGCGATATCACCAAGGCCAACGGTACCGATTCTTACACCCTCATGAATCAACCTGTCACCATGCTCTGTCAGCCCAGCCCTACCGATCCCAACAGGGCTCTGTTCACCTACTGTGCGGCCTGGGACCAATCGAAGACCTTGAGTTGCAGTGCGGACACCAACCCTCCCGGCGCTGTGCCCGGCACCAAATCCAAGTGTAACTGCGACAGTTTCGCCATCAACGTGTTCATCAGGCCTGAGCCGGCTGCGATCACCAAGACGGTCACCCCCGCCAGCCTGCCCGAGCCGGGTGGCGTGTTCACCTACAACCTGAGCTTTACCAACTCGAGTGCCGCCTCCCTGTATATCGCCAGCCTGAAGGATGAGATAGACATTGGCGGGGATGGCACCTACGACAAGAGCGTGGACCTCTGGGGATCCATCGAAAGCGTCGGGGCTGCGGACGGCATCTACCTGCTCAGCACCACCTGCGCGAAACCCGCCGCGGGCTCGACGACCAAGGAGGTGTTGCCCAGCGCCACTTACAGTTGCCAGTTCACCCTGCATATCAAGGATCGCAATCTGCCCGACGATCAGAGCCCCGAGAAGTACGTCGACAACATAGTGGCCCTGTTCAAGGACAAGAATGGCGGCACGGTCGGCAGCGGCAGTACCTGCCCCGCTGGCTTCCAGGCGGCGGGTAACAACTGCAGCCCGGCGAAGACGGTCGAGATCACCAACCTCCCACCGACCATAGCGGTGGAGAAAACGGCCTCCACCGACGAGGTGCTGGAACCGGGAGCCAACGTGACCTACACCGTCAAGGTCACCAACACCTCGGGTGATCATGACGACCCGCTCACCCTGACCAGCCTGATGGACGACAAATTCGGCGATCTGGATGGACAAGGCACCTGCGACCTGGGCAGCGGCGGCGTGGTATTGGCCAAGGCCTCTCCATTCGAGTGCAGCTTCACCCAGTTTGTGGGTGGCAACCAAGGCGATGTGCATACCAACGAGGCGACCGCCAAGGCCCTGGACGACGAAGGGGACGAGGCGACGGCGGCTGACAGCGCCACCGTCAACATCAATGACGTGGCGTCGACCATCACGCTGCTAAAAGATGCCTTGCCCGTCAGCGTCCTCGAAACCGGCGATTCCGCCGAGACTCGCACCGTGGCCTATACCTTCACCTTCTCCGTCGATGCCGGCGGCGTGGACAATGTCACCTTCAGTACCCTGGAGGACGACATATTCGGCAGTCTGACCAACCTGTGCATGGTGAATAAGAAGGACGGGGTAGGGATCACGCCCACCACTCTCGTCGGCTTCGTACTCAGTCCGGGACACAACGCCAGCTGTACCATCTCCAAAGAACTGCAGGGGAATGCTGGCGACAGTCACACCAACACGGCCACCATCGCAGGCAAGGATGAGGACGATGTAACAGTGACTGACAGCGACGATGCCACTGTGGCGTTCACCGATGAGGAACCCGACATCACCAGGCTGTTCGCCCTCAAGGCCGCCGGCTTTGTCCGCATCAGCAACAATGGGGTAGACACCCTGACCATCACCGCCTTGACCTTCAAGGGGGTCAATGTGGCGGATGGGAACGGGGTCTCGGGCAGCTTCACCCTCTACGATGAGCCCGGGGTGAGCACCCATGAGGCCGACGCCGATGGCTTCGGACCCTTCTCGCTCTGCACCGCAGGCGGCACCATCCTGCCCGGCGCGCACTATGACTGCGCCTTCATCCTGGAGCTCGAGCCTGGTCTGGCCGATCTTGGCAACATCAACCTGCAGGCGACCAACCCGGATCCGCTGGTGGTCACCCTGAAGGATGACGAAGACAACGAGGTCAAGGCCGAAGTGGAGGTCACCATCCAGACAGTGGAGTAATGAGTTGATAATGGCGACCAGAGTACCGGTCGGTTCGAGGGCGATGGCTGAGCCGTCGCCCTTTTATTGGGTCGGCTGCGTGGGGATGCTCGCCGCACTATGCCCGCTGGACGCCAGTGGTGCACGAGCGCTGAAGACGCCCTGCTACTGTGAGATCAACCATGCTGGCCAAGAATGTTAGCCGAGCGAGTAGCCTATTAGCGCTTATGGAACAACAGGACGAACGGCTGACGATCTCATGAAATGAATACAAACAAAACAAAATCAACCAATTACATAGTTTCACCGCCTCTGCGGCAACGAACCTCGCCAACTGGCGTCATCCTCTGTTCCATCCCTGAGACAGCCTCAACAGACCCCCTTTCGCGCTCAGTCTGCCCCGGCGCCAAACGTGCATGAAAATCCGCTTCATTCCGCTAACAACGATCCCGCTTCCCCTCATCCCATCTCAAGCATTTTCACTTTAATTTCAATTGCTTGAAATCTTGGAACGAAGCCTGCACCAATGCAGCGCCGATCCGTCTGCCCAAGAGAGCCGGACGACACGGACAACAACAAGCAAGAGGAATGCAACATGGATACCCGAGCAATGAATCTTTGGCCGCGCTGTTGGCAGCATGGTCTAAAGTTCATGGCCCTGTTGCTGGTGCTCTGTGCACCGGCACTGACCATGGCCGCCACGGCAGAATCGCCGTTCGAACTGGATGCAAATCCGCAGGATAACATCGACACCGGTGCCGTCATGAGCGATGACTGGGACACCCCGCCCGACAGCGGAGGAGCCACCAAGTTCACCGGCATCATCCAGGACACTGCCCCCAGAACCATCTTCGGCGGGGGTGATAAAGACATCCTGGACATCGACAAGTGGAGTTGGAAGGATGGCTCCGTCCCCGACAAGGATGACCTGACCCACGCCTATGCCGCCGCCTACAACGAGAATAGCGATCTGTTGCTCTACTTTGGCGCCGATCGCATCGCCAATGCCGGTGATGCCTTCATGGGCTTCTGGTTCTTCAAACAGAAGGTCACCGCCCTGCCCAACGGCAGTTTCAGCGGTAAACACACAGTGGGGGACACCCTGGTTCTTATCAACTTCCCGCAGGCGAGCAACGCGTTTCCCTACCTGGCCGTGGTGACCTGGGACCCGACCTGTAGCAAGGCCGCCAACAACAGCCCGCAGCCGGGGCAGTGCGCCGCCACCAACCTGCGACTCAGGCTGCAAGGCTCGGGCGCCAACGACGTCGTCTGCGCCAATCAGGGCGGCGCCAACCTCGCCTGCGCCCTGACCAACACGGGTGACGTGCCCGTCCCCGCCAGCACGCTGGCGAATGGTGTCAGCGGCCTGTGGAGCGACTACACCCCCAAGAGTGGCACCAAGGGAACCTTCCCCTTCGAGAGCTTCTTCGAGGGGGGGATCAACCTCAGCCAGATCGTGGGGGGCAGCGACGGCTGCTTCAGCAGCTTCATGGCCGAGACCCGCTCCTCCAGCTCCTTCACCGCGGCGTTGAAAGACTTCGTGCTGGATAACTTCGAGCTGTGCAAGGTCGAGATCACCAAAGTCTGTACCGGCGGTGACCTCAACGAGGCTGAAACCGGCTTTACCTTCAGCTTCGAGGGCACAGTCACCAACGGGGGCTTTGGCACCATCCATGACGTCGTCGTCACCGATGATAACGGCACCCCGGCCGATACCAGCGATGACTTCGTGGTCGCGAACTTCGATTCAATACCGAAAGGAGGCGTGGAGAACTACACCGGCAGCTTTGACTCCGCCGGTAACGGGCCGACCAACGGCATCAGCGTCAAGGCAGCCTCCAGCGACGGTGGCCTGCAGTCGATCACGGCTTCCACTACCGCGGCCTGTCCCAACGTCGAGAGAACCCCTGGGATCAGTGTCACCAAGGCCTGTAGCACCAAGGTCGTGGACACGGGTAGCCAGCTGGTGGTCAGGGTCGAATACAGTGGCCAGGTCTGTAACACCACAGGGGTGGGCGGCGTGCCGCCACTGAACCTGAGCGGTGTTACCGTCACCGACGATCCCAGCGGCAATGTGCATAACATTGGCATCCTGGCTGCGGCCGACTGCAAGGACTACTCAGGCTCCTACACGCCCGCCAGTGCTGGCTCGGAGAACCCGGGTTCCATCGCCTTCAGCGATACCGTGACCGCCACCGGGACAGCACCGCTAGGCTTTGGCAGCGACACAGATACGGCAACCGCCACCTGTCCGCTCTGCCCGACCTGTCCGGATTGCCCAACCCCCTCACCCTAACGGGAGCTAACAAGGTTTAACCACAGGGGCCATGGTATATGGCCCCTTTTCATGGCTGCGGCAGACCGCCGCTCTCCCCTGAGACTTCGATCTTGGTCAGCGCCATTGGCATCGACTCGAGCCGCCGGATTGCTCCGCCGCCTCCCAGGGAGGGCGCCAGGCCCAGCCAGATCTCCCGACCAATCCCACAGAATCCGCTTAGTTATCGATGCGTTAATAGCGCCAGATGTAAAAAATTCCCATTCATGCAGGTTGCCAATTGGGCCGAGGCCCAGCAAGCTAATCGGGACGACAGGAGACACGACGGCCAGCCCTCTGCTCTCCTGTTGATTTATTATTCAAATCAAAGGAGCGGTAGCGGCCGCTCAGAACCCATTTTTGGAGGGGAACATGAGTCTGATTAAAGAGTTCAAGGCCTTTGCGGCCAGAGGCAACGTCATCGACATGGCGGTCGGTATCATCATAGGTGCCGCCTTCGGCAAGATAGTCTCCTCCTTCGTGGGTGACGTCATCATGCCGCCCATCGGCCTCATCCTGGGCGGCGTGGACTTCAGCGATCTCGCCGTGACCCTGAAGGCCGCCGAAGGCGAGGTGCCCGCCGTGGTCATCGCCTACGGCAAATTCATCCAGACCGTCATCGACTTCCTGATCATCGCCTTCGCCATCTTCATGGGGCTCAAGGCCGTCAACACCCTGCAGAAGAAGCAGGAAGAGGAAGCCCCTGCCCCGGCCGGTCCCACCAAGGATCAGGAGCTGCTGAGCGAGATCCGCGATCTGCTCAAGTCCCAGCAGGGCAAGTAACCGCTCATCCTGCCCTGTGATTGAAAAGCCGCCCCATGGTCAACATAGGGCGGCTTTTTTATGACGGCGATAACGGGGTGGCCGAGCAGGCACCAGAAGACGGCAGTCCGGCTCAGGCGCGGGGATGGTGCTCGCCGTGCAGCGTCTTGAGGCGCTCGTTCGCCACATGGGTGTAGATCTGGGTGGTGGAGAGATCCGCATGACCCAGCAACATCTGCACCACCCGCAAGTCGGCGCCATGGTTGAGCAGATGGGTGGCGAAGGCGTGGCGCAGGGTGTGAGGGGATAGCTCACCGGCGATGCCCGCCCGCGTGGCGTAGAGCTTGATGCGGTGCCAGAAGGTCTGACGGGTCATCATCTGCGCCCGCTTGGAGGGGAACACCACATCCGAGCTGGTGCCACCGAGCAGCAGGGTGCGCGACTCCCGGTAGTAACGCTCCAGCCAGTGGATGGCCTCCTCCCCCATGGGCACCAGCCGCTCCTTGTTGCCCTTGCCCACCACCCGCACCAGCCCCTGGCGCAGGCTGACATGCTCGGCGGTGAGCCCCACCAGCTCGGAGACCCGCAGCCCGGTGGCATAGAGCAGCTCCAGCATCGCCTTGTCTCGCAATTCCAGCGGATCGTCCACCATGGGCGCCGTGAGCAACGCATCGACCTCGGCCTCGCTCAGATCGGAGGGCAGCTTCTTGGGCAGCTTGGGCCCCTCCAGCAGCACGGTGGGATCGTCGCTGCGCAATTCTTCGCGGTTGAGATACTGGTAGAAGCGGCGCAGGGCCGACAGGAAGCGAGCCGTGCTGCTGGGGGCAAATTGCCGATCCACCCGCCAGGCGAGGTAGTGCTGGATGTCGTCCATGCCGGCCAGCAGCAGGGAGCCGCCCTGCCCGTCCAGCCAGAGCGCAAACTTCTCCAGATCGGTGCGGTAGGAGCCGACCGTGTTGTCAGACAGTCCCCGCTCCAGCCAGAGGGCATCGAGGAAGGGCTCGATCAGGGGGTGGTCGTGGACGGCGGGGGCTGGCTTGGTCATGGTGCTGGATCTTGGGCAAACGGAGACTCATTGTAGCGGGCCCGTGCCGGCAGGCACAGGGGAGAGACGAAGAGGGGAGCTTGCCCGGTGAAGGGGGCCCGGCAATCTGCTAAACTGACCCCCTCCCCTAGGTTACCCAGCACATTGTTGCCCACTGCGATTCAAGAGAAGAGCGATGAAGATAGGTTTGTTTTACGGCTCCACCACCTGCTACACCGAGATGGCTGCCGAGAAGATCCGTGCCCTCATCGGCCCCGAGCTGGTCGATATCCACAACATCAAGGACGTGCCCCTCGCCCGTATGCAGGAGTACGACATCCTGATCCTCGGCATCTCCACCTGGGACTTCGGTGAGCTGCAGGAAGACTGGGAATCCCGCTGGGAAGACATCGCCGACCTCGAGCTGGAGGGGCGCATCATAGCCCTGTTTGGCCTCGGCGATCAGCTGGGCTACGGCGAGTGGTATCAGGATGCCCTCGGCCTGTTGCACGACCAGCTGGTGCCCAAGGGGGTCAAGCTGGTGGGTTACTGGCCCAACGAGGGTTATGAGTTCGATGCTTCCAAGGCGCTGATCGACGATGGCCGCCACTTCGTCGGCCTGGCCCTCGATGACGCCAACCAGTACGACCAGACCGAGCCTCGCATCGAGCAGTGGGTCGATCAGATCCTGAGCGAGATCCACGAGCTGCTCTGATCTCGCCTGCCCGGCGCCTCCATAAGCGAAACGACTATGTCGTCGGCTGGCCTTGGGCGATGCCAGCCAGGATGACCAGATCGAGCCCCGCATCGAGCCCTGGGTCGATCAGACCTTAAGCGAGCTCCACGAGCTGCTTTCATCTCCCCTGCCGGCGGCCTATATCTGGGCTGCCGGGCGCAGTTATCGAACCGATTACCCCAATCGGTATCATTCAATGACGCTATAGCGACTTTTTTGTGCCGGTCTGCAACAATGACTTCGACCCCAATAACACAATCAGAACGGGTCGGAAGCAAACAGGAAACAGACCAGAAAAGGATATTCCATGACCCAGATTTCTCTGCTGGCATCCACCATTGCCCGCGACGTGCTCGACCACGCGCTGGCGCTGGGCGCCGACTTCGCCGAGCTGTTTGTGGAGCGCAAGCGCCGCAGCCAGCTCAGCCTGCTCTCCAGCCAGATAGAATCCATCAGCGGCGGCCTCGATTTCGGCATAGGCGTGCGCCTGTGTTACGGCCACAAGGTGCTCTACGGCTACACCAACCTGGCCGATCGCGATGAGCTGCTGCGCATCGTCAGCCTGCTGGCAGCCAAAGACAGGCGCGATCCCGTGGTGACCGCCACCGCCTTCGACTTCAGCCGTCTCACCGACCATCACCCCATCGCCCTGCCGCTGTCGGCGGACAAGCTGCTGGAGCAGAAGATTGCCTATCTGCACGCCATGGATGCCGCGGCTCGCGCCGAGAGCAGCAAACTGAGCCAGTTCTCCGCCAATGCGCTGGGCTGGGAGCAGGAGGTGGAGATCTTCAACAGCGAAGGGCTGCAGGTGGCCGATCGTCGCCACTACAACCGCATCACGGCCCAGAGCATAGCCATGGAAGGGAGCGAGCAGAGCGTGGGCTATGAGGCCCCCGGCGCCATGATGGGCTGGGAGCATGCCGCCCTCATCGATCCGCGCGAGCTGGCCCTCTCCGCCACCCGTCAGGCGCTGGTAAAGCTGGGCGCCGCCCCCTGCCCGAGCGGCAAACTGCCGGTCATCCTGGAGAGCGGCTTTGGCGGCGTCATCTTCCACGAGGCGTGCGGCCACCTGCTGGAGACCACCTCGGTGGCCAAGAAGGCCTCGGTGTTCCACGACAAGATGGGGCAACTCATCGCCAACCCTGTGGTCAACGCGGTGGACGAAGGCTTGCAGGGCAATGCCTGGGGCTCCATCAACGTCGATGACGAGGGGATGGCGACCCAGCACACCCAGCTCATCAAGGACGGCGTGCTGACCGGCTTCCTGGCCGACCGCATGGGGGCGCTGAAGACCGGCTATGCCCGCACCGGCTCGGGCCGGCGCGAGTCCTACAAGTTCGCCCCCGCCTCACGCATGCGCAACACCTATATCGAGGCGGGTAACCACAGCCTCGAGGAGATGCTGGCGACGGTGGAGCACGGCATCTATGCCAGGCGGATGGGCGGCGGCTCGGTGCAACCGGGCACCGGCGAGTTCAACTTCAACGTGCAGGAGGCCTACCTCATCGAGCGCGGCAAGATAACCAAACCGCTCAAGTCGGCGACCCTGATCGGCACAGGCCCTCAGGTGCTGAGAGAGATCTCCATGGTGGGCCGCGATCTCGCCATCTCTGCCGGCATGTGCGGCTCCGTCTCCGGCTCCATTCCCGCCTCGGTGGGCCAGCCACAGCTCAAGGTCGACAATATTCTGGTCGGAGGTAACGCCTGATGAGCCAACTCGATATGAATCATCTGCTCGGCAGCCTGCTCAACAAGGTTGCCGATCTTGGCGCCGAGGCGGACCTCATCGCCAATCAGGACAGGGCCTTCTCCCTCAAGGCCGACAAGGGCGAGCTGGGGGAATACAAGGTCACCAGCAGCCAGCAGCTCGGCATCCGCCTCATCAAGGATGGTCGGGTCGGCATCGCCTACTCGGAATCCCTGGATGAGGTCGCCCTCGATGCCATGTTGCAGGATGCGCTCGACGCCAGCCGTTTCGCCAAGGTGGATGCAGATCAGGCTATCCGGGTGAGCAACAGCCACCTCCACACCGACTGCGCCGAGATCAACCAGCCCGACAGCACCCCGGTGGAGGAGAAGATAGCCCTGACCCTGCGCCTCGAGGCGGACATGCTCGCCTTGCCCGATGTGACCGGCGCCCCCTACAACGGCTTCTTCGAAGGGGAGAGCCGACTCTGGCTCGCCAACAGCCAGGGCAGTCTCTGCCAGCATCGGGAGTTCAGCGTCGGTTGCCACAGCTCGGCGCTGATCGAGCGTGATGGGCGCCAGTCCATGCACTATCAGGGGCAGTATGCGCGCCGCTTCGACGAGCTGGACGCGGCTCCCCTCATTGAGCAGATCCATGCCGTGGCCGATGGCCTGCTGCTGGGGGAAGCCGTGCCGAGCGGCCGCTACAGCGCCCTCTTCACCCTCAACTGCCTGGCCAGCCTGTTCGGCTGCTTCCAGGCCGCGCTGTCTGGCAAGTGGGCCCAGCAGGGGATCAACCCCTGGCGCGACAAGGTCGGCCAGGGTGTGGCCTCCCGCTGGCTCACCCTGGAGAGCCGGGTCCATATGCCGGGCGGCATGAAGATCAAGGCCTTCGATGGTGAAGGCGCCCCCACCCGGGATCTGCTGCTGATTGGCGAGGGGGAGCTCAAGACCCTGCTGCACAACAGCGCCACCGCCCACCACTTCGGTCTTCAGAGCAACGGCGCGGCGGCGCGCAGCGCCCGTGGCGCGCTGGACGTGAGCCCACGCCACCTGGTGTTTGGCACAGGTCCCCACAGCGAGGCCGAGGTCAAGGCGGGCGAGTATCTGGAGCTGGTCAAACTCGATGGCCTGCACTCGGGGGCAGATGCGGTGAGCGGCGACTTCTCGTTCGGCGCCTCCGGCTTCCTGTGCCGGGACGGCGTGCGCATCCAGCCGGTGCGTGGCATCACGGTGGCGGGTAACTTCTATCGCCTGCTGGGGGAGCTGGAGGCAGTCGGCGACCGACTGCACCACGACGATGGCAAGGGCTTCTACGCCCCGCTGATCCGCTTCGGTGGGTTGAGCATCGCCGGCAAATGACTATGCCCAGGATGAAGAGGGCTACTACGCGCCTGCGCAGAGCCGCTTCGGCGGTTTGAGCATCGCCGGCAAGTGACTACGTCCAGGATGAAGAGGGCTACTACGCGCCGGCGCAGAGCCGCTTAGGTGGCCTGAACATCGCAGGCAAGTAACTGTATATCGAGGGGAAAAGACTTCACTTCCCCACCCAAAAACGGCGCCATCAGGCGCCGTTTTTTCACTGCTGGCGCCCCTCTGCGGCCGCTCCTACCCTCTAAGAGCCACCGGCCGCATCGGCCGGGAACGTCTGGAGAATACGAAGATGGACAACACTCTGGTCTGGGCCGACATTCCGACAAGGGATCTGGATCGTGCCATGGCCTTCTACTCGGCCCTGCTCGACGTGCCGGTCACGCCAATACAGGAGGAGGAGATGCGTTTCGCCATGTTGCGCCACGATGGCAACAACGCGGCGGCCTGCCTCGGCCCCATGGATGAGTACCACCAGCCGGGTGGCACCGGCCCCCTCATCTATCTCGCCCTCGGGGATAGGATAAAAGAAGCAGAACAGATGATCCCCCGGCTCGGCGGACGGGTGCTCGAGCCCCTGCACGCCATCGGCAGCGGCCACGGCTCCCGGGTCATCATCGAAGACACCGAGGGCAACCGGCTCGCGCTCTATGCCCCGCCCGCAGCCTGAGCGGCCTGACAAACAACAACGGCGACCCTGGGGTCGCCGTTGTTGTTATCGGGTCTCTTGACGAGACGCTCAGACCTGCGGGTTGAGGCGGGTCGGCATGCCGCTACGCTGTTCCAGCACCTGCTTGACCACGTTGGAGTCACTCTCGGCGTGGGCGATGAAGCGGCTGATGGCCGGGGTCATGGGCAATGGCACCGACTCGGTGGAGTTGAACTCCGCCTCGTTGCGAGAGAGCGGCTCATGGACTTCCATGTAGCGGCCGCCATCCGGCTCGATGGTGGACTTCACCGGCTGGTTGACGAACTGGACGCGGGTACCGACCGGCACCTTGTCGAACAGGTACTTGATGTCGTCGGCGCGCAGGCGCACACAGCCGCTGCTCACCCGCAGACCGATGCCGAAGGTGGCGTTGGTACCGTGGATGGCGTAGAGGTTGCCGATGTAGAGGGCGTGCAGGCCCATGGGGTTATCGGGACCGGCCGGCCAGACCGCGGGCAGGGTCTTGCCCTGGGCGGCGTAACGACGACGGATGTTCTCGGTCGGGGTCCAGGTCGGGTTGGCACGCTTGCGCTCCACCTTGGTGATCCAGTTCTCCGGGGTATTCACCCCCAGCTGGCCGATGCCGATGGGCAGCACCTGCACCACGTTCTGGCCTTTCGGGTAGTAGTAGAGCCGCATCTCGGCCACGTTGATGACGATCCCTTCACGGGGCGCATTCGGCAGGATCAGCTGATGGGGTATGGTCAGCTTGCTGCCCGGGGTCGGCAGATAGGGGTCGACGCCCGGGTTCGCTTCCATGATGTTGGTCAGGCCCAACTGGAAGTCGGAGGCGATCTGCTCCAGCGGGCGATTGTCCGCGGGCACTACGTACTCCTGGTTCTCGCCGATCAGACGGCTGTTGTCGGCAGGCAGCGCGTACTCGACGGCTGCGGCCTGCTGGCTGACCAGGGTCAGAGTACATAAAAGGGCCGAAGCGGCAAAGCGAAGGGGATTCATAAAGTTCCTGTATGGTTTCCTGTACCTGTTGGCCTGAAGCCGGTTCATCCTCGGTCTGTCCCTTGTCACGAGTCGCTCTCGCCCGAGGCCAATACCGAGCGCGCATTCTTTCCCGAGTCGGACAAAATTTCAACTTGGAGATGGGCTTTTTAGAGGAAAAGATCTATTTATCGCCCAACTATGTCCCGTACCGGGTCCCTGACACGCTAGCATCGGCTGTCTGAGCGTAAAATGAACAAGGATACTCATCCTGCCCACCGGCTCAAATTGCATGATGGGCCTGTGACGAGTACAATCTCGCACCCCGTATATCCGCAGTATCGAGCCATTTAGTGCTCAGGGTGTACCCGCTTTGGGTGGCCGTGCGTCGAGTACGGTCGCGCAACGCCATCAACCTATACGACGCCATCAGGTGGCGCCGTCCTGATTTGCAATCAGATAGAAAGAGTCCAACATGTTCAGACCAGAATTGCTCTCCCCCGCCGGCACCCTCAAGAATATGCGTTACGCCTATGCCTATGGCGCCGACGCCGTCTATGCGGGCCAGCCGCGCTACAGCCTGCGGGTTCGCAACAACGAATTCGATCACGAGAACCTGCAACTCGGCATCAACGAGGCGCATGCGCTCGGCAAGCAGTTCTATGTGGTGGCCAACATCCAGCCCCACAACTCCAAGCTCAAGACCTTCATCCGCGACATGCGCCCCGTGGTGGAGATGAAGCCGGATGCGCTGATCATGTCCGACCCCGGTCTCATCATGATGATGCGCGAAGCCTTCCCGGACATGCCCATCCACCTGTCGGTGCAGGCCAACGCGGTCAACTGGGCCACGGTGAAGTTCTGGCATCAGATGGGCCTGACCCGCGCCATCCTGTCCCGCGAGCTCTCCCTTGACGAGATCGAAGAGATCCGCATGCAGGTGCCAGAGATGGAGCTGGAAGTCTTCGTCCACGGCGCCCTGTGCATGGCCTACTCCGGCCGCTGCCTGCTCTCCGGTTACATCAACAAGCGCGACCCCAACCAGGGCACCTGCACCAACTCCTGCCGCTGGGAGTACAAGGTGCACGAGGGCAAGGAAGATGACGTGGGCCAGATAGTCCACCGTCAGGAGCCGATCAAAGTGCGTCCGGACAACACCTTAGGGCTAGGCAAACCGAGCGATGCGCTGGTGCTGCTGGAAGAGTCCAACCGTCCCGGCGAGTACATGACGGCGTTCGAGGATGAGCACGGCACCTACATCATGAACTCCAAGGACCTGCGCGCCGTCGAGCACGTCGAGCGTCTGACCAAGATGGGGGTGCATTCCCTCAAGATCGAAGGCCGCACCAAGTCCTTCTATTACTGTGCCCGCACCGCCCAGGTCTATCGCAAGGCCATCGACGATGCGGTCGCCGGTCGTCCGTTCGATCCGACCCTGATGGGCACCCTCGAGAACCTGGCTCACCGTGGCTACACCGAGGGCTTCCTGCGTCGTCACAACCACAGCGAGTACCAGAACTACGACTACGGCTACTCCGTCTCCGACACCCAGCAGTTCGTCGGCGAGATCACCGGTCGCCAGGGCGACATGGTGGAAGTGGAAGTGAAGAACAAGTTCCTGGTGGGCAACAGCCTGGAGCTGATGACGCCCCAGGGCAACGTCAGCTTCAACCTGGAGCAGATGCAGAACCGCAAGGGTGAGCTGATCGACACGGCGCCGGGCAACGGTCACGTGGTCTATGTGCCGGTCCCGAAAGAGATCGACATCAACTACGGCATACTGCTGCGCAACCTCGGCGATCGTCAGGACACCCGTCAGCCGCACTCGGCGGCCTGAGATGGCGCTGCTCATCACCAGCAAATGCATCAACTGTGACATGTGCGATCCCGAGTGTCCGAACCAGGCCATCAGCCTGGGGGACAAGATCTACGAGATAGACCCGGATCGCTGCACCGAATGCGTCGGCCACTATGAGAAGCCCACCTGCATCAGCGTCTGCCCCATCGACTGCATCATCTGGGATCCCGCTCACGTGGAGACCGAAGAGCAGTTGCTGGAGAAGTTTGTTCTGATGCACAGGCAGTAAAATTTGCATCAGCGTCTGCGCCTTGTGGACTGCATCCTCCGGGATCCCGCTCACGTGGAAACAGAAGAGCAGTTGCTGGATAAGTTTGTCGGCATGCACAGGCCGTAACGTCGGTCTCGGCGTCTGCGGCTCAGAGACTGCATCATCCGAGACCCCGCTCATGTGGGGACCGAGGAGCGGTTGCTGGAGACGTTGGTCGACATGCACCGTCAACGAATAAAAAAAGCCGGGAGATCCCGGCTTTTTTTATGACACAACAGCGATGTCAGGGTTTGACCAGTTTCTGCAACGCCTCCAGCTTGCGCTGGGCCTCCAGCAGCTCGGCCTGCGCCTCCTCCAGCTTGGCCTGCTTCTTGGCGATCTTGTCCGGCTTGCCCGACACCCGGGCGTTCTGCAGATCGAGCAGCCGCTCGTTCACCTCTTCCTTCTGCTTGGCGACCTCTTGCTGCTGCTCCTTGAGCAAGCCGGCATCGGTGCAATGGGCCTCGATGTTGCGCAAGGCTTGCTCCAGCCCGGCCACCTGGGCCCCATTGTCATGGGCCTTGGCAAAGGCCAGCTGCTCGGTCACGGCCTGATGCTGCGCCTTGCAGCCAATTTCCTCACTGCCATAGGCCTGACCGGCCAACAACAGCATGCTAATTCCGACAAACTTCCACATAACAACCTCATGAACCTGCCATTTTTGATGGCCGCCTATCAGACCCGACTCATCACCCCGGGTCAAGCCGCAGACTCAAAGGGTACGACAGGGTTTGCGCAACATCACGCCAGTTCCCACGAGATGGCGCTACAATAACGGCTTTCAGCATGGAGTCTCACATGAAGCAACAGCTCGTCATCATCGCCAACGGTGCCCCCTACGGCAGCGAATCCCTGTTCAATGCCCTGCGCCTTGCCATCGCCCTCAACGAGCAGGGCGGCGTCATCCTGAAACTGTTCCTGATGTCCGACGCCGTCGGCGCCGCGCTGGCGAGCCAGGCGCCGGCCGAGGGCTAAAACCTGCGCCAGATGCTGGAGATCCTGCTGGCACAGGGCACCGCGATCCGGCTGTGCAAGAGCTGCACAGACGCACGCGGCATCAGTACCCTGCCCCTCATCGAGGGCATAGAGATAGGCACCCTTCCCCTGCTGGCCCAGTGGACCCTGGCGGCCGACAAGGTGCTGAGCTTCTAGCCGTCAGGAGCCGACGCCGGATCTCGCCAGGGCGGGGCGCGGGATCCGCGCTCCCCAGGCATACAGCAAGGAAGTCAGCACACAGAGCAGCGTCATCAGGATGTAGAGCGACTGCCCGCTCCACCGCTCGATGATCCAGCCTCCCAGCACGGCCCCTATGGCGCCGCCCAGTCCGGCTAAAGCGCCGGCCCCGAAATAGCTCCCCTTCAGATGAGGGGGAGACATCTGATCGATCAGCACGTTGAGCAGCGGGAACAAGATGGTCTCCCCCACACTCAGCAGCAGCACGGCCCCGATCCAGTGCGACCACTGGGCGGGATCCCCCAGCGCAAACAGCACCTGAGCCCCCAGAAACAGCATGATGCCGAGCTGCAGCCGCACCTTGCCCGGCCAGCGCGCGAGCAGATGCAGCAGCGGAAATTGCAGCACCACCACGGTCAGCGCATTGATCGTCACCAGGATGGCGACCAGCCTCGCCACCTCGGGGGTCTCGGCCCGGGTCAGGTACTGCACCAGCGGCGAATGAAACTGGGAATAGACCAGCACCATCAGCAGGTTGGCCATCACCAGCAACAGAAAGCCCCGATCCAGCCACAGCACCCTGATGGCATCGCGCAGGCCCAGCCCGCTGCTGCGCACCTCTTGCTTCCTCAGCCGACGAAAGCCCCAGACAAAGGCTGCGCCCAGCAACAGATAGCTGCCGGAGAGCAGCAGGAAGGTCTGCTGCTGGGCGCTGATGCCGAGGGTCACCCCGAGCAGAGGTCCGATCGCCGCCCCCAGGTTGAGCAGGAAGTAGCGCAGGTGCAGGGCCAGCTCGCGGGCCTTGGGGGAATCTAGGCTATCGGCCATCAGCGCCTTGCCGGGGGCATCGATGAGCCCGGAGGCGAGGCCGCTGCCGATCACCCCGAGCCCCAACCAGAGCACCGAGTGGGAGAAACCGAGCAGGCCATAGCAGAGCAGCGCGACCAGGCAGCCCGCCAGCAGGATGTTGCGCCGCCCCAGCCGGTCCGACAGCCAGCCGCCGTAGAAGCTGATCAGGGTCGAGAGCGCCGCACTCGCGCCCAGCATGGCACCTATGCTGGTGGCCGAGAGTGCATACTCCCGATAGAGCAAGATGGAGAGAAAGGGCCAGACCATGTAATAGCTGGTGCGCACCAGGAAGGTGCCCAGGATCACGGTCCAGACCAGGGGGGGAAACTGCCTGAGGAGGGCCCACGACATCGTACTGCTCCTTGTTACCCGTCGCACGGGGAGCCCACTGTTGTAGCAGAGGGGCTCATAAGAAACAACGGCGCCCGAGACGCGGGCACAAAAAAGCCGACCCTGAGGTCGGCTTCTTGACGGCACGGCAGCCTTATTCGGCAGTCGGCTCTTCGACGGCGGCAACGGCCACGTCAGCAACCGGGGCGGCGGCTTCGGTCGGTGCATTCGCTTCCTTGATGGAGAGACGCACGCGGCCTTGACGATCCACTTCCAGTACCTTCACCTTCACAACGTCACCGATCTTCAGGAAGTCGGCCACGTTCTGCACGCGGGCATCGGTGATCTGGGAGATGTGTACCAGACCGTCTTTACCCGGCAGGATGTTGACGAAGGCGCCGAAATCGGCCAGACGCACAACCTTGCCTTCATAGATGCGGTTCACTTCGATCTCGGCGGTGATGGCCTCGATGCGACGGATGGCTTCCATGGCGGCTTCGTTGGCAACGGCGGAGATGCGGACGGTGCCGTCATCATCCAGCTCGATGTTGGTGCCGGTCTCTTCGGTCAGGGCACGGATCACGGAACCACCCTTGCCGATCACGTCCTTGATCTTCTCAGGATTGATCTTGATGGTGTGGATGCGCGGGGCGAAATCGGAGATCTCGGCACGGGGAGCCTGGATGGCTTCGTCCATTACCTTCAGGATGTGCAGGCGAGCGCCACGGGCTTGCTTGAGGGCAATCTCCATGATCTCTTTGGTGATGCCTTCGATCTTGATGTCCATCTGCAGCGCGGTGATACCCTGGGTAGTACCGGCCACCTTGAAGTCCATGTCGCCCAGATGATCTTCGTCACCCAGGATGTCGGACAGCACGACGAAACCTTCTTCTTCCTTCACCAGACCCATGGCGATACCGGCAACGGAGGCCTTGATCGGCACACCCGCATCCATCAGCGCCAGGGAGGAACCACAGACGGAGGCCATGGAGGAGGAACCGTTGGATTCGGTGATTTCAGACACCACGCGCACCACGTACGGGAACTCGGCGGCGCTCGGCATCACGGCAGCAACGCCGCGCTTGGCCAGACGACCGTGACCGATCTCACGACGCTTAGGGCTACCCATCATGCCGGTCTCGCCGACGCAGTACGGCGGGAAGTTGTAGTGCAGCATGAAGCGGTCGGCGCGGTGGCCAGCCAGCTCGTCGATGTTCTGGGCGTCACGCTCGGTACCCAGGGTCGCAACCACGATGGCCTGAGTCTCACCACGGGTGAACAGGGCGGAGCCGTGAGCGCGCGGCAGGATGCCGGTGCCGACGGAGAGGGCGCGGATCATTTCCGGATCACGACCATCGATACGCGGCTCGCCACGGACCACACGGCCACGGACGATGCGGCTTTCCAGGCTGTGGAACTCTTCGCCAATCTTCTTGGCATCGTCTTCCACGCCGGCAGCGATGACCTGCTCGACCACACGCTGCTTGATGGCACCGATGGCGGCGTAACGCACGGCCTTCTCGGTGATGCGGTAGGCTTCACCCAGCTCGGCGGTGGCCAGCTCGGCAATCTTGGCCTTCAGCGCTTCGTTGGTCGCAGGCGGGGTCCAATCCCACGGCTGGGTACCCACGTCGGCGGCGAATGCGTTGATGGCGTTGATCACCACTTGCATCTGCTCGTGGCCATAGACCACGGCGCCCAGCATTACTTCTTCGGACAGGATGGCCGCTTCGGATTCCACCATCAGCACCGCGTTGGCGGTACCGGCGACGACCAGGTCCAGATCGCTCTGCGGCAGTTCCTGGGTGGTCGGGTTCAGCACGTACTGGCCGTTCATGTAACCGACGCGGGCAGCAGCAATCGGGCCGCCGAACGGGATGCCGGAGATGGCCAGTGCAGCAGAGGCACCGATCATGGCAACGATGTCGGGGGACACGGCCGGGTTCACGGACATGACGGTGGCAACCACCTGAACCTCATTGAGGAAGCCTTCCGGGAACAGCGGACGAATAGGACGGTCGATCAGACGGGAGATGAGGGTCTCGCCTTCGCTCGGACGGCCTTCGCGACGGAAGAAACCACCCGGGATACGACCAGCAGCATAGGTACGCTCCTGGTAGTTGACGGTCAGCGGGAAAAAATCACGGCCGTGATCGGCCTCTTTCTTGCCAACGACGGTCACAAATACGCAGGTATCGTCCATGCTGACCATTACGGCCGCAGTGGCTTGACGGGCCATCACACCGGTTTCCAGGGTAACGGTGTGTTGACCGTACTGGAATGACTTTACAATAGGATTCACGTGAATTTCCTTTTTACAATTTGGCTCTTTAAATTCGCGTGCAAGTATACTTGATTCGAACCAAAAGGTAAGCGGTGGCACACATTCTGTGAGGCAGGCAACGCTTTGCAGCGCGATAAAAATGATCCATAAAAAAGGGGAACCTCACGGTTCCCCTTTTTCGCGAAATCTGATGGTCGATTAACGACGCAGACCCAGCTTGGCGATCAGAGCAGCGTAACGCTGAACGTCTTTACGCTTCAGGTAGTCCAGCAGTTTGCGACGCTGGGAAACCATGCGCAGCAGACCACGACGACCGTGGTGATCCTTGGCGTGCTCTTTGAAGTGACCTTGCAGATGGTTGATCTGGGCAGTCAGCAGGGCAACCTGCACTTCGGGGGAGCCAGTGTCGTTGGCGCAACGAGCGTTGTCAGCAACGATGGAAGCTTTGATCTCAGCATTTAGAGACATGGTATTACTCCAGTAGAGTGTTTAAAGGTTCACAGCCAATCTCTAATTCAGCCGTGAAATGAGGGCGGTATCATAATCGCACCCGCCCCCTTTCGCAACGAGAAAGACGCGCGACGGGAAAGATGTGCGATGGGCAAGCTGCCCCGATACCGCCTGAGGATCACTCCTCGTCTTGTTCGTCGTGATAGCGTACCAGCCGCTTGGGGGCGACCCGGCCTTCGTCGTCGATCTCGCCGACGCCGATGAACTCGCGCTCAGGACCGACCGTCATGCGAACCTGACCGCCTTGCGGGGCACCGGCCACCTGTACGGCCTGACCCTGGTTCACATAGGCGGCCACCGCCGCCAGCATGTTCACCTCGGGCAGGGCCGCCACGGCGGTATCCATCGGCAGCAACAGGGGATCGAGCTGTTCCCGCGGCGGAATGCTCTCGACCTTGGCCTGCTCGAAGATGCACTCGAGCTGATCCAGGGTCAGCATCCGCTCATAGGGATAGTTCGCCACCTGGGTACGACGCAGCTGGCTGACGTGTGCACCACAGCCCAGCACTTCGCCCAGATCGTCCACCAGGGAACGGATGTAGGTACCCTTGCTGCAATGCACCTCCAGCCGCACCTCATCCCCTTCAAAACTCAGCAGTTTGAGCTCGAACACAGTGATGGGACGGGCTTCCCGCTCGATCTCGATGCCTTCACGGGCGTACTCATAGAGCGGACGACCGTTGTGCTTGAGGGCGGAGTACATGGACGGCACCTGCATGATGGGGCCGCGGAACTGGTCCAGCGACTCGATCAGGGTACCCAGGGCCACGTTCACCGGCCGGGTGGAGACCACCTCGCCGTCGGAGTCGCTGGTGTTGGTGCGCTCGCCCAGCTTGGCGGTCACCTCATAGCGCTTGTCCGCCTCCAGCAGATACTGGGAGAACTTGGTGGCCTCACCGAGGCAGATCGGCAGCATGCCGGTCGCCAGCGGATCCAGGGCACCGGTGTGACCGGCCTTGGCGGCATTGTAGATACGCTTGACCTTCTGCAACACATCGTTGGAGGTCAGACCGGTCGGCTTGTCCAGCAGCAGGATGCCGTGTACGTCACGACCCTTGAAACGGCGTCTACGAGACATCTCAGACTTTATCCTCTGTATCATCCGGTGCGGCTTCGTCTTCCTCACGGCCGGCTTCGGCCATGCGACGCTTGTCGTCACGCACTGTGTTGGACACCAGGTTGGAGATGCGCATACCCTCGACCAGGGTCTGGTCGTAGTAGAAGCGCAGCTCGGGCACCACCCGCAGACGCATGGCGCTGCCGAGCAGGCTGCGGATGTAGCCAGCCGCTTCGGTCAGGCCCTTGAGCCCTTCCGCGATACGCTCGGCATCGATATCCAGCTGCAAGAAGGTGACGTATATCTTGGCGTAGTTAAGGTCCTTGGACACTTCCACGTCCGAGACGGTTACCATGCCGATGCGCGGGTCTTTCACCTCACGCTGCAAGATCAGTGCGATTTCGCGCTGGATCTGCTGGCCGACCCTGCTGGTCCGGCTGAATTCTCTGGCCATATTTCTATCCTGCGATAAAAGGGGGCCGCAGCCCCCTATTTTGTCTAATGCTCGGCTTACAGAGTCCGTTGAATGACAACAGTCTCGTAAACTTCGATCTGGTCGCCTTCGCGTACGTCGTTGTAGTTCTTGACCGCGATACCACACTCGTAACCGTTGCGGACTTCGTTGACGTCATCCTTGAAGCGACGCAGGGATTCCAGCTCGCCTTCATAAATGACCACGTTTTCACGCAGAACACGGATACGGTTGGAACGCTTGACCACACCTTCGGTAACCATACAGCCGGCAACGGCGCCGAACTTCGGTGACTTGAAGACGCTACGCACTTCAGCCAGACCGATGATCTCCTGACGATACTCAGGGGCCAGCTTGCCGCTCATGGCCTGCTTCACTTCGTCGATCAGATCATAGATGACGGAGTAGTAACGCAGATCCAGACTCTCGGATTCGATGACCTTGCGCGCAGAAGCGTCGGCACGGACGTTGAAGCCCACCAGGATGGCGCTGGATGCCGCGGCCAAGGTGGCGTCGGTTTCGGTGATACCACCGACCCCTGAACCCACGATCTTGACCTTGACTTCCTCGGTAGAGAGCTGGACCAACGAATCGCAGATAGCTTGTACGGAGCCCTGTACGTCGGCCTTGATCACCACGTTCACTTCGGACACTTCGCCCTCGGTCATGTTGGCGAACATGTTTTCCAGCTTGGCCTTCTGCTGGCGTGCCAGCTTGACGTCGCGGAACTTGCCTTGACGATAGAGTGCCACTTCACGGGCCTTCTTCTCGTCACGTACGACGGTAGCTTCGTCACCGGCAGACGGCACCCCGGACAGACCCAGGATCTCGACCGGCAGGGACGGGCCCGCTTCCTTGATCTCGCGACCCAGTTCGTCACGCATGGCACGAATCCGACCGTATTCCAGACCACACAGCACGATGTCGCCCTGGCGCAGGGTACCTTCTTGTACCAGCACGGTAGCAACAGGACCACGACCCTTGTCCAGGAAGGACTCGATCACGACGCCGCTGGCCATGCCATCGACAACCGCTTTCAGCTCCAGTACTTCGGACTGGATCAGGATGGCTTCCAGCAGATCGTCGATGCCTTCGCCAGACTTGGCGGAGACGTGCACGAACTGGCTATCGCCACCCCAGTCTTCGGACATGACGTTGTAACGGGCCAGCTCGGTCTTGACGCGATCCGGATCCGCTTCAGGCTTGTCGATCTTGTTGACCGCAACCACGATGGGCACTTCTGCCGCCTTGGCGTGCTGGATGGCTTCGATGGTCTGCGGCATGACGCCGTCATCGGCAGCCACGACCAGTACCACGATATCGGTCGACTTGGCACCACGAGCACGCATGGAGGTAAAGGCAGCGTGACCCGGGGTATCCAGGAAGGTGATCATGCCACTGTCGGTTTCGACGTGGTAGGCACCGATGTGCTGGGTGATGCCACCGGCTTCGCCAGCGGCGACCTTGGCCTTGCGGATGTAATCCAGCAGGGAGGTCTTGCCGTGGTCGACGTGACCCATGATGGTCACGACCGGAGCGCGCGGCTTGGCTTCGGAGGTCTCGTCACGATCGGACAGTACCGCCTCTTCCAGCTCGTTCTCACGACGCAGCAACACCTTGTGGCCCATCTCCTCGGCGACCAGCTGAGCAGTTTCCTGATCGATCACCTGGTTGATGGTGGCCATGGCGCCCATCTTCATCATCGCCTTGATGACTTCGACACCCTTGACGGCCATCTTGTTGGCCAGCTCGGCCACGGTAATGGTCTCGCCGATCACCACGTCACGGTTCACCACGGCAGCCGGCTTGTTGAAGCCGTGCTTCATGGCGTTTGGCATGGCCATCTTGCCGCGCTTGCCTTTGCGGGCACGGGGGTTGCGGGAGTCACGGTCGTCTTCGCGGCGAGTGGCCTTTTTCGGGGCCTTGACTGCAGCAGCAGCAGTGCGACGACTGGTCTCTTCCTTCCGGTCCAACTCGTCTTCTGCGGCTTGCGCATGCTTGTTGGTGGTCAGATGGTAATCACTGCTCTCTTTGGCGCGAGCAGCTTCTTCTTCAGCCCAGCGAGGGCCGTTCTGTTCCGCCATGACGCGAGCCTCTTCGGCTTTCTTCGCGGCGAGTTCTTCTGCTTTTTGCAAAGCGGTTTGTTCCTGTTGGCGCTTCAGTTCTTCTGCTTCGCGCTTGGCCATCTTTTCTGCCTCTTGCTGAGCTGTGCTAGCGGCTACTTTGGCGGGCTGTGGAGCCTGTCGAGCCTTTGATTGTGCCTCGATCCGCGCCTTTTCCTCAGCTTCACGACGAGCCTGCTCAGCCTCACGGCGAGCCTTCTCTTCAGCGTCGAGACGGACCTTGTTTTCGGCCTCGTGACGAGCTTTTTCTTCTGCTTCCAAACGCGCTGTTTCCTCGGCTTCCGCCTGACGCTGTTCATCTTCCAGCGCCGAGCGTTTTACATAGGTGCGAGTCTTGCGCACTTCAACCTGCACTTCTTTGTTCTTGCCGCCGGTCCCTTGAACACTGATGGTGCTCTTGGTCTTGCGCTGCAAAGTCATGCGGGCAGGTGCGGTGAGCTCGTCACCTCCATGCTGTTTTTTCAAGTGAGCCAGCAGAGTCTGTTTTTCAGACTCGCTGACGAGGTCGTCGGCCTTGCTCTTGCTGATACCGGCATCGACAAACTGCTGGAGAAGACGATCAACCGGCGTGTCGATGTCAGTGGCAAGTTGTTTGACTGATACTTCTGCCATTCATTTTCCTCCGTTTGATCTTATTCAGACTGCTCTTCTCCGAACCAACAGATATTGCGAGCAGCCATAATCAGCTCACCGGCTTTCTCAGCGGTCAGCTCTTCAATGTCGGCAAGGTCGTCGATACCTTGCTCTGCCAAATCTTCCAGGGTGCCAACACCGCGCGCGGCCAGGGCATATGCCATGTCGCGACCGAGGCCAGCCAGATTGAGCAGGTCTTCGGAAGGCTCTACGCCGTCGAAGGATTCTTCTTTGGCCAGGGCCTTGGTGGTCAGGACATCCTTGGCACGCTTGCGCAGCTCTTCCACCATGTCTTCGTCCAGACCGTCGATGGCCAGCAGCTCATTGACGGGTACGAAGGCGATCTCTTCCAGAGTGGAGAAACCTTCTTCCATCAGCAGACCGGCGAAATCGTCGTCGATGTCGAGGGCGCTGGTGAACAGGGTCAGGATGCGATCGTTCTCGGCCTGGTGCTTGGAACGCATGTCCTCGACGGTCATGACGTTCAGCTCCCAACCGGTCAGCTGGGAAGCCAGACGCACGTTCTGACCGTTGCGACCGATGGCCTGGGCCAGGTTGGCGGCTTCCACGGCGATGTCCATGGTGTGGTTGTCTTCATCGACGATGATGGAGGCCACATCGGCCGGCGCCATGGCATTGATCACGTATTGAGCGGGATTGTCATCGTACAGCACGATGTCGGCACGCTCACCGCTCAGCTCGGCGGAGACGGCTTGCACCCGGGCACCACGCATGCCGATACAGGCACCGATCGGGTCGATACGACGATCGTTGGTCTTGACCGCGATCTTGGCGCGGGAACCCGGATCACGGGCGGCGCCCATGATTTCGATCATCTCTTCGCCGATTTCTGGCACTTCGATGCGGAACAGCTCTTTCAGGAAGTCCGGGCTGGAACGGCTGACGAACAGCTGGGAACCACGGGCTTCGGGGCGTACGGCATAGAGCAGGCCACGGATGCGGTCGCCCGGACGGAAGGTCTCGCGCGGCAGCATGTCGTCACGGAAGATCACCGCCTCGGCATTGCTGCCCAGATCCAGGATCACGTTGTCACGGTTGCTCTTCTTGACCACGCCACTGATGATGGTGCCTTCCTTGTCCTTGAACTGGTCAACGACTTGGGAACGCTCGGCTTCGCGCACTTTCTGCACGATAACCTGCTTTGCGGTCTGGGTGGTGATGCGGTCGAAGGTGACAGAATCGATCTGGTCTTCAACATACTCACCCACCTGGATTTCGGGGTCATCTATCTGGGCCGCTTCCAGGGTGATTTCACCGTAAGCGTTCTCCATGGAGGCCTGATCGGCCACCACTACCCAGCGGCGATAGGTGTCGTAGTCACCGGTCTTGCGATCGATCTCGACGCGAACTTCAATCTCGCCTTCGTATTTTTTCTTGGTCGCAGTCGCCAGCGCAGTCTCCAGAGCCTGGAAGATCTTCTCGCGGGGAACAGCCTTCTCGTTGGACACAGCGTCAACGACCAGCAAAATCTCTTTATTCATATCCGATAGCCTCGTTAACCAAAGTTCGGCACTATGTTCGCTTTTTGGATATTGGTGAAAGCCAACACCTCGTCCTTACCATCCACTGTCAGGGTGACCATGTCGCCCTGCACAGCTTTGATCACGCCTTTGAACTTGCGGCGGTTATTTGTTGCCATCCGGAGCGAAACCGCCGCCTCTTGGCCAACGTATTTTTCGAACTGGGCAACCTTGAACAGCGGACGATCCAGACCGGGCGAAGAGACTTCCAGGAAGTACTCCTCGGTGATGGGATCTTCAACGTCCATGATGGCGCCAACCTGGCGGCTCACCTCGGCACAGTCTTCCACCGTCACGCCTTGCTCCGAGTCGATAAAGACGCGCAAGGTCGAGTGTTTACCCGCACGGATAAACTCAACACCCCAAAGTTCAAAACCCAAGGCAACGACCGGAGCCTCGAGCAGATCGGTCAAACGTTGTTCCAACGTAGCCAAAGTCACCCTCCGAAAAACAAAAAAAGGGCATAAAGCCCAGATAGAGATCGATTCAGAGTAAATCGCACATAACAAAAAGCCCCGATGTCAAATCGGGGCTTGGCGCTTTACCCTGATTGTCGCCTCGCAGCGACCGCCTTCCTGAGCGTAGGAAATGCGTGAAATTTGGTTGCGGGGGCCGGATTTGAACCGACGACCTTCGGGTTATGAGCCCGACGAGCTACCATGCTGCTCCACCCCGCGTCCGAAATCGTGCGAGATTATAGCCACTTCACTCTCGTCATACAAGACTGACTGACTATAATATACCCGGTTACCCGAGCTCACTACTTAATTGGTGCCGTGGGCGGGACTCGAACCCGCACACCCTAGAGCACTACCCCCTCAAGATAGCGTGTCTACCAATTCCACCACCACGGCAAAAACTCTTTACTCGGGAACGTCAGTGTCTTTCTTGACTGGCGCTTTGGTCTGCTCAACTTGTTGAGTCTGTTGCAGATTTTCCCATTCGCTACCCTGTTTCACCTTGTTGCTGGACATGGAACCCAATACCAGGCTAATCAAAAAGAACAGAGTGGCCAAAATTGCTGTTGTTCGGGTCAGGAAACTACCTGAACCACCGGAGCCGAATACGGTATTCGATGCCCCTGCGCCGAAGGAGGCGCCCATGTCAGCCCCTTTACCTTGCTGAATCATCACCAGACCAATCAGGGCCAATGACACCAACAGATAAACGACTAAAAGAATTTCGTACATTTAACTTGCACCCTTTGCCGCTTCAACAATTCCTAAAAACGCCTTGTCATCGAGACTCGCACCGCCAATCAGACCGCCATCAATGTCGGGCTGGGCAAACAAATCTCGTGCATTGGCCGGTGTCACGCTCCCACCATAGATGATCCTGACTTTCTCACCTATTACCGGAGTATCCTCCGCCAAGCGACCGCGTATAAAGGAATGAACCTCTTGTGCCTGCTCGGGTGTGGCGCATTTACCTGTACCTACAGCCCAAATCGGCTCGTAGGCGATGATAGCATTATCGAAAGCCATCGCGCCATTTTTCTCTATGACGATATCCAGCTCTTCGGCGATCACCTCGAAGGTTCTTCTCGCCTGCCTCGCCGCACCTGACTCCCCCAAACAGAGGATGGGGATCAAGCCTGCCGCTCTGGCTGCCGCAAACTTCTCTGCGACGATAAAGCTGGTCTCACCAAAGAGACGCCTGCGCTCGGAGTGCCCTACCAGTACGTAACGGCACCCTGCCTCAACCAGCATCTGACACGAGACTTCACCCGTGTAAGCGCCCGATTGGTGCTGGCTCACATTCTGAGCCCCCAACTTCATCATCCTCTGCCCGTCGAGCAGCGAAGCCGTGAAGTCGAGATGCACATGGGATGGACACAAAACCACATCTACTTGCTCATCGATGCCTTGCAGGCACTGGCCAGTAAACTGTTCTAACTGCGACCTACTACCGTGTAACTTCCAGTTGGCGGCTACAATCGGCTTGCGATGTCCCATCGGCAACTCCCTTGCGAAAGCGGGCTGATAATATCCAGAGGAATGTCAGCTGACAAGCGCTATTTTTGAATTTTCGAATCGTTTGAACAAGATACAACCAGGGCGGCTAAAAAGCCGCCCATTTTGCTCATTAAAACGCCGATTCGACCTGTCGGGCAATGCGGTTCGCCATGTCGAGCACCTGTTGCTCATGCTCCCCTTCCACCATGACCCGGATCAGCGGCTCGGTGCCGGATTTGCGCAGCAAGACGCGGCCGCGACCGGCCAGCTCCTGCTCCACCTTGCTGACTTCGGCGAGCACGGCTGGCGAGGTCAGCGGATCCTTGCCTTCGGCGAAGCGCACGTTCACCAGCACCTGCGGGAACTTGCTCATGCCGGATCGCAGCTTGGCCAGCGGCATCTCGGCGGAGCACACCGCCGTCAGCACCTGCAGGGCGGCGACTATGCCATCCCCGGTGGTGGTCTGATCCAGGCAGATGATGTGGCCGGAGTTTTCACCGCCGATGCGCCAGCCCTTCTCGCTCATCATCTCCAGCACGTAACGGTCGCCCACCTTGGCCCGCGCAAACGGAATGCCAAGGGTCTGCAGCGCCAGCTCCAGGCCCATGTTGGCCATCAGGGTACCGACCACACCGCCCTTGAGGCGACCATTGCGCAGCGCATCACGGGCGATGATGTAGAGGATCTCGTCCCCGTCGATGATGTAACCGGTGTGATCCACCATCACCAGGCGATCGCCGTCACCGTCGAAGGCGACACCGAGATCAGCCTTGCACTCAAGCACCTTGGCGGCCAGCGCCTCCGGGGCGGTAGAGCCGACCCCGTCGTTGATGTTGAGGCCATCCGGGCTGCAGCCGATGGCGATCACCTCGGCACCCAGCTCGCGGAATACCGAGGGGGCGATGTGATAGGTGGCGCCATGACCACAATCCACCACCATCTTCACCCCTTCTAGGCTCAGGTGGGTGGGGAAGGTGCTCTTGCAAAACTCGATGTAACGACCGGCGGCATCGTCGATACGCTGCGCCTTGCCGAGCTCGGCCGACTCGACGCACTTGAGTTCGTGATCCAGCTCGGCTTCGATGGCGAGTTCGACGTCGTCCGGCAGCTTGGTACCATCGGCGGAGAAGAACTTGATGCCGTTATCGTAATAGGGGTTGTGAGAGGCGCTGATGACGATGCCAGCCTCGGCCCGGAAGGTGCGGGTCAGGTAGGCGACCGCCGGAGTGGGCATGGGTCCCATCAGTATGGCCTTGAGACCGGCGGCGGAGAGGCCCGCCTCCAGTGCCGACTCCAGCATGTAGCCGGAGATGCGGGTATCCTTGCCGATCAGCACCTTCTTAGTGCCCTTCTTGGAGAGCACCTTGCCCGCGGCCCAACCCAGTTTCATCACGAAATCCGGAGTGATTGGGAATTCACCCACCTTGCCGCGCACACCATCTGTGCCGAAGTACTTTCTGGTCATGGTCTGTTCTCGTTATTTTATCTGGATACGAAATCTTGTCCCGTCATTGTCATCCAGCCGACGCGCAGCGCATCCATGGTGGATCGCACGTCGTGCACCCGGATGATCCTGGCGCCATGTTGCAACCCGATCAGGGCGCAGGCCAGACTGCCGGCCAGCCGTTCATCAACCGACCGACCGAGCAGATTGCCTATCATAGACTTTCGCGACATCCCCACCAAGAGCGGCAGGCCGTAATCGAGCAACTTCTGCTGCTCGGCCAGCAGCCGATAGTTGTGCGCCACCGTCTTGCCAAAGCCATAGCCCGGGTCCAGCAACAGCTGCTGGCGCGCTATGCCCGCGGCCAGGCAGGCCACGATCCGCTCATCGAAGAAGGCCCTCACCTCCCCCAGCAGATCGTCGTAATGGGGTTCCGCCTGCATGGTTCTCGGCTGCCCCTGCATGTGCATCAGGCAGACGGGCACGTCAGCCTCTGCCGCGGCGGACAAGGCACCAGGCTCGAGCAGGGCCCGCACGTCGTTGATGAGATGGCCACCTACGGCGCAGCCTTCGCGCATCACGACGGCTTTCGAGGTGTCGAGGGAGATCATGACATCCAGCTCCTGCCCCATCCGCTCAACCACCGGGATCACCCGGTCCAGCTCTTCCTGCGCACTTACATCGGGCGCCCCGGGGCGGGTCGACTCACCACCGATGTCGATGAGCGTGGCGCCCTCCTCCACCATCTGGCGCGCATGAGCCATGGCCTGCTCCACCTGACTGAAGCGACCGCCATCGGAGAAGGAGTCCGGGGTCACGTTGAGGATCCCCATGACATGGGGGCGATCGAGGGACAGGCTGCGCCCCTTGCTGTTCAGTTGCATCTTTGCTTCCACCTGTCTAAAGAAAATCCGAGCATCCGCATAAAGAAAAACCCCGGGCAAGCCCGGGGTTTGGATCATGACAAATTATTTGGCCGGGATGTCGTTGGCCTTGTCGATGTCGGTCAGCGGTGCGCTGCTGTCATCGGCCTGGCTCTTGGCCTCAGGCTCGCTGCTCACGCTGGCGCCGCCTTGCGGGGTATCACCGTGCTCGTCGTGCCAGTTGCTGGGAGCACGCACCTCGCGACGGGCCATCAGATCGTCGATCTGCTTGGCGTCGATGGTCTCGTACTTCATCAGTGCATCTTTCATGGTGTGCAACACGTCCATGTTGTCCAGCAGGATCTGCTTGGAGCGGGCGTAGTTGCGATCGATGACCTGCTTGACCTCGGCGTCGATGACCCGAGCGGTGTCGTCAGACATGTGCTTGGCCTTGGCCATGCTGCGGCCGAGGAACACTTCGCCCTCTTCTTCCGCATAGAGCATGGGACCGAGACGCTCGGACATGCCCCACTGAGTGACCATCTTGCGGGCGATGTCGGTCGCGCGCTCGATGTCGTTGGAGGCACCGGTCGATACCTTCTCGGCACCGTAGATCAGCTCTTCCGCCAGACGGCCACCGTACAGGCTGGAGATCATGGACTCCAGATGCTGCTTGGAGTGGCTCCAGCGATCCTGCTCGGGCAGGTACATGGTCACCCCCAGCGCACGACCGCGCGGTATGATGGAGACCTTGTAGACAGGGTCGTGATCCGGCACCAGACGACCGATGATGGCGTGACCCGCCTCATGGTAAGCCGTCATCTCCTTCTCGGAGTCCCTCATCACCATGGAGCGACGTTCCGCACCCATCATGATCTTGTCCTTGGCCTTCTCGAACTCCAGCATGGAGACCACACGACGGCTCTCACGGGCGGAGAACAGGGCGGCTTCGTTGACCAGGTTGGCGAGATCGGCGCCGGAGAAGCCCGGGGTACCACGTGCAATCACAGCGGCATTGACGTCATCCGCCAACGGCACCTTGCGCATATGCACCTTGAGGATCTGCTCGCGACCACGGACATCCGGCAGGCCGACCACGACCTGACGGTCGAAACGACCCGGACGCAGCAGCGCAGGATCCAGCACGTCGGGACGGTTGGTGGCGGCGATGACGATGACGCCTTCGTTGCCTTCGAAACCATCCATCTCGACCAGCATCTGGTTCAGGGTCTGCTCACGCTCGTCGTGACCACCACCGAGACCGGCGCCACGCTGACGACCGACCGCATCGATTTCATCGATGAAGATGATGCAGGGGGAGGACTTCTTGGCCTGCTCGAACATGTCGCGTACCCGGGAGGCACCGACACCCACGAACATCTCGACGAAATCAGAACCCGAGATGGTGAAGAAAGGCACCTTGGCCTCACCCGCGATGGCCTTGGCCAGCAGGGTCTTACCAGTACCGGGCGGGCCAACCAGCAGCACGCCGGTGGGGATCTTGCCGCCCAGCTTCTGGAACTTGGTCGGATCACGCAGGTAGTCGACCAGCTCTTTGACCTCTTCCTTGGCCTCGTCACAGCCTGCGACGTCGACGAAGGTGGTCTTGATCTGATCTTCACTCATCAGGCGAGCCTTGCTCTTGCCGAACGACATGGCACCCTTGCCACCGCCGCCTTGCATCTGACGCATGAAGAAGACCCAGACACCGATCAGCAACAGCATCGGGAACCAGGAGATGAAGATGGACGTGATCAGAGACGGCTCTTCCGGCTTCTCACCCATGACCTTCACATTGTGATTGAGCATGTCGTTGAGCAGCTGGGGATCCGGCGCCGGGATGATGGTGGTGAAACGCTCACCGGTGCGCTTGACGCCATTAATGACCTTGCCATCCATCCGCACTTCACGGATCTGCTCTTGGGTCACTTCTTTAACGAAGCTGGAATAGTCCAGCTGGCGACTGGTAGTATCGCTGGGGCTGAAGCTATTGAACACCGACATCAACACGACGGCGATGACCAGCCACAGGATTAGGTTTTTCGCCATGTCACTCAAATCAATGACCTCGCAGACTGACAGTTAACGATGAGGGTTAGGGTACTACAGTTTAAAACCGGTAGCCACAATGTAGACTTCTCGTGAACGGGCACGGGAGGAGTCTGGTTTACGTATCTTGACGGCAGAAAAAAGTTTACGAATTTCATTGAGATAGGCATCAAAACCCTCTCCCTGGAACACCTTGACCACGAAACTGCCGTTGGTACGCAGGACCTGATTGCACATGTCCAGCGCCAGCTCGATCAGATACATGGAGCGTGCCTGGTCCACCTGCGGGGTACCGCTCATGTTGGGCGCCATGTCAGACATGACGACATCAACCTTGTCCGGGCCCACCCGTGCCAGCAAGGCGCCGAGCACAGTTTCCTCCCGAAAGTCCCCCTGCAGGAAATCGACACCGGCGATGGAATCCATCGGCAGAATATCGCACGCGATCACCCGCCCGTTGTCACCCACCTGATTGATGGCAAACTGGGACCAGCCACCGGGGGCCGCCCCCAGATCCACCACCGTCATGCCCGGTTTGAGCAATTTGTCCTTGCCCTGGATCTCATCGATCTTGAACACGGCGCGGGAACGCAGTCCCAACTTCTGGGCTTTTTTGACGTAATGATCGTCAAAATGTTCTTTTAACCAGCGGGTTGAACTGGGGGAATGTTTTTTCTGGGTCATGATTGTCGACTTTAAAAAACCACAAGGGTTATTAGTATTAAGGGCTAAGTGGGGGTAGAATACGCCCCTTTCAACCCTGACTTATGAAGAAATTGCCATGATTCTCAACAATAAACAGAAACAGTACCTCAAGGGCCTTGCCCACAGCCTGAAGCCGGTCGTCCTCTTGGGACAACACGGCCTGACTGAAGGTGTGCTGGCCGAGATCGATCTGGCGCTGAACCACCACGAGCTGATCAAGGTTAAGGTGTCGTCTGAAGATCGTGAGATGAAACAGCTGGTGATGGAAGCCATCGTCCGTGAGACCGGCTCCATCAAGGTACAGAGCATGGGCCATGTGCTGACCATCTATCGTCAGGCGACTGAACCCAAGATCCAATTACCGCGCAAGTAACAGGAAAGAGCATTCGCTCTTTCCTTCATTTCCCTTCTTCCCAAGTCGCTTGCCAAAATAGTCGCCAGGCCCTTAACCTGCGATGAATACTTGCGGACATCCACTATGGACAAGCATCAGATCCTCACCGAAGAAGAGCTGGCCATGCTGCAGGACTTGGGAGACACCGAGGACAAGGCCCCCGGCCAGTTCCTGCGCGGTTATCTGAACCTCCCCCTGCTCAGCCTGCTGCAACGGGCCGATCCCCTGGTCCTCGAGGCCCGGATCGCCGGCCATCAGCTGCGCTTTCCGCTGCACTGCACCGAAGACGAGGAGGGTCACACCGAGCTGCGCATCGCCGCCCCGAGCATCACCGAGTTGGGCTACCCTCATCTGCGCGCCTGGCGCCTCGATGAGAAGGCCAGCCTGCAGACGGCCGATGGCGACTATTCGGTCCACAGCCTGTCGGTCGGCGGCCTGATCGTCGAAGGGCTGCCAGCGGCGCTGACCAAGGGGGATGCCCTCAACGGCAGCCTGCAGATCGAAGGGTTGCCCCCTCTGCCACTGAGCGGCACCCTGATCAGGCGCATCCGCTCGCGCAAGCAGCGGCACGACTGGGCCCTGCAGTTCGAGCTGGACAAAACGGACCGGGAACAGCTGCGAGACTGGATCTTCCAGCGTCACCAGGACGCCTTCGTCCAGGAATACCAGGCGGACTAAATACAACAGGGGAGCCTCGCTCCCCTGTCTGTCAGTCGCCCCTCCAGCTTAGAGGTAGACAACCTCCAGGATCTCGTACTCCACATCACCGCCTGGCGTCTTGACGATGGCGACATCGTCCACTTCCTTGCCGATCAGGGCACGGGCGATGGGGGAGTTCACGGAGATCATGTTCTGTTTGATGTCCGCCTCGTCGTCACCCACGATGCGATACACCACTTCCTCTTCCGTCTCGCTCTTGAGCAGGGTCACGGTCGCACCGAAGATGACGCGGCCATTGTTGGTAATCTTGGTGATATCGATCACCTGAGCATTGGAGAGCTTGCTCTCAATCTCCTGAATGCGGCCTTCACAAAAACCCTGCTGCTCGCGAGCGGCATGGTACTCGGCGTTTTCTTTCAGATCACCATGTTCACGGGCATCAGCAATCGCTTCGATAATCTGGGGACGCAGCTCGCTCTTCAGATAGTCGAGCTCTTGACGCAGCTTTTCGGCGCCGCGAACAGTCATCGGAGTATGATTCATAGTCGAAACCTGGGTTGCTTTATAAAGAGAAGCTGCGGCAATCAAAGAGAGCCGCAGCTATCGGTTCGGATGAGGCATCTTAATATGAAGCCGCCACAAAATCCATGTCAGCCCCTGCGAGCAGGATCGCGCTTTGCGCCTAATGCTACTTCTGGCCGGACACGCCGATCGGTGCCGACACCGTCGGTTTACCCTGCATGATGGCGATCTCCACCCGCCGGTTCATGCGCCGGTTCTCCGGGCTGTTGTTCGGGACCAGCGGCTGGGAATCCGCCATGCCCTGCACCACCAGGCGTCCTCCGTCGAAGCCGGGCACCTTGATCATCTGATGGGCCACCGCCACCGCCCGTTGGGATGACAGCTCCCAGTTGGACTCGAACAGTTCGTCCTCGGTGGCGACATCGTCGGTGTGGCCGGAGACGGTGATCTCCCCCGGCACATCCTTGAGCAGGGCCGCCACCTTGCGGACCACCGGCCAGAACTGGGGCTGCAGGAAGGCCGAGCCCGCAGGGAAGGCCGCCTTCTCGCGAATGCGGATGATGATCTGCTGACCGAGCGCCTCTATCTCGATGGCCCCGTCCTGGATCTGGGCCTGCAGTTGCTCGGCCAGCATCTTGGCCAGCTCGTTGGACTGCGCCTGCGCCTTCTGGGCCAGTTGCGCGGTCTCGCCGCCACTCAGTTTGCCATCCGTCTTGTCCTTGCCACCGGCCTGATCCGCCTCACCGGGCTGGAACTCCAGCTCGGTCTGAGTCAGGTCTATGGTCTGTTGCATGATGGTATCGATGGGAGTCGGTTCGGGCCGACCCGGCCTGAACTCCTGGGCGATGACCGAGGTCCCCTTGGGAATGTCTTTGACCTCCAGGATATTCTGCACCCCGAAGGCCTTCTCCATGGAGCCGGCGATCTGCTTGAACTTCTGCACATCCATCTCGGCGAAGGAGAGCAGCAGCACGAAGAAGCACATCAGCAGCGACATCAGATCGGCGAAGGTACCCATGTAACCGGGCAGCCCGGGCGGCGGACACTTGCACTTTGACATGCGGCCTCCTACTCGAGCCCGTTGTTGCGTTTGGACTGATGCAGATAGTTCTGCAGCATCGCCTGGATCACTCTGGGATTCTGGCCATCCTGGATGCCCATGATAGCGTCAAGGATCAGGGTCCGGCTCAGGCGCTCCTCGCCGCTGCGCAGCTCCAGCTTGTCGGCGATGGGGATGGCGATCATGTTGGCCTCGATGGCGCCATACAGGGTAGTCAGCAGGGCCACCGCCATGGCCGGGCCGATGGATTTGGGGTCGCTCATGTTGGCCAGCATGGCCACCAGTCCCACCAGCGTCCCTATCATGCCCATGGCAGGGCCGAGGTCGCCGAGGGCGCGAAACACCTTGATGGCGATGACGTGACGCTCCGAGGTCAGCTCTATGTCCTTCTCCATCACGGCCCGCACCACGTCGGCGTCATGGCCGTCCACCAGCATGTCGATTCCCTTCTTCATGAAGGTGTTGGGGATCTCCGCCGCCTCCAGGGCCAGGAAGCCCCCCTTGCGCGCCGAGTCGGCCAGCTCGACCGCCTTGGTGATCAGATCATCCAGCTTGTCGCCCTTGTACATGAAGGCCTTGCCCGCCACCTTGAACGCCATCAAGAACTGGCTGAGGTTGAACTTCATCATGGCGATGAACAGCGAACCCAGTATGGTGATATAGACCGAGGGCATATCCACGTACATGGTCATGGGGCCACCCAACGACATACCGTACACCACGACCCCGAACCCCAGCACTATGCCTATCAGACTGCCTAAATCCACATCCCTACTCCTGTCGCCGAACTTGCCATTTATTTATACTTTGTTGAATTTTCTGCTATTGCGCCTCGGGCGGCAAGCCTGACACAGCTCAACGGCCGGCAAGCCATGCATGGTTGCCGGCCCGCTCTTATCGGCCGCGGTCGCGATAGTTTGAGCGCGGCGCGCTTTTCTGCCTCCCCCCGCTGCCCGGTCGATGTTAAGATGAGCCGTTTTTTTCAATCCCCGAGGATGGACATGGCCAGTAAAAAAATCGACCGTCTGAGTTTTGATGCCACCCTGGAAGAGCTGGAAGCCATAGTGCATCAACTTGAACAGGGGTCACTCCCCCTCGAGGAGGCGCTCAAGCAGTTCGAACAGGGCATCCATCTGGTCCGGGCCGGTCAGCAGAAGCTGGAGCAGGCCGAGCAGAAGATCCAGATCCTGTTGACGCAGGCCGATGGCAGCGAGCAACTGACCCCCTTTCGACCAGAGCAAGGAGAGCAGTGAGTGACGCTGGACGACTTCTCCCGCCTGCACCGTCGTCGCATCGACGACTGTCTGTCGGCGCAGCTTGACGCCTTGCCCGCCATGGCGCCTCGCCTGCGGGACGCCATGAAATACGGTCTGCTGCTCGGCGGCAAACGGGTACGCCCCTTCCTGGTCTACGCCGTCGGCGAGATGCTGGGGGTGCCGAGTGAGCGGCTCGACGGGCCGGCCGCCGCGGTGGAGTGCATTCACGCCTACTCCCTGCTGCACGACGATCTGCCCGCCATGGACAACGACGATCTGCGTCGCGGCCAACCGACCGTGCACAAGGCGTTCGATGAAGGCACCGCCATCCTGGCCGGCGATGCCCTGCAGACCCTGGCGTTCTCGATCCTGGCGGACCATCCCCTGCCCGACTCGCTTCTGGCCAACCGGGTGAAGATGTTGAGTACCCTGGCGCGCGCCTCGGGTTATCTCGGCATGTGCGGCGGTCAGGCGCTGGATCTGGAGGCCGAGAGCCGCCAGATCAGCCTCGCCGAGCTGGAGCAGGTGCACCGCCACAAGACGGGGGCGCTGATCGAGTGCGCCGTCACCCTGGGTGCCCTGTGCAAGGCCGATGTGGCCCCCGCCACCCTGGCCGCGCTGCAAGCCTATGCCGCCGCCATCGGGCTCGCCTTCCAGGTGCAGGATGATATCCTCGACATCACCGGCGATACCGCGACCCTGGGCAAGCCGCAAGGCTCGGATCTGGCGCAGGAGAAGAGCACCTATCCGGCCCTGCTCGGGCTCGATAATGCCCGTGAGCTGGCTCGCGAACTGCATGACAAGGCCTTAACAGCACTGCAATCCTTGCCCTACAATACCGACATTCTGGAAGCGTTTGCCGATTACATCATCGAGCGAACCCACTAAACGCTGGATAACAGTAACAATATGAGCGTTGATATAAGCAATTTCCCCAACCTGGCCCTCGCGGATACGCCGGTCGAGTTGCGATCCCTGCCCTTCGAGCGGCTGCCCGTGCTGTGCAACGAGTTGCGCGAGTACCTGCTGCGCTCGGTGAGCCGCTCCAGCGGCCACTTCGCCTCCGGTCTCGGCACCGTCGAGCTGACGGTGGCGCTGCACTACGTCTACAACACCCCCTTCGATCGGCTGGTGTGGGACGTGGGCCACCAGGCCTATCCCCACAAGATCCTGACCGGCAGGCGCGAACGCATTCACACCATTCGCCAGAAAGACGGCCTGCACCCCTTCCCCTGGCGCGACGAGAGCGAGTATGACGTGCTCTCCGTCGGCCACTCCAGCACCTCCATAGGTGCGGCACTCGGCATGGCGGTCGCCGCCGAGCGCGAAGGGCTGGGTCGCAAGGTGGTGGCGGTGATCGGCGATGGCGCCATCACCGCCGGCATGGCATTCGAGGCGCTCAATCACGCCGGTGACGTTCACAAGGACATGCTGGTGGTGCTCAACGACAACGAGATGTCCATCTCCGAGAACGTGGGCGCGCTCAACAACCATCTGGCCCGGCTGATGTCCGGCAAGCTCTACACCACCATCCGCGAAGGCGGCAAGAAGGTGCTGGCGGGTCTGCCTCCGGTCAAGGAGCTGGCCAAGCGGGCCGAGGAGCACCTCAAGGGCATGGTGGTGCCTGGCACCCTGTTCGAGGAATTCGGCTTCAACTACATAGGCCCCATCGACGGCCACGACATCAACGCCCTGGTCGAGACCCTGCGCAACATGCGCAACCTCAAGGGGCCGCAGCTGCTGCACGTCAAGACCAAGAAGGGCAAGGGTTACGAGCCGGCCGAGAAAGATCCCATCGGTTATCACGCCGTGCCCAAGTTCAACCCGGACGACTGTGCCCTGCCCAAGAGCGGGGGCGGCAAGCCGACCTTCTCCGCCATCTTCGGCCAGTGGCTGTGCGACATGGCCGCCAGAGACGAGAAGCTGGTCGGCATCACCCCCGCCATGCGCGAGGGCTCGGGGCTGGTCAAGTTCAGCCAGCAGTACCCGGATCGCTACTTCGACGTGGCCATCGCCGAGCAGCATGCGGTCACCTTCGCCGCCGGCCTCGCCATCGCCGGCCAGAAGCCGGTGGTGGCCATCTACTCCAGCTTCCTGCAACGAGCCTATGACCAGCTGATCCACGACGTGGCGCTGCAAGGGCTGCCGGTGCTGTTTGCCATCGACCGCGCCGGTCTGGTGGGGGCCGACGGCCCCACCCACCAGGGCGCATTCGACATCAGCTTCCTGCGCACCGTGCCAAACATGGTGGTGATGACCCCCTCCGACGAGAACGAGTGTCGCCAGATGCTCTACACCGGCTACCAGTGCAATCAGCCGACTGCGGTGCGTTATCCCCGTGGCAGCGGCGCTGGCACCGAGATCATGAGCGAGATGACGGCGCTGGAGCTGGGCAAGGGCCGCATCCTTCGTGAAGGCAAGGGCACCGCCATACTGGCGTTTGGTACCCTGCTGCATCAGGCCAAGGCCGCCGCCGAGACGCTGGACGCCACCCTGGTGGACATGCGCTTCGTCAAACCCATGGACGAGGCACTGGTGCTCGCCCTGGCCGCCACCCACTCCCAGTTTGTCACCCTGGAAGACAACGCCATCATGGGCGGTGCCGGTTCGGCGGTGAACGAGCTGCTGATGCGTACCAAGCAGTGCAAGCCGGTGCTCAACCTGGGCCTGCCCGACCGCTTTATCGAGCAGGGCACCCAGGAGGAGATCTACGCCCTGCTGGGACTCGACGACGCGGGCATCCTGGCCAGCATCCAGGCCTGGCAACAGGCCTGACGAGCCAGCACACAGATAGAAAAAGGGCGCCGAACAGGCGCCCTTTTTTATTGCTTGATGCGATCTGGATCAGGCCATCAGCCCTTGTAGATCTTCGGGTTAAACACATCCCGCAGCCAGTCGCCGAGCAGGTTGATCACCAGCACCAGCACCACCAGACAGATCCCCGGGAAGGCGGTGATCCACCAGGAGCCGGAGAAGATGTAGTTGAAGCCCACGCTGATGAGGGAGCCGAGCGACGGCTGATCCACCGGCATGCCGAGACCCAGGAAGGAGAGCGCCGCCTCACTCATGATGGCGTTCGCCACCTGCACGGTGGAGATGACCAGGATGGGCGACAGGCAGTTCGGCAAGATGTGACGGAACATGATGCGCGGGGCGCGGAAACCCATCACCTGCGCCGCTTCCACATACTCCTTCTTCTTCTCGGCCAGCACCGAGGCGCGCACGGTACGGGCGTACTGCGGCCACTCGGCGATGCCGATGATCACCACCAGCATGACGATGGCGAACTCGGAGTAGACCTCGGAGCCAAAGCTGGCCTGGAAGATGGCGGAGATGATGATCGCCACCATCATGGTGGAGAACGACAGTTGCACATCGGCGAAGCGCATCAGCAGGTTGTCGATGCGGCCACCGAAGTAACCGGCGATGAGGCCGATGACGATGCCCAGCACCAGTTGCAGCCCCACCGCGAACAGGCCTATGGTGAGCGAGATGCGGGCACCGTAGAGGATGGTGCTCCAGATGTCGCGGCCCTGGTTGTCGGTGCCGAGCCAGAAGCGCTCCTCGCCACCACTCAGCCAGGAGGGCGGCAGCTCCGCATCCATCAGATCGAAGCTGGTCTGATCGTAGACGTTGTGCGGCGCGATCCAGGGCGACAGCAGTGCGGCCAGCACGAACACCACGAACACGGCGAAGCTGAACATGGCTACTTTATCGCGCAGGAAGTAGTAGACGATGTCGGAGTTCTTGAATCGAGCCCAGCGGCTTGGGCTCGCAGTTACTGCATTACTCATGCGCTTACCCCTTCGTAGCCAGGTAGACAGCCGGGTTGATGACACGGCCAGCATGGTTGCGCCATGTCAAACAGCGGCTCACAGTCACAGCATTAGTCATGTGTTACCCCTTGGCGGTCAAGTTAACGGTCGGGTTGATAAACCCGTAGAGCAGGTCGACCAGGGTATTGGTCACCACGAAGATCAGCCCGACGAAGATGACGTAGGCGGTGATCAGCGGCGTATCGACCCGGTGGATCGCCTCGAGGAACAGGAAGCCCGTGCCCGGCCACTGGAACACGCTCTCGGTCAAGATGGTGTAGGCCACCATGGTGCCGATCTGCACGCCGCCGACGGTGATCACCGGCAGCATGGTGTTCTTGAGTGCGTGCTGATAGTAGACCTTGTTGTTGTCCAGCCCCTTGGCGCGCGCGAACTTGACGTACTCGGAGGAGAGCTGCTCCAGCATCTCGGAGCGCACCAGCCGGATAAACAGCGGCAGCATGATGGAGGAGAGCGACACCGCGGGCAGGATCAAATGCTTGATGCCATCCCAGGTGAAGAAGCCCGACTCCCAGCCCAGCAGGTTGTAGGTCTCGCCACGGCCATAGGCCGGCAGCCAGCCGAGCTGGATGGAGAACACGAACATCAGCATGATGGCGGTCAGGAAGACCGGGATCGAGATGCCGATGCTGCTCACCGCCATGATGAGCTTGGTCAGGAAGCTGCGTGGCCTTATCGCCGAGTAAACCCCCAGCGGAATGGAGACGGCGACGATGATCAGCGCGGCGGCAAAGACCAGCTCAAGAGTAGCCACCAGCTTGTCGAGGATGACCTCGAGGGCTGGTCGCTTGAAGAAGTAGGAGGTGCCCAGATCCCCTTGCACTGCGTTCTGCAAGAAGCGGCTGTATTTCACCAAAAAGGGATCGTTAAGGCCCATCTTTTCGCGCAACTCATGGCGCACGGACTCGGAGACGGATTGTCCCACCAGCTCGCGCAGCGGATCCCCCAGGTTGTCCTGGATGGAGAAGGCGACCAGGCTGATGACGAACATCACTATCACGGCCTGATAGAACCGTTTCAGCAGGAATGTAAACATGCTTGTCCTTCTACGTGGCCTGTGTCTTGGCACAGGCTTCTGTTAATGGCGGGGGCGCCGATGGCTGCCCCCGCCGGGTCCTTCCTTGCGACTCTACTTACTTGTTGACCACCAGGTCACCCAGGTAAGGGAAGTTCATCACGTTGACCACCGGCTTGATGTCGACGTTCTTCTTGGCGCCATAGGCCAGGTCTTCCCAGTGCAACGGCACATAGGCAGCGTCGTCGATCAGCATGGCTTCCACCTTCTGCAGGATGGCGGCACGCTTGGCCGGATCTGTCTCGGTGTTCGCTTCCATCACCATCTTGTCAGCTTCTGCGTTGGCATAACCGCCGCAGTTGTACTGACCCATGCCGGTCTTGGCATCCTTGGTGAAGGTCAGGAACTCGAAGAAGTTCGCACTGTCTTCGGTGTCCGCATGCCAGCCAATCAGCTGCATGTCGGAGGCGCACTTGTCAAACTCGGGCCAGTACTGGGCCACCGGCATGGTCTTCAGATCCACCTTGATGTTGATCTTGGACAGCATGGCGGAGACCGCCTGGGCGATCTTGACGTCGTTGACGTAACGGGCGGCCGGGGAGATGAAGCTCACTTTGAAGCCCTTCTCGTAACCGGCTTCCTTCATCAGCTCCTTGGCCTTGGCCAGATCATACTGGGGCTTGAGCGCCTCGTTGTAGCCGGCATAGCCTTTCGGGCTCAGCTGGCCGGCCGGGGTGCCGAAGCCTTTGTTGATCTTGTCGACTATGCCCACCTGGTTGATGGCGTAGTTGATCGCCTGGCGCACGCGCTTGTCTTTCAGCGCCGGGTTGGTGTTCTGGTTCAGCTCGATGATGATGGCACGGGTACCGGACAGGGTGACCAGCTGGGAATCCTTGCCGTTCTTCACGCGCTCCAGATCGTTCGGGGCGACCGGGTAGATCATGTCCACGTCACCACCCAGCAGGGCGGCTACGCGGGTTGCATCTTCCTTGATCGGCACCACGGTCAGGTTCTCGACGTTACCCTTGGAAGCCTTGTCCCAGTAGTTGGCGTTGCGAACGTACTCGAGCTTGACGCCCTGCTCACGGAACTTGACGCTGAACGGACCTGTACCTGAGACATGGGTGGAGGCATAGGAGCTGCCGTTCTTGACGATCTCGGCCTTGTCTTTGCCGGCTTCATCCTTGCCGGTGTAGAACTTGGAGTCCATCGGGAAGATGTAGGTGACGGTCTGCAGCACCAGCGGGAACGGCTTGGCGGTGATCAGATCGACGGTCAGGTCATCGACCTTCTTCACCTCGGCGATGGGGTCGAAGATGGCCTTGAAGTCGGGAGAGGCCTTCAGGCGGTTGACGGTCCAGACCACGTCATCGGCGGTGAACGCGTTGCCGGAGTGGAACTTGACGCCCTTGCGCAGGTGGAAACGCACTGTCTTGTCGTCGATGCGCTCAAATTTCTCGGCCAGGCGCGGCTCGAACTGCAGATCCTGGGTGTAACGCATCAGCGGATCGAACACCAGGTGAGACATCTCCAGGGTCTGGCCGGAGAGCTGCTCCTGCGGATCCAGCGAGGTGGCGTCGGAGGCGACGGCCACTGTGATGTTGGCGGCAGAGACGTTAAACGCGAGACCAGCGGCGAACAGCGCCATGGCAATCTTGGATAATCCTTTCTTCATGTCTTTCTCCATGCTTTTGGCTTTTTTATTGACACTATCGTTGATAAACAGACCGGCGAGCCGGTGCTTTCCTAGCTTGCGATTTCCAGCCCCTCGCGGGACATTCCCTTAAATTCCGGCATGAGGGAGATCAGCTTGCGGCTGTACTCATGCTCGGCATTGGTAAAGAGTTTCTCGGTCTCGGCCACCTCCACCAGATGACCGTGCTGCATCACCCCGATGCGATCACACATCTGGCGAATGACCGGCAGGTCGTGGCTGATGAACAGCATGGTGAGCCCAAGCTCCTGTTGCAAATCCTTGAGCAGGTTGAGGATCTGGGCCTGCACCGAGACATCCAGCGCCGAGGTCGGCTCGTCGCAGATGAGGAAGCGCGGCCGGGTCGCCAGGGCGCGGGCGATGGAGATGCGCTGGCGCTGGCCACCGGAGAACTCGTGGGGATACTTGACCCCTGCCCCCCGGCCGAGGCCGACGTGATCCAGCAAGTCGCTCACTATCCCTTGGATCTGGCTCTCGCTGCTGGCTAGTTTATGGAAGCGAATGGGCTCGGCGATGATGTCACGCACCTTCATGCGCGGGTTCATCGAGGAGTAAGGGTTCTGGAACACCATCTGCATCTGGCGGCGCAGCGGGCGGCGCTCATGCTCCCCTTTCAGGGCGGTGAGGTCGATCCCCTCGAACACTATCTTGCCGGTATCGGGCGGATAGAGGCCGGTGATGGCACGGGCTATGGTGGACTTGCCGGAGCCCGACTCCCCCACCAAACCGAAGGTTTCCCCCTCGAAGATCTCGAAGCTGATGTTGTTGCAGGCGCGCACATACTGGCGACGGCTCGGGAAGATGGAATTCTTGGTGACGAACCTCAGATCCACGTTCTCCACCCGCAGCAGCGCGCCTTCATAGCTGCGCTCATCCTGGCTCTGGCCGAGCCAGTGGGTCTTGAGATCGATGCTGAGATCCGGCGCGCTGGCGTCTTCGATGTAGGAGACCAGCGGGAAGCGCACCAGTTTGACGTCGGAGCGGGGCACCGCCGAGATGAGGCTACGGGTATAAGGGTGGCTGGGGCTACCCAGCACCTGTTCGGTGGTGCCGAACTCCACCAGATCGCCGCGATACATCACCGCCACCTTGTCGGTGACGTTGGAGACCACGCCCATGTCGTGGGTCACCAGCATGCAGCCCACCTGACGCTCCTTGCAGAGGTTGCGAATGAGCTGCAGGATCTGGTCCTGAATGGAAACGTCCAGCGCCGTGGTCGGCTCATCGGCGATGATGAGCTCGGGATCCCCCGACAGGGCGATGGCGATGACTACCCGCTGGCGCATGCCACCGGAGAATTGATGAGGATACTGCTTGATGCGCACGTCCGGCTGCGGGATCCCGACCGCGCCCATCAGCTCAAGCGCCTTGGCAAAGGCGGCGTCGCGGGAGAGATCGGTATTGGCCAGTATGGTCTCCACCAGCTGCTGTTCGACGGTGAACAGCGGGTTGAGGGAGGTCATGGGATCCTGGAAAATGAAGCCGATACGGGAGCCACGGATGGCCCGCATCTCGTTCTGGCTCTTGCCGGAGATGAGCTCGCCATTGAGGTAGATGTCACCCCGGGCGATGCGGCCGGGTGGGCTCAACAGATCGATGACGGCATTGCCGATGGTGGATTTGCCGGCACCTGATTCGCCGACCACTCCGACGATCTCTCCCTTTTCGACAGAGAAAGAGAGATCCTTCACCGCGGCCAGCACCCCATAGCGGGAGGGGTACTCGATCCGCAAGTTTTTCACTTCGAGCAAGGACATGGTTACCTCTGCGGGGGACATCCGTCCCAAATAATTCGTCCGTAAATCAGCCGCAGATGCTGGTTGTGCCTTGGGTACTTATCTTGAGTGCTTAGTGTGAGTAAGAAACGCTCAATCCATGAGGCAGCCAAACCAGCGATCCGGGCGGGTTTTTTGCATTTTTTTGGAATAACCCGCGAGTAAGTTAGTCGGTTTGCCCGCGGGTGTAAATGATCCAGTTATACAATTTCGCAATACTTTGCGCAGATAACACACTGACCATAGGCGTAAAATGTCGATATAAATCACATTACCAGAGATTGTGATGGCGATGCGAGCGATTGTCTTATTTAAATTTCAACAATGACGCAACAAGCAACCGTATCAACTATTCCACCTAGCCTAGCAAGGCTCGAATGAGTAGTGAATATTTATGTGAAATGATTTTTTAACGACAGCATATCTGGATGAAGGAAAAGTAAGCAGAGGTAAATAGGGGGAAAGCAGCATGTTCCGCCGCAGGGCCGATCGGCCCAAGGGACAGGAAGCGGCCATAATTGCATACAAAACAAGGGGGGCAAATCGGCCCGGCATGAAGCCGGGCCTGCACTCATCTGGTAGGGCGCTGACTCACAGGCACCAGAGTGCCAGCAGCTGCATGCACAGCAGGGCGAACAGGCCGGCGATGAGATCGTCCAGCATGATGCCGACGCCGCCGTGAATGCGGCGATCGAACCAGGAGATGGGCCAGGGCTTGAGCACATCGAACAGCCGGAACAGCACGAATCCGGCCAGTACCCACTCCCAACCGGCGGGGGCCGCTATCATGGTCACCCCGAAGCCTATCACCTCGTCCCAGACGATGGCGCCGTGATCCGGCATGCCGATGGCGTCGGTGGCCCCCTGGCAGAGCCAGATCCCCACCACGAAGCCCACCGCCAGCAGGGCGATGAACCAGGGGGTGGAGAGCCCGCTCGCCATCAGGTAGAGCGGTATGGCCACTAGGGTCCCCATGGTGCCCGGCGCCCTGGGTGACAGACCGGCGCCGAACCCCACCGCCAGCAGGTGGCGGGGATTCTTCAGGTTCAGCTTCTTCAGCTCGGGTTTTATCATGCGAAGTGATCCCAACCCTTGAGGTGAAGCTCGACCGGCAGCTCGCCCCGCACGTAGTCGATGCCCGGCTCGCCCGCCAGGATGCGACCGATGCGGGTGAACTTGACGCCACAGTTGGCGAGCGCCGTGTCCAGCACGCCGCGATGATCCTCCGGCACTGTGAAGCAGAGCTCGTAATCATCGCCGCCGGCCAGCGCCAGTTGCCAGGCATCCCGCTCGGGCACCGCATCCTGCAGCACCGGCGAGAGCGGCAGCAGGCCGAGATCGATCTGCGCCCGCACCCCGGAGGCCTTGAGGATGTGACCGAGATCCGAGGCCAGGCCGTCGGAGAGATCCAGCGCACTGTTCGCCAGCCCGCGTAGCGCCTGCCCCGCCAGGATGCGGGGATGGGGATGATCGAGGCGCGGCAGCACCGCGGCCAGCTGGTTCTCGTTGAGTGCCCGCTTGCCGAGCAGGTGGGACAGTGCCAGGGCCGCGTCCCCCAGGGTACCGGTGACATAGATGCCGTCGCCGGCCTTGGCACCGCTGCGCAGCAGCGCCCGCCCGGTCGGCACGGATCCCTTCACCGAGACGGTGATGGAGAGCGGCCCGCGGGTCATGTCCCCGCCCACCAGCGCCACGTTGTAGTATTCGGCGAGCTCGAGGAAACCCTCGGCGAAGCCGGCGACCCAGGCCTCGTTGATGGCAGGCAGGGTCAGCGCCATGGAGACCCAGCGCGGCTCGGCGCCCATGGCGGCGAGATCGGACAGATTGACCGCCAGCGCCTTGTAGCCGAGATCCACCGGATCCATGTCGGGAAAGAAATGCACGCCGCTGACCAGGGTATCAGTGCTCACCGCCAGCTGGGTATCGGCGGGCAGGGTCAGCAGGGCGCAGTCATCTCCAGGGCCCATCACCACGTCCTTGCGGGCGTGGGGGACCTTGAAGTACTTCTCAATCAGCTCAAATTCACCCATACAGTAAAAAGCCAGCGGTTAGGCTGGCTCCTCTCTTAATGCTGATGGACGGCAGGATCAACGCTTGCTCAGCGTCTTGATCACCTTGTCCAGTACACCGTTGACAAACTTGTGGCTGTCATCGGCAGCAAAGGCTTTGGCCAGCTCGATCGCTTCGTTGATCACCACACGGGGCGGCACATCATCACGACGGGTCAGCTCGTAGGTCGCCAGACGCAGGATCGCCTTGTCCACCATGTCCACTTCTTCCAGCGGACGGGAGAGGAAAGGTGAGAACACCTTGTCCAGCTCGTTGCAGTGAACGGCTACCCCGAACAGCAGATCGCGGAAATAGCTCAGGTCCACACCCTTGGTGTCCTGATCGATCTTGAACTGCTCTTCGATGTCGCCCACGTTGGCCTTGGTCATCTGCCACTGGTAGATGGCCTGGGTGGCGCAATGGCGGGCTTTACGGCGCTCGGACGGTTTCAATGTATTTATTCCTCAAGCTGTTTCAGGACGTTGATCATTTCGAGCGCGCTCAGTGCAGCCTCTGCACCCTTGTTACCCGCCTTGGTACCGGCGCGCTCGATGGCTTGTTCAATGTTTTCGGTGGTCAGCACACCGAAGGCAACCGGAATCTCATATTCCATCATTACCTGGGCCATGCCCTTGCTGCTCTCGCTTGCCACCAGCTCGAAGTGGTAGGTACCACCGCGGATGACGGTGCCCAGCGCGATGATGGCATCGTATTGACCACTCTTGGCCAGCTTCTTGATAGCCAAGGGAATTTCGACGGCACCCGGCACTCGTACCAGGGTCAGATTGCTGTCCTGGACCTGGCCTTGACGCTTCAGTACATCCACCGCACCATCCACCAGGCTTTCATTGATGAAGCTGTTGAAACGGGCAACGACAATAGCAACACGCGCCTCGGGAGCGGCGATATTTCCTTCGATAATCTTCATTGGAAATCCTGTCTCTGTGCAATCAAAAAGGGCCGGAGTCAAAAGTGCGCACATTCTAGCACAACAGACCCACGACAAAAACCATGCCCGCACGAGGCGAGCATGGTTTGGCGATTCATGCGGCCGCCACGTTGATCCGCCAGGGGAGCCCATGGCATGCCCCGGGCGGGCACGGCAGCCGCCTCCTCCTCCGTCCGGCGCTTATTCGCCGACGTACTCCACCACTTCCAGGCCGAAGCCGCCGAGGGCGTGATATTTCTTGGGGGAGCTCAGCAGCCGCATCTTGCCGACGCCGAGCGCCTTGAGGATCTGGGAGCCCACGCCGACCCGGCGCGAGGTGCCCTGCCACTTGGCCCCTTCCGGTTGCAGCCCCTTGTCGGCGGCCTCGAAGGCCTTGACCCGGGCCAGCAGCTCATCACCCTGGGCTTCAGCCCCCAGGATCACCAGCACGCCGCCCTCCTCGGCGATACGCGCCATGGACTTGGGCAAGGGCCAGCTGCGGGCGCTGTGACGGTCGGTCAGCAGCAGATCGCTCAGCACGTCGTGCAAGTGGACCCGCACCAGAGTCGGGGTATCGGCCTGGATATTCCCCTTCTTCAGGGCGAAGTGCACCTGGTTGTCGATGGTGTCGCGGAAGGTGATGAGGTCGAATTCGCCATGCTCGGTGGGCAGCTTGCACTCGGCCACCTGCTCGACCGTGGTCTCGTGCTGGTTGCGGTACTCGATGAGGTCGGCGATGGTGCCGAGCCGGATGCCGTGCTGCTCGGCGAACACTTCCAGATCCGGGCGACGGGCCATGGTGCCATCTTCGTTGAGGATCTCGACGATGACGGAGGCCGCCTCATGGCCCGCCAGCCGGGCCAGATCGCAACCCGCCTCGGTGTGACCGGCGCGGGTCAGCACGCCACCATCCTGCGCCATCAGCGGGAAGATGTGGCCAGGCTGTACCAGATCGGCGGCCTTGGCGTTCGGGGCCACCGCGGCCTGTACGGTGACGGCGCGGTCGGCGGCGGAGATGCCGGTGGTCACCCCTTCGGCGGCCTCTATGGTCACGGTGAAGGCGGTAGAGAACTGGGCGTTGTTGCGATCAACCATCAGCGGCAGCGCCAGCTGCTTGCAGCGATCCCGGGTCAGGGTCAGGCAGATCAACCCACGGCCGTAACGGGCCATGAAGTTGATATCTTCCGGCCGGACACAGGAGGCGGCCATGATGAGGTCCCCTTCATTCTCCCTGTCTTCGTCATCCATCAGGATCACCATCTTGCCAGCCTTGATATCGGCAATGATTTCCTGGGTTGTGCTCAGCGCCATGGGCTACTCCATCAACATGCTTCGGGGATTGAGCCTGCAGGCTCGACTTGATACTGCGTCATTCTGTCCTAGATGGGGGCGCAGGCCCCCATTTCAACCGGGGCGGGATCACAGAAAACCCTTTTCGTTGCCCGCCACCTCCTCACTGGAAGCCGGATTGCGCCAGCTTCTCCAGGGTCAGGCTAGAGCCGCCGCTCTCCTGCGCCTTGCCCTGCATCAGTCGCTCCAGATAACGGGCTATCTGATCCACCTCGAGGTTCACGCGATGGCCCGGCTTCCAGCGGGCTATGGTGGTCTCCTGGGCGGTGTGGGGCACTATGGTGAGGCGGAACAGGTTGCCCTGCACCGCATTGACCGTGAGGCTGATGCCATCCACCGCGATCGAGCCCTTCTCGGCGATGTAGCGGGAGAGCTCCGCCGGCGCAACTATCCAATACTCGATGGCGCGGCCGCTGCTGGACTTGCTCTTCACCTCCCCCACCCCATCCACGTGACCGGAGACCAGGTGGCCGCCGAGGCGGGAAGTCGGCATCAGCGCCTTCTCCAGGTTGACGGGATCGCCCACCTTGGCCGCGGCGAAGCCGGTGCGGGACAGGGTCTCCAGGGAGACGTCGGCGGTGTAGCTCTTGTCCCCCAGGCTCACCACCGTCAGGCAGACGCCGTTGGTGGCGATGGAGTCGCCGAGTTTTATGTCGCTGAAGTCCAGGCTGGGGGCGTGCACTGTGAGGGCCATGTCCTCCCCCTGGCGGCGCAAGGCGGCCAGGGTACCCATCGCTTCGATAATGCCGGTAAACATGCAGATCACCTTGATGATGACGGGGCCCAACCGGCCCCGGCTAAGCGTTGAAGAGTCAGACCACCCGGGCCGTGATGCGGATATCCTGCCCCACCAGCCGCACATCCTTGATGTTGAGCTTGGGTGCCAGGAACAGGCGGGTCAACTCGGGCAGATGGAACAGGCCGCGCCCCTCATCCCCCAGCAGCTTGGGAGCCTGATAGAGCACCAGCTCATCCACCAGCCCCTTGCCCAACAGGGCGCCGCACAGCCGCGGCCCCGCCTCCACCAACACTGAGTTGATGTTCTGCTTGGCCAGCAGCATGAACAGGCTGACCAGATCCAGCTTGCCATCCAGCAGCGGCAGCTCCAGCTGCTGCACCCAGTCGGGCCAGTCACCGCCGACCTTGTGACGGGCCAGCAGCACGGGCCCCGTGGTCTTGAACAGCGGCAAGTCAGGGGTCAAGCGGTTCTGGGAGTCGATGATGACCCGCAGCGGCTGACGCAGGGCCTCCTTGGGATAGACCGCCTTGACGGAGGCGGGCAGCTCGTCCCAACGCACGTTGAGGGAGGCGCCATCGGTCAGCACCGTCTCGGCGCTGGAGAGCACGGCGTCGTGGCGGGCCCGCAGGCGCTGCACGTCGGCGCGGGCCAGGGGGCCGGTTATCCACTGACTCTCGCCGCTCGCCATGGCGGTGCGGCCATCCAGGCTGGCGCCCAGCTTGACCGTCACCTGCGGGAAGGCGGTGCGCATCCGCTTGAAGAAACCCGGGTTAAGCGCCTCGGCCTCGGCGCTGAGCAGGCCGAAATCGGCCTTGATGCCGGCCTCCGACAACATGCGCAGGCCACGGCCCCCCACCTGGGGATTGGGATCCACCATGGCGGCGACCACCCGGGTCACCCCGGCCTTGATCAGCGCCTCGGCGCAGGGTGGGGTGCGACCATGATGGGAGCAGGGCTCCAGGGTCACGTAGGCGGTGGCGCCGCGGGCCTCTTCACCGGCGGCATGCAGCGCATAGACCTCGGCATGGGGTTCGCCGGCACGCTGGTGCCAACCCTCCCCGACCACCACCCCGGCCTTCACCAGCACGGCGCCGACGCAGGGATTGGGGGCCGTGGTGTAACGACCACGGCGGGCCAGTTCGAGGGCCCGACTCATCCATTGGTAATCATCTTGACTAAACATCTGGGCTCCCGTTCAAAGCGAGAAAATGGGCGTTGTAGGTTCGATTAGCGCGTCCTAATCGGACGTTGGGGAAGCTTATTTCTCCAGCTTGGCGATCTCTTCACCGAACTCACGAATGTCTTCGAAGCTGCGATAGGTGGAAACGAAGCGGATATCAGCTTGCCCACCCGATACCATCACTTTTCCAGCTTGGCGATCTCTTCGCCAAATTCGCGAATGTCTTCGAAGCTGCGATAGACGGAGGCGAAGCGGATGTAGGCCACCTTGTCGAGGGTCTTGAGCTCGTCCATCACCAGGTTGCCCACCAGCTGGGAGGCCACCTCCCGCTCACCGGTGGCGCGCAGGCGGGACTTGATGTGGTTGACCCCCTTCTCGATGGCTTCCATGCTCACCGGGCGTTTTTCCAGTGCCCGCAAGATGCCGCCCCGCAGCTTGTCTTCGTTGAAGGGCTCGCGAGAACCATTGGACTTGATGATGCGCGGCATCACCAGCTCGGCCATCTCGAAGGTGGTGAACCGCTCGTGGCAGAGCAAACACTCGCGGCGACGACGCACCTGATGGCCTTCTGCCACCAGACGGGAATCGATCACCTTGGTATCAACGGCGCTACAGAAAGGGCAATGCATCGGACCTCCGGCGCAAACAAACAGGGCACCTGCCACAAGGGGTCAGGATCTTGGTCAGCCAGTGTAACACGGCCACCCAAAACCGGTAAAAGCCCAGAAAAAACAATGCCACCCCAGGGTGGCATCGGGCTCGCTACGGCGGCGCCAATCAGTCGTCATAGGGCAAGGAGTCGGGATCCCGCCCCACATGGTCGGGCGCCGGATCCAGCACAAACTGTACGGCATCGATATGGGTGTGGCCCTGCATCAAGGCCTTGCTCACCCTGTGCATGCCATCCATGACCCGTCCCGCACTGTCCAGAATGATGGGATAGGCGAGATCGGCGGCCAGCATCAGCTGACAGTGCTCTATGATGCTGCGCACCGTGGGCCGGATGTTCCCATGCCCGTACCAGTGCTCGGAATCCAATTCGACAAGCTGTGCCAGCGGCACAGCTTGAACCGGCAGCCCGCGGCTCAGCCGCACCAGTCGGCGCACATCCCACGCCAGCAACCCCTCGGGCGCCGGGCGAAAGTGGTACTGGGCACGGATGGAGAGGATCGACTCCTCATCGCTGGCATGGGACATGGAACCTCCTCTGTCTGCCTATGACGCTCGGCCCATGGCGGCACCGAGACCCAAAAAACAATGCCACCCGAGGGTGGCATTGGTCTCACATCGGCACAACCGACTTATCAGGCATAGACCGGGAAGCGGCGGCAGATGTCCAGCACCTGCTCACGCACGTTGGCCAGCACTTCGTCGTTGGCAGGGTTGTCCAACACGTCACAGATCCAGCCAGCCAGCTGCTTGCTCTCGGCTTCCTTGAAACCGCGGCGGGTGATGGCCGGGGTACCCAGGCGCACGCCGGAGGTCACGAACGGGGAGCGCGGATCGTTGGGCACCGAGTTCTTGTTGACCGTGATGTTGGCCTTGCCAAGGGCCGCATCGGCCTCTTTGCCGGTCAGCTCGCGACCAATCAGGTCCACCAGCATCAGGTGGTTGTCGGTACCGCCGGAGACGATCTTGTAACCGCGGGCCAAGAACACCTCGACCATGGCCTTGGCGTTCTTGACGACCTGGGCCTGGTAGGTCTTGAATTCCGGCTCAAGCGCTTCCTTGAAGGCCACGGCCTTGCCGGCGATGACATGCATCAGCGGGCCGCCCTGGCCGCCCGGGAAGACGGCGGAGTTCAGCTTCTTGTACAGATCTTCGTCATCGGCGGCGGAGAGGATCAGACCACCACGGGGACCGGCCAGGGTCTTGTGGGTGGTGGAGGTGACCACGTGGGCGTGGGGCACCGGGTTCGGGTAGACGCCAGCGGCGATCAGACCCGCCACGTGGGCCATGTCGACGAACAGCCAGGCACCGATCTTGTCGGCGATTTCGCGCATGCGCGCCCAGTCGACCACACCGGAGAAAGCGGAGAAGCCGCCGATCATCATCTTCGGCTTGTGCTCAACCGCCAGACGCTCCATCTCCTCGTAGTCGATCTTGCCGGACTCATCGATGCCGTAAGGAATGATGTTGTACAGCTTGCCGGAGAAGTTCACCGGGGAACCGTGGGTCAGGTGACCGCCGTGGGCCAGGTTCATCCCCAGCACGGTGTCGCCCGGCTGCAGCAGGGCCATGTAGACGGCGCTGTTGGCCTGGGAGCCGGAGTGCGGCTGCACGTTGGCGTAAGTGGCACCAAACAGTTCCTTGGCGCGTTCGATGGCCAGGGTCTCGACCACATCGACGTATTCGCAACCACCGTAGTAACGCTTGGCCGGATAGCCTTCGGCGTACTTGTTGGTCAGCTGGGAGCCTTGGGCTTCCATGACGCGGGGGCTGGTGTAGTTCTCAGACGCGATCAGCTCGATATGTTCTTCCTGACGACGGGTTTCGTCTGTGATGGCCTGCCACAGCTCGGGATCGTAGCCGGCGATGGTCATGTCACGTTTCAACATCCGTTTATCTCCTGAAAATCGTTTGCGCGATAGATGAAGTGGGCCCGCGCATTGTAACCGGAGCGGGATCAAAGAGACAGTCCGACCACCCAAAAAAATGTTGAATCCATGTTATAAAATGCAAAGTAATTTAGGTCGGCGACGCCATTTCCCCTGCCAGCCCGTCGTGCCACTCCCCCACCGCCGCCGCAAATTGTGGCGCTGGCGCCCCCGTTTCAGACCCGCCCGTCTCCAGTTTTACGAAGTGTTCGGCAAACAACACCAGCGCGATCAACTGCCGGACCTCGGCTGGCCGAGCAGGGCCAGATCGGTATCCAGCCCCCCTGAGCGAACCCGACGACGCCCGCTCCGATGGCGGCTTCCGCCCCGTCTAGCGGGTCGGCACGGCGGCGGTCGCTCCCTGAGTCAAAATCCGAAGCGGATCACAACCGGGGCCGACCCGCTCTTGTAACATATTCATTCGAATCGAATTTTGATTGAATACTGGGCACACCGACACGGGGAACATCGCGATGGATCATCTGCTGACCTTCATCATCCTGGTTGCTTTCTTTCTGTTCTACTGGGTCTACTACACCCATCAACGCAAGCGCGTCCCGAGCACCCACTGGGAGGAGCTGCCCACCCGGGCCCAATACCTGGCGGCCCATCCGGACGCGGTGGACGGCAAGATAGTGTTCTGCTGCCACTGCGGTCACCACAAGCAGCTGGAGGTCGGTCTGGTCCATCTGGCCGACTTTCGGCGCGAGTGGGCCTGCGCCAAGTGCAAGCGGGTCCTGTTTCGCGCGAAGGACGACTAACATGGCCTGAGCCACCAACCCAATACGAGGAAGAGAGATGAGGATGCTACACGCCAGTTGCCTGTGCGGGGCCGTCGGCCTGAGCCTGCCGGATCGATTCGACTACATGGGCAACTGCTATTGCAGCGAGTGCCGCAAGTTTTCGGGGTCGGATTACGCCTCGGTCGGCGGGCTGGACGGGGACAAGGTGACCATAGTGCGGGGAGCCGAGGCCATCGCCCGCTTCCAGAAGTCGGCGGAGACCTCCCTCGCCTTCTGCCGTCACTGCGGCTCCAGCCTGTTCAGCCAGAAGCACAGCAGCGGCAAGATCAACCTGCGACTCGGCGTGCTCGATGATGTGCCGAGCCAGCAACCGGCCTTTCACATCTTCGTCGGCTCCAAGGCGCCCTGGCACCAGATCGGAGACGACTGCCCGCAGTTCGAGAGCCGGCCACCGGCCTGATCCCGTCTGCGCTTCGATGTTCTGGGACAAGCGCCCTGGTGGCCCAGACCACCAGGGCCCACACCAGGCTATCGAGCAATTCCAGGGCCAGGCGCCAGCAGTCCCCCACCGGTATCGGCGCACCGGCATCGACCCCATGCTCCCGACACTGTGAGCGGTGCCGGTCAAAACCGCCCCTTGAGTTTCCTTTATTTTTAAAGTCGTTAGAATCGGGGGCCATCCAGGCTCCCGATTGTCATCCACGGAGGAAAAATGCAGGAATTTATGGCTACCAGCGAACGCCGGGCCGAACTCTACTGGTGGTTTTCCACCCTGTTTGCCGCCGAGCTCAACGATGATCAGATCGCCGAGTATGACAGCTACGATGTGCGCAGCTTCCTGAAGAGTCTCTCCACGCTGGATCCCATGCGCGACGCCGTGGCCGAGCTCAACGACGCCATCGCCCGCCTGCTGGTGCGCCCGGATCGCCAGCGGGAGCTGGCCGCCGACTTCGCCGCTCTGTTCCTGGTCGATCCCACGCAGGGGGCCCTGCCCTACGAGTCCCTCTATCGGGGCGATGTCAGGCTGCTGATGCAGGCGCCCATGACCGAGATGCAGGCTCGCCTGCAGCGGCTGGGCATAGACGTCAGCGACAAGTACAAGGAGCCTGCCGATCACCTGGCCATCGAGCTGGACCTGATGGGCAGTCTCATCATCCGCGCCGCCGAGGCCAGCACCGCGGTCGAGCGAGCGCAGTGGCTGCAGGAGCAGGAGGCGCTGCTGCATCAACACCTGCTCGGCTGGTTTGCCGACTTCGAGCAGGCCTGCCGCAAGGCCGACCGGTTTGGCTTCTACGGCGCCAGTGCCCGCCTGCTGGGGGTCTTCCTCGGCATGGATGCCAACTACCTCAACCTTATCAAGCCAGCGCAAGCCGCCGACTGATCGGATGAAGAGGGCCCTGCTGCTCATGATCTGCCGGCGCTCGATGCCATGAAGACGGCCCTGCTGTTGATCGCCTGCTGGCTGCTCACCTTTATTCCGATGGACCAGGGCTTGCTTCCCTTGGCGGCCCTGTTGTTCAACCCGGACAGGGAGCTCTACGGCGCCGCCCAGCTCACCGGCTTCGCCGGCATACTGCTGACCCTCTATCTCGCCAACCTGGGGGTGGAGGTCGTGCTGCGCCGCCGCTTCCAGATAGCTGGCATGCTCACCCTGCTGGTGGCCTGGGCAGATTTCATCAACTGCAGCGGCAGCACCGCCCACTGGCTGCTGTTACTCGCCCTCGCCTTGCCTTTTCACCTGCTGGGTCTGCTGGTACTGGTGCGTGGCATCCAGGCATTCGGTCGCCAGAAAGGCTGACATCCCCTTGATTTGACTCCATTCCCTGGCTTGCTTTCCCTCCGGTGACTTCCTGCCATACTGACTCTCAGCAGTAAATGACAACAACATCAATTCAGGAGCCTCCATGGCAAAAGCGCTACCCGAATCGGTTCAGGATCCCTGCCTCCCGCAGCTGTCCCTCCATGAATTGCAGCAGTTATTCGATCTAGCGCCGTTTGGCATAGGGGTATTCGATCGTGAGCTCAGATGCCGCAGCGTCAATGGGACCTTCGCCGAGATCCATGGCCTTCCCCTGGCGGAACTGCTCGGCAAGAGCCTGCTCGAGATAAACCCCGGTTTCGCTCCCCTGCAGACGCCCCCCATCACTCAGGCGCTACCGCACTCCTCACTGATCCTGAAGGGGAGCAACCCCCTCCATCCGGCGTGGTCGCGATACTGGCAGGCCAGTTGCAGCCCCATGCTGGATGCCAGAGGTGCCCCGGAGAGCCTCCTCGTCACCATGCGCAACATCGACCAGGAGGCCGTCTACCGCAGCCAGGAAGCGCGGCTGCAGCAAGCCGAGGCCCGACTCCAGCACCTCGCCTACCATGATCCCCTCACCGATCTCGGCAATCGCCGCCTGTTGCAGGAGCGGCTCGCGCTGGAGCTAGAGGCAGCCAGGCTCAACCAGCACCAGCTTGCCCTGCTGTTCATCGATCTCGACGGCTTCAAGCTGATCAACGACAACCTGGGGCACGACGCCGGGGATCAACTGCTCAAGCAGCTGGCCCGGCGCATCCGCCATCGCCTGCGCCCCGACGATCTGGCCACCCGGCTCGGCGGGGACGAGTTTCTGCTGCTGATCCCCGGGGTCGAGCAGCCACAGCGCCTGGTGGCCCTGGCCGAGCAACTGCTGCTCAGCCTGCACGAGCCGGTCGAGCTGGGGCAGGAGCAGGTGGCCGTCTCGGCCAGCATCGGCATAGCGCTCTACCCGGATCATGGCCAGAGCGCGGACGCCCTCATCAGCGCGGCCGACAGCGCCATGCACGAGGCGAAGCGCCAGGGCCATAACGGCCATCTGTTCTACTCCCCCGCCATGGCCGAGCAGCGCAGGGAGCGCATGCTGCTGGAGCAGGGGCTGATCAAGGCCATGGCCCAGCAGCAGTTTCGCCTGCTGTATCAACCCATGACGGATCTGGCCAGCGATCGGCTCAGTGGGCTGGAGGCCCTGGTGCGCTGGCAGCACCCGAGCGAGGGCGTCATATCCCCCGCCCGCTTCATCCCGGTGGCGGAGGAGTGCGGCCTGATAGAGCGGCTCGGCGAGTGGGTGATGCGCACCGCCTGTCAGCAGGGTCAGCGCTGGCTGGCGAACGGCCTCTCGGTGCCCCGCCTGTCCGTCAATGTGTCGGTCAGGGAGATGCGTGCCCTCGACTATGTGGAGCGGGTGGCCGCCATCCTGGCGGAGACCGGCTTCCCGCCGGCGTTGCTGGAGCTAGAAGTGACCGAGAGCATCATCCAGAGCGTGGATCAGAGCCTGCAGCTGTTTACCCGTCTCAAGGCGCTGGGGGTGCAGATCGCCATCGATGATTTCGGCACCGGCTTCTCCTCCCTCAGCCTGCTGAAAAGCCTGCCCATCGATCGCATCAAGATAGACAGGACCTTCGTCCAGGCCCTGCCCGATGACAAGCACAGCCGGGAGCTGTGCCGCACCATAGTCCATCTGGCGGACAGTCTCGGCATGGCGGTCACCGCCGAAGGCATCGAGACCCAATCCCAGCGCCAGTTCTTGCAGTCACTGCGCTGCGAGGAGGGGCAGGGCTATCTGTTCAGCCACCCGCTGTCAAAGTCCCACCTGGCCAGCAAGCTGGCCCCAGACGGCGGCCTCCGCTGCTAGCTCCCCCATGGCGCGAAAAAGGGAGCCCCTGGCTCCCTTTCTGCTGTCATCCCCAGTGCCCAGGGGCCCCTCACCGCATCCTCTCGTCGCTATCCAAAAGTCTAATTGCCCTCACACACCAAAGGTATAAGTTGTTATCTAATCATGACGAGAATGTATTCAAAGGAGTGACAGATGAGCGAGCACAAGGTCTACCCGGTCAAGGCCCACATCAGCAAGGGCGCCCTGCTGGACAAGGCGGGTTATGAGGCCATGTACCAGGCGTCGGTACAGGATCCGGACGCCTTCTGGGGGGAGCAGGGCAAGATCCTCGACTGGATGAAGCCCTACACCAGGGTCAAGAATACCTCCTACGATCCGGGCCACGTCGCCATCAAGTGGTATGAGGACGGCCTGCTCAACGTCTCGGCCAACTGCCTGGATCGCCATCTGGTGGAACGCGGCGACAAGGTGGCCATCATCTGGGAGGGGGACAACCCGGCCGAGGATCGCAAGCTGACCTACCGCGAGCTGCATGGCGAGGTGTGCAAGTTTGCCAATGTGCTCAAGGCGCAAGGGGTCAGGCGTGGCGACGTGGTCTGCCTCTATATGCCCATGGTGCCTGAGGCGGCCATCGCCATGCTGGCCTGTACCCGGGTCGGTGCCGTGCACAGCATCGTCTTCGGCGGCTTCTCGCCGGAGGCCCTGGCCGGCCGCATCATCGACTCCGGCTCCTCCGTCGTCATCACCGCCGACGAGGGGCTGCGTGGCGGTCGCCCCATCCCGCTCAAGAAGAACGTGGACGAGGCGCTCACCAACCCGGAGACCCGGATCAGCAAGGTGATCGTCCTCAAACGCACCGGCGGCAACGTCGCCTGGCACGGCCACAGGGACATCTGGTGGCACGACGCCATCGCCACGGCCAGCCCGGATTGCCCGCCCGAGGCGATGGGCGCCGAGGATCCGCTGTTCGTGCTCTACACCTCGGGCTCCACCGGCAAGCCGAAGGGGGTGCTGCACACCACCGGCGGCTACCTGGTCTATGCCGCCCTCACCTTCAAATACGTGTTCGACTATCACGAAGAAGACATCTACTGGTGTACCGCCGACGTGGGCTGGGTCACCGGCCACTCCTACCTGGTCTATGGCCCGCTCGCCAACGGCGCCACCACATTGATGTTCGAAGGGGTGCCGAACTACCCGGCCACCAACCGCATGAGCCAAGTGGTGGACAAGCACCAGGTCAGCATCCTCTATACCGCGCCGACCGCGATCCGCGCCCTGATGGCCAAGGGCAAGGAGGCGATCGAGGGTACCTCCCGCTCCAGCCTGCGCATCATGGGATCTGTGGGGGAACCCATCAACCCGGAAGCCTGGGAGTGGTACTACCGCACCATAGGCGACGAGCGCTGCCCCATCGTCGATACCTGGTGGCAGACCGAGACCGGCGGCATCCTGATCAGCCCGCTGCCCGGCGTGACCGATCTCAAGCCGGGCTCGGCCACCCGCCCCTTCTTCGGCGTGCAACCGGCGCTGGTGGACAATCTGGGCGAGCCGCTGGAGGGGGCCACCGAGGGCAACCTGGTGATCACCGACTCCTGGCCGGGCCAGATGCGCACCGTGTTCGGCGATCATGATCGCTTCGAGCAGACTTATTTCTCTACCTTCCCCGGTCGCTACTTCACCGGCGACGGCGCCCGTCGCGACGAGGATGGCTACTACTGGATCACCGGTCGGGTGGATGATGTACTGAACGTCTCGGGTCACCGCATGGGCACCGCCGAGATCGAATCGGCGCTGGTCGCCCATCCCAAGATCGCCGAGGCAGCGGTGGTGGGCGTTCCCCACGAGATCAAGGGCCAGGGCATCTATGCCTATGTCACCCTGATCGCCGGGGAAGAGCCGAGCCGCGAGCTGCATAAAGAGGTGAAGGAGTGGGTGCGCAAGGAGATAGGCGCCATCGCCACCCCGGACGTGATCCACTGGGCCGAGGGGCTGCCCAAGACCCGCTCCGGCAAGATCATGCGCCGCATCTTGCGCAAGATCGCCACGGGCGAGACCGACAGCCTGGGGGATATCTCCACCCTGGCGGATCCGGGTGTAGTCGACAAGCTCATCCGCGAGAAGTCCGAAGCGGCCTGACGCAGGTCCCTGCCCATGTCCACAAAGCCGGCCTTGCGCCGGCTTTGTCATCCCTGCCGCCCGCCTTTGCCGGCAGGCGCCGAAAAGCTCAAAAAACAGACAGATGTAGAGATTAGACCAGTAAAGTGCTGCTAATTTTCACGAAATCAATATAATTGCGAAATCTGTGTGCCAGTGCACACCGAATTGCGCAGAAAATGGCTAGATTTCTGGTCATCCGCAAGATAGCTGATAGATAGCAGCATTATCATCGAGGATGTACTCAATATGTCGCAACATCACCGAATTCTCCTGCTCAACGGTCCCAATCTGAATCTGCTGGGCAAGCGGGAACCGGGTATCTACGGCAGCAAGACGCTCGATGAGATCGTCGCCGATCTGCAGCTAAGCGCCAGCGAACTCGGTGTCACTCTGGATCACCTGCAATCCAACGCCGAACATGAATTGGTCGGCCGCATCCACCAGGCCATGGGCCAGGTGGATTTTATCATCATCAACCCGGCCGCCTTCACCCATACCAGCGTCGCCCTGCGCGACGCCCTGCTGGGTGTCGCCATTCCCTTCATCGAGGTGCACCTGTCAAACGTGCACGCCAGGGAGCCCTTCCGTCATCACTCTTATCTGTCTGATGTCGCCAAGGGGGTGATCTGTGGGCTGGGTGCCGATGGCTACCAATTCGCTTTAACCGCGGCCGTGCATCAGTTGCGCGCGGCTTGATAATCACTGATCAGATAAAGAAGAAAGAGAATGCTAATGGATATCCGCAAAATCAAGAAGCTGATTGAACTGGTTGAAGAGTCCGGCATCGCCGAGCTGGAAATCTCCGAAGGGGAAGAATCTGTTCGCATCAGCCGTAATTTCTCCGGCCAGGTTAGCGTTGCCCCGCAGATGATGATGCAGCAGGCGCCCATGCAACAGGTTGCCGCCCCTGCCGCTACAGCTGCAGCGGCCGCCGCTCCGGCTGCCGATACCACCCCGAGTGGTCATCTGATGCGCTCCCCCATGGTTGGCTCCTTCTATCGCTCCTCCAGCCCGGAAGCCAAGCCGTTCGTGGAAGTTGGTCAGCACGTCAATGTCGGCGATACCCTGTGCATCGTCGAAGCCATGAAAATGATGAACCAAATCGAGTCTGACAAGGCCGGTGTGATCAAAGCGATCCTGGCTGAAAATGGTCAGGCCGTCGAGTTTGACGAGCCACTGTTCATCATCGAATAAGGGAAGACGCCACCCATGTTGGACAAAGTAGTCATCGCCAACCGAGGTGAAATTGCCCTGCGGATCCTGCGCGCCTGCAAAGAGCTCGGGATCAAGACAGTGGCCGTTCACTCCACCGCCGATCGGGAGCTCAAACATGTGCTGCTGGCCGACGAAACCATCTGCATCGGCAAGCCTGCCAGTGGGGACTCCTACCTCAACGTGCCGGCCATCATCGCCGCCGCCGAGGTGACGGGTGCCGTCGCCATTCACCCTGGCTACGGCTTCCTCTCCGAGAACGCCGACTTCGCCGAAGTGGTCGAAAAATCAGGTTTCATCTTCATCGGCCCGCGCGCCGAGACCATTCGCCTGATGGGTGACAAGGTCTCCGCCATCGAGGCGATGAAGAAGGCGGGCGTGCCCTGCGTACCCGGCTCCGACGGCCCGGTGGACAACGATGCCAAGCGCAACGCCACCATCGCCAAGCGGATCGGTTACCCCGTGATCATCAAGGCCGCCGGTGGCGGTGGTGGTCGTGGCATGCGCGTGGTGCGCAATGAGGCCGAACTGGCCGCCGCCATCGCCCTGACCAAATCCGAAGCAGGCCAGTTCTTCAAGAACGACATGGTCTACATGGAGAAGTACCTGGAGAACCCGCGTCACATCGAGATCCAGATCTTGGCGGACGGTCAGGGCACCGCCCTCTACCTGGGTGAGCGGGACTGCTCCATGCAGCGCCGTCACCAGAAGGTGGTGGAAGAGGCGCCGGCTCCCGGCATCACCGAAGAGATGCGCAAGTTCATCGGTGAGCGCTGCGTGCGTGCCTGTCTCGAGATCGGCTACCGCGGTGCCGGTACCTTCGAGTTCCTGTACGAGAACGGCGAGTTCTACTTCATCGAGATGAACACCCGGATCCAGGTCGAGCACCCGGTCACCGAGATGGTCACCGGCGTGGATCTGATCAAGGAGCAGCTGCGCATCGCCGCCGGTCAGCCCCTGTCGATCACCCAGCAGGACATCCGCATCCGTGGCCATGCCATCGAATGCCGGATCAACGCCGAAGATCCGGCCACCTTCATGCCGTCTCCTGGCCTGATCCAGCGCTTCCATGCGCCGGGTGGTCTGGGCGTGCGTTGGGAGTCCCATATCTATGCGGGCTACAAGGTGCCGCCCTACTATGACTCCATGATCGGCAAGCTGATCTGTTACGGTGAGAACCGCGACATCGCCATCGCCCGCATGCGTCACTCCCTCGACGAGCTGGTGGTGGAAGGGATCAAGACCAACATCGCCCTGCAAAAAGAGATCATGAAGGACGAAAACTTCCAGCACGGTGGCACCAACATCCACTATCTGCACAAGAAGTTGGGTCTGTAAGAACCTCCCATTTCCGGCACGGCGGCAGGCACTCTGCGCCGCGCTGTACCGGAACTCGGCTCCTCAAGGATCCGCAACTGAAAAAGGGCCATGGCGACATGGCCCTTTTTTGTTATTCTTGCGCCCCTCTCAATCGTCGGAGGCCAAGGTGAACCGTTTCGCTCTCGCCCGTCGGGAAGCAGCCTTCTGCCTGCTGCTCACCCTGCTTTACTTCGTTGCCTGGTATGGCACCGCTTACTTCATCCCGGAAGAGATAGAACTCTGGGATATGCCGCTCTGGTTCCTGCTCAGCTGCATGCTGATGCCACTGCTGTTCATCGGCCTGTGCGGGCTGATGGTGGATCGCCTGTTCATCGAAATCCCGCTGGATACCGAGGAGTCGTCACATGAATCTTGAGTTGATGCTCCCCCTCGTCATCTATCTGGTGCTGGTGCTGGGGGTCGGCTTCTGGGCCAGCCGCCATCGCAGCAACGGGGACTTCGTGCAGGAGTACTTCATCGGCAACCGCAGCATGGGCGGCCTGGTGCTGGCCATGACGCTGGTGGCCACCTATACCTCGGCATCCTCCTTCATCGGCGGGCCCGGCGCCGCCTACAAGATAGGCCTAGGCTGGGTGCTGCTGGCGATGATCCAGCTGCCCACCGTCTGGCTCACCCTGGGGGTGCTCGGCAAGAAATTCGCCATCATAGCCCGCCGGGTCAATGCGGTAACCATCAACGACATGCTGTGGGCCCGCTACCGCAGCAAGTGGGTGGTGGTGCTGGGTTCGGTGACCATCATCCTCGCTTTTATCGCCACCATGGTGGTGCAGTTCATCGGCGGGGCCCGCCTGCTGGAGACCGCCACCGGCCTGAGCTATCAGCAGGGACTCTTCCTGTTTGCCAGCTGCGTGCTGCTCTACACGGTGATCGGCGGCTTTCGCGCCGTGGTGATGACGGATGCGCTGCAGGGCATCATCATGCTGATCGGCACCGGCGCCCTGCTGGCCGGAATACTCATCGCCGGTGACGGCCTGCCGAACCTCATCCATCAACTCAAGGTGATCGATCCCAAGCTGGTCAGCCCGCAGGGGGCAGGCGACATGCTGACCCAGCCCTTCATGCTGAGCTTCTGGGTGCTGGTCTGCATCGGGGTGGTGGGCCTGCCCCACTCGGCCCTGCGCTGCTTCGGCTACCGGGACAGCAAGGCGTTGCACAGAGGCATCCTCATCGGCACCGTGGTCAGCGCCCTGCTGATGTTCGGCATGCATTTGGCCGGCGCCCTGGGGCGCGCCATCCTGCCCGGCATGGACAGCCCGGACAAGATCATGCCCTCGCTGATGATGGAGGTGCTGCCGCCCTGGCTCGCGGGGGTCTTCCTGGCGGCGCCGATGGCGGCCATCATGTCCACCATCGACTCCCAGCTGATCCAGGCCTCGGCGACCCTGGTGAAGGATCTCTACCTCAATTACCTCAATCCTCGCCAAGAGAAGCTGGAGGTGCGCATTCCACGCCTCTCCCTGCTCTGCACCCTGATCCTCGGCACCCTGGTGCTGCTGGCGGCACTGCAACCCCCCGAGATGATCATCTGGCTCAACCTGCTCGCCTTCGGCGGCCTGCAGGCGGTGTTCCTCTGGCCGCTGGTGCTCGGCCTCTACTGGTCGCGGGCCAATGGCCCGGGGGCGCTGGCCAGCATGCTGAGCGGTATCCTCTGCTATGGGGGCCTGAGCCAGTGGGGGATCAAGCTGGCCGGCTTGCACGCCATAGTGCCCAGCCTGGGGCTGGGGCTGGTCGCCTTCATCCTGGTCAGCCTGCTGACGCCGCCACCGGATCAGGCCGTACGCCGATTATTTGATCAGAAATAATAAATGGCTCGATAAAAGGCAGGCACCTATCCCCAAATGGGTGCCTTGCAGGTAAACTGTGCGCTGCATCACAAAATAGCGCCCGTTTATGCCCGTACAGAACGCCAGACAGATCCTGACTCAATCCCTGCAACGACTCGGCTATGCCCTGTTGTTGCCGGTCTCCATCCTGCCGCTGGCCGCCCTGCTCTATCGGCTCGGCCAGCCGGATGTGCTGGATCTGGCGGTGCTCTCCCTCGCGGGTCGCGCCTTGTTCAGCCAGATGCCGCTCATCTATGCGGTGGCCATCGCCTTCGGTCTGAGCCGACAGGGGCAAGGCGCCCAGGCGATGGCCGGGGCGGTCAACTTCCTGCTGCTGAGCTCGGCCCTGGCGACCCTGGCCCCCGGCCTGCATGCGGACATGATCTGCGGCCTGCTGGCGGGGCTGACCACGGCGCTGGTCTGCTCCTGGACCCGCAGCCTGCCCCTGCCCGCCTGGTTGCAACAGTTGCAGGGGGAGCTGCCGGGCCTGCTGCTCTCGGCCCTGATCTGCCTGCTGCTGGTCCTCCCCCTCTCGCTCCTCTGGCCGCTGCTGGAGCAGGGCATCACACTGGTCGCCTCCGATCTGCTCACCACACCGTTTGGCGCCTTCTGCTATGGCGTGCTGAACCGGCTGTTGATCCCCCTCGGCCTGCATCAGGTGCTGGGCAGCCTGGTGGGCCTCGGCGAGAGCAACCTGCAGGCGCTCGCCACCGCCCAGCCCCTGCACGAGGGCTATGTGGCCGGGCTCTACCCGATCATCATGTTCGGTCTGCCCGGTGCCTGTTTCGCCATCTGGCTGCACCGCCAGCGCCTGCAACGGTTGCCACAGGGGGGCCTGCTGCTCACCCTGGCGCTCACCTCGGCCCTGGTCGGCATCACCGAGCCCATCGAATTCCTGTTCGCCTTCGTCGCCCCTTGGCTGTTTCTGACCCATGCCCTGCTCACCGGGATCTCGCTGGGCATCTGCAGCTCACTCGGCATCAAGGTGGGCAGTTACTTCTCCGCCGGGCTGCTGGATCTGGTGCTCAGCTACTCTGCCGGCGAGCACAGCTTCTGGCTGATCCCGCTCGGCATCCTGTTCTTCGTCGCCTATGCCCTGATCTTCTCCCTGCTGCTGGATCACGCCCCCCTCAGCCTGCCGAGCCGCCCCATCGCCGATGAGCTGCCGCGGCTCGCCAACGTGGCACCGACCGATCCGCAGATGCTGGCCATCCAGTACCTCAAGGTGCTGGGAGGGATGGACAACCTGCTGGCCATGAACGTCTGCCTGACCCGCCTCAGCCTGCGGGTGCGCGATATGATGCTGGTGGATCAGCTCCGCCTGACCGGGCTCGGCTGCCTCTCCTGGATCGAGCTGAACGAGCATCAGCTGGTGCTGGTGCTGGGCCCCAACGCCAGCCTGGTCGAGGGGCAGATCCGCATGCTGGCCGAGCGTCAGTCGGTGCCACTCGGCCTCGAGCCCAGCCAGGCGCCCCTCAGCCAGAGCCTCTGATCAGGCGAAGGGCAGCCGCTCGGCGACGAAGTCCATCAGGCTGCGCAGGGCGGGCGCCAGGTGCTCCCGGCTGGGGTAGATGAGGTAGAAGGGGTTGGGCGGTATGGGGTGATCCGGCAGCACCTTCAGCAGGCGCCCCGCGCTGAGATCGTCCCGACAGACGTGATCCGGCAGCAGGGCTATTCCCCCCTGATGCAGGGCCAGCTCTCGCAGCGCCAGCAGGCTGTTGCTGATGCAGGCCCCCTGCGGCCGCCAGCCTCCCTCCTGCAGCGGCCACACCGGCAACGCCGAGTGCACCAGGCAGGCATGGCGCCCCAGCTCCGCCAGCTGCTGCGGCGCACCGTGGCTGGCCAGGTAGCCGGGGGCCGCCACCAGATGGCGCGCCACCTGGCCGATGCGTCGGCAGATGAGGCTGGAGTCTTTCAGCGGCGCCGCCCGCAGCGCCAGATCGTAACCCTCCCCCACCAGATCCAGCTGCTCGTCGCTCAGGGTCAGCTCCAGCACCACCTCGGGGTAGAGGGCGCGAAACTCCGCCAGTATCTTGCCGAGCAGCAGGGTGCCGGTCGCCTCAGGCGCCGTGACCCTCACCCGGCCGGCGGGCGCGCTGCGCAGCCTGGCCATGGCGAGATTGGCGCTGCGCGCCAGGGTCAGCAGCCCCCGGCAGTGCTCCACATAGAGCTCCCCCTGGGGGGTCAGGCTGAGCCTACGGGTGGTGCGCTGCAGCAGGCGCACCCCCAGCTGGGATTCGAGGCGCGAGATCTTCTGGCTCACCGACGACTTGGGCATGCCGAGCACCTCGGCCGCCCCGGTGAAACTGCCCTGCTCCACTACTGTGGCGAACAGCCCCATCAACTCCAGTTCGACATTGTTCATATATTCAAACAGTCTTTCTTGATTACCCATCTTAATGAGGATAATTAACCAGACTAGACTGGCAAGCAATCCCACTCATACCGATTTGAAAGGAATTGCCATGAAAGCCATCGCCCTGACCCATTATCTGCCCAGCGATCACCCCCACTGCTTCATCGAGGCCAACCTGCCCACCCCGACCCCGGGCCCACGGGATCTGCTGGTGAGGGTCAAGGCCACCTCCATCAACCCGGTCGATACCAAGGTGCGCGCCCCCAAGGCCAAGGTGGAGGCGAACCCTCGGGTGCTGGGGTGGGATGCGGTGGGAGAGGTCGTGGCCGTCGGCAGCGAGGTGACCCTGTTCAAGGCCGGCGACAGAGTCTGGTATGCCGGCGACATCAGCCGCCCCGGCAGCAACAGTGCGCTGCAGCTGATCGATGAGCGCATCACCGCCCTCGCCCCGACCAGCCTGACGGATGTGGAGGCCGCCGCCCTGCCGCTGACCGCCATCACCGCCTGGGAGGCGCTGTTCGAGCGCATCGGCCTCAACCGCGAGAACGAGGGACGGCTGCTGATCATCGGCGGCGCCGGCGGCGTCGGCTCCATCGCCATCCAGCTCGCTCGCCAGCTCACCAAGATGGAGGTGATCGCCACCGCCTCACGGCCTGAAACCCGTGATTGGTGCCTGGCCATGGGCGCCCACCAGGTAGTGAGTCATCACAACCTGCAGGCGGAGCTGGCGGGGCTCGGCATCAGCCAGCTCGATGCCATCTTCTGCACCAACGCCACCGAGCAGCACTGGGCCGCCATGGCGAGTCTCATTCGCCCGTTCGGCCACATCTGCACCATCGCCGAGTCCAACGAGCCCTGGGATCTCGGCCTGCTCAAGCCCAAGAGCGCCACCTTCAGCCAGGAGTTCATGTTCACCCGCTCCCTGTTCCAGACCCCGGACATGATAGAGCAGCACCATCTGCTCGGCCGGGTCGCCGCACTGCTGGATGACGGCACGCTCAAGACCACGCTCACCAAGACGATCCCCGAGCTGACCCCGCTTACCCTGGCCCAGGCCCATGCCGAGGTGGAATCCGGCAGCATGCTGGGCAAGCTGGTGATCGACATGGCCGGGTTTGCAGACTAATCCCTAATGGGTAAAAACTGCACCATCATGGGGTGGATTCACCAGTGGCAGGCCCCAAGAGTGCACAGCTCGGCGTAGCGCCAGACCCTTACCACCCAGCCTCCCCCGCGAAAGCGGCATAAAAAAGGGGCCATCCCGCCGGGATGGCCCTAAATACCTGAACGTTGGGGTAACAATCACACACATATCCTTATGCAGGACAGACTAAGCGTTGCAGCTTGCGTGCCAACCCGCCGTTTTTCCACCCGATCACTCCCTTTTCCCGGCCATGAGCGGCCATCAAAAAAAGCCACCCGAAGGTGGCTGAAAAAAGATGACGGAACTTTCATAGAGCAAAGCATTCAGCGGGAACAGGTTGCTTCCCGTCACCCAATGAGGAATACATTAACCGTGCCAACTCGGCAGAGTTCTCTTCCTGCACCATGCCGACATGGGCAAACCACGACAGCACAGGCCCATGATGGTAGACTTCCGCGGTTTCACATTTATGAAGAGTCGACGCCATGCCCTGGATACAAATTCGAATCAACGCCACCGCCAAGACCGCGGACAAGGTGAGCAACATGCTGCTGGGGCGTGGAGCCCAGGCCGTGACCTTTATGGATGCCCAGGATGTTCCCGTCTACGAGCCCCTGCCCGGCGAGACCCCGCTCTGGGGTGAGACCGAGGTAATGGGTCTGTTCGACGCCGAAACTGACCCGGCCCCCACCATCGCCTTCTTCCAGCAGATCTTCGGGGAAGACGTGGGCTACAAGATCGAGCAGCTGGAAGACAAGGACTGGGTGCGCGAGTGGATGGATCACTTCCACCCCATGCAGTTCGGTGAGCGACTCTGGATCTGCCCGAGCTGGCGCGATGTGCCCAACCCGGACGCGGTCAACGTCATGCTGGATCCGGGCCTGGCGTTCGGCACCGGCACCCACCCCACCACGGCGCTCTGCCTGCAGTGGCTGGACGGGCTGGATCTGGCCGGCAAGACGGTGGTCGACTTCGGTTGCGGCTCCGGCATTCTCGGCATCGCCGCCCTGAAACTCGGCGCCGCCCGTGTCATCGGTATCGACATAGATCCCCAAGCCATCCAGGCCAGCCATGACAACGCCGAACGCAACGGCGTCGCCGGCCAGATCGAACTCTACCTGCCGGCTGATCAGCCGCAAGATGTCGAAGCGGACGTGGTGGTCGCCAACATCCTGGCCGGCCCGCTGCGCGAGCTGGCGCCGCTTATCGCCGGCCACGGCAAAGCGGGCAGCCTGATGGCGCTGTCCGGCGTGCTGGAGAGCCAGGCGCCAGAGCTGGAGACCATCTACGGCCAGTGGTTCGACATGGACCCGACCGCGGTGAAAGAGGAGTGGTGCCGCCTCTCAGGTCGCAAGCACGGCTGATGGGTACTGAATCAACTCTGCGGCCGCAAGCAGGGCTGATGGGTACGGCGCCGCCGACAAGGCGCTGAGATCTCTGAAACAACAAGGGCACCCCGGGGTGCCCTTGTTGTTTTCCGGCTCGGCTCCTCTGCCCTCCCCCCACGGAGCTGTATGAGGATGTCAAGGCTGAGCCCGGGCTCACTCTTCTCTCGCCCATAACCGCGTAGAATGTCCTTCCCGACAGCCGATGGTGCCCATTCCGGGAGCGATGAGGCATCAGCCGGCAACCATGCCAGCCCGACCGGAGGCCATTTATGAGCGACTACCAGAAGATGATCAGCAGCCAGCCCTATAACTGCATGGCGCCGGAGCTGGATGCCCTGCGCCGGGAGACGGCCCGCCTGTACCGTCGTTTCAACCGGGCCGAGAAGGAGGCAGAACAGCAGATCCTGCTGCGGGCGCTGATCGGCGAGCTGGCGGAGGGGGCCTTCATCTGCCCGCCGTTCTACTGCACCTATGGCCGCCACATCAGCCTGGGGAAGGATTCCTATATCAACATGGGAGCCACCATGCTGGACAACGCCCCGATCCGCATCGGGGCCGCGGTCATGATAGGGCCGAACGTGCAGATCTACACCGCCGCCCACGCCCTGGCGGCCGATGAACGTATCCAGGGGGTGGAGACGGCGCTGCCGGTCACCATAGAGGACAGGGTCTGGATCGGCGGCGGCGCCATACTGCTGCCGGGGGTCACCATAGGGCGGGAAGCCATCGTCGGTGCCGGTGCCGTGGTGACCCGGGACGTGCCGGCCGGCGCACGGGTGGTGGGCAACCCGGCCCGGATCCTGCCCGCCAAGGCAGCCATGCCAGTGAGCTAGGGGAACAGCTCAAAATCCGCCCATAAAAATAGAGCCCTATGTCATGAGCCACATTGGACTGTAAAAAGGGGCTGCCGGATGCCAGGGACACAGGTCAAAAAACGCCCATAAAAATAAAGCCCAATGTCATCAAGACGTTGGGCTATAAAAAGGTGCTACGGAATTGCGACTCTCATCGCAGAAAATTAGAAGGGGTCGCCTTCTAAACTGGCGAGAGGGATAATAACGGGGCGCAAACGTTTTACGTAGCGTAATCGACCAGGATTGAGAACGGCCTCTCACTATTCAAAAAATTCCCAGCCAACCTCTTTCCCCCCCTTGGCAAGCGCCTATTTATGCGTACAGCCTGATGGTCCTGTCAATAGATGAAAAAAGCCCTGATGCATCAGGGCTTTTTGCTTCAACAGGCCTCGTTTAGAAGTGCCGGATGAACTCGTTTAGCGGTAGCTCGCGCAGCTTGCGCGCCTCCAGCATGGGGGTGCCGAGGTAGAGGAAGCCCACCAGCTGATCCGCCGGCGCCAAGCCCAGCCCGGCATTGACCCGCTCATCGAAGATGAACCAGCCGGAGCGCCAGATGCCGTTGAACCCCTGCGCCTGGGCCGCCATCTGCATCGCCATCAGGGCGCAACCGGCGGAGAGCTCCTGCTCCAGCTTGGGCACCTTGGGGTGATCCTGATGACGGGTCGCCACCGCTACCAGCAGGGGGGCCCGCAGCGGCGCCTCCCGGCTCTTCTTGATGCTCTCTTCGTCTTCGCCACGGGCGCGGGCGGCCTCGGCCAGCACGGCCCCCAGCCGTTCACGCCCCTCCCCTTCAAACAGAATGAACTGCCAAGGGGTCAGGGTGCCGTGATCCGGCGCGCGCAGGCCCGCCTTGAGGATGTTGTCGAGCACCTCGCCGCTCGGCGCCGGGGTGGTCAGGCGGCCACAGGAGTGGCGGTTGAGCAGCAGTGTCAGTGCATCCATTCGATGCTCCTTCTTGGTCATGAGGGCGGTGAACCGCCCTGTCGATAGGGTCAGAACGGCTTGGAGAGGTTGATGCGCCATTCCCAGATGTTGAGCCCATCCTGCCCAATGCTGGTGTATCCGGCACTGGTGGTCAGGGTAGCTTCGCCGCCGATCAGGGTACGCATCCCCAGTCGCACAGTGCCGCTGAGCGGTTCGGTGCGCGCCGAGCTGAGATCGCCCGTCAGGATATAGCCATCGTTCGGCCGCTCAAAGCCATAATCTAGCCCCAGCTCCCCATAAGGCATCAGCGGCAGCCCCTTGCTGGTGTAATAGACGCGGCTGAATTCGACCGTCCCCGTCATGTTGCCCTGGTTGTAACTGTCGCTGTCCTGGTCCAGCCGCAGTGCCAGCCCCTGGTAATCCCCCTCCATCCGGTAGCCGTCGCTGCGGTTGTGGCTGTAGTTGATGGCCAGTCGCGGGCGCACCGAGGTCTCTTCCCAGAAGTACTGGCCGGTGGCCCCCAGGCTGCCGCCAACGGAGGTCGAGCCGTAGTCGCCGGACAGGAACAGGAGGTCCTGATTGTTATCCATCCAGCCGTACACCAGGCTGCCATCCAGCATCCAGCTGGCCGACACCGGATACGCCAGATAGGGGCCAATGTTGTAACCGCCGGCGGACAGCCGCATGCCGCCATTGAAGGAGTCCACCTTGCTGTCGACCCGGGCGACGCTAAGGCCGAGGATGAGATCGTTGTCGAGCCGGGTATCCGCCCCCAGGCTGAACACATTGGTCGAGCCCGACATGTCCAGCCCCTCCCGGTGATCCGAGATGTCGTAATAGACCTCGTCCGCCCACAGGTTCCAGCGCCGTCCCTCCGGCAAGGGGACGGGCTGGCTCTGGCTGGCCACCTGGCCCGCCGCCAGCTCGGCACGGGTGAAGGGGCAGGCGGGATATTGATCTCGCTGCTCGGGAGTCAACTGGTCCCGCTCGTCGGCCATCACGCACAGGGTGCGCTCGTTCAGGGCGCGCTCGCTCGCCTGCTGGCCCGCCGTCATCCGGCCCGGCAAGGTGACGGGAGCCGGAAGGGGGATAAAGGGCCGCTCCCCCAGAGGCGGGCGGGTCGGCATCAGCCCCTCGGGCGGCAGGGTGCCGATCGGCGGCTGTACACCACCGGGCAGGGTCGGCATCACTCCCTGGGGCGGCAATGTGCCGATCGGCGGCTGCACGCCACCGGGCAGGGTCGGCATCACACCTTGTGGCGGCAATGTGCCGATCGGTGGCTGTACGCCCCCCGGCAGGGTCGGCATCACCCCCTGGGGTGGCAGGGTGCCGATCGGCGGCTGCACGCCACCGGGCAGGGTCGGCATCACCCCCTGGGGTGGCAGGGTGCCGATCGGCGGCTGTACGCCACCGGGCAGGGTCGGCATCACGCCCTGCGGCGGCAGGGTGCCGATCGGCGGCTGTACACCACCGGGCAGGGTCGGCATCATCCCCTGGGGCGGCAATGTGCCGATCGGCGGTTGCACGCCACCGGGTCGAGTGATACCACCGAGGGGGGGCCGGGTCGGCATCATCCCCTGGGGTGGCAGGGTGCCGATCGGTGGCTGCACGCCACCGGGTCGGTTGATGCCACCGAGGGGGGGCCGGGTCGGCATCAGCCCCTGAGGTGGCAGGGTGCCGATCGGCGGCTGCACACCACCGGGCCGGTTGATCCCACCGAGGGGGGGCCGGGTCGGCATCATCCCCTGAGGTGGCAGGGTGCCGATCGGCGGCTGCACGCCACCGGGCCGGTTGATCCCACCGAGAGGGGGCCGGGTCGGCATCAGTCCCTGGGGCGGCGAGGTCGGCCTGGAGGGCAAGTTCGGCGGGGTGAAGTGGTCCGGGAAGGTGAAGTGGCCGGATTGCTGGTTATCAGTGTCGAGCAGGACCCGCTTGCCACTCGAGTCGACGTAGGCATACAGCTTGTGCGTGCCCCCGTTCTGCGCCTCCGGCGAGACGGTCAGGTGCAGCCCCTTGTGATCCTGCCGCCAGCTGTCGTAGATCTGGCTCTGTTTGGCAGACTCGACCTCGAACTGGCCGGGGGAGATGGCGGAGAGCCAGACGGAATGTTGCTGATCGGCGGTCCAGCCGAGGAAGATGAGCCGTCCCGCGGGGTCGGCGGCGGCGGTGGTGCCGGGCAGGGTCATCGCCATACCCAAGGCGATGGCACTCAGGCGACGACCCGACGCCTGGGTGGGCATCCGTGATTTAGCTAGGCTCATTTGCTTGGTTTCCTTTACCGATTCCAGGTGCATCCGGCACCCGACAGAGAATTCCCATTGATAGACGGCGCCCATTGCCCGCTTCAGGGGCTCGCCGGGATCTTGCCTATCTTCCCATCTGCGCCCTGCCCCAATGGCATTCGCCCATGCAATGGATACAAACAGAGAACGTTTGAATACCACAAATACAACAATACCGTCCCCGGTGAAACTGCCCGGACCGGGGTGAGCCATAAAAAAAGGGACCCATTGGCCCCTTTCTTACCCGACGAGCCGGCTCAGATGACGGCGGCCAGCTCGGCCCCCTGACGGATGGCCCGCTTGGCATCCAGCTCGGCGGCCACGTCGGCGCCACCTATGATGTGTACCGGCTTGCCTGCCGCCTGCAAGCCGGCTTGCAGCTCCTTGAGCGGCTCCTGCCCGGCGCAGATGATCACCTGATCCACCGGCAGGCACTGCCGGATTTCACCCACCTGAATGTGCAGGCCCTCGTCGTCGATGCGCAGGTACTGGACGCCGGAGAGCATCTGCACCTTGCGGTTCTTGAGCACGGTTCTGTGGATCCAACCGGTGGTCTTGCCCAGGCCGTCCCCCACCTTGCTTTCTTTTCGCTGCAGCAGCCAGATCTGGCGCTCGGGGGCGTCGATCTCGGGGGCCATCAGGCCACCGCGTTCGCCAAACTGCTTGTCGATGCCCCACTCCTTGAGCCAGTGATCGCGGCTGCGATCCCCCTTGCCCTCTACCAGATATTCGGCCACGTCGAAGCCGATGCCGCCGGCACCGATCACCGCCACCTTGTCGCCCACCGGCTTGTGATCCCGCAGCACGTCTATGTAATTGAGCACCTTGGGATGCTCTATGCCTGGGATGTTCGGAGTGCGCGGGCGTATGCCGGTGGCGAGGATCACCTCGTCAAAGCCGCCGCCGAGCAGGCTCTCGGCACTCTGGCGCTGACCGAGGTAGAGCTCGACGCCGCACTTCTCCAGCCGTTTGGCGAAGTAGCGCAGGGTCTCGTGAAACTCCTCCTTGCCCGGGATCTGCTTGGCGAAGTTGAACTGGCCACCGATCTCGCTCGCCTGATCGAACAGGCTCACCTGATGGCCGCGCTCGGCGGCGTAGCAGGCAAACGCCAGCCCGGCCGGGCCCGCCCCCACCACCGCCAGCTTCTTGGGCTGGGGCACGCGGCCGAAATTGAGTTCGGTCTCGAAACAGGCGCGGGGATTGACCAGGCAGGAGGCGCGCTTCTGCTTGAACACGTGATCCAGGCAGGCCTGGTTGCAGGCGATGCAGGTGTTGATCTCGTCCGCCCGGTTCTCGGCGGCCTTGATGACAAATTCAGGGTCGGCCAGGAAGGGGCGCGCCATAGAGACCATGTCCGCCTCCCCCTGGGCCAATATGCGCTCGGCCACCTCGGGGGTATTGATCCGGTTGGTGGTGATAAGCGGCACCTTGAGGTGCTTCTTCAGCTCGGCCGTCACCCAGCTGAAGGCGCCGCGCGGCACGCTGGTGGCTATGGTGGGAATGCGCGCCTCGTGCCAGCCGATGCCGGTGTTGATCAGGGTCACGCCGACCTGCTCCAGCGCCTTGCCCAGCGCAATCACCTCTTCCAGGGTGGAGCCCTGCTCCACCAGATCCAGCATGGAGAGGCGGAAGATGATGATGAAGTCCGTGCCCACCCGCTCGCGAATGGCGCGCACTATCTCCAGCGGGAAGCGCATGCGGTTGTCATTGTTGCCACCCCAGCCGTCGCTGCGCTGGTTGGTACGCTCGCAGATGAACTGGTTGATGAGATAGCCTTCCGAGCCCATCACCTCGACCCCGTCATAGCCCGCCGCCTTGGCGAGGGCCGCGGTGGTGGCGAAGTCGCGAATGGTGCCACGGATCTGGCGCTCGCTCATGGCGCGCGGCTTGAACGGGGAGATGGGAGCCCTGAGGGCGCTCGGCGCCAGGCTGAACGGATGATAGGCATAGCGCCCGGCATGGAGGATCTGCAGCGCTATCTTGCCCCCCTCCTGATGCACGGCCGCGGTCACCTTCTTGTGCTTGGCGACCTGCCAGGGGAAGCTCAGCTGTGAGCCATGGGGCACCAGCCGGCCACGCAGATTCGGCGCTATGCCCCCGGTGACGATGAGGCCGACGCCGCCGCGGGCCCGCTCGGCATAGAAGGCGGCCAGCTTGTCGAAGCCGCCCTTCTCCTCTTCGAGGCCGGTGTGCATGGAGCCCATCAGCACCCGGTTGCGCAACTGGGTGAAACCGAGATCGAGGGGGGCCAGCAGGTTCGGGTAGCGGCTCATGATGCGGCTCCTTGCAAGACCGGGGCACAGGGGATCGCGAGCACGCTGCGACGCGAGGGGGTACAAGCTGGATCGAGGGGGGTCGGCAACGTCGGGTAGCGGCTCACAGGGCCTCCAGTTAATTTTTTGTTATCAAACTGAGGCTAGAGTAAAGAATCGAAATTTCTTTTTCAAACAAATGTTTGGACATTTTTTCAGCGAACAGGCGTGTTCCGAAGAGTGGGGGGCGGATCGCCCCCAAGCGGAAATGGCAATTGACGGGCCAACTGGTTAATAATGGCCCTTCTCTACCCATTAACAGGGCGATAACGCGGCTATGTCTATTTTCAAAGGTCTGGGGTGGCTGTTTCGCAGCCTCTGGCGTCTGCTCAATTTTACCCGGCTGATGCTGGTCAATCTGCTGTTTCTCATCATAGTGCTGGTTATCGTCTTCAGTGTCGGCCAGACAGAGGCACCCAATACCCCCATCGAGGGCGCCCTCACCCTCAATCTCGCCGGCGTACTGGTCGAACAGCGCACCCAAACCGATCCGACCGTGCAGCTGCTCAAGCAGGTGGACAAGAGCGACGATCAGCCGAGCGAAATCGTCCTCGCCGATCTGCTGTGGGCCATTCACAGCGCCAAGGATGACGATCGCATCAAGGCGCTGGTGCTCAAGCCCCAGGGGCTGCAAGGCTCCAGCCTCTCCAAGCTGCAGGAGGTGGCGAATGCCATCGACGAGTTCAAGGAGAGCGGCAAACCGGTCATCGCCATGGCCGACTACTACAGCCAGGGCGCCTACCTGCTCGCCGCCCACGCCGATCACGTGCTGCTCAACCAGAGCGGCGCCGTGCTGATCGAGGGGCTCGGCGTCTACCAGACCTACTTCAAGTCGGCGCTGGAGAAGCTCAACGTCACCCCCCACGTGTTCAAGGTCGGCACCTACAAGTCCTTCGTCGAGCCCTACATCCGCGATGAGATGTCCCCGGAGAGCAAGGAGGCGAACCAGCGCTGGCTGGATCAACTGTGGCAATCCTATGTGACCGACGTGGCCGGGCAGCGGGAGATAGAGCCCGACGCCGTCGCCCCGAGCAAGGAGCGCTTCCTCGAGCTGCTGCGCAAGGCCGGTGGCAATGCCGCCAGCTACGCCCTCGACAACGGCCTGGTGGATCAGCTCGCCACCCGCGACGAGATGACCCAGGCGGTCATCAAGGAAGTGGGGGAAGACGAGGAGCACGGCTGGAAAGGGGTCGGCCTGAAGGAGTATCTGGCCGCCCTCCCCGAGCAATATCCCCAGAGCGGCAAGGATGAGGTGGGCCTCATCGTCGCCAGCGGCGCCATCATGGATGGGGTCCAGCCTGCCGGCACCATAGGCGGTGACAGCCTGGCCGATCTGCTGGCCGATGCCCGCCGCGACGATCAGGTCAAGGCCCTGGTGCTGCGGGTCGACAGCCCCGGCGGCAGCGCCTTCGCCGCCGAGCAGATCCGCGCCGAGCTGCTGGCCCTGAAACAAGCGGGCAAGCCGGTGGTCATCTCCATGGGCAGCTACGCCGCCTCCGGGGGCTACTGGATCTCCGCCGATGCGGACAAGATCTTCGCCTCCCCCACCACCCTCACCGGCTCCATCGGGGTGTTTGGCATGTTCGCCACCATCGACAAGGCGCTCTCCCAGTTCGGGGTGCACACCGACGGCGTCGGCACCACCGACTTCGCCGGCGTCGGCCTGACCCGGGCCCTGCCGGAGCACGTCGGTCAGGCCATCCAGCTGAGTGTGGAAGACACCTACCAGCGCTTCGTCGGCCTGGTCGGCAAGGGCCGGGGCCTGAGCCCGGAAGAGGCGGAGAAAGCCGCCGAAGGCCGGGTCTGGACCGGCCAGGATGCCAAGGATCTTGGCCTGGTGGACGAGTTCGGCAACCTGGACGACGCCCTCAAGGCCGCCGCCGAGCTGGCCAACCTCAAGAGCTGGCAGGTGACCCCCATCGAGCAGGAAGAGTCGGCGAGGGACAGGTTCCTGCGCGAGCTGTTCGACAGCAGCGCCCGGGCGCTGGCCCCGCATCTGCAGAGCTGGCTGCCCGCCGGTCTGGGCAAGGCCATGCTGGAGCTCAACCGGGGTCTCGATCCGCTGACCCGCTTCAACGATCCGCAAGGCACCTATGCCTTCTGCCCGGTCTGCCAGCCCTGAGCCGGCAGCGACAACAAAAAAACCGCCTTCTGGCGGTTTTTTTATCTGCGAACTTGGGCCAGGCGGCCCGGCTCACAACAGGCCGGCGTCGACCCAGTGCTGCAGCTCGGCCAGCACCCGGGTCTCCCGCACCGTCCACTGGGGACAGGGGCCGGCCAGCTGGGTCTTGTTGCGCTGCAGCGCCTCATCCAGCGCGAACCAGCCGGGGGTGAAGCCGAGCCGGATCTCGTAGGGCTGGGGCCGCGGCTCGCTCCACGCCTCCCCCAAGCGGCAGAGGTAGTAGAAGGAGTGGATGCAGTAGGCGTCATAATCCGCCTCGCGGGCGGCGCGAAACTCCCGCGTCTCCCCCAGCAGCACCCCCACCTCCAGCAGCTCGGCGCCGCACTCCTCGCGCAGCTCGCGGGCCAGCGCGGTGCCGTGGCACTCCCCCGCCTCGACGCCGCCGCCCGGGAACATGAGATCGCCATTGACCCTGGAGTGCACCAGCAGCAGCTCATCGCCGCGCAGCACCACGGCTCGGACTGTGGTGCGCTCGAGCACCCGTCCGTCGCCGACGACCTGAGCATGGAACAGACGAATGTCGAAGGGATCGCTCCACTCCGGTGATGACTCAAGCACGTTCATAGCGGACGGTAGACCCCCTGTTGGAGCTGCTGGACTATGGTGGCGGCCAGCCGATCGCCGGCATCCTGCTCACCCTTGCCGATGGCGTGGTAGATCCCGAGCCGGTTGGCCGAGAGCTCGGGGCTGTCCTGAAACGACTCGCTCACCTTGCCCCACTGATAGGCCAGCCCGAACTCCTGCTGCCTCATGTAGAGGGTGCTGAGGGAGGTGAGGATGCGGCTGTTGATCTTGTCCCCCTCCCGATAGAGGCTGAGGGCGTGGTGCATCAGCGCTATGGCCTTGCGCGGCTCGCGCTGGGCATAGATGCCCCCCAACGCCAGCTGCAGCTCGGGCTCCTCCAACGCGGGGCTGCCCTCCAGCGCGAGGAAGCTGGCCCGCGCCTGCGGGTTGCGATGATGGGTCCAGTGCCAGAGCAGCAGGTAGGGATCCCGGGAGGCCCGGGTCTGCACCGCCAGCTGCTCCAGCTGGGTGCCGGCGGCCAGCATACCCTCCACCCTGGGGCTCTTCTGCTCCCTTGCCCGCTTGTACTCGACGTTGGTGGAGTGCTCGGCGCACTGCAGGTAGCGCTCCAGACTCAGCATCAGTGCGTAGCTGTCCCGGTCCGAACCCTCTTCCTGCAGGCGGTAGCGGGCCTGGATGACCTCACCGCGCTCGGGGCGACACCAGCCGTCGTCCACCAGATCCACGCAGAGCTGCTGATGATGGGCACAGATGTCGTGGGTCCGATCGCCGTCGCAGGCCATCAGCGTCAGACAACAGGACAGGCCGAGCAGTAACGGACGCAGGGAAAATGGGGTCATGGCTCACTTCTGGTTGGTAACAATCGCAACCCGCCATGGCCACCGCCAACTAGCAAACAGGCTACATATCCATTACAATGCGCGCGCCGTATAAGGCCGCGACTGCAGAATAATATAACGAAATGAACGGCCCTACACCGATCTGCATTCGACGAATTTCAATTTGCCCCGGCAATTTGCTTCAACAACGTGAAATAAAGGATCTGGTTAATGACCCACGAGCACTACTTGCAGGCGTGGCAGGAGAGCCAGGAGCTCGCCGAAGCCATGCAACCCTTGATCGGTCGTCTCTACCGCCAGCAAGGGATAGAGATCACCATCTTTGGACGCCCCCTGCAAAACGCCTCCACCATCGACATCCTCAAGGCCCACAGGGTCGTTCGCCGCCACCAGGGCACTCCCCTCCCGATCCAGCAGAGCTTCCCCCTGCTGCAAGCCATCCTCGCCCTGAACCCGACCGCCGCCGAGATAGACATCGGCAAGCTGGCCGTCGGTTACTGGCAGGATCACCAGGACGAGGCCGGCCTCGACGACTACCTGCGCGCCCAGCTGGCACCGGCGCTGCACGGCACCGTGCCCTCCGCGACCGACGTGGTGCTGTACGGCTTCGGCCGCATCGGCCGCCTGCTGGCCCGGCTGCTGATCGAGCGCACCGGCGCCGCCAACTCCCTGCGCCTGCGGGCCATAGTAGTGCGCGGCGGCCGCGAGGGGGATCTGGAGAAGCGCGCCAGCCTGCTGCGCCGCGACTCGGTGCACGGCCCCTTCAACGGCTCCATCGAGGTGGATGCAGCGCGCAGCGCCATCATCGCCAACGGCACCTTCATCCAGGTGATCTACGCCAATAGCCCGGCCGACATCGACTACACAGCCTATGGTATCCAGAACGCGCTGATCGTCGACAACACCGGGGTCTGGCGCGATGAGGCGGGCCTTTCCGAGCACCTCAAGGCGCGCGGCGCCGCCCGCGTGCTGCTGACCGCCCCCGGCAAGGGCGAGATGAAAAACGTGGTGTTCGGGGTCAACCACCAGGTGATCACCCAGGACGATCGCATCATCTCCGCCGCCTCCTGCACCACCAACGCCATCACCCCGGTGCTCAAGGTGATGCAGGACAGGTACGGCATCCGCCACGGTCACGTGGAAACGGTGCACTCCTACACCAACGATCAGAACCTGATCGACAACTATCACCAGGGCGAGCGCCGTGGCCGCAGTGCCGCGCTCAACATGGTGATGACCAGCACAGGCGCCGCCAAGGCGGTGGCCAAGGCGCTGCCCGAGCTCAAGGGCAAGCTGACCGGCAACGCCATCCGGGTGCCGACCCCCAATGTGTCGCTGGCCATCATCAACCTGTCGCTGGAGCAGGCTACCGACCGGGACAGCCTCAACGCCTATCTGCAGCAGATGGCGCTGAGCTCGGCCCTGCATCGCCAGATCGATTTCAGCGCCAGCACCGAGCTGGTCTCCTCCGACATGGTGGGTTCCCGCTTCGCGGGCATAGTGGACTCCCAGGCCACCATCGCCGAGGGGGATCACTGCGTGCTGTACGTGTGGTATGACAACGAGTTCGGGTACAGTTGTCAGGTGGTACGGGTGATGGAGCAGATGGCCGGCGTGGTACGCCAGGATCTGCCTGCCTGATCCCTTCATGGCTCAATTTGCAAGGAGAGGCCGATGTCGTTTCAACAGGTGATAGGGCAGATGCCCAAGGAAGTGTACGAGCGGCTCAAGACCGCGGTCGAACTTGGCAAGTGGCCGGACGGCCAGCCCCTCACCGAGGAGCAGAAGGCCACCTCCCTGCAGGCGGTGATGGCCTGGCAGGCGATGCACCTCGACAATCCCGAGCACATGAACATAGGCCGCGATGGCGAGATAGTGATGAAGAGCAAGAGCGAGCTCAAGCGTCAGTATCGTGACGAGGAAGAGATAGTCCGTATCGAGATCAGTCACTGAGCCTTGCCGCGAGCCCTGGCTCGCACGCCATAGCAAAGAGGGGAGCCATAATGGCTCCCCTCTCTTTTCCTCTCCCCCTCATGGTGAGGAGGCCAGAAGCTGTTCACGACCTGTCGCGAGAAGGCGTCAGCAAGGTGAAGAGCAGCGCAGGAACCGGAGCGTATAGATATACGTGAGCCCTCTTGTTCACAAACACGCGAGCAGCACATGAGCCTTGATCACGGCTTCGCAGTAAGATCGTGGACAGTTTCTCAGGGCGTCAGCTCGCCGCGCAGGGACTGCTGCATCAGCTCGCGGATGCGCGGCGCCGGCAAGTCCTGGCTCAGCAGGAAGTGCAGCTTGGTCAGCGCCGCCTCGGCGGTCATGTCGAAGCCCGAGATGACCCCGGCCCGGGAGAGCGCGTTGCCGGTGGCATAGCCGCCCATGTTGACCTTGCCGTGCAGGCACTGGCTCAGGTTGACGATGATGACGCCACGGGCCGAGGCCTCGGACAAGAGCGCCAGCATGGCCGGATTCTGTGGCGCGTTGCCCACCCCGAACGACAGCAGGATCAGCGCCCGCACCGGTTGCTGCAAGATGTTGGCGATCACCTCGCTGGAGATGCCGGGATAGAGCGTCACCACGCCGATGGGCTGGGGGGTGATGTCGTGCAGCACCAGGGCACGCTCGGACGCCACCCCCAGCTCCCCCGCCTCCAGCGCGATGGCGATGCCGGCGTTGAGCAGCGGCGGGTAGTTCGGCGAGTCGAAGGCGTGGAAGCCGTCCGCATGCACCTTCTTGCTGCGGTTGCCACGATAGAGCTGGTTGTTGAAGAACAGCGTCACCTCGTGGATCGGGTAGTTAGCGGCGATGTAGAGCGCATTGAGCAGATTCTGCTGGCCGTCCGAGCGCAGCTCGGCGAGCGGGATCTGGGAGCCGGTGATGATGACCGGCTTGTGCAGATCTTCCAGCATGAAGGAGAGCGCCGAGGCGGTAAACGACATGGTGTCGGTGCCGTGCAGGATCACGAAGCCGTCGTACTTCTCGTAGTTGTCGCGAATGTCCTCGGCGATGCGCTGCCAGTCCGCCGGGGTCATGTCGGAGGAGTCGATGAGGGGAGCATATTCATGAATGTGGTAATCGGGCATCTCGGCTCGATGAAACTCGGGCATCCGTGCCAGACAGTCTTCCATAAAGCCCGCCATCGGCACATAACCGTGGTCGGAACGCTGCATCCCTATGGTGCCGCCTGTGTAGGCGATGTAGATAGACTTCTTCACACCCTCTCCTCTCTATGGGCTGGAAACCGGCAAATCATATAGGGATCACCCGATTTCTTCACTTCCTATTCCTCTCCCAGACGGGAAAGCGGCGAGTCGTCACCCGCTGGCAACGCGGCCGTTTCGCATCATGTCGCTCGCCTCGCGATGAGCCGACAACCGGCGAATGAGGCAGTGAGCAAGCGGCCTCGTCATCGCCACTTTGTCGAGGGCGTCTAAGCCGTCTGAGCATCAAAGTCGACGCCCAAAAAGGAGCGTCGCCGGCAGGTTTTTTAGGGCCGGATCCGGCTTTCTTAAAAAGTGATAAATATCACAACAATGTTAAAAAACAACCATTAATCTGACAAATATGGATGGAGTTGGTATTTTTTGCTACTATCCGGCGGATTTTGATTAAATCACCTCTGGATGCCTGATGGAATCAGGCTCGTATAAACCCCATATCCACATGGGGTGGGGCCTGTCGCCCCTCCTGAAATTGGCGTCTTAGCCACACTGTTTTTCATCCCGGCTGAATCTGTGCGTCTTCATCAGCGAAGACACAGCCAATCAACATGGGAGTACCGAATGATACAACTTGATCCTTATGCCACCCTGGTCGCAGCCACCCTGGTGCTGCTGCTCGGCCGCTCGCTGGTCAACCGGATCGGCGTGCTACGCACCTTCAGCATCCCCAAACCGGTGGCCGGTGGCCTGGTCGTCGCCCTGGTGCTGGTGCTGTTGCGCGCCAGCATGGACGTGGAACTGCGCTTCGATACCGCATTCCAGACCCCGCTGATGCTGGCCTTCTTCGCCTCCATCGGCCTCTCCGCCGATCTCGCCAACCTCAAGCGGGGCGGCAAGGCGGTGTTCACCTTCCTGCTGGTAGTGACCGGCCTGCTGATGATGCAGAACATCCTGGGGATTGGCCTGGCCACCCTGCTCGGGCTGGATCCGCTGATGGGGCTGCTGGCCGGCTCCATCACCCTCTCTGGTGGCCACGGCACCGGGGCGGCCTGGGGCGCCATCTTCAGCGAGAAGTACGGTCTGCAATCGGCGACCGAACTCGCCATGGCCTGCGCCACCTTCGGTCTGGTGCTGGGTGGCCTGATCGGCGGCCCGGTCGCCCGCTACCTGGTGAAGAAGGTGCAGGTGCCCGGTGAGGAGCACAACAGGGACGAAGCCCCCCAGGGCTTCGAGATGCCCGAAATAGAGCGCCCAATCACCACCTACAGCCTGATCGAGACGGTGACGCTGATCGCCATCTGCCTGAAGGGCGGCGAGTTGATCTCCCTCTACCTCAAGGGCGGCGCCCTCGAGCTGCCGGTCTTCGTCTGCGTGCTGTTCACCGGCGTCTTGCTGCGCAACCTGCTCTCCCTGCTGAAATGGCACGAGGTGAGCGATCGGGAAGTCTCCTTGCTCGGCAACGTCAGCCTGTCGCTGTTCCTGGCAATGGCCCTGATGAGCCTGAAACTGTGGGATCTGGCCAGCCTGGCGCTGCCGATCTTCGTCCTGCTGGCCGTCCAGACCGTGGCGATGGCGCTCTATGCCGTCTTCGTCACCTTCAGGGTCATGGGCAGCAACTACGACGCGGCCGTGCTGGCGGCGGGTCACTGCGGCTTCGGCCTCGGTGCCACCCCGACGGCGATTGCCAACATGCAGGCCATCACCCAGCGCTTCGGTCCGTCCCACATGGCGTTCCTGGTGGTGCCCATGGTCGGCGCCTTCTTCATCGACATCATCAATGCCATGGTGATCAAGCTGTTCCTGGCGCTGCCCTTCCTGTAACGCGCCGCGCTAAACCCGATATGAACAGAGCCCACCTTTTGGTGGGCTCTTTGCTTGCTGGCTCCCGCCGGCGCGGCCCTATAGCGGCCGAGCGGGCAACCCATGACGAGCCCCCCCGCGCCAGCGACAGCCAGGGCGCATCCCATCAAGGCATTGGCCGGATGGCGGACAACAAAAAGCCCCGCACCAGAGTGCGGGGCTTTTTACATGAGGCGCCGGAGTGGCTCCGCACCCTGAACCTCCCTTAGAGGATGAAGGTCGAGACCTGCTGGTTCAGGTTGGTGGCACGGCCCTTGAGGCCCTGCGCCTGATCCAGATCCCGCATGGCGGCGGCGGTGATCTCGTCACTCACGTCCTTGATGGCGGTGGTGTTCTGGGTAATCTCGCCGGTCACCTGGGTCTGCTCCTCGGCGGCGGTGGCGATCTGACCCGCCATGTCGGAGATGAGCGAGACCGCCTGGGTGATCTCCTCCAGCGCGGCGGCGGCGGCATCGGCGTCCTTCACGCTGTTGTCCGCCAGCCCCTGGCTGGTCTGCATCAGGCTGACCGCACGGGCCGTGGTCTGCTGCAGCGTCTCTATGGTCGACTGGATCTCCTGGGTGGAGTCCTGGGTGCGGCGCGACAGCACCCGCACCTCGTCCGCCACCACGGCGAAGCCACGGCCCTGCTCGCCGGCACGGGCCGCCTCGATGGCCGCGTTCAGCGCCAGCAGGTTGGTCTGCTCGGCGATGCCCTGGATGGTGGAGAGGATGCCGGAGATGGCCTGGGCATGGCGGCTCAGCTCGCCGATCACCCCGGTCGCCTGCCCCACCTCCTCGGCCAGGCTGTTGATGGACTGACGGGTCTGGTTGACCAACATCTTGCCCTGCTCGCTGCTCTGGGCGGATTGCTGGGCGGCGGCGGCGGTGTTCTCGGCGTTGCCGGCAATCTCCATGGTGGCGCTCGCCATCTCGGTCACCGCGGTGGCGACCATGGTCACCTCCTGCTGTTGACGCTGCAGCTCTTCCACCGCGGCCTGGTTGGTCACCAGGCTGCGCTCGGCATCCGCGTTCAGCTCGTTGGCGAGCTGGCGGATGTTGCCGATCAGCTGATGCTGGCTGCCGACGAAGCGGTTGAAGCTGTTGGCCAGCTGGCCCACCTCGTCGTTGGCGTCGATCTTGATGCGCTGGGTCAGATCGCCGTTACCGTCGGCGATGCGGGCCAGGGCCTGGGAGACCTTGCCGAGCGGGCCCAGCAGCAGGCTGACCAGCCAGGAGATGGCGAGGATGCTACCCACCAGCACCAGCAGGGCCAGGCCGAGCTGGGTCATCAGCAGGGAGGAGAGCGGCGCCTCCAGGGTGGCCTTGTCCAGCACCAGCACCAACTCCCAGTCGGTGTCCGGGATATCCATGGCCCACAGCAGCTTGTCGCGGCCCTCGTTGTCAAAATAGGCGGGCACCAGGCTGGCGCTGCTCTTGCTCTGCTCGATCAGGGCGTTGGAGAGATCGTTGTCGATCTCGGTGGCCGGCTTCATCGCCTTGGCCGCGTCCTTGTACGCGATGACGGTGCCGTCCTTGTGCATCATGATGGCGATGCCGTCGGCGGGCAGCTTCATCTTGGTGACGTCTTCCACCAGGGAGGCGATGGAGAGATCGCCGCCGACCACCCCGCCCTGCGCCGGCTGGGCCAGGGTCACCACCATGATGTTGTAGGCCACGTCCAGATAGGGCTTGGTCACTATCATGCCGCCCTTGCCCATGGCCTCCTGATACCAGCCGCGGGAGCGGGGATCGTAACCGTCACGGTTGATGGAGGGATCCGAGTCGTTCATCTTGCCACTGCCCTCACCGAAATAGGTGAGCTGGAAGCGGCCGGAGACCTGCGCCTGTTGCAGCGCGTTGAGGGGCTCGGGGCTGGCCTTGTTGCCCAGCGCCTGGATGACATCGCGACGGGCGGAGAGCCAGTCGCTGATCCGCTCGGCCTGCTGGCTGCCGAGCCGTTGTACCTGCTCCTGACTGCCTTGCAGCAGCAGTGACTTCTGACTGGTATAGCTCTGCCAGGAGAGCAGCAGGATCACCAGCGACAGGGCGATCACCACAGACAACAGTATCTTCTGCTTGAGTGATAGGTTTTTCATCGTGTTTTCTTCTTGTGAGTCAGGAACAGGATTACCAGGACGGCGCATAGCACCATGTATTGTTAGCGGCCAATCCGGTCGAAACTGAAGCTGAGAATGTGGTAACAGGCGATATTTTCCGCTGATGCGGAGCAAATGAGCGCGGAAATCGGCCTCCAAAGCCGGTCAGGGGCAGCCAACCCTGTCTATTCCTTCCGCAATTGGCTAGAATATCCCGTTTTTAAATCACATCGACCCCGAGAGTTTTCACGATGTTTGAAGTCAATCCTGTATTAAACAAGCTTAAGGAGCTGTCTGAGAGGACCGAGCTGCTTAGGGGGTACCTTTGACTATGACGCCAAGAAAGAGCGTCTAGAAGAGGTCAATGCCGAGCTGGAACAGCCGGATGTCTGGAATGAGCCAGAGCGCGCACAGGCGCTGGGCAAAGAGCGCGTGTCGCTGGACAACGTGGTCAACACCATAGACGTCTTGACACAAGGTGCTGAGGACGTCGAGATGCTGGTCAGCCTGGCGGTCGAAGGTGAGGACGAAGAGACCTTCAACGAAGCCGTGGCCGAAGCCGATCAGCTGGAAGCCAAGCTGGTTGATCTCGAGTTCCGCCGCATGTTCTCCGGCCAGCACGATGGCTCCGACTGCTACATCGACATCCAGTCTGGTTCCGGTGGCACCGAGGCCCAGGACTGGGCCAACATGGTGCTGCGCATGTACCTGCGCTGGGGTGATGCCCACGGCTACAAGCCGGAGCTGATCGAGCTGTCTGACGGCGACGTGGCCGGTATCAAGTCCGCCACCGTCAAGTTCACCGGCGAGTATGCGTTCGGCTGGCTGCGCACCGAGACCGGCGTGCACCGCCTGGTCCGTAAATCACCGTTTGACTCGGGTGGCCGTCGTCATACCTCGTTCTGCTCGGTGTTCGTCTACCCCGAGATCGACGACGACATCGAGATCGACATCAACCCGGCCGATCTGCGCATCGACGTCTACCGTGCCTCCGGCGCCGGTGGTCAGCACGTCAACCGGACCGAGTCCGCGGTGCGTATCACCCACATCCCGACCGGGGTGGTGGTGCAGTGCCAGAACGACCGTTCCCAGCACAAGAACAAAGATCAGTGTATGAAGCAGCTGAAGGCCAAGCTCTACGAGCTGGAAATTCAGAAGCAGAACGCTGAGAAGCAAGCCCTCGAAGAGACCAAGTCCGATATCGGCTGGGGCAGTCAGATCCGCTCTTACGTGCTCGATGATGCCCGTATCAAGGATCTGCGCACCGGCGTCGAGACCCGTAATACCCAATCGGTACTCGACGGCGACTTGGACAAGTTTATCGAAGCCAGCCTGAAATCAGGCCTGTAAACAGAGCAGCAGGAATCACCATGTCTGAACAAACCACCACTCCGGCAGTCGAGAATCAGCTCGAACTGAACAACGAGATGACCGAGCGTCGCTCCAAGCTGGCCGCCCTGCGCGCCCAGGGCAATCCCTTCCCCAACGACTTCCGTCGTGACAGCCTGTCCGGCGATCTGCACGCCGAGTTTGGCGACAAGAGCGCCGACGAGCTGACGGCCTTGGGTAAACGGGTGAAGATTGCCGGTCGTATCATGACCCGCCGGATCATGGGTAAGGCTTCCTTCGCGACCCTGCAGGACATGGCTGGCAAGATCCAGATCTACGTGACCCGTGACGATCTGCCGGAAGGCTTCTACAACGAGCAGTTCAAGAAGTGGGATCTGGGCGACATCGTCGGCGTGGAAGGGACCCTGTTCCGCACCAACACCGGCGAGCTCTCCGTCCACGTCTCCACCATCCGTCTGCTGACCAAGGCGCTGCGCCCGCTGCCCGAGAAGCACAAGGGCCTGACCGATCAGGAAGCGCGCTGCCGTCAGCGTTACCTGGATCTGATCGCCAACGAAGAGTCCCGCAAGACCTTCATGATCCGCACCCAGGTGGTCTCCGGCATCCGCAAGTTCTTCAACGAGAAGCGCTTCATGGAAGTGGAAACCCCCATGATGCAGGTCATCCCGGGTGGTGCCTCCGCGCGTCCGTTCGTCACTCACCACAATGCGCTGGACATCGACATGTACCTGCGTATCGCTCCCGAGCTCTATCTGAAGCGGCTGGTGGTCGGTGGCTTCGAGCGCGTCTACGAGATCAACCGCAACTTCCGTAACGAAGGCATCTCGGTGCGTCACAACCCCGAGTTCACCATGATCGAGTTCTACATGGCCTATGCCGATTACATCGATCTGATGGACCTGACCGAGGAGCTGCTGCGCACCCTGGCCCAGGACATCCTGGGTGACACCAAGATCCATTACGCGAAAGAGGGCGAAGAGGGCCTGACCATCGACTTCGGTCAGCCGTTCCAGCGCCTCACCATGGTGGACTCCATCCTGAAGTACGCCGAGGGCGTGACGCTGGAAGATCTGTCTACCCTGGAGAGCGCCAAGGCCGTCGCCAAGCGTCTGCACATCGATCTGATGAAGGGCTGGGAGCTGGGTCACGTGATCACCGCCATCTTCGAAGAGACGGTGGAACACATGCTGCTGCAACCGACCTTCATCACCGAGTACCCGGCCGCCGTCTCCCCGCTGGCCCGTCGCAACGACCAGAACCCGGACGTAACCGACCGTTTCGAGTTCTTCATCGGTGGCCGCGAGCTGGCCAACGGCTTCTCCGAGCTGAACGATGCGGAAGATCAGGCCAAGCGCTTCCAGGATCAGGTGAACCAGAAAGAAGCGGGCGATGACGAAGCCATGTTCTACGACGCCGACTTCGTGACCGCGCTGGAACACGGCCTGCCGCCGACCGCCGGTCAGGGCATTGGTATCGACCGTCTGGTGATGCTGTTCACCAACAGCCACACCATCCGTGACGTCATCCTGTTCCCAGCCCTGCGCCCACAACAGAAATAAGCCATCGCCTCAGGCCTGGCCTGAATGCTCGATAGCACTAGAAATGCCCCGCACTGCGGGGCGTTTTTTATGGCAAAGAGAAACTGCCGGTGAGCCGGGCAGTGCCGGCTCGGGGCTTATGCGCCGGGTGGCAGCAACCATTCCCCCTGCCACAGGGTCAGCGCCTGACCCGCCATCAGCACCCGCTCCCCCGCCAGGCTGAGCCTCAGCTCCCCCTCCCGGGCGGAGATCTGGCGCGCCCGCAGTTGCGTCTTGCCGAGGCGCTCGGCCCAGAACGGCACCAGGGCGCAGTGGTTGGAGCCGGTGACCGGATCCTCCTCCACCCCGACCCAGGGGGCGAAGTAGCGGGAGACGAAGTCATCGTCCCCACGGCTGGACGGCGCCGTCACCATCAGGCCGCGACCGGGCAGCGCGCGCAGGGCGTGGAAATCCGGCTTGAGCGCCCTCACCTCCTCCTCACTCCCCAGCTCCAGCAGGAACTTGGCGCCGGCCGCCAGGGTTTGCAGCGGCCGGCAACCGAGCGCTGCGGCGTAGGCCGGATCCAGCGTCAGGGGGGCCAGCGGGATACGCGGGAAGTCGAGCCGGATCCACTCCCCCTCACGGCAAGCCTGCAGCTCGCCGCTGCGGGTCTCGAAGCGCAGGGTCTGCGCACGGGCCACCGCCCCTGCCTGCCACAGCACATGGGCGGCCGCCAGGGTGCCGTGGCCGCACAGATCCACCTCCACCGCCGGGGTGAACCAGCGCAGCCGATAGTGTGCGGGCCCGATGGGGCTGAGGAAGGCGGTCTCCGACAGGTTGAACTCCGCCGCCATGGCCTGCAGCTCGGCATCGGACCGCTCGGGCCCCAGCACCACCACGGCGGGGTTGCCACCGAAGGGGCGCTGGCTGAAGGCATTGACATGAAACAATCTGGTCATCGACATCTATCCTGTGTGGCTGACGGAAGGACTCATCACTGCGCTTTTATAACACGGGTCAAGGGCGGCTTGAGCCGGATCCTGACTTTATAAATTCACAAATCGCATAAAGAAGACATTTTTATTCTTTGTTGTTATCCATCGCGCCCCTTAACCTGACCAAAAATCAGACCATGGAAGACGTGTGTGATGCAACTTACGGATATCTCTCCCCTCTCTGGCGACCAGCAACGCCAGCTGAACCAGGTCCTCGCGACCCTCAACACCCAGCAACTGGCCTGGGTGAGCGGCTATCTCTATGGCCTCTCCCAGTCCGGCAGCCAGCCGGTCACCGGCGCCGCGGCCAGCCCGGCGGCGGGTGGCAGCCTGACCATCCTCTACGGCTCCCAGACCGGCAACGCCAAGGGCGTGGCGAGCGTCATCCAGCAACAGGCACAGGCCCTAGGCCTGCCCGTCACCCTGATCTCCATGGCCGACTACAAACCCAAGCAGCTCAAGAAAGAGAGCCACCTGCTGGTGGTAGTGAGCACTTACGGGGAGGGGGAGCCGCCGGAGAGCGCGGTGGATCTGTTCGAGCAGCTCAAGAAGGGCAAGATAGGCAAGCTGGAGGGGCTCAAGTTCGCCGTGCTGGGGCTGGGCGACAGCTCCTACGAATTCTTCTGCCAGACCGGCAAAGACTTCGACGACTTCCTGGCAAAGGCAGGGGCCGAACGTATTTATGAGCTCGCGAGCCTGGACGTGGACTACCAGGAGGCCGCCAAGGCCTGGGGCGAGCAGGCGGTCAAGGTCATCGCCGCCACGCTTGCTGCGAGCGGATCTGCCGGTGCGGCGACAGCCAGCGTGACCGGTGCGGTACAGGCGGCGGTCGGCCACAGCCAGTATCACAAGGAGAATCCCTTCCCGGCCCGGTTGTCGGTCAATCAGAAGATCACCGGCCGCGATTCCACCAAGGACATCCGCCATATCGAGATCAACCTTGAGGAATCCGGCATCCAGTATCAACCCGGCGACGCCCTCGGCATCTGGTTCGACAACGATGCCAGTCTGGTGGGCGAGGTGCTGGCCCTGACCGAGCTGCGCGGTGATGAAGTCACCTCCAAGGGCCCCCTGCGCGAAGCCCTGACCCGTCATTTCGAGCTGACCCGGCTGCACGGCGGCTTCATCACCGGCCTGGCCGACATCTCTGGCAACGCCGCCCTGAAAGACCTGGCGGGGGACAAGGCCCAGGTCAATGCCCTGGTCGCCGCGGCCCAGGTGGTGGATGTGCTCAAACGCTTCCCCGCCAAGCTTAACGCCGAACAACTCGTCGCGCTGCTGCGTCCGCTCACCCCACGCCTCTACTCCATCGCCTCCGCCCAGAGCGAGGTGGAAGAGGAGGTGCACCTGACCGTGGGCGTGGTACGCCATCCCCAGGCCGATGGCACCCTGCGCAGCGGCGGCGCCTCCTCCTATCTGGCGGACAGGTTGCCGGAAGAGGCCGAGGTGCGGGTATTCGTGGAGCACAACGACAACTTCCGCCTGCCGACGAGCCCGGATACCCCCGTCATCATGGTGGGCCCCGGCACCGGCATAGCGCCGTTTCGCGCCTTCCTGCAGGAGCGGGAAACCACAGGGGCAGAGGGCAAGAACTGGCTGTTCTTCGGCAACCCCCACTTCACCCAGGACTTCCTCTATCAAGTGGAGTGGCAGCGCTATGTGAAATCCGGCCTGCTGTCGAAAATTTCCCTGGCCTTCAGCCGGGATCAGGGCCACAAGATCTATGTGCAGGACAAGTTGCGCGAGCAGGGGGCCGAGCTGTTCCAGTGGCTGGAAGCCGGTGCCCACTTCTACGTCTGTGGCGATGCCAACCACATGGCGAAGGATGTGCAGCAGGCCCTGCTGGAGGTGATTGCCGAACATGGTCACAAGAGCCATGAGGAAGCAGAAGAGTATCTGAGCGAATTGCGTCGTGCCAAACGTTATCAAAGGGATGTCTATTGATGAGCAAGCAAACAATCTCGAAGCAAGAAGCAGGACCGGTTGAAGGGCCACTGTCCGACAACGAGCGCCTCAAGCGTGAGAGCAACTTCCTGCGCGGCACCATAGAGAAGGATCTTCAGGACCCGCTCACCGGTGGCTTCAACGGCGACAATTTCCAGCTGATCCGCTTCCACGGCATGTACCAGCAGGATGACCGCGACATCCGCGCCGAGCGCACCGCCCAGAAGCTGGAGCCGCTGCACAACGTCATGCTGCGGGCCCGCCTGCCGGGCGGCATCATCACCCCGGCCCAGTGGCAGGTGATCGACAAGTTCGCCGAGGATCACAGCCTGTACGGCAGCATCCGCCTCACCACCCGCCAGACCTTCCAGTTCCACGGGGTGCTCAAGCGCGACATCAAGCTGATGCACCAGACCCTCAACGGCACCGGTATCGACTCTATCGCCACCGCCGGTGACGTGAACCGCAACGTGCTCTGCACCAGCAACCCGGTAGAGTCCGAGTTGCACCAGGAGGCCTACGAGTGGGCCAAGAAGATCTCCGAGCACCTGCTGCCCAAGACCCGCGCCTACGTGGAGATCTGGCTGGACGGGGAGAAGCTCGGCGAGGATGAGGAGCCGATCCTGGGCTCCAACTACCTGCCGCGCAAGTTCAAGACCACTGTGGTGATCCCGCCCCACAACGACGTGGACATCCACGCCAACGATCTCAACTTCGTGGCCATCAGCGATCACGGCAAGCTGGTGGGCTTCAACGTGCTGGTGGGCGGCGGTCTGGCCATGACCCACGGTGACACCAGCACCTACCCGCGCAAGGCGAGCGACTTCGGCTTCATCCCGCTCTCCCATGTGCTGGAGGTGGCCGCCGCCGTGGTCAGCACTCAGCGCGACTGGGGCAACAGGGTCAGCCGCAAGAACGCCAAGACCAAGTACACCCTCGAGCGAGTGGGGGTGGCGGCGTTCAAGGCCGAGGTGGAGCGCCGCGCCGGCATCCCGTTCGGACCGGTGCGCCCCTATGAATTCACCAGCCGTGGCGATCGCTTCGGTTGGGTCGAGGGGATAGACGGCAAGCATCACCTCACGCTGTTCATCGAGAACGGCCGCCTGCTGGACTTCCCGGGCAAGCCGCTCAAGACCGGCATGCTGGAGATCGCCCGCGTCCATCAGGGGGATTTCCGCCTGACCGCGAACCAGAACCTGATCATCGCCGGCGTCCCCGCCGGCGAGAAGGCGCGCATCGAAGCCCTGGCGCGCCAGTATGGCCTGCTGGACGACGGCGTGAGCGAGCAGCGCAAGCAGTCCATGGCCTGCGTGGCCCTGCCCACCTGCCCGCTGGCGATGGCGGAAGCCGAGCGCATGCTGCCGGCCTTCGTCAGCGACATTGAAGGCCTGCTGACCAAGCACGGGCTGGCGGATGACGCCATCATCTTCCGGGTCACCGGCTGCCCCAACGGCTGCGGCCGCGCCATGCTGGCGGAGGTGGGACTGGTGGGCAAGGCCCCTGGTCGCTACAACCTGCACCTTGGCGGCAACCTGGAGGGGACCCGCATCCCGCGCCTCTATCAGGAGAACATCACAGAGCCGCAGATCCTGGCCGAGCTGGACGCCCTCATCGGCCGCTGGGCCAAGGAGCGCCAGGGCGCCGAGTGCTTCGGCGACTTCGTGATCCGCACCAAGGTGGTGGCCCCCGTCATCGATTCAGCGAGAGACTTCTATGCCGCTTGATCTGCAATCCCTCCTCGGCCTGAGCCGGGAGGAGCAAACCGAGGCGCTGGCTCCCCTCAACCGGGAGCTGGATGCCATGAGCGCCCCCGAGCGAGTGCGCTGGGCGCTGGCCAAGCTGCCGGGAGAACATGTGCTGTCGTCCAGCTTCGGCATCCAGGCGGCGCTGATGCTGCACCTGGTGAGCCGCGAGCGGGCCGAGGTGCCTGTGGTGCTGACCGATACCGGCTACCTGTTTCCGGAGACCTACCGCTTCATCGACGAGCTGACCGAGCGCCTCGCCTTGAATCTCAAGGTCTATCGGGCCGAGCTGTCACCGGCCTGGCAGGAGGCCCGCTTCGGCCTGCTGTGGGAGCAGGGGGTCGAGGGGATCACCCGCTACAACCAGCTCAACAAGGTGGAGCCCATGGACAGGGCCCTGCGGGAGCTCGGCGCCCAGACCTGGTTCTCCGGCCTGCGCCGGGAGCAATCGGGCAGCCGTGGCAAGCTGCCGGTGCTGGCCATTGCCCGCGGCCGCTTCAAGTTCCTGCCGGTCATCGACTGGAGCAACAAGGACGTCTTCTACTACTTCAAGGAGTTCGAGCTGCCCTATCACCCGCTGTGGGAACAGGGCTATCTCTCGGTCGGCGACGTGCACACCACCACCAAGTGGGAGCCGGGCATGAGCGAGGAGCAGACCCGCTTCTTCGGCCTCAAGCGCGAATGTGGCCTGCACGAGGAGAAGGGCGAGCATGACGGCTCCGGTATCTGATCCGCCGGTTGATAGGCTGCTTTGACCATAAAAAACGCCCGGCAACTGCCGGGCGTTTTGTTTGCTGTTTCGCTTGCTGAAACCAGCGGGGTTCGGAGCGAGCTTCCTTGCCCGCCGGCTCGGCCTACTGCGCGGCGGCGCGGGCCTGGGTCAGCCAGTCGTCGACCAGGGCCTGGTGCCCCTTGAGCCAGGCATCCGCATGACGCTCCACATCCGCCGGCTTGTTCTGCCCCTTGTTCATCAGCCCGTTCTGGATGTTGATGTCGTTGAGGGGCAGCTTGACGATGCTGAACAGCTTGGCGGCCGCCGGGTTCGCATCGGTGAAGGCCTTGTTGGCGACTATGTGCATGGTGTTGACGGCAAAGCCGTAGTTCTTGCCATTCGGCAAGCGGGTCTGGTCCGCACCCCTTGCATCGGCCGGCACCTCCAGCCACACCACGTCCCGCCCCGGCACCAGCTCGCTGCTGAGCCAGTAAGGGGTCCAGGTGTAATAGAGCACCGGCTTGCCGCTCTGGTAGCGGGCCAGGGTGTCGGCGACCAGGGCCGCGTAGTTGCCCTGCTTGTGGCTGACGGTCGGGGTCAGACCGAACTCGTCGAGATGCTGGTTGATCGCCCCTTCGCAGCCCCAGCCCGGGTTGCAGCCCACCAGATCCGCCTTGCCGTCACCGTCGCCGTCAAACAGCGCCGCCAGCTTGGGATCCTTGAGCTGACCCAGGTTGGTGATGCCGTATTGGGTCGCGGTCTGCTTGTCGATGAGATAGCCCTGGGCGGCGCCGGCCACATAGGTGCCCTGGCGGAAGAACACCTTGTCACCCCCCGCCTGCTCGTACTTGTTGTCCTGCAACGGGATCCAGTTGAAGGCCAGGAAGGTGCCATCCCCCTGCGCCACCGAGGCATAGGCCACGTTGTAGTCCACCTCCTGCGCGGGTCGCACCTCATAACCCAGCCGCGTCATCAGCTTGCTGACCAGCAGGCTCTGGAACGCCTCTTCCGGCAAGGAGCTCTGCAGGGGCTGCACCTTGACGCCCTCCCCCGGCAGCTCGGTGCTGGCCATGGCGACCGTGCTCAGCAACAGGGTGCCCAGGGTCAGGCTCTTGGTGATGCGTCTCATGAGGTTACTCCTTTGCAATGAATGGATTTGCTGCGACCGCACAGGCGCAGCAGCAGCGCCAGGGGGCCACGCTGATACCAGCGGCCGACCCGGCTGCGATCCGGCTGCCCCATCGCCTGGGTCAGGCGGTCGAGGACGATGGCCAGCAGCACTATGCCGAGGCCGCCGATGGAGGCGAGCCCCATGTCGAGGCGGCCTATGCCACGCAGCACCATCTGGCCCAGGCCGCCGACCGCGATCATGGAGGCGATCACCACCATGGAGAGCGCCAGCATCAGGGTCTGGTTGACCCCGGCCATGATGGTGGGCATGGCGAGCGGCAGCTGCACCTTGAACAGCAGCTGGGAGGGGCTGGCACCGAACGAGTGGGCCGCCTCCACCAGATCGGCGGGCACCTGCCGGATCCCCAGCATGGTCAGCCGGATCATGGGCGGCAGGGCGAAGATGACGGTCACCACCACCCCGGGCACGTTGCCGATGCCAAACAGCATGACGATGGGGATGAGGTAGACGAAGGCCGGGGTGGTCTGCATGGCATCCAGCAGCGGCCGGGTCCAGGTGGAGAGCCGCTCGCTGCGGGCCAGCAGTATGCCGACCGGCAGCCCGATCAGCACGCAGAAGAACAGCGAGGTCAGCACCAGCGACAGGGTCACCATGGCATCGGACCAGGCACCGATAAGGCCAATCATCACCAGAGAAACAAGCGTGCCGAGTGCCATGCGGCCGTTGACCAGCTGCCAGGCGATCAGGGTCAGCAGGCCTATCATCAGGGCGGAGGGCACCGTCTGCAGCAGGTGGGTCATGGCGTTGAGGGTCAGTTCCACCGGTGCCCGCACCAGCTGGAACACCGGCCGCAGGTTCTCCACCAGCCAGCCGATGCCGCTCTCGACCCAGCGGTCCAGCGGTACCAAGGCCTGCTGGAAGGGATCCAGCCAGTCGATGGACGCCCCGGTATCCGCCGTGGCGATCTGATTCTGCCAGTCGGCGGCCTGGGTTTCGGTGCTGCCCCAGGGATCGCTGGTGGCGGTGGTGGCCGTGGCGCCCCAGGGATCGGCCTGCGCCTCGTCGGCCCAGGCCGGGCCGCTCGCCAATAACAGCAGTGCCAGCAAGCCGGCCAGCAGACGGTGAGGAATCAAATTCATAGCGGGGTACTCCTGTCCAGGGTGTTCAGCAGGTTGGCCTTGGAGATGAGCCCAAGGTAGGTGCCATCTAGCTCGACCACGGGCACCTGACAGGGTGCGGCGGCCACCTGGCTGATGAGCTCGTTGAGGGAGGTGTCGGCCAGGATGGGCTGGATGTCCGCCAGCAGCGCCTGCTCCAGGCTCCCCCTGTCACGCACCGCCTGGCTCAGCGACTCGACCGAGACGACCCCGATGAAGTGGCGGCTGCGATCCACCACGTAGCCGTACTCCCGCTCCAGCTCCTTGAGCTGGCGCAGGGCGTTGCCCGGCCCGTCGGTGGTGTGTTTCTTGATGAGCGGCGTCTGCTTGCGACTGGCCACATCCCGGGCGCTGAACACGTTGGCGAGATCCACCCCGCGAAAGAAGGCGCGCACATAGTCGTTGGCGGGTTGGTTCAGGATCTCGTCCGGGGTGCCGACCTGCACCACCTGGCCATCCTGCATGATGGCGATGCGATCGCCGATGCGCATCGCCTCGTCCAGATCGTGGGAGATGAAGACGATGGTGCGCTGCTGGCTGGCCTGCAGCTTGAGCAGCTCGTCCTGCATCTCGGTGCGGATCAGCGGATCCAGCGCGGAGAAGGCCTCGTCCATCAGCAGGATGTCGGGGTCATTGGCCAGCGCCCTGGCCAGGCCGACCCGCTGCTTCATGCCGCCGGAGAGGGCATCGGGGTAGGCGTCAATCCACTGCCCCAGGCCCACCTGGCGCAGTGCCTGACGGGCACTCTGCTGGCGCTCCGCCAGCGGCACCCCGGCCAGCTCCAGGCCGAAGGCGGTATTTTCCAGCACGCTCAGGTGGGGCATCAGGGCGAAGGATTGAAACACCATGCTGATCTTCTTGCGCCGCACCTGGCGCAGCTCGCTGTCCGAGATGGCGGCTATGTCCTCGCCGTCGATCAGCACCTGACCACGGGTCGGCTCGATGAGGCGGTTGAAGAGGCGCACCAGGGTGGATTTGCCCGAGCCGGACAGGCCCATCACCACGAAGATCTCCCCCTCGTGGATGGCCAGATCGACCCCCTGCACCCCTAGCGTCTGTCCTGTCTTGTGCAGGATGCTGGCGCGGTCGTGGCCTTTTGCCAGCAATTTGAACGCCTTTTCCGGATGTTCTCCGAAGATTTTATAGAGTGATTTGACTTCGAGTTTGACTGTCATACTGTCCTTTTTTCATGGTCGACATCTGGGTGATTAGCCTGCCGAACGCGAACCAATTACTTTCTACACTAAACAATTTACATGAACAACAAAAGAACCATAAGAGTCCCAACAAATTACTTCAGTCATAAACAACTGATTTTTATAACTTATTTACAGCAACAAAAATTCAACAGATGACCGAACAACACCGAAAAAACATGAGATTCTTGCAATAAAAATCCATAACCATTCCATTTAATGAGCAAAATCAAGCGAGTGAGGGTCATGGCGGAGGGCCATTCCCGGGTGGATGGCTGCCTCCCATGAAGGGCCCTTAAATGATTACAATACTAACTATATTTAATCGCTATGAGGGGAACACTCGGAGGGGGTTGGGCAGAGCGAGAACCTATGCCGGGTGCGACGGCCAAGCCGCAAAAAAAAAAGCCCCTCGCAACGGGAGGGGCCTGCTTGGTGCGAGTGGACTAGCGTCGCTGCCAGGTCTCGAAGCTGTAGGGGTGCGGGTTCTTCTCGTCCGCCGGGTGCGCCTCGCGCTCGAGGCACTGCCACTCCCCCTCATCGAAGGCGGGGAAACGTGTGTCCCCCGGGACAGCCAGCTCGATCCGGGTCAGGTAGAGGCGATCCGCCCTCGGCAACAGTTGGGCATAGAGATGGCCACCGCCGATTACCATCAGCTCATCCACCGCCTCGCCGCTCGCCAGCAGCGCCAGCGCGGCCTCGACCGAATCGACCACCTCCACCCCATCGACCCGGTAATCGGGGTTGCGGCTGATCACCAGGTTGCGGCGCCCGGGCAGCGGCCGACCGATGGACTCGAAGGTCTTGCGCCCCATCAGCACCGGCTTGCCGAGCGTGACCCGCTTGAAGTGGGCCAGATCGGCGGGCAGATGCCAGGGCATCTGGTTGTCCAGCCCGATAACGCGATCCTGCGCCATGGCGGCAATCATGGAAATTTGCATGGGTTCAGCCTCTTGCAGCCTGTCTCAGACAATGGGCCGATTACGGTACACGACCAGGGAGGGGATCGCCAAACCGAAACTGAGCGCCCCCACGATAAACAACACCTTGAGGCCATTGGTCACCGCATGATGGATGAGCTCGGTAGTCACCCCCGAGATGTTGAGCTCCACCACGGCGATCATGGTCTTGAACGCATAGCTGCCGGGGATCATGGGGATGATGGAGGCGACGCTGAACACCGGCCGGGGGGCCAGCAGACGCTGCGACCAGTAGACGCAGACAAAGCCGACCGTGGTGGACGCCGCCAGGGTGGCCCACTCGATGGGCATGCCATGATGGATCAGCAGGGTACGCAGGCTGTGGGCCAGGGCACCGCCCATGGCGCAATACTTCAGCATGCGCGGCGGCACGTTGAACAGCATGGCGAAGCCCACCGCCGGGATGGCCGACCAGAACGCATCCCTGGCCAGCAGCAGGAGCAGATCCATCATGGTGTTTCCCCCAGCCGAACCGGCAACTGCTGGCGGCGGATAAGCGCTGCACCTAGGGGGGATGGCCCTGGCTCGCAGGCCCTTTCATTTCGCCTCATATCGAGTCCCACCACAGCTTCCAGCCCCAGATCCCGGTGACCGACATGGCCAGCACTATGCCGATGACGGCACTGACGGTGAGCAAGGTCGCCGTGCCCCAACGGGCCAGCCCCAGATTGAAGTAGCCCTTCACCATGTCGGACACGGCGTTGATGAGCGGGAAGCCCGGCACCAGCAACAGCACGCTGGCCGCCATGGTGAGATAGGGCTGGTCTCCCCACTGGAAGTAGGTGGCGCTGGAGGCGATCAGGGTGGCGACAAACCCGGTCACGGCGAAGTTGATGAGCGGGCTGTGGTGATGGCGGGCCATCAGCTGACGCACCCGCATCGCCACCGCAGCGGCGACGAAGGTCACCAGGAAGATGGGCCAGTCGCCGCCGAACAGCAGGCTGAAGGCCCCACAGGAAAGCCCCACCATGGGCACCACCAGCCAGGGGTGATAGTGGAATGGCACTATGCCATCGAGCCGCTGGCGTACCTCCCGCACCCCGACAAGCTCCTTCTCCGCCAGTATGCAGAGGCGCTGAACCTCGCACACCACCTGCATGTTGATGCCCTGATCCCGCACCCGGCGGGTGGTGGTGACGCAGTTGCCCTGATAGAGGCTGGTCAGCACTATGGCGCTGGCGGAGATGGCCATCTCGACGCTCTCCAGCCCGAGAGCCAACCCGAGCCGGACCGTGGTCTGCTCTATGATGCGCCCCTCGGCCCCATGTTGGGCCAGCAGCTGGCCCACCTTGACGATGATCCGGGTGATCTCTGTCTGTTGTTCCGGTGACAGCACCCTTCTTGGCGTGATACTTCTCATAATCCCTTAGAGTCGTAGCAAGATGAAATGTGCCGAGATACTACCCCAAACGGTATAGTCCTTCACCCATATCTGATGATTTAGCCAGCCCAGATGTTATTTATCCGGCGCCCAGCGCCGCTTGGCAGCAAATAACAAACAAACCACCCAACTAATTAACATCGGGTGGTTTGCCTGCAAGAATATGCGGGGGAATAAAGAGAGCCGGGTGCCAATACTTTATTTATTGCGCCTATGATCCGACAGTTGAATCACATTATTCAGCGGCGGCCGCGCCTCCTCCCGTGCCGATGACTCCTCCTGCAGCTGGCTCATATGACGGCGCATGGCATAGAAAGAGTCGTGCATCATGTTGGCGATCCGGATGCAGCTATCCAGATTATTCCGGGCCAGACGCCGCTGGCAATCGATGCGAAATTGCAGGCCCCGCAGCCGCCGTTGCCGATCCGGCCCCACCTGCGCGATCAGGGCATCTATTTGCTGGTGCAACAGCTCATCGAGCCGCTCCGGCTCGTCGAGGGCCCAGTGTTTCAGAGTATCGAAATCAGGCAGCTCCATATGCCCTCCTGGCCAGAAGCCTCATGTGTGACACTTCCACGACTACGCTCAGCACATAATTTCACTGTCCGTAAGGATGGTTATATAAGATGACGGCGATTCTGGTTCGGCCTGCCCCGTGCCACAGGAGTCCATTTCCCTATCAGTGGGGCGATATGTTGACGCGGCTGAACATTTATTCTTTATGATTCATGTAATTATCGGCATTCGGCCTGCGTCAGTTTTTTTATAAATTTTACATGTTTATATACCCGCCCTTATTCCCTATTCATCGGTGGGGGCGGATCGGTTTTTCGTTCGGCTCTCCATTCTGGCGACCCTCCCTATACCCGCCCCGCTGGTTTAACATATCTATCTGATTATGTTATTTTATTTACCACTTTTTCGAATGAGCAAGGGCAGAGCATGAGCAAGGCAAGAATCGGTATCGTCACCGTCAGCGATCGCGCCAGCGCGGGCATCTACGAAGACCTGTCCGGCAAGGCCATCATAGACACCCTGGGCAGCTACCTGACCTCTGAGTGGGAGCCCGTCTATCGGCTCATCCCGGATGAGCAGGATCAGATTGAGGCGACCCTGATTGCACTCGCGGATGAGGAGCAGTGCTGCCTCATCGTCACCACAGGCGGCACCGGGCCGGCCAAGCGGGATGTCACCCCGGAGGCCACAGAGGCGGTGTGCGATCGCATGATGCCGGGCTTTGGCGAGCTGATGCGGGCCGAGTCCCTCAAGTTCGTGCCCACCGCTATCCTCTCCCGCCAGACCGCCGGCCTGCGCGGCGGCTCACTCATCGTCAACCTGCCGGGCAAACCCAAGTCGATCCGCGAGTGTCTGGACGCTGTCTTCCCCGCCATTCCTTACTGCATCGATCTGATGGACGGCCCCTATCTCGAGTGCGACGAGAGCGTGATCAAGCCATTTCGTCCCAAGAAATGAGCTCTGCTCATCACCCATAAAAAGAGGTGCCCCTGGGCGCCTCTTTTTATTTCCAGCCTGTTGGCCGGCGGCTAGGGCCAGCGCTTGAAGATGAGGGAGGTATTGATGCCGCCAAAGGCGAAGTTGTTGGACATCAGATAGTCCACCGCCAGCGTCCGGCCGCCGCTGCGGATATGATCCAGCGGGGCGCAGGCGGGATCTGGCTCGTTCAGGTTGAGGGTGGGGGCAAACCAGCCCTCGGCCATCATCTCGAGGGAGAGCCAGGCCTCGATGGCGCCGCAGGCCCCCAGGGTGTGGCCTAAGTAGCTCTTGAGGGAGGAGATCGGGGTCTTGTCCCCGAACAGGGCCGAAGTGGCGTGGCTCTCGGCGATGTCGCCCCGCTCGGTGGCCGTGCCATGGGCGCTGATGTAGCCGATGTCCCTGGCCTGCAGGCCGGCATCGGCCAGCGCCAGCGCCATGCAGAGCTGCATCGTCTCCTGCTGGGGCTGGGTGACATGGGCCGCATCGCAGTTGGTGGCAAAGCCCACCAGCTCGGCGAAGATGGGTGCCCCCCGCGCCAAGGCATGCTCCAGCTCCTCCAGGATCAGGCTGCCCGCCCCCTCCCCGATCACCAGGCCATCGCGGTCCCGATCGAAGGGCCTGGGGCTCAGCGCCGGGCTGTCATTCATCAGGCTGGTGGCGAACAGGGTGTCGAATACCACCGCCTCCGAGGGGCAGAGCTCCTCGGCGCCCCCGGCCACCATCAGATCCTGATAGCCGTGCTTGATGGACTCGTAGGCGTAGCCTATGCCCTGGCTGCCGGAGGTGCAGGCGCTGGAGGTAGGGATCACCCGGCCGCGCAGGCCGAAGAAGAGGCCGGTATTGACCGCCGCTGTGTGGGGCATCATCTGCACATAGGTGGTGGCCGTGATGCTGGCGGTGGTCTTGTCGTTAAGCATGGCCCCAAAGTCGCTGATGGGCCCCGTGCTGCCGATGGAGGAGCCGTAGGCGATGCCGGTGCGACCGCCGGTCAGGACCGGATGATCGATGAGCCCGGCCCGGGTCAGGGCCAGCTCGGTCGCCACGGTCGCGAGCTCGGAGACCCGCCCCATGGCCCGGGTCTTCTTGCGCGGGTAATGGGCCGGCAGCGCGAAATCCAGGATGGGCGCCGCCAGTCGGGTGTTGAGCCCCTCATAGACATCCCACTCCGGCATCTGGCGCACGGCGTTGTGCTCCTGCCGCAGGCGTGGCCCCACGCTCTGCCAGTCGTTACCGAAGGCGGTCACTCCGGCCATGCCGGTGACTACGACACGCTTCATGCTGCTCTGCTCCACTCTGCCTGCTCAAGTTGGCCCCATAGTCTCACATCCCCGCTCATACCATGCCCCCGCTGATCGAGATCACCTGGCGGGTGACATAGCCGGCGATGTCTGAATTTGACTGCGGGTAGGAGACCAGTCCCATTCGCTTCATACCCTTCATGCCATGCCTCCATTAATAGAAATGACCTGCCGGGTCACATAAGCGGCGATGTCTGAATTTGACTGCGGGTAGGAGACCAGTCCCATTCGCTTCATACCCTTCATACCCTTCACGCCATGCCTCCATTAATAGAGATGACCTGCCGGGTCACATAGGCGGCGATATCAGACATCAGGTAGGAGACCAGCCCCGCCACCTCCTCGGCCTGGCCCATGCGTTTGAGGGGGATCATCTTCATGGCCTCGGCCTCCACCTCGGCATTGACCATGCCGGTGTCGATGAGGCCGGGGGCCACGCAGTTGACCGTGATCTTGCGCTTGGCCAGCTCCAGCGCCAGGGCCTTGCTGGCCCCTATGATGCCCGCCTTGGCGGCGCTGTAGTTGACCTGGCCGCGGTTGCCCATGATGCCGGACACCGATGACAGTGTGACGATGCGCCCCCCCCGGCGCAGCCCTATCATCGGCATGATGCAGGGCTTGAGCAGGTTGTAGAAACCGTCCAGGTTGGTATGCAGCACCCCGTCCCAGTCCTCGTCGGTCAGGGCCGGGAAGGCGCCATCGCGGATCACCCCGGCGTTGCTGACCACGCCGTAGTAGGCGCCATGGGCCTCGATGTCGGACTCGAGCCGGCTGCGGCACTGCGCCCGATCCGAGATATCGAACTGGATCAGCCGCCCCTGCCCTCCCGCCGCCACTATGGCGGCCAGGGTCGCCTCGGCGCCGGCGCTGTCGCCGTGATAGTGCACCACTATGTGAAAGCCATCGGCGGCCAGCTTCAGGGCGATGGCGCGGCCTATGCCCTTGCTGGCGCCCGTCACCAATACGGTGGAACTCATATTCGATCCTTCTCTAACAGATTCAGATAAACCGGTTTTTTAGCCCAGCGCTTTGGCCGGGACCTAAGGCTGTGCCAGCAACTCGGCCAGCTCGGCATCGCCGGGCAGGTAGGTGCTGAGGCGCGCCTCGGCGCAGGGCTCGTCTCCCCGCAGGATCCGGCACTCAAAACTGGCCATGCCGCCATCTTCCAGCAGGCACTCGGCCTCGATCACCAGCAACTCCCCGGCCGCGAACGCCGGCACCTGACAGCGATACTGGCGGCTGCCGAGCAGCATGCCGATGCGCACCGGCTCGCCCCGCTCACGCCCCCGCATCCCCGCCCAGGCGGCTATGGTCTGGGCCATCAGCTCCAGACCGACCCAGGCGGGCAAGTTGCCCTGTTCATCGAGCAGCAGGCCGTGGCGCGCGCCGACCCGGGTCTCGCAGCGCACCCGCTGCCCCCGGTATTCGAGCAGCCGATCCAGCAGCAGCATGGGGGCCTGATGGGGCAGCAACTCGGCGATGGCTATCTCATTCATGGGGCGGTTCTCCTTCCTTCCCCGAGATGATACGCCCCAACAGCAGGCTGACGTTATTGCCACCGAAGGCGAAGGAGTTCGACAGCACCCGGGCCAGCGGTCTGCCCGCCTCCCCTGCCCGCACCAGCCGGATGGGGGCCAGGGCCGGATCCTGTGCCTCCCCCTGCGGGGGCGGCGGCAGTGCCTGCTCCATCAGCAGGCAGCAGAGCGCCGCCTCGATGGCGCCGGCCGCCCCAAGAGTGTGGCCGGTCAGCATCTTGCTGGAGCTGCAGGGCGCCGTCTCGCCCGCGCCAAACAGCCGGGCCAGCGCCTTGCTCTCCATCTCGTCGTTGAGCTTGGTCGCGGTGCCGTGCAGGTTGATGTAGTCGAGCGCTTTGGCCTCGATGCCCCCCTGGAGCAGCGCCATGCGCATGGCGGCCTCGGCCCCCAGCCCCTCAGGATGGGGCGCCGAGATATGCCAGGCATCGGACGACTCGCCCGTGCCGAGCAGGGCGAGTCCGGCACGCTCCCGGCTCAGCAGGAAGAGGGCGGCCCCCTCCCCGATGTTGATGCCACACCGCTCGGCGGCGAAGGGGCGGCAGCGCGCCAGGCTGAGGGACTCCAGGCTGTCGAAGCCGTTGAGGGTCAGGCCGCACAGGCTGTCGACGCCGCCGACGATGACCGCATCCGCCAGCCCGGCCGCCAGCAGGCGCTGGCCGCTGATGAAGGCACGGGCGCTCGAGGAGCAGGCGGTGGAAAGGGTGTAGGCCGGGCCGGTCAGGGCCAGATGGCGCGCCAGAAATTCACTCGGCGAGCCCAGCTCCTGCTGACGATAGTCAAACCCGGCCGGCAGCGGCTGACCAGCTTGTGCGGCGGCGACCGCCACCTCGGCCTCGGCGATCCCAGAGGTGCTGGTGCCCAGCACGATGGCGATGCGATCCGCCCCCAGCCGGGCTTTGAGCTCATCGAACCCTGGCCGGATCTGGGCAAGGGCCGCCAGCAACAAGCGGTTGTTGCGCGAGTCGTAGGCCGAGAGCGCCGCGGGCACAGGGGGCAGCGCCGCGCTCACCCGGCCGACCGGGGTGAGCCGGCCATCGCTCAGGGCCTGCGACTCCGCATCCAGCGGGCTGATGCCCTGCGCCTGCCAGCGGGCAAGGGCCGCAGACACCGCCGCCTTGCCCTCCCCCAGGGCGCAGATCAGGCCGTAGTCCCGGATGTAGCAGGGGGCAACCGGCGGGCGATCCTTCCGATTCGGGCTCATGGCGCCAGCTTCTCCATCTGCAACTGGTAATCGAAGGCGTGCTGGATCAGCCGCACCGGCTCGCGCTCGCCGGCGATCTGCCGGTAGTGGATCTCGCTCACCAGCCGGCCATCGGGATCGGTCAGACGGCGTACCATGCCTTCGTCCTCGAGTCGCCAGCCCTTGGGCAGCTGTGGCTGCCAGGCGGCGATGGGCCAGTAGCTCAGCATCACGTCGGCGAGCACCTGGGCTACCGGGGGCAGGGCCGCCCCTCCCAGCAGGCTGGAGAGCTGCTCGGTTTGGATCCGCTCGCCGTCATAACTCAGCCGAAACAGCCGGATCCCGCTGGGGGTCAGCCCCACCAGGGTGAGCCGGTGTCCATCGGCCTCCAGCACGGTCAGCAGCTGATGCTGGCCGCCCTTGCTCGTGGCACTCAGCAGTTGCTGGCGATAGAGCGGTTGAGCCCGCACCGGGGCTGGCAGCAGCAGGCTGGTGTCCGGGCTCAGGAAGGCACGATTATCGGGCACGGGCTGGCTGGCGCAGGCGCTCAGCAAGGTGGCGAACAACAGGGACAAAAACAACTTCATCATGGCTCCCGAAGAGCTGCGGTGGCTAGTGGTCATGGGGTCATCGCCTCTCCAGTACCAGTGGTGAGAGCAGGAATGCGGTGAAGATACCGCCGCTGAGCACCAGACCGAAGCCGGCGATGGCCGAGGTGTGGCTCAGGGCCAGCAGGCCGAACGACAGCTGGGTGGTCAGGTTCGCCAGCAAGATGGCGAACATGGTCGAGCGTTGGCGCAGGGGATCCCCGCCGCTGTAGGCGAAGAAGAGGCTGTAGTCGATGCCGATGCCAAAGATGAGGCTCATGGCCAGCACCCCGAACAGGGTGAGCGGCTGGCCACAGGCGGCCAGCAGGGCCAGACCGGCCCCCAGCGAAAATCCGCTGATCAGCAGGATCCGCACGCTCTTGCGCCAGCCAAACCGGACCCAGAGCAGCAGACCCACCAGGGCGATAGCCACCAGCAGCAGCTCGGTCAGCTTGATACGGTAGTGGGTAAACAGCTCACTCCACTGGTTGCGTGGATCCTGCCAGAAGACCCCCTCCTGCCCCTGCGCCAGCTTTGCCACGGCGGCAACCTCCGTCACCCCGTTCACCGGCAGCCAGAGCGCCACCCGACCATCTGGCAACCCATGCCAGAGCAGTCGACTGCCCTCGCTGACCGGGCTGGCCAGCCACTGCTCGGGAGTCAGGGGATGCCAGGATCTCGGCTTGGCCTCGACCGGCACGCCGGCCTGATTGAGCCGCGCCACCACCTCGGGCAACAGCCGAGTGAGGGCGGCATGATCCGCCCGCTGCTGTGCCTGGGACGGCAGCCACTGCGCCAGCGAAACGAAACCTGCCAGCTGACCCTGCGCCCTGGCCTGAGCCAGCTTATGACTCATGGCTTCGAGCCGCTGCAAGGCGGTCTCGCCATCCGCCGCCGTCACCAGGAAGCCCGTCATGCCCCCCTGCTGGCCGGTGAGGTGCTGGATCTGCCGCTCCTGTGCCTGCAGCTCGGTGGGCAGCGGCTGCAGCCGGGCTATGTCGTCATCGACCTCCAGCCGGTTCAATCCCACCCCTATCAGGATCAGCCAGAGCAGTGGGACGCCCCAGCGCAAGGCACGGCTCTCGCGCCACCACTTGAGCCAGAGCGCCATCGGCACCAGGATGCGCGCTTCCCGCTGGGGCAAGTCACCAAGCCAGAGTGGGAACAGGCAGAGCACGGTAATAAACGAGGCCGTCAGCCCCACCAGGGCGCACAGCGCCATCTGCTGCAAGCCGGGGAAGGGGGCGAGCCAGAGCAGGCCATAGCCCACCAGGGTGGCGAACAGCGCCATCGAGAGGCTTGGCAGCAAGCGGGCGCGAGTCTGGTGGGGGCTCTCCTGGTCCCCGTGCAGGCGCCGCTCGGTCAAGAAATGGATACCGTAATCGATGACGCCGACCAGGCTGGAGCTGATCACCAGGGTGAACAGGTGCACCTCGCCAAACCACAGCAGCACGGCCAACACCCCCCAGGCGAGGCCGATGGCGATGGGCAGCAGGGAGATCCAGAGCGCACGACCAGAGCGGAACGCCAACCACATCAGCAGCAAGACCCCGAACGTGGAGCCGAGCCCTATGGTGGAGATATCCTCCTGAGCCAGGTCACTGGCATGCTGGCTGTAGAAGAGGGTGCCACGGCGCAGCAGCTCCAGCCCGGGATACTCGGCCTTGAGGCTCTGCTCTGCCGCGTTGAGCCGGGCCAGCAGCTCGCTATTGCGAGAGAGATCGAAGGCCGAGAGGTCCAGCTCGGCTCGCAGCAGAAACCACTGCCGCCCCGCCTCGTCCCGGCTCATCAACCAGCCCTGATCGAGGCGCAGGGCCGTGGCCGCCTGACCCTGCACCCCGGCGCGGGTCAGCAGCAGGGGATCGGCTTGCCACTCGGGGCGGGAGACGCCACCGAAGGGGCTGTAGATCTGGCCGAGCACCCACTGGCTCCAGGCCTCGGGCCCTGCGGCCAGCCGGGCCCGGCTGCCCTCATCGAGGCGCTGCCAGGCATAGTCATAGATGAAGCCTTGCCAGGCGGGGGCCAGCTCTGGCTGGGCACCGCGCACCGCGCTGAGCTCGGGCAAGGCGTTCAGGGCCTTGACCCACTCATCTGCCACGACGCGACCATCCTGCCCCGCCGGCAGGCTCAACATCCAGACCAGCTGTTTGTCGAGCTGGCGCAGCAGGCCACCGCGCAGGGCCGGATCCAGTGTGGATCTCTCCTCCTGGGGCAGCAGATCCATCAGGCTGGTATTGATGCGGCTGTGAGAGAGCTGCCAGCCGAGCAGCGCCAGCGCCAACAGGCTGAGCAGCAGCCAGAGGCAGGAGAGCCGGCGCCAGGTCGGCTCGCTCCAGCCCCGGACGGGGGATGGCCGCACGGGAGAGGATGCGGCGTCGCCAGGGTTTTCAGGGGACAAAATGGGCCTGCTCCTCGGCAGAGAGGGGGAGACTCACCGCCTGCCAGTGAGAGAAGCGGATGCGGGTCTCATCCCCCTGGCGATCGGCGATCACTAGCCGATCCAGCTGCTTGCCACCGCCTAACGTCAGACTGGCAAATACCTTGTTCAGTGGCGCCGCCAGCGGCGTCAGCACCAGGGTCCAGCTCTGCTCGGTGGACTGGAAGTCGAGGGAAAAATAGCGGGTCAGCGCCTGCTCATCCGAACCGAACAGGGCCAGCAGCATGCCGCTGAATTCGAGCAGTTGGGGATTGTCGATAACCTGAACAGGCCCCTGGCCAATCTGCTGACGCATGCGCTGGGCAGTCAGACTCAGCGCCAGTTCAAAGGGCTGCAACTGATGCCACCAGAGCCCCTGGCCGCGCGCCAGCAGCAGCTCGCCGCTGGCTTTCAGGGGCTGGGCCAGCCCGACCACCTGCTTCTCCTGCTCGAAGCGAGCTCGTTGGGCCGGCTGCGCACTCAGCAGCTCGCGCACCTCGGCCTGGGTCATGGGGGCAGCCTGCACCACCCCCGGCAACATCAGCCACAGACAGGCACAGAGCCAGCCGCGCATTCCCTTCATCAAGAGCCGCCTCATTCACTCACTCCCAGCTTGTCGAGCAAGATCCTTGGCGAGGCGAGGCACATCTCGCCGCTCTCCTGGTTCACCGCCACCTGGATGCTGTAGCCCTTGCTGGTGCGCACCCCGCTGATGGCATCGAACAGCTGGTACTCGATCTTGAGCCGGTTCTGGTACTCGCTGAATCTGGCCTCGACCCGCACCCTCTGGCCAAAGCGCAGCGGCGCCATGTACTTGAGCCGCAGGTCGATCACGGGCCAGTGGTAGCCGGAGGCCGCCATCTGGGGGTAGTTGTAGTCGATCCGCTCGAGCAGGGCGCAGCGGGCCAGCTCGATGTAGCGCACGTAGTGGCCATGCCAGGCCACCGCCATCATGTCGATATCGTGAAACGGGATCTCGATCTCGATGCTGTGACTCAGCATCCAGGGTTCACTCTGCATCTTTATCCTCCCCATACAACTCATAGTGACGTCCTTGCAGTCGGGCGATCAGCGCCCTGAGCTCCTGCTCCAGCGCCCTGTCCTCCACCAGCGCCGGATGATGGACGCGCACCGCCAGCACCATCCCTTGCAACGGCTGGCTCAATTCCTCCAGGCTGCGTTGCTGCACGCCAAGGCGCAGCTCGACCCCCTGCACCGCCGCCAGCAGGCAGGCGGCGCCGACTTGCTCGCTGAGGGTCAGCACCCGCAGGGCATCCCGCGCCGCTATGGTGCCCATGCTCACCTTGTCCTGGTTGTGGCACTCGGTGGAGCGGGAGAAGACGCTGGCGGGCATGGTCAGCTTGAGCGCCTCTGCGGTCCAGGCGGAGACCCCGATCTGCACCGCCTTGAAGCCGTGATTGATCATGCGCCGCTCGCCGCTGGCGCCGGAGAGGTTGCTCGGCAGGCCGCCGTTGAACTTGGTGTCCACCAGCTGCGCCAGCTGGCGATCGAGCAGATCCGCCAGGTTCGCCACCGCCGTCTTCATGCTGTCCATGGCCATGGCGATGTGGCCACCATAGAAGTGGCCGCCATGCATCACATGTTCGCCTTCACCATCGATGAGCGGGTTGTCGTTGGCGCTGTTGAGCTCGTTCTCGATGAGCTGGCGCCACCAGGGCAGGCTGTCGGCCACCACGCCGATGACGTGGGGGGCGCAGCGCAGGGAATATCTGTCCTGCAGCCGGTCGCTGTGGCGCGGCAATTCCCCGCCCTGCAGATCGGCCCGCAGCCAGGCGGCGATGCCCTGCATGCCGGGGTGTGGCTTGGCGGCGAACAGCCGCTCGTCGAAGTGGAAGGCATTGCCGGCCATGGCGACGCTGACCAGGGCGGTGATCCGGGTCGCCAGCCGCATCAGGTAGTCGGTGCGGGCGTAGGCCAGGCAGGCGAGCGCCGTCATCACAGAGGTGCCGTTCATCAGCGCCAGCCCCTCCTTGGGTCTCAACGTCAGGGGGCTGACACCCAGGGCCTGATAGACCGCGGCGGTGCTCGCCAGCCGACCGTCCCGATAGAGCTCGCGCTCCCCCACCAGCACGGCGGCCACGTAGGAGAGGGGGGTGAGATCGCCACTGGCGCCGACCGACCCCTCCTCGGGGATGCGCGGGATCAGATCCTGCTCCAGCAGCCAGCAGAGCCGCTCGAGCAGGGCCGGGCTGACCCCGGAGACCCCCTGGGCCAGGGAGCAGAGCCGGGTCGCCAGCACAGCGCGTCCTGCCGTCACATCGAGATCCTCCCCCAGGCCGCAGCCATGGAAGCGGGTCAGGTGCAGGGGCAGCTCGGCCACCAGGGCCGGCGGCACGGCCCGGGTCACGGAATCGCCATAGCCGGTGGTCACCCCGTAGATGACCCCCTCCTCCGCCAGCAACCGGTCGAGAAAGTCGGCGCCGCGCTGGATGCGGGCCATAAAGGCGGGATCCGGGTTGAGCACCGGCTTGGCACGCCCCTCGGCCAGGGCCACCACCTGCTCTATGGTGAGCCGGCCTGCGCCAAAGGTGACCAGGGCCTCATCGGCCTGCTGGGAGGGGGGGAGATCATTGTTCATCATGAGTCAGCTGCCAGAAATCGAAGAAGTTGAACCAGTCCAGCGGCGCCTGCAGGCAGTGGTACTGCAGGCGGTCGGCATAGGCTTGCACCCAGTGGCGCAGGGCAGCCTCCCGCTGTGCACGGGGCAGCAGCAGGCGCTCGGCGAAGGGCTCGAAATGGACGCGAAAACGCCCCTGCTCCTTGAGGCCGAACATCAGGTAGACGGGGCAGGCCAAGACGCTGGCCAGGGCGAAGGGGCCGAGGGGAAAGGGGGCCGGCTGGCCGAGAAAATCGGCCCAGACTACCCGCTTCTCCCGCGTCACCGAGGTGCGATCCCCGACGATCACCACCCACTCCCCCGCCTCTATCTTCTCCTTGAGCAGGATGGCGGTATCGGCCCCCATCTCCTGCACCTGGATGAGATTGAGGCTGGCGCCCGGGTTGATCTGCTTGAGCAGGGCATTGAAACGCGCCGCGTGGCGGGTGAACACCAGGGCATTGATGCGCACCTGGCCGTCCCGGGTACCGAGCGCCCGGCACAGCTCGAGATCCCCGAGGTGGGAGCCGAGCAGCAGCAGGCCGCGGCCCGAGGCGAGCGCCGCCTCATAGTGTTCGCGCCCCACCAGCTCGACCTGTTCGGAGGGGATGTCGCCGCGCCAGCCCGCCAGCTTGTCCAGCGCCGCCTCGCCAAAGCGCAGGAAGTGGCGAAAGCTGGATCTCGGTCCCGCGGGCAGTGGAATGTCGTTGGCCGCCGCAAACGCCTCTAGCCGGGCCAGATACTGCTCCGAGGCCGCCCGCTGGCGCCGCCCGGTCAGCCAGAAGTAACCGATGACGGGATAGAGCAGCGCCTTGAAGCCGCCCCGGCCGAGCAGCCGATAGCTGGCCAGCATGATCTGCATGCCGAGCCAGGAGCCCCGCTCGGGGGTGCGTGACCAGTGACGCTTGCCCCAGGCCAGCCAGCCCTCCCCTTGCGGGCGGGCCCCCTCCCTGTCTGGGGTACCTGACCAGCGCACCTTCTTGCCCTGTTGCCAGAGCCGGGCCGGCCAGCTCAGTACCTTCATCAGCAGATCCCAGAGCAGGCGGCACACCAGCCGGGTGTGCATCCAGGAGATGGCCAGGTTGTCTCGCCAGAGCCGGAAGTGGGAGCTGCCGTCCTGGGGATAGATGACCCGGGTCGGCACGAAGCGCACCGGCACCCCGCGCCAATGGAGGCGCACCATCACCTCGGTGTCGAAATCCATCCGCCGGCCGAGGCGCACCTCGTCAAACAGGGCGCAGCTCGCCGCCAAGGGGTAGACCCGAAAGCCGCACATGCTGTCTTCGATGGCGAAGGAGAGGGTCTCTATCCAGACCCAGACATGGGTGACATAGCGACCATAGAGGCGCCCCTTGGGCACAGAGTCGTCATAGAGGGGGCGGCCCGACACCAGGGCCGCCGGGTGAGCCGTCGCCTCCGCCAGCAGGCGAGGCACGTCGGACAGCTCGTGCTGACCGTCCGCGTCTATCTGCACCCCATGGCTGAAGCCGCGCGCCAGTGCGGCCCTGAGCCCGGTCATCACGGCGGCACCCTTGCCGAGATTTTCGGGGTGGCGCAACAGGCTGAGCCAATCCCCATGCTCCTTTGCCAGGGCGTCGAGGGCCGCCGCCGCGATGGGCTCGCTGCCGTCATCGATCAGCAGGCAGGGCAGCCCCAGGGGCTTCAGCCTGGCCAGCACCCCGGCCAGAGGGGCCGCATGGTTGTAGCAGGGAATGAGGAGGCAGGGATTCAGGGACATAGCCGCACCCGACCGCTGCTGGCATGCTCATCCCCGAGCCGGTAGCTGAACAGCAGTTGCTCCCGCTCGGCCTGCCAGCTCAGGTGCAGCTCGCACTCCTGATCCGGGCGCAAGGGGCGCTGAAACTTGAGCTGGCTCATGCCGCCGAAGGCGCCGGTCAGGCCGAGCAGCGCGCGGCCATAGTGCATGGCCCAGTGCACCTGAGTCACCCCGGGCAGCAGGGGGGCGCCGGGAAAATGGCCGACAAACCAGGGCAAGTCCGGCTCCAGCCGCAGGCGCAGCACCAGGGTGCCGTCCAGCCAGCGCTGCTCGAGCAGGGTGGGTAGCCCGCTTATCTGCATGGGGACGGATCCCTGTCGATCCATCTTGTCCTTCTGTGGCGAGTCGGCCTGTGACGAGTCCGTGTTTTGTACATCAACGGGCGCCTCGTCAAACAGCGCCTTCAGCTCGGCCCAGGGCCGCTTGCCCTGGCTGTTGAGGGGCAGCGCCGGCTGGATGCGCACCCGACGCGGCAGCGCCACCGGCTCGAGCCAGGGTCTGAGCCGATCGCGCAGGGCGATGAGGAAGCGGCCCGGCCCCAGCGCCTGCCACCGGGCCTGGCCCTCTGGCGTCAACACCAGCACGGCGGCGAGCAGTTGCCGGCTCCCTACCGTCAGCGGCAGCACGGCCGCCGCCACTACCCAAGGCAGCGCCATGAGCCGGCTCTCGACCTCATCGAGGGAGATGCGTTTCTCCTCGATCTTCACCAGCCGATCCCCCCGCCCCAGCAGATGAAAACCGCTGTCGGTCAGCCGGATGCGATCGGCGCAGAGCAGCGGCGCGCCATCGGGCAGGAAGGGGGAGTGCAGCAGCAGGCAATCCTCGTCCGCCTGCTCGACCCGGACACCCGGCATGGGCCGCCAGGGGGTGTCCGGCGCCGGACTCTGGCGCCAGGCGATGCCGCCGGTCTCGCTGCTGCCGAAGATCTCCACCGGCAACTGGCCGAGCAGCTCGCGGGCCTTGGCTGCATCCGCCGGGGCCAGGGGGCCGCCAGAGGAGACGATGAGGCAGCAGCCCCTCGCCCCGAGGCCGGGATCGAGCCGGCTGAGGAAGGCCGGGGAGGCGATCAGCCCCCATTTGCCCGGCAGCTCAAGCAGTTGCTCCGGATAGAGCGTCAGGGTGCGGGCGAAGGGCACCCTCAGCACCAGGGGCAGCAGGATGCGAAACAGCAGGCCGTAGATGTGCTGATGGCTGACGCTCGCCAGCAGGCGGGCGCCGCCGAGCCGTTCGCCCCAGAGTTCGATCAAGACCCGCAGCTCGGCCTCGAGCTGGTGCCAAGCCTTGGGGATCGCCTTGGGGGCGCCGGTGGAGCCCGAGGTAAACAGGGTCAATTGCAGGGATGTGGGGGCCGGCCAGCGAGAGGGCTGCGCGCCCTCAGAGACGGTCACACCGGACAGCGGCAGCCGCAGCCAGGGGCCCGCGACCCCCCCCCCAAATTGCTGGCTATCGGTCAGCACCCCATCGAAGTGGTCCTGCAGTTCGGCCAGGGCGGCCGGACGCTGATGCCCTGGCAGCACCACCTCGCGCCCCGTCAGGGCACAGGCCAGCAGCGCCTGGGCAAACAGCAGGCTGTCGTCGAAACAGAGCGCCCAGCGCCGGGCGGGCAGGCTCGCCAATCGGGCAGCCAGTGCCTCGCTGTCAAGGCGCAGGGTGCCGAAGCAGCAATCCCCCTGGGGGCCGAATGCCACCGGCTCCTCGTCCCCCCGCCCCCAGATGGCGGCGAGCAAGCTGATCGGCCCCCTCATGAGGCAAAGCTCCGCTTGACCCGCAGGCGCACCAGATACTCGGCCCCCATCAGCAAGCCCATCAGCAGATAGCTGATCAGGCCGTTGTAGAGGCCCCAGAGGGCGAGATCCCCGTGCCAGATGGTGGCGGCGGCTAGCGTGCCATTGAGCACGAAGAAACCGCACCAGACCCGGGTCACGGTGCGGGTGTAGCGCACCCCGGCCGGGGGCAGGTCGGGATCGGTCAGGCGGGCGAGCCGCTCCACCAGCGTCATGGGCTGGTTCAGGCTCCAGCCAAACAGGCCGAGCAGCGCCAGGGAGACGACGAGGGGGTAGTAGAGCAGCCAGTGCTGGGCCGAGAAGAGGGCGCTGAGCCCCGTCAGCAGCAGGCCAACACAGGCGAGCAGACGGCCGAGCAGCAACCACTCGCGCACCGGGGCAACCCCGGGCAACAGCCGCAGGGCGAAGGTCACCAGCAGGATGACGAGCAGGGCGGAGCCGCCCCAATGGGTCAGCCCCCAGTACACGGCGAGGGGATAGAGCAGCAGCAGGCCACCCGCCAGCAGGGAGAGCAGCCGGATCATGATGGCCGCCCCCGATTCAGGAGGGAGAGCAGCCGGATCATGACGGCCGCCCCCGATTCAGGAGGGAGAGCAGTCGGATCATGACGGCCGCCCCGACTCAGGAGGGAGAGCAGCCGGATCATGACGGCCGCCCCCGACTCAGGAGGGAGAGCAGCCGGATCATGATGGCCGCCCCCGACTCAGGAGGGAGAGCAGCATCATGACCGACTCAGACGAGAGAGCTGACGCCTCATGGCCGTGCTCCGTGCGGCTTGGGTCTCATCGCCGGCTCAGGCCTCATCCATCAGGCGCTGGACCGCATCGACCACGTCACCGACGCTGCGCACCGACTTGAACTCCTCCGGCTTGATCTTCTTGCCGGTCAGCTTCTGCAGGTGCACCACCAGATCGATGGCGTCTATGCTGTCGAGCTCCAGATCCTGATAGAGCTGGGCATCCGGGGTGACCGCGGCCTCGTCCACTTCGAACAAGTCGATCAGGGTGGCCTTCACCTGGGCAAAGATGTCGTCTCTGTTCATCACGGTTTCTCCACGAGGGGGCGGGATCCGGCCTGCGCCTGGATCAGCGCCGCCAGGGCATCGACGCTGGCAAAGTGGCGACGGGTATTCTCGTCATCGGCGGAGAGCACTATGCCGTAACGCCCCTTGATGGCGAGCCCCAGCTCCAGCGCATCGATGGAGTCCAGACCCAGGCCATCGCCAAACAGGGGCGCCTGGCTGTCGATGTCGTCCGGGCTCAAGCCTTCCAGGTTGAGGCTGTCGATGATGAGTCGTTTTATCTCTTGTTGCAGGTCTTGCATTGCTCTTCCATAGGCTGTCATGGGGTCCCGGGTTGCAGGACCCGGGTAAGAAACCGGGTTAACTGGCGGGCGGCCAGGGCGCCGTGCTGCGAGCCGTCGACCACCTCTGCGGCATGGATCTGCGGCAGAAACTCCAGGGTGAAGCAGGGTTTGTTGGCCGGGGTCCGGTACCACTTGTCCTGCTTGGTGAGGAAGCGCTCGCTGCACTGGATCCGCACGGGCTGCAGTGGCAGCTGGCCACGCAGCGCGAGCTGGGCGGCGCCCCGCTGCAGCCGGATCGGCTGGCCCGGGGTGGTGCGAGTGCCTTCCGGAAACACCAGCAGCAGGCCCCCCTGGCGCACCCGCTCGATGCAGCGCGGCAGCAGTTGCTCGGCCTCCACATTGGGAATGTAGCCGGCGGCACGCACCACGCCACCGAGAAAGGGATTATGCCACAAAGCCTGCTTGACGATGCAGTCACAGGCCGGCAGCTCGGCGGCCAGCATCACATAGTCCAGCAGGCTGGGGTGGTTGGCCACCACCAGCACGCCGCGCAGGGAGTCCGGCAGGCCACTCACCCTGTAGTCGAGCACCCCCAACCCCCTGAGCAGCCCCATAAACAGCCGGAAACTCTGCTTGATGCTGGCCTGGGCCAGGGTGCGGCGCCGCTCCCCCCGCAGGCAGAGCGCCAATAGCGGGAACCAGCAGAGGCTGAGCAGCAGACCGCCAAGCCCAAACAGGGTGAAGCCGAGGGCGGTGCCCGCCAGCCGCCAGAGCCGGTTCAGTCGCGCCGCCATGACCACTCCTGGCGCCCATCCCCGAGCAGGCAGCCGGCTTGTTGCAACAGGTGCGCGCGCCAGAATGCCAGAGGCTGGGCCAATGCGGGAGGCCGGGTCTCGGCCCGCCGGCTGCCACAGTGCCAGTGCTCCCCGCCCGGCTCATCCGTGAGCATCAGCGCGACCGCATAGGGCGGGGTTGCCAGCAGCCAGCGCCGATGGAAGGCCGGGATCTCGCCCTCGAAGGCCACCAGCAGCACACGACCGTTGTTGACGCTCAGAGTGGCGACCGCCTCGGTCAGCCCCGCCATCAGGCTGCCCTCCCCCGCGGCGAGCGAACTCATGGGCAGCGCCGCCTTGCCCTGAATGGAGCAGATCCCGGCCGCCGTGTTGTGCACCGACATGGAGAAATCCGTGGGAGAGAGGGGCTTGCCCGCCGCCAGCCCCTGCAACAGCGTCATGGAGCGGGCCAGCTCGCCGTGGCGACTGACGAAGATGACGCTGTCGACGGGGTGGCGAGCCAGCATCTCCAGCCCCAGCTGCACCGCGAGCCGGGCGCCGGCGCTGAGGCGGCGGGCCATCATCATCGGCAGCAGCGGGGTCGGCGGCATGGAGGCGTCGGCGGGCCAGCGGCCCTGCTCGGCCCACTGCCGCCACTGGCCTGTCTGGTCCAGACCGGGGGAGAGCGCCTGTGCATCGAGGAGTGAAAATGAGAGCATGATAGCGACGCTCCGTCCTGTTGCGGCGTTAGGGATCATGAGCAATAAGCGGTTCAGCCGGCGACAGGGTACAGCGAGTCCATGCCGAGCGAATAGCCAACCTATTACCACCATTGATGATGCCGGCCATCATAGCATTATTTTTCAGAAAGAGTAGGCAGCATAAAATATAACCCTTTGTTTGTAGTCGCCTTTTATTGAAAGCCGCCAGATAATGATGTCTTATTGTTCCAGTTAATAAGCAGCAGCACCGCGGAACAATCATCAATGGCGACCCGAGCCAGGCCGGGCTGTTTCGCCCCAACCACCCATCACCCACCACGAGAGCCGCCCAGTGAAACATTATCAGTGCGAGCAATATGATGCCCTCGACGCCATCAGTCAGGCCCAGCGCATCGCCTTCGCCCCCATGCTGTTCCAGGCGAGCTGGTGCCTGCGCGAGACCGGCGTGCTGGCCTACCTGGAGCAGTGCGGCAAAGCGGGCGCCACCACGGCCGAGATAGCCGGCCACTGCGGGCTCAGCGAATATGCGGTCTCGGTGCTGCTGGACATGGGGCTGGGCGGCGGGCTCTGTCATCTGGCCGACGAGCGCTACGTGCTCGGCAGGGTCGGCAAGTACCTGCAGAACGACCCCATGACCCGGGTCAACATGGATTTCACCCAGCACGTCTGCTATCAGCCCCTCGCCCACCTGCTCAGTGCCATTCGCGAGGGAAAGCCCGAGGGGCTCAAGCTGTTCGACCCCGACTGGGCCACCATCTATCCCCACCTCGATGCGTTGCCCGAGCCGGCGCGGGCCAGCTGGTTTGCCTTCGATCACTTCTATTCCGACTGGGCCTTCCGCCAGGCCCAGGATCATGTGCTGAGCTACCGGCCGCGGCGGCTCTATGACGTGGGTGGCAACACCGGCAAGTGGGCCCTCTCCTGCGCGGCCCGGGATCCTGCACTCAGCGTCACCATACTGGATCTGCCGGAGCAGCTCGCCCTGGCCCAGCCCCGGATAGCAGAGGCCGGGCTGGCGGAGCGGGTCGACGGCCATGCCGTCAACATGCTCGACGCCGACGGGCCGCTGCCGGGTGAGGCGGACATCTGGTGGATGAGCCAGTTCCTCGACTGCTTCAGCCACCCGCAGATAGTCGCCATCCTCAAACGCATTCGCCGCCACATGAAGCCAGGGGCCAGGGTCTGCATCCTAGAGCTGTTCTGGGACCGGCAGAGCTTCGAGGCCGCCAGTTTCTGTCTCAACGCCACCTCCCTCTACTTCACCGCCATCGCCAACGGCGACAGCCGCTTCTATCACTCCAAGCAGATGTACCAGTGCCTGCGCGAGGCCGGTTTCCACGTGGAGGCCGAGCACGAGATCCCGGGGCCCGGCCACACCCTGCTGGTTGCCCATCCGCTGCCCAGCTGGCCATAATGCCCCATCGGAATGGCAGCATCGATGACACGAGAAGGAGTACGGCATGATGCGTAACTGGATGGCACTGCTGGCACTTTGCCTGGCCCTTGGCGCCCTGACCGGCGGCTGTGCCGACATCAAGGAGGCGGGCCGGACTGTGGGGCACACCACCCGCGATGTGACCCGGGAGATTGGCCACACCACCCGGGACGTGACCCGGGAGATCGGCCACGGCACCCGGGACACCGTCAAGAAGGTGGGCGATGAGATCAGTAAATGACAACAGGGGCCTTGGCCCCTGTTGTGTTAGCTGCGACTGACCATCACCACATCGCCATCAGCTGGGATTCCATGGCCTCCTCCGGCTCCTCCGGCAGCTCGGCGAAGAGGTCCAGCCCGGTCTGCTCCTCCACCGCGTCCACCGTCACTATGTAGTCCGCAAGCCGGCTGGCCGACACGTTTTCCTGGGGCAGGATGAAGGCGATGGCCTCCCGATTGGCCACGTCCATCACCACCCGGTAATAGGCATGGGGCACCGTCACGCCGTTGCCGATGGCGGCATCCGAGTTGGTGAAGATGGGACCGGTGATCACCTGAACCTCCTCATAGGCGATGGCCCACTGGCGGGTCTTCTCCTCCAGGATGCGCCAGGCCCCCTGATTGAGCGCCGGCAACTGCGGCGTCATGTTGGTCAGCAGGAAGCTCTGCTTCATGGTGGTGGCGCTGGTGCGCATGTCCGCCGCCGGCGCCTGGTGGCCTCTGTCATAGCCGGAACCCTTGTAATCCGCCAGGGTGGCGCGGAACTGCACCGGCACCTCCTTGTCCTCGGCGAAGGCATCCTTGCGCGGCACCTGACCCTGGGCGCTGGCCGCCGTCATCCGATAAGAGACCCAGTCAGAGACCTTGGTGTCGTAGTTGTAGCCGGCGGCATAGCCTTCCCGGCACAGCAGCTGACTGGATTGACTGGGGACTCCCAGGGTGACGTGATCCTTGCACTGGAATCCCGCCGCCAGGGTCGGGAAAGCGCTGAGAGTAAATCCGATAGCCAGAACTAACTTATTAATATTATTCATTATTATGCCACTCCTTGTGTTAGGCGGAGTGATTTGACACCAGGTCGGAGGAGTCAGGCAATCGGCTAGTTTGCGAGCATGTCGTAAATGTGAAGATGACTGCAATTCGGCCAAAAACCTGCGGACAGCTGGGGGATTGTCATCCCCCTGTCATTGTGCTGAACGGGGCATTTTTCCCGTTTAATCAATTGGATATGCCCATGAAAAAGCGGGGCGCCCGGCCCCGCTCTGGTGATGTCCCTCAGCTCTTGACCTGAGGCCGCGGGGTATCGGCTCGGGACGGCGGCAGTATGGGCAGCACTATCTGCGGCTGATCCCCGGTCAGGCTCTTGAGGAAGTCGGTCATGTCGTCGGCCTCCTGCTCGCTCAGACGCTGACCGAGCTGGATGTCGGCCATGATCTGCACCGCCTCCTTCAGATCCCAGACGGCCCCATCGTGGAAGTAGGGGTAGGTCAGCGCTATGTTGCGCAGGGTCGGCACCTTGAACCAGCCGATGAGCTGCTGCTCGCCGGTCACGGCGCCGCGGCCCTGGGCCGGGTTGCTGGTCGGGTAGTGCTTGACCAGCCCCATCTTCTGATAGGAGTTGCCGCCGATGGCGACCCCGTTGTGACAGGCGGTGCAGCCCTTCTCCTTGAACAGCTGGTACCCCTTCAGCTGCCGCGCCGTCAGCGCCTTGCCGTCCCCCTTCAGCCAGCGATCGAAGGGGGCATTGGGGGTGATAAGGGTCTCCTCGAAGGCGGCGATGGCATCGGTCACCTCGTCGATGCCAAAGTCCGCTTTGCCATAGACCGCATCGAAACGGGCACGGTATTCGGGCAGGGTGTGCAGGGTCTCGACCGCCAGCTTGTGGGTGAAGGCCATCTCCAGCGGGTTGGCGATGGGGCCCGCCGCCTGCTCCTTCAGATCCTTGGCACGGCCGTCCCAGAACTGCACGAAGTTGAGGCTGGAGTTGAGCACGGTCGGCGAGTTGATCGGCCCCTCCTTCCACTGGTGGCCGAGGGAGCTGACCTGGTTGTCCACTCCGCCGGTCGCCAGGTTGTGGCAGGAGTTGCAGGAGATGGCGTTGGACCTTGACAGCCTCGGCTCGAAGAACAGCATCTTGCCCAGCTCGACTTTCTCCGGCGAGCCCGGCTTGACGGCCTCGATCGGTTGCACCGGCTCGGTGGCCCACCCCATCCCGGGCAAGGCCAGTACCAGCAGCAGACAATATTTATTCATTTTTCTCTCTCCCTTGAGTCCGCGAACAATCGCAGCCTCAGCCTGACTGGGAAAGGCTGTGCAATATTTGCTCAGGATCAAATGGGATGGATAAAAACCACATTAAAAACAATGGATTGATATATTTTTGACGGACTGATGGCGGGGACTTGCGAGGTAAAAACAGCTGAATTTCGATGTATGAATTATCAACAGAGCGGGCCTGAATAACAGCCAATTAATTAGATTGGGGTCATTGAATAAAGCGATTATTAAATATGCAGCAATGATCGAACATTAATTAGGTTTATTTAACATGCATTATTCAATGCTCGAGATAATACCTTATCAATAATGCCTCGGTGGCGCCGACCAGCCCTCGCCCCTATTTTGGGTGATCCCTCGCGGGTTATTCGCTGATAAAGGGGAAAGATGGCCGGGTTTATTTATCCAGACCCGCTGGCTGCAGGCTGCCGCCCTCCACCAGGCATAGCGGCGCACAATAGCAAAGAGGGCCAGAAGGCCCTCTTGTTCATGCATGACTTCACCTCACAGGCTGGCGGCGATACGCGCCCCCAGGGCGGCGTTGTTCAGCACCAGCTGGATGTTGGCCGCCAGGGAGTTGCCGCCGGTCAGCTCGCACACCCGCGCCAGCAGGAAGGGGGTCGACTCCTTGCCCTTGACGCCCTGCTCGTCCGCCTCGCGCAGCGCCTGCGCGATCGCCGCATCTATGTCGGCCTTGGGCATGGCAAACTCGGTCGGGATCGGGTTGGTCACCACGGCGCCGCCGGCCAGCCCCAGCTCCCATTTCAGGCGCAGCGCCTGCGCGATTGCCGCCGGGGTGTCGAGGCGGTAATCCACCTTGAAGCCACTCTCGCGGGTGTAGAAGGCGGGCAGCTCCTCGGTCTGGTAGCCGATGACCGGCACCCCCTGGGTCTCCAGGTACTCCAGGGTCAGGCCGATGTCGAGTATCGACTTGGCACCGGCGCAGACCACGGCCACCGGGGTCTGGGCAAATTCCTGCAGATCCGCCGAGATGTCGAACGTCTCCTGAGCACCGCGGTGCACACCGCCGATGCCGCCGGTGGCGAACACCCGGATGCCGGCCATGGCGGCGATGATCATGGTGGAGGCCACGGTCGTCGCCCCCAGCCCCTTGTTCGCCAGCACGAAGGGGATGTCCCGGCGGCTGCACTTGGTGGCGGCATGACCGGCCCGACCCAGCGCCTCCAGCGCCCCCGCATCCAGACCCACCTTGAGGCGGCCATCCAGGATGGCGATGGTGGCCGGCACGGCGCCGTTATCGCGCACCACCTGCTCCACCTGGCGCGCCGTCTCCACGTTCTGCGGATAGGGCATGCCGTGGGAGATGATGGTGGACTCCAGCGCCACTACCGGTTTGCCGGCGGCCAGGGCCGCGGCCACTTCTGGTTGGATATCGAGATAAGCGTTCAACATGGGTACTCCTCCAGCATGCGTTCAACGGCGGCCTTGGATAGGCCGGAAAAGACGGTATCGGAACAATTGACGGTGAGGGCGGCGCAGCCGAGCGCGAAACGGGTGGTCTCGGCCATGTCAGCCTCCAGCAACCAGGCGTGGGCCAGCCCTGCCATGAAGGCATCGCCGCCGCCGGTCACGTTGACGACCGGGCTGCCGAGCACGGGCAGATGGCCCTGGCACTCCCCGTCGCTATAGAAAATCCCCTGATCGCCGAGGCTCAGGAACAGCCGTTGCACCCCGGCGCGGTGGAACCAGGCCGCCGCCATGGGCCAGCTCTCGGGGCCGGCGATGCGGAAGCCGCACAGCTGCTCGGCCTCGCTGCGATTGGGCTTGAGGGTGTGGATGCGGTGCAGCCAGGGGCGGATCTTCTCCACCTTGGCCACCGAGACGGTGTCGACGAAGATAATGTGCTCCCCTTGGCGCTCGAACAGCCAGTCGAGGGTGTGGGTGGCGAGGTTGGTGTCGAGTACCCAGAGCCGGGCCGCGCCGAGGAAGCCGCTGAGCTGGCTGAGCCTTGCCGGGGTGAGTTCGTCGATGATCGCCATGTCGTTGACGGCGCAGCTCATCTCGCCGCTGCCATCGTGCAGGCTGAGGTAACAGGAGGTCGCCTGACCCTCCAGCACCAGCACCTGGCGTACGTCGACGCCGGCACGCTGGCTCACCTCCAGCAGGTGATGGCCGTACTGATCGTTGCCCACCGCAGTCAGCAGCCGGGTATCGGTGCCGAGCCGCGCCAGGTTCTCGGCGATGTTGCGCCCCACCCCGCCGGCCGAGGTGCGGACCTTGCCGGGGTTGGAGTCACCGATGCGCAGGTTGTCGTGGCTGCAGCCGCAGATATCCATGTTGGCGCCGCCGATCACCACGGCGTAGGGACCCTCGCGCAGCACATAGCCACGCCCCTGCACATAGCCCTGGCGCATCAGGCTGGAGATGTGGCTCGCCAGCGCCGAGCGGCTGATGCCGAGCCTGTCTGCCAGATCCTGTTGGGCAATCATGGGATCCTGGCGCAGCAGGGCGAGGATCTCTTGTTCACGTTCCGTCATAGACAAACATCCAGTTACAAACGTTTGTCCATTATTTCCGAAAAACGTTTTCCCGCCATCCTCTCGTGCAAGAAATGTCGGGTCGCACACAAAAAATCACCGGGCCTGGCCCGGTGATCCTCCATGGCAGGATCCGGCACCGATCAGCTCAGCAGCACCCAGACCGCCCCCTCACTCTGCATCACCGGCCAACAGGCCACCCGCAGCGCCGGATCGTCGAGGCAGCGGCCATCGGCCAGGGCATAGCGCTGCTTGTAGAGCGGCGAGGCCACCACGGGCTCGCCGCTGCAATCACCCACCAGGCCGCGCCCCAACACCGCCACCCCGGCCCGCGGATCCACGTCATCCAGCGCATATACCCGCTCACCAAGCCGAAACAGCGCCAGCGCCCGCCCCCCCAGCCAGGCGCTGCGGCCCCCCTGCTCCGGCAAGGCCGAGAGCGCGCACACCCGATGCCACTGGCCATGTTCACTGTGCAACCTGTCTTCCCCGAGCTCATTCATAGCCACACCTCGCAGTTGCCCACCCTGTTCGGGATCTAACAAGGCTTCCATCCCCTCGCTCATATCAGCTCCTTGATACTGATTGCCGGCACCCACTGGCCCCGCTCCGCCCGGCGGGGAGGCGTGCTCCCCTCCGGCTGGTTGACGAAGGCCTCGAACAGCTTCAGCTTGTCTGGATCTGCCAGGGTGCTCTTCCACTCGCACTGCCAGCTGCCGACGATCTCGCCCATCATGGCCTCCAGCTCGGTCCCAATGCCGAGTCTGTCCTCGATGATCACCGACTTGAGGTAGTCGAGCCCCCCCTCCATGCCCTCCATCCAGACCGAGGTGCGCTGCAGCCGATCGCCGGTGCGCACGTAGAACATCAGCAGCCGGTCTATGTAGCGGATCAGGGTCTGCTCATCGAGGTCGATGGCGAAGAGGTCGGCGTGGCGCGGCCGCATGCCGCCGTTGCCGCACACATAGAGATTCCAGCCGCGCTCGGTGGCGATGACGCCTATGTCCTTGCTCTGGGCCTCAGCGCACTCCCGGGTACAGCCGGAGACCGCGAACTTCAGCTTGTGGGGCGCCCTCAGCCCCTTGTAACGATTCTCCAGGGTCTGGGTCAGGCTCATGGAGTCCTGCACCCCGTAGCGACACCAGGTCGAGCCGACGCAGGACTTCACGGTGCGCACCGACTTGCCATAGGCCTGGCCGGTCTCGAAGCCCGCCGCCACCAGCTCGCCCCAGATGGCGGGCAGCTGATCGACCCGGGCACCGAACAGGTCGATGCGCTGGCCGCCGGTGATCTTGGTGTAGAGCCCGTACTTGCGCGCCACCTCCCCTATGGTGATGAGCCCCTGCGGGGTGATCTCGCCCCCGGGGATGCGCGGCACCACCGAGTAGGTGCCGTCCTTTTGCAGGTTGGCGAGGAAGGTATCATTGCTGTCTTGCAGGCCACGCAGCGGTTTCTCCAGCACGTGCTCGTTCCACAGGGACGCCAGGATGGAACCGACCGTCGGCCGGCAGATGTCGCAACCCAGGCCATGACCGTGCTTGTCACGCAGCGCCTCGAAGCTCTTCAGCTCGCCGACCCTGGCCAGGTGATAGAGCTCCTGGCGACCGTAGGCGAAGTGCTCGCACAGCCCCTTGTCCGCCTCTACCCCGATTTCGCTCAGGGTCTGCTCCACCACCTGCTTGAGCAGGTTGCTGCAGCCGCCGCAGCCGGTACCCGCCTTGGTGCAACTCTTGATCGCCGCCAGCTCGTGATTGCCCGCCTTGACCGCCGCCACCACGGCCCCCTTGCTGACGTTATGGCAGGAGCAGAGGATGGCGCTGTCCGGCAGCACCAGCGGCGCGGCCGCCCCGCCGACCTCTCCCACCAGCAGGGAGAGCGGCGGCTGCGGCAGCGCCATGCCGTTCTGGTAGTACTGCAACAGCCGCTCGTAGTCGGCCCCGTCCCCCACCAGAATGGCGCCGAGCAGGCGGCCCCCCTCGCCGTCGGTCACCAGCTTCTTGTAGACCCCGTTGACCCGATCCAGCAGCAACAGCTCCTGGGCCCCGGCGGTGCTGGCGTGGGCATCGCCGATGGAGCCCACATCCACCCCCATCAGCTTGAGCTTGGTGGACATGTCCGCCCCGGCGAAGCGGGCATCGCCGCCGCACAGGCTGGCCACGGCGGCGCGGGCCATCTGGTAGCCGGGGGCCACCAGCCCGAAGATCCGGCCCTGCCAGAGCGCACACTCGCCGATGGCCAGCACGGCGGGATCCGAGCTATGGCAGCCGTCGTCGATGCAGATGCCGCCACGCTCGCCCAGGGTCAGCCCGGCCTGGCGCGCCAGCCCGTCGGCGGGGCGGATCCCCGCCGAGAACAGGATCACGTCCGTCTCCAGGTGACTGCCATCCTTGAATACCAGCCGGTGGCGGGCCTGCTCCCCGTCCTCGATGCACTCGGTGGCCCGCTCCACCAGCACCTCGACCCCGAGCGCCCGGATCTTGTCCCGCAGCACGGCGCCGCCGCTCTCGTCGAGCTGCACCGGCATCAGCCGCGGGGCGAACTCCACTACCTGGGTCTTGAGGCCGAGCAGACGCAGCGCATTGGCGGCCTCCAGCCCGAGCAGGCCGCCGCCGATCACCACGCCGCTGCGCGCCTGGGCGCAGGCATCGCGGATGGCGGCGAGATCCCCCAGGGTGCGGTAGACGAAGCAGCCCTCACGCCGATGGCCGGGGATGGGCGGCACGAAGGGCACCGAGCCGGTCGCCAGCACCAGCCGGTCGTAGGGGAAGCGCTCGCCATCGGCCAGGGTCAGGGTGCGGGTCTCCCGGTCCAGCGCCTCCACCTCGGCTCCCAGCCGCAGCGCTATGCCCTGCGCCTCATACCAGGCGGGATCCGCCAGCTGCAGCGCCTGTGGCGCCTTGCCGCCAAACACCTCCGACAGGTGCACCCTGTCATAGGCGGAGTCCGGCTCGGCCCCGAACACCGTCACCTCGTACCGCTCCAGGCCGCCAGCCGCCGCCAGCTGCTCGACGAAGTGGTGGCCCACCATGCCGTTGCCGACCACCAGCAGACGTTGTTTCTCGCCCCTCTCGGGCGATTCGACGAAGTGGTGGTCCATCTCATCATCCATGCCGTTGCCGATGACCAGCAGACGTTGCTTCTCAACCCTGCCGGGGGATTCGACGACCTGGTGATCGATCAAGTCCATGCCCTTGCCCACCAGCAATCTTTGTTTGTGATCCATGTGTCTCTTCCTTGAATTCTGGGAGTTCAGGCCCGCAGCTTGCTGCGCACCTGCTCGGCCGCCTTGAGCGGGGTCACCTTGCGCTGCTTCTCGTAGAGGAAGCGCAACACCTGCTGGCGCAGCCTGTGATACTGGGGGTCGTCCGCCAGGGCAACCCTGTCTCTGGGCCTTGGCAGGTCTACGGTCAGGATCTCCCCGACGGTGGCACTGGGGCCATTGGTCATCATGCAGATGCGATCGGAGAGCAGCACCGCCTCGTCCACGTCGTGGGTGATCATGATGACGGTGTTGCCGAGCTCGGCCTGGATGGCCATCAGCGCATCCTGCAGATGGGCCCGGGTCAGGGCGTCGAGGGCACCGAACGGCTCGTCCATCAGCAGCACCTTGGGGGAGAGCGACAACGCGCGGGCGATGCCGACGCGCTGCTTCATGCCCCCCGACAGCTCGTGGGGCATCTTCTGGCTGGCGTGATCCATCTGCACCAGCGACAGGTAGTAGTCGACCCGCTCCGCCACCGCCCGCCGGTCCGGCTCCACCTGCCGGGCTGCCAGCGCCACGTTCTGCTGGACGCTGAGCCAGGGCAGCAGCGCATGGTTCTGAAACACCATGGCCCGCTCCGGCCCGGGCCCCACCACCTCGCGCCCGTCCAGGATGATGCCTCCGGTGGTAGGATCCAGCAGCCCGGCCACCAGGTTGAGCACTGTGCTCTTGCCACAGCCGGAGTGGCCGATGAGGGAGACGAACTCCCCCTGTTCGATGCGCAGGTTGACCCGGCTGAGGGCCTCGAAGCGGCCCTGTTCCGTCTCGAACGAAACGCCGACATCGCTGATCTGCAGATAACTTTTCATTGGCGGTTCTCCTGCCTGAATATGTGATTCGTCTCTAGTGCAACCCTTGACGCTTGTCCTGCAGCGGGACCACTGCTGCACAAGTCCCTAACGCAACGCCTGCCGCTTGCCCTGAAGCAGAACCACTGCCGCCAGGCCCGGCTCTCCCTCTGTTGCCGACACGGCCCTAACGCAATGCCTGGCGCTTGTCCTGAAGCAGAACCACTGCCGCAAGGCCCGGTGCCGACGCGGCCCTAACGCAACGCCTGCCGCTTGTCCCAGGAGAGCCACTGCTGCAGGGCCAGCATGCCCCTGTCCAGCGCGCAGCCGATGAGGCCTATGGTGACCACGGCCACCATGATGCGGGCCAGGGAGGCCGAGCCGCCGCTCTGGAACTCGTCCCACACGAACTTGCCGAGCCCCGGGTTCTGGGCCAGCATCTCGGCCGCGATAAGCACCATCCAGGCCACCCCGAGGGAGAGCCGCAGCCCGGTGAAGATCATGGGCAGGGCGCCGGGCAGCACGATGCGGCGCACATGGGTCCAGAAGGAGAGCCGCAACACCCGGCTGACGTTGTGCAGGTCGCTGTCCAGCCCCGCCACCCCGACTGCGGTGTTGATCAGGGTCGGCCAGAGGGAGCAGAGGGTCACCGTCAACGCCGAGGTGACGAAGGACTTGGCAAGCCAGGGCGCAGGGCTGGCGTAGAGCGCGCTCACCACCAGGGTGATGAGGGGCAGCCAGGCCAGCGGCGACACCGGCTTGAGCAGCTGGATCACCGGGTTGGCGGCGCGATAGAGCCCCTGGTTCATGCCGAGCAGCAGGCCGCACGGGATGGCGATCAGGCTGGCCAGCCCGAAGCCGCACAGCACTGTGAGCAGGCTGGTGGCTATCTGATCGAAGAAGGTGGGGCGCCCGGTATAGGGGCGCAGTTTCACCTCGGCCGCCGGATCCTGCGCCAGCCGCTCGGCGTTGCGCAGCTGCTGGCGCTCGAGGAAGGCGGCCGCCTCGTCCCGCTGTGCCAGGTGCTCCTGCCCCAGCGACCAGAGCTGGCTGGCGGTCGCCAGCGGCCCCGGCAGGGTGCCCAGGCTGGTCTGCACCTGGCTCGCCCCCCACTGCCAGAGGCCGAGGAACAGCAGCACGCCGAGCAGGGGCTGCACCAGGGTTTTCCAATTGACGGCTTTCCAATTGATGAATTGCCACTTGTGTCGTTTCATCGCTCGCTCCTTGTTCATTGCACCCGCTCATCGCCCTTGAGGCCGATGGCAAACTGTTGCAGGTAGGCGTTGGGATGACGCCCGTCGTAGATCAAGCCGTCGATGAAGCCATCCTGGGGACCGCGATAACCCTGCTCGCTGGCAAAATCGGGAAAATCGCTCGCCTTGAACTTGCCCTCGGCGATGAGCGCCTCGGCCGCCTGGCGGTAGACCTCGGGTCGATAGACGGCCCTGGCTACCTGCTCGAACCAGGCGTCCGGCTTGGCCTCGGGGATCTGGCCCCAGCGCCGCATCTGGGTCAGGTACCAGATGGCGTCGGAGTAGAAGGGATAGGTGGCGTGGTGGCGGAAAAAGACGTTGAAGTCCGGCAGGCTGCGCCTGTCCCCCTTGGCGTACTCGAAGGTGCCCGTCATTGAGCCGGCGATCACCGCCTCGTCGGCCCCCACGTACTCGGGTTTGGCCAGCAGCTTGGCAGCCTCGCGCCGATTGCCGTTCTGCTCGGCATCCAGCCACCAGGCCGCCCGCAGCAGTGCCTTCACCAGCCGGATGTGGGTGTTGGGATGGCGCTCGGCCCACTGGCGGGTGACGCCGAATACCTTCTCCGGGTTGTTGCGCCAGATCTCGTAATCGGTGATGACGGGCACCCCGATCCCCCTGGCGACCGCCTGCTGGTTCCAGGGCTCCCCCACGCTGTAGCCGGCTAAGGTGCCCGCCTCCAGGGTGGCGGGCATCTGGGGTGGTGGCGTGACCGACAGCAGCACCTCCGCCTGGCGCTGGCCCGAGCTGTCACCCTGATCGGGGGCATAGAAGCCGGGGTGGAGCCCGCCGGCCGCCAGCCAGTATCTGAGCTCGTAGTTGTGGGGGGAGACGGGAAACACCATCCCCATGTTGAACGGCTTGCCCGCCTGTCGGTATTGGGCCACCACGGGTTTGAGCGCCGCCGCGCTCACCGGTGTCGGCACCTGACCCGCCACCGGCTTGGGCAGATGGGGCTGCATGGCGGCCCACACCGGGTTGGCGACCGTGATGGCGTTGCCGTTGAGATCCATGGCGAAGGCCGTCACCAGCTCGGCCTGAGTGCCGATGCCGATGTGGGCGGCCAGCGGCTGACCCGCCAGCATCTGGGCACCGTCCAGCTCGCCGTCGATCACCCTGTCCAGCAGCACCTTCCAGTTCGCCTGCGCCTCCAGGGTGACGTAGAGCCCCTCGTCCTCGAAGTAGCCGCGCTCATAGGCCACCGCCAGCGGTGCCATGTCGGTCAGCTTGATGAAGCCGAACTTGAGCTCCTCCTGCTCGGGAGCCCCCACCGCCAGCGCCGGCAGCGACAACATCGCCAGCAACAGGGCCGCACATCCTTGTCTCTTGTTCATTCGCCTTCCTCGCTCAGATCCAGTCATGGGCGGTCATCCCTCTGCGCCGTTGCAGGGTCGCGACCAAAAAAAAGCCTCACCGATCCGGGATCGGTGAGGCCTCTTTGCCCTGTTGCGAGTGACGGGCCGGTTGGCGCCGTCACTCCTTGTCTGCTGGGTAATTCACTTTCCATGCCAGCTTGGCCAGGCCACTGAAAACGGGCCTGTCCCGCCCCTTTCTTCCTGCTTTGCCTCCTCATTTGCCTCAATAAGGCGCAACTGCACCAAAACGGTTGCTCCGCGAGGGCATCAAACGGGCAGGGCCAGCAACAACTGCCGCGCCAGCTCCCCCAGGCTCAGGTGGCGGCTCATGGCGGTGCTGCGCATCAGCCGGTAGGCCTGCTCCTCGTCCAGCCCCTGATGGCGCATCAGCCGCCCCTTGGCCTGCTCGACCAGCCGCCTCTCCTCCAGCTTCTGGCGCAGCTCGGCTTCGGTTTGCGCCAGCGCCTGCACCATGGCCAGCTGACTGCGGGCCAGCCGCAGCCACTGCTCGACCGGCTCCCGCTCGCCACACGGATGCGGCACCAGCAGCACCCCCTGCTGCAACAGGGCGATCTGGGGCTCTGCGCCGAGTCGCTCGCAAAACAGCAGGCGCGGCACCCCGGGCCAGAGAGAGAGGCCGAGCCGCACCTCGGCACCGAACTGGCGACTGCTGATGAGCAGGGCATCCCCCTGCCCGTCCGGGGTCAACAGCTGGCGGCTGTCCAGGATCTGCGGCTGATGGCCGTAGTGGCTGACCAGCAGGGCCAGGCGGTTGGCCTGACCCGGCTCATCGGCGTGGATCAGCAGGCGGGAGGGGGGGCCGGCAGGGCCCCCGGGGGGAAGAGTGGTCATGGCGCTCCTTGCCAACGGCTAGCGCAGCTTGTCTGTCGCTGCTTGTTCACCACAGATGAGGCAACATGAAGGCCAACTATTTGAATCTACCCCCTTTTTATCTATCTGGAGGTAGTAGAGGTAGAGGTCGAGGCGGCTCAGGCCACCCGATCCAGCGCCTGGGTCAGCAGGGCGTTCAGCTCGGTGCGCAGACCCACCACCTCCCCCATGATCATCAGCACGGGACTCTGCCCGAGCAGGGCCACGGCGGCCTCTGCCAGCATGGCCAGCCGGGTCTCATGCACCCGCTGCTGCGGGCTGCAACCGGCCACCACCAGCGCCACCGGCAGATCCGGCGAGGCGCCGGCCGCCAGCAGCCCCTGCCGGATCTGGGCCGCCCGCTCCAGCCCCATGTAGAACACCAGGGTGTGACCGACCCGGGTCAGCCCCTGCCAGCCCTGATAGTCGCGCTCGTCCATCAGATGGCCCGTCACCAGGGTCAGGGAGCGCGCCAGCCCCCGGTGGGTCAGGGGGATCAGGCTGCTGGCGGCGCAACCCAGCGCCGCCGTGATGCCTGGCACCAGCTCGGCTTCGATGCCGTGGCGGGCCAGGTGCAGCGCCTCCTCGCCGCCACGGCCAAACACCAGGGGATCTCCCCCCTTGAGCCGCACCACCCGCTTGCCGGTGCGCGCCAGCGCCAGCAACAGGGCGTTGATCTGCGCCTGGCTCGGGCTAGGCTCACCGCAGCGCTTGCCCACATCGAAACGGGCCGCGCCCTTGGGAATGCGGGCCAGGATCTCGCTCCCCACCAGGCGGTCATAGATCACCACCTCCGCCGCCTCCAGCCGTTGCAGGGCGCGCAGGGTCAACAATTCGAGCGGGCCGGGACCGGCCCCTACCAGACTGACATGGCTCATCTCACACTCCTTGTGCCCCGTCTTAAGCGGAGGCGATAAAAACATGTTTAATCAAAAGCTTGTCTATCTCTGGCAGACAGGTGCCGCAGTTGCTGCCACAGCCGAGCAAGGCCTGCAGCCCCGCCAGCTCGCTCACCCCCTGCCGGGTGATGGCGTCGACGATGCGCCCCTCCGACACCCGCAGGCAGGAGCAGACCAGCCGGCTCTCCCCGGCCAGGGCAGCGCTCAGGGTCTGGCTCAGGGCCCCCGCCTGCAAGGGCGTGCCGAGCAGGCTCGCCAGCAGGGAGACCTTGAGATCCGGCCATCGCTCGCCCACCAGCAGGATGCCGTTGATGCGATCCTGCACCAGCGCCACCGCGAGCCAGCCCTGTGCGAGTGGCAGCCGCAGCCAGCGCCCCGTCGTCCCCAGCTGCTGCCACAGCGCCTGTGGCCCCTCTGACCAGGAGGCAAGCAGGGTGCAGTTGCCCTCGGGCAGGGGGCGTTTGGCCCACCAGTCCACCGCCTCTCCCCAGGGCTGCTGGCCGAGCCAGAGCCCCTGCCAGCGGGTCGGCTGCGGCTCGGCCATCACCCGTCCCTGCTTGAACATGGGCTGGCCCGAAAGGGGATCCACCACGGCGGCGATGAGGCGGTTGACCGCCCCCTGGCTGCACTGGCTGTCGGTCCAGTGCATGGGCAGGAAGGCCTCTCCCTCCCGCAGCCCCTCGTCCACTCCGATCAGCAGCCGCGCCTCGCCCAGCCCGTTGCTCAACCGCACCAGATCCCCCTCGGCCAGCCCGAGTGCCAGCAGGCTGGCGGGGCCGACCCGCAGCTTGGGCCAGGGCTCCGCCTCCTGCAATCGGGGCACGTGGCCGGTGCGGGTCATGGTGTGCCACTGATCCCGCAGCCGGCCCGTATTAAGCAACAAGGAGAGGCCTGCCGGCTGCAGCACCGCTTTTGGCTCGGCGACGTCGACAGGTTCAGGGGGAAAATGCTGGGCCAGGGGCAACAGACGGGCCCGCCCATCCGGGGTGGGGAAGCGCCCATCCTCGAACAGACGGGCACGGCCCCTGGGCCAGGCGGCGTTGACCGGCCAGCTCAGTGGCTCCAGCGCCTCGAACTCGGCGCGACTGAGGCGGGCCAGCCCGGAGATGTCGAACTGGCGGGCCCCTTCGTTCTCGAAACCGGAGAGGGCGGCGTGTTCACAGAAGATCTCGTGCTCGTGCTCATAGGCAAAGCCCTCGCCGAAGCCAAGCCGGCGGGCCAGCTGGGTCAGCGCCCACCAGTCGGGCCTGGCCTCCCCCGGCAGGGGCAAAAAGGCGCGCTGGCGGCTGATGGTGCGCTCCGAGTTGGTGACCGTGCCGCTCTTCTCGCCCCAGGCGGCGGCGGGCAGCAGCAGGTGGGCGAGGCGCGCCGTGTCGGTGTCCGCCGTCACCTCGGAGACCACCAGCAGCTCGCAGCGGGCCAGCGCCTCCCGCACCCGGTTGCCGTCTGGCAGGGAGACGGCCGGGTTGGTGCCGAGCACCCAGAGCGCGCGTATCTCCCCGCGCGCCACCGCCTCGAACAGTGCCACCGCCTTGTGGCCCGGGCCGCGCACCATGGTCGGGCTCTGCCAGAAACGCTGCACCCGATCGCACTCTTCCTCGCCAAAGCCCATGTGGGCCGCCAACTGGGTCGCCAGCCCGCCCACCTCGCGCCCGCCCATGGCGTTCGGCTGCCCGGTCATGGAGAAGGGCGCCGCCCCCGGCTTGCCGATGCGCCCGCACAGCAGGTGGGCGTTGATGATGGCGTTGGCCTTGTCCACCCCCTGGTTGGACTGGTTGATCCCCTGGCAGAACAGGGTGACGGTGCGGGGGGTACGGGCAAATAGCCGGTAGAAGCCGAGCAGATCCCCCGGCGCCAAGTCGCAGCTCTGGGCCACCGCCTCCAGCTGCCAGGCCGGATCGTCCAGCGCCGCCGCCAGCTCGCCAAAGCCGCTCACATGGCGCGCCACGTAATCCTTGTCCCAGCCGTCGCTGTCGAGCAGATAACGGCACAGGCCGTTCCACAGCGCCACGTCGCTGCCGGGTTTGAGGGCCAGGTGCAGATCCCCCTGCTCCGCCGTCATGGTGCGGCGGGGATCCAGCACCACCAGCCTGAGCTCTGGGCGCCGCGCCCGCGCCTGTTGCAGGCGACGAAACAGCACGGGGTGGGTCCAGGCGGTGTTGGCGCCGGTGAGCACCACCAGATCCGCCAGCTCGAGATCCTCATAGCAGGCGGGCACCAGATCCTCGCCGAAGGCGCGCTGATGGGCCGCCACCGCCGATGACATGCAGAGCCGGGAGTTGGTGTCCACGTTGGCGCTGCCGAGATACCCCTTCATCAGCTTGTTGGCGACGTAGTAATCCTCGGTGGTGAGCTGACCCGACAGATAGATGCCGATGGCCGCTGGCCCGGATTCGGCCAATATGGTGGCGAAACGGTCGGCCAGGGTATCGAGCGCCTGGTCCCAGCCGATGCGCCGCCCCTGCCAGCGCGGGTAGAGCAGGCGGTCGGGAAAGTCCAGACTCTCCAGCAGGCTGGCCCCCTTGACGCAGAGGGCGCCCGCGTTGGCCGGATGCCGTTCATCCCCCTGCAGCTGCCACTCATCGCCCTCCCGGCTCAGCCGGATGCCGCAGCCCACTCCACAATAGGCACAGGTGGTGTTCATTCCCTCGCTCCTTGTCGTCCGGCGACCCGGCTACGGGTTGCCTGATTGCCACAGCCCATAAAAAAGCGTCCGCCCCCCAATGGGGACGGACGCCTTTGTCCGGCTGAGCCTCGATCATCTTGTCATGACGGATGACTGCAAAGCCTGCGCCAAGATGCGAGGCGCCCCGCCAGTGCGACCACCGGCGCCGGCCTGCGCCGGGACGGTGCAGCTGCCCTCTTGTTGGGCCCCGCCAGGAAAAACAGGGCCCTGCCCGACGACACTCATGGGCAAAGTGCGAGCCGGGGGTATAATGCGGCCGCCACAGAGGAGAGAGAGATGAAAGAGTCGGATTACGACGGCGCGAACACCGTTGATACAGCCTCAGCGGAGCATGCCGCGCCCGCTTATTGCTGCATCGGGCTGGTCAATCCCAAGTCGCCGGAGAACGTAGGGGCCGTGATGCGGGCCGCCGGCTGCTACGGGGCGGACGAGGTCTACTACACCGGCAGCCGCTTCGAGCTGGCGCGCCGCTTCGCCACCGACACCAAGCAGATGGTGGAGAAGATCCCCCTGCTCGGGGTCGAGGAGCTGCTGGCGTTCGTACCCGAAGGCTGCACCCCGGTGCTGGTGGATCTGATCGAGGGGGCCACCTCGCTGCCGGACTATGTGCACCCGGAGCGCGCCTTCTACATCTTCGGCCCGGAGGATGGCACCCTGGATCCCGCCCGCTATGAGGCGGTGAAGGAGGTGATCTATGTGCCGACAAGAGGCTGCATGAACCTGGCCGCCTCGGTCAACGTGATCCTCTACGATCGACTGGCTAAGCGCCTGCGGGCGGGGCTGGGGGAGTAAGAGGGTGATCAATGTGACCACGCATAAAGGCTGCATGAACCTGGCCGCCTCGGTCAACGTGATCCTGTATGACCGCTTGGCCAAGCGCCTGCGGGCGGGGCTGGGGGAGTAAGCCGGCGGTCAATATCACCACGCAAGCGGGGATGCATGGGCCTGGCCTTGCTGCCTACTTGGCTACCCTCGCCTCCTGCTCCTTGATAAAGGCGTGGTAGTAGTCATAGAGCTGGTTGTTGCGATAGATCTCGGCCAGGGTGCCGCCGCCAAGCAGCCGCCTCATGCCGGGATCCCAGTGCTGGCGCAGCTGCTGCCCGCGCTCGGTGTCGGCGAAGATGGGATAGGTGGGCACCCAGCGCAGGAAGATCCTGCTCATGTCGGACGGGAGCTCCCCCTTCGGATAGAGCACGCCGGCGGTCAGATAGTAGCGGTAGCGCTCCTTCGCCAGGAGCTGCATGGCCAAGGCGTGATCGTCGATCTCGTGCCAGCGCATAGGCACGGGAATAAACTTGTCAAAGGCCCAGCCCCGCAGCCAGAGCACATCCTGGCCCTGCAGGCTCACCTCGCCGGCCCAGAGCGGCAGCCACTTCTTCAGCATCAGCACAGTCACATCATCGGCCGAGGCCGGATAACTCGGCTGGTGTACCCCCTGCACCTCCCCCAGATAGACCCCCATCGCCATGTCGCCCCCCTTCTGCGCGACCACCGCCAGCGCCCGCTTGTAGGGCACTATGTGGGGATGGATGCGATAGCCTTCCGGCTCATAGATGGCACGCACTATGTCCAGATAGACACCACGGCCATCGTTCTGGCAGAAGCCGGGCCAGTCGTCGCAATAGACATGAATGACATCGGCCCGGGCGGACCAGGGGAGCAGCAGGCAGCACAACAAAAGCAGCAGCGGACGAACCATGTACCTGTATTTCCTCGGTGGCGGGTCTGTCAGCGGGGCCCACAGACAAAGGGCATGTTCAAGCCTTATCACATCATAGGAAGTGATCCTGGCAGATCACCTCTTTTTCCTGATTTTGCGAGCGGGTCGAGGGTAATAACCTCCTTGATGGGTATCATGAACAATAAGATTCATTAGTGACCCAACTAGAGGAGAGCCTTCTTATGCCTACCATCAAATCCTTGCTCTGCCCCGTCGATTTCTCCGAGATGTCCAAGGCCGTGCTCGACTACGCGGTCTTCATGGCCCAGAGCCATCAGGCCGAGCTCAAGCTGGTCCATGTGGTGGATCAGCTGCACGGTTTCGACAGCTACAAGATACTGCACATGACGGCCATCGAGATCACCCACGAGATGGAGCGTCAGGCCAAGACCCAGCTCAAGGAGCTGGTCGCCGATCTGGCCGTGCCCGCCACCTTCGAGGTCCGCTTCGGCCGTGCCGCCGATGAGATCGTCATCCAGGCGAAAGAGGACAAGGTTGACCTGGTGGTCATGGGCAGCCACGGCCGCTCCGGCATCAGCCACCTGCTGGTGGGCAGCGTCGCCGAGTCCGTGGTGCGTCACGCCCCCTGCCCGGTGCTGGTGGTGCGTAAATAACACTGCCGCCAACCGACATCCGAAGGCCGGCGCTCGCTGGCCTTCTTGCTATGGGGCCAACTCAGCCATGGGCGTAGATGACGCTCCCCTCCTTGATGATGTTGATGATGGCCCGCGACTGCTCCCTCGGCAGCGCGGGACAACCCCAGCTGCGGCCCAGCTTGTCATATTTGCGCAGGTGGCGCGGGCTGGCATAGTCAGCCCCGTGCACGACGATGGCGCGCCTGCGGGCATTGCTGTTCTTGCCCGGGCTCAGCCCATCGAGGCGCAGCGAGTAACCGTGCTTGCCCTGATAGGTCTCGGCGGTGCGATAGACCCCGAGGGAACTCTGCCGGGAGTTGAGCTGATTGGAGAACTGGCGGGCCGCCAGCTCACCTGAGTTGCGACCGTGGCTGACCCAGGTGTGGTAGAGCAGCTTGTGACGCTTCACATCGATCACGAACAGCCGGCGCTGGGTCGAGGGTTTGCTGTAATCGATGATGGTGAGAATGGCCTTGCGCTTGTGACGCACATCTTGATAGCCCTGCAGGGCCTTGCGAAACACCCGCTTGTCGAGCTTGCCCGCCAGACCCAGCTGGCGATAGAGATCCTGGTCCCAACTGGCATGGCCGGCGCCGCTGAAACAGAGCGCCCCCAGCAGCAGCGGCAGGCTCAGCCAGAGCGCGCCTAGCCGCGTCATCCAATTTGTTCGCTTCATCCTTGAAGTCGCTCCCGTTCTTGCTGGTAGCCCAGTGTGCAAAATAGCGCCACACCTCGCAGGATAGTTATATGCAAGCCCCTGATAGGACGCAATAAAAAAGCACAAAAATGCCGACATGGGTCGGCATCCTTACAACGGGTCAAGGGGCGCACTCAGGCACGACTCAGGTAGTCCGCCAATCCCACCCATTTGTAGCTGGTGAGCTCGGTCAGCCCCATGGGGCCACGGGCATGCAGCATCTGGGTCGACACCGCCACCTCTGCGCCGAGGCCAAACTGACCACCGTCGGTGAAACGGGTGGAGGCGTTGACGTAGACAGCCGCCGAGCCGGCACCGTTGACGAAGCGCTCGGCATTGGCGAGATCGTTGGTCAGGATGGCGTCGGAGTGACCGGCATTGTGCTCACGCATGTGCTCCAGCGCCTCGTTCACGCCGGCCACCAGCTTGACCCCCAGGGTCAGCCCCAGCCACTCGGTATCGAAGTCTTCCGGCCCCGCCTCGCACAGGTTGTCGGCACCGGCCAGCAGCGCCATGGCATTGGCCGCACCCACCAGCGTCACTTTGCGCTCGTTCATCAGGCTGACCAGCTGCGGCAGCAATCGGGGGGCGACCCGCTCGTGCACCAGCAGGGTATCGAGGGCGTTGCAGGCGGAGGGGCGCTGCACCTTGGCGTTGTCGATGACCGCCAGGGATCGCAGCAGATCGGCGCTCTCGTCCACGAAGATGTGGCTGATGCCGAAGCCACCGATGATGACGGGGATGGAGCTGTTCTCCTTGCACATCTTGTGCAGGCCGGCGCCGCCACGGGGGATGATCATGTCCACATAACGGTCGAGGCGCAGCAACTCCCCCACCAGCGCCCGATCCGGGTTGTCGATGTACTGCACGGCCCCGGTCGGCAGGCCGGAGGCCGCCAGGGCGTGCTGGATCACCCGCACCAGCTCCAGGTTGGAGTGGAAGGTCTCACGGCCGCCGCGCAGTATGCTGGCGTTGCCGGTCTTGAGGCAGAGGCTGGCGATGTCGATGGTGACGTTGGGACGCGCCTCGTAGATGACGCCGATGACGCCGATGGGCACCCGACGGCGGGAGAGGCGCAGGCCGTTCTCCAGCACCCGGCTGTCGATCTCGGCGCCGACCGGATCGTCGAGCACTATCACCTTGCGCACGTCCGCCACTATCCCGGCCAGCCGCTCGGGGTTGAGCAGCAGCCGATCCAGCATGGCCTCAGCCAGGCCGGCCTCGCGGCCCGCCGCTATGTCTTTGGCGTTGGCGGCCAGGATCTGCTCGCCACGCGCCTCCAGTTCATCGGCGATGGCGGCCAGCGCCCGGTTCTTCTGCGCCGTGCTGATGGTGGCGAGTTGATAGGCGGCTTCGCGCGCCGCCTGCCCCATTTTCTCCAGACTCATGATTTGGTCCCTTTCTGGGTGCCGCCTTGCAGCAACACCATGTCGTCTCTGTGAATGGTCACGGCACCCTGGCCATGACCCTACACCAGTTTTATCTGATCCGGCCGCCTTACAGCAGCACCATGTCGTCTCTGTGGATGGCCACGGCGCCATAGCCGTAGCCCAGTACCTGCTCTATCTGATCCGAGTGCACGCCACGCAACTTGTCCAGCTCCAGGTGATCGTAGCGGCAGATGCCGCGCGCCAGCTCGCGCCCCTTCGGATCCATGATGCGCACCACATCGCCCCGCACGAAATCGCCCCTCACCGCTATGATGCCCTTGGGCAGCAGGCTGGAGCCCTTGTCCTGCATGGCGGCGACGGCGCCCTGATCCACCTGGACCTCGCCATGAGGGGGAGGGCCTGCCAGGATCCAGCTCTTGCGCCCTTCCAGCGGCGAGGCCAGCGCCGGGAACAGGGTGCCGACCCGCTCGCCCTTGGCGAGGCGGCCGATCACCTCGGGGATCTGGCCGGTGGCGATCACCACCTTGACGCCGGCCCGGCGCGCCACGTCGGCCGCCTGCAGCTTGGTCGCCATGCCACCGGTGCCGAGGCCGCTGACGCTGTCCCCCGCCAGCTTGCGCAGGGTGTCGTCTATGGTCTGCACCTCTTCGATGAGCTGGGCATCGGGGTTGGTACGCGGATCGGCGGTGAAGAGCCCCTTCTGATCAGTCAGCAGGATCAGCAGGTCGGCATCCGCCAGGATGGCGGCGCGGGCGGAGAGGTTGTCGTTGTCCCCCACCTTGATCTCGGCGGTCGCCACCGCATCGTTCTCGTTGATGACCGGGATGATGTGATGATCCAGCAGGGTACGCAGGGTATCGCGGGCATTGAGGTAGCGCTCCCTATCCTCCAGATCGGCACGGGTCAGCAGCATCTGGCCGATGTGCAGCCCGTAGAGGTTGAACAGGTCCTGCCACACCCGGATGAGCTGGGTCTGACCGACCGCCGCCAGCATCTGCTTGTTGGGCAGGGTCGGCGCCAGCGGGGGATGGCCCAGATGCTCACGCCCGGCGGCGATGGCCCCCGAGGTGACTACCACGACGCGATGGCCGTGACGGTGCAGCGCCGCACACTGTCTGACCAGCTCCACCATATGGGCACGGTTGAGCCGGGCAGATCCCCCGGTGAGCACGCTGGTGCCCAGTTTGACGACTATGGTTCTGTTTTCCATGGGAACAAAGAGGTTAAAAAAGTAAGGGATCCTTTATACCCACGGCCCCGCAGCCCTGCAAGGCAATTAAACGCCGTTGAAAAGGAAGGGGGCCCTGCGAGTCAAGGCCCGCAGGGCCGCGGCAGATCAGGCGGCGGTCACGCTCAGCTCGTTGGTCACCTGCTCGGCAGGGGTCAGCTGGCACTCTAGTGCCGTCAGCTTGGCGCTGATGAGCTTGTAGAAGTGGTTGAGGGTGCGCTCGACTTCGACCTGGTGCTTCTTGGGCAGCGGCTTGTTGAGCCACTCCCCGTCCGCGTTGTAGAAGCCGAACTGGTAGTGATAGCTGAAGCTGTGATCCTGCTGCTCCAGCACCAGCCACCAGCCCCAGAATTCCCGCTTGTCCGGCGCCGGCTTGGCGCTGATGCAAACGGAGAGGCAGTCGAAACGATAACGCCCCTCCTCACACAGGTCTTCCCGTAAATAGGGGCCAATGGCCGCGAATTGCCGCAGCAATCGCTTGTAGGTCACTCTTTCCGACATGCTAACCTCCCTGTTGAACAAGCCATATCATCACGCGATGATGTTACATTTTTACTTCTGTATCATGTACATAAATGCTGTTTGAGCCAGTCAACCGTCTCTTTCAGCGCCGCGTCGTACACCTCAAGCAGAGGCTGTTTGTCGAAGACCACCGCCTTGCCATTACGGCTGGCGGCAGCCAGGGCCCGCACATCCTGCTCCGGGCAAATGAAATCTCGCTTGTGGCCGATGCTCAAGATCGGCACCGAGGTGCGGCTCCCCAGCAGACCCTGGGTCTTGAGGGAAAAGACCTGGCACTTGGTGCGCAACAGATCCCACTGCGCCGCATCGGCGCCCAGCCGGTTCGCCAGGCCATCACGCATCATGCGCGGGCAACGGGCAAACATCTCCTGATTGGTAAATACCTGATTGATGCCGGCGCCGATGCAGACCACTGTCCTGAGCTTGAACGGCTCGACGAAGGCCAGCCGCGCCGCCACATTGCCCGCCAGACGGAATCCCACCATGGCGATCCGCTGGTGATCGACCCAGGCCACCTCGGAGAGATGATTGAGCACCGCCTGATGCAGGCGGCTGGTGTCCTGCACCAGCGGCCAGTGCTCGGCGTAGCCGATGCCCGGCATGTCCAGCGACAGCATGCCGATGCCGTGGGGCTCGAGGCACTTGAAATAGAAGTTGAGAAAATCGACCTGCAGCGAGTCGATGCCGCCGCTGACGATGACCAGGGGCACAGGCTTGTCGGTGGTGGGCAGGTGCAGATAGCCCTGGATGGTCTTGCCCCGGAACGGCACCTGCAGCTCCTTGAGCGGCACCTTGAACAGCCGGCCCGCCTCGCGGTACGCCATGTTGCCAAGCAACTGGGCCTGATCCGCCAGCTCGTCATTCTTCAGATGGGGATAGCTGGCGATGGAGTAGTAACGCACCGCCTTGAGCAGGTTCTTCAAGGCACCGGCCGAGTCACCCTGGGTCACCAGCTCACGCCCCTGATTGAAGTAGTAGCCAGCCAGCTGGCTCCATTCGTAGACCCAGTTGCCGGGCACATAGCCCTTGATGGTATCCAGATAGCGCTCGTGGCTGCGCTCGCCCTGCCCCATGGCAATGCGGGCAAGGGTCTGCTCCACTTCGACCGGGTTGGCTCCCTGCCAAGCCCAGGCCGGCCGACGCAGCAACCTGTACCAGTGGGGCGAGAGGGCGCCGTCGATAAAGCTCTCGGCCAGGGAGCTGTCCTGCTCTTCTACCGGACTGGAGTTGGATATCTCGGAGGTCTCCAATACCTTTTTGATCCGGGTGAATAGCTTTTCCGTCAGGTTGGTATCGTTGTTTGGTTCCAAAATCGTGGCTCTTCTGTCTCAGGCAATGGCCCATCTTAACCACTTTTCGCACCGGGCAGCCATAGCATAAAAGAACAGGGCCCCAAACAGGGGCCCTTTGAAACCTTTTCACCTCATCGCGAGCAAAGCGGCAGCCATCAAGGCGGCCCCTTTCCCGGATACGGTGTGGCTCTTACTCTTCGTCGCAGATCGGATTGGCGAATTCCAGCGCCATGTCCCATGGCTGCTCAATCCAGGTATCCTGCGGGATGGCGACTTCGAAGTCATCCACCAGCGGCTCGCCCATCGGCTTGGCGAAGATGGTGATGAACTTGGCCTTGGGATAGAGGTCACGGATCGCCTTGGCGGTGCCACCGGTATCCACCAGATCATCCACCACCAGCCAGCCTTCGCCGTCACCGGCGGTAGTGGCGCCCTTGACGACCACCAGCTCACGCTGGTTGTTGTGGTCATAGCTGGAGATGCAGAGGGTTTCGACATTGCGAATGCCAAGTTCACGGGCCATCAGCGCGGCAGGCACCAGACCACCACGGCTGACCGCGATGATCCCCTTCCACTGGCTGACAGGCAGCTGACGACGGGCCAGACGGCGCGCTTCACGTTGCAGGTTGTCCCACGACACGTAGAATTTTTTTGGCATGTTATCGATCTCGAAGAGTTATATAAAACAATTACTTAAGACGTAAAGATTCGTGCTGACACACGAGATTCAGTAAATTCTGGTGCCCCTGCCTGCCGAATTTGGCTTGCACTTTGACTGCCTGGGGATAAACCCTCGGCGGCAGACACTGATGCAATGGAAGCAGGACGGGCATAGCTGGCGGTCATCGCGATCGGAATGAAGACCGCAGACCGGCTGTTGGGGCGGTATGATAGCATCGTTTGCGGATAAAATGACTGGCAAACGTATGCGAAAAACAGGAAAAGTCGGTCATCTCCCACCCCGTCGGCCCTCGTCTGGCGATCACCCGCGGCCAGAATGCTACTCATTCGAGGAGCAAACCCCGAATTTCAGGTAAAAAAATAGCAGGGGGAGGATTAAGACCTCACACACCTGCTGTTTGTCGATTCGGTCGTCAGCCTGGCTGAGGACCCGCCTTAACGACGGCTGGCGTAGGGGTTCGGATAGTTGAAACCCTGGGTATAGAGAGACTGGGCAAACCAATAGGTTGAATTGCTGCCTGACATATTTAAAACTCCTGATTGCTTAACAAGTTACGTACCTTTATGCGGGTTCAGATCCTTGAACAGACACTCGGTTCCGTGGAGGCGCACTTGCTTTGCTTCGGTTCCCTGGAGGCATTCGTTGTCATCCTGACAAGTGGTTGACCCACGGCGGTCAATTTACCACCCGGCGCCGAAAACACAATATTTTTGTGACGCATATCACAAAAACAAGGTTGTGCTGGTTCATCTCGATAATGCAGGCATGTCCGCCATTTATGGTGCCTTTATCAGCACAAGCAGAGCGCTATTTGCGCTGTTTGCTCACATTTTTGTGTGATTGGCTGTATTATCGTAGCCCTCTTCCCCGGCCCTCTGGGCCCGGTCATTTTCCGTGCTGGTAAGGAGTCCTGACGTGGCACAGCTTAGTTCTCTCTCTCCCCAATTGATTTGGCAGTTCTTCGAGCAGATCTGCTCCATCCCCCATCCCTCCAAGCACGAAGCCCGCTTAAGCGCCTGGATAGTGCAGTGGGCCCAGCAGGAAGGCCTGGCGGTCAAGCAAGACGCCGTGGGCAACATCATCATCAAGAAGCCGGCCACGCCGGGCATGGAAAACCGCAAGGCCGTGGTGCTGCAGGCCCACATCGACATGGTGCCCCAGGCCAATGCCGATACCCAGCATGACTTCGCGACCGATCCCATCGATGCCTATATAGATGGCGACTGGGTCACCGCCCGCGGTACCACCCTCGGCGCCGACAACGGCATGGGCATGGCCGGCTGTCTGGCCGTGCTGGCCGACAAGACCATCAAGCACGGTCCGCTGGAAGTGCTGCTGACCACCGACGAGGAGACCGGCATGACCGGCGCGTTCGGGCTGGAAGCGGGCTGGCTGGAAGGCGAGATCCTGCTCAACACCGACTCCGAAGAGGATGGCGAGGTCTACATGGGCTGCGCCGGTGGGGTGGATGCCAATATCCGCTTCCCGCTGGAGCTGGTGGCCGCCACCGAGGGTGAAGGCTTCGAGCTGCAGGTGAAGGGGCTGCGTGGCGGTCACTCCGGGGTCGACATCCACCGCGGTCGTGGCAACGCCAACAAGCTGCTGGTGCGCCTGCTCAAGGCCGCCGAGCCGCTGGGGGTGCGCCTTAGCGAGATCCATGGCGGCACCCTGCGCAACGCCATCCCCCGCGAGGCGCGCGCCAAGCTGCTGGTGCCCGCCGCCAGCGTCAACGAATTCAAGGCCCTGGTCGACCGCTATGCCGGCATCTACCAGAGCGAGCTGGCGGCCACCGAGGCTAACCTGACCCTGCTGCTCAATGCCCAGGACAAACCGGCCAAGTTGATGAGCGAAGCCCTGCAGGCCCGCCTGCTGGACTCCCTGATGGCCTGCCCGAACGGCGTCATCCGCATGAGCGACGCCATCCCGGGCGTCACCGAGACCTCCACCAACCTCGGCGTCATCAAGACCCTCGAGGGCGAAGTCTACGTGCAGTGCCTGATCCGCTCCCTCATCGACTCCGGTCGCGAGAGCGTCGAGCAGATGACCAGCTCCCTGTTCAGGCTGGCCGGCGCCAGCTGCGAATTCACCGGCGCCTACCCGGGCTGGGCACCGAACGTGGATTCTCCCGTGATGGCGCTGGTACGCAACAGCTACCAGACCCTGTTCGGCGAGATGCCCAACGTCATGGTGATCCACGCCGGTCTGGAGTGCGGCCTGTTCAAGAGCGCCTACCCGGATTGGGACATGGTCTCCTTCGGCCCGACCATCCGCGGCGCCCACTCCCCTGACGAGAAGGTGCACATCCCGGCGGTCGAGCGTTTCTGGCAGTTGCTGGTGCACGTGCTGGAACAGATCCCGGCCAAGTAAGGCGCATCATCGCAGCCATTCATGCCCCGCCCGGTGCGGGGCATTTTATTGCCTCCTTCTCCTCATCCCCCGCCTCAATCTCGCCTCTCATACCCCACGACAACCGCTCCCGGCTCCATGAAACCGTCTCCATAAGCAGCGCTGGATTTGAAAACCCTTTCCATGAGTTATGTAAATTTACTACACAAAAAGTTGATCCAGCTCACATTAGGCCATAGGATCGAATTGTGACCCAGGTCACATACAACAATGAGATAACAGAGCGATGAGGTGAATATATGTTTGAGAATCTGGCAGTACTGTTCCACCTTAAGGGTGCAACCAGCAAGAAGGGCGCAGAAGAGAAAGACACCTATGCACCTTCAACCCGTCAATATTACTTCCGTTATGGCGCCTGATAGAGTCTGGCCGGAAGAGAAAGTAGTAAAATTACAAAATAACGCAATCCACACAACAGCCATCCCCTCGAGGGAGCTGTCCTGCCCGGGCCAGATGTTCCACGGCCAAACCTGAACGCCACAACCATGAAGATGGGGCCCACGGGCCCCATTTTTTATTTCTCCTCTCCCGTGCCATCTGGTTGCGATGCAGGCACCGGCATCATATCGCCTTTCCCAAGGGCACCGCCTCCGTCACCGGCAGGGGGAAATGACAGGCCACCTGATGGGCAGCACCATCGCAGATCCGCAGCTCAGGCGAGGTGCCGTGACACAGCTCGGTGGCATAGGGGCAGCGTTGGTGAAAATGGCAGCCGCTGGGGGGCGAGATGGGGGACGGCACATCGCCGGTCAGCAGGATACGCTGGTTGCGACGGCGGGGATCCGGCACCGGAATAGCCGAGATGAGCGCCTGGGTATAGGGGTGGCGCGGGTGCAGATAGAGTTGCTGTGCCTCCGCCAGCTCGACGATCCGGCCAAGATACATGACGGCGATCCGATCCGAGATGTGCTTTACCACCGACAGGTCGTGGGCGATGAAGATGATGGCCAGGTTCATCTCCCGCTGCAGGCTGAGCAGCAGGTTGACAATCTGGGACTGCACCGACACGTCCAGCGCCGACACCGCCTCGTCACACACCAGCAGCTTGGGCTTGAGGGCGATGGCGCGGGCTATGCCGATGCGCTGGCGCTGGCCCCCCGAAAACTCGTGGGGGTAGCGATCCACCGCACTCTTCGGCAGGCCGACCTTGTCCAGCAGCTCCAGCACCCACTCGCGCCGCTGCTCAGTGCTGCCCTTGCCGTGGATGATGAAGGGCTCCTCCAGGATCTGGCCGACCGTGTGGCGACTGTTGAGGGATTCTGCAGGATCCTGGAATACGATCTGCATCTCCTGGCGCAGGGAGCGCATCTCCCGGGCGGACAACTTGGTGATGTCCCGCCCCTCGAAGCTGATCTGGCCCGCCGTCGGCTCAAACAGCTTGAGCAGGGAGCGACCCAGGGTGGACTTGCCGCAGCCCGACTCTCCCACCAGCCCCAGGGTCTCGCCCTGCTTCAGATCGAAGCTGATGCCGTCCACCGCATAGACGGTGTATTTCTTGCGAAGGAAGCCACCGCCGAGCTGGAAGTGCTGCTTCAGATCCCGCACAGACAACAACGCAGTCATATCAACTCCTTCCAGTGATGGCAGGCGACCCCGTGTCGCTCGGTCAGCTGCTCGGTCGCCGGGATGACCCTCACGCACAGCTCGGTGGCATGGGGGCAGCGGTTGGAGAAACGGCAGCCCGCCGGCATCTCGTGCAGGGCGGGCACCTGGCCCTTGATGGTCTTGAGCAGGCTCTTGGGCACGTCTTCGAGGCGCGGGATCGAGGCCATCAGACCATGAGTATAGGGATGGCGCGGATGGTCAAACAGCTCGTAGATGTCGGCCCGCTCCACCGCACGGCCGGCGTACATCACCACTACCTCGTCGCACAGCTCCGCCACCACCCCGAGATCGTGGGTGATGAAGATGATGGCCATGCCGGTCTGGGCCTGCAGCGCCTTCATCAGATCCAGGATCTGGGCCTGGATGGTCACATCCAGCGCCGTGGTCGGCTCGTCACAGATCAGCAGATCCGGCTCGCAGGCGAGCGCCATGGCGATCATCACCCGCTGGCGCATGCCGCCGGAGAGGTTGTGCGGATAGACGCTGAAGCGCCGCTCCGGCTCCGGGATCCCCACCCGCTGCAGCATGGCGATGGCGGCCCCCTTGCGCTGGGCCTTGCCATAGTCGGGCCTGTGCAGGCTGAACACCTCCATCAGCTGATCCCCGACCGTCTGCACCGGGTTGAGGGCCGTCATCGGCTCCTGGAAGATCATGGAGATACGGTTGCCGCGCACCTTGTACATCTGATCCGGCGGCAGCGACAGCAGCTCCTCCCCCTGAAAGCGGATCGAGCCGGCCACCACCTGACCGTGAGGCTTGGGCAGCAGCCCCATGATGGCGAGGGCGGTGACGCTCTTGCCGCAGCCGGACTCGCCGACGATGCCTAGCGTCTGGCCCGCCTTCACCGAGAAGCTGACGCCGTCGAGCACCTTGATCTTGCCGTCATCGACGGTGAACTCCACCTCGAGATCGCGCACCTCGAGGATGGGGGCCTGGGTATCGGGCATGGCCTCCCCCTTCTCAATGATGCGCATAGGTCTTGTCGAGCAGGTTGATGGGGGTCAGCGCCTCGTCGGCGTCCTTCGCCTGCAGCGTCTGCTCCTTCAGCTTGGGATCGATCCAGAGCAGGCCGCCGCTGCTGTGGGGGTAGCCGTCCATCGGCCAGTAGAGCAGATCCGGCGTGTTCTTGGTGGCAGGCACCTCGGGCAGCATCACATAGCGCCAGCTGCTGGCCCGCACGTAGTTGAGCTGCACCCCGGGCACGAAGATGGCGAGATCGTAGATGCGCTGCTGGATCTGGCGGGAGAGCTCGGCCCGTTTGGCGGTGTCGAACTCGATGCCATAGGCATCGATCAGGGCGTCCAGCTGCTTGTCGGCGACGTTGAACAGGTTGTTGGTCTGCGGCTTGTTGGCATTGTCTGAGTGGAAGGATTCCCAATATTGCGGATAGAGACCACCACCGGCCCAGCCGAGCCAGGCCGCCTCGTGTTTCTTCTCCAGCATCACCTTGAAGCCGGTGGCGCCATCCACCAGGTTGAGCTCCAGATCCAGGCCCGCCTTCTTGGCCTCTTCTTTAAGCACGGTCAGTCGCTTGGAGTGCTCCTGGCTGGTGTAGGTGAGCGCCAGGGTGAGCCGCTCCCCCTTGTCGTTTTGCAAGATGCCATCCGGCCCCGGCTTGCCATAGCCGCCCTTGGCGAAGTACTCCCGCGCCTTGCCGATGTCGTAGGCCCGCTCCGGCAAGGGGATATCGGTGAATTCGCCAAAGCCCGAGCCGAAGGTGGTGGCCCTGTCGTAGTCGCCGCGCAGCACCGTCTCGATCATCTTGTCGAGATTCATGGCGTGCTGGATGCCGAGCCGCACGTTCAGATCCGCCAGCTTGGGGTTAGCGATGTTGAGGTGCAGCCCCTGGCCGCCCTGCTTGGTGTCGGTCATGGCCATCACCTTCTGCACATAACCCTTCTTGTACTCGGGGGTCACGGCCTTCTCATGCCACCAGTTCGGCAGGATCATCTCGAAGGCGTCGAACTCCCCCTTCAGGAAGTGGCGGAAGGCGATGTTGTGATCCCGGATCACCTGCACCTTGATGGTCTCGACGTTGAATCTGTGCTGGTTGTAGCGATCGTGCTGGGCCCACCACTCCTTCTGTTTGCTGAAGGTGACCGACTTGCCCTTCTTCACCTCCGTCATGACGTAGGGGCCCGTGGTCGGCACCAGGGCCCAGTTGTACTGCTTCACCCAGTTGGGGGTCAGCTTGTAGTAGTGCTTGGGCTGGGGCCACAGCTCGGTGGTGTTGAGCAGGTCCAGCTTGGCCTTGCGGGTCCCCGCCTTGACCATGATGGTGTGTTCATCGACCTTCTCCACCGCGATCACTTCCGTGGTGTAGTAGTTGTTGAACCAGGGCCCCTTGATGTCCTTGGATCGCATCATCTCGTAGCCGAAGGTGTAGTCATCGGCGGTGACCGGCTTGCCGTCTGACCACTTGGCCCGGGGATCCAGCTTGAAGTAGACGGTCTGGCTGTCTGGCGCTATCGCCCAGGCGCTCGCCAGCGAGGGGATGGGGTTGCCGGTGTTGGGATGAAAGCTGATCAGCCGCAGCTGGTTATCCTGGATGTAGGAGCGGAACGAACCGTTGGAATCGGGGCCGACGGTGCGAAACGTCAGCGGGAAGCTGTCGATAAAGAGGTTGAGGGTGCCGCCGGGTATCGCCTTGGGGGAGGCGAACACGGGATCTGTGTCGTTGCTCTCCCACTTGAGATCCGCAGGCAGGCTGGCGGCCCATACCCAGGATCCGTTCACCAACAGAAAAATAGCACCTATCCATTTGATTTTATTGTTCATGTTTGACTTCCTGGTCATTCCCCTGCTGTGGGGGTCTCATTGATAACGGATACGATTCGAACGCCTTTCGAGCAGGCCTGGCGCCTGCCCTGTCACTGATAACGGGTAAACTTGCGCGGATCGAACGCCTCGCGGATGGCCTCACCGATGAAGGAGACCATGATCAGCACCAGGCTCACCGCCGCCACCACAGAGCTGACGATCCAGATGGCATCCAGGTTGTTGATGCCCTGGGAGAGCAGCTCCCCCCAGCTCGGGGTCGGCGGCGCCAACCCGAAGCCCAGATAATCCAGCGCGGTCAGGGTGGAGATGTTGCCTACCACGGCGAAGGGCGCCAGGGTGACGATCATCATCAGGGTGTTGGGCAGAATGTGGTGGAAGATGATGCGCTTGGTGGTGGCCCCCTGGGCCCGCGCCGCCATCACATAGTCCCGCGCCCGCTCCTTGTAGGTGAGGGTGCGCATGTACCAGGTGATCCCCATCCAGCCGAACAGCACGTTGATGCCGACAAAGAGGCCGAAGTTCGGCTTGGCCAGCGACACCAGGATCATGATGACGTAGAGGAAGGGCACCTGGGACCAGATCTCGATGAAGCGTTGCAGGATGAGGTCAAACCGCCCGCCGAGGAAGCCCATCATGCAGCCGATGCTGACCCCGATGAGGTAGCTCGCCACCAGGGCGATGAAGGCGAAGCCGATGGCGATGCGAAAGCCATACACCAGCCGGGCCAGCACGTCGCGGCCGCTGGTGTCTGTCCCCAGGAAGTGGCGCTCTGCCAGACTGGGGGCGTAGGGTGGGTAGACATCCTGCTTGAAGTCCTGCTCATAGGGGTTCCAGGGCACCGGCGGCAGCAGCACCCAGTCCCCCTTGGCCTCTTGCTCCAGCTTGGCCTGCAGCTGGCGATAGTTGGTCTCGTACTCGTAATCCAGCCCGAAGTACTGGCCGGGGATCACGTCGCCATAGGTGGGGAAGTAGAGCTCCCCCTGATAGCTCACCATCAGCGCCCGACTGTTGACCAAGAGCTCCGCCAGCAGGGAGAGCACCACCAGGGTGGTGAAGATCACGAAGGAGTAGTAGCCGCGCTTGATCGACTTGAATCGCTTGAGTTTTTTCAGGGTGACCGGGTTCAGGTTCATGTTTGTTCTCCAAACCGCACGCGGGGATCGACCAGCGCAACACGGATATCGGAGACGATATGCGTCGGCGTCGGCATCGACATGACAAGAGGATTCATGTTCACGCTCACTCTCCAAACCGCACGCGGGGATCGACAAAGGCGACACAGATGTCGGAGAGGATATTGCCTACCAGCATCAGCATGGAGGTGATGGCCAGGATCCCCATGACGGTGGGGTAGTCCCGCTCGACGATGGCCTCGTAGCCGAGCAGACCTATGCCGTCGATGTTGAAGATGGTCTCGATGAGGAAGGAGCCGCCGAAGAAGACGGTGAGCACGCTGCCGAGGTGGCTGGCGATGGGGATCAGGCTGTTGCGCATGGCGTGATGAGTGACCGCCTTGCCAAACGGCAGCCCCTTGGCCACCGCCGTGCGCACGTAGTCCGCCGACAGGTTCTCCATCAGGCTGTTCTTCATGGTCATGGTGAGGATGGCGAAATCCCCGATGGCATAGGCGATGAGCGGCAACAGGGCGTGGGCGAAGAGGGTGCGGACCTGATCCCAGCTGCTCTCCATGGAATCAAACTCGTCCCCCGGGAAGCCTCCCATGGGCAGCCACTCCAGATGGAAGGCAAATACCGTGATGAGGAAGATCCCCACCACGTAGGCGGGCAGCGCATAGGCCATGTAGATGAGCATGGAGCTGAGGGAATCGAAGCGGCTGTTATGCCTTAACGCCTTGGCCACCCCGAGCGGGATGGAGACCGCGTAGCTGAGCAGGAAGGTCGCCAGCCCGAAGAAGGCGGTGACCGGCAACCTCTCCTTGATGAGATCCCACACCGGCTCGTAGTAGCGGGTCGACTCCCCCAGATCCAGCACCACCAGCTTCTGCAGCCACTCCCAGTAGGCGATCAGCATGGGCTTGTCGAGGCCGTAGAACGCCTTGAGCTCCTCGATCTGCTCATCGGAGAGCGCCTGCGCCCCCTTGCTGCCGCTGGAGCGACCGGTCTCGTTTTGGGATACCTGCGCCTGCAGCAGCATGCGCTCGACCGGGCCGCCCGGCACGAAACGGGTGATGGTGAAGACGAGCAGGGTGATACCGAGGAACGTCGGGATGATCAAAAGCATCCGACGTAAGAAATACGACAGCATGGTGGGTTAAACCTCGTCCTTGTTGTTCTTGTATGGCCATTCTATTCCGATGAACGGCCTGTCCTTCCTGGCATTACTCACTGAATTGGCTGTTATTGGCAGACAATCCCGCTCGGTCACTGTAAAAGCTCTGCAACAAAAATCAAGTAAAACGAAGACCTGCAACCGCCATCGATGCCAACAGTGAAAATAACTGTCGTCTTTTCCTTAAAAACCCAACTTCAAGATAAAAAACTGCTACGCCTTCCTGTTTAAATAGTTTTTAATTATTAAAAACAAATTAAGCAATGTGAGATTTAAATAAAAAAATAGATAAAAAACAAACAGATGAATTTAAATCACCGCCTTTTACAATTTACCCGTAAGAAGAGGAGCGGATCTCGCCAGCACCGCCCTGAACAGAAACATGACCAGGGGCACAAACAGATTTAAATGCTGACAAAGTGTCAGGATGCGATATGCAGATCAGGGTGACAGGTGACTTATCGATAAGTTCAAAAATAACCAATAAAATTGAAACACTCGGATTTAACATCGTTTTCACATCGCTATGAGTTATTTAGTCAGAATAAAATCCCAAAATAAACGCACCAATAAAACATAGTCATCTTATTACCACCTCCCTCCCCGTTCGTACCGCCTCATTTGACGTCCATCCCCAAAGCTTGATAAGCCTTACGCACCGCTCCAACGAGGGCGGTAAAGGAAGCAAACAATAAACAATCAGGAAGGATACTAGCGATGCTTAGGAAAAGCAGACTCTCTGCTGCCGTAGCGTTTGCCTTGGCGAGCGCGGCAGTTGTGGCCACCCCTGTCTCGGCCGAAGAGACCCAAAACGTAGAAAAGCTGCAGAAAATCAAGGTCACCGGCTCCCGGATCTCCCGCGTCGAGGTGGAAGGCTCCACCCCCGTTGTCTCCATCACCAAGGCCAAGATCGAGCAGTCGGGTCAGCAGACCGTCGCCGATTACCTGAAACAGGCCTCTTACAACTCCTTCGGTGGCGTCTCCCCGGCATCCGGCAGCTCCTTCCAGTCCCAATCCACCGTCGGCCTGCGCGGTCTCGGCTCAGAACGTACCCTGGTGCTGCTGAACGGCAAGCGGGTGGCGGGCTCCCCCACCATGGGCGGCACCTCCATCAACCTGAACACCATCCCCATGGCGGCCGTTGAGCGGGTGGAAGTCAACCTGGACGGCGGCTCGGCCATTTACGGCTCCGACGCCATCGGCGGTGTCATCAACGTGGTGCTCAAAGAGGGCTATGAGGGGCTGACCTTCCAGGGCCGTCTCGGCTCGCCGACCGAGCCGGGCGGCGATGAGGCCAGCGGCTCCGTCGTGGCCGGCGTCAATGGCGAGAAAGGCTCGCTGATGGCGGTCTACGAGCACGACAAGAAAGACGTCATCTATGCCCGGGATCGCGATTATCTGGCCAAGCAGGGCAACGATTCTCCCAGCCCCTACGGCCGCAACGTGGAGGGGATCACCGGCCTCGACGCCAATGGCGATCCCATCTGGAAATACGGTCCGCTGGCGGGTGCCACCAACGCCGACGGCAGTTGCAAGGAGCCCTTCGTCGGCTTCGAGGACGGCTGTAACTTCAACTACGGTCAGGTCGCGGCCACCACCGCCTCCCGCAGCCGTGACACCCTGTATGTGAACGGTCGCTACCACATCAACGACAACGTCGACTTCGTGCCGCAGATCATCGGCTCCCGGGTCGAGAGCTTCGGCCGCTTCGCCCCCGCCGCCGGTGCCTTCGCCATCGATCCCTCCAACCCGAAGAATGCGCAGTTCTTCGCCGACAACGGCCTGGATGCCGCCGCGACCCAGGGTCTGGGTGAGGCCGCCTACGCCTACTACCGCTTCACCAACGTCGGTCCCCGTGACAACTATGTCACCGACATGACCGGCAGCCTGAACCTCGGCTTCGAAGGCACTGTCACTACCGAGTCCGTGGGTGACATGCAGTGGAACGCCGGTTACATGTACTCCAAGACCGACAACAAGGAGAACGGCACAGGTTACGTGCTGCAATCCGCCGCCCAGCAGGCCATCGCCGATGGCAAGTTCGTGAAGGGCGAGTTTGATGCCTCCAGTACCAAGGCGATGTCTGCCGATGTCAGCCGCCGCTCCACCATGGACTTCTACCAGTGGTACGCCGGGGTACAGTGGGACATGGGCGAGCTGCCGTCCGGGCCGGTCAGCTGGTATGCGGGCGCCGAGTACAACGACTGGGTCTATGCCGACAAGTACGATGCCCAGTCAGAAGCGGGCAACATCATCGGTTCAGCTGGCAACTCCTCCGGTGGGGTGCGCGATGTCACCGCCGCCTACATCGAGTCGCTGGTGCCCATCACCGAGCAGGTCGAGCTGAACCTGGCCGGTCGCTTCGATGACTACAGCGACTTCGGCAGCGCCTTCTCGCCCAAGGCGAGCCTGCGTTACCAGCCGCTGGACAACCTGATGCTGCGCGGCTCCTGGTCCCGATCCTTCCGTGCCCCCAGCCTGAGCGATCTCTATTCGGCAGACTCGGAGTCGGCCGACTGGGCCAAGGACTATGTCTACTGCGAGGCCAATGGCATCTCCGCGGCGGACTGCCCAAACCGCCAGTACACCACCACCCGCACCGCCAACGAGGAGCTGAAGGAAGAGACCGCGGACACCTGGAACTTCGGCGTGGCCTACAGCCCGGTGGATGACCTGAACCTCTCCCTGGACTACTACACCATCAAGATCACCGACGTGATCCAGCTGAACTCCCTGCAGTCCCTCATCTATGACGAGCTGAACACCGGCAGCTCCAGCAGCATCACCCGCAACAGCCAGGGCAAGATAGGTAGTGCCATCGCCCCCATGGTCAACCTGGGGGATCTGAACACCAGCGGTCTGGATCTCAAGCTGGATTACCGCTACGACCTGACCTCCGCCACCATCCGTTATGACCTGGGCGGCACCTACATCCTGGATTACAAGGAAGGTCTGTACGCCGGTGGCCCCGTCATCGACAAGATTGGCCAGAACGGTCTGCCACAGTTCCGCTTCAGCTCCGGTGTCGGTGTCAACGTGCCCCAGTGGTGGAACATGGATAGCTACCTGAGCGCGAACTACATCGATTCCCAGAGCCAGGACTACATCGCCGATACCGGTGAGGAAGTCGGCCACATCGCGTCCCAGACCACCTGGAACCTGAACGTCGGCGTGGATGCGCCCTGGAACGGCAAGATCCAGGTCGGGGTGAAGAACATGTTCAACGTGGGCCCGTCCCTCGAGAGCGATGGCTTCACCTATGACGATGAGCTCTACAGCATCGACGGTCGCATCTACTACCTCGACTACGCCCAGAAGTTCTAATCCACCAAGCAAGCGACAGGCCGGCCCGTTTCGGGTCGGCTTTGCCCAACGTTCCAAGGAAGTTACGGAGATAGGGTAATCCTATGAAAAAAAGGACTATTACAATGAAGAAAGCGCTCCTCGGCAGCCTGGTTTCGGCTGCCTTGCTGACCAGCTTCAACCTGAGTGCCGCCTCTGCCGGTCAGGCAGTGGACGCTCAAGCCGCCACCGACAATGCCTCCAAAGTATCCCAGCAGAAGATCGACAACTACGCCGAGTCTGCCGAGTCTGCCCTGGCGCAGTACAAGGCCGCCCTGCGTCAGGTCGACAGCCTGCGCACCTACAACGAGCAGGTGGGCAAGATGGTCGACTCCCAGGCCACCGAGCTGACCTCGATGCAGCGCCAGATAGCCCAGATCGATCAGACCAGCACCGAGGTCGTCCCCCTGATGCTGAAGATGATCGACTCCCTCGATCAGTTCGTCTCCCTGGATCTGCCGTTCCAGAAGGTTGAGCGGGAGGACCGCGTGGCGGCCCTGACCGATCTGATGAACCGGGCCGATGTCACCATCTCCGAGAAGTACCGCAAGATCCTGGAGGCCTACCAGATCGAGGAGGGCTTCAGCCGCACCATCGAGGCCTACAAGGCCAGCCTGGACAAGAATGGCGCCGAGAAGACCTACGAGTTCCTGCGCGTCGGCCGCATCGCCCTGCTCTACCAGTCCCCGGATGGCAACGAGACCGGCATCTGGAACAAGAAGACCCGTCAGTGGGAGGAGTTGCCCCAGGAGTATCGCAGTGCAGTAGAACAGGGCTTGCGTATCGCCAAGAAGCAGGCGCCACCCGCGCTCATCAAGCTGCCGGTTCAAACTGCGGAGAAAGCATCATGAAAGGAATCAAACTCGCCATTGCCTCCCTGATCGCGGGAGCCACCCTGATCACCCTGCCGGTGACCGCCGCCGAGAAACCGGTGGACCTGAACGCCCTGCTGAGCCAGGTCAAGGCCGCCAGCACCAGCGAATCCCAACTCAACAAGGAGCGGGAGGCCCGCTTCCTGGCCGACAAGAATGAACAAGGGGCGCTGCTGGCCAAGGCCAAGGCCGAACTCGCCGCCGAGACCGCCAAGGGCGAGCAGCTCAAGGCCACCTTCGACCTCAACGACAAGCAGCTGACCGAGCTGACCGAGACCCTGCGCCAGCGTTCCGGCAACATGGGCGAGATGTTCGGCGTGCTGCGTCAGTTCGCCGGTGAGTTCAAGGGGATCTTCAACGCCTCCGCCCGCCGGGTCGAACACCCCGAGCAGGCAGCGCTGCTGACCCGCCTGGCCGAGAGCAAGGAGTTGCCCTCCAGCGACGATCTGAGCGCCTTCTGGACCACCACCCTCAGCCGCATGGTCGATGGGGGCAAGGTGAGCCAGATGCAGGGGACAGTGGTGTACGGGGAAGGCAATCAGGCCGAGAAGACGGTCACCCAGATCGGGGAGTTCAACACCGTCTCCGAGGGCAAGTACCTCACCTTCGTGCCGGAGACCGGCAAGTTCGAACAGCTGCCCCGCCAGCCGGACAAGGCAGTGCTGGAGCCCATCGCCAAGTTTGAGCAGGGCAATGGCGCCGTCGAGCCGGTCTTCATCGATCCGTCCCGCGGCGTGATCCTCTCCCTGCTGGTGCAGTCGCCAACCTTCAAGGAACGCGTCGATCAGGGCGGTGAGGTGGGCTACGTCATCATGGTACTCGGCGTGCTCGGTACCCTGCTGGCCCTGTTCTGTGGCGCCCGTCTGTCGATGATCGGCTCCTCCATGCGCAAGCAGCTCAAATCCGATCAGATCGTCAAGGGCAACCCCATCGGCGAGATGCTGGGGGCCTATCAGGCTCATCGCGGTGACAACATCGAGGATCTGGAATCCAAGCTGGACGAGATCATCCTGCGCAACGTGCCCAAGTTCGAGAAGGGCATCAGCATCATCAAGCTGATCGCCTCGGTGGCCCCGCTGCTGGGTCTGCTGGGGACCGTGGTCGGGATGATCGCCACCTTCCAGGCCATCACCCTGTTCGGCACCGGCGATCCCAAGCTGATGGCGGGCGGCATCTCCGAGGCCCTGGTCACCACCATGCAGGGTCTGGTGGTCGCGGTGCCCATGCTGTTCCTCTACACCATAGTGCAGACCCAGAGCCGTCGTCTCATCCAGATACTGGAAGAGCAGAGCGCCGGTTTTGTCGCCCGTTATCAGGAACGTCTGCACGCCGCCAAAGCCGCAGCCTAAGGAGTCACCCATGTGGTTCTGGTTGATTGAAGAAGTCGAGTCGGTCCGCCGGTTTCTGGGATTGGGGGGCGATGTACTGGTCGCCCTGTTCTTCCTGACGCTGCTGATGTGGGCCCTGCTGCTGGAGCGCTGGTTCTACTTCATGGCGGTCTATCCCCAGCAGGTGAAGCAGACCAAGGCCAGCTGGATGGCCCGCGGCGATCACCTCTCCTGGTCTGCCAGGCAGATCCGGCGCGAGCTGGTCTCGCGGGTCGCCATGGCGGTAGACAAGGGGATGCCGGTCATCAAGGTGTTGATCGCGCTCTGTCCGCTGATGGGACTGCTGGGCACCGTGGTCGGCATGGTGCAGGTGTTTGACACCCTCGCCATCACCGGCACCGGCTCCCCCAGGGCGATGGCCTCGGGCATCTCCAAGGCGACGGTACCGACCATGGCGGGCATGATTGCCGCCCTTTCCGGCCTGTTTTTTGTCAATCAGCTCGACCACAAAGCCAAGCTGGCGGTCGAGAAGCTGGAAGACAACCTGAAACACGGTTAATGCAGGATGCATTCCCCCGGCACGGCATCGCCGACCGGGGGCACAGTTAAGCAAGGAGTTTTTGCCATGAGAAAACGTCACAGCGACAGCGGTGCTGAAGAGGCGGCCATCGATCTGACCCCCATGCTGGACATAGTGTTCATCATGCTGATCTTCTTCATCGTCACCACCTCGTTCGTCAAGGAGTCCGGGGTTGAGATCAACCGCCCGAGCGCCAGCACGGCCGAGACGGTGAAGAAGGGGAATATCATGGTCGCGGTTCGCGAGAACGGTCAGGTCTGGGTCGACAAGCGTTCCGTCGAGGTGGGTGCCGTGCGCGCCAACATCGAGCGGCTGCGGGCCGAGAACCCGGAGAGCGCAGTGGTGATCCAGGCCGATACCGAATCCCGTTCGGGTCTGGTGGTCCAGGTCATGGATCAGATCCGCATGGCCGGTGTCCAGAGCATCTCCATCGCTGCCAACAAGAGCAGCTGATGCTGGAGAGAGACCTATGAGATACCTGATATCGTTAGCGGTCTCCTGTGTGGTGGTGTTCTTCCTGTTCCTGGGAATGAACAAGCTGATCACACCGGATCACCGGGAGCTGGTGGAGAGGGATGACGTCACCATGACCGACTTCATTCGCCTCAAGCCTCAGGAGACCCTGCAAGAGAAACAGCGCGAGCTGCCCAAGCCGCCGCCCCCGGATCGCCCGCCTCCCCCGCCCGAGATGGAGGTGGCCAGCACGGATCGGCCGCAGATGGAAAGCTCGTCGATGGACATGCCCAAGCTCGACATCCCGGTCAACATCGGCGGCGGCAACGCCCTCGGTGCCTACAGCACCGGCGGCGGTGGTGGCGGGACCGGCGGCAACAACGGCGCCATCCCGCTGGCGACCTTCGAGCCCATGATGCCGCGCAAGGCGGCCCTGGCCGGCCTTGCGACGGGCAAGGTGCTGGTGGAGTTCACCGTGACCGAGCGTGGCACCGTCAGCAACATCCGCATCGTCAAGGAAGAGCCGCGCAGCTATGACCTTGGCAAGGCCGCACGTCAGACCATTACCAAGTGGACGTTCAAGCCGGCCATGATCGATGGCAAACCGCAAGCCAGTCGCATGCAGCAAGAAATCGAGTTTGCGACCAACTAAGGAAGGTGGCGATGAAGAAGTTACACACCCTGATCCTCGCCCCGGTTGCCATGGCGGTACTGCTCAGTACCGCCAGCTGGGCCGCCGAGCAGCCCGCCTTGTCCGATCGCGCCTACCGCGCGGTCAACAAGGCGCAGGCGTTGATCACCGAGAAGAAATACGGCGAGGCGAATGCCAAGCTGCAGGAGGCGCTGTCCGGAGTAGGCGAGCGGGTCTACGACAAGGGTGTGATCCTGCAGACCCTCGGCTTCGTGGCGGCGCAGCAGGAGAAGTACGGTCAGGCGACCAAGTACTTCGCCGATGCCATCGCCACCGGCGGCCTGCCGCAGCCGGTGGCGCAGCAGGTGCGCTACAACCTGGCCCAGCTCTACATGGCGGAGGGCGACTTCAAGGCCTCCATCAGCACCATGAACCAGTGGTTCGCGAGCCTCGGCAAGGATGAGAAACCGACCCCGCACGCCTACATCACCCTGGCCAACGCCCATGTGCAGCTCAAGCAGTATCGAGAGGCCATTCCGGCGGTGGACACTGCGATCAAGCTGTCGGCGGGCAAGGCACCCGAGTCCTGGTATCTGCTGAAGATGGCGGCCCACTACGAGCTGAAACAGTACAAGCCGGCGACCGAGGTGCTGACCGCCCTGGTCGACAGGTACCCGGAGAAGAAGAAGTACTGGACCCAGCTCTCGGCCATGCAGATGCAGGCGGGCAACGATGGCAAGGCGCTGGCGGCGCTGGAGTCGGCCTACCACCTCGGCATGCTGACCGAGCCGGCCGAGTTGCAGCGCCTCGCCAACTACCTGGCCTTCTCCGGCATCCCCCATCGCGCCGCCCGCGTGATGGAGAAGGCCATGAAGGACGGCGTCATCGAGGGCAACGCGGCCAACTACAAGGCGCTGGCCAACTACTGGCATCAGGCCAAGGAGCTGGATCCGGCCATCGATACCCTGGCCAAGTCCTACCAGCTGGCGCCCAATGCCGAGCTGCAGCTGAAGATGGCGCGCATGATGATCCAGAGCAAACGCTACCAGGATCTGGTGGCCCTTGCCGCCAAGCCGGCGGCGAATGCCAACGGTGAACAGCGCGCCGATCTGAAGTTCCTGACCGGGGTCGCCTACTTCGAGCAGCAGAAGCCGAAGGAGGCGCTCAGCGCCTTCACCCAGGCGGCTCAGAACGGCAACGTCAGCGGCCGCGCCTCACCCTGGATCAACTTCCTGAAAGAACAACAGGGCGGCGCCATCACGCAATAAACCAGGTCGCAGATTGACCCTGGCCACTCGCGGCAGGACGGGCCCCCTCCCCGTCCGCTGCACATAACAAGGGGTTAGCCCCGCAGATTGCCTTGGTGGCAATTGGCCGCTCTTCGGAGCGGTCTTTTTTATGCTCGCGCTCTCCTTCCTTTATATCTGCCATAAAAAAATCCGGAGCCTGGGCTCCGGATTGGGTCGTATCGATACGGGCAGCGCCGTGACGTCGCCCGCCATACCAGACTCAGTAGTTACACACCAGCTTCCAGCTGCCGTCGCCGGCCTTGGGTTCGCTGCTGGTCCACCAGTTCGCCTGCCAGACCGCCTTGCCATTGGTCAGGCGATCGTTGGCGTTGGCGTGGTCCCCTTGCGGCCAGCTCGGGTAAGCCGGATAGCTCGCCGGGTTGACGCTCTGGGCGCTGCAGCTGGTGCCACCGCTGCCACCATCGCCACCGCCGCTGCCCAGCACCGCCTCGGCCAGGGCCGGAAAGTCGGCCTTGAGGCCTATGGTCTGGCTGCCGCTGACGAGACGAATGCCACTTGGCACGCCCGCCGCCGGCAGGTAGTAGGTCATGGCCACTTCCACCTCGGTGCCCGGTGCCCAGGCCTTCCAGCTTGGCAGCGTCATGGCCACCTTGTGGAAGTCCTTCTCGCCCGCGATGCCATCCGAGTTCTGGTTGCCACCGCTCTCGACCACCTTCAGGCCCATGCCACTCTGATCCGTGATGGTGTCAGAGGTGGAGGTCGGCACCAGGAACTCGATGCGGGTCCCGCCCGGTATGGTCTGGGTCGACTTGTTGGTCAGTTTAAGCGTCGGGTTGATCGGGTAGTTGGAATCCCCCTCCTTGAAGCCGCTCAGGCTGACGCCGATGTCGAGCTGCGCCGCCGGGGCAGGCAGATCGTTCTGCTTCAGATTGGGCTGGCTCGCCGTCCTGAACTTGTCGTAGGCCAGGCTGGTGAGGGTGCTGCCCATGACATATTCGTTCTTGGCCGGATCGAACGCGTAATCCCCCGCCATCTCCCAGAACATGACGCCCCCCAGGCCGCGCTTGACGATGTAGTCCAGCTTCTTGCCCATGGACTCTTCATCTTCGGTGGAGAGGAACACCTTCTTCTCCTCGTTCCAGAGCCAGGGCGCCTGCGCCTTGTCATCGTAGTAACGCACGTACTTGCCCTGGATCACGTCGGCCGGGTTGTTCGGATCCAGACCCCAGGCCTGACCGTAGCTCGGCAGGGTGGTGATGCCGAGGCTGGCCGCGTGCTCCAGGTTCTTGGCATGCCACATGGGCACGGCGCCGGCGCCAACCTCGTTGCCGTTCTTGTCCAGATCGTGCCAGATGTTGTCGATGCCGACAGCGCCGTTGCCGCAGGGGATGGTGCTGCCACCGGTGCCCGGCTGGCAATTGCTCTGGCTCGGCAGGGCCGCCTTGCCGTTGAGACCATGGGTACCGCCGGTGACCCCTTGCCAGCCACGGGTGTAGTAAGGCACCCCTATGTTGATCTTGCCGGCCGCCAGGGCGCCACGGAAGTAGTGGGCCGACCAAGCCGCGTTCAGATAGCCGATGGCGCCGTACTGGGCCTGGCTATAGACGCCCCACTGGGCCAGCTCCGGATCCGCCTTGTTGTCGAACAGCGCGGCGTTGTGGGCCACGAAGTTGTTCCAGGCGCCGTGGAAGTCATAGGTCATCAGGTTGACGTAATCCAGGTACTGGGTGACCTGGAAGTTCTCCATGCCGCGCAGCAGATAGGCCGACGCCGGTGAGGCTATGGTCAGCATGTACTTGCGGCCATCCTCGGTGCCGGCGCTGTCGAGCCGGTTGCGCAGGGTCTTCATCAGGACTTCGTAGTTGGCAAACAGCTTGGCCCGGCACTGGTTGGAGAGCGGGAAGTCGTTGGGGTTGCCCGCATCCTTCATGGAGGTGGGGTACTCGTAGTCCACGTCCACCCCGTCGAAGCCGTACTGGCGGATGAAGCCCACCGCCGAGTCGGCGAAGGCGTTGATGCCGGCGGTGTTGACCGAGCAGTCGCCCTTGGTGGTAGCGGTATAGAAGCCACGAGTATCGGCCCAGCCCCCCACCGAGATCAGGGTCTTCACGTCCGGATACTGTTTCTTGTATTTCGACAGCAGGTTGAGGTGACCCTGGTAGGCAAACTCCGGATCCATCTCGGCGCCCGGCACCCCCTCCCAGGTCAGCTTGGTGGCGGCGTCGTCCACCTTGATCAGGTGGCTCTGCTCATCCACCGCCGCGAAGGCGTAGTTGATGTGGGTGATCTTGTCCCAGGGAATGTCGTTCACCAGGTAGGCGGGCAGGCCGTTCTTGCCGGTGCGCCAGGAGGTGAAGTAACCGATGACCCGGCGGGCATGGTCATCCCCCATACACTCGCTGCCATCGGCGCGGTAGATCTGGCGAATGTCGCAGGAGAGGTTGCCACCCGTGGGGGGCAGCGCGGCCTCTTCCACCTGGACATCGACCTGGGCCGACTCACCGACCAGGTTGGCCTTGTCGGTCGCCACCACCTTGAGGCCGGCGACCCCCTTGCTCTGGGGCGTCCAGTTCAGCTGCCAGGGGGCGCTACTGTCTTCACCCACCTTCTGGCCATTCACATAGAGCTCGACCCTGGCCACATCGTTGTTGGCATCGGTCACATCGGCCGTGACCGTGGCGACCCGGCCCAGGGTCAGCCTGGCGCCGGCGGCCGGGCTGCTGATGCTCACCTTGGGCGCTTCCGGGGCCACCGCGGCGCTGACGGCGAAGCTGACATCTGCCTCGCTCAGCAGCTTGCCATCCTTGTCCAGGGCGCGGGATTTGAGCTGATGGGGGCCGACGCCGCTCGCCACCCAGCTGGCCGACCAGGGGGCCGCGCTGCTCAGTGCGACCTGGGTGCCATCGATCAGGTACTCCACCTTGACCAGGGCGCTGCTGTCACCGCTCAGGGTTACCGCCAGGGCCACAGGCACCCCCTCGTTGAAAGCGTTACCAACGGCGGGCGAGCTTATCGCGAGCCCGAGGCCCGGCGCCGTGCCGCCATCGCTGAAGGGTTTCCAGGCATCGGCCCAGACGGTACCCACCCCGGGCGCATAGTGATAGGGCGAGGCGCCACACCAGCCGGAGTAAGGAAATTCCTTGCACTCATAGAGGTTGCCGACGTTGCTGACGACATCGCCAGCCTTGTAGGCGGTGCCGGACTGATAGGCGGGATAGGCGGCTTGCGCCCAGGCGGGCATGGCCGCAAGGGCGACCAGCATGGCGAGCCTGCTGGGCCTTAGGGTCTGTTGCATATTGTTATCATCCTTGTTTTATCTTGGCTTTTAAGACCGGGCAAAGCGCAATAGCAACAGGTGAGAAAGGGTCGACAACAGGCCATGGACGGGGCCACATCCCCTCATGTCACCCTGGGTAACCCCGCTGTCTGGCCAGTATCCGGCAGATCGGAGGCTTTGCGTCCCGGCATCACTGCCGGTTTGCCCTTTACCTGGGTTCCGTGAGGAACAGGGCGAGTATAGGAAGCAAGTGGCCGAGTCTCAATCTTCATTCTCGAAGAAAAATATGTAAACGCCACCAAGCCCCCCCGCATCCTCCCGCACAGCCGGTGACACTTTTATCATTAATTTCAAAATGTTAGCCACGTCATAAAAACGAAACAGGCCTCTTTTGCCTCCCCATAATGTGCGTTGGCTCACTGGTATGATGTGCCAGAAATGTGACAATGCGCGCCCTTGGCCAAGGCGCCAAGGCTATGGAAACACTGGCAAAAATAAAAAAGGAATACCCATGAAAGGAACACCTACCCTGCTGTCGCTGGCCGTGGGGCTCGCGCTCGCGTCCCCCTCAATCCATGCCGCCGGCTTCAGCTGCCCGGCCGACAACGCCCTCACCCCCATCCCCGCCATTCAGGGCAGTGGCGACAAGAGCCCGCTGATCCCGGACGATCTGTTTGAAAGCCCCCAGACGGTGGCCGTCAAGGCGGTGGTCAGCGCCCTCGGCGAGAGCCTGAACAAGGGCTTCTACCTGCAGGATCTCCAGGGCGATGGCAACCCCCAGAGCTCGGACGGCATCTTCGTCTTCCTGAGTGACATCAACAAGTACCCCGCCATCCAGCCGGGGGCCGAGCTCTGTCTGGAAGCCAAGGTGGCGGAATACTACGGCCATACCCAGCTCAAGCCGGTCCTGGATAGCAAGATCCCGCGCCTGCAGGTGCTGGCGCAGGGCAGCGCCCCCGCCGCCGTGCCGCTGCGGGTGCTGGAGGGTGAGACCCTGGCCCGGGCGCTGGAGCGTCACGAGGGGATGCGGGTGCGGCTCGATGCCGACAGCGCGCTCAAGGTCAGCCGCAACTTCAGCTACGACTACGCCGCCCGGCGCAACAACCTGGTGCTCGCCCATCAGGCCCCGCTGATGAAACCGACCCAACTGCACGTGGCGGGCAGCAGCGAGGCCAAGGCACTGGCACAGGCCAATGCCGACAACCGGGTATTCCTCGAATCCGACTTCAAGGCCGCCGACGGCAAGCTGCCCTGGCTGCCCGCCTGGGAGCCGGAGCAGGGTTACCTGCGCATCGGCGATGCCCCGGTCAACCTGGAAGCCCTGGTGGGTTACAGCTATGACGAGTACCGGCTGATAGTGCCGAAGGGGCAGACCATCACGGCCGGCGATCTGCTGCGCACCGACGAGAACGATCGCCAGAGCGCCCCGGCTCGGGTCGCCGGCACCGATCTGCGGGTCGGCAGCTTCAACGTGCTCAACTACTTCACCAGCCACTCCAGCGTGGGCGGTGCCCTCAACGTGCTGTGCCAGGATCAGGCGGATGCGGACAGCGCCAAGGGTTGCAACAGGGGCGCCAAGAACCTGGAAGATTTCCAGCAGCAGCGCACCAAGATAGTCAACGCCATCACCGAGATGGACGCCGATCTGCTCGGCCTGATGGAGATGGAGAACAACGGCTTTGACGAGCACTCCGCCATCAGCGATCTGGTCACGCATCTGAACGCACGGCAGAAGGATGCCAGCCAGCACTACGCCTTCGTCAGCCTGCCCAAGGCGCTGCTCGGCGAGGAGCGCTACTTCGGTGGCGACGCCATCATGGTGGCCATGCTCTATCGCCCGGCCAAGCTGACCCCGAACGGGGAAGCCGGTGTGATTCAACTGCCGCAGCAGCGTTACATCCTAGGCGGCGTCGCCAAGAGCGCCGGTCAGCGCGACTCCCTGGTGCAGAGCTTCACGGTGGCGGGCAGCAAGGATCCCCTGACGCTGGTGGTCAATCACCTGAAATCCAAGGGTTCTGGCTGCTTTGAGAACGGGGACGGCAAGACCGAACCCGCCGATCTGCAGGGCAAGTGCACCGAGTTTCGGGTGAGTGCGGCCAAGGTGCTGGGCGAGGCGGTGAACAAGCTGCCGGGCCAGGTGCTGCTGGTGGGTGACTTCAATTCCTACGCCAAGGAAGACCCGATCCGGGTGCTGACCGACTACGATGCGGCCAAGGCGGATCGCAAGATCCGCTCCGCCTCCCACACCTTCGTCGGCGAGCAGCCCTACGAGCAGCTCGGCCAGGAGGTGAGCAAGAGCTATGGCCTGGTCGATGTGAACGTCAAGTTCAACCAGGAGAAGGCCATCTCCTACAGCTACGAGGCCGAGCTCGGCACCCTGGACTACGCCCTCGCCAACCCGGCGCTGGCCAAGAAGGTGGTGGCCGTCGCCGACTGGCACATCAACTCCTACGAGAGCAACCTGTTCGAATATGGCCGCGGCTTCACCGGCGACATGATCAAGTCCGACAACCCGTTCAGCGCCTCCGACCACGACCCCATCATCGTCGACCTCAAGCTGCAGGAGCCAAGCAATGGCAGCGGGGGTGGCGCCATGGGTGCCCTGCTGCTGGCGCTGTTGCCGCTGGCCTGGCGCCGTCGACACACCTCATGATCCGCTCTGAATAACGAAAAAAGCCCGCGACAGTCGCGGGCTTTCTCATTTAGGCCATTTGATGTGTAAATGAAGAGGCGTTAGCCATGAAAAAAACAAATGCCTGAACAAACAAAAAGGCCACCGCGATAACGATGGCCTTCAATATTTGGTGGAGCTACGCGGGATCGAACCGCGGACCTCTTGCATGCCATGCAAGCGCTCTCCCAGCTGAGCTATAACCCCAAATTTTACTTTTTAAACAAGCGGTTCTGGCGGCCGCTTGTCTTACTGCGAAATAGTGGTGGAGCTACGCGGGATCGAACCGCGGACCTCTTGCATGCCATGCAAGCGCTCTCCCAGCTGAGCTATAACCCCGAAATCTTTACTCTTTAGACAATCGGTTCTGGTGTCCGTTTGCCTTACTGCGAAATAGTGGTGGAGCTACGCGGGATCGAACCGCGGACCTCTTGCATGCCATGCAAGCGCTCTCCCAGCTGAGCTATAACCCCACAAAGGTCGGCCTGGGTGATACACACCGCACTGCCCTGGGTACTGCATTGTCAATTTGGAACCTGGTGGAGCTACGCGGGATCGAACCGCGGACCTCTTGCATGCCATGCAAGCGCTCTCCCAGCTGAGCTATAACCCCTTGGATTCCAGATTGTTCGAGGAGAATTTGGTGGAGCTACGCGGGATCGAACCGCGGACCTCTTGCATGCCATGCAAGCGCTCTCCCAGCTGAGCTATAACCCCAACTCACCTCGGCGCTACCAAAGTTATCTCTGGCAACGGAGGCGCATGATAGGCATCACCCGCTTTGCTGTCAACCCAAAAATAACACCGACTGGAGCGTTTAGTCAAAATTCAAACAGTTAGCTGTTTTTAGCGCCAACCAGATGGCTATCTCACTGTTTTATGTCACAAATATACTTGTCTGCCAAAAACAAAGGGCCCCCGTTCGGGAGCCCTTTGTTGTCAACGACTGGCGCTTATTCGGCGGCCATGCGTGCTTCGATATAGGCCAGGGCGCGATCGATGCGTGCCAGCACCCGCTCCTTGCCCACCAGCGCCATCACGGCGTCGATGGCGGGGGACTGACCCAGCCCGGTCACGGCGACGCGCAGCGGCATGCCGACCTTGCCCATGCCCTGACCCAGCTCGGCGGCAGTGGCTTCGATCAGCTCGTGCAGCGCCTCTGTGGTCCAGGTGTCCAGCGCGGCCAGCTTGGCCTTGGCCAGGATCAGCGGCTCGGCAGCCACACCGCGCAGGTGCTTCTTGGCGGCGGCTTCGTCGAGCGCCTCGTACTCTTCGAACAGATAGCGGCTCTGAGCGGCCATCTCCACCAGGGTGTTGCAGCGCTCGGCCAGCAGGGTCACCACCTCGGCCAGAGTCGGGCCTGTGCTGGTGTCGATGTGCTGCGCGGCCATGTGCCATTCCAGATACTTGGCGACGTGGACCGGGTCCTGGCTGCGCATGTAGTGGTTGTTCAGCCACAACAGCTTGTCGGTGTTGAAGGCGGAGGCAGACTTGGAGATGGCATCCAGGCTGAACAGCTTGATCATCTCGTCCAGGCTGAAGATCTCCTGATCGCCGTGGGACCAGCCCAGACGCACCAGGTAGTTCAGCAGCGCTTCCGGCAGGTAGCCGTCGTCGCGATACTGCATCACGGACACGGCGCCGTGGCGCTTGGAGAGCTTGGCACCGTCATCACCCAGGATCATGGAGACGTGGGCAAACTCCGGCACCGGGGCGTTCAGGGCTTTGTAGATGTTGATCTGGCGCGGGGTGTTGTTGATGTGATCTTCACCACGGACCACGTGGGTGATCTCCATGTCCCAGTCGTCCACCACCACGCAGAAGTTGTAGGTCGGCGCGCCGTCGGTACGACGGATGATGAGGTCATCGAGCTCGGTGTTGGCAAACTCGATGCGGCCACGGACGTGGTCGTCGAACACCACAGAGCCTTCGGCCGGGTTGCGGAAGCGGATCACGTGGGGCGCATCGGCCGGGTGATCGTGCGCCTTGTCGCGGCACTTGCCGTCATAGCGGGGCTTCTCGCCGCTCGCCATCTGGCCTTCACGCAGCGCTTCCAGGCGCTCCTTGGAGCAGAAGCACTTGTAGGCGCGGCCGTCGGCCAGCATCTCGTCGATCAGCGCGTTGTAGCGATCGAAGCGCTTGGTCTGGTAGTAGGGACCCTCATCCCAGTTCAGCTCCAGCCATTCCATGCCCTCAATGATGGCGTCGATGGCCTCCTGAGTGGAACGTTCCAGATCGGTATCCTCGATACGCAGCACAAACTCGCCACCCTGGCTTTTCGCATAGAGCCAGGAGTAGAGCGCGGTACGGGCACCGCCGACATGCAGAAAGCCGGTCGGGCTGGGAGCAAAACGGGTTTTGACTTTCATCTTTAAGCCTTGTGTAGAGGGCCTTGGGCCAATTCATTAAAAAAACCGTCGCATTTTAGCACTCAGAATCACGGATGGGAAAACCATGCAACAGCAGGGGCCTAAATAGGCAAGGATCCGGCCATGCCCCCATTCTTTGAATGGGATCGCAAAACCTCCCCTCTTTTTCCGCTTTGCTGGGCAACATCGCTGGAGAAGTCTCCCGCCCTGCCGATAAATCCGTCAACTATCTACGTTACAAGGAACGCAAGATGCAGTTTCGTTCTATCCAGAATCGCATCCTGGTGATGGCGGGGATCGCCATGACCACGGCGCTGGTCATCCTGATCCTGCTCAATCAATACTCGGGCAAACAGACCCAGCAGCTGACCATCAGCTCCAGTCGTGCCGCGCTGCAGCAGGAGGCCTGGCAGAAGGTGAGTGCCAACGCCCGTGCCGAAGCCGCCACCATCACCCAGCTGCTGCAAAAGGGGCTCTCCTACACCCAGCAGATGGCCGGTACCCTCGCCCTGCAACAGCAGGGCAAGCTGCCGCTGGATCGCCAGCAGGCCACCGATCTGCTCAAGGCGCAGCTCGCGCTGGAGCCACAACTGTACGGCGCCTTCGCCGGCTTCGAGCCGAACGGCTTCGACGGCCAGGACGCCGCCTTCGCCGGTCAGAGTGCGCTGGGCAGCGACAGCAAGGGGCGCTTCGTGCCCTACTTCTACCGTGACAAGGAGCAGATAGGCACCGACCTGCTGCTCTCCATCGAGAAGAGCGATGCCGACGAATTCGGCAACCCGGCCAACGACTACTACGCCTGCCCGAAACGGGAGGGGCGCTCCTGCCTCATCGATCCCTTCAAGGTGGATATCAACGGCCAGCAGGTGCTGGTGAGCACCATCACCACCCCCATCATGGTGGCGGGCCAGTTCAGGGGGATAGCCGCGCTGGATCTGGCGGTGGACTCCATCAGCCGGCAGGCCCAGTCCCTCAACAGCAACATCTATGACGGCAAGGGCGAGACCCTGATCGTCAGCGCCGCCGGGGTCATCACCGGCACCAGCGGCGATGCCAGCCTGCTCGGCAGCCGCGCCGACAAGCTGCTCGGCAACCAGTGGCAGCAATATCTGAAGCCGGAGGTGCAACGCCAGGAGCTGGACGAATCGTTCCGCATCTCGGTGCCCATCATGGTGCCGGGCATGAGCCGCAACTGGGCCATCATAGTCACCCTGCCCTACCAGGTGGTGCTGGCCGGTGCCGACCAACTCGAGAGCCAGCTGAGCGACATGAGCCGGGCCGCCATGACCCAGCAGCTGATCGGCGCCCTGCTGGTGCTGGTGCTGGCGCTGGCCACCATGCTGGTGATCGCCCGCAGCATCACGGGCCCCATTCGGCAGATGGTCAGCCTGGTGGATGACATCGCCGATGGCGAGGGGGATCTCACCAAGCGCCTCAACACCCAGTCCAAAGACGAGCTGGGGGCACTGGCCCGCGGCATCAACCGCTTCATCGATAAGCTGCAGGTACTGCTTGGGGATGTGCAGAAGACCGCCAGCGAGGTAAACCGCCACGCCGGTGACACCGACAGGATCGCCGTCCAGACCGATACCAACCTGCAGCATCACCAGGCGGAGATGGAGCAGATGCTGACCGCGGTGCAGGAGATGTCCTATGTCAGCCAGGAGGTCGCCACCCACGCCAACAACACCGCCGACTCGGCCAAGCAGGCCCAGAGCGCGGCGGATCAGGGCAAGGTGCGCTTCCAGCAGGTGATCCAGTCCATGCACAGGGTCGCCGCCGAGGCGGGCAAGGGGGCCGAGGTGGTCGAGGGGCTGGCCCACGACAGCGAACAGATCACCAGCATCCTCACCGTGATCCAGGGCATCGCCGATCAGACCAACCTGCTGGCCCTCAACGCCGCCATCGAGGCAGCCCGGGCCGGCGAGCAGGGCCGCGGCTTCGCGGTGGTCGCCGACGAGGTTCGCAAGCTGGCCGGCAACACCCAGCAGGCGGTGCAGAATACCCAGGAGTTGATCGAGAAGATCCGCCACAGCTCGACCAACGCGGTCAACGCCATCCAGCAGAGTCAGCAGCTGACCCATCAGGCGGTGGGGGAAGCGGATCTGGCGGAGGCGGCGCTCGGCAGCATCTACCAGGCCATCTCCACCATCAACGACATGACCTACCAGATCGCCTCCGCCGCCGAGGAGCAGAGCTCGGTTGCCGAGACAGTCTCCGGCAATCTGTCAAAAACCAACGCACTGGCCAACGACATCGCTCAGGATGCGACTCAGACGGCCAAAGCCAGCCAGGCCTTGCGCCAGGCGGCGGAGCGTTTACAGCAATTGCTGGGACAATTTCGTCTCAGCTGATAATTTTCATGCTCTGGACTCTCCCCCTCGGGGGCGAGTCCGTTTACCATAGACGGCATATTTGCCTGATGGCAGGCAATGTAGTGAGAGGTAAATGCCGTGCCCACCCCGGACCGTCGCCCACGTGGCCATAACAGACGTGCCCAGCAGCGTCGCCAAGACGAATCACAAGGATCCCTGCTCCATCGTATCAATGCCGCCACCCTGCCCCTGCGTCAACGCCTCGGCCAGGGCATGAGTGGTTTTGGTCAACGCAACAAGGACACCCAGAAGGGTTCATTCAAGCTGACCAGCCCGCTGCCGCGCAAAAACACCATAGGCCTGCTGGTGCTGGTGCCCATCTGGCTGCTGCTGCTGGCCTGGGAGCCTGCGCCCTCGGCGCCCAGCGTGGCCCCTTCCGGCTCGCTCGCCGTGCCGCTGGCCGTGCCGACCCAGGCGCTGACCGTTGGTAGCGCCGCCACCGGGGGAGCAGTGCAAGCCGCCAAGCCGGTCGAGGAGAAGGTGAACGGCAGCTGGCTGCAACACGATGTGCAGGCCGGAGAGACCCTCTATTCCATCTTCCGCAAGTTCGAGCTGCCGGGCGCCGAGCTGAGCCGGTTGATCGCCATCGAGGGGCCGGATCGCCCGCTGACCCGACTGCAATCGGGCAAGTCGGTGTTCATCCTGGTGGATGACAGCCGCCGCATCCAGCGGGTCGAGATCCGCTCCTTCGGTCAGGTGAGTTACCGCTACGACCGGCAGGGTGAAGGGTTTGCCCTCAAGGAGTGATGCAACGGGAGGCTGATGAGCCTCCCGTTTTTTTGAGCGGACCCATGAAACAAGCCGCTGGCTTCGCAATAGTTTTAGCTTGCTCAAAAAATGAAAAGTGCCAAATTGACAAGGGATCGGGCTTCAGTACAATCGTTTGTGCTTTCGACAGGGATTGTACTGCATGCTACTGGGACAAATTGACGTAGTCAGTCATGGGTAGGCCCCTGCATCCTAGGCAAATGCTGCCCAACAAGGCGTTAGTTTCATTTTGTTATAGATAGGACTTACCACATGTCTGACATTCGCACCGGCCAAGTAAAATGGTTCAATGAGACCAAGGGCTTTGGCTTCATCGAGCAATCCCAGGGACCGGACGTTTTCGTTCACTTCTCCTCCATCCAGAGCACTGGTTTCAAGACCCTGGCTGAAGGTCAAAAAGTCCAGTTCACTGTGACCGATGGCAAGAAAGGCCCTCAGGCTGAGAACGTGACTCTGCTCTAAGCCGCACCCGTGAGCTCGCAGGAGGAGATCGACTCCTCCTATTTTTTTGCCCGCCATTTACCTCCCTCTCCCCGCGCCAACCAAGGCACGCCCTCCAATCGACAAGCGCCCTGCCATACCGGCACAATGCATAGACTGTGACTCTGGCGAGGCCAGCACGCACATGATGTCCCAGCTGATCAAATACAGGCGAAAGAGACCGATACGGCGGAATATGTTTGGGAAAATGGGAAAATAAAAAGGTGATATAGAGGCATGCAGTTGAACTGCGATATCGAAGGGATGGGGCACTACGAAGAGAGATTGGAGCGGGAAACGAGACTCGAACTCGCGACCCCGACCTTGGCAAGGTCGTGCTCTACCAACTGAGCTATTCCCGCAACAGGATGTCATCTGCACATGATTGGAGCGGGAAACGAGACTCGAACTCGCGACCCCGACCTTGGCAAGGTCGTGCTCTACCAACTGAGCTATTCCCGCAACGGAATATCATCTGCAAACTTTTGGAGCGGGAAACGAGACTCGAACTCGCGACCCCGACCTTGGCAAGGTCGTGCTCTACCAACTGAGCTATTCCCGCAACAGGATGTCATCTGCACATGATTGGAGCGGGAAACGAGACTCGAACTCGCGACCCCGACCTTGGCAAGGTCGTGCTCTACCAACTGAGCTATTCCCGCA